>CAVUKZ010000013.1:0-51424 GCA_963742205.1 uncultured Solirubrobacterales bacterium | reverse complement strand
CCGAGCGCCCGGGTAGCCTGATTGGGTGAGGATCGGGCTCGTCCTCGGTGCGGGAGGCGTGCAGGGAGGCGCGTGGCTGACGGGCGCCCTCGACGCGCTGGCGACCGACACGGCCTGGGACCCGGCGAGCGCCGAGACCATCATCGGCACCTCGGCGGGCTCGATGCTGGGCGCGCTGCTCGCCGGCGGCGTGCCGCCCTGGTTCATGGTCGCCCATTCCGCCGGCGAGACCTTCGAGGCGGTCACGGACGCCGCCGGGCGGCCCGCCGCCGACGCCGACCGCTCCGGCGGCGCCGTCTTCAAGCTCGAGCCGTGGCCGCCGCCGATCGGACCGGGCTCCTGGCAGCTCGCCCTTCGCGCCCTCGGGCGCCCGCACCGCTTCACCCCCGCCGCCGCCGTGAGCGGTTGGGTCCCGCGCGGCATGGTCTCGACCGAGCCGCTGCGCGAGCAGGTCCGGCGCGTCGTCCCGGACGGCTGGGGCCCCCACCCCGGGCTGTGGGTCGTGGCCTGCGACTACGCCACCGGTCGGCGCGTGCCCTTCGGCCGCCCCGGCTCACCGCCGGCTGACCTCGCCGACGCCGTCGCCGCCTCCTGCGCGATCCCCGGCTTCTACCGCCCGGTCGAGATCGCCGGCCGGCAGTACGTGGACGGCGGGATGTACTCGACCTCGAACCTCGATCTGCTCCGCGACGACGGGCTCGACCTGGTGATCTGCCTCAACCCGACCTCCTCCCTGCACCCGATCCGCGCCGTCGACCCGCGCGAGTGGGGCTCGCTGGTGTTCCGGCGGGCGTCCGGGCGCCGTCTGGGCAGCGAGGCGAAGAAGCTGCGGTCCGGCGGGACGCCCGTGGTGCTCGTGCAGCCGCTGGGCGAGGACCTGCGCACGATGAGCCGCAACCTGATGAGCACGCGCAACCGCAACCAGGTGATCGAGGTCGCGCAGCGGACGGTCGCCGCGCAGCTGCGAGACCCCGAGATCGCCGAGCTGCTGACCGACCTGCCGCCCGGCCGCCCTGAGAAGGTCTTCCGGCCGCAGGCGCCGCCGTCCGAGTGGCCGCGGCTGACCGAGCTTCAGCCGGGCCCGACCACCTGAATCGAGGCGTGGACGGTCCCGTCCGCGCCCGCGATCCAGTGTGCGTCGCGATCGCCGATCACGACCGCCGGACCGGCGAGCGCGGGGTCGCGGTGTTCGATCTCGGCGTCGAGCGGTCCGGGCTCAGAGCCCGCGAGCAGCTCCTCCAGCGGCTCCCAGTAGTGCGAGTTGTTGACGTGGCCGGCGACGTCGAGGTCGGCGGCACGAAACGTCCAGGGCCGGCGCTCCGAGTTCTCGGCGGGCTCGGGGTGGCGAAGCCGAACGGACGCGCCACGGTCGCCGGCGCTGGCGGCGTAGATCCCCGTGAAGCGCTCGTCGAAGCGCCCCGGACGGCCCGATTCGTCGATCCATACCCACAGCGCCACCGCCTCGACCGCGCCTGAGGGGCTCGCGATCGACGTGCGGCGCTCGGCCGAGAACCGCCCGAGCCCACTGCAGAACGTGCGCAGCGTCGCGGATTCGCCGAATCGGGGCCACGACTCGACCCGCAGGCGCATCCGCCGCACGATCCACACCCCGCGCTCCTCGAACCCGGCGTCCAGGAGGTCGGCGTAGGCGACGTCCTGGAGCCAGCGGGCGATCGCGTCGAGGCGCACGCGCCCATCGCCGAGCGCGTCCGCGATCCCGGGGCGCAGGGCGCGCTCGAAGACGCGGCCCCGCCCGGGCTCCGCGACGAGCTCAGCCGGCTCCGCCAAGCCGGCGAGCGTTCGCGTCGATCTCGCGCGCGAAGTCGGCGTGCAGGGCCGCGGGAAGGTCGTGCCCCATGCCCTCGATCAACCAGAGCTTCGCGCCGCGAATCGACGCTGCCGTCGCGCGTCCCGCCACCGGACGCACCAGCGGGTCGGCGGTGCCGTGGACGATCAGCGCCGGCAGGTCGAGCCGGCGCAGCCGAGCGGTGCGGTTGCCCGAGCAGTTGATCGCGTGCAGCTGGCGCGCGATGCCCGCCGGGTGGAAGCTGCGGTCGTAGCTCTGCCCACACAGATCGCGGAAACGCGGCTCATCCATCGGGTAGGCCGGCGAGCCGATCACCTTGAAGGTCGTCACCGCCTGGTCGACGTAGCCCTCGCGACTGGACGCCGGCTTCGCCATCAGGCTGGCGAAGGCCCGCCAGCTCGGGAACCGGTAGCGGCGGTTGCCGGTCGCCGACATGATCGAGCACAGCGACAGCGTCCTACCCGGGTGGTCGATCGCGACCTGCTGGGCGATCATCCCGCCCATCGAGGCGCCGACCACGTGCGCGCGCTCGATGCCCAGGTGGTCGAGGAGCCCGACGGTGTCGGCCGCCATGTCCGCGAGCCGATAGGCCGGACGCCCGTAGCCGAGGATCATCGCGGCGTCGTTCGGCACCCCCGCGGCGTCGAGCTTGGTCGAGTGGCCGATGTCGCGGTTGTCGAAGCGGATCACGCGGTAGCCGCGCTCGCCGAGCAGCTCGCAGAGGTCGACGTCCCAGAAGATCATCTGGGTCGCCAGGCCCATGATCAGGAGCAGCGGCTCACCGTCCGGGTCGCCGAGCTCCTCGTAGGCGAGCTCGATCCCGTTTGCGGGCGCGAGCCGCTCGTCGGGCTCGCGGACGAGCCCGTCGCCCGCCGCGACGGTGGCGCGCTCCATCACTGCGGCAGCTCCCGCCCGAGCCAGCCTCGGTAGAAGCCCTCGACGTCGGGGAGGAAGTCGTGGACGACCGGGTAGCCGTGCGTGACCGCCTCGACCTCCAGCAGTCGGCCCGAGCGCGGGCAGTAGAACTCGCGCAGCTCCATCCAGTCGGGGTCGCAGTGCGCCATGCGCGGGTAGACCTCGCGCAGGAGCTCGTCGGTGTCGCGGATGAACACGGGCGCGTGCATCTTCCAGTTGCGGTCGAAGCGGCAGAAGTCGTGGCCGGCGTCGGAGCGGATCATCAGTTCGCCATCGGCGCGGCGGCGGACGACGTTGAGCGCCTCGCCGAGCGGCAGGACGATCGGATCGTCCCACTCAACCCGGCTCTCCAGCAGCGCCACCCACTGCGCGAAACGATCCGGGTCCTTGTAGCCGGACTGGATGTCCTTGACCTCCCGGCGGGAGAGCCGCTCGTCGAGCAGGGCCGCGAGCGTCTCGGGCTCGAGTGGCTTGCCCGCGAGCGCCGGCGCCTCCACGCGAGCCACCTCGGAGCCGGCGAGGAACTCAGCCGCCGACTCGTCGGGGGTGACCTTGCCGGCCGCCGGGGTGAGGTCCGGCCGCACGGTCGGGGTCTCGACGCCGAAGCTGAAGTCCTCGGGCAGGTCCCAGAAGCCGCGGAACTCGGCCGCCCAGCGCGGCGAGAGCTTGATCGACTCCTCATAGCCGGTCTTGATCGGCTCGATCAGGTCGCCGGCGAGCACCCGCTCGCGCTCGGCCTCCCACCACTCAGCGGCCGGGCGGGCGCGCTCGAGGCGCCGGCGGCGGGCACCCTCGCGATCCTCGAGCGCGTAGACGCGGTCGGCGTACTCGGGGACGATGTGGCCCTCGGCGACGTCGCGCTGCACCGCGGCGGCCGGGCGCTCCAGCGGATCGCCGAGACCGGCCGCGCCCTTCATCACCGAGTGGTAGAGGTCGCCCTCGGCGAACGGGCTGAGCAGGGTGAAGTTGTCGAGCTTGTACTCGCGCTCGCCCTCGATCGCCATCAGCGCCGGGTCGTCGAAGGACCCGTCCGCGACCGGGTAGGCCTCGCCCGCCGCGGCCAGCTCCTGCAGGTTGTTGGCCCGGATGTTGTGGATGTAGGCGACCGAGCCGGGATAGCCGCCGAAGATTCCCTGCGAGGTGAACAGCCGCGAGGTGCCCAGGTTCTGCAGCTCCCAGAAGGGCGTCCCGTGGATCAACTGCAGCGACTCGAAGCTCGAGCCGCCGCGATGGCGTCCCGGGCCGCCGGTGTTCGGCTTGATCCGCCGCGACAGGTAGACCATCGGGCAGATCAGCTCCCACATCTCGACGTCGCCGGCGTCGCCCTCGGGGTTGAACATCGCCGCGCAGGTGTCGGTGCCGTCGAGCACGTACTTCGCCCCCATCCCCTGGGCCGCGATCTCGAAGTTCATGATCGCCGAGGAGTTGCCGTACTGGTCCGTCCCGCCGCCCTGGATCACGTTGCCGGAGACCGAGTAGGCGCCGATCACCTCCTCGATGAAGCCGCGGGCCTGGAGCGCCCGCGAGAGCGTCCGCGGGTAGCCGGTGAACGCGGGCTGCAGAAAGGCCCAGGCGATGCCGGTCGAGCCCTCCGCGTCGCCGAGGTTGGCGATCGAGCCCTCCGGGAAGTTGGTCTCGACCGCGAGGTAGGCGCCGTCGTTGACCTTGTCGTTGCAGATCAGCGTCTGCGTGAACATGACCCAGATCGCCCCCTGCATCCCCGACGGCGTGCAGTTCATCGAGTGCCAGCCCCAGGCCGAGGAGCCGTCGAGGTCCAGCGCGTAGTCGCCGTCGCCACCGATTCGGACCTCGAACGGCGCGTGCATGACGAAGTCCCGCCGCGCCCGCGCCGGCAGCTGGACCTTGTCGGCGTAGGTGTTGTCCATGAACGACGCCGTCCGGTAGCGCCCGGGGACGGTCATCTCGCGGATCCTCGACTTGAACGAGCGCCGGCCCTCCTCGATCACCTCGCGGCTGAACTGCTTGAAGCGATCGATGCCCTCCTCCAGGATCACGCGCTCGACGGCCTCGCGGACCATGTGGCAGCCGGCCAGCCGGGTGCGCTCGTCGAGCAGGTAGTACATGGGCGCCCGCGTCTGCTTGGCGCAGCGCTCCAGGTGCCAGCGGGCGATCTCGTCGCGCTCGCCGATCTTCATGCACGGGAGGTCGATGCCGTCGTCGAGCCGGTTGGTCGGCCCCACCGGAACGCCGCCCGGGGTCGACGCGCCGATGTCGAGCACGTGGGTGACGCCACCCGCCCAGGCGACGAGCTCGGGGTTGTCCGGGTCGCTGAGGTCGAAGATCGGGACGAAGGTCTGCACGTCGGCGTTGTGGACGTCGCCGATCGTCGGATCGTTGTTGGCGAAGATGTCCCCGGGGCGGATCGCTGGGTTGTCCTCGTAGCCCTGGCGGACCATCCACTTGATCGCGTCCGACATCGTGTGGACGTGGACGATGATCCCGGTGGAGAGCGCGATCGAGTCGCCCTCGGGGGTGTAGAGGGCGAAGCAGAGCTCGCCCAGCTCGCGCACGATCGGCGAGGCGGAGATGTTGAGCGCCGTCTCCCGCGCGGAGACGAGCCCGCCGCGCAGGCGGCTGAAGAGCTTCTCGTATCCGATCGGGTCGGACTCCTTGAGCTCGAGCTCCCCGGCGAGGCCGAGGTAGGAGCCGGTTTCGGCGAACAGCCGCTCGGACGTGGCGAGCATCTCGTCGAGCCGCCTGCCGTCCCAGCCGATCGGTGGCAGCTCGCGCGGTTCGAGCTCGCGTGTCGCGTCGACGATCGCCACAGTGCGAAAGCTATCCGAGCGAGCCGACCAGGTCGCGTGCTCTTGCCGTCCCGGCCACGTTGCCCTTGCGTTCGTAGAGGCCCACGGCGTCGGCCGCCGCGGCGTTGGCTTCGTCCAATCGGCCGCCCAGACGTAGCACCTCGGCCAGGTCGAGAAGGACGTCCGCGTGGAGGCCGACGTACTCGCTGTCAGCGGCGAGCGCCACGCCCTCCCGTGCCAGGCGCTCGGCCTCGTCCAGCCGGCCACGCCTGGCGATCAACCGCGCCGGGACGCCGGTGCGCTTGATCTGCCACTCGCGATCGGTTGGCGCCGGCTGTTCGTCGATCGCCGCGAGCAGAGCGAAAGCTTCGTCGTAGCGACCCTGCTCGTAGACCGCGCGCGGAAGGTCCACCGCGACGGTGGATAGGAACCAGCCCTCGCCGATCTCGCGAAAGACGTCCTCGCCCGCCCGCATGTCGCGCTCGGCGGCGACCGGATCGCCCGCGAGGAGCTCGACGTAGCCGCTGAGTAGCTCCTGGACGCCAGCCTGCCAGATCAGACCCAGGTCTCGTGCCAGGACGCGGCTCTCCTTGATGTGCCGACGGGCCTCGTCGAATCGGCCGCTCATCGCCTCCAGCAGGGCGACGAAGCCGGAGAGGTTCGCATCGAGGGTTCGATTCTCCGGCTCCCCTCGGAGCAACCGCTCGAGCCAGTCGAGGCCCTCGGGGACCGGCATCGGGCCGTGGATCGCGCACAGGGCGTTCTGGCCGAGCGCCCAGCCGACCTCGCGGCGATTGCCCGCGCGGCGAGCATGCTCGGCCGCTTCGGTCGCGGCGTCGCTCGTCTCGGTGAGCCTTCCCTGGCTCCAGAAGAGGTCGGAGAGGACCATGTACGCGCGCGCCAGCCCGGCCTCGTCGCCGAGCTCGCCGAGCGCGTCGATCGCGGTCCCCACCTCCAACGAGAGAGCGTCAATGTCGATCTTTCCGGGATCCCTGTACATCTCGATCCGTGGCCGTGTGATCGTGACCCGCCACTCAACGCCGCGATCGCCGTCGGCGCGCGCCCGCTCGCGAGCCGCGGCCAGCACCGCGCTTGCCTCGTCGACCTCGCCGGTCTCGAACAGCGCGTATCCCAGCTCCGGCAGTGCAGCGAGGCCGGCCCCGCCCTTCGGCGTCGGGAGCGCCGCCGCGCGACCGAGCAGGTTGACCGTCGCCGGCATGTCGCCGCGCTTGAACGCCTGCTGCCCGGCGGTGGCGAGTTGCTCGCTGGCTCGGTGCGCGACGTCCAGCTCGTGCGGACCGACGGGACCGAGCTCGGCTCGGTAACGAAACGCGTGCTCGAGGTGATAGCCGACGACCTCGGAGTGCTCGGCGAGCCCGTCTCGGGCGGGATCGTCCGCCCAGTCCGCGAACCGCTCGTGAAGCTCCGCCCTCACGGTCTTGGGAGTCGCCCGGTAAGCGGCCTCCTGGATGAGGATGTGGCGGAAGCGGAAGCTGGCACCAAGACCGTCCGTCGGACCTGGACCGATGAACTCCTTTTGAACCAGAGTCTCGAGGTGACGCGGGCCGAACGCGCGGGCGTCCTCAGGCAGGAGGTCGAGAGTGGCCTCGGCGGAGAACTCCTTGCCGACGATCGCGGCCCGGGAGATCACCGCACGCTCGCCGGGCCCGAGCCGATCGAGGCGTGCCGACAACAGCGCATCGATCGTCGACGGGATCGCGCGCTCCGCACCGTCGTGATCCCCCTCCGTGAGCATGGCCAGGAGCTGCTCGATGAAGAGCGGATTGCCCTCGGCGGTCCGCAGCACCCGCGCCGTCGTCTCCTTCGCGAGAGCGCGGCCGAGATTGCCGATCAGGGCCTCGCCGTTCGCATCGGAGAGGGGCTCGAGTCGAAGGGAGCCGGCATTCGCACGTTCGCGGATCCAGGCCGGTCGCTGCTCGAGGAGCTCGGGGCGGGCGATGCAGACGAGGAGGATTGGCGCGTCCCGCGTCCGCTCCGTGAGGTACTCGACCAGGTCGAGGAACGTGGGCTCCGCCCAGTGAACGTCCTCGAAGAAGACGACCAACGGACGGACGGCGGCGAGCGTCGCAAAGAGTTTCCGCGTTGCCCAGAAGATCTCCTCGCTCCCGACCGAGGTCTCCGAGCCACCGATTGCCTTCAGGAGGCTCTGGGCGAGCGGCCCCGCCTCGTGTCCTTCGGGGGGCGACTCTCCTCCCGCGTCGCCAGCGGAGAGCTGGGCGACGATCTCGCGTAGGGACCAGAAGGTGATGCCCTCCCCATACGGCACACACCGCCCGACCACAACCGTGGCCTTCTCGGCGGCCTCCGCGGCGAACTCTTGCGCCAGCCTCGACTTGCCGATCCCCGCCGTGCCCAGGATCGTGAACAGCTGCAGCGTTTGCTCGTCTGCGACGCGCGCGAAGGCTCCTTGCAGCCGCCCTAATTCGTGCCGACGGCCGACCAGCGGCGACTTCAGCGAGCCAACGGCCGGGCGCCCCGGTTTCAGCTCGGTGACGCG
Organism: uncultured Solirubrobacterales bacterium; assembly: GCA_963742205.1. Classification (GTDB taxonomy): domain Bacteria; phylum Actinomycetota; class Thermoleophilia; order Solirubrobacterales; family 70-9; genus WHSW01. Next base: position 43,419 of record CAVUKZ010000013.1, on the reverse strand, counting down.
CCAGGCGTGCCCTGCTCGGGTTGCGACCGGTGCTCCCCTGGCGGTTCCCCGAAGCAGCCGTTCGGTGTCCTCGCCGAGGAGGATCTCGCCGTCCGCCGCCGCGTCCTCGAGCTCCCCGGCTGCGATCACGGGCTCGCCGACGATCGCGCCAGAACCGCTCACCAGGACCTCCCCCGTGGCGATCCCGACCCTTGGCCGGGTGCCCGAGTCGATCGCATCCCCAACCTGGGCATCTCGGATGTCGAACGCCGCCGCGACAGCGCGGGACGCATCGTCCTCGTGGGCGTTCGGCACCCCGAAGACCGCCATCACCGCGTCACCGAGGCTGCTCGTGACCGCTCCTCCGTACCGTGCCACGGTACGGGCGAGGTGGTCGCGGTAGAGCTTGTTCTGGTGGCTGAGCGCCTCGGGGTCCAGCCCGCGGGCACTCGGCTGGCGCGCGATCAGGACCGTGACCGTCTTCCGCAACTCCGGTGCGGGCGTGTCGGGCGCCGGCGCCTGCGGCTCGGGCCGGGCCTGCGGTTCGATCGAGACCTCGAGCGCCGGCTCCTGCCGGAGAACCGCGGCCTGCAGGCGCTGTAGCGGTGGGCTCGGCGCCAGCCCGAGCTCTTCGTCGAGGGTCCGGCGCGTGTTGTTGTAAACCTCGAGCGCGTCCGCCTGGCGGCCCACGCGATACAGCGCCAGCATCAGCTGTCCGCGCAGGCGCTCGCGGAGTGGGTTGTCGCCGATCAGCGTCTCCAGCTCGCCGATCAGGTCCGCCGCTCCACCCAGGTCGAGCTCGGCCTCCATCCGGTCCTCGATCGCGTCCAGCCGCAGCTCGTCGAGCCGAGCGATCTCCGCCTGGGCGAAAGGGTCGTAGGCGAAGTCCGCGAGTGCCGGACCGCGCCATAGGGCGAGCGCCTCCCGAAGCCGGGCAACCGCGGTCGCCGGGTCTCGAGCCGCGCCCGCCTCCCTCCCCTCGCTGACCAAGCGCTCGAACCGGTCGGAGTCGAGCTGGTCGGGCTCGATACGAAGCAGGTACCCGGGGGTCCGGGTCACCAAGAGCTCGCCGGGAGCTCTGCGTGTCCGCCCGGGCTCGAGCGCCTTGCGGAGCCTCCCCACGTAGACCTGGAGGGTGTTGGCAGCCGTCTGTGGCGGGTCGGGCCACAGCTCCTCGATCAGGCGGTCGCTGGAGACGAGCTCGTTGGCGCGCACCAGCAGGATGGCCAACACGGCTCTCTGCTTCGCCGGGCCGAGCTCCACCTGGCCCTCTTCGCGGTGGACCTCGAGCGGCCCGAGAACCTGGAAATCCATTTCCGACTCTCCCTGCCGCGGACGCTACCACCGCCAGCTCGGGCGTCCAAGCATCCACGCCTGCTTCGGGCATCCCGAGTGGCGCACTTCAGACGGATTTCAGCGGCCCGGCGCACGCTCCGCCCAGTTGGAACCGATGGAAGGAGTACGAGATGCGAAGGGCGATCGTGACGACAGGGGCGGCGGCGATTCTGATCGGTGCGGCTATCGGGCCAGTCGGGCTCGCGGCTGCAGAGGAGAGCGCCGCTGTGGCGTCGCCGGATCGCGCGGACTCACCGGCGCAGGCCGCGAAGCACGATCCGGTGGTGCTGCGCAGGGATGGCGATCGCGCGGTGCCGTTCGCGATCGGCGCGTCTCAAGCTCCGAGGGCCGAGGGCTTTCACACGGGCGACGCGCTGATCGGCGCCACGGGTGCCTTCGCCGTGACCGTGCTCGCCTCGGGGTCAGTCGCGCTGGCCCGACGTAGGCGTCCGGGACGCCTGGTCGAGCGACCCAGAGCCGGCGCCGCGGCGTAACGGAAAGCGAGGGGTCCCCATGGCAAAGCCGATCCGCGCCCAACTCGGAGCCACGATCGCCGGGTTCACCACGCTATTTCTCGGACTCACCGGCGGAACGGCGATCGCGCTGGACGGGAGCAACACCGTGTTCAGCGACGACATCTCCAACGGCGAGGTCAAGTCGGTCGACCTCGGCACCGGCGAGGTCAAGGCCGCGGACATCGCGACCGGGAGCATCCTCGGGGCCAAGCTGGCGGCCGACGCGGTCAACAGCGCCAAGCTGGGCGACGGACAGGTGAAGGCCGCCGATCTGGCCCCTGGGGCGGTCTCGTCGAGCACCATCGCCAATGGCGCGATCCTCGGCTCCGACGTCCAGAACAACGCCCTGACCGGCGCCCAGGTTGACGAATCAACGCTCGCCGGGCTGTGGTTCGTGGGCGGCAACGCGGACACCGGCAGCGGCGACTTCCTCGGCACCACCGACAACCAGCCGCTCGAGCTGGGCGTGAACGATGCCCCGGCGCTGCGAATCGAGCCCGCAGTCGACGGGATGCTCAGCCCGAGCCCCAACCTGATCGGCGGCAGCCCGGACAACTCGGTCACCCCCGGCGTCGTCGCGGCGACGATTGCCGGTGGCGGCCGCATCGGACCTGAGACCACCGACGTAAACGGGGTTACCGACAGCTACGGCACGGTCGGGGGTGGCAGCGCCAATCACGCCGGTGACGGCGCGGGTACGACGTTCGACCGCCAGTGGGCCACGGTCGCCGGAGGGAGCTCCAACACCGCCAGCGGCGAGGGAGCCACGGTCTCCGGCGGGCTCGGCAATCTCGCGACCGCCGGCACGGCCACGGTCAGCGGCGGCGGTTCGAACATCGCCAGCGGGATCGCCGCGACCGCGGTCGGCGGCGACGGCAACTTCGCCGAGGGCGACTACAGCCTCGCGGCCGGGCGGCGCGCTCGCGCGAACCACGATGGGGCATTCGTGTGGGCGGACTCGACCGGGTCCAGCTTCCCGTCGACCGCCGATAACCAGTTCAGCGTCCGTTCGCTCGGCGGCGCCCGGTTCGTGTCGGCGACGGACGGGACCGGGACTCCGACTGCCGGGGTCGAGCTCGCCCCGGGCGGCGGCTCCTGGTCCTCGCTCTCCGACGAGGCCTCCAAGCGGGCGGTCGAGCCGGTTTCCGGGCGCGAGGTGCTACGCAAGCTCTCCTCGGTCCCAATCTCGACCTGGAGCTATCGCTCTCAGGACGAGTCGATCCGCCACATCGGCCCGATGGCGCAGGACTTCTACCGTGCGTTCGACGTGGGCGAGGACCGCCGTCGGATCTCCTCCGTCGATGCCGACGGCGTCGCGCTTGCCGCGATCCAGGGCCTCAACCGAAAGGTCAAGCGCCTCCAGCAGAAGGTCGCGGCGCTCGAAGGCGAGGGATCTCGATGAAAGACCGCGTCCGAACGCTCACCCGTGTCGCCTTGCTCGCGCTCGGCACCGTCGCGGTGCTCGCGCTTGCGCCCGGCGCGCTCGCCCAGGTGACCTTCTCCGCCCCCGACGGCTTTGCGGCCGGCGACGACCCGCAATCGGTCGCCGTGGGCGACTTCAACGCCGACTCGGATCCGGACCTGGCCGTTGCCAACGCGGGTGACGACACCGTCTCGGTGCTGCTGGGCGACGACCCGGGCGGCGGCTTCGGGGCCGCGACCGACTTCGACGTCGGCGACGAGCCGCAAGCGGTCGCGGTGGGCGACTTCAACGCCGACTCGGATCCGGACCTGGCCGTTGCCAACGCGGGTGACGACACCGTCTCCGTGCTCCTCGGCGATCCCGCGAACGGCGGCTTCGGCGGCGCGACCGGGTTCGACACCGACGACCGGCCCATCTCGATCGCCATCGGCGACTTCAACGCCGACACCGATCCCGACCTCGCGGTCGCCAGCCGTAACTTTGGCGGCGTCTCGGTGCTTCTCGGCGGCGCGGGCGGGAGCTTTGGCGCGGCCACGAGCGTCCCCATCGTGGGCAGCGCGCGCTCGGTCGCCGTCGGCGACTTCAACGCCGACTCCGACCCCGATCTGGCGGTCGTCGGCGAACTCAACGCCACCCTCGGCGTGCGGTCCGGCGGGCCGGGCGGAACATTCACCACCGAGGGCGGTTTCGCCGTCGGAGATGGCCCGCTCTCGATCGCGGTCGGCGACTTCAACGCCGACTCGGATCCGGACCTCGCCGTCGCCAACCACCTCTCCGACAACCTCTCGGTGCTGCTCGGCACCCCGCTCATCGGGAACTCGACCTTCGAGGCCGGGCCCGACCTGAGCCTGTCAGGTGCCACGGCGCCCACGTCGGTCGCGGTCGGCGACTTCAACGGCGACTCGGATCCGGACCTCGCGACCGCCAACCTGACCTCCGACAACGTGTCGGTGCTGCTCGGAGACGCCGCCGGGACGTTCGGCTCGGCGACCAACTACGTCGAGTCCGTCGGGGGCTTCCCGTCCTCGGTCGCGGTCGGCGACTTCGACGCCGACGATCTGCCGGACCTGGCGGTCGCGAACTCCTCCAACGACGACGTCTCGGTGCTCCTGAACACGGGACAGACCCCGACCGCGGTCGACGACGCCTACGACGCGTACGGCACGGACCTGCCGCGGCAGGTAACGGCGGATACCGGCGTGCTGTTCAACGACACCGACCCTGACACCGACGCGCTCACCGCGTCCGTCGAGAGCAGCACCAGCCATGGATCTCTGAGCTTCAACGCCGATGGCTCATTCAGCTACCAGGCGGACGAGGACTTCGTCGGCCAGGACCAGTTCACGTATGCGGCCAGCGACGGCACCGGGAACTCCAACACCGCCACCGTCACGATCACGGTCGGCGCCGGGTGCAACACCCACCTCGCCACCGTCGTCGGCGGCCCGGGGCCCGACACCCTCACGGGCACGGCCGGAACCGACGTGATCGCCGGCCTGGGCGGACGCGACGTGATCCGGTCTGGCCGCGGTCTCGACATGATCTGCGGCGGCGCCGGCAACGACGTCCTCCAAAGCGCCCCGGGCAACGACGTCCTGTCCGGGGGCACCGGTCGCGACCGGCTCTACGGCGCCGGCGGCATCGACTGGCTCCGCGGGGACGCCGCGGCCGACCGGCTCTCGGGCGGCCCCGGCTCGCCGGATACCTGCGACGGCGGCCCCGGCACCGACGAGCTGCTCCCCAACGCCGGATGCGAGCTGATCAGCAGCGTCCCGTAGTCGCCTTCACGAGAGGAGAACGTGACCGTCAGCGGCCCGGAGCGCTCCCGTCCCCTTCAGCCCCCGCCCGCCCGAAGTTGACGCGTAAGCGCTTCGGCGATTCGGTCGAGCGCCCACAGCGGCAGGTCGTGGCCCATGCCGTCGATCACGACGAGCTCGGCGCCGGGGATCGCTGCCGCCGTCGCCTCGCCGCCGGTGACGTCGATCAACGCGTCCTCGGACCCGTGGACGACCACCGTCGGGGTCCGGATCTCGCGCAGCTCCGCGGTGCGGTCCGGCGACGCGACGATCGCCCCGAACTGGCGCGCGGTGCCCTCCGGGTGGTAGCCACGGTCGAACGCCCGCCGGGCGAGCTCCCGCGTTCGCCCCTCGTCGAGCGGCCGGGAGCCGATCACCTCACGGGACCGCACGGTGCTCTCGATGTATCCATCCCGATCCAGCGGCGGCGCGGACATCAGCACGGTCATCGCCTCCGGGGTGGGATTGCCGACACGGCGGTCGCCGGTGGTCGACATGATCGAAGCCAGCGACAGCACGCGCTCGGGATGGTCGATCGTCACTCGCTGCGCGATCATCCCGCCGAGCGAGGCCCCCACGATGTGAGCGCGCTTGACCTCGAGCGCGTCGAGCAGCCCGACCGCGTCCTCGGCCATCCGGGCGAGCGAGTACGGAGCGTCGGCCTCTCCGGCTGCGACGCGGCGCAGGTCGGGGGGTGGCCCGCCGTCGAGGACCGTCGAGCGGCCGGCGTCGCGGTTGTCGAACCGGATCACGTAGAACCCGGCGGCCGCGAGCGCCTCGCACAGTTCCTCCGGCCAGAGAATCATTTGCGAGCCCAGGCCCATGATCAGCAGGACCGCGGGGTCGGAGCCATGTCCGAACGTCTCGTAGGCGAGCTCGACGTCCCCCACCCGGGCGAACCGCTCCCCTGACCTCGGCGCCGTCGTCACGTGGCGCGGCACGGTAGCGGACGGGTTGATGCGCCGGCCCTTAGTCCACCCTCAAGGGTTCGTGGCGCATGGCCTTCACCGCCGGGATCACGATCAGCGGGATCACGACGGGCAGGAGGAGCAGCTGCAGCCAGTCGAACAGCGTGTTGCCCTGGAAGCCGGTCCAATCCCAGCCCTGCGTGTACCCGCCGATGGCCATGATCGTGATCGCGCCCACGAACACGCTGATGAAGATCAGATGATGTCCCTGGACGGTGCGGACGTCGAACTGAAACCCGGCCAGGATCGACAGCGTCAGCGGCAGGAGGACCAAGCCGAGCCAGTCCCAGACCGTATTGCCGACGAAGCCCGTCCAGTCCCAGGGGATCGCGTACCCGGCCACGACCAACGCGACGAACAGGCCAAAAGCCGTCAGGCCGATGACCGCTCGCCACGCGCCCAGCTCCTCGGCCCGAACCAGGATCACCACGAGCGAGAAGGCGATCGGCAGCAGGAGCACGTGCAGCCAGTCCCATAGCTGCTTGCCCTCATACCCGGTCCACGACCAGTCCGGACTCCCGTAGCCGCCGTAGAGCGTGATCGCGAGCGCGATCCCGCCGACGACGCCGAGGCCCAGCAGCACCGGGGCGCGCAGCCCACGGCGCCTGTCGTCGCCTTCGCTGTCGACGCGCGCAGCCTCGGCGCGCGGTGCGGCCTGCGCCATGGCGCGGACGTTATCGCGGACGCGCACACGGGGTGCCCCGCGCCAGCCGAATGTTCGAAGGCTGGCGGGCCGAGGTAGGGTGGGCGCGTGGCCACCCCGGAGCACGCCGGGCCCGCCTCGGAGGCGGCGCCGCTCACCCCGGACCCGATCATGGAGCTCGGCATGGGCTTCTGGGCTTCGAAGACGCTGCTGAGCGCGGTCGGGCTCGGTCTCTTCTCCGCGCTCGCCGAGGCGGGCCCGCTCAGCGCCGACGAGCTTCGCGAGCGCCTGGGCCTGCATCCCCGCAGCGCCCGCGACTTCTTCGACGCCCTGGTCGCGCTGGAGATGCTCGAGCGCGACGATGGTGGGCGGTACGCGAACACGCCGGCCACCGACCTCTTCCTCGACCGGGCCAAGCCCTCGTACGTCGGCGGCATCCTGGAGATGAGCAACGCGCGGCTGTATCCGTTCTGGGGTTCGCTGACCGACGGCCTGCGGACGGGTCAGCCGCAGAACGAGGCGAAGGCCGGCGGCGACTTCTTCGCGGCCCTCTATGCCGACCCGGACCGCCTGGCGCAGTTCGCGGCGGCGATGAGCTCCGTCAGCGCCGGCATCGCCCAGGCGATGGCAGCGAAGTTCCCCTGGGCCGATCACGGGAGCGTGATCGACGTCGGCTGCGCCCAGGGTGCCCTGCCCGCGGGGATCGCGCTCGCGCACGGGCACCTCACCGGCGGCGGCTTCGACCTGCCCCCGCTCGAACCGCTGTTCGACGCCTATGTCGACGGCCTCGGACTCGGCGACCGGCTCTCGTTCACCCCCGGCGACTTCTTCGCCGACCCGCTGCCGAGCGCGGACGTGCTGGTGATGGGGCGCATCCTGCACGACTGGGACCTCGAGCAGAAGCTGGTCCTGCTTCGGAAGGCCCACGACGCGCTCCCCGAGGGCGGGGCGCTGATCGTCTACGACGCGCTCATCGACGACGATCGCCGCGAGAACGCCTTCGGGCTCCTGATGAGCCTCAACATGCTGATCGAGACCCCCGGCGGCTTCGACTACACCGGGGCCGACTGCCGCGGCTGGATGGCCGAGGCCGGCTTCCGGGACAGCTACGTCGAGCCCCTCCTCGGCCCGGACGCGATGGTCGTCGGGCTCAAGTAGCGCTCAGCCCGCGCTCAGGTGAAAGATCTGGTGGCCGTCCAGCCGGGCGGTGCGGCCGGGTGGGATCGCGAAGGTCGTCGCCGAGTGCTCGATGATCGCCGGGCCGGGGATCTCGTGACCGGCCTGAACCCGTTCGAGGCGGACGATCGAGGTCTCCGCGTCGCCGTCGCGCCAGCGCACCGTCCGCGTCGCCGCGACCGGCGGCTCCCCGGCCGTCTCCTCCAGCTCCGGCAGGGCGGGCTTCTCGACCTCCACCGCGCCGTGGACGATCGCCTGGGTGATCAGGTAGCCGAGCTCGGGCGAACGGGCTGAGCGCGCGTACACCTTGGAGTAGGCCTGCTCGAAGACGTCGATCAGCTCGTCGACATGCTCGCCCTCCTCCATCTCCATCCGGGGGGAGTCGATCTCGATGTCGTTGAGCTGGCCGTAGTACTGCATCCGCACCGAGTGGCGGAAGGCGATTCGGTCGCGCTCGAGCCCGGACTTGGCGAACTCGGCCGCGACCCGATCCTCGAGCGCCTGCCAGGCGCCTGTGACCATGAACCCGATCCCGGCCTTCTCCATGTCGTCCGCGGTCGGCAGGATCGGCATGTCGATCGTCTGGTCGTAGCGGTACTCGAAGTCGGCGCAGGCGCACCCGTAGGCCGAGAATCCGGCCGCCCAGGCTGGGATCAGGATGTCGCGGTAGGCGACGCCCTCGGTGTAGCCGCCGACGTGCAGGGGCCCGCCGCCGCCGTAACAGAGCAGCGCGTAGTCGGCCGGCGAATAGCCCTTGCCGAGGATGCGGCCGATGGCCTCGTTGCGCAGCGTCTGCTCGAACAGCTCGATCACCCCCGCAGCGGCGTCCTCGACCCCAAGGCCGAGCGGCTCGGCGACCTGGCGCTCGACCTCGGCCCGCGCGCGCTCGGGGTCGAGGGTGATGTCGCCGCCGAGGAAGTAGTCCGGGTTGACGCGGCCGAGCACGACGTTGAGGTCGGTGACCGAGACGGTGTCCACCTCGCCCTCGGGCCAGCTCACGCCGATGCGCGAGCCCGCCGAGTCGGGACCGAGCTCCGGCCGGTTCGAGTTCGGGTTCACGCGCACGAACGACCCGGTGCCGGCGCCGATCGAGTCGATCTTGACCAGCGGCATGTTGAGCAGGAAGCGGGCGATGTCGGGGGTCGGCGTGATCTCGAAGCGCCCGTCGGTGATCAGCGCGATATCGAAGGACGTGCCGCCGATGTCGGTGCAGAGCACGTTCGCGAGCCCCATTCGACGGGCGAGCGCCTGGCCGCCGACGACGCCGCCGATCGGGCCCGAGACCAGGGTCGTCGCCAGCTCCCGCGCCTCGATCGAGATCGTCCCGCCGTGCGAGGCCATCACCCGCAGCTCAAACCCGGCGCCGGCGCGCTTGGTCTCGTCGCGGACGCTCTGCATGGTCCCCCGCGACGGCTCGGCGGCGTAGGCCTCGACCAGGGTCGAGTTGAGACGCGGCAGGTCGCGACGCAGCGGGTAGAGCTCGGAGGCGAGATATACGGGCACGTCGTCGAGCCCGCGCTCGCGCTTGGCTTCCTCCAGGATCTCTCCCACCCGAATCTCGTGCTCGGCGTTGCGGTAGCCGAACAGCAGGCAGACGCAGATCCCCTCGACCTCGGCGTCGAGCAGCTCGGCGGCGGCCGCGCGCGCGTCGGCCTCGCGCAGCGGCAGAACTTCGGCGCCGAGCACATCGATCCGCCCGCGCACCCCCTTGACCAACTCGCGCTCGACGATCGGCTCGTTGTGGAAGTGGGTCGCCAGGTGCAGGCGGTCGGAGTAGGAGAAGCCGAGGTAGGTCTGGATGCCGCGCTCGATCCGCAGGTAGTCCTCCTGACCGGCGGTGACGATCGCGCCGATCCGCCGCCCCGTTCGCGAGAGCAGGCGGTTGAGCATCGCGGTGCCCGAGTAGATCCCGGAGGCGATGGCCCCGAACGACTCGGCCGGGGTCGAGTCCCACTGGGCAAGGGCGTCACGCGCGGACTCCATGAAGCCGACCGACTCGTCGTCGGGCGTCGTCTGGGCCTTGCCGACCACGAACGAGCCCGAGCCGTCGACGATGAACGTGTCAGTCATCGTTCCGCCGGCATCGATCGCCAGCACCCTCGCCTCGTGGTCGCTCACCCGCGCGCCTCCGGACCGGTCACAGCGCCCGCAGCCTAATCGCCCGAGGCTAGGATCCGCCGATCGAGGCGCCCGCACCCTCCGAGCCGCCGCGTTTTCGCTCCGTGCTCGCCCAGGCCTGGGTGACCCTGCGGTCGCGCTGGCTGCTGTTGGTGGGGGCCGGGGTGATCATCTTCATCCCGGTCGGGCTGCTCGAGGTGCTCAGCGCGGAGCTGCAGGACCATCTCAACGAGGGCGACGCCGACATCGGCCACGTGATCCAGACCGCGGTCACCGTGGTTCTGCTGGGCTCGGGGGCGTTGCTCGGCGACATCCTCTACGCCGGCGTCGTCGCCGCCGTCGTCGTCGACGGGCGCGAGGGCCGGCGGCGTTCGCTGCGCGAGGTGCTGGCCCACCTGCCCGTCCTGCGGCTGCTCGGCGCCGACCTGCTGCTCGGGCTGCTGGTCGTGATCGGCCTGTTGCTGTTGGTCCTACCGGGGCTCGCGGCGCTGGCCTGGTTTGCGCTCGTGGCGCCGGTGATCGAGGTCGAGCGAACCGGGATCAGGGCGGCCTTCCGGCGCAGCCGCGAGCTCGTGCGCGGTCACTTCTGGTTCGTGTTCGCGATCGTCGTCCCGGTGGCGCTGATCTCCGAGGCGATCGCGGTGTACATCGAATCCGGGGCCGTGTGGACGCTCGGCGAGGGCTTCCTTGGCGAGTGGGCCGGCGGGGTGCTGGCCAACGTGCTCACGGCGCCACTGTTCGCGCTCGCCGTGGTGATCCTCTTCTTCGAGCTGCGCCAGGGCCATGAGTAGGATCGCGCGATCTTCGCCGGGGAGCGCCGCGAACACCTGAGGCTCAGGCACGTCATCGCCGAGGCGTGGCGGACGTTGCGCACTCGCCCGGGCATCTTCTTCGCGGCCGGGCTGCTGATCTTCATTCCACTGGGGCTCGTCGACGTGCTCGACGACCACATCCAGGAGCCCCTGTCGGAGCTCGACAACGACGTCGACGCCGGCCGGGTCGGCCTCCTGGTCGCCGCTGCGACCACGCACGCCGTGGTCGCGCTTCTCGGCGACGTCCTCTACACGGGCATCGTGGCGGCCGTGGTGTTCTCGGTCCGCAAGCGCGAGCACCGCTCGCTGCGAGACATCGCCCGCCACCTGCCGTACCTGCGTCTCGCGGCGGCTGACGTCCTGCTCGCCCTCGGCACGGCCTTCGGCCTGATCCTGTTCGTGATCCCGGGTCTGCTCGTGCTCGGCTGGTTCGCGCTGATCGCGCCGGTGATCGAGCTCGAGGGGCGCAGGCTCTTCGACGGCTTTCGCCGCAGCCGCCAGCTCGTAAAGGGCAACACGATGCGGGTCCTGTTACTGGTGGTCCCCCTGCTGCTCCTCGACGACGTGCTGTCCAGCGCGGTGCAGTCGAAGGAGTTGCTGGGGATCCACTCAGGCTTCTTCGTCGACTGGGCGAGCGCCGTCCTGGCCGACATGCTGACGACGCCGTTCTACGCGCTGGCGGTGGTGATCGCCTTCTTCCAGCTACGAGACGGGCGCGTCTGACTTTGCCTCGTGGGTCTCGATCTTCGCGAGGTAGACCTCCTCGGGCGAGCCGCCGATCGCGTCGCGCATCGCCTCCTTGAACCGCTCCGTGCGCCGGTCGGCGGCGAATCGCTCCTCGGCCTTCGCTTGCTTCTTCGGATTCCGCTCGCCGTAGAAGCGCTTTGCCCACCACGAGGTCGGCTTGCCGATCCGACACGAGGCGTAGAGGGAGAACGGGAAGAGGAAGAAGCCGAGGGCGGCGTGCAGGATCCGCCCCTTCAGCATCGCGATGACCACCCAGCTCAGCGCGAGCAGGATGCCGACCACCGAGGCGATCACGGTCGCGGTGCTGTCGGTGTCGATGTCGAACGGCCGCGTGCCGATCAGCACCAGTCCCAGGAACGCCACCGCGATCACGGTCGCATCGATCGTGATCCGCCCCTCCTTCGCCCAGTAGACGTCGTCGAGGTACAGCCAGAGCGCGAACTCGTCGATCGTCAGCCCGATCCCGACGCCGAACCCGAACGCGCAGATCTCGTAGATCGGGCTGACCGCGAACCCGGCGAAGCTGATCGTCCCGGCGAGCATCATCAGCACGATCCCGAACACGAGGTGGTGGACGTGGACGCCGCCCTCGGAGACCACGCTCCCAGGCCACCAGGGAACCTTCGGGCTTCGCATCAACCTGGTCGAGAGCCTGATGAAGCCGAACGAGACCACCAGCCCGGCGAGCACCAAAAACAGCCACTGCCGGTCGTGGGCGACCAGCTGGTCCTCCCAGAAGTTGGTGATGAAATTCGCGACCGGGATCATGCGGCGTCGACGAGCTCCGGGATGGTCACGAACTCATAGCCCTCGGCGGTGTACTTGCGCAGCGTGTCCTCGGTCGCGGCCACCGAGTGCGAGCGATCCGCCGCCGGCTCCTCGTTGGAGCCGTCGTGCAGGAGGATCACGTCGCCCTCGCTGGACTTCGCGGCCCGGCGGGCGATCTTGTCCTCGGTGGCGGTCCGGCGCCAGTCGTAGCAGGTGATCGACCAGGTCACCGGCACGTAGCCATCCTCGCGCAGCGTTCGCAGCGTCGCCGGCCGGCGGCTGCCGTACGGAGGACGCATGAGCGCCGCGCCGTCGACGGTCGAGAACTCGACCCCGGCCGCCTCAACCGCGGCTCGGCAGCGGGCGAGCTCGTCGTGGATCTGGGGAATCGTCTTGAACGGCATCCTCGGGTGAGTGTGGGTGTGGTTGCCGACGGCATGCCCGGCCGCTTTCACCTCGCGCAGCAGCTCCGGCTCGCGCTCGGCCCACATGCCGATCGAGAAGAAGGTCGCCTTCGCGCCATAGCTGTCGAGGAGCTCCATCAGCTTCGGCGTGATGCGGGGGTTCGGGCCGTCGTCGTAGGTCAGCGCGAGGCGCTTGCGGTCCTTGGCTCCGCGGCAGATCGTCGGGCCGAAGACCTGGGCGGTCGGGTATTGACCGCACCAGATCGCAAAGCCGGCGCCACCGGCGGCGACCGCTCCGAGACCCGCGGCGGCGCGGTTCACGCGCGCCTCCGGGCGGCGCGACGGCCGCGGCGCACGGTCTTGCGATCGGCATCGGCCGCTGCCAACGCGAGCCGCTCGACCGTCTCCAGCGCAACGGCGTTGCCGTCCTGCGTGTAGCCGGACAGGGCCTGCTCGAACCCGTCGAGCCCCTCGAGGAAACGCTCCATCACCCGCTCGTCCACCTCCTCGGCGCAGAGGCCGTATCCATCGCGCTCCAGATAGCGCGCGTTCATCAATTGCTCGAACTGTCCCCGCAATGGGATCGAGAGCACCGGCTTGCCGAGGTAGACGGCCTCGCTGAGCAGCGAGAAACCGCCGCCGGTGACCACCCCCCGCGCCGTGCGCAGGTCCTCGACGAACCCGTCGCCCGACCGCGGGCGATACTCGAGATTGCCGTCGACCTGGTCGGCCTCCGGGCCGCCCCGCATCCCGTAGACGCGACAGGGGATCGCGGTCGAGCGCAGGGCGTCCATCAGCTTCGGGTCACCGCTCGCGTACACCACGAGGTGCTCGCCGCGCTCGCTCGTCGCCGCCTCGATCTCCGGCCGGACGATCGGCGGCACCAGCGTCGTGCAGGCGCGCGAGATCGGCGGCTCGAAGAACGTGGTGACCACGTACTCGAGCGCCCCGGGCACCATCGAGTGGGTCACGGTCTTGGCGATCCTGAAGTCCTCGCGCTCGGCGCCGATGATCTCGGCGTCGTGGTGGCAGCGGTCGAGCATGTTGATGTTGTCGACCGCGACCAGCGGCGTCCGGCTCCAGCGCGAGTACGCGGCGCTGAGCGGCTCGAAGTCGGTGATCACGACGTCGGGGCGCCACTCGCGCGTGCGCGTCAACCACTCGCGGACCGTGCTCGGCAGCTCGTGGCCCAGCGAGCGCACGTTCTCGACCACCGTCGCCCAGCGGCGGATCTGGCCCTCCTCCATCGCGAAGCTGAGGCCGAAGACCTCATCGACGTACGGCAGCGCCTCGCCGAGGAACTTGTAGGCGTTGCCCGAGGAGACCACGCGCACGTCGTGGTTTTCGATCAACGCGTCGATCACGACCCGCGACCGCGTCGCGTGGCCCATGCCCTCGCCGTTGACTCCGTAGAGGATCCTCATTGTCTCCCTGTCCTCAACGCCCTGTTCCTCGCTTGGATCCTCTCACGGTTGAGCTCCTCGACCGAGGGGATCAGGTCGCCGACGTCGTAGTGATCGACGGCGATCATGTTTACCGGCAGGCCCCGCTTGCGCGCGCACTCATGCGCGTGGGTGAGGAGCTCCTTGCGCGTCTGGAACGGCACGTTCGCGGCCCGCCGCGGCGGGAACAGGTCGGCCCACTGGTTGAGCATCAGCAGCGGGCTGTCGCGAGTGCCACGGTTGAGCTTGCAGCTGAGCTCCTCGGGCTTGGTCACCCCCAGGGGCGTGTCCTGGATGAACGAGAACCCGTCCAGGTACCACGGCACGCTCCCGTCCGCGTCGTGCTCGGTGAACACGATCAGCCGCTTGTTCTCCCGCACCAGCTGGCCGAGGGTCGGCAGCGGCGCGTTGCGGTCGAGCACCGCCGCCTGCTGATCGAGGTCGCCGGCCTCCTTGAAGACGCGTTCGATGTCCTCCGGCGAGACGTAGGGCTCGATGAACACGATCACGACCTCGCCGGGGTTCTGGTCGAGGAACTCGCGAATGTCGTTGAGCGAGTCCACCATCTTCGTGGCCCCCAGCTCACAGACCGTGTGGCACAGGTAGACCTGCTTCTGGCCCTCGCCCGAGGAGCGGATCCCGACCCGGCCGGCAAGTCGCTCGGCCGCAGCGAGGGTCTCGGGGGGCAGGGCCTTGACGACCTTGTTGCGGTCGCGACCCTCCGCCTTGAAGTCGGTCTTCACCCGGCCGTCGGCGCCCTCGATCCCCCAATGCGGATCGATGAGGAACAGGCGGATGCCGTCCTGGAGCTGCTGGGCGATGTCGTGACGCTGGTTGGCGATGAACCAGCCGGGGTCATCGGCCGCGGAGAAGGAGTTGTGGGTACCGGCGAACACCACCTCGTTGAGCCGGTGCGAGCACAGCGCCGGCGAGCCATTGCAGCCGTTGGAGAGGCTGGCAACGGCCTTGTCGCGCGGGCCTGGGCCCGCGGTGAGCACGACCACCGCCACGACCAGGACGGCGAGCCCCGCGACCACGGCGACGATCGTGCGCCGGAACGTTCGCCGCCGCACCGTGGCCTGCTCCTGCTCCGTGGTCGCCTGCCCGGGACTGATCAGGAGCAACAGCTCCCCGGCGCCGAAGTAGATGAGCCAGGCGCCGAACAAGAGCCCCACGACGCTGAACGCGAACTGCCAGTCCAGCGCGAAGATGAACCCGGCGACGATCGCCGCCAGACCCCGCGCGAACCGCCCGAGCGTGCTCGCCGGCCGGCGCATGATCACGCGCTGCGCCCGCATCACCGGGTCGGTCGTTCGATCCGGGTCGAGCGCCGCGGCGGCGCCGGCGATCACCAGCCCGACGAGCCCGAGCACCAGACCCCAGATGAACAGGGGGCCGACGAAGGCGTCGAGGATCCCCGCCCACGGCCCCGCGGACGTCCGTGTCGGTGAGCTCCTCGCTGCCGATCACCCCCGCGAGGATCCGCGCGCGCAGGATGAGGTAGACGATCGCGATCGCGGCGCCCGCCGCGCCGACCGCCAGCGCGGCTCGCAGGATGCCCACGCGCCGGTCGCGCGCGAGGAGGACCGACCCGAGGAGCACGAGGAAGGCGATCACCGGGGCGACGATCCCGAGCCAGCGGATGTGGTCGGCGACCTCCAGGGAGCTCTTGGCGAAGTCGCGCTGCTTGAGCTTCAGCAACGCCAGATCGATGCCCTTCGGCAGGTCGTCGGCGAGCTTCGGGTTGATCGATTGGAGCGCGAAGCGCACGATCTTGAGCCCGTCGGAGACGTCGAAGGCCACGTTCTCCTTGTTCTTGTCGAACAGCAGCCGGTTCGACTCGCGGGCCGCGGTGCGGAACACCTCCTCGAACGGCCCGGCGCCGAGCACGGTCCCCACCACCTGCTCGAGCAGCGGTCGGCCGGCGACCAGGTCCGGCGAGCCCCGCTCGATCAGCTGCACGACGATCTCGGTCGAGACCACGTCGCGGACCTGGTCGTCCTTGAGCGCCTCGACCGCATGATCCGCGAACGCATCCGGATCGATGATCTCCAGCCGGACGTAGAGCAGCAGCGTCCCGATCACGGCGAGGATCGCGCCGATGACGGCGAGCGCAATGCTCCCGGTGTTCCTCCCGCGGCCTGACCGGCCCCCCGCGCTCAGGCCCTGTGCTGCTTCCATGCCCGTCGCCGGAATGTAGTCCACGATCGAGATTCGCGCCAGCCGTCTCCTAAGCTCTCTGGATGCTTCGCTGGGCAAGGATCGCCGTCGGAGTGTTCGTTTTCGGTCTGGTCGTGAGCCAGTTGCTCGTCCCGAGCTTTGGCGAGCGCAAGATCGAAGACCGGCTCACCGAAGGGGGCGGGACCGCGGATGTGACGCTGGGGGCGGTGCCGGCGGCGCGCCTGCTGTTCGGCGACGGCGAGCGCTTCCAGGTGAGCGCCAAGGACCTCGATCTCGACCTGCGGCCGGGCGAGTCCGTGTTCGATCGCCTCGACGGCTTCTCGATCGTCGACGTATCGATCACCAACTCGAAGGCCGGCCCGCTGAACATCAGCCGCTTCGAACTCAGCCGCGACGGCCCCGGTCCGTACCACCTCGCCCTCGGGGGCCAGACGACCCCGGCCGAGCTGGTCGATTACGGCCTCGACAACGTCGACCTGCCGGGGACGAGCCTGATCGGGACGATCTTCGACCAGTTCTTCGGCCCCTCGGACACCGAGGTCCCGGTGGACATGGACATGGAGCTCACCAGCCAGAACGGCCGGGTGGAGGTCACCTCCGGCGGTGGCAGCGTGGGTGGCATCCCGACCGGGCATCTGGCCGAGATGATCACAAGCGCGGTGGTCGTCAGGTTGTAGGCGTCGGCTCGGGCTCGGGCTGGGCGCCGCTTTGGCCTTCGCCTCGGCGTCGCGGCGGTCGAAGTACTCCTCGCCCTCGATCCCGAGCCGCGGCATGTGGCGCTGGACCCAACCGGGCAGGTACCAGGTCCCCTTACCGACCAGCAGCATCAGCGCGGGCAGGATCAGGGTGACGATGATCGCGTCGACCGCGACCGCCGCGGCGAGCCCCACCCCGAACTGCTTCACCGTCGGGTCGCCACTGATGATGAAGCTGGAGAAGACCAGGATCATGATCGAGGCGGCGGCGATGATCACGCGGATCGCGCGCCCGAGGCCGCTGACGATCGCCCGGCGGTGGTCGCCGTGGAGCTCGTTCTCCTCGGAGACCCGGGTCAGCAGGAACACCGTGTAGTCGGTGGAGAGGCCGAACAGGATCGCGAACATCATCAGCGGCACGAAGCTGACGATCGGGATCGCATGGTCGAGCCCCAACAGCTCCACGCCCCAGCCCTCCTGGAAGATCGCCACCAGGATCCCGTAGGCGGCCGCGACCGCGAGCAGGTTCATCGCCGCCGCGAGCGCCGGGACCACCATCGTCCGGAAGGCGAGCGTCAACAGCAGGTAGCTGAGCGCGACGATGATCAGGATCACCAGCGGGAGCTCGTCGCCGATCTTCTGCGCCAGGTCGATGTTGCCGGCGGTGGTGCCGCCGATGTAGGCGACCACCTGGGTGCCCTTGAGCGCCTTCGGGACGACCTCATCGCGCAGGACCTCGACGAGCGCCTCGGTGCGCTCGGCCGAGGGCGCCGAGTTCGGGATCGCGGAGAAGGCCGCGGCCGTGCCGGCGTTGTTCAGCGTCGCCGACGAGACCGCGTTGACGTCGGGCGCCTTCGAGATCTTCTTCTGCAGCTTCACCAGCCGCGGGTCGGACTCCGGCGACTTCAGGAACTTCTTCTGCTGCTGCGCCTGTTGCTGCTGTTGCTGCTGGTGCTTGGTCGGAGGCTGAGACTCGACCTGCTGGGTCGCCTCCTGCTGGGCCTGCTGCTGGGCCTCCTCCTCGGGAACGCCCTCGGCGACCAGCTGCTGGGTGTACTGCTGGGTCAGCTGGGTGATCTGCTGCTGGGCCTGCTGCTGGGCCTTCTGCTGTTGTTGGTTGATCTGCTGGTTGAGCTGGTTGAGCGACTTCTGGTCGTTGTGCGCCGGCGGCTTCATGTCGACGGCGACCAGCAGCGGCCCGTTGTAACCGACGCCGAAGCCCTTGGTGAGCGCGTCGTAGGACTGGCGGATCGTGGTCGAGGTCGGCATCTGGCCGTTGTCCTGCGCGCCCAGATTGATCTGGGTGACCGGGATCGCGAGCACCAGCAGGACCAGGATCCCGACCACGGCCGCGATCACCGGGTGACGGCCGATCCCCTGCGCCCAGCGGGCCCACCCGTTCGGGTGCTCGGGGTCGATCTCGCCCTCCTCCGGGACGTGCTTGCGGACGCGGAGCGCGTTGATGTGCGGGCCGAGCAGGCTGAGCCCGGCCGGGAGCATCGTCAGCGAGGCGACGATCACCACCGCGACCGCGATCGCCGCCGAGTAGCCCAGCTCCTGGACCTGCGGGATGCCGCCGAAGTACAGGCAGAGGAGCGAGATCACGACGGTGCTGCCGGCGAACAGGACCGCCCCGCCGGAGGTCGCCACGGCGCGGGCGACCGCCTCCTTGTATTCCATGCCGCCGTCGAACAGCGCCCGGTAGCGGCTGACGATGAACAGCGAGTAGTCGACCCCGACGCCGAGCCCGAGCATGATCGCCAGCGTCGGCGCGATCGACGGGACCACGAGCGCTGCGCCGAGCACGCCGATCAGCGCGAGGCCGGAGAAGACGCCGGCGAGCGCGGTGAGGATCGGCATCACCATCGACAGCACCGTCCCCAGCACGAAGACGAGCACGATCATCGCGGCGACGATGCCGACGATCTCGCTCAGCCTGGTGCTCGGCGAGGAGAGCTGGGCACCGAGGTAGCCACCCGCCGAGACCTCGAGGCCGGCGTCGCTGGCGGGCTTGGTCGCGTCGAAGACCGACTCCGCCGCCTCGTCGTCGAGATCGCCGCTGCCGAGCGTGAGGTTGACGCTGATGATCCCGAGGGTCTGATGCTCTGCGAGCGAGCTCTTGTTCTGCTTGTTGAGCGGGTTGAGCACCGAGCGGACGTACTGGTTCGCCTTCAGGTCGTCGACCGTCTTCTGGACCGCGGTCTTGTTGGCGCCCGACGTGAGCTTGCCGCCCGTCGACTCGATCACGATCGGCACCGAGCCGTTGGCCTGCGACGGCAGCTTGTCCTCGAGCAGGTCGGTGGCCCGGGTCGAGTCCGAGCCGGGGATCGTCGTGTCGTCGGAGGTCGGGCTCCCCGTCGCCTTCGCGCCGAGCGAGATCCCGATCACGATCAGGATCCAGAGCGGGAAGACGATCTTCGCGTGCCGCGCGCAGAAGCCTCCGAGGGCGTAGAGCGGGCCGGTCATGCGGTCACCTCCGTGTCTGCGAGCCAGGCGGCGATCCGCCGGCCGATCTCTTCCCCGGCGTCCTCCTGCAGGAAGTGCGAGGCGTTCTCAATCTTCTCCGGCGGGGCGCCGTTGATCGCCGCCGCGAACCGCTCGCCGACCCGGAACGGGATGATCGGGTCGGCGTCGGCCCACAGGTGGAGCTTCGGGCGGGCGTCCGTTCGCAGCGCCTCGAGCACGCGCTTGCCCGCCGCCGCGCCCGGCATCTCGGGGCTGGTCGGGAGCATCAGCGGGAACGCGCGGGCGCCGGCCTTTGCCTCGGGACCCGGGAACGGCGCCTCGTAGGCGGCCGTGACCGCCGCGTCCATCCCGCGCGCGGTCGCGTTGGTCACCAGCATCCCGATCGGCAGGTCATCGGTGCGCTCGACGAAGTCGCGAAATGTCTTCCAGGCGTCCGACATCGGCTGCTCGCCCGTGAACAGCCCGGTGTCCATCACCACCATGCGCGCCACGCGGTCCGGCATGTCGACCGCGGCGCGGAGGCCGATCGGCCCGCCCCAGTCGTGGACGACGACCGTCGCGTCGCGCAGGTCGAGGCGCTCGAGCAGGTCGGCGAAGAGCTCGTAGTGGCGGTCGTAGGAGTACCAGTCCAGGTCGGTGGGCTTGTCGGAGCGCCCGAAGCCCGCGTGGTCGGGCGCGACGCAGCGGTGGCCGGCCTCGAGCACCGGCGGGATCACCTTGCGCCAAAGATACGACCAGGTCGGCTCCCCGTGGACGAAGACCACCGGCGTGCCCTCACCCTCGTCGATGTGGGCGAGCCGCAGGCCGTCAACCTCGCGGTACCGGGGCTCGTAGTCGAAGCCCCGCAGGTCCTCGAACCGCTCGTCCGGGGTCCTGAAAGCATCCATGCTCGGCTGAACCTACCTCTGGCCGCGGCTGTCGCCCGCGAGCGTCATCTCGATCAGCTCAACTTCACCGTCGGCGACGTGCGTGCGAGGCACGTGTTCTGGCTCGAGCTGCCGACCTTCGCCTTCTTGGCCTCGGCGTGGTAGCTCCCGTCCTTCGGCGGCCCGGAGCCGAGGTCGATTACGACCTTGCCCTTCGAATTCGTGTGGTCGCCGCCGAGCTTCTTCTGCTTGCCGTTGTGCTTGCGAAACAACACCACCTTGCGGCCCTGCACACAGGCGCCCTTGGAGGAGTCGATCTTGCCGATGAACTCGGCCTTCCCCCCCTTGAGCTCGTACTTGAACTTGGTGAACACGGTCGGGTATTGGCCCGCGCCGAGCGCCGGCGCCGCGAACAACAGGCCGAGGGCGGCGAGCGACGCGACGAGGATCATCAGGCGGCGGGGGCGACGCTTGCTTGCGTTCATGACACCGACCGTAACACAATGTGTCACACTGTGTCAACGGTGGCCGAGACAAAGCCGACATCCGTCCGCTCGAAGCGCCGCCAGACGCGCGAGCGGACGCGGCGGCAGATCGTCGACGCGGCGGCCGAGCTGGTGCGCGAGCGCTCGTACGCCGAGCTCAACGTCGGCGAGATCATGGAGCGCGCCGGAATCGGGCGGACGCTCTTCTACCGCCACTTCGACGACCTCGGCGACCTGTTGCTCGACGTCGCCGAGGAGGCCCTCGACGAGCTCTACGAGACTCAGGTCCGACTCGCCGAGGCGAGGCTCGCGGAGCCCGACCGCCAGGTTCCCGACCCGGCGGTGATGATGGAGGCGATCGAGGTGACGGTGGACGTCTACAGCCGCCACGGCCCGTTGCTACGCGCCGTGATCGACGCCGCCGCCGGTGATCCCGTGGTCGCGGCGGACTCGCGCCGCTGCGCGAGCGCTTCGACGAGCTCGTCGCCGAGCTGCTCGAGCGCGCCACCGAGCAGCTCGGCAATCCGCCGGCTGACGTTGCCGAGTCGGCGCGGGCGCTGAACCGGCTCACCGAGGGCTACCTCGTCGACGCCTTCGGCCACGAGGCCCGAGTCTCGTCGGACGTTGCGACCCAGACCCTGAGCGAGATCTGGTTCGCGTTCGTCACCGCCCCGCGGGCGACGTCCTAGAACGTCTAGGTCGCGGGCCGCAGCTCGGGCCCGGGCGGGGCCGTCGCGGCCTCGGCGAGCTCGCCGTGCGCCCGCAGGTCGAAGTAGAGCAGCGTCCGCGCGATCGCCACGTAGGGAATCAGGAGCGCGAAGACGATCGAGCCGAGCAGGTTGATCGTCCACAGCGGGACGTCGGTGAACACGAGGGCGAGCCCGAGCGCCGGCCCGGCGACGATGCTCAGCAGCCACAGAAAGCCGGCGACCCGAAGGGTGTAGAACCAGTGGCCGCGCACCAGCCGGGTGCTGCCGCGGAACGCGTCGCGGATGCCCTTGTCCTCGAACAGCACCTGCTGCTGGACGAACTGCCACTCGATGTACTTCCAGATCGCGATCGGCAGGCCGACGATTGTGATCGCCAGCGCGATCGTCGCCAGCGCGACCAGCAGCTGCGCGCCCAGCACCCGCCAGAAGCGTGACCGCAGCCCTTGGTAGGCGCCGAACGGGCCGGGGTCGTGGCCGCTGCGGTCGAGCTCGCGGACGAAGACGATCACCGCCGCGGAGACGATCGTCGCCCCCACGGTGCCGGTGCTGAGTAGCGAGCCCTTGAGCTCAAAGCGCACGGTCCCCACCCCGAGGACGTCGCCGATCCCCTTGCCGATCAGCTCGGAGAGCCCGAGAATCGCCCCGTCGAGGGCCGCGATGATCACCACCGCGGTCAGCCCGAGTGGCACCAGCGTCAGCCAGTGACGCCCGTATAACTGCCGCGCGGCGCGGACCATCTGGCCGAAGGTGCGCTCGGCCCGGAGCGGCTCGAGCTCGACCGGGACGCCACCGGGTGAGGGTCAGGGGGACGACGATCGCGAGCAGGATCCCGAGCACCAGCAGGGCGGCGCCGACGGGGGTGCGGGCGGCGAGGTTGATGAGCGTCGAGAGCTGGGCGATCGCGCCGCAGAAGACGCTCGTGATCGTCGGTCCGGCGATCCCGTTGCCGGGCAGCACCGCGCTCGACTCGCGCAGGGTCTGCTGCGTGATCAGCGGGCGCAGCCACTGCAGCTTGGTGTTCGGGCCGGTCGGGCCGTTGTTGAACCCGTACTCCCGCTGGCCCCACCGGCCCTCGTAGGTCAGCCACTGAAAGCGCGAGCCGGGCCGTGGGTGCGTCGGGACGATGACCGGGCGCGGGACCACACGGCGCAGCGGCTCGCTCGCGTTGTCGCAGCCGACCCCGGAGCCCCGGCGCCCGTTCTCGATGTAGATCGCGTCCTCGTAAAAGGTCGCGTGCGAGCCCGCGGCCGGGTAGACGATCGGGTGCTCGCCGTCCTTGCGGACCTTCTCGTCGTCCCAGTTCGCCCGCTCGCCGCCGCCGTGCTGGAACAGGCCGACCTCCGAGGGCCCGGCCTCGAGCGCCTCCGACGCGGTGGTCGCGTCGAAGATCAGCTGCATCCCCTCCCAGTCGGACTCGTGCAGGTCGTTGAACTGGTTGAAGTAGTAGAAGAACCAGTACTGGACCACCACCCGCTCGGCCTCCGGACGGCGGCGGATGTGGGCGTAGGTCAGCGGGGGCGCCTCGCCGGACTGGACCAGCTCGGCGAAATCGCGCGCGTAGGTGCAGCCCGGGGTCAACGGGTCTCCCGGCAGGTCGAGGTGATAGCCGTCGCCCTTACCGGCGACGTCGGCCGCGGTGGGCGCCTCGATCTTGTCCTCGCCGCTGCCGGCGGGCGGCACCAACACCACCCGCGGGTTGCCGAGCACCGTGTTGACGGTCGTCGGCTCGAACTGCTCGCGGTCGTTGTCGCACGGCGGGTCGTCCTGCTCGCGCAGCATCGTGATCGGCGAGTAGGTCTGGACGAGCGCACGTTGCGGGCCCGTGGCCTCCGCCCGGTCCGCCGCGACGCCCGTGCCGGCGACGGCGACGGCGACCACCGCGACGGCTCCCCTGAGCCCGATCACGACGGGGAACCTACCTGCGGGTCCGGGCGCGGTCTAGAGCCGGCCGCTCTCGCGCGCGGCCGCGACGGTCTCGGTGAGCGTCTCGGCGGCCGAGCGCCAGCCGCCGAGCCCGAGCTCGTGCTCGGCCTTGGAGCTGTCCATGAGCACGGGCGTGCGAAAGGCGTTGATCCACTCGGCGATCGACGGGGTCAGCGGCGCGCGGTCGATCGCCGCGGCGACGGCCGCGACGGCCGCCTTCGGCACGGGGACGGTGGCCCAGCCGAGCTCGCGGGCGAGGTCGGCGGTGGTGACCTCGTCGGGGGCAGCGAGGTTGTAGACCCCGGGCTCGCCCTCCCCCGCCACCGCCGCCGCGATCGCGGCTGCGACGTCGTCGTGGTGGACGAGCTGAAACGGGACGCCGGTGTCGGGCAGCACCGGCCGCACCACCGGGAGCCGTTCGAGCCCCCGCCGCAGCGGTCCGAGCGCGGCCGTCAGCCGATTGCCGGTGGTGAGCATGCCGATCAGGGTCGGCGCGTCGGCGCCGGCGACGATGCATGGGCGGAACACGTAGGCCTCGGTTGAGGACGAGGCGAGCGATCCCGCCAGCAGCCCCTCGAGCTCGGCCTTGTGGGCGGAGTAGTAGAAGCCCTTGGTCCCCGCCGCGGACATGTCCTCCGTGAGCCAACCGCGGTCCGTCCCATCGAAGCCGTACGCGGCGACCGAGGACGTGTAGACGAGTCGGGAGGCCGACGAGGCCGCGGCCGCCTCGAAGACGTTGCGCGAGCCCTCGAGGTTCACCTTGTGGGCCTCGTCGTGGTCGCCGAAGATGATGAACGCGAGGTGGACCACGACGTCGGCGTCGGCGACGAGGCCCTCCACCGCGTCGCGGTCGACGATGTCGCCGCGACGGTAGGTGGTCCGCTGCCACCCGTGCTCGGCCGGGTCGAACGGCCGCCGCGCCATCCCGATGATCTCCCCCACCTCCGGCCGCGCCTCGAGCGCCCGGACAGCGGCGCGGCCGACGTCGCCGGTCGGCCCGGTCACCGCGACCGTGAGCTTGCCGTCGGGCGCGGCGTTCACGGTGCCCTAGGAATCTGAGGCGGCGGCGATCGCGTGCGCGGTGCGGCGCGCCAGGGCCATGATCGTCGCCATCGGGTTGGTGCCCGAGGCGCTCGGGAACGCGCTCGCGTCGCCGATCCAGACGCCCGGCGCGTCATGGAGCTCGCCCCACGGGTTCGCGACCGAGGTCTGCGGGTCGCGGCCCATGCGACAGCTGCCCATCTGATGGGCCGAGAAGGTCACGTACTCGCGCGGCACGATCGCGAGCCCGTTGAGCCCCTCGATGTAGGCCTCGAGGTCGTCGCCCCGGGCCCAGTCGGGGGTCTTGATGCCCCCGGCGACGATCTCGCGCGCGCCGGCCGCCTCGTGCACGCGCACGAGCTGCTCGACCGCGAGCTTCAGCGTCCGTCGATCGTCCTCATCGGCGATCGGGTAGTGGACCACCGGGTTGCCCGCGGCGTCGATCTCGACCCGGCCGTGACCGTGCTCGCGGGTGACGCCCACGAACGGGGCCGCGTGCGCCCACTGGCGCATGCGCCGCTTGTGATCGGCGCCCGAGCGCCAGGGAAGGGCGCCGGCGAAGAGGCCCGTGGTGGCCTGGGCGCACTCGATCAGGAAGCCGTGGCCATCGCCGGTGTCCGCGAACTGGTGCGAGAGCGCCGCCTGCGGCGGGCCCCACATCCAGTTCTGAGGCTCGTCGTAGAAGGCCGTGACGGCGACGGTCGGGTGCAGGCGCAGATAGTCGCCAACGGCGGGGCCGCCGATCCCGGACCGCAGCAGCAGGGCCGGCGACTGGATCGAGCCCGCGGCGACCACGACCACCGGGGCGCGCACGGTGAGCTTCGCCGCCCCGGCGCCATTCGCCGCCGGCGCCGCCGGGTCGGTCCAGGCCGCCTCCACCCCGACCGCGCGCCCGCCCTCCGTGACCACGCGGGCGGCCGCGGCGCCGACGAAGATCTCGGCCCCGTTGGCCTGCGCGTCGACCAGATAGGTCTTCGCGGTCGAGCGCTTCGACCCCGACGCGTCGCCGAAGCCCATGAACGCGGCGCTCTCCGGCGAGTAGAGGTCCCGGTCGGCGTTGCGGGTGATCAGCCGAAAGTCGTAGCCGAGCCGCTCGCAGCCCTCGCGCATGCGCTGGTGCGGACCGTTTAGGTCGCTGCACTCGTCGTTGACCTCGAGCCGCTCGAAGATCGCGTCGAGGTGGCGGTCGAAATCCGACTCGGCGAGGTCGGTCAGCCCGTGCTCGCCCGCCCACTCGGCGCGGACGTGGTCGTAGGTGCGCAGGCAGTTCGTCCAGTTCACGACCGTGCCGCCGCCCACCCCGGCCCCGGCCACGATCGAGACCTGACCCTCGACGGTGGGGAAGGGCCCGCCGGCCAGGTAGGAACGCTGGTAGGCGCTGATCTCGTAGCCGTCGAAGTCGGCGTCGTCCAGGTAATCGCCCGCCTCGAGCACGACCACCGACCGGCCCGCGGCGGCGAGCTCGGCGGCGATCACACCGCCGCCGGCACCGGAGCCGACGATGCAGACGTCCGCCTCCACGGTCTCGTTGGCGCCGGTGGCGCGCCGCACGGTGAGCGGGCGCTCGCGCCCCACGGGCCGGGGCGCCGGGGGCGGGAAACCGATCGCCTCCCAGTTCGGGTTCGTGCCGGTGCCGAGATCCGGGAGCGCGTAGAACAGCGTCCCGGCGAGGCCGCGCAGGGTCGAGATCCCGGCGAGCGCCTCCGGGCTCGTCTCGCTGAAGCCGTGGACGATGGCCTCGCGCGCCTCCTGCGGCGTGGCGGCCGTCATCCCGTTCTCGGCCAGCGAGTCGAGGAGGGCGCGCAGACCCGCGACCTGCACGTCGTCAAGCCCGGCCTGCAGCAGCGCGATCTCGATCCCCTCGGGCACGCTCTGGTGCGAGGCGGCGCGGAGCCAGAAGCCGCTGCGCTCCTCGTCGCCGGCGGGCGGGTCGAGCGCGGGGATGAACGTGTCGCAGAGCGCCGCGAGCGTCGCCCGCTGCGCGTCGCTGAACAGCTCGCTGGTCGCGAGGGCGGCGAACGACTCGGCGATCGTCTGCGTGACCTGCGCGCTGTAGGGGAAGTGATGCGGGTCGCGGGCCGGCGCGTAGCCCGGGTTGATCATCAGCGACTGGCGCTTCGTGTACTTGCGGATCCCATCCGGACCGTGGCGCGACCCCAGCCCGGACGCCTTCCAGCCGCCCATCGGCAACTCGAGGGCCGCGTAGTTCAGCTGCGCGTCGTTGACGATCGCGGTCCCGGCCTCAATCCGGCGCGCGATCCGCTCGCCGCGCTCGTGGTCGCGGGTCCACACGGAGGCCTGGAGGCCGTACGGCCCCTCGTTGGCGAGCGCGATCGCCTCCTCGGCGTCGCCGACGCTCATCACCGGCAGCGTCGGGCCAAACGTCTCCTCGACCATGCAGCGCATCGAATGGTCGACGCCGTCGAGCACCGTCGGCCGATAGAAGCGCCCCGGGCCGGGTGCGCGCTCGCCGCCGGTGACCACGCGGGCGCCCTTCTCGACCGCGTCGCGCACGTGCGCCTCGATCAGCTCGATCTGCGGCGGGAAGATGATCGCCCCGATGTCGACCGTGCCGGGCGCTCCCGGGGGCCCCTGCCGCAGGCCCTCCACCTTCTGCGTCAGCAGCTCGAGGAACTCGTCGTGCACGGGCTCCTCGACGTAGATGCGCTCGACCGAGATGCAGACCTGGCCGGAGTTGTTGAGCCCGTAGGAGGCCGCGGCGTTCGCGGCGCGCTCGAGGTCGGCGTCGGCGAGCACGATCATCGGGTCCTTGCCCCCGAGTTCGAGGCTCACCGGAGTGAGCGTCTCCGCGGCGCGCGCCATCACCTTCTTGCCGGTGGCGACGGAGCCGGTGAACATCACGTAGTCGACCTCGTCGACCAGCGCCGCACCGGTCTCGCCGCGTCCGGTGGCAACGTTGAATACGCCCTCCGGGAGGCCGCAGTCGGCGAGCATCTCGGCCATCAGCAGCGAGGTGAGCGGCGTGATCTCCGACGGCTTCAGGACCACGGCGTTGCCGGCGGCGAGCGCCGGGATGCAGTCGCCGAACGAGTTCGTCAAGGGGTAGTTCCAGGGGCCGATCACACCGACGACCCCCAGCGGCGCGTACCGGACCACGAGCTTGCGGCCGCGCACCAGGGGTGACGCGGAGGCGATCTCCTCGTCGTCCAGGTAGGCGGGTGCCTGCTTGGCCCAGAACTCCAGCGCCATGAGCCCGTAGGAGAGCTCGGCGAACTGAGTCTCGTCGGCCGGGCGGCCGGTCTCGCCGCAGATCGTCGCCACGACCCGCTCACCGTTGGCGACCAGCCACCCGCGCGCGGCCAACAGCACCTCGGCGCGGCCGTCGAACCCGGCGTCCGCCCAGGCCGGCTGCGCGGCGCGGGCGGCGCGCCACGATGGCGCGCACCTCGTCGGCGCCGAGCTCGGGGACGGTAGCGAGCGTCTCACCCGTGGCCGGGTTCTCGACCGGGATCCCGGACATCGACGCCGAGTCTATTCGGAGGAGGCGAGCCGCGAGGTGAGCGGGTCCAGCAAGTCGTCGGGGATCACGTCCGTCCCGGCTCGACGATCCCAGAAGCCGCGGCGGTCGTCGTGGGTCAGCACGCTGAGCAGGCCGAGCCCGAACGGGATCAGCGCGAGGATGAGGCCCACGAGGCGGCGACGGGCGCCGCGGAACCCCAGCCGCGCCGAGCCGTCGTGGTCCTCGATCCGGATTGAGATCAGGCGCATGCCGGGCGTCTGCCCGGCGGTGGCCCAGAAGGTGAGCAGGTAGGCCGAGCCGAAGATGACCCACGAGCCCAGGCCGAACACGAGCCCCGCGGCCGAGACCCCGTCGGGGTCGCCGATGGCGGAGACGACGAAGCCGAGTAGCGCGGCGACCAGGAGGAAGATCACGTTGAGGATCACGCCGTCGATGATCATCGCCAGCGAGCGCGTGACGAGGCCGATGTTCTGCGTGGGCTGCCGGCGCGGGCGCCCGATCAGCCGTCGGAAGATCCGCTCGAGCCCGTCGTCGAGCTTCATCGCCAGGTCGCGGATCTGGCGCCCGATGTCGCGCAGCAGGCCGACGCCCTGAGAGGCGATCGCAGCGCGCAGCTCGGGCGCCTCGGCGATCCGCTCGATCAGCTTCTGGGCCTCGTCGGAGTCGAGCAGATGGTCCCAGACGTGATCGATGAGCTGGGAGTCGAGGACCTCGACCGCGGTGCGTTCAACCGCCGGGCTGGAGAGCGTGCGCTGGAGCGCCGCCTGAGCCTCATCCGACTCGAGCACCCGGACGATCGCTTGCTCGACCGCCGGGCTCTCGAGCGCGCGCACGATCGCCTCCTCGGTCGCGGTCCCAAGCGCGTCGTCGATGCCGGTCGCCGAGGCGACGCGCTCGGCGCCGCGCGCTCCGATGCCGAGCAGTCGGGCCGGCAGCGGCGGCCGTGACCTCGGTGGGGGGTCGGGATCTGGCATGCCCCACGATGGTCGCGTGCCGGGCCGCGCGCGGTTTTCGCGCCTGAGCAGGTGAAAGGCGCTGTGCACGGTTTGACTGCACCGCCGCGTCCCCCCGACACTCAACCTGTGGTGATTCGCCCTGCCTAGGCCAGTGGAGCGCGGCCAGCGCTACATGCCCGGCCTCGACGGGCTGCGCGCGCTGGCGGTGCTCGCCGTGCTCGCCTTCCACCTCGAGGTCGGCTGGGCTCCGGGCGGCCTCCTCGGCGTCGGCATCTTCTTCACGCTCAGCGGCTACCTGATCACCGACATCCTGCTCGAGGGCTGGGCCCGCGGCGGGATCGCCCTCGGGCGCTTCTGGCTCCAGCGCGCGCGGCGTCTGCTGCCGGCCCTGTTCGTCGTGCTGATCGTGGTCACGGCCTGGGTGACGCTCCTCAAGCCCTCAGAGCTCGAGCCCCTGCGGGGCGCGGTCGCCGCGGCGGCGGGCTACGTCAGCAACTGGTGGCTGATCCTCTCCGACGTCCCGTACCTCGACCGCTTCGGCCCTCCCTCCCCGCTCGGGCATCTGTGGTCGCTCGCGATCGAGGAGCAGTTCTACCTCGTGTGGCCATTCGTCCTGCTGCTCGGTTTGCGCCTGCTGCGCGAGCCGGGACGCCGGCGCGCGCGGGTGCGCCCGCGCCTGGCGGCGGCGACGCTCCTGCTCGCCGCGGCCTCGGCCGTGCTGATGGCCGTCCTCTACGAGCCCGGGTTCGACGCCACCCGCGTCTACGACGGCACGGACACCAGGGCCTTCGGGCTCTTGATCGGCGCGGCCCTGGCGATGGTCTGGCCGGCGCGCCGCCTCGGCGCCGCGATCGCGCCCAGCGCGAGGCGGATCCTCGACGGCGCGGGCCTCGTGAGCCTCGCGGTGATCGCGGTCCTGATCTGGCGCACCGGCTACTACTCGGCCTTCCTCTACCCCTACGGGCTCGTCCTGCTCTCCGTCGCGTCAGCGGTGGCGGTCGCCTGCCTCGCCCACCCGGCGACCCGTCTCGGCCGCGCCTTCGGCTGGCAGCCGCTGCGTTGGATCGGGGTGCGCTCCTACGGGATCTACCTGTGGCACTTCCCGATCGTCGCGCTCACCACGCCCGTCCCCGACCCGGGCTTCGACCTCGGCCGGGCGGCACTGCAGACCCTCGCCACGTTCGCGGCGGCGGCGCTGTCCTGGCGCTACGTGGAGGACCCGATCAGGCGCGGCGCGCTGGCTCGGCTGTGGCGGCGGTTGCGAGACAGCGACCGCCCGCGCGTCGCGATCCCCCGGCTCGGCTGGGCGTATGCGGCGGCCGGCGTCGCGGCGGTCGCGATCGCCGCGGTCGGGCTCGCGGGCGGGGGCCCGGCGCCCGTCACCGGGCTGGTCGCCTCCATCACGGCCTCATCCGACGGCGACCAGGCGAAGGCGAGCACGGTGGACCGTGGCTTCGTCCGCGCCCAGCCGCGACACCACCCGCCGGTCGAGCATGCGAAGCCGCCGCCTCCGAAGCACCACCCGGCGAAGCAGCGGGCCAAGCCCGCGCGCAGCTCGTGCAACTCCGTGGTCCACGTCGGCGACTCGACCTCCGAGGGCCTCATCTCCCACGACTACCTCCCCGACTCGCGCGATCGGATCGACTCCCAGTACGCGCGTGTCGGGGCCACCAGCTCGCGAATGGAGATCGAGGGCGCGACGTCGATCGTCGAGCCGCCGCCCGACGGCACCAGCGCCTACGACGCCGCCAGCGCGATCGCCAACGACGGCTACGACGGGTGCTGGGTGATGGCGCTGGGCACCAACGACACCGCGGACGTGGCCGTCGGGAGCTCGGTCGATCAGCACGCGCGGATCGATCGCATGATGTCGGTCGTCGGCGACCGCCCCGTGCTCTGGCTGACCGTCAAGTCCCTGCTCGGCGGCGGCCCGTACGCGGAGGACAACATGGCGATCTGGAACGTCGCCCTCTACGACGCCTGCGAGAAGTACCCCAACCTGAGGATCTACGACTGGGCCGCTGACGTCCAGGACGACTGGTTCATCGAGGATGGGATCCACTTCACCTCCGAGGGCTACGCGGCGCGCGCGCACCGGATCGCCAAGGGCCTGGCCGAGGCCTTCCCGGCCCACGGCCCGAAGACCAGCCCCACCTGCGTCGTCAACTAGCGGGACCGCCGTCCTGCGACGATCCGCCGGTGCGCACGGCGGTGATCTCGGATCTGCACCTGGGCCTCGGCAGCGGCGCCGACCTGCTCCGCCGCGAGCGTTTCCTCGAGCGGCTCCTCGGAGAGCTCGAGGGCGCCGACCGGCTGGTGCTGCTCGGCGACGTGCTCGAGCTGCGCGACCGCCCGCTGGCCGAGGTCCTCGACGTCGCCGGCCCGGTGCTGGCGCAGCTCGCCGAGGCGGTCGCCGGCCGCGAGCTCGTGATCGTCCCGGGCAACCACGACCACCATCTGATCGAGGCCTGGCTGGAGCGCCGGAGGCTCGACGGGGCAGCGCCGTTGGAGCTCGAGCAGCGTGGGACGCCGGAGGGACTGGCCTTCGAGGCCCTCGCGAAGCACGCCGCGGCGGCGGACGTGCGCTTCGCCTACCCGGGCCTGTGGCTGCGCGACGACGTCTACGCAACGCACGGCCACTACCTCGACCGCCACCTGACCGTGCCGACGATCGAGCGGCTCGGCGTCGGCCTGGTGGAGCGCGTGCTCGGGGTCGCGGTGACCGGCGCCGACCCGCTCGCGCCGCCCGACTCGCCGCCGCGGGCCACGATCGAGGAGTACGAGCGCGTCCAGACCCCGGTCTACGCGCTGCTGTACGGGCTGGCGCAGGCGACGGTCGGCGACCGCCCCGGGGGCGCCAATCCATCGGCGCGGCTGTGGCAGATGATGGGGGGCGGCGAGAGCGCCGGGGCCCGGGTGCGCGGCTGGCTGCTCGGCTCGGTCGCGGTGCCCGGCGCGGTGGGGGTCGCCAACCGACTCGGCCTGGGTCCGGTGCGCGCCGATCTCTCCGCGAGCGCGATCGGCCGAGCCGGGTTCGAGGCGATGGCCGACGTGGTCGCCGAGCTCGGGATCGAGGCCGAGCACGTCGTCTTCGGCCACACCCATCGCCGGGGCGGCCCCGAGCCCGCGGGCGGCACGTCGCTGTGGAACGCCGGCAGCTGGGTGCACTCCCCCGGGCTGCTCGGCGACACCGCCGCCGTGAGCCCGTACTGGCCCGGGACGCTGTGCGTGGTCTCCGATACCGGCGAGCCCGAGTTGCACCACCTGCTCGACGGCCTCAGCCGCGAAGAGCTCACCGAGGGTTAGATTGGGTGCGGTGAACGCGCTCACCCTCCCCTTCGAGCTCCCCGCCCGGCTTGCCCGGCGTGCGGCGGACGACCTCGGGGCGATCGCGAACATCGCCCGCGAGCTTCCCATGCGCCTCGACGAGCTGGACGCCCGGATCGAGGCGATGCAGTTGCAGCTCGACCGCGCGCTGACGCTCGGCGAGTCGATCGAGAGCCACGGCTCGGCGATGGTCGACCTGGGCGGCCGCATGGAGATCCACGGCGAGGCGCTGCTGGAGATCGGAGCCCGGATCGCGGAGCGCGGCGGCGAGATCGCGGACGCGCTGCCGGCGCTGGAGCGGGCCGTGGCGATCGCAACGCCGCTCGAGGGCACGGTGGAACGGCTCGGCAGGGCGCTGGACCGGCTGCCGGGCGGGCGGCCGCGCGGCCCCGAGCAGCTGCCCCCCGACGTTTCGCGCCCAGGCTCCATGTGACATCGCGCGATGCTCCATGAGCGAGCGTAGACTCGCGTGGGGCATGGAACAGGCGACCGCCGAAGAGCTGACGATCGACGAGCTCGCCCGGCGCACGGGGATGACCGTGCGCAACATCCGCGCCCACCAGTCCCGCGGCCTCCTCCCCGCCCCCCAGGTGCGCGGGCGGACCGGCTACTACGGGGTCGAGCACGAGTCGCGGATCGAGCTGATCCGCGAGCTGCAGGCCGACGGGTTCAAGCTCGAGGCGATCAGCCGCCTGCTCGACAGCGCCGGAGGCTCCAGCGACGAGGTGCTGCGGTTCACGCGCGCGGTCAAGGCTCCGTTCGAGGACGAGCAGCCCCAGATCGTGAGCGCCGAGGAGCTCGGCGACCGCTGGGGGGCCGGCGACGCGGCCCCGGCGCTGCTGCGCAAGGCCGAGAAGCTCGGCATCCTGCGGCCGCTGCCCGATGGCAACTACGAGGAGCTGAGTCCGCGCCTCGCCCGAGCGAGCTCCGAGCTCGCCTCACTGGGGATCCCGCCGGAGACGGCGCTCGAGGTCGCGGCCGAGCTCCGCAAGCACTCCACGGCGGTCGCCCGCACGTTCGTCGAGCTCTTCATCCGCCGCGTGTGGAAGCCCTACGAGGACCAGGGCCGGCCCGAGCACGACCTGCAGGCGGTCCGCGACGCGCTGGAGCGCCTGCGCCCGCTCGCCTCGGACGCGCTCCTGGCGATGTTCCAGCTCGTCATGACCGAGGAGGTCGAGACGCGGATGGGCCGCGAGCTCGACCGGATCGACAAGCGCGGGCGCTAGGCCAGCGACCCGGCCAGCAGCCGGTCGCGCATCGTCACCGTGTCGAGGTCGGCCGGCTCGGTCTCGGCGACGAAGTCGGCCAGCAGGCGTGAGAACTCCACCGGTCGCTCGAGCTGCGGGAAGTGGCCCACGCCCGGGAGCACCTCCAGCCGGCTGCCGGGCATCGCGTCGTGCGCGGCCAGGCCGTGGGCGACCGGGATGATCGGGTCGGAATCGCCCCACACCAGCAGCGACGGCACCGACTCGGCCAGGTAGAGGCGGTCGAGCGCGCTCACCCGCTGACCGCCGGGGTCCAGCACCGCGCGCATCGTCTCGATGAACGCCGAGCGCGCCTCCGCCTCGCCGAGCGAGCCGAAGCCGCGCGCGACCTCGGCCAGGTCGGTTCCGGCCTGCAGGCGAAGGACGCCCAGGGCCCGGCCGACCGCCTCGCCCGCGGCGAGCAGGCGGGCGTTCGTGAGCAGCGGTAGCACCCACTCCGACCCGGGCAGCGTCGCCGCCCGCAGCAGCAAATGGACCTCGCGCCCCAGCCCGCCGCTGGAGACGAGCACCAGGCGCTCGCAGCGCTCAGGGAACTGGTAGGCGAACTGCATCGCGATCCCGCCGCCGAGCGAGTGCCCGACGACCGTCGCCCGTTCGTATCCGAGCGCGACCATGATGTCGCGGATGCCGCTCGCGTAGGCGCCGAGCGAGTAGTCGCCCCGGGGCTTGGCGGACTCGCCGTGGCCGAGCAGGTCGGGGGCGAGCAGCGTGTGGCCGGACTGAAGCTGGTCGATCGCCGGCTCCCACTGCTGCGAGCGGCCGGTGATCCCGTGGATCAGGACGATCAGCGGCCCGTCGCCGGCGAGCCGGAAGCAGACGCGGTGGCCGTGAAGGTCGATCTCGCACGTTCCGGGCGTGTCGCCGGCGCGCACGTGGACGCTGTCAGGGGTCGTCGTCGTCATGCTCATCCCCTAACCCCTACCCCTTGCGATGTTACATAACCCGATGTAAGATTCTCCGCTTCTGCTTTCGACCCAGGAGCCCACTTGAACGCCACCACCGCCGAAGGCCTGGTCGCCCAGGCCGTCGCGTCGTCGAACCAGGACGCGAGCCCCACCTTCTCGCTCGAGCTGACCCAGGACCAGAAGGACATCCGCGACTGGGTGCACGGGTTCGCAGCGGACGTCGTCCGCCCTGCCGCGGCCGAGTGGGACGAGCGCGAGGAGACGCCGTGGCCGGTGATCGCCGAGGCGGCGAAGATCGGGCTCTACGGGTACGAGGGGCTGGCGCAATTCTGGTTCGACCAGTCGGGCCTGACGCTGCCGATCGTCAACGAGGAGCTCTTCTGGGGCGACGCCGGGATCGGGATGTCGATCATGGGCACCTCGCTCGCGGTCGCGGCGATCTTCGGTCAGGGCACCCCCGAGCAGATGGCGGAGTGGATCCAGCGTTGCTTCGGCACCGCCGACGACCCCAAGGTCGCCTCCTTCTGCTCGTCCGAGCCCGACGCCGGCTCCGACGTTTCGGCGATCCGCACCAGCGCCAAGTACGACGAGGCCACCGACGAATGGGTCATCAACGGCCAGAAGGCCTGGGCGACGAACGGCGGGATCGCCGACGTGCACGTCGTGATCGCCTCGGTCGACCGCGAGCTCGGCTCGCGCGGCCACGCCGCCTTCATCGTGCCACCGGGCACCAAGGGCCTCGAGCAGGGCGCGAAGGTCAAAAAGCACGGGATCCGCGCCTCGCACACCGCCGACGTCCACCTCGACGACTGCCGCGTTCCCGGCGCCTGCCTGCTCGGCGGCAAGGAGAAGCTCGACGAGCGGCTCGCCCGGGTGCGCGAGGGCAAGCGCTCGCAGTCCCAGGCGGCGATGCAGACCTTCGAGGCCAGCAGGCCGACGGTCGCCTCGCAGGCGATCGGCATCGCCCGCGCCGCGTACGAGTACGCGCTCGACTACGCCAAGGAGCGCCGACAGTTCGGCAAGGCGATCATCGAGAACCAGGCGATCGCGTTCACGCTCGCCGACATGAAGACCGAGATCGACGCGGCGCGGCTCTTGACCTGGCGCGCGGCGTGGATGGGCCGCAACCAGATCCCCTTCACCAACGCCGAGGGCTCGATGTCGAAGGTGAAGGCCGGCGAGGTCGCCACCTGGGTCACCGAGCGGGCGATCCAGATCCTCGGGGGCAACGGGTACACGCGCGAGTTCCCGGTGGAGCGCATGCACCGCGACGCCAAGATCTACGACATCTTCGAGGGCACCTCCGAGATCCAGCGGCTGGTGATCTCCCGGGCGATCTCGGGCGTACAGGTCAAATAGCAACCGATGGAGGATGAGATGACGGACGAGGGCGCCACCACCGAGGCCGCGGCGAGCAACGGCGCCGGTGAGATCGACCCGACGCAGGTCGACGCCAACGAACTGGCCCGCAACATGTCGCAGGCGAGCAACGAGCAGCTGGCCGAGCTCATGGCGGGACCGATGAGGGGCCAGATCCTCGACGAGATCTTCCGCCGCATGACCGAGCACTTCCGCGCCGACGCGGCCCGCGACACCGAGGCCGTGATCCGGTGGCGGATCACCGGCGGTCCCGATGACGGGGTCGACGAGTACGAGACCGTGATCAGCAACGGCGCCTGCGAGGTCCACGAGGGCTTTGAGGCCGATTCCGCCCGGGTCACGTTCTCGGTCGGCGGCGCCGACTTCCTCCGGCTCGTCACCGGCAACGTCGCCGGCCCGATGCTGTTCATGAGCGGCAAGCTGAAGATCGAGGGCGACATGATGTTCGCCGCCTCGGCCGCCTCCCTGTTCACGATCCCGAAGGGGTAGTTGCCCCGCCCCGGCCCGGGGCGTCAGAATCCGGGCCGTGGCGTCCACAGCCCGTCCCTACGGTGGCGTCAGCGCCGACGATCGGCGCGCTGATCGGCGCGCGCGGCTGATCGAGGCAGGGCTCGAGCTGCTCGGCGACCGGGGCTGGTCGGGGACCACCGTCCGCGGTGTCTGCGCCGAGGCGGGGCTCAGCGAGCGCTACTTCTATGAGAGCTTCGGCGACCGCGACCGCCTGCTGGCCGCGATCTTCGACTCGGTCGCGGCCGACGCCGCGAAGGCCGTGCTCACCGCGGTCGAGGCGGCGCCCCACGACGCGGCCGCCAAGGCGCGCGCCGGGATCGACGCCTTCGTCCGCATGCTGGCCGAGGATCCGCGTCGGGCCCGGGCGATGCTGATCGAGTCGCTCGGCAACGAGACCCTGCGGGGTCGCCGCGAGCAGGCGTTCCGCTCGTTCGCCGCGCTGGTCAGCGCGCAGGGCCGCAGCTTCTACGGCGCCGCCGAGGTCGCCGAGCTCGACGCCGAGCTCACCGCCGTCGCGCTGGTGGGCGGGCTCGCCGAGCTGGTCATCCTGTGGCTCGACGGCTCCCTCGCGGTTTCCCGCGAGCGGCTCGTCGACCACCTCGCGCAGCTCTTCGTCGCCTCGGCTCAGGTCTCGTCGCGTCGATGAGCGCGGCGATCGCGGCGACCGCCGCCGTCGTCGCCATGGCGCTCGGTGGCGGGGCCACGGACGCGCGGCTCAGCGACGATCAGCTCGTCGGCCAGCGTCTCGTCGTCGGCTTCGAGGGCACGGAGGTCCCGGCATCGGTACGCCGGCGGATCACGACGGGGGAGCTGGCCGGCGTGATCCTCTTCGACACCAACTTCTCCAGCGACGCCGACGCCGCGCGGCTGATCGGCGAGCTCCAGGCGATCGAGCGACCGCCCGAGGTCGACGAGCCCCTGCTCGTGATGGTCGATCAGGAGGGCGGGCTGGTGAAACGGCTGCCGGGGCCGCCGGACCTCTCGGCCGCGGAGATGGGCGCCGCGGGGCCGAGCACCTGTCGTGACGAAGGCGCTGCGACGGGTCGCGCGCTGCGGGCGACCGGCTTCAACGTCGACCTCGCGCCGGTGCTGGACGTCGGCCGTCCGGGGTCGGCGATCGAGTCGGAGGGCCGCTCGTTCGGCGACGATCCCGAGCAGGTTTCGCGCTGCGCGAACGCGTTCGCAGCGGCGCTCAGCGCCGAGGGGGTCGCCCCCACCGCCAAGCACTTCCCCGGCCTCGGCGCGGCGCCCGTGAACACCGACGAGGCGGTGCAGCGCATCGACCTCTCGGCCGCGACGCTGCGGCGCGTCGACGAGCAGCCCTATTGGCCCTACGTGCGCGGCGGGGGCGCGGACCGGTTGGTGATGCTCTCCAGCGCGATCTACTCGGCGTTCGGCGAGCGGCCGGCGGCGCTGACGCGCGAGCTCGCGACCGACGAGCTACGCGGGCGGCTCGGGTTCCGGGGCGTCTCGATCACCGACGCGCTCGAGACCGCGACCACGAACGCGCTGGGCGGCCCGACGGAGTTTGCCCGCCGCGCCGCCGAGGCCGGCGCCGACCTGCTGCTGTTCACGAGCGCCGGGGCGGCGGCCGACGCCGTGTCGTCGCTGCACCAGCAGCTGCGCGGCCCACGCTCGCGCGAGCGGTTCGCCGCCGCGGCGAGCCGGGTGCTCGCGCTCCGGGCGGGCGCTTGCCGACTGAGCTTTAGTGCGGCGGCGGCAGGTGCTTGAGCGGGCGCTTCAACAGGCGCGCCATCGCCTCGGCGCCGTCGAAGGTCAGGTGCAGGCCGTCGGCCTGAAACCAGGCCGGGTGGCCGGCGCTGTACTTGACCCAGTCGAGCAGCACGGTCCGATTCTTGTGCTTTCGAGCCTGGGTGCGGACGACGTCGGCGTCGTGGCCGGCGCCGCCGCCGCTCTCGCGCGGGGTCACGAGGCCGAGCTTGCGCTTCTTGCCGACGATGTCGAGCGCCTTGCGGATGTCACCCTTGGTCACCACGCCGTTCGATCCGAGGGCGACGACCACCAATCGCGGCAGATGGTCCTCGCGGCGCAGGTCGCGGAGCAGCGCGAGGCCCTCCGGCCACTGGCGACAGCCCCGGGCGTTGGCCCGGTAGCCGATCTGGGCGAGATTGGGGAGCGCGAGCAGCATCGGCGAGTCGCCGACCGCGAGCGGTGCCCGGCCCAGGGTCACGTCCTTGCGGGGGTTCACCTGCTCGACGCCGCCGCACGCTGCGCTCGCGACGCCGGTGCCCAAGACCGCGAACGCGAGCAGGGCGACGGGCGCCGCCAATCGCCGCCTCCTGACCCCCGCTGACCACCTTTGGATTAGCATCGCCGCTCGTTTTCCAGGGGGGAAACCTATCCGCTCCGCCTCCTGACGGCGTCTCTGCCCGATGCTCTTCCCGACGATCGAGTTCGCGATCTTCTTCCCGATCGTCCTCGGCCTCTCGTGGCTGCTGATGCCGCGACAGCCGCTGTGGAAGCCGTTCATCGTCGTCGCGAGCTACGTCTTCTACGCCGCCGCGGATCCCCGCTTCTGCCTGCTGCTCGGCGGCATCACGGTCGGCAACCAGATCGCCGCCGTCCTGATCAGCAGGACGAGCGACGAACGACGAACGACGTGGATCTGCGGCACGGCCGTGGCCCTCGACCTGCTCGTACTGGGCGTGTTCAAGTACTACGCCTTCTTCGTCACCGACGTGGGCGACGTGCTCGACTCGATCGCCCTCGGCATGCCGCTCCCGCTGCTGACGATCGCGCTGCCGATCGGGATCAGCTTCTTCACCTTCCAGGCGATCACCTACGTCGTCGACGTCAAGCGCGGCGACGCCGAGCCGGCGTCGCTGCTCGACGCGGCGATCTACCTCAGCTTCTTCCCCCACCTCGTCGCCGGCCCGATCGTGCGCGCGAGCGAGTTCCTGCCCCAGTTGCGGACGCCCCGCGACCCGCACCGCGTCGCGGTCGGCGCCGGCCTGGTCCTGATCGGGCTCGGATTGGTGAAGAAGGTGCTGATCGCCGACATGCTCGCCCGCCAGATCGTCGACCCGGTCTTCGGCGTTCCCGAGGCGTACTTCGCGCCCGACGCGATCCTCGCGACGCTCGCCTATGCGACGCAGATCTACTGCGACTTCTCCGGCTACACGGACATCGCGATCGGCCTCGCGCTGCTGCTCGGGTTCGTCTTTCCGCAGAACTTCCGCAGCCCCTACCGCGCGACCGGGTTTCGCGACTTCTGGCGGCGCTGGCACATGACCCTGTCGCGCTTCCTGCGCGACTACCTCTACATCCCGCTCGGTGGCAGCCGCGGCAAGACGCGCTGGTTCACCTACCGGAACCTGATGATCACGATGGTGCTCGGCGGACTCTGGCACGGGGCCGCCTGGACCTTCGTGCTCTGGGGGGCGTTTCACGGCGCGATGCTGGTCACCGAGCACGCGCTCGACGGCCGCCTCGGGCGCCACACCCCGGTGTGGCTGCGCTGGCTGGGCACCTTCGCGCTCGTCTGCTTCGCCTGGATCCTGTTCCGCTCGCCCGACCTCGGCGTGTTCTGGGCCTTCCTCGGCCGGCTCGTCGACTGGGGTCCGGCGACCCTGTGGACCGTCCCGGTGGTGCTCGCCGTGGTCGTCGTGATCGGCCTGCAGCTGCTGCCGCCGCGACCGCTGGAGCTGCTGCAGCTGCGGATCGAGCGCCTGCGGCCGATCGCCCTCGCCGTCGCCCTCGCGGCGGTCATCCTCGTCGTCGGCGCTACCGTGCCGAGCCAGGGCGTGCCGCCGTTCATCTACTTCCAGTTCTGAGGGCAGGGTGACCGACCACCACGACGACAGCGAGATGAGCCGCTTCCAGCGGCGGGGCCAGCACACGTACTCCGCCCGCGATGCCGTCGCGGCCGTGGCCCTCGTCGCCCTGCTGCTGGTCCTGTTCTCCGGCGGCTCGATCCGCGACGCGACCGCCCAGATCGATCCGGGGATCGGCCGCGACATCGTCGACGCCGTCGGCGGGCCGACCGAGTGGGTCGCCGACCGCCTGCCGCTGCAGAACGCCCAGCATGAGCTCACCGGAGGCCTCTCCCCCGACACCGAGCTGGTCGCCGGCGGCTTCGCGACCCCGTCCTCGTCGCCGCGAGCCGCGAACGGGATCCCGCCGGTGACCCCCGACGCCTTCGACCCCGCCGCGATCGGCGCCCAGCCACCGGCCAAGGAGCAACTGGGCAAGCTCCTGGTCACGGGCGACTCCCTGTCGACCCCGCTCGACACGGAGCTCGCCCGGCGCCTGGCGCCCGACGGCGTCGACGTGGTCCGCGAGCCGCACCTCGGCACCGGGATCTCGAACAGCGCCGTCGTCGACTGGGGTCAGCTCTCGGCGAGCGAGGTCGCCGCCGAGCACCCCGACGCGGTGGTCGTATTCATCGGCGCCAACGAGGGCTACGGGATGCCGGGGCCCGGCGGCAAGCAGGTCGAGTGCTGCGGCGCGGACTACGCCGCGGTGTTCGCCAACCGCGTGCGCCAGGTGATGGACACGTTTCGCCAGAACGGCGCGGCGAAGGTCTACTGGCTGACGGTGATGACCCCGCGCGACGACGATGCCGCGCGGGTCAGCAGGGTCGTGAACGCGGCCGTCAAGGTCGCCGCCCAGCCATGGGCCGATCAGGTCCGGATCATCGACACGGTCCCGGTGTTCACGCCGGGCGAGCGCTACTCAGATTCGATTTCGGTGGACGGGAAGGAAGAAATCGTGAGGGAGTCCGACGGGATTCACCTGAACGAGGCGGGATCAGCCATCGCCGCGGATCTCGTCCTCGATCGGCTCAGCCAGGACTTCGATTACTGAGTCGCCACTGACGCGCCTCAACGTGGCGATACGTGTTCTCGCGCGAAGGTCTGCTTGAACTTCTTCGAGCCCTTCGTGCAGGTCGCCTTGGCGTTGAACTGCTGCGGCGAGGAGTCGAGCACCTTCTCGTTGCAGGAGTAGCCCTTCACCGAGTTGCACTTGCCGTTCGCGCCGCCGTTGTCGTGGCGGCAGGCGTGGTACTTCTTGACCAGCCGCTTGCCCTTGTCGCAGCTCAGGTTCTTCACCTTGAGCGTGTAGACGTACGAGGCGCCGAGGTGGCGCTGCTCGCTGGCGCTCAGCGAGCAGTCCGACTTCGCGGTGCCGCCGCCCGCCTGCTTCGCGCCGGCCGGGATCGCCGCGATCGCGCAGATCGCGACCGCGCAGGTGAGCGCGGCTCCGAGCTTGAATCCTGCCTTCATCAGTACCTCCGTAGTCGGGTCCCGCGGACTGGACGCGCGCGATGCTACCCGGCGAGGAGGTCGCGCAGGCGCTCGAGCGACCGCCGCGCCTCGCGGGATCCCGGCGCCGCCGCGAGCAGCCCCCCTGCCGCCTTGCCGAGCATCCCGCCCGGAAGCGCAAACTCGTTGGTGTACTCGAACCGGGTCTGCCCGTCCTCGTCGCTCAGCCGGTAGACGACGCTTGCCACGGAGCCCGCCGGGCCCCGGCCGACCCAGCGCGCGAGTCGCGGCGGATCGGCCTCCTCAACCAGCCACCGGACCTTGAACGACTTGCCCGCGAGCCGCAGCTTCTGGCTGAACTCGTCGCCCTCGCCCAGCGGTCCGGCGGCAGCGCCCTCGTACGAGCGGTGGGTGGTGACCCAGCGCTCGAGCTGCGATGGGTCCATCACCAGCTCCCAGACCCGCTCCGGGGGAGCCGCGAGCACGATCGACTCGCAGACGCTTCGGCTCACCGAGCCCCGGCGGCGACCGAATCGACGGCCTCGGCGAGCACGGCGTCCAGGCGGTGCGGTCGGGTGGTGAAGAGCTCGGCGCCGCTGGGGTCGGTGACCACGGTGGGGGTCGTGAGCCCGAGGCTGATCTCGGTCGCGATCGCGGGCGTTCCCGAGGTCACGGCGCGGGCACCCGCGGCGACGGTCGCGGGCCGCGCGACCGAGCTGGACATCCGGATCCGGCGCGGCGGCCGGCG
Organism: uncultured Solirubrobacterales bacterium; assembly: GCA_963742205.1. Classification (GTDB taxonomy): domain Bacteria; phylum Actinomycetota; class Thermoleophilia; order Solirubrobacterales; family 70-9; genus WHSW01. The sequence goes on along the minus strand of CAVUKZ010000013.1, from coordinate 1,129 downwards.
ACCCAACGCGCTGGCCATCTCCTCGACCAGATCGAGGTGGCTGACGACCTGCGGACCGCCGATCTGGATCTCGCGCCCGATCGACTCGGGGACGTCGAGCGCCTCGCGCAGATAGTCGACGACGTCCGAGGCGCCGATCGGCTGCGTCTTGGTGTGCAGCCAGCCCGGGGCCGGGAACACCGGCAGCCGCTCGACGATCCCGCGCAGGAGCTCGTAGGACTCGCTGCCGGGACCGATCACCATCGCGGCGCGGAAGTACGTGAGCGGCGGGCCCTCCCGCCGCAGTGACTCGGCGACGTCGTGGCGCGAGGAGAGGTGGCGCGACGTCGCGGTCTCGCCGAGCCCGCCGAGATAGATGAGGCGCTCGACCCCGGCCGCGGTCGCCGCGCGCGCAAACCGCGACGCGGCGGCGCGCTCGATCGCCGGATAGTCGTCGCCGCCGATCATGTGGACGAGGAAGTAGGCGACCGACACGCCCTCGAGCGCCTCGGCGATCCCCGGCGTTGCGGTGAGGTCGGCGACCGCGATCTCGCAGCCCGCCTCCTCGAGCTCGGCCACCGCGCCGGCCTCGCGTTCGCGCACCAGGCAGCGGACCTCGTAGCCGTCGGCGAGCAGCCGCCGGGCGAGCAGCCCGCCGACGAACCCGGTCGCGCCGGTGACGAGGATTCGCTTCGCCGTCATGGAGCTCATCTTGACGGGCTCACCTTCCCGCCCCCTCGCGGTCGAAACGGTCGGGGGGATCGGCGGCGTCGCCGTCGACGATCTCGCCCGCGAGCGAGCCGATCCGCGAGGGCGGCAGGTCGAGCCGCGCGAGCGAGCGCAGGAAGCCGTTGCAGATGAGCACGTGAACCCGCAGCTGGGTCTGGCCGTACAGCCAGGCGCCGAGCCGGGCAAAGCGCCCCGAGCCGCGAAGCCAGGGGTAGAAGTTGCGGACCTCGAGCCGGACGAGGACGGTCTCGGTGGGGCCGCCGCCGGCGTCGCGCTCGGGCCGGTGGACGGCGATTCGCAGAAACCCCTGCTGGTCGCGGCCCTCGCGGGCGACGAGCACCCCGCGGCGGATCCGCCAGGTGACGCAGCCGTGGTCGGGGGCGAGGTCGTACTCGGGGAGGCCGAACTCGAGCAGCGGCAG
>CAVUKZ010000012.1:0-501497 GCA_963742205.1 uncultured Solirubrobacterales bacterium | reverse complement strand
ATCGGCCCCGCCGCGATGCGGCGGGGCCGACCTGCCGCTTGGACCCGATCGTTGAGGCCCTCGTGAACCGCACCGAGGCCGACTCGCTTCGTGCCGATCGGCTGCGACGGCATGCCGCGGATCGGCACGTCCTCCATTCAATCGAGCGGCGGCGTGGGGACGATCGGGTCGTCCTTGCGCGAGCCTCCGGATCCCACGTCTGGGATGTCGACGGACGGGAGTACCTCGACGCCGTCTCGGGGACGAACGGGCCGGCGCTCGTGGGCCACAATCATCCGGCCGTGCAGGAGGCCGTGCGTGAGCAGCTCGACATCCTCTCCGATCTCTTCTACGTCTACGACAGCCCTCCCGTGGTCGAGCTGGCGAGCAGGCTCGCCAGCCTCAGCGCCCGGAACGCTCGGAAAGTCCATCTTCTGCCCCGGGGGTGGGGAGGGCATCGAAGCGGCGGTCAAGCTGGCGATGCGCGTCACCGGCAAAACGGAGGTCCTCTCGCTCTACGGCGCCTACCACGGCCTCGGGCTCGCGACGAGCGGCCTGCTGGGAATGCCCGGCCTACGCGACTGGATGCCAGGCGCCCAGCACTGGCCCACCTTTCGCCAGGTTCCCTCGGCCAACTGCTACCGCTGCCCCCTTGGTCTGACCTATCCGGGCTGCGAGCTGGCCAGCGTCAACGCGCTGGAGGCGGCGATCACGGAGGCTGGGATGAACCAGGTGGCGGCGCTGGTGATCGAGCCCGTGCAGGGCCCGGGCGGACACATCGAATTCCCCAGGGAGTGGTACCCGATGGTTCAGGAGCTGTGCCGGCGCCACGACGTGCTGCTGATCGTGGACGAGGTGCAGACCGGGCTCGGGCGCTGCGGGGAGATGTTCGCGTCGGACCTGTATGGGCTGGAGCCGGACATCCTCGTCCTCGGCAAGGGTTTGGGCGGCGGCCTGCCGTTTGGCGCAACCATCGCCCGCTCCGAGTTGGTCTCGCCGGAGATCGAGCGCGAGCCTTGGATCGCCTACACGTTCCAGAACCAGCCGCTGGGGGCGGCGGCCGCGCTCGCGGTGATCGACGTCGTCGAGCGGGAGCACCTCCCCGAGCGCGCCCGAGAGCTCGGGGACGGGCCCGTTCGCGGCTGGAGCCGCTGCGCGACCACTACGAGTGCATTGGCGACATCCGGGGCCCGGGCCTGTTCATCGGCATCGACCTCGTGGCCGACCGCGGCACGCGGGAGCCGGCGACGAAGGCGTGTGCCGAGGGATTCGACCACGCGCTCGACATCGGACTGCTGACCTGGTTCGGCGGCCCCGGAGGGAACGTGCTGAAGCTGAAGCCACCCCTGACCACCTCGGACGACGACTTCGAGGAACTGCTGAACCGCATCGAGGACGTGATCGCGTTCGTTGAAACCTCTGTAGGCAGTAGCTAAGCGTGGCCGCACCGACCGCGAGAGGTCGCTGGTTCGAAGCCAGCCGCGCCCACGGCTTCGTGGCGAGCCGAGTCGTAGGCCGGCGATGAAGCCGTCCGCAGAGACGCTCATCGAGTAGATCAGCACGGGCTTCACGGGCGCATGATGCTATTGCTGGGGCATGGCGGGCAAGGCATCGGAGCGGTTCGTCTGGGCGATCGACATCCTGGACGTCCGGCCGGCGGATCGCCTGCTCGAGGTCGGCTGCGGCCACGGCGTCGCGATCTCCCTAGTCTGCGAGAAGCTCACGACGGGAATGATCACCGCGATCGACCGCTCGCCCACGATGATCGAGATAGCCACGCGGAGGAACCGCGAGCACGTCGACGCTGGCCGGGCTGTGCTCGAGGCCATCGCGCTGGAGGACGCGGACCTCGGCGACCGGCGCTTCGACAAGGTCTTCGCCTTCAACGTCGCTCCCTTCTGGCTGCAGCCGGAGGCGGCGCTCGGTGCCGTCCGCGAGCACCTCGCCCGGGATGCGGCCGTCTACATCTTCTGGGACGCGCGCCACTCCGCGCCGGAGCGAGCCCGGGACCTCGGGAACGAGCTGGCCGACCGGCTACGCGAGGGCGGATTCTCCGTCGACAGGGTGCTGGTCGAGGGACCTGCGCCCGGTCCCCGCGGTCTGCGCGATGGGGCGGCCCAGGGCGGCGTTACACGCGAGGTAATGGACGCGCGGCCGTTCTTCCGGGACCGTTCACGGCGAAGCAACCCAATGGAGGTTCGAATGAACGTCAATGATCCGAACGAGCTCGCCGAGCGCTACACGGCGGTCTGGATGGAGCCGGATGGCGATCGCCGCCGCAAGGCGATCGCCGATGTCTGGAGCGAGGATGCGATCCACATCCTCCAGCCCACGCAGGAGGTCTACGAGGCCGCCGCTGAGCGGGCCGTCAACCCGACCTGGCAGGTGCGCGGCCACGCCGAGCTCGAAGCCAGGGTGACCTCGGCCTACGAGGATTTCGTGGCGACCGGCCAGATGGCCTTTCGGACGCGGGACGGCGCGAAGCGCCTCGGGGATGTGGTGACCTGGCGATGGGAAGGGGTCTCACCGGATGGCGAGGTGCTCGGCGCCGGCCTCGAGTTCGTGGTCCTCGCCGCCGACGGCCGGATCGCGACCGACTACCAGTTCGTCGAGTGAGCGCGATGACGACGGTTGATGCAAACGGCGTCACGCTCGGGGTCGAGCACTTCGGCGACGCGGCGGCGCCGCTCGTCCTGCTCGCGGGCGCCACGACCATGCTCTCCTGGCCCGACGCGCTCTGCGAGGCGCTCGCGCGCGGCGGGCGCCACGTCGTGCGGTACGACCTGCGCGATTCCGGCGCGTCGACCACCGTCGATCCCAAGGCGCCGGCGTACACGCTGCGCGATCTCGCAGCCGACGCCGCGGCGCTCGCCCGCGAGCTCGACGACCGGCCGGCGCACCTGGCGGGCATCGGCGTGGGCGGGATGGTCGCCCAGGTCGCTGCGCTTGACCACCCGGATGCGTTCTCGGCGCTCACCCTCGCCGGTACGCGCCCCGTCGCTCCAGGCCGAGTCGACAAGGACCTGCCCGACCATGACGCGGCGACGATGGACCGGCTGTTCTCGCGCTCGATGCCCGACTGGTCCGACCGCGCCGCGGTGGCGGAGTTCGCCGCCGGCGGGGCGGAGATCCTCGGCGACGACCCTGCCGCCGCGCGCGCGACCGCCGGGCGCATCTGGGACCGAACGCCGGGGACGGAGCCCGCGGTGCAGATGGCCAACCAGATGGGCATGGTGTTCTCCAAGCTCAACTGCAAGCCGCGCTGGCGCGAGCGCCTGTCCGAGCTCGCGATCCCGGCGCTCGTGGTGCACGGTCGCCGCGATCCGTTCTTCCCCGTCGGCAACGGCGAAGCGCTCGCGCGCGAGATCCCCGATGCGCGGCTGCTGGTGCTCGAACGCGCCGCGACGGCGATCCCCGATGCGGCCGCCGGTGAGGTCGCGGCGGCGATGCTCGCGCTCTAGGCGCTCACGCCCATCGCGACGCGATTGCGGTTACGGCCCCGGGCTGGCGGGTTCGGAGCGAGCGCGAAACCAGCCGCCCAGCGCTCCGAGCAGAACTCCCAGCACCGCGGTGATCAAGACCAGCAGGATCGGCGGATCGGGCAAATCGGCCTTCGCCGTCGCGCCGTGGATCTCGTGGGCGATCAAGACGAAGGCGCCGAAGATCGTGCCGCCGACCAGTCCCCGCTTCGCTCCGGCGGCGGCGCCGAGATGATCCAGGCCCGCGCCGACTCCGCCGAGAATCGCCAACAGCGAGAGCACCACGTAGGTGGCCTTCGACACGCCGAGGACGTACCCGGTGATCGCGCCGTAGATCGCGGGGATCAATACGACGAGTACGACCTGTGATCCGCGCGAACGGTCCGTCAGAAGGGGTGCAAGCTTCATCGACCGGGGGAGTTACTTCGACTTCTTCTTCTTTTGCTTGCACGGCTGGACGTCGCTCGCGGTCGCATCGGGGGCGTCCGTGAACGAGAAGGTCTCCTTGTACTTGATCTTCTTGTTCTTGCACCGCGCCTGGACGTAGTCCTTCGCTCCGACCGAGGTGTTGAAGACCGAGCTCGACCCGGCGCCGCCGGCGATCGGTGGCACGCTCACGGTCAGCGTCGATTTGTTGAGCACCGCCGTCAGGACGGTTGTCGTCTGCAGCGCGGTGACGCGCGAGTGAAGGAGGATCCCGTCCGCATCGGCGCGATTGAAAGCGGTCACTTCGGCGTCGAAGTCCTGACGAGTGCCACCGACGCCGAACGGCAGGTTGACGACGGCGAGCCCGGTTCCGACCTTCGCGTCACCGCAGACCGCGAGCGCATCCTCGGTCGTCGCGGTGGCGATTTGCGACGCCTCACACCCCGGGACCGCGTCGGGGTTGAACCTAACGTTCTTCTTGTCGAATTCGACCACCGACTGGTAGACCTTCGGCGGCATGGCGTTCGGGTCGGCCGCGTCGGCTGTCGTGGTGTCGATCTTGATGTTCGTCGGCTTGAACTTCTTCTTGTCGAATTTGGGTTTCTGCTTGCCGCCGACCTGACCGTCGACGGTGATCACCGCGGTATTTGCGACAGCGGTTCCCGCCATCGCGAGACTGGCCACCAGGACCAATGAGGCGATCCCATAGCTCATCCTGCGCATCTCTCCTCCTCTGATTCCAGGGCGGTCGAGGCCCCGGCAGGGTCCTCGTTCCTGGCGGCTAATTGACAGTGACGCCACCGTCACCAACCCTAGCCTATTCTGACGCCATGCCCGCCTCCCAGGCGAAGACGCGCCGGATGACGGCGTCCGAGCGGCGCGAGCAGCTGCTCGACGTGACCGCCGAACTGGTCACCGAGGACGGGTTTCAAAAACTCTCGATCGAGGCGGTCGCGCAGCGCGCCGGCGTCGCCCGCTCGCTGCTCTACAAGCATTTCGCCGATTCGTCCGAGCTACTCGAAGCGGTGATCGAGCGTGAGATGGACCGGGCGCTCTCCCAGGTCTCCGAGACGACGCTCGCGAACCTCAGCGAAGGCCCTCCGATCGATCTGATGCTCGAGAGCCTGCACGCCTACCTGCACGTAGTCCGGACTCACCCGAACACCTGGAAGCTGGTCTTGGCGCCACCTCCGGGTGCGCCCGAGATCCTGCGCAACCGGATCGCGTCCGGCCGCGCGGCAGTGCTCGTGCGGCTGATCGAGGCGGTACAGCCGGCTCTGTCGCCCGACAGCGAGCCGCTCGACGCCGAGCTCACCGCAAGGATTCTCTCCGCCGTCGCTGATGAGTACGCGCGCCTGATCCTCGCCGACCCCGACCGCTTTCCGACCGAGCGCTTGCTCGAGCACGCGCGCTGGATCCTGAGTCAAGGGCGTCTGTAGCGCATCGAAGGCGCTCTCAACGCCCGGCAGGCCCACGTTCTTGACATTGGCCCGGGCTCGATTACGTTGTAATCGGAATGAGGTAAGCCTTGAGGGAGCTTCGGCCGATGCCAATCCGTGCCACGCCTAGGTGGCGTGTCTCACTCTTGGGCTTGGCTCTGTCCTTGGCGGTCAGTTCGCCGGCCGCAGCAGCGGCGCCGGTCACGGACACCTTTGCTTCCCCCGGCGAGACAACCTTCACGGTCCCCGCCAAGGTCACGAGTCTGCAGATCACGGCGCGCGGGGCGGGCGGCGGAGCCGGGCAAGCGCCCGGTGACGTTGGCGCGGTCGCCGGTGCCGGTGGGTCCGGCTCGCAGATCACGGGAACCCTGGCAGTGACCCCTGGGGAAGTGCTGACCCTTGCCGTCGGTCAAAGAGGAGCCGACGCGCCCCAGGGGGGTACCGGCAATCCCTGTCAGCAGCTGGGCGGCGGCGGTGGCAGCAGCTTTGCTGCAGGACAGGGCGGAGGCGGTGGCGGCGGGACCGGCGACTCGGCGGTATGTAGCGCCGGTGGCGGCGGCGGTGGTGGTGGTTCTGCCACAACGGTGACGCTGTCGAACGCTTCGACCATCATCATCGCCGGCGGCGGTGGCGGCGGTGGGGGTGGCGGCGCGATCGTCGGGTTTAACGGTGGAGGGGGCGGCTCCGGTGGCACCGGGACGACAGGTGGGGCCGGCGGCAGCGGCACCAACGCCGGGGGCGGTGGCCAGCGGGGCGCAGCGCCGACCATCCAGGGCACGAACGGCGGCTCTTCCTGCGATGCGTGCAGCTCCGGTGCGGGCGGTGGCGGCGGCGGCGGAGCCCAGGGCGGAGGCGGGGGTGGTGCCGGTCGCGTCGGCGGCGGAGGCGGAGGCGGCGGCGGCGCCGGGACGGACCTCGTCTCCTCTTCGCTCAGCAATCCGACGGTCTCCGTCTCGCCGGCGGGAGCGGGCGCCAACGGGCTCGTCACGATCACTTATACGCCGCCGGACTCGACCTCAACCGCCGTGAGCTGCACGGCCGTGGTCGTTGACCAGCAGGCGACCTGTACGGCGACGGTCACCGACACAGAGACCGCGAACGCGAGCACACCCACGGGGACGGTCAGCTTCGAATCCAATGGTTCGGGCAGCTTCGGCGACGACCCGTGCACGCTCAGCCAGGCCAGCCCCGGGGTGGCCAGGTGTGCGGTCGCCTACACGCCGTCTGCGATTGCGGCGCAGACGATCAGCGCCGACTACGGCGGTGACCCGACCCACACCGCGAGCAGCGGCAGCCAGGCGCTGTCCGTGGACCTGCGCTCGGCCAGGACGAGCATGAGCTGCTCGCCGAATCCCGTGGCGACCGGCCGGGAGACGACGTGCACGGTGACGGTGACGGACACGTCGCCCGGGACGGTGAGCACGCCGACCGGGTCGGTCGGGATCGATCTGACCAGCGGTGGCTCGGGCAGCTTCGGCAGCGACACGTGCACGTCGCTGACGCAGACGAGCCCCGGGGTGGCCAGCTGTTCGGTGACCTATATGCCGAGTGCCGTCGACACGGGCTTCCGCCAATTCCTCGCCCAGTACGGCGGCGATTCCAAGCACGCGGGAAATCTCTTGAGCATCGGCTTCGCGTCCGTCGCCGTGATCGCCGCGCGTTCGACGTCGACGAGCGTGAGCTGCTCGCCTGAGACCGTGGCGGTGGGGACGCCGTCGTCATGCATGTCCACGGTCACCGACACCGACGCCGGGACCGCGAGCACGCCGACCGGGACGGTCACGCTCACATCGAACGGCCCGGGCAGCTTCAGCGACGACCAGTGCACGCTCGAGCAGACCACCCCCGGGGTGGCCGGCTGCTCGGTGACCTATACCCCCGCGGCGGAGGGAGCTCCGACAAGCACCGACACGATCACCGCCAGCTACGGCGGCGACGCGAAGCACTCCGACAGCAGCGGGACGGCGGCCGTGACGGTCGGGCCGACGAGCACGGCCGACTGTAAGAACCGCGGCTGGCGGAACTACGGCTTCCCGAACCAGCGCCAGTGCGTCCTGTTCGTGGAGTTCGGCGGTTTGCCGGAGACAGCCGCATGCGCCGGCCAGAAGGCGACGATCGTCGGTACCCGCGGAGCCGACAAGCTGCGAGGCACCAAGGGCGACGACGTAATCGTCACCGGGGACGGCGACGACAGGGTGCTCGGCTCGCGCGGCGACGACCTCGTCTGCGGCGGCGCGGGCGCCGACGTGATCCGAGGCGGCCGCGGCGCCGACACGCTCAGGGGCGGGCCCGGCAAGGACGCGCTACGAGGCGGACGCGGTTCGAACGAGTGTCGCGGCGAGCGCGGCTCGGACGACCAGCTTCACTGCTGAGCGACCGTCCTACGCGGCAGGATCGCGAGACAGCCTGCGCCGTGTGAGAGCATCGGCCGCAATGGAGTTGGGTGTGCATCTGCCGTTGATCGAATGGCAGGGCGAGGGACAGTCGCTCACCCGGCTTCAGGCGGCGGTCGACGCGGCCCGGGATCACGGCTTCGACACGATTTCCGTCAACGATCACTTCGTGTTCTCGACGCCGTGGCTCGACGGTCTCACGGCGCTCGCGGCGATCGTCGAGCGTTCCGGGGAGATGACGCTGGCAACCACGATCTCGCTCGCCTCGCTACGCGGCCCGACGCCGCTGGCGAAGGCAATCGCGGCACTCGACATCCTCTCCGACGGCCGCATGATCGCTGGCGTCGGCCCCGGCTCGTCGCAGCTCGACTACGAAGCGATCGGGACGTCGTTCGACGAACGCTGGCCGCGGTTCGAGGAGGCGGTGCGCGTCCTGCGAACGCTGCTCCGGGGCGAGCTCGCCCCGCAGGGTGACACCCGCTTCTACCCAGTCCCCGAGGCGCCGCTCGTGCCCGCGCCTCGGCGTGACAGCGGGGTTCCACTCTGGATCGGCAGCTGGGGCTCGGAGCCCGGCCTGCGCCGGGTTGCCCGGCTCGCGGACGGCTGGCTCGCCTCCGCCTACAACACAACGCCCGAGATGTTCGCGACCGCCCGCGAGCTCCTCGGCAGAGAGCTGGAGAAGCGCGGGCGCAGCGGGGAGCGATTCCCGAACTCGCTGGTGACGATGTGGACCTGGGTTACCGAGGATCCCGTGCAGGCCGACCTGATGCTGACCGACCTGCTCGCGCCGGTGCTCAAGCGCGAACCCGACGAGCTGCGAGCCGGCCTCTGCATCGGTTCGGCCGAGCACTGCGCGGAGCTGCTCTCTCGCTATGCCGTAGGCGGCTGCGAGCGGGTCCTCTTCTGGCCGCTCGGAGATGAGCCGAGTCAGATCGAGCGCCTGGCGACAAGCGTGCGTCCGCTCATCGAGAGCTGAACGCGGCTGAGATCCGAAGCTCGCGCGGGAAAGTCGCATTGCGACGCCCGAGCGGACCGGCGGGATCGGCTAGAACCTGACCGGCAGGTGTTCGAGGCCCCACGCATTGTGGGTGTACATGCGTTGGACCGGATCGGCAACCTCGTAGTCCGGGATCCGAGTCAGCAGGCCTTCAAGGCCGATCCTGCCCTCCAGGCGAGCCAGCGGAGCACCGATGCAGTGGTGAATTCCCTCGCCGAATGCGAGGTGACGACCCGGCGTGCGGTCCAAGTCCAGGACATCCGGGTCGGGGAACTTGCGCTCATCTCGGTTTGCTGAGGCGTAGATCAGGACCACGCGCCCGCCCGCGGGGATCGTGGCGCCGTGGAGCGGAAAGTCGTTGGTCGCGGTCCGCCCGATGAACTGGACCGGGCTCTCGAACCGCAATAGCTCCTCGACTGCGCCGCGCATGATCGAGAGGTCTCCAACGAGCCTTGTCCGCTGGTCCGGGTGGAGCGTGAGGAGATAGAGCGCGTTCGAGATCAACGCCGCGGTCGTCTCAATTCCGGCAAGAAACAGGAGGTAGCACATGCCGAGAAGGTCGTCGGAGGAGATCTGACCGTCGTCGACCGCCGCCGCCATCGTGGTCATCACGTCATCGCGCGGCTGGCCTCGTCTCTCCTTCGCTGCGGCTGCGAAGTAGGACCGGACCTCAGTCGCTGCTTCCCAGGCCGTCTCGGGGATCTCGGTCTGGCCAGGAATCCTGCGCAGCGACTCGGTGAACCAACTGAGGAGCTGGGGATGGTCCTCGTCGGGGAATCCCAGCAGCTCGCACACCACACCGGCGGGAAGCGGCCAGGCGAAGTCGCTGGCGAAATCGGCCGTTCCTGACTCCACGAATGCTTCGATGAGCGCCTCCGAGCGCTCGCGCACGCGGCCCTCCAGCACGTTGATCGCCTTCGGCGTGAAGTGCTCCCGCACAACCCGCCGCAGCTCATCGTGGCGAGGCGGATCGGTGTCGAGGAAGTCGCCCTCGCCGATCAGCGCGCCGGTGTCGTCCAGATCGGCCCCCTCGGTGCTCGTAAAGGTGCCCCAGTCGCGAGCCGCCGCCTGGATGTCTTCGTAACGCGACAAAGACCAGAGCCGTCGCTCGTCGTTGTAGTGAACCGGGCACTCGTCGCGGAGTTGCTTGTAGATCGGGTACGGATCCTCGTTCGCCTCGACGGAAAATGGGTCGTAGACAACGTCCAGGGCCGCCACGCGGCGAACCTAGCACGCGGTCCGAGTACCTCCGCCGGCGTGGCCTGAAACCGCACCAAGTCGCGCGACTGCCGATCCCTGGCTGAGCATAGGATCGGGCGCGTGAGCGGAACACGCCCAGCCCGCCGCGCCGCCGATCCGGTCGGCTGCGCATGCTCGTTCGGGCCGCTCTGAACGCCAGGGAACCGACCGCCGTTGCCAGCTCCGGAGCGCGGCGATGACCGCTGTCCTGGCCGGACTTGGCGCCGCGGCAGCGTGGGCGACGACCACCGTCCTGGTGGCGAAGGGGGCACGGAGCATGCCGTTGATGAACTTCGCCTACGGCTTCGTCCTCTACCAGGCGATCCTGCTCGCGGTCCCGGCGCTGATCTGGCTTGCGGGCTCCTCGGTTCAGGTGGGCGACCTGATCGGTGGAATCTTGGCGGGAGGGTTTCAGGCGGTCGGCATGGTGACCCTGTCGCTCGCATTCCAGCGCGGCAACGTGGGCCTCGTGGCTCCGATCCTGTCGCTCGAGGGGGTGTTTGCTGCGGTGTTCGCGCTGATCGACGGGGCGACGCTGGCGACCCTCGGCGCGATCGGCATCGTCGTCGCCACAGTTGGCGCCCTCGCGCTCGGCCTCATCCATATGACCGGGCGGAACGGTGCGGCCGTTGCGATTAGCCTCGGGGCGGCCGCGTGCTTCGGATCGGTCCTCTGGCTGGTCGGCCGTTCGAGCCTCGATCCGGTCGTCGTCGTCTGGATCTTCAACGCCACCGCCGCGGTGGTTCTGAGGACGACGCTGCTGATCCGGGGCCGCCGCACCGTGCACATGGTGGAGCGCCCGGCCCTGGCCGTGGCCGCGCTGCTCAACTCGTTCGGGTTCATCGCTTTCTCGATCGGCGCCCAGGACTCGCTGCCGGTGACCGCGGTGATCGCCGCCCAATCGGCGGTTGCCTCGGCGCTCGCCGGCCTTCTGTTCCTCGACGAGCGCCTGACCAAGGCCGAGCTCGCCGGGATCGGGGTGCTGGTGGTCGGGGTCTCCTTCGTCGCGATCGGCGGCACATGAGCCCGTTCTTCGCCCCGCTAGAGCGTTGCTGGTGTCATCTCGCTGACTGACGAGTGGTCGACATGGCTTGCCTCACCTCGGCGATCGCGTCGCCGGCCCTGGAGAGACCACCCGTCCACGGCGGTTCGATGATCACCTCCTCGAAGCCGATCGATGCGGCTTCGGTCGCGAGCTCGATCACCCGGCCCGTGTCCGCCGGATCGCAGTTCAACTGCAGCAGTGCCTCGAATTGCTCATCGGAACCGCGGCGCTTTCGGACCTCCGCCAGCTGGTCCGCGAGCAAATCGCGATCCCAGCTGTCGGCGACGCCGAGCGCGAGCCAACCGTCACCCTTGCCTGCGGCGCGGCGACGCGCCCGTTCGCTCATGCCGCCAACGAGCAATGGGATTCCGGCGTCGCGGACGGGTCGCGGACGCATGACGGCGCGCTCGGGGACGCTGATCTCGTCACCGGCGAATGGAGCAGGCCTCCCGCTCCAGCATGCGCGCAGGACGTCCAGCATCTCGTCGAATCGCCTCCCGCGCCGCGAGAAGCTGTAACCGAGCCCCTCCATCTCCCGGCTGTGCCAGCCCGCCCCGACCCCGAGGGCGAAGCGGCCGCCGCTCAGCCGATCGATCGTCGCCGACATCTTTGCGACCTCGAAGACGTTGCGCTGCGGCAAAACAAGAATCGCGGTACCAACCCGGCAACGCTCGGTGACCGCCGCCATCGTCGCGCAGCAGGTCAGGGCCTCGTAGTAGTCCCCCGTCATGTCCCATGTCGGTGCCCCGTCCTCGCTGAACGGATACTCGGTGGTCGGCTCGTCGAACAGCAACAGGTGGTCGCTCACCCAGAGGCCGTCGGCCCCGGCGGACTCCGCCACCTCGGCCATCTGCCCGAGACCAAGACGAAAGGCAAACTCACCCTCGTTGCTGACGAAGACCCCCAGCCGCATTCGCTACTCGCGGGGTTCGGTCTGGTCGCGAGAAGGCATCGCTGGCGAGCCTACTCCGCCCCCGAACGCCGATCGGGCGCCGCGATATGTTGCGGCCATCACCGACCCGCGCAGGATCGACCGGTGGCTGAGGCGGCCGTAGTGGCGCCCGAGTCCGCGGCCAAACTGCAACCGGGCCTGATCGTGCAGGGCCAACCGAGCGCACCTCCGGCCCGTCTCCGAGACTGGCTCGGGGCCAGAGACGTCCCCATTGAGCTGCACCGGGCGTGGAGCGACGAGTCGGGTCCTCCGCCAACCCCTGACCACTACCGGTTCGTCGCAGTGCTCGGCTCCGCCCATTCGGTTACCCAGGACCGACCCGGGTGGATCCCCCAGGTCCGGGACCTGATCCGCCGCGCAATCGAGCTCGACGTTCCCGTGTTCGGAATCTGCTTCGGGGCACAGGCCCTCGCACTCGCTCTCGGGGGAAGGTTGCCCCGATGCCGGTCGCGGAGATCAGCTGGCGCGAGGTAGAAAGCGACGGGAGGGTCGTCCCGTCGGGGCCGTGGATCGTCTGGCACTACGAGGCGTTCACGGTCCCGCCCGCCGCGGTCGAGCTGGCCCGCACGGAGCTGGGGCCGCTCGCGTTTCGGGCGGGCCGCCATCTCGGCGTCCAGTTCCACGCCGAGGCGACGCCGGCTCACTCCGAGCGTTGGATCGAGGAGGAGCGTGAGGATCTGGCCCGATGGCAGGTGGACACCGCCGGTCTGCGACAGCGTGGGCGGGAGGTCGAGGAGGAGGCGGCGAATGCGGCAGAGAGGCTGTTCGACGCCTGGTGGCGGGAGTTTGTCGAGGCGGGCGAGAGACCGGCGTCCTGAGCGGGTCCGCGGGCGCTCGAATCAGCTGAGCTGATCGATCTCGGAGGCGAGAACCCCGGCCAGGAGGGCGATGTCGGCTTCCTCGATCATCAGCGGCGGCGACACCTGCAGCGCCCCGTTGGCGATCACCCGCAGGATCACTCCTGCGTCGAGGCAGCCGGCGGCGGCCGAGGCGGCGTGCGCGGGGTCGTAGAACTCGATCGCAGCCAGCAGGCCGACCCCGCCGCGCACCTCGCTGACGAGCGGGTGGGCCTCGAGCGGCGCGAGCGCGCCCGCGAGTCGGCCCTCCAGCGAGCGCGACCGTTGTGGCAGCTGCTCGCGCTCGAGGATGTCCAGGTTCGCCATTGCCGCGGCGCACGCGCTCGCGTGTCCCGAGTAGGTGATCCCGTGGTGGAACATCTGGGGGTTGTCCTCGTCCCAGAACGGCGCCCACACCGGCTCGGCGACGGCGACCGCCCCGAGTGGCAGGTAGCCGGAGGTGACCCCCTTGGCCATCAGCATGATGTCGGGCTCGAGGCCGTAGCGACCGGAGGCGAACATCTCGCCCGTGCGGCCGAACCCCGTGATCACCTCGTCGACCACGAACAGGATCTCGTTCTCCCGGCAGATCTCCTGGACGCGCTCGAGGTAGCCGTCGGCTGGATGGATGACGCCACCGGCGCCGACGATCGGCTCGCAGAAGAAGGCCGCGATCGAGTCGGAGCCACGCGCGGCGACCAGGGAAGCAAACGCCTCGGCGTCGTTGGTGGCGACGCGCTCGGCATCGGGGACCAGCTCCCCCTGCCCGGTTCGATTGAAGTCGAGTCCGGCGAGGCCGGTGCCGAAACCGTGCAGGCCGTGATAGCAAAGCTCCCGGGTGATGATCACCCGTTTCTGGGGCCGGCCAACGACGTCCCAGTAGCGGCGACTCAGCTTCGCCGCCGCCTCGACGCTGTCGCCGCCGCCGCTGGTGAGGAAGATCCGAGGATCGTCGATCGGGACCATCGCAGCGAGTCGGTCGGCGAGCTCGACCGCCGGCTTGGTCGCGAACTGCTGGAAGGAGTGATACGTCTCGAGCACGCGCATCTGGGCATCGACCGCGTCGGCGATCTCGGCGCGCCCGTGCCCGACGTTGCAGTACCAGAGACTGGCGGTCGCGTCGAGCAGGCGGTTGCCGTGCTCGTCCCAAACGTAAGCGCCCTCTCCTTGGACGATCAGACGCTCGTCGTGGCGGACGGCCGGCATCATCGCCTGCGAGTGCCACAGGCGGGTTTCGCGGACGCTCGTGGCGCCGGGTCCGGTCTTGGACTCCGGCACCGCTGTCGGCCCTCCCGAGTCGCCCATCTGGGAGATTGTAGAGCAACCCAACAGTTTTTGACGCCGAACGTTTGCGGTAGCGCTTTGCACTATGTAACGTTCAAGTTGATGGCTTCGCACGCCGATAATGAGGGGGTGACGACCCAACCTCAGGGGGGCGGCGAAGGCCGCCCCGACGCGCGCGCACAGCTCCCCGTCGCCGTCCTCGCCGACGCGGTCGATCGGCTCGGTCATAGATCTCAGGTGATGCATTCGAGCGTGCGGCCGGTCGTCCTCGGAGCGCCGATCCTCGGGCCCGCCTTCACGATCCAGGCCGTCGCCCACCCGGTCCTCTCTGAGCGACCGTACGAGAAGGAGCTCGCGGCGGTGGACTCGATCCCTGCCGGGGCCGTGGTCGTGTTCAGCGCCGGGGGCATGATGGAGACCGGGATCTGGGGCGAGCTGTTGAGCACCCGCGCGATCGCCCGCGGCGCCGTCGGCGCAGTGGTGGATGGAGGGGTGCGCGACCTCCTGGGGATGCGCGAGCTCGGCTTCCCCGTGTTCGCGAGCGCCGTCCACGCGGCTGACTCCTACGGGCGGGCAGAGGTCGTCTCCTACGACGAGCCGATCGTCTGCGGAGGGGTCGCGGTGCGCCCGGGAGACCTCGTCGCCGCGGACCTCGACGGCGTGGTCGTGATCCCAGCCGAGGTCGCGGACCAGTGCTTGAGTGACGCGGCAGGCAAGCTCGAAAAGGAGGACCGGGCGCGGGCGATGTTGCGCGATGACGGCGCCTCGGTCCAGGAGACGTACGCGCGGCACGGCGTCCTGTGACCGAGCCCGCCGAGCGGCTGCGCGGCGTTCGCGCCCTCGTCACCGGCGGCGGGTCCGGGATCGGCCTGGCGACCTGCCTGCGCCTGGCGGCGGAGGGCGCAGAGGTCCTGGTCACCGATCTCGATCCTGAATCGGCCGCGGCCACGGCTGAGCGGATCGCCGCCCAGGGCGGGTCAGCCGGCAGTTCGGCGCTCGACGTCCGTGATGATCTCGGCGCCTCGCTGCCCGCGTTGATCGCCGAGCACCTGGGCGAGGTCGACGCCCTGGTCAACAACGCCGGCGTCGGATCGGCTGGGACCGTCCTCGAGACCACCGACGAGGATTGGCGGCGACTGTTCGAGGTCAACGTGGACGGCGTCTTCAAATGCAGCCGCGCCGTGGTGCCCGGGATGCTCGATCGAGGGCGGGGGGCGGTCGTCAACGTCGCCTCCGTCGCCGGCATCACCGGGCTGACCAACCGGTTCGCCTACTGCGCGACGAAGGGTGCTGTGGTCAGCATGACCCGCGCCATGGCCCTCGACTACGCAGGCACAGGCGTGCGGGTGAACTGCGTCTGCCCGGGAACGATCGACACGCCGTGGGTCGAGTCGATGGCCGCCGGCGCACCGGATCGAGACCTGTTCTGGACCGAGATGGCTGCTCGCCAGCCGGTCGGACGACTCGGCACGGCCGAGGAGGTGGCGGCGGCGATCGCGTTCCTCTGCAGCGCGGACTCGGAGTTCATGACCGGAAGCGCCCTCACCGTCGATGGCGGCCTGACCGCCGGCGTCCCGCGCCGTCGCTGAGCGGCGCCGGTACGCCGCCGCCGCCAGCGGCTAGCCCCGGCGCGTGACGCGCTCGACGATCCCCGCAAGCTCGGGCCGGCGCGCGAGCGCAAGCATCGCCCTGCGCGAGCGGGGTCGTGCCAGCAGCTGATCGATCATCGCCCTGCTCGGGATCCGCCCAGTGGCCTCCATGGCGCGACTCGCGGCGGAGCCGCGTCCGGCCAGCTCCTCGGCTACGACGCTGCGCGGCGTTGTGCCCCGGGACGCCCATCACCCCGCCTCCTGGATGGGCTCCCGACCCACACAGGAAGAGACCCTCGATCGGGGTCCGGTAGTCGGCCCAGCCGGCCGCCGGACGCAGGTCGAACACCTGGTCGGGCGTCATCGCGCCGTGGAAGATGTTGCCGCCGGTGAGCCCGTACTCGCGCTCGAGATCGAGCGGGGTGATCGTGTGCGTGTCGATGATGTGGTCGCGAATCCGGGGCGCGTAGCGGGTGAGGACATCGAGGACGCGCTCGGTGAACGCGGCCCGGTGGTCGTCCCAGGTGCCGTCCGCGAGCTCGAACGGGAGCTGCTGGATCCCGGTCATCAGCATGTGCTTGCCCGTCGGGGCGAGGGAGTCGTCGTGGACGCTCTGGATCAGGAACTCGACCGGGAAGTCCTCGGGAAGCTCCGAACGGCGCTGTGCCTGCCAGGCGGATTCGAAGCGCTCGACCTCCGCGCCCGAGCAGGGTCAGCCCGCGACAGTGCGGCCCCGCCCCGGGCTCCATGCCGACGAAGTCCGGCAGGCCGTCGAGCGCGATGTGCACGCGCGCCATCGATCCCCGCATGTCGAACCGTTCGATCTCTGAGCGGAACTCCTCCGGCAGGTCGTCGGCTTCGAGTAGCCCGAGGAAGGTCCGATGCGGGTCGGCGCCCGAGGCCACCGCTCGCGCCGGAATCTCCTCGCCGGCCTCGGTCAACACTCCGACCACCCGACCGCCCTCGACCAGGATGCGCTCGACTGCGGCGTCGGTGCGGATCGTCACGCCTCTGCCGCGCGCTCGCTCGGCGAGCGCATCGGCGACCGCGCCCATGCCGCCGCGGGGAAAGCCGTACTGGCCCATGTGACCGTTGAACTCGCCGATCGAGTGATGGCCGTAGAGAAAGCTCCAGCCCGGTGTCCACGGGCCTCCCCATGCGGACACCAGCGCGTAGAAGCTGAGGAAGCCCTTCAGCAGGTCGAACTCGAGGTAGCGATCGAGCAGCTCGCCGACGCTGAGCGAGAAGAACTCCTCGAACAGGCGATCCTCGCCGGCCAGCGCGAAGCGCTCTCGGAGCCCGGACAGCGACGGCGGCGCGGTCATCGTCCAGGGCTCGATCAGCTGGGCGAAGCGCTGCAGTCGCAGGCCGAGGGCGACGAAGCGCTCGGACTCCCCCGGCAGCCCCTGCTCGAGCCCGCGCAGGGTGGCGCCGAGATCGTTCCAGAGGATCATCTGGCGTCCGTCCTCGAGCAGGTTCACGTTGGCGACGTCGCTCTGGTAGAGGTGCAGGCCGTGATCGGCGAGGCGCAGGTCGCGAATGATCCGCGGATGCAGCAGACCGACCACGTATGCGCACGAGGATGAGCGGAAGCCCGGGATCAGCTCCTCGGTGACCGTCGCGCCGCCGATCACCCCGCGACGTTCGAGCACGGTCACCGCGTGCCCTGCGTCCGCCAGGTAGTTGGCCGCGACGAGACCGTTGTGGCCGGCGCCGACGATGACGACGTCGGGCCCCATTCTCAGCTCGAGTCCCTGACCATCAGCTCGACCGAGAACTCGATCTGCTCCGCGGTCGCCGGGCCGCTGCCCGCGAGATGGTCGATCAGGATCCGAGCCGCCTCGCGGCCCATCTCGTATGCCGGGATTCGCACCGTCGTCAGCGCCGGACGCGCGAACTGCGAGAAGGGGAAGTCGTCGAAGCCGCAGACGGCGACGTCGCCGGGAACGTCCAGACCGAGTTCGCGAGCGGTGTGCATGGTCGCGAGCGCGAGCAGGTCGGTCGAGCAGACGACCGCGGTCGGCCGCGGGTCCAGGCTCAGCAGGCTCTCGGCGATCGGTAACGCGCTGGACGGCTCCCACCCGGCCTCCAGCCGGATCAGCTCCGGGTCGGACTCGATGCCGCGGGAGTGCAGAGCGTCGTGGAATCCGAGCGTGCGCTGCTCGACCACCGCCCACGGCGCCGCCGCGCCGATGAAGGCGATCCGCTCGTGGCCCCGGTCGATCAGGTGCAGGGCGAGCTCACGTCCGCCGTCGCGGTCGGCGGCCCGCACGGACATGATCCCCGGGTCGGACACCGGCTCGTCGAAGACGACGAACTCACCGGTCGTCTCGGCCATTCGGCCGATGATCATCTCGCGCACCTCCTGTCGGCCCGACAGCAGGAGGAACGCGCCGTCCACCCGGCTCTGGAGAACGGGAGCGAGGAGTCGCTCCGGCTCGTCCGATGGGCTCGCCGATTGGATCAGGATCCCGTAGTCCTGTTCGCGTGAGACGTCGCCGACCCCGGCGATGATCAGGTCGGTGAGCGGGTCGGCGAGGAACCGGGCGTGCTGGTCGAGGACCAGGAATCCGAGCGCGCGCGTCTCGGACGAGCGCAGTCCGCGCGCGGTCACGTTCGGGTGATAGCCGAGCTCGCGCATCGCGGCCGCCACCCGCGCGGCGCGTGTCGTCGGCCATGTACTGATGACGGCCGTTGACGTGATTGGAGACGGTCTGCACCGAGACGCCCGCGAGCTCGGCGACCTGCCGCATCGTCGGGCGGCCCGGGGTGCTTTGCGGGGGAGTCATCGACTCGACGGTAGGGTCTCGAACGCCTCCAAGCTCAGTAGACCTTCGAGAGCAGCCCGCCGTCGACCTGCATGAACGAGCCGTTGACGTAGGACGCCTCGTCCGACGCCAGGAAGAGGATCGCTCTCGCCACCTCGCCCGGCTGACCGATCTTGCCGGCCGGATACATCGAGGCCATCTCGGCCTTGGCCTTCTCCGGATCGCCGGTCGCCTCCCAATAGCGCTCGATCATCGGCGTCTGCATATCGCCGGGGCAGACGCAGTTGCAGCGGATCCCGTCGGCGGCGTATGCGACCCCGACCGAGCGCGTGAGCCCGAGCGTCGCATGCTTGCTCGCCGTGTACACCGGCAGGAATGGGTCCGAGACCAGCGACAGTGCCGACGCGGTGTTGACGATCGCGCCGCCGCCCGCTTCGCGCATGCGCGCTATCGCGTGCTTGCAACCCCAGAAGACCCCGCGGACGTTGACGTTGAAGAGCCAGTCGAAATCCTCGTTCGAGGTCTCCTCGAGCGGCTTCTCGACCTGAACGCCGGCGTTGTTGATCACGAAGTCGAGGCCGCCCCACTCGCTGACGCTGCGGTCGAGCGCCGCGATCACCTGCTCCTCGACGGTGACGTCGCAGGCCTGGTGGACCGCGTCGCCGCCGATCTCCTCTGCGACCGCCTCAGCACCATCGCCGTTGACGTCGGCAACCACCACGCGCGCCCCTTCCTCGGCGAACAGCTTCGCGACCTCCCGGCCCAGGCCTGATGCCGCGCCGGTCACCACTCCTCGCTTTCCCTGCATTCGCATCGTTGTCGTACCTCCGGTCATCAGACCATGGTCGTGCCGCCGTCGAGCGGCAGCGTGGCTCCGGTTGCAAAGGGCGCATCGAAGGCGAGGAAGCGGATTGCGTCGACGACCTCCTCGGGCTGCGCGAAGCGCTTCAGCGGCACCCGCTCGATAGCGGCGGCCCTGGTCGCGACCGGGTCGGGGAACCAATCGAGCTCGGCATCCATCATCGGAGTGTCGATCGGACCCGGACAGACGACGTTGACGCGCACGGTCGGCGCTAACTCGGCCGCCAGGCCCTTGGTGAGGCCGATGACCCCGAACTTCGACGCGCAGTACGGCGCGTACATGCCCATGCCGATGCTCGCGAGCTCGGAGCCGACGTTGACGATCGATCCGCCGCCGGCGTCAAGCATCCGCAGCCCCGCCTCGCGGGCGACGTAGAAGGTTCCCGAGAGATTGATGTCGATCACCTCCTGCCAGCCGTCGCGATCCAGGTCCTCCAGCGGCGTTGGCATTCCCACCCCGGCGGCGTTCACGACATGGTCGAGACCGTCCCAGGCCTCCCAGGCTCGAGCGACGGCGTCGGCGACCGCCTCCGGGCCGACGATGTCGGTGGGCAGCGCGAGCGCCCGATCCCCAAGCTCCGCCACCAAGTCTTCGAGGATCTCTGCGCGGCGCGCGATCAGGGCGACGCGCGCGCCTTCGGCCGCGAACGCGCGCGCCGCCGCCATCCCAACGCCCGAGCTCGCCCCGGTGATCAGGAATCGGCTCTCGGCGATGCCGGGGGCCGCGCTCATACGGTGGTCGTCCCGCCGTCGATCGGGACGACGGCCCCGGTGGCGAACTTCGCGTCGGCGAGCAGCCAGACCGCGGCGTCGGCCATCTCGCCGGGCTGGCCCAGACGGCGCATCGGCGGACGGCGGCTCTCGTCCTCGCGAGCCTGGCGCGGGATCGTCCGCGAGCTCCAACTCGGCCGCGAGCATCGGCGTGTCGACAGGACCGGGGCAGAGCACATTGACTCGGATCCGGGGCGCGAGCTCGTCGGCGAGCGCCTTCGTCAACCCCACGACGGCGAACTTCGATGCGCAATAGGCGGAGTAGTTGGGGGCCCCCATGGCCGAGAGCTCGGAGCCGATGTTGACGATCGAGCCCTCAGCGTCCTCCTCACGCAGGCGCTGGGCGATCGCACGACACGAGAAAAACGAGCCGCTCAGGTTGATCCCGATCGTGCGCTGCCAAGCCTCGGCGTCGATCTCGGCGAGCGGCAGCGGGTCGGCGATCCCGGCCGCGTTGACGAGGCCGTTGATCAGCCCGATGCGTGTCTCCGACTTGCGGGCCGCAGCGTCGACCGCCTCAACGTCGGACACATCGCATTCGATCGCGACGGCCGCCTCGCCGAGCTCGTCGGCCAGGGCGGCCAGCTCGTCGCCGCGGCGTGCCCACAGCGCCACCGAGGCGCCTCTGGCCACCAGCCTCTCGGCGACCGCTCGGCCGATCCCCGAGGAAGCTCCGGTGACGACCACGCACAGGTCTTCGTCCGCACTCCCGTTCCTTGCCATGGGAGCTATGTATAACGATAAATATCGCTTGGCGTCAAGCGCTGGCGGCGGTGCTGCCTCAGGAGGCGACGACCGCGTTCGTGAGCGAGCCGACGCCCTGGATCTCGACCGTCACCTCGTCGCCGTCCGCAAGGAAGATCGGCGGCTTGCGAGCCATGCCGACGCCGGCCGGCGTGCCGGTCGCGATCAGATCACCCGGCTCGAGGGTGATCGCCTCGCTGATGAAGGCGATCTGCTCGCGGATACCGAAAACCATCTCGCCGGTGTTCGAGTCCTGGAGCGTCTCGCCGTTGATGTGGCACTGGATTCGCAGATTCTGCGGGTCAGCGATCTCGGCGGCGGGCACCAGCCCCGGCCCGACGGGGCAGAACGTGTCGAACGACTTGCCCCGGGTCCATTGGCCGTCCCCCATCTGCACGTCGCGAGCGGAGACATCGTTGACGCAGATGTAGCCGGCGACGTGATCGAGAGCGTCATCGACCGAGACGCCGCGGGCCGTACGCCCGATGACCACCCCCAGCTCGGCCTCGTAATCGACCTGGCTCGAGATCTTCGGGCAGGACGATCTCCTCGCCCGGTCCGATCAGGGACGTCTGCCATTTCGCAAACAGGAGGGGTCTCGTCGGCAGGTCGAGATTGGACTCGGTCGCGTGATCGCGGTAGTTGAGACCGACGCAGATGATCTTGCCCGGTCGATCGATCGGTAGCCCGGCCATGATCAGTAGGTCTTGGCCGTGAGGCCGCCGTCGGCCAGGATGTAGGTGCCGCTGATGAACGAGGCCTCGTCCGTTGCCAGGAACAGCACCGCCTGGGCGACCTCCTTCGGATGGGCGAACCGCTTGCCGGGATAGGTGGCCTCCATCTCGGCGCGCGTGGCAGCCGGATCCGGGGTGGCGTCGAAGTACTTCTGAATCATCGGCGTCTCCATGTCGCCGGGCGAGACGCAGTTGCAACGGATGCCGTCGCCGGCGTAGTCGACGGCGATCGCCCTGGTCATCCCGAGGACGCCGGTCTTCGTCGCGGTGTAGATCGGCAGGAACGGGTCCCCCGTATGGGCCAGGATCGACGCCGTGTTGATGATGCTGCCGCCGCCCGTCTCGCGCATCGCCAGCACCGCCTGCTTGCAGCCGAGAAAGACGCCCTTGAGGTTGACGCCGGTGACCCAGTCGAAGTCCTCGACGGTCGACTCGTGCAGAGGCTTTTCGACCTGGACGCCGGCGTTGTTGTGGATCACGTCGAAGCTCCCGAACTCCTCGCCGCAGCGTGCGATCGCGGCAGCGAGGTGCTCCTCGCTCGGTCACGTCGCCCTCGAACGCGACGGCCCGTCCACCAGCCTCGCGTGCCTCTGCCGCGACCGACTCGGCCCCCTCTGCGTTGACGTCGTAGACGATCACTCCGGCGCCCTCACCGGCCATCAGCAGCACCACCTCGCGGCCGAGACCGCGGCCGCCTCCGGTAACCACCGCATTCTTGCCTTCGAGTCGCATCCGTCTCAAGACTCCTTTCCACGTCGACTTGCGCGCCTCACGAACGGTCTGAACACCTTGTGGCGCGCGAGGCGGTAGCCGGCCTTGCGACCGGGCTCGGTGTCCATGATCCGATCGACGACGCCCCGCGATCCACCTGATCGGCGCGCAGTGCGGACCCCCGCACCCGCTCCCCCGGCATCGGCCAGCACGACCTGCGCCGCGTTGTGCCCGGAGGCACCCATGACTCCGCCGCCGGGGTGCATGCCGACCCCGCAGAGGTAGTAGCCGTTGATCGGCGTCCGGTAGGACGAGATCGAGGCCAGCGGCCGCGAGTCGAACAGCTGATCCAGGTACATCTGCCCATGGAAGATGTTCCCGCCGGTGATCAGGTAGTCGCGCTCGAGATCCTGGGGCGTGATGATCGCCCGGTCGAGGATGTGATCCTTGAGGTTGGGCGCGTACTCGCAGAGCTCGGCCACGACCTTGTCACCCCAGCTCTCCTTGATTCCGTCCCAGGTCTGTCCGTTCGCGAGCTCGAACGGGAGCTGCTGGACGCCGAGGGTCAGCGTGTGCTTGCCCTCCGGGGCCAGGGTGGGATCGGTGGTCGACTGGATCACGGCCTCGATCACGTAGCGCTCGGGGATCTCTCCGCGACGCTGCGCCTCCCAGGTGGCCTCGAAGTTCTCGACCGATGCGCCGAGCATCTGGTGGCCGTGATGCTGGGGGCCGTCGCTGGCGTCGAAGCCGAGGTAGGCGGGGAGCTCGTCGATCAGCAGGTGGATTCGCGCCATCGACCCGCGCTGGTCGATCCCCTCGACATCGGTGACGAACTCGTCGTCGAGCTCGGCCGCGTCGACGAGCCCGAGCAGCGAACGCTTCGGGTCGGCGTTCGAGATCACGGTCGCGGCGGCAATCTCGTCGCCGGATTCGAGCACGATCCCGGTGGCCGAGCCGCCGTGGACGAGGACCTTGGCAACCGGCGAGCTGACCCGGATCTCGACGCCGTGATGGCGGGCGGCATTGGCGAGCGCCTCGGAGATCCCGCCCATGCCGCCCCTGACGAATCCGTACTGGCCGAACTCGCCGTTGAACTCTCCCCACGAATGGTGGCCATAGACGTATGAGGTCCCGGGGGTCGAGGGCCCGCCGTAGATCGAGACCATGCCGAAGAAGGTCAGCAGGCCCTTGAGGTGCTCGGACTCGAAGTAGCGGTCGAGCAGATCGCGGGTGGAGATCAGTACGAACTCGTTGAAGAGGTCCTGCTCTCCGGCCTCCTCGAACGTCCGCAGGAGCTCGGAGCGCGTCGGCGGTGGCTGCAGCAGCCATGGCCGGACCAGGTCGGCGAACCGGCGCAGCCGCAGCCCGAAGTCGAGAAAGCGCTGGGCGTCGCTCGGGCTGTAACGCTCGATCTCGCGCAGGGTGCGGTCGAGCTCCTTCCACAGGAACATGTGGCTGCCGTCGCGAAAGAGGCTGAAGCTGAGCACGTCGGACTGGTACATCTCGAGCCCGAAGCGCTTCAGCTCGAGCTCGGCGACGATCTCGGGTCGCAGCAGCCCGGCGATGAAGGCGCACGAGGACCAGCGCGAGTCCGGGATCAGCTCCTCGCTGACGCACGCCCCGCCGACCACGTCGCGGGCCTCGACCACGATCACCTTGCGCCCGGCTCGCGCCAGGTAGTTGGCGGCGACGAGGCCGTTGTGGCCGGCGCCGACTACGGCGACGTCGTAGGTGGCGCCGGCGCTCATCGGGGCTCGATCCGGCCGCCGAACAGCGTGCGGACGGTGCTCGGGTCGACCCGCTCCTCGAATCCGGCGCCGACCGGTTTGATCGCCTCGGAGTTGTCTCGGACGTCAACCCACTCCGACCAGGAGCGGACGTGCATGACCTCGACGATGTCGACGCTCGGTGCGCCCTCGTCACGACGAGTCACGGCATAGGCGTCGAAGCCCAGCACAACATCCTGCGCCAGCAGGGTCGGCTGATCGACCTCGGCCGAAAATCTCGCGAAGTCGTCAAGCTCGACGCCCTGACGCAACGGGATCAGGTTGATTGCGTACTCTCCCGGCTCGCCCACGCGGACCATCCTTCCGTCGTTTTGCGTTCACCCCTATGCCGCAACCTCGGCGAAGGCCGAGCGAGCGGCCTGCACCGTCCATCCGATGTCCTCGTCGGTATGGGCGACTGACAGGAACCACCATCCGCGAGGCAGCACGTTGACCCCGCGCTCGAGCATCGCCTCGGCGAAGCGGGCGAATCGCACCGAATCCGCCTTGAGCGTGTCCGCGTACTGTTCGATCGTCGTCGCCGGGTCGCAGATGAATGTCTGGATGAGCGGGCCGACCCGGTGGACCTTGAGTGGGACCCCGGCCTCGGACGCGGCGTCCGCCAAGCCATCCGCCAGCGCCGCCGCGGTTTGGTCGAGGCGCTCGTACATCTCGGGCGAACGCTCGCGGTAGACGTCGAGCGCGGCCCTGGCCGCCGCCGCGGCCGGCGGCGCGCAGTTAAAGGTGCCCACATGTGGCACGCGGCCGTCGACGACGACCTTCATCACCTCGGCGCTTCCGGCGACCGCGCTGAGCGGCATCCCCGCCGCGATCGCCTTGCCGTAGGTGGCGAGATCGGGGGTGACGCCGAAGCGTTCCTGAGCACCGCCCCGGGCAAGGCGAAAGCCTGTGACGACCTCGTCGAGGATCAACAGCGAACCGCTGGCCGACGTCAACTCGCGGGCCCGCTCGAGATAGCCGTCCAGTGGCGCGGATCAGGCCACCGTTGGCAGCGACGGGCTCCATGATCACCGCCGCGACCTCGTCTCCGTGCAGCTCGAGCAGGCCGGCGAGCCCGTCGGCGTCGTTCCAGCGGGCGATCAGAACGACATCGGATGCGTCGGTCTGCCCGTCGGTGGACGGCACCGGCACAAGCGGGGGGATGGCGTTTCGATCCGCGGGCGGCAAGCCCGGCGTCGAGGTGCCCATCGGATCGAGCCAGCCGTGGTAGTGGCCCTCGAACTTGATCACCTTCGGTCGTCCGGTGGCCGCGCGCGCGATTCGCAGCGCAGCGTGCACCGCCTCGCTGCCCGTGGTCGAAAAGCAGACCAGCTCCGCGCACGGCACGGCGTCGATCACCCGCTCGGCGACCTCGGCCTCGAGCGTGTGCTGGGCGCCGAAGGTGAATCCGCGGGTCAGCTGCTCCGTGACCGCTTCGATCACCTCAGGCGGATTGTGCCCGAGCAACATCGGTCCGAACCCGAGCACGTAGTCGACGTACTCGTTGCCGTCGATGTCGAACATGCGGCTCCCCGACGCGCGGTCGATAACCAGCGGGACGGGCCGCTGCGCCGCACGCATCGCCGTCGCCACGCCGCCAGGAATGCACCGTCGGGCCCGCTCGATCTGCTCGCTCGAGCGTGCGTATCTCGCCGTGGCCACCGGCTCGGCCGCCATCAGTCGTGGTCGACGTCTTCGGGATCGTCGTGCCAGCGCACGCGGTCGCCCACTCGCGCCCGCATCTTCCAACGACGCGATTTCGGCGCCCGCTCGAGCTCGGCGAGCAGATGCCGGATCCGCTCGGGCACGTGGGCGAGCGCGCTTCCCTCGGGTTGCTGGGAGAGCTGCAGGGCGTACTTGTGGGTCTTCTCGGCGACCATGGTCACGGTGCGCCACCAGCCCCAATCGCCGCCGCAGAGCTCGTTCAGCCGGTTGATGTTGATCCCGGTGTCATCCGCGGTGATCTCGTGGTCGGCGAGCACGGCGGTCGCGTCCTTGAAGTCCTTCTCGTTGGTGTCAATGACCTGGAGCTTCGAAAGCAGCAGGTCCGCCGGGGTCAGGGTCTTGTCCAGGATCCGCGCCCGCTCGCGCAGATCGAGGCGGTGACACATCTCGATCGCGTCGAGGAAGATGTCGGCCTCGCGCCTGTGCACCGGGTCGAGGAAGAACAACCGCCGCTGCCCGTGCAGGACGTTGAACTCCTCCTCAGGCGTGTAGCCCTGTTCGGTCAGCACCCGCCCGACCGCCTGAGCATCCTTCGACCGGGCGAGAAAATCGATGTCCTGGTAGGTGCGTGCGAGCGGCGGTCGGCGGGCGCTGGGACAGATCATCGCCACGGCCACCCCGCCGGTCACGCGCAGCGGCACGCCCGCCGCCTCGGCGGCCTCGAGCAGCCGCTCCGCCTCGGCGATCGGGTCCGCCAGGCAGGGCCCTGATTGATTCGCGGTCCCGGGCAGATCACCCATCGGCTGAGCCTGACCATCACGTGCTTGATCTCCGTGTACTCCTCGAGCGCGTAGATCGACATGTCCTTCCCGTGCCCCGACTGCTTGAAGCCGCCGTGCGGCATCTCGGCGACGATCGGCATGTGGTCGTTGATCCACACCGTTCCGAACTGGAGCACTCTGGCCGCGTTGAGCGCGCGGCCGACGTCCTTCGTGAACACCGAGGCCGCCAGCCCGTACTCGACGTCGTTGGCCCACGCGAGAACCTCCTGATCGCTGGAGAACCGGGTGACCGACACCACCGGGCCGAAGACCTCGTTCTTGACGATCTCGTCGTCCTGCTGAGCGCCGACGACGATGCTCGGGTTGTAGAAGAAGCCCTTGCCGTTGGTCTCCCCGCCGGTGGCGAGCTCCGCATGCCCGGTCTCGACGGCGCGATCGACGAATCCCTTCACGCGCTGTTGGTGGCGCTCGGAGATCACCGGGCCCATCTCGGTGTCCTCACTGGTCGGATCGCCGACGACGATCGACTCGACCGCAGGCACCAGCGCCGACATGAAGTCGTCGTGGATGCGCTCCGAGGCGTAGACACGTGAGGAGGCCATGCAGTCCTGCCCGGAGTTCGCGTAGCCGCCCTCGCGGATCCGCTCCACCGCCAGGTCGATGTCGGCGTCGTCGAAGATGATCACCGGGGCCTTGCCCCCGAGCTCCAGATGAATCTTCTTCAGGTTGTCGGCCGCGGCGCGCATCACCGCCTTGCCGGTGGAGACATCACCGGTCAGCGACGACATCCGCACGCGTGGGTGGCTGACGAGCCCGGCCCCGACGTCCTCGCCGTGCCCGGTGATGATGTTGAGGACGCCGTCGGGAAGCAGGTCCGCCGCCATCTCGGCCAGGCGCAGGGTCGTCAGCGGTGTCTGCTCGGAAGGCTTCAGCACCAGCGTGTTTCCCGTGAGCAGCGCCGGGCAGATCTTCCAGACACCCATCAACAGCGGGAAGTTCCAGGGCGCGACCGAGCCAACCACGCCGAGCGGGTCACGGCGGATGATGCTGGTGTAGCCGGGCTCGTACTCGCCCGCGGCCCGTCCCTCGAGGCTGCGCGAGGCGCCGGCGAAGAAGCGGATGTGGTCGACGGCGAACGGAATCTCCTCACGGGCGGCGCTGATCGGCTTGCCCACGTTCACCGACTCCAGCTGCGCCATCTCCTCGGCGTTCTCCTCGAGCCGCTCGGCCAGGCGCAGCAGGGCGAGCGAGCGCTGGCTCGGCGAGACCTCGGCCCACGCTCCGAACGCCCGCTCGGCGGCGGCGACGGCGCGGTTGACGTCCTCCACCGACCCCTTGGCGACCGTGCCGATCGTCTCCCCCGTTGCAGGATTGATCACCGGCTCAGTCTCGCCCTCGGCGGCCGCGACGCGCTTGCCGTCGATGAACATTTCCTGCGTCGTCTCAGTCAAATTCATCTTGGGGTTCCTCCGGTCAGCCCGCGGTGGGCATCTGTCGGGTTATCTGCTTGTCGTCCAGGTCGACGATCACTCCTTGAAGCGACCAGTCGTTGTAGGTGCTGCCCGGGTTGATCGCCAGCGTCCGGCCGAGCTTCTGGGACCCGCGGGATTCGTGGATGTGGCCGTGCAGGCTGAGCAGCGGCTGGTACTCGAGGATCGCGTCGCGCACAGCCGTGCTCCCGACCGGCTTCATGATCCCGCCGCCACGCTTGACAGTCGTTGCATCCTCGAGCTCGGGTGCGTCGTCCAGCCCGGTCCCGTACGGAGGGACGTGGATGTTGAAGATCGCGTTGTCCATGTCCTCGATCTGGCTCGCGAGCGTCGCGATCTTCACGGCGAGCTCGTCCTCGGGGCACTCGCGCGGCGTATCCCACGGGGTCTCGTTGGCCCAGCCGAGACTGAGCATCTCGTGACGATCGCCGATGCGGACGATCCTGCCCTCGGCCGCCTCGCACGAAGTCAGAGGCCTCGATCACGGCGTCGACCGAGTGCTCGTCGTCGTTGCCGGGGGTGACGATGACCGTCAGGCCCGAGTCGCCGAGTCGCTGCTCGGCCAGCGCCATCCACTCGGTCAGCGTGTCGACCATGACCCGCTCGAACAACTGCTTGAGACGCTCCGGGTCCCCGGCCAAAGCCGCCCTCTCCTGGGCGTCCATGCGCACGGGGTAGAGCCCGTTGTTCTTGATCTGAGTCTCGAGCTCCGCGAGCTCCGGCTCGTCGCGGAGCGTGACGTCGCCGCCGCTCCAGCTGCAGAAGAAGGTCCCGTCGCCCTGGTCGATGATCGGGATCACCATCTTGCCGGTGCAGTCCCCTCCCATCAGCAACACGTCGGCCTCGTAGACCTTGCCGGCGCTCAGGAACTTGCGAAAGCAGATCTCGGATCCGTGAAGGTCAGTGCAATAGAACATTCTCGTCATTCGGCCCTCCCGGGGACGCCCGCGGCTGATTCATGTCGTTTGCCGCCGTCCGCCAGCGGGTCCTCCCCGTCACGAACGAGACGGCAGAGCCGTTCCTCGGCCTCGTGCAGGTGCTCGGTGAGCCGGGCGTTGCAGCGCTCGCGCTCACCCTGGGCGATCAGATCGAAGAGCTCCCGGTGCTCGCCGATCAGCTCGCGTGGATCGTCGCTCGCCCGGTCAACGATCGTGAGGCAAAGCCGCATCTCGCCCTGGATCGCGTCGTAGAACCGGTCCAGGCGCGGGCTTCCGAGGAAGCTCACGAGGCGGCGGTGAAAGAGGCAGTCGGCCTCGTCCGACCTGGTCCCAGTCGCCGGCGTTGGCCGCGCGCTCGAGCTCGTCGCACCGCGTCCTCGAGCTCGGCGATCTGATCCGCCGTCGCCGATTCGCTGGCCGCGATCGCCTGGGTCTCGATTCGCGCGCGGACTCGGAACACGTCGATCACGTCGCTCTCGGCAAGGCGGGTGACCATCGCGCCCCGGTGCATCGTGTGCGTGACGAGACCCTCGCGCGCCAGGGCCCGGACCGCGTCACGGACCGTGTTGCGCGAGATCCCGATCGATTCCGCCATCTGGATCTCACGCAGTGGCGTGCCCGGTGCGAGCTCTCCGCGCAGGATCATCTCGCGCAGGGCGTCGACGACCTGGTCGACGGCGCTCGCGCGCTTGATCTCGAGACCCTGGAGCGGGTCGCCCGCGGTCGTGGGGGCCACGGCGCGGACCCTAACTCTCGCTGAAGGATGAGTCAAATGATTTGTTGTCGGACAACTTCTGGATCGTTATAGTGGCGCCAGTGGCTGCTGTCAGGCCGAAGACCACCGAGTTGACAGAACGGGCACGGGCAGTAATTCCCGGCGGTGTCAACAGTGGCCAGCGCGGTATTCCAGGCCTGGAGCAGCTGGTGATCGCCTCCACCGAGGGCGCGCGCTTCACCGACGGCGAGGGCCGCGAGTACGTCGATTTCCACGCCGCCTTCGGGCCCCCGCTGCTCGGACATAACGACCCGGACGTCGATCGCGCCGCCTCCGACGCGGCGCGCCGTGTCGACCTCATGGGGGTCGGCGTGACCGAGCTCGAGGTCGAGCTCGCCGAGCGCCTGGTCGAGCACGTGCCCTCGGTCGAGCAGGCGCTGGTGACGGCGACGGGCAGCGAGGCGACCTTCCACGCCCTGCGCCTTGCGCGCGCCGCGACGGGCCGCACGCGGGTGCTCAAGTTCCAGGGCTGCTACCACGGGTGGCACGACGCCGTGGCGATGAACGTGATCTCGCCCCGCGATCGCGTCGGCGGCCACGACCCGATGTCGACGGGGATGATGCCCGAGACGGTCGAGGCGACCGCGGTCGTTCCCTTCAACGACCTCGAGGCGACCGAGCGGGTGCTCGCCGAGGGCGACGTCGCCGCGGTGATCGTCGAGCCGATCCCGCACAACATCGGCGCGGTGCTGCCGACGGAGGAGTTCCTCCCAGGGCTGCGCGACCTCTGCGACCGCCACGGCACCGTCTTCGTCCTCGACGAGGTGATCACGGGCTTCCGCCACGCGCTCGGCGGCTATCAGTCGATCTGCGGCGTGACCCCGGACCTGACCACGCTGGGCAAGGCGATGGCCAACGGCTACCCGATCGGCGCCATCGGCGGACGCGCCGACCTCATGGAGCAGTTCAGCACCACGCCGGGCCGCCCCGTGTTCTTCGCCGGCACCTACAACGGCCACCCCGGGTGCGTCGCGGCCGCGATCGCGACGATCGACAAGCTCGCCAACGAGCCCGTCCACGAGCACGTCTACAAGCTGGGCGAGCGCGCCCGCTCGGGGCTGACCGACCTCCACGCACGCCTCGGCAACGAGGTGCAGGTGAACGGCTTCGGGTCGGTGTTCGTCACCTACTTCGTCGACCACCCCGTGCGCAACTACGAGGACCTCCTCGATAACGACGTCGAGCGGTTTACCGGCCTGCGCATGGCCCAGATGGAGCACGGGGTGTTCGAGCTGCCGCTGAACCTGAAACGCAGCCACTTCTCCTACGCGCACACCGATGACGACATCGACACGCTGCTGGCCGCGGTCGAGGCCGCCTGGCACGACATGGAGGGTTGATCTGAGATGCGTTCACCGGGCCTGCACCACACGGGCATCACCGTCTCCGACCTCGAACGTTCGATCGGCTTCTACGAGCTGTTCGGGTTCGAGGTCGCCGATCGGATCGAGGAGGAGGGCGAGGAGGTCGAGCGGGGCGTCGGTGTCGACGGCGCGAAGCTGACCGTGGCGATGCTCGAGGGTCCGGGCGGCGCGCGGCTCGAGCTGATCCAGTACCTCGAGCCGGCGGACTCGCCGTCCGCGCACCCCAACAACGGGATCGGCGCGGCTCACGTTTGCGTGCAGGTCGACGACGTCGACGCCGCGGTCGAGGAGCTGCGCGCCAGGGGCGTCGGGTTCGTCACGGAGCCGATCACCCACGAGGAAGGCGGGATCCGCTGGGTCTACGCCAAGGACCCCGACGGAATCACGGCCGAGCTGCTGCAAGTTCTCTGATGCGTCTCGACGGCAAGGTCTGCCTCGTCACGGGGGCGGGCCGCGGCATCGGACGTGCCACGGCGCAGGAGATGGCCCGCCAGGGCGCCGAGGCCGTGATCGTCACCGACGTCAACGACGACCCGGGGACGCGAGACGGTCGAGCTCGTGCGCGCGGCCGGCGCGACGGCCGAGTACCGCCATTGCGACGTCTCGGACTCGGGAGAGGTTCGCGCGCACGATGGAGTGGGTCGGCGAGCGCTTCGGCCGCCTCGACGTGCTGCACAACAACGCCGCGGTCGTCGACACCCAGCTCACCGAGGCGACGCGGATCGACGAGCTCGACGAGGACGTCTGGGACCGAATCTTCGCCGTCAACGTGCGCGGCAGCTGGCTCTGCATCAAGTACGCCGTGCCGCTGCTTCGCGAATCGGACGCCGGCGCGATCGTCAACTGCGCGTCGGTCTCCAGCTTTCTCGCCTTCGAGGGCGAGTCGTGTTACTGCGCGAGCAAGGGCGCGATCCCGATGTTGACCCGCTCGGCGGCGCTCGACCTGGCGCGCGACGGGATTCGCTGCAACTGCTACTGCCCGGCGACGATCGACACACCGATGGTCGCCAACCAGTTCAAGGCCGGCGACGAGGAGGAGATGCGCCGGACGCTGACCTCGACGCACCTGATGCCCAACCCGCGCCTCGGCCGGCCCGAGGAGGTGGCCCGCCTGGTCTGCTTCCTCGCGTCCGACGCCGCCTCGTTCGTGAACGGGGCGGCGTACCTGGTGGACGGCGGCGCGCTCGCTTGGCGCGGATCGTTCGGCTAGCCATCCGGTGAGCGCCCGGTGCTGACCGGGCTGATCTGCGGTGCGGCCGCCGCGGGCTGCTGGGGCGTGACCGCCCTGTTGCTCACCCGGTCAGCGCGGAGCGGCTCGCCGAGCGCGACTGCGCAGTGGTTCGCGCTCTACCAGGCGGCGCTGCTGCTGGTGCCGGTTCTCGTCGCGGTCGCGGTGTCGTCCCCGGCACCCCGGACGATCCTGATCTGCGCGGCCGGCGGAGTTGCCCAGGGTCTGGCGGCCCTCTGCTACTCGCGCGCGCTGCAACGGGCGGACATCGGCGTCGCCGCCCCGCTTACCGGCATCCAGGGGGTGGTGGTCGTCGTCTTGGCGGTCGCCGTCGACGGCGAACCGCTGTCGTCCCTGGCTGCGGCGGGGCTCGCCACAGCAGCCGTGGGCGGGTTCGCGGTCGCGATGACCAGCGGTCGCGACTGGTCGGGGGGCGGGGTCGCGTACGCGTTGGGTGCTGCGGGCTTTTTCGGGCTGTCGCTGTGGTCGCTGGTGACCTCCGGGGCGTCGGCGGTCGTGGGCGCGTTCGCGCTCAACCTCGTCGGCGGGCTGACGCTGGTCGCCCTCGTCGGCTACCGGGATCCGCTGCGCGAGTGGGGGTCCTTGGTGCCGAAGGCACTGGTGGGGGCGGCCGCCGCCAACGTCGTGGGTTTCCTCTTCTACGTCGCCGGCGTCGACTCCGGCTCCGTCGCCGTCACGGTCGTGCTCGGCGCCCAGTTCTCGTTGGTCGCGGCGGTCGGCGGCTTTCTCGTCTTCCACGAGCGGCTGCGCGCACGCCAGGTCGTCGCGATCACGGTCCTGCTCGCCGGCATCACCCTGGTGGCCGGGGGAACCGCCGGGTGAACGGTCCGTTCAGCTGCCGGCCAGCGCCCGAGCGAGCTTCTCGCCGATCACGGCGCAGCACATGTTCGGGTTGCCGGACATCATCATCGGCATGACCGAAGCGTCGGCCACGTAGACGTTGTCGAGCCCGTGCACCCGCAGCTCCGCGTCGACGACCGCCTCCGGATCCGAGTCGGGGCCCAGCTTGCAGCTGCCCGCGGGGTGCCAGTAGTGCACGACCGAGCGCTCGACCTCCTCGGTGAGCGCCTCGACCCCGTCCACCGCCGGCCCGGGATTGGTCTCGTCGCCGAGCAGCTCCGCGAGCCGCGGCTCGGCGGCCGTCTCGCGGATCTTCACCACGGCCTCGGTGAGGCGTCGCAGGTCGCTTCCGGACGGGTCGCTGAGGAAGCGGTGGTCGATCGTCGCCCCGTCGGCCGCCAGCGGACCGTCGACGTCGATCCTGCCACGCGACGCCGGGTTGAGCACGGCTGCCGCGATCGTCCAGCGCCAGCCGTCGGGATTCAGCGGATCGCGTCCGCCGAGGGGGTAGATGTGCAGGTCCCAGCCCTCGGTGCACTCGCTCGACTGAAACTTCGCGATCACCTGCTCGTCGGGCCGCCAGCGATCCGACCCGAAATCGCGCATCAACGCGTAGAGCTCGTCGCTGCCCGCGTAGTCGACCTCGAAGGTGGGCTGATCGTGCAGGTTCGCGCCGACGCCGGCGAGCTCATGCGCGGTCTCGATCCCGGCGTCGCGCAGCCGCTCGGGATCGCCGATGCCGGAGCGCTGGAGGACCACGGGGCTGCCGTAGGCGCCGCCGCTGACGATCACGTTGTCCCCGCGGACCGTGAAGTCCTCGCCGCCGGAGCGAAAGACGACGCCGGTCGCGCGCGAGCCGTCGAGCAGGATGCGCTCGACCTCGGCATCGCCGACGACCGTGAGGTTGCCCTGCTCGCGGACCGGATCGAGGTAGGCGAAGGCGCTGTTGATCCGCCGCCCGTCCGGCTCGATATTGATGGCGAAGGGTGCGGTGCCCAGAGGCTCGTCGATGTCGTCGAAGTCGTCGACGATCGGGATGCCCGCGGCCGCGAGGCCGTCCGCGCACGCTCGCTGGAACGGGGTCAGGTCGTCGATGCCGACCGGACGCACGCGGAAGCGCTCGAACGTGGAGGCGAACAGCGGCAGCAGCTCCTCGGTGGTCCAGCCGGGGTTGCCCGCCGCCGCCCACCGGTCGTAGTCGAGACGGCTGCCCCTGACGGCGACGCCGCCGTTGTGCGATGAGCACCCGCCGATCACCTTCGCTCGGTTGAAATCGACCCGCCTGCCATTGACGTAGCCGTGCAGGTCCCAGTCGTGCGAGACCATCGCCAGGGTGGCCGCGTTGAGCAGGTCCTCGGGCCAGCGGCCGCTGTCCGGAGGCCCGTAATCGGGGCCCGCCTCGAGCAGCACGACGCTCGCGTCGCTGCGCTCGGCGATCACCCCGGCAACGGTCGCCCCCGCGGTGCCGCCGCCGACCACGATCACATCCGCAAGCTCGGGAATCCGTGTCTCATCAGGCATGAGGGCGATCTACTTTATCGTTAGAGTCAGCGTAGTTAGGCGGATTTCGACCGGAGGGGCCAAGGTGGCGAGTTGAACAGGCTGGCGACGAAACGAGCGGTCGTGACGGGCGCCTCGAGCGGCATCGGCGAGGGCATCGCGACCGCATTCGCCGCGGAGGGAGCCCAGGTAACGGTGTGGGGGCGCGACCGCACTCGGACCGACGATGTATGCGCGCGGATCGCCGCCGCCGGCGGTGCCGCCCACGCGGCCACCGGGGACGTCTCGGACCCCGCCGATGTCGAACGGATCGTGGGCGAGGCGGTGGCTTCCATGGGCGGAATCGACGTGGTCGTCAACTGCGCGGGCATCGGCGAGCTCGATGGGTGGGTCCCGGTGCACGAGCACTCCCTCGATGCATGGCAGCGCACATTCGCGGTCAACACGATCGGCCCGTTCCTGATCTCGAAGGCCGCGATCCCGCACATGCTCGACGCCGGCCGCGGCGCCTTCCTGCACATCAGCTCGGTCTGCAGCATCACCGTTTGGGCCGGGGACAGCGCCTACTCGGCGTCCAAGGCGGCGCTCAACATGCTCTCCGATCACATCGCCGTCGAGTACGGCGACAAGGGAATCCGCTCGAACACCCTCTGTCCGGGCGAGATCCTGACGCCGATGCACGAGTCCGCGGCCTCCGCGTCACCGGATGCGCGCGAGTGGGAGCGCGCGGTGCTGTCGAAGCACCCGATCGGGCGCTTCGGCGAGGTCGCCGAGGTCGCTCAGGCGGCCGTGTTCATGTGCTCGGACGAATCAGGGTTCATGACCGGGGCCAACGTGCCGATCGACGGCGCATACAGTCGTGTCTGAGGCCTTGCCCACGGACGATCCGTTCGCGATCGACGGCCGGGTCGCGATCGTCACCGGCACCGCGACCGGTGTGGGTCGCGGGATCGCCGAGCACTTCGCGCGAGCGGGGGCGAAGGTCCTGCTGTGCGACGTGGCCGCCGACGCGGGGCGGGCTGTCGCCGACGCCCTCGCCGCCGAGGGGCTCGAGACGGAATTCCTGGCTGCGGACGTGAGCAACCCCGACGAGGCCAGATCGCTCACCGAAACCGCGGTCGAGCGCTGGGGCTCGCTCGACATCCTCGTCAACAACGCCGCGATCCAGGTCGAAAAGACGATCGAGGACCTCGAGCCGGAGGAATGGGACGGGCTGATGGAGGTGAACCTCAAGGGCGTCTACCTCTGCTCTCGACCGGCGATTCCGGTGATGCGGGCGGGCGGCGGCGGCTCGATCATCAACATCGCCTCGGTCAACGGTTTCTGGGTCGAGCCCGGGCTCGGCGCCTACTGCGCGGCCAAGGGCGGGGTGATCGCGATGACCCGCTCGACCGCGGCGGACTTCGGTCGGGACGGGATCCGCTGCAACTGCATCTGCCCCGGCTACATCGACACCGGGATGGCCGGTCGCTATCTGGACTCGCAGGACGATCCCGCCGCGGCCCGCGCGGAGGTGGCCCTGTTGCATGCCGTGGGACGCGTCGGCCAACCGGCCGATATCGCCGCCTGCGCCCAGTTCCTGGCCTCGGACGCAGCGGCATTCGTCACGGGTGCCGCGTTCGTCGTCGACGGCGGCCTCTCCCTCGGGGTGGTCGCCCGGCCTTGATCAGACGCTGTTCGTGCCCAGATCCGATGGAGGAGAGATGAGCCCTACGCAAACCCGCGCCGCCGAGGTGGCCGAGAAGCTCGAGCGAGTGCGGGCCTACCTCGCCGACAGCGATCGCAGCGGGGTGCTGCTGACGCGCCAGTTCCTCGTCAGCTGGATAACCGCCGGGATGGAGGACACGGTTCTGCGGGGCCAGGATCCGGCGTTTCTGTCGGCGCTCGTGACCGAGGACGGGACGTATCTCGTGACGAGCAATATCGAGGCACGCCGACTGGAGGGCGAGGAGAATCCGGCCGAGGTCGGGTTCGAGGTCGTCGAGGTTCCCTGGTACCAGGGCCACTTCCACACGGCGCTCGACGATCTCGTCGACCCCTCGGGTCTCGCCAACGACGGGTTCGGGCCTGGCGAGGACCGCTCCGACGAACTGCAGAACCTGCGCATGCGGCTGACCTCAGGCGAAGCGGATCGCATGCGCGAGCTCGGCGCGGACGGCTGCAAGGCGCTCGAGGCCGCGATCCGGACGCTGAGGCCGGGGATGACCGGCCGCGAGATGGCGGCTGAGCTTGCCTCGCGGCTGGAGGTCGACGGCATTTTCCCCTACGCGATCTTCGCCGGCGGCGACCATCGACGGCGCTCCTACCGACATCCGAACGTGTCCGCGGCGCCGTTCGAGCGCGACGCGATGGTCGTAATCGTCGGCGTCAGGGGCGGTCTCAACATGGCTGCGACGCGAACTGTGACCATCGGCGAGCCGGATCCCGACCTCGCCGAGCGCCACCTGATCGCCGCCGAAGCGGAGGCGGCGGCAATCGCGGCCACGCGGCCGGGGAACACGTATGGCCAGGCGCTTCAGGCACAGCTCGACGTCTATGAGGCCCGTGGCTACCACGATGAGTGGCGCAACCACACCCAGGGTGGCCCGATCGGCTATGGCGCACGCGAGTTCGGACCGGGACCGCTGGCAGCACCCGACCGCTTCACGGAGTGGCCGGTCGAGGTGGGGCACGCGGTCGCGTGGAACCCGACGGTCCAGGGCGCGAAGGCCGAGGACACGTTCCTGGTCGGAGAGAGCGAGAACGAGATGGTCTCGAACTCGACGGGCTGGCCAATGGTCGAGGTCGAGGTCGAGGGCCGGGCGTTCACGCGACCGGCCATCCTGCAGGTTGGCTGACCGTGCAGGAGGGCCGCGTCGCTCTGGTCACAGGGGCGAGCCGAGGCGTCGGCGCCGTCACCGTCGCACGGCTGCGCGAGTCCGGCACGAGGGTGATTGCCGTTTCGCGGACGCTGGCCGAGCGCCGCGACGACGAGGTCGTCGAGCTCGCCGCCGATCTCGCCGATCCGACCGCCGCGCGGCAGGTCGTCGCCGCCGGGCTCGAGGCCTTCGGGCGGCTCGACGCGCTCGTCAACAATGCCGGGCTCGACCTCGCCGCCCCACTGCTGGAGACGTCCGTCGACGACGCGCAGCGGGTGTTCGCCGTCAACGCCCTCGCACCGCTGTGGATGATCCAGGCCGCGGCGCCGGCGCTCGCCGAACGCGGCGGAGCGATTGTCAATGTCACGTCCCGCCTTGCGCACATCGGCGTCCCGGAGATGGCCGTCTACGGCGCCAGCAAGGGCGCGCTGCGCGCGCTCACCCATGGGGCTGCGGTCGAGCTGGCGCCGATGGGCATCCGGGTCAATGCCGTGGCCCCCGGAATGACGGAGACTCCGCTGTTCTCCGAGTGGCTCGAGGACCGGCCGGATCCGGACGCGGCGCGGGCCGACGTCGAGCGGCGGATCCCGCTCGGAAAGCTGGCGACGCCTGAGGACGTGGCGGCCGCGATCCTCTTCCTGCTGAGCGATTCAGCAGCGCATATCACCGGCATCACGCTGCCGGTCGACGGCGGCTACACCGCCGCCTGACCGGCCTCGTTTGTTGGACAACTGAGCGACCGCCCGCCTATGCTGTCGCAGCGCTCGTGGCTTCGTCGGAAGAAAACCCGCTCGCCGGTCTCGACGTCCAGCTGGAGAGCACCGCCGAGCAGGTCGCCGGCGCTCTGCGCGAAGCGATCATCGACGGGAACCTCGCGCAGGGCACATACCTGCGCGAGATCTCGCTCGCGAAGCGATTCAGCGT
The DNA here is from genome assembly GCA_963742205.1 of uncultured Solirubrobacterales bacterium. Lineage (GTDB taxonomy): Bacteria > Actinomycetota > Thermoleophilia > Solirubrobacterales > 70-9 > WHSW01. The sequence goes on along the minus strand of CAVUKZ010000012.1, from coordinate 463,099 downwards.
CTCGCGAAACACGATCCGCGAGGCGACTCAGATCCTCGTCGGCGAGCGATTGGTGACCCGGCGGATGCACCGTGGCGCGTTCGTCAGCCGACTCGTGACCGACGACGTGCACGATCTGTACCGCGTCCGGCGGATCGTCGAGCTGCCTGCGATCGATGGGGCGGCGACGATGGACCGCACCGGGATGCACGAGACGGTTCGGGCGTTCGCGCAGGCGATTGACGACGACGATCGCGCGGGGATCGTCGCGGCCGATCTCCAGTTTCACCGCGAGATCGTCGCGAGCATGTGCAGCGATCGCCTCGGCGCCCTGTTCGACAGCCTCGAGGGCGAGCTGCGCCTGTGCATGGCGCTCGTCGGGGGCGCCTACCCGGATCCGGCCGGCTCACTGCGCGAGCACGAGGCGATCCTCGCCGCTCTCGATACCGACTCGCCCGAGCAGGCTCGTGCGCTGCTCGCAGCGCACCTGGACCAGGCCGAGATTGCGATCTCGGGCGTTCTCGGCGCCCGTGAGTCCGCGCAAATACCCGCCTGAAAGGGCAGTGCGGAGCCCCTGAACCCGCATTCTGCGGGCTTTCCGTGTGCCTCTCGACGAAATTGTCGATCAATCTTGCAATTTGACATTTCTCCCTATAGCGTCCGCGCTGGTGGAGGACGGCTCGCCCCGCAACGGAGATCGCCCCCTGAGGAGCTCCCGGTGGTTCGGGCCCGACAACGTGGTCGGAATGCTCCACAGAGCATCAGTCAAGGCCGACGGGTTCTCCGATGCGGCGACCGACGGTCGTCCGGTCGTCGGCATCTGCAATTCGTGGTCTGAACTCGTCCACTGCAACGTGCATCTGCGCGGCGTCGCGCAGGCGGTGAAGCGGGGCGTCGCGGCAGCCGGCGGGCTACCGCTCGAGTTTCCGACGATCTCGCTCAGCGAGAACCTGATGAAGCCGACCACGATGCTCTATCGCAATCTGATGTCGATGGACGTGGAGGAGACGATCCGCGCCCATCCGCTCGACGCAATCGTGCTGCTTGCGGGCTGCGACAAGACCGTGCCCGCGCAGCTGATGGGAGCGGCGAGCGCCGGCGTTCCGGCGATCATGCTCACCGGCGGCCCCGGGCAACCCGGCTTCTTTCGCGGGCGCGAGCTCGGCGTCGGGACCGACCTCTGGGAGTACACGGCGGAGTACCGGGCGGGGCGGCTCTCCAAGGAGGACTACGAGACGCTCGGGTCGGCGATGATCCCCGGCTACGGCCATTGCAACGAGCTCGGTACGGCGTCGACGATGGCCGGCGTGGTCGAGGCGCTTGGCATGTCGTTGCCCGGCAGCGCCGCAATTCCGGCGGTCGATGCGCGCCGCGCCGCGGCCGCCGAGCAGACCGGGCGGCGTGCCGTCGAGCTGGCCGGCGGGGACCTGGCTCCGGAGCGGATCCTGGCACCGGCCGCGTTCGACAACGCGATCACCGTGCTGATGGCGCTCGGCGGCTCGACCAACGCCGTGATCCACCTGCTGGCGCTCGCCGGGCGCGTCGGGGTCGACCTCCACCTCGAGCGCTTCAACGAGATCTCCCGTCGCACCCCGGTGCTTGCAAACCTGCGGCCCTCGGGTGACCATCTGTTCGCGGATCTGTTCCACGTCGGCGGCATTCCGGCGGTCATGCGGGAGCTCAGCCCGCTGCTCGATCTCGATGTGATGACGATCAGCGGCGAGACGCTGGGCGAAGCGTTGGAATCGGTCCCCGATACCACCGACGGCGATGTGCTCGCACCGCTTTCCGAGCCTCGGCATCCGCACGGTGGCATCGTCGTGCTCGAGGGGAACCTCGCTCCACGCGGCGCCCTGATCAAGCGATCCGCGGCCTCGCCGGAGCTGCTTCAGCACCGTGGCCGCGCGGTCGTCTTCGAGGACATGGCCGACATGATCGAACGGATCGACGACCCCGATCTGCCGGCGGAGGTCGACTCGGTGATGGTGCTCAAGAACGCCGGTCCACGCGGCGCTCCGGGCTTTCCCGAGTGGGGGATGCTGCCGATGCCTCAGCGCCTGCTGGAGCAGGGCGTGCGCGACATGGTCCGGATCTCCGACGCGCGGATGAGCGGGACCGCCTTCGGCACCGTCGTTCTGCACGTCACGCCGGAAGCGGCCGCGATGGGCCCGCTCGCGGCGGTCGAGAACGGCGACGAGATCATCCTCGATACCGAGCGTCGCCGGCTGGATCTCGCGCTCCCGGACGATGAGATCGCCCGCCGCCTGGCGGCGCTTCCACCGCCCGAGCCGGCCTACCGCCGCGGCTACGGCGCGATGTACCTCGACCACGTGCTGCAGGCCGACGAGGGGGCCGACTTCGACTTCCTGCGCAAGCTCCCCGACGAGGCGACGATGGTCGAGCCGCTGGGCCTGATCGACGGGTGGATCGGGGGATGGTGAGCCCCCCGGAACCGATCGCGGTCGAGATCGGCGAGGACACCTGGCGGCTGCAGGGTCGGGTCGGGCCACGCAACGTCTACCAGTACCTCGTCGCCTCGGCGGATCGCGACGAGCTGCTCCTGATCGACACGGGCACGGCAGCGACTCCGCGCGAGGTCGTCCTCCCGGCGCTCCGCCGGCTCGGCTTCGCCCCCTCGGACCTGCGGCTGGTCGTCGTCACCCATCCCGACGTCGATCACCAGGGCGGGCTTGCCGGTCTCCGCGAGGCCTGCGCGAACGCGCTCGCCGCGTGCGGGTTCGCCGACCGGGCGATGGTCGGCGACCCCGAGAAGCTGCTCGCGGATCGTTACGGCTGCTACGTCGAGCACGCACTGGGGATGACCGCGGACGAGATCCGCTGGGTGCGGGCGAACTACGGGGCCCGGGTCGAGATCGATCTGACCTTCTCCGGGGGCGAGAGCCTTCGGATCGGCGAGCGGCGGCTGGATGTCCTGCCCGCGCCCGGTCACTCCGCCGGACACCTGGTGCTGTTCGAGCCCGAGACCGAGCTGCTGTTCACCTCCGACGCGGTCCATTGGCACGCGTGCCCCGCGGCCGACGGTTCACCGGCGCTCTGTCCGACCTACGAGGAGGTCGACGACTACCTGGAGACGATCGACCTGGTCGAGTCGCTGGCGCCTTCGGAGATGCACTCCGGCCACTGGCCGATGCGCAGCGGCCGCGAGGTGATCGCCTTCCTAGACGAGAGTCGCCACTTCGTTGAGGCCGTGGACGCGGTTCTGCGCGCTCGCTTGGCCCAGTCGGCCACGCTCGCGCAGCTCTGTCAGGAGGTTCAGCTCGAGGCCGGACCATGGGACTCGGAACCGGCGATGCTGAGATTCGTGGTCTCGGGCCACGTGCGCCGGCTCCTGCGGATGAGGGCCGTGGAGGTCATCGAAGCCGACGGCCGCCCCCCGCCGCGCTATCGGCTGTCGCCGGACGCTCAGTCCCCTAACCGCCCGGCGAGCATCGAGACAGGAAGCCGGCCAACTTGAACTTGATCGTTACACCTGTTGAACGTTATAGTCGAAGCGCCACGGGCGTGCTCGTGACGAACGCGGCTCGACGAAATCCAAAGATCACCTGAGGAGGGATTGTCGGATGGAAAGATCGTCAGCTCCAGCACCCGGGGACGGAGGAGCTTCGGGGGAACCAACCGGGGGCGCGTTCACGCGTAAGGCCTCGGGCTTGGTGCGAGAGTTCTCGCAGGTCGACGCCTGGATCTACAACGTCCTGGCGCTCAACCTGGTCGTCCTGATCGCGCTCGCATACGTCGCGGCCACCGCGACGTTCCCGCACGCAAGCCTGTGGCTAGCCGTCGTGATCTGCGGTGTGTTCTGCACGTTCGAGGCGATCGCGTACGCGTTCTTCCTGACGATCATGCCGCGATCCGGCGGGGACTACGTGTTCCAAAGCCGGATACTCGGCGGAGGGGTCGCGTCGGTGTTCGTGTTCACGGCGATCGTCCTCTCTCAGACCGTCCTCGTGGCGCTGACCGCCTACCTCGGCGCAACCCTCGTGCTCTCGCCGTTCGCGATCCTGATCGGAGCGGAGTACAACTGGCAATGGCTGATCGACTTCGGCAACGAGGTCGCCAAGCCGACCGGCATCTTCATCACCTCGGCGATCTACATCGTCTGGTGCGGGGCGATCAACATCCTCGGCCTGCGGCTTTACGTGCTGGTCCAGCGCTTCGTGTTCTGGATCGGGATGGCGTGCGTCGCGATCGTCCTCGTGATGCTGCTGTTCACCAGCCACCAGGATTTCGTCACCAACCTGAACTCATTCATGTCCGATAACTACGGCGTCAACGACGCCTATCAGACGGTGATCAAGGTGGGGGGCACGACGGACACGTCGTTCTCGCTCTGGGCGACGATACTTGCGGCCGTCTTCTTCTCGCTGTTCCTGGCCTTCCCGCATTGGGGAGTAATGCAGGGTGGCGAGATCAAGCGCGCGGGAAGTCTGCGCTCGAACATCCTGGCGATCGCCGGCGCCGAGGTCTTCTCCTTCGTCGTCATCGCGATCTTCGCCGGGCTGCTGGTCAGCATCGTCGGCGGGGATTTCCTGTTCGCCAGCGGGGGGTTGTTCTACGGCGCCTCGCCCGACAACCCGTTGCCGGTGCCACCGTTCTTCGGGTTCTTCGTCGGGATCGCGTCCGGGTCGGCGATATTCCTCTGGATCGCCTTCATCATGTTCTTCTGCTGGTTCATCATGCTGGCGCCGAACGCGCCCCTCGGGGCGACCCGAGTGATGGTGGCGATGTCGTTCGACCGGGTGTTGCCGGAATGGTTCGGCCGCGTTAACCCGCGAACGCACACGCCGGTGAACTCGCTCGTCGTCTTCACGATCCTGTGTATCGGGGTCTCGGCGTTGTACTCATACTCGGATTGGTTCATCCCGCTCACCTTCGCGCTCGCGATCCCGAGCCTGACGTGCTTCGGGTTGACGATGGTGGCCGCGATCCTGTTCCCGCGGTTGCGCCCGGCCATGTACCGTTCGACGGTCGCGGACCGCTACCGCATCTTCGGGATCCCGGTGATGGCGGTGTGCGCGTTTATATTCGCCGTGTTCGTGGTCTTCGTCGACTACGAGCTGTTGTTCAACGCGGACTACGCGGTCAACGGTTCCGACGGTCTGATCTTCGTCGGCGCCCTGTATGCGATCGCGCTCGCCACGTACTTCGGGATGAAGATCTACCGCACGCGGGTGCAGAAGATCGACATCAGCGTCGCGTACAAGGAGCTACCGATCGAGTAACCGAGTGGCAGTGGCTCATTTCGGCCCCGCCGCGATGCGGCGGGGCCGAGCTGCCGCTCGGACCCGATCGCCGAGGCCCCCGTGAATCGCACCGAGGCCGGCTCGCTTCGTGCCGATGAGCTGCGCCACGCCGCGGATCGGCACGTGCTCCACTCCGTTGAGCGGGGACGAGGCGATCGTCGTCTCGTTCTCGATCGTGCCAGCGGATCGAGGGTCTGGGACGTCGACGGCCGCGAGTATCTCGACGCAGTCTCGGGGACCAACGGGCCAGCGCTCGTTGGCCACAGCCATCCCGACGTGCGCGCGGCGATCGCCGCGCAACTGGAGCTGATCGCCGATCACTTCTACGTCTACGACTCGCCACCAGTGGTCGAGCTTGCCACCCGATTGGCGCAGATCAGCCCCAATCGGCTCGACAAGACGATCTTCTGTCCGGGCGGAGGCGACGGCGTCGAGGCCGCGGTCAAGCTGGCGATGCGGGTGACCGGCAAGGCGGAAGTCGTCTCGCTCTACGGCGCTTACCACGGCCTCGGGCTCGCCACGGGTGGCCTCGGGGGCCTGCCCGCCCTGCGCGAGTGGATGCCCGGAGCGCAGCGCTGGCCGACCTTTCGCCAGGGGCCCGCGGCCGATTGCTACCGGCGCCCCCGCGGGCTGACCGAATCCGAGTGGGGCGTCGTCGCCGCCGAGGCCCTCGAGGCAACGATCGCCGAGGGCGGCATGAACCAGGTGGCCGCCCTGATCATCGAGCCCGTGCAGGGGCCGGGAGGCCACATCGTTTTCCCCCAAAGCTGGTTCGACGCGGTCCAGGAGATCTGCCGTCGCCACGAGGCGTTGCTGATCGTCGACGAGGTCCAAACCGGACTCGGCCGCTGCGGCGAGATGTTCGCCTCCGACCTGTACGGCCTCCAGCCGGACATCCTCGTGCTCGGCAAGGCGCTCGGAGGAGGTCTGCCGTTTGGGGCGACGATGGCTCGTTCGGACCTGATCCCGCCCGAGATTGAAAGCGAGCCGTGGGTCGCGTTCACATTTCAGAATCAGCCGATCGGCGCGGCGGCCGCTTTGGCGGTCCTCGAGATCATCGAACGCGAGCGGCTGCCAGAGCGGGCCCGAATACTCGGCGCGCGGGCCACGGAGCGGCTCAACGGGCTGCGAGACCGCTACTCCTGCATCGGTGACGTCCGCGGGCCGGGCCTGTTCATCGGCATCGACCTGGTTCTCGACCGCGACACTCGTGAGCCCGCCACGGAGGCCTGCGCTCGGGCCTTCGATCACGCGCTCGACATCGGTCTGCTGACCTGGTTCGGAGGCGCTGGGGGGAACGTGCTCAAGTTGAAGCCTCCGCTAACGATCTCGGACGACGACTTCGACGAGGTCATGAACCGGATCGAAGCTGTGATCGACTACGTGGAGACCTCGGTCGGCAGTCGCTAAGCCTGGCCCGAGTCCGCTCTAGATCTTCCCGGCGGACCGGTGAGAGCGAGCGCAGGGAGTTCATCACACACGGAGGCGGCGCCAGATCCCGTCTTCCGAACGCTCTCCGAACATTCCCGCCACCAGCCAGAACGCCGGCCACCGCGAGGGACTAGCGCGTGCTCGACTAGCCCCTCAGCCATTCGTCCATAGCCAGAGCGTCGCCGGCTCGTCCTTGGCAATTCGTGTTTAAGAGCACTTGCGGGTGGAGATATAGAGCCGTGCTTGGGGGTCACACGTAGCGGCCGTCGAGGGGCCGCGAGGGAGGTCAGGTATATGAGGAGCAGGGCCCGCCGGGGGGCGATGGCAGCGGCGGCGTTCGTCGGTGCGCTCGCAATCGCAGGCGGTGTGACCGTCTTTGCCGGCGACAAGGCGAGCGACGAGGTGGCGCTCCAGCCGGTCGCGCGGGACGACGACGGTGGGATCGAGCATCGCGTCGACGCGCTGCTCTCCCAGATGACCTTGCCGGAGAAGCTCGAGCAGATCCAGCTGCTACCCGACTTCCTCGTGACCGATGACGAGGTCCGCAACGGCCTCGGCTCGGTCCTCAGCGTCACGGACCCGCACGGATCCGCGAGCTCCAGCGGATGGCGGTTGAGGACTCCCGCCTCGGGATCCCGCTCCTGTTCGCCTTCGACACCATTCACGGCTTCCGCACGACCTTCCCGATCCCCCTCGGCAGCGCCGCGAGCTTTGACCCTGACATGGCCTTCGCGGACGCCAAGTTCGGCGCGCGCGAGTCAGCGGCTGTGGGCCTGAAGCAGACCTACGCGCCGATGGTCGACGTATCGCACGAGCCGCGCTGGGGCCGGATCTCAGAGGCCGGCGGTGAGGACCCGTACCTGAACGCGGTGCTCGCCGCGGCGCGTGTGAAGGGGACCCAGGGCTCTGACTACAGCGCACCCAACAAGCTGATCGCGAGCCCCAAGCACTTCGTCGCCTACGGACAGCCCGAATCCGGCCGCGACTACAACACCACCGACATGTCGGAGCAGCGGCTGCGGAACATGTACCTGCCGCCGTTCAAGGCCGCGCTCGACGCCGGCGCCGACACGTTCATGTGCTCGTTCAACGCGATCAACGGCGTGCCCGGCTGCGCCAACAGCTACACGATGAACCACATCCTCAAGCACGAGTGGGGCTTCGACGGCTTCATCGAGAGCGACTGGACCGCGGTCAAGGAGCTGCGCGCCTGCCCGCCCGTGAACCCGGATGACGGGGAGTGCGGCCACGGCGTCGCGGCGGACGGCCCAGGCGCCGCGGCGGCGGCGCTCAACGCGGGCGTCGACTCGGAGATGACCAGCACGCTGATCCGCGACTTACGGCGAGCAGCTGCTCGCGGACGGTGAGATCTCGATGCGCCGGATCGACGACGCCGTGCGCCGGATCCTCCGGATCAAGTTCCGCGCCGGCCTGTTCGAGAACCCGTACGCCCCGTATCCGCCCGGCGCCGCCGAGCGGCGGATGCTGCGGCCCGACGCCGTCAAGGCGTCCCGCGAGGCGGCCGGCCGCTCGATGGTGCTGCTCAAGAACGACGGCGTGCTGCCGCTCGACCCGTCGAAGAAGACGGCCGTGATCGGCCCGCTTGCGGACGATCAGCACGACATGCTCGGGCCCTGGTGGGGCGTCGGGCGCGACGAGGATGCCGTGAGCGTGTTCGACGCGATCGCCGACCGCAGTCCCGGGTGCGACCTACGCGCGGGGCTGCGAGCTCTCGAACGCCGAACCGCCGACCGACGATCCGGAGGGCTGCACGTCCAAGGCCGGGTTCGCGAACGCGGTCGCCACCGCCCAGCAGGCGGATCAGGTGGTGCTCGCGGTCGGTGAGACGCGCGAGATGAGCGGCGAGGCCGCTGCGCGCAGCACGATCGACCTGCCGGGTCGCCAGGAGGAGCTGCTCAAAGCGATCGCCGCGACCGGCAAGCCGGTCGCCGTCGTCCTCTTCAACGGTCGACCGCTCACGCTCGAGGACATCGTCGACGACGCGCCGGCGATCCTGGAAGCCTGGTTCCCGGGCGTGCAGGCCGGGCCCGCGGTCGCCGACGTGGTCTTCGGCGACGTCAACCCGGGCGGCAAGCTGCCGGTGACCTTCCCGCAGCGGCTCGGCCAGGTGCCGATCTACTACAACCACGAGCAGACCGGCCGCCCGTGCAACCCGGACGCGAAGTACGTCTCGCGCCACCGCGACATCCCGAGTTGCGCGCCGCTGTTCGAGTTCGGCTACGGCCTCAGCTACACCACGTTCGACGTCACCAACCTGCAGCTGAGCTCGTCAAGCGTCCCGAGCTACGGCAGCGTGACCGCGTCCGTCGACGTGACGAACACCGGTGAGCGCACCGGCGACGACGTGGTGCAGCTCTACATCCACGACCCGGTTGCGAGTATCTCCCAGCCGGTGCGCCGCCTGCGCGGCTTCGAACGCGTGACGCTCGAGCCCGGTCAGACGCAGACGGTGAGCTTCAAGCTCGACGGAAGTGACTTCGGCTTCTACGACGAGCGGGGCAAGTTCGTCATCGAGCCCGGAGCGATCGACGTCTACGCCGGGGACAGTTCGAGCGCGGACATGACGCAACAGCTGACCGTGACGAAGTAGCGAACCGATGAAGCGCCTGGCCGTCCTCGCCGTGCTGTGCGCGGTGCTGGCGCTACCCACGGCGGCGTCGGCGATGGGATCGGGCGATCGCGATTCGCTGCGCGAGTACGCCAAGGCGACGTGGCGCTCGTTCGACGCGATGACCGATCGCCACACCGGCCTGCCGGCCGACGTCCTGCACGCCGACGGGACGGCCGAGCCGCAGACGTCGACGACGAACATCGGCGCCTACATGTGGAGCGCCGTCGGCGCCGAGCGGCTGGGGATCATCGGCCACCGCGAGCTCGCCGATCGCCTGCGGGCGACGTTGACGACGCTCGAGGGCATGGAGCGCCACCAGCCGAGCGGCCAGTTCTACAACTGGTACGACCGCACGACCGGCGAGAAGCTCACGGTCTGGCCGCCGACGGGCGAGCCGCTCACGCCCATCCTCTCGTCCGTCGACAACGGCTGGCTCGCGACGGGCCTGCGAATCGTCGCGAGCCGCGTGCATGAGGTCGCCGACCGCGCGCGGGCGATCTACCGTGGCATGGACTTCGGCTTCTACTACCGGCCCGAGGTCAACCGGATCCTCTTTCACTACGTCCCCGACACCGGCGCCGAGGCGTGCTGCTACGACACGGTCGTCAGCGAGAGCCGGATCGCGAGCTACATCGGGATCGCCAACCGCCAGCTACCCGACAGCGAGTACTTCGGTACCTGGCGCAGCTTCCCCGACACCTGCGACTGGAGTTGGCAGGAGACCCGTCCGGTCGGCCGCTGGCGAACCTATCGCGGGGTCTCGGTCTTCGAGGGCGCCTACCCGTACGCCGGGATGCTCGTCACGCCCTCCTGGGGCGGGAGCATGTTCGAGGCCCTGATGCCGGCGCTGTTCGTCCCCGAGGAGCGCTGGGGCGAGCGCAGCTGGGGCGTCAACCACCCGCTCACGGTCGCCGCGCAGATCCACCACGGGCTCGAGGAGGCCGGCTACGGCTACTGGGGCTTCTCGCCCGCGAACGTCCCCGAGGGCGGCTACCGCGCCTGGGGCGTGGACGGGATCGGCATGGACCCGAACGGTGGGCCCTCCAACGAGGACGGCACGCTGATCGATCACGGGTTCGCCGGCTGTCCGGATCGCGAGCCGCAGCCTGACCCGCCCCAGTCCGCCTACACGAACGGAGTCGTCACCCCGCACGCGGCATTCCTCGCCCTCCGCTACGCGCCGGCGGCGACGCTCGCGGACCTCGGCAAGCTCGCCGATGACTTCCCCGGCCTCTACACGGACTGGGGATTCCGCGACAGCGTGAACGTGCAGACGGGCGCCGTCTCGGACTCCTATCTGTCCCTCGACCAGGGGATGATCATGGCCGCGATCGCCAACGAACTGGGCGACGATGTCCTCCGCCGGGCCTTCGTCGGCCCCGATGTCGAGCGGTCCATCCGGCCGCTGATCGCCATGGAGCGCTTCGGTGCCAAGCCGGAGGCTCACCGGGGCGCTCCCTAACGACGCCCGCCGAACTCCCAGTCGTGGATCTCGACGTCGGCGTATAGCCCGGCCGTGGCAATCGGCGCCGACGCGAGCATCTCCTCGACCGCAGCGCGATCGGGGCAGCTCGAGGAGCATGGCGTCGCCGACCCAGTCCCGACCGTCATCGGAGAGGAGCGGACCGCGGGCGATCATGCGCTCGTCGTAGCCGCCCTCGGCGAAATACTCGCGTTGAGCCTTCTCGATGGAGGGCTCGGCAGCGTTCGCGCCCGGGCTGCCGTGGCCGATGACGAGAAAGCGTGGGTTGGCATCCGGGTCGCCCTCGAACTCCCACATCGTGCGTCCCAGGACGCTGCGCCAGCGCCGCACCATGACCTCGGAGTAGACCCCGGCGACGTAGCAGGGTTCCTCGTAGGCGAACACCCGTGCCGCCGCGGCGTCGGGGAGGTCGACGATGTGCATGCTCCCGGTCGCACTCGCTCGATCCGCCGTCAGGGTCGGCCCGCGCGCGACCATCGCGTCGGCGTAGCGATCCATGAACGACCAATGGGCCTCGGTGAGCTGCGACCACAGCTCCCCTGCGTCCGGTCGAGCGCGGCAATAGAAGAAGTACTCCATGTCTTAGCCCCTATACGATCCCGCGCCCGCGTCGATCAGGAGGAGTGCATGTCGAATCTCGCAATGGTCCAGAACGCCTACGAGGCATTCGGCCGAGGCGACATCGAGGGCGTGGTTGCGGCGCTGGATCCCGACATCGAGTGGATCGAGGGCGACATCGAGGGCCTGCCCTACGGCGGCGCCCACCACGGGGCCCAGGCGGTCGTCGACGAGGTCTTCGCCCAGATTCCGGCGACCTACGACAGCTTCGAGCTCGAGCCCCAGGAATGGGTCGACGGAGGGGACACGGTTGTCATGCTCGGGCGGGTCACGATCCGCAAGGACGATCGCGAGGCCGCCTCGCGGGTGGCCCAGGTATGGACGCTCCGCGACGGCCGGGCGGTGAGGTTCGAGTCGTTCCAGGACAGCCAGGCGACCGCACGCGTACTCGGGCTGGACTGACCAAACTGCCGCCGGTCAGGCGCTCGGACTCGGCCTCGAGCTGCGGCCTGACGGAATTCGGTTGCGCGGCTACATGCGCGCGGGCGGGATGTTGTGGTTGAGGTGGAACAGGTTGTCCGGGTCGTAGCGGCGCTTTAGCTCGCGCAGCCGGTCCCAGGTCGCGCCTGGGTACGCCGCGCGGATCGTCGCCTCGTCCTCCTCGCCGAGGAAGCCCACGTAGCCGCCGGCCCCGTTCCTACCCAGGGCGTTCAGCGGTGTCGTCGACCCAGGCGTCATGGGCGTCCTGCTCGCCGCCGTCCATGTACATCGCCGCGATGTTCACGAACAGCTCGCGATCGCGATGCGCGAACGCGGTGGCGTCGTTCGGGACTCGCGCCAGCGCGCCCCCGAGCACCCGCAGCTGGACGGCCCGCATCGGCGCCGTCGACTTGGGCAGCTGCTCGAGGATCGCCTCGGCCGCCGCGGCGTCGAGCGAGTCGGCGAAGAAGTTGGCGCCGGCCGCGTAAGCGGACCTCCGGCTCGGGGCCCTGATAGAGCTCCGGATAGCGCATCGGCCGCACCATGTCGGCGAGCGGCTCGGCGAGCGCCCGGAAGGGGGCGATCACCTGCTCGCCGCGGTCGACAGGTCCGACGTAGGCGAGCTGGACCAACAGCACCGGCTTTCCGTGCGCCTCCTCGGGAACGAAGGGAAGCGGCGGGGCGATCATCACGGCCGCGATCGTCGAGAGCTCGTCGGGCGCCTCCTGCGCTGCCTCGAGGAAGCCCGTGATCACCTGCGGCGACGCGGGCAGGATCAGCATGCCGCCGACGATCTCCGACACCGGCGCCAGGCGCAACCGAAGCCGGGTGGCGACGCCGAAGTTGCTCTCGCCGCCGCGGATCGCCCAGAACAGGTCGGGCTCCGAGTCCTCGCTCGCCTGGACGACCTGGCCGTCGGCGGTCACCACCTCGGCGGCGAGCAGGTTGTCGATCGTCAGGCCGGTCTTCCGAGCCAGGAACCCGATCCCACCCGCCAGCGTGATCCCGCCGATGCCGACCGATCCGGTGTCGCCGAGTCCGGTCGCGCGTCCCCGCTCACCGGTGGCGACCGTGTACTTGCCCGCCTTCGCACCGGTCTGGACCCAGGCGGCTTCGCCGTCCGCATCGATCTCGACGCCGTCCATCTCGGACAGGTCGATCACCAGACCGCCGTCGACGGTCCCGTACCCGGGGCGGCTGTGGCCGCCGCTGCGGACGGCGAGCTCGAGGCCGCCGTCGCGCGCCGCGTCGACCGCCGCCGCGACATCGTCGGACCCGGCAACCCGCGCGACCGCAAGCGGCCGCTTGTCGATCCCCTTGAACACGACCTGTCGAGCCTCGTCGTACGAGGGATCATCGGCGGTGATCACGCTCACCGGTGAGCTGCGCTCGAAGATCGTCGATCACGCTCTTGCCGGTCGCTTCTGTGGTTGATGTCATGGCGGCTCCTTTCGTCCCAATCCGTATCGATCGATTATTAGACGAATGGAAAGCGCGAAAAGGGACAGCCGCGGGTAAGAATCCGGTGTGAGCTCGCCGGGGTAGGATCGCGGACCACATGACCGCAGCTCCGAAACCGATCACGGGGCGCTGCCTGTGCGGCGGCGTCACCTACAGCGCCGACACCGAGCCGGTGGTCGAGGCCGTCTGCCATTGCACGGACTGCCAGCGCCAGACGGGCAACCCGTTCTCGGTGATCGTGGCGGTGCCGCGGCCGGCACTCGCACGTCGAGGGCGCCACGCTCGCCTCCTTCTCGACGACCGGCGAGGATCACGGGGGCGAGACGCAGCGCTACTTCTGTTCGAACTGCGGCTCGCCGCTCTACAGCGTCACGGCGGTGCTCCCGGACGTGGCCTTCATCAAGGCCGGTTCGCTCGACGACGCCGCATGGCTGCAGCCGTCCGTGGAAGCCTGGACGACCTCGGCGCAGCCCTGGTCGCCGCATTTCGAGGGCGCCACGCACCTCGATCGCGGGCCGCAGTAGCGCACCGCCCTACGCCACGCGCAGCCCGCAACAGATGGCGCTGATCCCCCGGCGCCAGAAGCATTCGACCTCGGCGAAGCCGGCCCGGCGCAGGGCGGCGAGCTCCGCGTCGAGGGGGAAGTAGCGGTCCTCCTCGGCCCAGGCGGCGAAATGTGCGCGGGCCTCGGCGTCCGGGATGCCGTGCTCCCCCAGGTGGGCCGCCCAGCGATCGAAGATCAGCCGGTTGACCCGAGGGTCATCGCTGACCGCGGCGTCGAGGTTGAGGAACGCGCCGTCCGGCGTCAGGGCGCTCAGAATCTCCCGGTAGAGATTTGTCTTGCGGTCGAGGTCGTGGACGTGGTGGAGCGCGAGCGAGGCGACCACCGCGTCGGCCTCGCGGAAGCGGGTCGAGGAAGCTGGCCTCCCGAAAGTCCACGCGGTCGCCGAAGGCCGCCAGGCGCACGCTCGCGACGGCGAGCATCTCCGGGTCGACGTCGAGCACCGTGACGCGAGCCCGCGGCAGGCCCTTGAGGACGGCGGCCGCGAGGGCCCCGGTGCCACCGCCGAGATCGACCACACGCGGTTCGGGGCCAGACAGGGAGCCGAGCAGCTCGACCCCGGTGGCGAGCATGTCGTCGTAGTGCGGGATGAAGCGACGAATCTGGACGTCGTAGGCGTCGGCCTCCACGTCCAGGTGTCGCTTGACCGAGTGGGTTTCGGACATCCGTCGGCGAGCCTAGCCGGGTCAGAGCCGATGGTAGGGTCGGCCGCGTGGACCGCGCGGGAACCACCGAGCTTCTGATCTTTCCGAAGTACACGGCCCTGTTCTCGCTGCTCGGCACTAACTTCGGCGGCAACGGTAGCCGAACCTTCGTGCTTCCCGATCTGCGCGGTCGCGTGCTCGCCGGGGCGGACGGGCGCGACCCCGACCAGGGTCCCGGTGGCCTCAGCGGCCGCAAGAGCGAGGACGCCGAGCTGATCCCCTACACGGCCATCAACTGGGCGATCGCCGCGGACGGCAGGTACCCGCCCCGAGAGTAGACCGCGCTTGGTGCGCCCGGGCTCGGAGCGCCCGCTAGCCGGTGACCCGCTCGGCGCCCGTGTAGACGTTCGCGCTCCCGCCGCGGGCGAACCCCAGCAGCGTGATGTTGCGGTCGATCGCCAGCTCCACCGCGAGGGAGGACGGGGCGCCCACGGCGACCATGATCGGGGCGCCGGCGACGGCGGCCTTCTGCACGAGCTCGAATGACAGGCGGCCGCTGACGCAGAGGATCCGGTCGGCCAGCGGGAGGAGCCCGTCGAACGCGGCCCGGCCGACGACCTTGTCCATCGCGTTGTGGCGCCCGACGTCCTCGCGCACGATCAGGAGCTCGCCCTCGGAGTCGAACAGGCCGGTCGCGTGCAGGCCCCCGGTCCGGGCGAAGGTGGGCTGTCGCAACCGGTCCGGCAGGGCCGCGAGCAGCGACCGGGCCACCGTCGGCCCGCCCTGCACCGGGGGCGCGTGCACCGCGACCTCCTCGAGCGCGCCCTTGCCGCACACACCGCACGACGAGGAGGTGTAGAAGCGCCGCTCCCCGGGATCGCGGAGCAGCGGCCCCTCGACCTCGATCACGTTCGCCGCGAGGTCGTCCGTGAGCCCGACCGCGTGCGGCGCCCGGATCAGGCCCTCGCCGACCAGGAACCCGATCGCGAGCTCCTCGTCGTTGCCCGGGGTTCGCATCGTCACCGAGAGCGCCTCCCCGTCCACGCGGATCTCGAGCGGCTCCTCGACGGCCAGCTCGTCGCGTTCGCCGTCGCGGACCACGCTCGCGACCATGCGGGTGGTCGCCGGGTCCTGCGCCTGGCTCACCTCAGGCGCTGCCGGCCCCGCTCAGCGCCGGCGACATCGAGGGCTCCTCGGCGACCGGGCGGACGTCGACGGCGATCACCTTGTACTCCGGGCACGAGGTGTTGACGTCGCTCGACGAGCCGACGAGCAGGTTCGTCTTCGTCTCCGGGAAGTGGAACGTCGCGAAGACGTGGCCGGCCTTGATCTTCTCGGTGACCTGCGCGGTGATCTCGACCCGGCCCATCCGGCTGCGCAGGGAGACCCGGTCGCCGTCACCGATCCAGAGGCGCTCGGCATCGTCGGGGTGGATCTCCAGGTGGTCCCGGTCGGCGAGCTCGACGTTGCCCGTGCGCCGCGTCATCGTCCCGGCGTTGTAGTGCTCGAGCCGGCGGCCCGTGACCAACATCAGGGGGAAGTCGTCGTCCACCTGATCGCCGGGAACCTGGAACGGAAGGGCGGCGAACTGCGCCTTGCCGCCGGGCAGGTCGAACTCGCGCTCGTAGAGGATCGCCGCGTCGGTGCCGTCGGCGTTCACCGGCCACTGGAGGCCCTTGCGGCCGAGGCGCTCGTAGGTCACCCCGGCGAAGTGCGGCGTGAGCGCCGCGATCTCGCGCATCGCGTCCTCCGGGCCGTCCCAGCCGGTCTCGTGGCCGAGCGCCCGCGACACCTCGGCGATGATCTCGAAGTCCGTCTTCGCCTCGCCCGGGGGGTCGATCGCGGGCTCGACGAGCTGAATCCGGCGCTCCGCGTTGGTGAACGTCCCCCGCTTCTCGAGGAACGACGAGGCGGGCAGGATCACGTCGGCGTAGTTGGTCGTCTCGGTCTCGAAGATGTCCTGGCAGACACAGAACTCCAGCGACTCGAGCGCCCTCACGACGTGCGCGGTGTCGGGGTCGGTCTGGGCGACGTCCTCGCCGAAGATGTACATCGCCTTCAGGTCGCCGGCGACCGCGGCGTCGAACATCTCCGGGACCTTGTAGCCCTTCTCCCGCGGGACCGAGACGCCGTAGACCTCCTCGAAGCTCCGCGCGACGTCCTCGTCGCCGACCGGGCGGTACGCCGTGTACGTGTCCGGCAGGGCGCCCATGTCGGAGGAGCCCTGAACGTTGTTCTGGCCCCGCAGCGGCATCAGCGCCGAGCCGCGGCGACCGATCTTGCCGGTCATCAGCGCCACGTTGCAGATCAGCTGCACGACCTCCGAGCCGTACTTGTGCTCGGTGACGCCGAGGCCCCAGGAGAAGCACGCGTTCGGCGCCTCGGCGTAGATGTGCGCCGCGGCCTCGAGGTCCGCCGCGGGGACGCCGCTGATCTCCTCGACTACCGGCGGCGGATAGGAGGCGAGCAGCTCGCGGAACTCGTCGAAGCCCTCGGTGCGGGCGTCGATGAACCCGTGATCCAAAAAGCCGTCGCGCTCGACCACATGGGCCAGGCCGAGCATCACGGCGGCGTTGGTCCCCGGGCGCGGCGCGAGGTGCAGCGTCCCGTACTCGGAGAGCTCGATCCGCCGCGGATCGATCGTCACCAGCCGCATCCCGCGCAGCACCGCCTGCTTGATCCGCGCGCCGACGACGGGGTGGCCCTCGGTGGGGTTGGCGCCGATGATCACGGTCGCGTCGGCGTGGTCGAAGTCGGTGAACGAGCCCGTCGCGCCCGACAGCCCCAGCGACTTGCGCATCGCGAACGAGGTGGGTGAGTGACACACGCGCGAGCAGTTGTCGATGTTGTTGGTCCCCACCGCGGCGCGCATCAGACGGGACATCGCGTAGCAGTCCTCGTTCGTGGCCCGCGAGGAGGCGAGCCCGGCGATCGCGTTGGGCCCGTGGTCGGCCTTGATCCGCCCCAGCTCCGATGCGATCCGCCCGATCGCCTCATCCCAGGTCGCGGGGCGCAAGCCGTCGGCCTCCCGGATCAGGGGCGTCGTCAGGCGATCGCGCCGCTTCGAGAACTGGTGGGCGAACCGGCCCTTGAGGCAGGTGTGGCCCTCGTTCGCGGGTCCGTCGAGCGCCGGGCTGATCGAGACGACCTTGCCGTCGGCGACGTGGGTCTCGAGGCGGCAGCCGACCCCGCAATATCCGCACGTGGTGGTCACCTCTGAGTCATAAAGCTCGTTCATCGCATCTCATCCTCCCAGGCTGAGCGCGATCAACCCGGGCTCGGTGATCGCTTCGGTGGGACAGGTGTCGGCGCAGGCGCCACACGAGACGCACGCCGATTCGCGGAAGCCCTGGTCGAGCCCCGCGGCGATGTTCGCCTCGAAGCCCCTGCCGGTCGCGGCCAGAGCGAAGGTCCCCTGAACCTCGTCGCAGGCGCGGACGCAGCGACCACAAGAGATGCACAGGTCACGCCGGAAGGCCAGGTACGGGTGGCGGTCGTCGACGGGCTCAGGCGGGTGGACCTCGCCCGGCCACCGCGGCTCGCCGACCTCGAGCCGAGCCGAGATCTCGGCGAGCTCGCTCTCGGCCGGCGGCGGCGCGTGAAGCTCCGAGAGGACCAGCTCGACGACGGCGGTCGCGACCCGGCGGGCGCGCGGATCCTCGGTGTGGATCTCCATGTCCGTCGTTGCAGGGGGTGGTGCAGGCCGGGATCACGGCCCGGGCGTCCTCGTCAGCGCTCGCCTGCGAGGACCCGACCAGGCAGACCCTGCAGGCGCCAAACGGGTCCTGGCGCTCGTCGAAGCACAGCGTCGGCACCCACCGCCCAGCGGCCTTCGCCGCGTCGAGCACGGTGGCGCCGGCCGGAACCTCGACCTCCACCCCGTCGACGCGGACGCGAGTACTCATGCGAGGCGGAGCTCCTCGGGATAGTGCTTCAGCAAACTGCGGATGGGCGCTGGCATGCCTCCTCCGTGTGCACAGAGGCTACCGACCTCCAACGCCTCCAACAGGTCCTCGAGCCGGTCGCGGTCCACCGGCTGGTCGGCGGCGAACATGTCGTGGGCACGGGCGAGACCGATCCGGCACGGAAAGCACTTGCCGCAGCTCTCGTGGGCGCCGAAATGCAGCAGGTGGCGGGCGACTTCGCGCATGTCGGTCCGGTCGTCGAAGGCGAGGATGCCCCCGTGTCCGAGCATGCAGCCCTGCTTGGCCAGAGGGTCGAAGTCGAACGGGGTGTCGAGCAGGCTCGCGGGCAGGATCCCGCCGAGCGGGCCGCCGATCTGCAGCGCCTTGATCGTCCGTCCGTCCCGGAGCCCGCCGCCGAGCTCCTCGCACAGCTCCGCGACCGGGATGCCAAACGGCACCTCGTAGACCCCAGGGCTCGCGAAGCGCTCGTTGAAACAGATCAGCTTGGAGCCGGGCGTCGCCCCCGGGCTGATCGCACGGTACGCGGCGGCTCCCGAGCCGGCCACGAACGGCATGTTGCAGAGCGTCTCGACGTTGTTGACCACGGTCGGCCGCCCGTAGAGGCCGCGCTGGGCCGGGAACGGCGGCCGGGCCGAGACCGTGCCGCGCAGCCCCTGCAGGCAGGCGAGGAGCGCCGTCTCCTCGCCGACCACGTAGGAGCCCGCCCCCTCGATCACCGTCACGTCGAAGTCGAAGTCGGTGCCGGCGATGCCCGTGCCCAGCCAGCCCTCCTCGCGAGCCCGGCTCGCGGCGGCCTCGAGCACGGGCTTGGAGAGCGGGTATTCAGAGCGGGTGAGCACAAAGCCGTGCGCGGCGCCGACCGCGTAGCCGGCGAGCGCCAGGCCCTCGAGCAGGAGCTCCGGACTGCGCTCCATCAGGTACTTGTCGATGTACGAGCCGGGGTCGCCCTCGTCGCCGTTCGCGACGATGAACTTCTCGTCCCCCTCGGCGGCGCGCGCGAACGCCCACTTCTGGCCGGCGGGGAAGCCCGCGCCGCCGCGCCCGCGAACGTCGGCCTCCTTGACCTCTTCGAGCAGCTCCTCGGGCGTGAGCTCCTCCAGCGCCCGGCGCAGGCCGGACCAGTTCCCCGGCTGGGTCAGCACCGGCTCGTCGAGCACCGACCGCCATTCCGGCTCCGCCGCCTGCGCGCACTCGCCGGCGAGGACGCGCTCCACGACCCCGGGCCCGGCGTCGATCAGGTCGCCGTCGCGGACCGCGGGCGAGGCGTGGCAGAAGCCGAGGCAGACGGTCTCGGCGAGCGAGACCGATCCGTCGTCGCTGCGCTCGCCGAGCTCGAGCCCGAGCCCCTCGCGGATCCGGTCGACGTGCTCGTCGCCGGTGGCGGCGAAGCAGGCGGTCCCGGTGCACACGCGGATGTGACGCGCGCCGCGCGGCTGGAGCAGATCGTCGTAGAAGGTCGAGACGCCGTACACCGTCGCCTCGGGGAGCCCGGAGCGCCGCGCCGCCTCGCGGCGGTCCTCGTCGGTGACCTCACCGTTGCGCTCAACCGCTTCCTTTAGGACCTCGAGCGCCGTCGGCGCGGACTCGCCGTGATGGCGTCGTACGAGCTCAACCAGGTTCTTAGACAAGGCTTCCCGCCGGCCTCTCCATGGTTTGAGGCT
The DNA here is from genome assembly GCA_963742205.1 of uncultured Solirubrobacterales bacterium. Taxonomy (GTDB): domain Bacteria; phylum Actinomycetota; class Thermoleophilia; order Solirubrobacterales; family 70-9; genus WHSW01. The sequence continues at coordinate 443,021 of CAVUKZ010000012.1, read as the reverse complement.
ATCGAGGCGTCGCCGGTGCGCCCTCGCCCGGCCGGCGTGCGGCGCTACCGTCACTCCGATGGCGCCCGACGAATCGAAGGGCAAGGGGCCGACTCGAGGCCGCGCCGCGCGGACGGCGATGCTCGGGCGCGTGGCCGCCGGCGGCGCCGCGCGCTGGGCGGGCGACCGGCTCGACGCGCGCGGCACCGACGAGGAGCGCCAGCGCCGGCGCGGCGACCGAGTGGTGGCGACGATCGACTCGCTGGTCGACCAGCTCTCGGTCATGCGAGGTGCGGCGATGAAGGCCGGGCAGGTCCTGTCGACGGTCGAGTTCCCGGGCCTCGACCCCGACCAGGCCGAGTACCTCCAGCAGCGGCTCGCGTCGCTTCGCGACAACGTCCCGGCCGTCTCGTGGGAGCAGACGCGCGAGGTGTTGGAGCGCGAGTGGGGCGAGCCGCCCGAGAACGTGCTCGCCGAGATCGACCCCGAGCCGGCCGCCGCCGCGAGCATCGGCCAGGTCCACCGCGCCCGCTCGCACGAGGGCGAGGAGCTCGCGGTCAAGGTGCAATACCCCGGGATCGCCGAGGCCGTCGAGTCCGACATGCGCAACCTGCGCCTGCTCACGCCGGTGTTCCGCCGCTTGATGCCGGGGCTCGACATCAAGGACGTGCTCGCCGAGCTCGCCCAGCGGGTGACCGAGGAGTGCGACTACGAGCTCGAGGCCGCCAACCACCGGCGCATCGCGCGCTTCTGGCGCGGACACCCGTTCATCTCGGTCCCGCGGGTGAAGACCGCGCTCAGCCGCCGGCGGGTGCTGGTCACCGAGTGGGTCGACGGGATCGCGTTCGAGCGGGTCGCGACGGAGCCCGACCCGGTCCGCGACCGGTTCGCCGAAATCGTCTACCGCTTCTTCTACGGCAACGCGGCCGAGCTCGACCTCGCGCTCGGCGACCCGCACCCGGGCAACTACCTGCTGCGCGACGACGGCCTGGTCGCGTTCTTCGACTTCGGGATGGTCCGCGACCTGCCGCGCGAGTACCTGCGCCGCGAGGGCCGCGTGTTCGCCGCGATCAGGTCGTCCGACGCGCAGGGGCTGCTCGAGGCGCTGCGCGATCTCGGCTACCTCCCCGGGCTCTCGGTCGAGTGGGACGCCGAGGTCATCCTCGAGGGCATGCGCGACGCGGGCTGGTGGTTCCTCGGCGACCAGCCGCGCCGGCTCGCGCCCGAGGACCTGTGGCGCGGTAGCGAGTCGCTTCGAGACGGCAGCGGGAGCGAGGCCTACGAGCAGATGCGCCACATGACCCTGCCGCCCGAGGCGCTGCTGCTCCGGCGGATGGAGGGCCTGCTGTTCCAGATCGCCTCCACCGTCCGCGCCGAGAACGACTGGGGCGCGCTGCTGCAGGAGCTGATCGAGGGCGAGGAGCCCGTCGGCGAGCTCGGCATCGCGCACGCCGAGTGGCTCCAGGGCCACAACCTCGAGGACGGCAAGAGCTGCCCTAGCGCCAGTGCCCGAGGGCCGCCGCCGCCGCGGCCTGCGCCTCAGCCAGCGCGGCCCGCGCGTTGGCGGCCGCCGAACGGCTGTAGCGGGGGCTCGGCATCGAGGCCGAGAGCGCCGCAACCGGCCGGCCGTCGACGTCGCGGATCGGGACGCCGATGCAGCGCAGGCCGATCGCGAACTCCTCGTTGTCCACTGCGTAACCGCGTTCACGCGTTCGCTCGAGCTCGGCGAGCAACGCCGGGACCGAGGCGATCGTGTGCTCGGTCCGCCGGGCGAGGCGCGCGCCCTTGAACCTCCTCGCGGCCTCGGCGGGCTCGAGGTCGGCGAGCAGCGCCTTGCCGATCGCGCTCGTGTGGGCGGGCAGGCGGACGCCGGCGCGCGAGGTCAGCTTCACCGGATGCGGCGACTCCGACAGGGCGAGGTACACGGCCGACACCCCGTCGAGGGTCGCCAGCTGAACGGTCTCACCGGTCCGCTGGACGGCCTCGTCCATCAGCGGCTTCAGCAACGTCCGCAGGTCCTCGACCTGCGGGACGGCCTGGGCGAGCTCCCACATGCGACTGCCGAGCGAGTAGCGGCGGTCCGCGTCGAGGGCGACGTACCCACGGCCCTCCATCGTGCGCAGCAGCGAATGGGCGGAGCTCTTGGGGAGGGCCAGCGCAGCGGCGATCTCGGAGAACGGCAGGGGCCCCCGCTCGGCGACCAGATCGAGCACCGCCATCACCCGGTCGGCCGACTTGACCACGCCGCCGGTCAGGCTTCCTCGCCCTCCGCGCGCATGGCGTCGACGATCCCGAGGTTGGCCTTGAACGCCATGTAGCCGCTGTCGATCGGGATCACGGCGCCGGTCATCGGCGAGGCCTCGTCGCTCGCCAGGAACACAACCAGCGGAGCGATCTCCTCCGGGGTCGGGACCGGCAGCAGGTGCAGGGCGTCGACGGCGCGCGCCGACTCCTCGTTGGCGAGCCACGCTTGCTGGGGCTCGGTGGAGACGAAGCTGGGGGCGATCGCGTTCACGCGCACGCCGTCCGCAGCGATGCCCGCGGCGAACGACCGGGTGAGCGCGACGACGCCGCCCTTGGCGGCGGTGTAGGCGTCGAGCCCGGCGCAGCCGATCAGCGCGTCGGTCGTCGCCGTGAGGATGATCGAGCCCGAGCGCTGCTCGATCATGCGGCGGCCGGCGTGCTTCGCGCAGTTGAACGTGCCGGTGAGGACCAGGTCCAGCATCCGCCGCCAGACCTCGTCGTCGAGCTCGGTCAGCCGGCCGTCCTCGTTGTTGATGAACGGCACGTCGACGGCGCAATGGAGGAGGACGTCCAGGGAGCCCCAGCGCTCGACCGTGCTCGTCGTGAGCGCTTCGACGGCGGCGGCGTCGGTGACGTCGACGACCTCGGCGACGGCCTCCCCGCCCGCGTCGGCGATCGAGGCCGCCACCCGCGCGCCGCGCTCGGGGTCGAGTTCGGCGATCACCACCCGCGCGCCCTCGGCGGCCATCGCCGTCGCCCCGGCGCGCCCGATGCCCGAGCCGCCGCCCGTGACCACCGCGACCTTGCCCTCAAGCCTGTTCGCCATCGCTGCTCCTCTCGCCCGGTTCCAGGATGCGGCGGGCGTTGTCCGCGTAGATCGCCCGGAGACTCTCGTCGGCGAGCCCGAGCGCCGAGATCGTCCAGCGCCCCGCCGGCGGGGGGACCTCGTCGCCCGCGTACTCGTACGCCTCGTCTGAGGACTCGAGGAAGCGGAAGATCCGCTCGTGCCCACCGTCCGTCGGCGGCACGAGGTCCGAGCCGAAGAGGACGCGATCGCGATGGCGCTCGATGAATCGGCGCGCCGTCCGCGGCTGGCGGCCGAGGTCGGAGATCCTGGCCGAGATGTCGACGCAGAGGTTCGGCAGCCGGTCGAGCAGCGACCCGAGCCAGGCGAGGTCCTCGGCGTTGCCCGCAAGGTGGGCGCCGACGAAGGTCGTTCGCGGATGGGCCGCCACCAGCGCCTCGAACGACTCCATCAACCGCCGGTGCGAGGGGAACTCAGAACCGGCGAACGACCACTCGGGGTGGGCCAGCAGCTCCTCGAGCCGCTCGTTGTGGCGGTCGACCGGATCGAAGAACGCGGGCGGATCGGCCGTGTGGATGAGCACCGGCAGCCCCAGCTCGCCGGCCGCCGCGAACACGGGCGCGGCGCGCTCGTCGTCGGGGAGCAGCAGGTCGCCCGCCGCATCGCGAAAGCCGAGCCCGAGCGTCTTCCAGACCTTCAACCCGCGCGCTCCGGCGGCGGCCGAACGCCGCAGCGACTCGGCCAGCTCGTCGCCGAACCCGTCGCCGGCGGCCGCGCGGGCCCAGTCGAGCTGGCAGAACGTGACGAAGCGGCCCGGGTGAGCGCGGTCGAGGCGGTCGAGGTTCGCCTCGAGCTCCGCGTCCCAGCCGCCGTCGAGGTTGATCGAGGTCTCGATCGAGTGGCGGTCACAGAGCTCGAGGTAGGCCTCGGCGCCGACCGCCCAGCGATCGTGGCGCCGGCCGGCCAGATCGCTCGCCATCCAGTCCGCGCTCGGGTCCAGCCAGCGCCCGAGGTGGGTGTGGAAGTCGATCACCGCGAAGCGCGGCCGCTCGACCCGGGTGCGCTCGAGCCGGAGCTTGCTCACCGGCGCGTACTCGGTGAGCGGCAAGCGGGCGATGTCACTGTTATCGTCGGTTCGCAATGACAGACCGTAGTTCTTATACATGAACTCGCCGGACACCGCCGGAACCACGGTCGTCGTCGGAGCGGCCCAGGGAATCGGCGAGGGGATCGCGCGTCGACTCGCCCGGGAGCCATGGACCGAGCGGCTGGTGCTCGCCGACATCAGGCTCGACGGCGTGCAGAGGCTTGCCGCCGAGCTCGGCGCCGAGCCGTACGAGGTCGACATCACCGACGGAGCGCAGGTCGACGGGCTGGCCGAGGCGACCTCCGAGGCCGAGCGCGTGGCGATCGCCGCCGGGATCTTCGCCCCGGCGCCGGCGCTGGAGGTCGAGCGCGAGGAGTTCGGGCGGATCCTGGGCGTGAACACGCAGGGCGTCTTCTTCGTCGCCCAGGCCTACGCGCGCCTGATGGCCGAACGCGGCCGTGGCGCGATCGTCGGGGTGGCCTCGATCGCGGCCCGAATGCCGCGCATGCGCCAGGCCTCGTACTGCGGCTCGAAGGCCGGCATGCGCCAGGCGCTGCGGGTGCTCGGGATGGAGGTGGGCCCGCTGGGCGTCCGCGTCAACACGGTCTCCCCCGGCCCCACCGATACGCCGATGATGCGAACGCTCGCCGCCGATCACAGCTCGGTCGACGACCTCGCCGAAGGATCCATCGACGCCATGCGGCCGCGCATCCCCCACGGACGCGTCGCGCGACCCGCGGACGTCGCCGCCGTCGTCAGCTTCCTGCTCGGGCCGGGAAGCGAGCACGTGATGCTGGAAGATGTCGTCGTGGACGGCGGCGAGCTGCTCGGAATGTGAACCGGTGAAGCGCGCGGTCGAAGGCACGACGCCGGCGGGCGCCTACTCACCCGGGGTGATCGCCGAGGGCAGGTTCCTCTACGTCTCCGGGCAGGGGCCGCTCCGCGACGGTGCGGTCGTCACGGGGACGATCGAGGAGGAGACGCGGCTGGTGATGGAGAACCTGGGCGCCGTCCTCGCCGCGGCCGGCGCGAGCTACGCCGACGTCGTGCGCTGCGGCGTCTTCCTCGCCGACCTCGACGACTTCGCGGCGATGAACGACGTCTACTCCAGCTTCTTCGAGGAGCCGCTCCCGGCGCGGACGACGGTTGGGGCCCACCTGCCACAGATCAAGGTCGAGATCGACTGCGTCGCGGTGCTCGACCGGACGGCGTGATCGACGGCCGACCGGTCGCCGAGCTCGAGACTCCGGCTCTGGTCGTCGACCTCGACCGGCTCGATCGCAACCTGACCCGGGCCGCCGAGTACACGAGCGCTCATGGGCTGGACCTCTATCCGCACGCGAAGACCCACAAGACGCGCGAGATCGGGGCGTTGCAGCTCGAGCGCGGTGCCGCCGGCCTGACGACAGCGAAGTCGCGCGAGGCCGAGATCTTCGCGGCGGCCCTCGGCGCGCCGCTCGTGCTCCACTATCCGGCCGTCGGGGCCGAAAAGGTCGCCCGGCTGGCCGAGGTAGCCGGCGCGGTGCCGCTGACGATCGCGCTCGACTCGGCCGCGGCGGCGGAGCCGATCGCGGCGGCCATGCGGTCGCGCGGGACCGAGGCCCAGGCCCTGATCGAGCTCGACGTCGGCCTGCGGCGCACCGGGCTCGATCCCGAGGGCGCGGTGGAGGTCGGGCGGCGGATCGAGGCGTTCGGTGGCGGTTTGCGGGTCGCCGGGCTCTCGTGCTACCCGGGCCACCTGCGCTACGACGAGGAGCGCATCGCGTCGGGGATGTTCGAGGTCGGTGCGGCCCTCGAGCGGGCGCGGGACCTGTTCGCGCGGGCCGGCCTCGACGGCGCGCGGATCTCGGGCGGGTCTACCGCGACGCTCTTTCGCTCCCACGAGACACCGATGACCGAGGTTCGCCCCGGCAACTACGCCTTCCTCGACCGCATGGAGGGTCGCGGGGAGTTCGCCCTCGACGACTGCGCCCTGCGGGTTCACGCGACCGTGGTGTCGACCGCGGTCCCGGGGCGGTTCATCGTGGACGCCGGCTCGAAGACGCTCAGTGAGGCCGGGCCGCCCCCCGGGGCGAGCGGGCACGCCGAGGTTGTGGGCCGCTCGGGCCTCGGAATCGAGGCGCTCAGCGAGGAGCACGGGCACGGCACGGTGGCGGCGGGCGCGGAGGCGCCCGCGGTCGGCGAGCGCCTCGAGCTGATCCCAAACCACGCGTGCACCTGCGTCAACCTCCACGACGTCCTGTACGCGGCGCGGGCCGGGATCGTCGAAGCCGAGCTACCGGTGATCGCCCGGGGCGCCGTCCGGTAACGCGCGCCGCGCTGTCACAACCGCGGACGCTCCCTCGTCATATGGGTGAACGGACGAAAGGAGCGACATGTTCAAGAAACTGGACGAGCCGACGGCCGAGGTCATGAGCGGCGTCCTGGGGGTCGGCACAGCGGGTGGCGTGCTCACCTTCGCGCTCTTCCCGCTCGTGCTCCCGATCCTCATCCTCACCATCGTGGCCACGCTCCCGCTGGTCGCGATCGGACTCGTCGCCGGCCTGCTGGTCGGTGTCGTCATCGCGCCGATCAAATTGATCGCCCGCCTTCGGCGCCGCGGTCAGCGGCCGATCGAGACCTCGACCGTCCTGCCCTCGGGCCCGAGCGGGGACTCGATCACGAGCCGGCCGCGGCGGTCCGCACGCATCGCCAGCGGCCGGGCGTCGTCGATGGTCACCGCGTGGGACGAGCCCGCCCGATAGCTCGCCGGGGTACGCACCACCGCCTCGCCGCTGCTGGTGAGTTCGAATGCGTGGCTCGATGCGATCGGCCTCAAACGATCAAGCTGCGCGGCCGCGGCGCCGACAAAAGGGGTAAGCACCGAGGGTCGTTGTAATTGGGCATGCAATCTGAGCTCGCGCGCCGAAGCATTCGAGCCGCTGTCGCGGTGTCGCTCGCAATCGCCGCAACGCTCGCGGTCTCCTCGTCGGCCAGCGCGGCCGTACCGGCCAACGTGCAGACCCGCGCCCAGGAGATCACCTCCGGCAGCGTCGCCCACCTCCCCTTCGCGAAGCCGACCACCGCAGGCAACCTGGTCGTCGTCTACGTGGTCTGGGACAACGACTCGCCGGTGACCGTCAGCGACAGCGCCGGCAACTCGTACGCCAGCGCCGCCCCCGCGGTCAGCCTGCCGCTCGAGACGGCGTCGACAGCCGCCGCGACTTGGAACAACGACACCTGGAGCTCGCAGGTCTTCTACGCCGCGAACGTCGCCGGCGGTGCGACCACCGTGCAGGCGAGCTTCAACGACTCGATCACCTCCTTCGCCGACGTCTACGTTCACGAGTACTCGGGGATCGACCCCGCGAGCCCGCTGGACGCCTCCTCGACGGCGACCGGCTCCGGCGCCGCGATGGACAGCGGCTCCGCGACCACCACGACCCCGGGCGATCTGATCTTTGGCGCCGGGTCCTCGACCGAGCGCGGTCACCGACGTCGGCGCCGGCTTCAGGACCCGGAGCACGAAGTCCGGCAACCGAACCGCGGATCGGGTCGTGAGCTCGGCGGGGGCTTACAGCGCCACGGCAACCCAGGACGGATCCGCCTGGGTCATGCACGCGGTCGCCTTCAAGTCCGCCGGCCTGGCCGACACCACGCCGCCCACCGTCTCGGTGACCTCGCCGGACGCCAACGACACGGTGAGCGAGATCGTCCCGGTGACTGCCGACGCAAGCGACGACACCGGCGTCGCGTCGGTCTCGTTCCTGGTCGACGGTCGCCGCACGGGAGCCGTGGACACCGACCCTCCCTATGGGCTGAGCTGGGACACGCGCAAGATCGCGAACGGCGCCCACATCCTCCGCGCCAGGGCCCGCGACGAGGCCGGGCAACCTCACCACGTCGGGGCCCGTGGCGGTCAACGTCGCGAACACCGACCATTTCCAAAACGAGGTGCTCGCGACCGGCTTCGACCTGCCGACCACGCTCGAGTTCCTGCCCGACGGAAGGATGCTCGTCGGTGAGCTCGCCGGGCGGATCGACGTCCTGTCGCCCCCGTACACGACGCCGGACCCGAACCCGTTCCTGCAACTCACGAACGTCGGCGAGGCGGGCGTCCAGCAGGGCCTCTACGACATCGTGCTCGACCCCGACTTCGAGACCAACCACTTCTTCTACGTCTTCTACACCGCCGGCACGCCAAATCACGACCGGGTGTCGCGGTTCACCGCCAACGCCAGCCTCACCGGAACCGTGTCGGGGAGCGAGGACATCCTCTACGAGGACCCCCAGAACGCCAACGCCGAACACCACGGGGGCTCGCTCAACTTCGCCAACGACGGCACGCTGCTGTTCACGACCGGGGAGCATTTCGACCCGGATAACTCTCAGGACCTGACGAGCCCGCGGGGGAAGGTCCACCGGATCAACCCGGACGGGACCGTGCCCACGGACGACCCGTTCTTCGACGGGGTCGGGCCGAACTGGGACAGCGTGTGGGCCAGCGGCCTGCGGAACCCCTACCGCGCGTACTACGACGCGCCCACCGGCCGCTACTACATCGCCGACGTCGGCGGCAACGATCCGTCGACTGCCCGCGAGGAGATCGACATCGGCGTGCCGGGTGCGAACTACGGGTGGCCGGACAGCGAGGGCAACTGCTCCTCACCGTGCACGAGTCCCGTGTTCTCCTATCCGCACAACGACCGCGACGCCGCGATCACCGGCGGCTTCGTCTACCACGGGACCGAGTTCCCGGCTCGCTATCGGGGCGCGTACTTCTACGCCGACTACACGCAGAACTGGATCCGCGGGATCAAGCTCGACGACACCGGCAACGTGGTCGACAGCTTCAACTTCGAACCGTCCGACGGCTCGACCGATGGTCCCTACGGCGACATCGTCTACCTCGCCGAAGGTCCCGACGGCGCGCTCTATTACGTCGACCTGGGGTACAGCGACATCGGCGGCACGTTCGGCGTGAGCAAGATCCGCCGGATCAGCTACACGAGCTCGAACCAGGCGCCCGTCGTGCACGCGTCGGCGAGCCCAACCTCGGGCCCGACGCCGCTCCACGTCGCCTTCTCGAGCGCCCACTCGTCGGACCCGGAGGGCCAGCCCCTCACCTACTCCTGGGACTTCGGCGACGGCACCACCTCGACCGCGGCCAACCCGACCCACACGTACTCCACGCGGGGGCCGTATCAAGTGCGGCTCACGGTCTCCGACGGCGTCCAGGACTCGGTCTCCACCCCGATCACGATCAACGCGGGCAGCGTGCCCACGGCGACGATCCTGACGCCGAACAACAACCTCCACTTCCGGGCGGGCGACGTGATCTCGTATTCCGGCGACGGCACCGACCCGGACGACGGCGACCTGCCCGACAGCGCCTTCACCTGGAACATCGACTTCCTCCACGACGGCCACGTCCACCCGGGGACACCGGTCCACGGGGTGACCGGCGGCAGCTTCACCATCCCGTCGTCGGGCCATGACTTCAGCGGCAACACCCGCTACCGGATCACGCTCACGGTCACCGACTCCGACGGCCTCAGCTCGAGCCGCTCCGTGGTCGTCCGGCCGCGCAAGGTCAACCTCACCTTCGACACCGTGCCCAGCGGCCGCACGATCTATCTCGACGGGATCGCGAAGACGACGCCCTTCGTCCACGACACGCTGATCGGCTTCCATCACACGATCGAGGCTCGCAACCAGACGGCCAACGGGACCATCTACAAGTTCGACTCCTGGTCCGACGGCGGCGGGCAGGCGCACACGATCACGGTCCCGTCGACCGCGCACAGCTACAGCGCGACCTTCAACTCCTCGCCCGTGCCACCGGGGCTGGTCGGTGCCTGGGGCTTCGACGAGGGCGACGGGACCACCGTCGGCGACTCGTCGGGCGCCGGCCACGACGGAACCCTCTCGGGCGCGGGCGTGAGCTGGGACCCGGCCGGCAAGAACGGGGGCGCGCTCTCCTTCGACGGCGATTCGGGGAACGTCAAGATCCCGCACGCCTCCGACATCAGCTTCGCGTCGAGCTACACGCTCGAAGCGTGGGTGAAGCCGAGCACGCTGAGCGGCTACCAGACGATCGTGATGAAGGAAGAGACCAGCCGGCTGCGGGTACTGGCTGCAGACGGCGGACACCGACATCAGCAGCGGCTTCAGCAGCGGCGGCTGCATCGAACACCGCAGCGGGGCCCCGCCAATCCCGCTCAACCAATGGTCGCATCTGGCGGCGGTCTTCAACAACGCCACCAACACCTACAAGCTCTACCTCAACGGGACGGCGATCTCGAGCACGGCCGAGACCGATGCCCCGGTGCGCAACAGCCAGGACCTGGTCCTCGGCCAGTCAGGCTGCAGCGGCTGCGGATTCGAGCGCTGGCACGGCCTGCTCGACGACGTCCGGATCTACCGCAGGCCGCTGTCCGCCGCCCAGATCCGGGCGGACATGGCCAACGGCATCTAGCCGGGGTCGTCGCCGACGACGGCTTCCGGCGCCCGCTCCAGCTGCGGCAGCACGTGGCACGCGGCGACGTGCCCGCCCCGCTCGGAGTCGAGCGCGACGGCCGGCGGGTCGACCTCCCGGCAGACGTCCTCCGCGAACGGGCATCGGGTGTGGAAGCGACAGCCGGCCGGGATCGCGTAGGGGGACGGCATCTCCGAGGTCACCCGCGGATTGGGGACCCGGGTGCCGTCGAGGCGCGGGTGGGCCTCCAGCAGCATCTGCGTGTATGGATGGCGCGGGTCGGCGAAGACGTCGGCGGTCGCCCCGGTCTCGACGATCCGCCCGAGGTACATGATCGCCACCCGGTCAGCGAGCCGCGAGATCACCGAGAGCTGGTGGGAGATGAAGATCATCGTCAGGCCGAGGTCGCGGCGGATCTCCTCGAGCAGCGCCAAGAGCTGCGCCTGGATCGAGACGTCGAGCGCGCTGACCGCCTCGTCGGCGATCAGCAGCCGGGGGTCGACCGCCAGCGAGCGGGCGATCGCCACCCGCTGGCGCTGGCCGCCCGAGAACTCGTGCGGGTAGCGCTTGACGCTCCCGCGGCGCAGCCCGACGCGCTCGAGCAGGTCGGCCGCGAAGCGCTCCTCATCGCCCTTCTCGATCAGCCCGTGCACCAGGGCCGGTTCGGCGACGGCGGCGCCGACTCGCAGCCGCGGGTTGAGCGAGGAGTACGGGTCCTGGTAGATCATCTGGATCGCGCGCCGCACCGCGCGCAGCTCGGAGCCCTCGGCGGCGAGCACGTCGGTGCCGTCGAAGGTCACCGATCCCTCGTCCGGCCGGTAGAGGCGGACGATGCACCGGGCCAGGGTCGACTTGCCGCTGCCGGACTCGCCGACCACGCCGAGCGTCTCCCCGGGAGCGACCTCGATGTCGACGTTGTCGAGGGCGGTGAGCACCGGCGGCGGGCGGCGGCGGGCCCGGTCGGCGATCGAGTGGCGCTCGGAGAAGCGCTTGCTGAGCCCGGAGACGGTCAGCAGCGGCTCGGCGGCGCTCACGCCGCACCCCCGACGAAGGGACACGCCGAGCCGTGATCGGCGAGATCGGCGTCGAGGGCGACCGGGATCGAGGCGCAGTCGTCACGCCGGAACTCGCAGCGGGGCTGGAACGGGCACCCGGGCGGCAGGTCGGCGAGGTTCGGCGGCTGGCCGGGGATGGGAGCCGGCGGGACCTCGTCGGTGACCTCGAGCGACGGCATCGCCTGGATCAGCCCGCGGGTGTACGGATGGCGGGGGTCGCGCATCACGGCAGGGCCGTAGCCGGCCTCGAGCATCCGCCCCGCGTACATGACCACCACCTCGTCGCAGGTCTCCGAGATCACCCCGAGGTCGTGCGAGACGAGCACGATCGCCATCCCGTCCTCCCGCTGGAACTCGAGCAGCAGCGCGAGGATCTGCTCCTGGGTGGTGACGTCGAGCGCGGTCGTCGGCTCGTCGGCGAGCAGCAGCTTGGGATGGGCGGAGATCGCGATCGCGATCATCACCCGCTGGCGCATGCCGCCGCTGAACTGGTGCGGGTACGAGCGCAGCCGCCGCTCGGCCGACGGCACGCCGACCCGGTCGAGGAGCTCGATCGCCCGCGCGCGCGCAGCCCGCTTGCCGAGCCCGGCGCGCTTGCGCAGCGTCTCGATCATCTGGTCGCCGATCGTGAACACCGGGTTCAGGCAGGACGTCGGGTCCTGGAAGATCATCGAGATCTCCGAGCCGCGGATCGCGCCAAGTCGGCGCTTGTCGGCGCCGACCAGGTCCTCGCCGAGCCACCGGATCTCGCCGGAGAGCACCTCGCCCGGGTACGGCACCAGCCCGAGCAGCGAGCGCAGGGTGACGCTCTTGCCGCAACCCGACTCCCCCACCAGGCCGAGGGTCCGCCCCGCCTTGACCTGGAAGCCGACGCGGTCGGCGGCCAGCAGGGGCGCGTCGCCGGCGGGAAAGGCGATCGTCAGATCGCGCACGTCGAGCAGGTCGCTCCCAACCTCGGGCCTGCCGTTGACGGCGGTGGTCAATCCGTCTCCCCCGTGAGCGTGAAGTCCTTGCCCAGCCGATCGGCGATCCCGTCGCCGATCAGGCTGAAGCCGACCCCGACGAGGACGATCACCAGGCCCGGCATGGTCGCCACCCACCAGGCCGTGAGGATCACGTCCTTGCCCTCGGCGACCAGCGCGCCCCACTCGGGCGTCGGCGCGGTGACGCCGAGCCCCAGATAGGAGAGGGCGGAGAGGAGCAGGATGTTGAGCACGATGTCCGCCATCGAGAAGACGATGCTCGCCCGCAGGACGTTGGGGAGCGCGTGACGGAAGACGATCCTCGGGGTCGAGTAGCCGAGCGTCTGCGCGGCGAGGATGTACTCCTTCTCGCGCTCCACCAGCATCTCGCCGCGGGTCAGCCGGGCGTACAGCGCCCAGCCGACCGCGAACACGCCGATGTAGGCGCCGGTCAGCCCGGGCCCCGTGATGGTCACGATGAAGAGGATCAGGACGATGAACGGGAAGGCGACGACCGTGTCGACGAGGCGGTTGACGACCGTGTCGAGCCAGCCGCCGCGGTAGCCCGCGAGCGCGCCCACCAAGGCCCCGAGCACGAACGGCACGATCGTGGTCACGACGGCGAAGATCAGGTCGATCCGCCCGCCGTAGACCACCCGGGTGAGGATGTCGCGGCCGAGCGTGTCGGTGCCCATCGGGTGGTCGAGCGACGGCGGCTGCAGCGCGTCGAGCAGGTGCTGCTCGTTCGGGTTCTCGAACCCGAGCAGGGGCGCCGCGAAGGAGACGAACGCGATCAGGGCGACGATCGCCACCCCGAGCCAGAGCGTGACGGCGGCCCACCGGCGCTCGGTGCGCGCCCGCCGCTGCAGCCGCTCGGCCACGGCCGTGCGGACCGACACCGTCGGCTTCGGCGGCCGGCCGGCCGCCGGCGCTTCGGAGCTCACAGGCGCACCCGCGGATCGAGCTTGGCGTAGGCGAGGTCGGTCAGCAGGTTGATCGCGACCACGGCGAAGCCGAAGATGAGCGTCAGCGCCTGGATCATCGGATAGTCCTGGGCCAGGACCGAGTTCACGAGCTCGGTCCCGAGGCCCGGCAGCGCAAAGACGTTCTCGATGATCACCAGGCCCGAGAGCAGGAAGCCGATGTTGAGCCCGAGCACGGTCACCGTCGAGACGAGCGAGTTGCGCAGCACGTGCTTGAGCACGATCCGCCGCTCGCTGAGGCCGCGGGCCCGCGCGGCCTCCACGAACTCGGTCCCGAGCGTCTCGATGATCCCGACGCGGAGGGTGCGGAGCAGGATCGGCGCCAGGTAGAGACCGACGGTGATCGCCGGCAGCGTCAGGCCCCGCAGGTGACCGAGGAAGTCCTCGCCGTAGCCGGCGGTCGGCAGCCACCCGAGCTTGAGGCTGAAGAAGAGGATCAGCAGCAGCCCGAGCAGAAACGACGGCATCGCGAAGGTGACCATCGAGAAGAGGCGGATCGCGTGGTCGGTGGCCCGGTTGCGCCGCAGCGCCGAGGCGATCGCGAGCGGTACCGCGACGAGGATCGAGATCACCACCGAGTAGAGCAGGAGGAACAGGGTCACCGGCGTCTTCTCACCGAGCAGCGGCCCAATCGCCGTCTTCTGGGTGATCGAGTCGCCGAAGTCGAGCGTCACGGCGCCGCTGAGGAAGTCCCAGTACTGGCCGAAGAGCGGCTGATCGAGGCCGAGCTGGGCGTTGAGGGTCGCGATCGCGCTGGGCGTCGCGTGCGCGCCGAGGACGATGCGCGCCGGGTCACCGGGGACCAGGTGGATGAGCAAGAACGAGGCGAGCGTGATCCCGATCAGCACCGGGATCGCCTGCAGGATGCGTCGGAGGATGTAAGCGCTCACGACCCCGCCAGTTCACACGTCCGTGCGCGCGCAACCGCCCGGGCGCCGAGAGAGGGGCGCGCCCGGGCGGAGCCCGCGCCGTCCGTAGTTCGCTACTCCGACAGCCACACCTCTCGCAGCGGCCACCAGCCGATGGGATAGGTCTGGAAGTTCTGCACCGTGTCCTGATAGCCGGTCACGGACTTGGTGAAGAAGAGCGGGATGCTCGGCACGTCGTCCTGGCCGATCTGCTGGATCTCGGAGAAGTCCTGAGCCCGCTGGTCCTCGTCCAGCGTTCCCTTCGCGTCGTCGAGCAGGTCGATGATCTTCGGGTTGTTGTAGAAGGTCCCGAGTGAGTTGAGGCCGGACTCCGGGTCGTACATGAGGGCCGCGATCTCGTCGTCTGAGAGCGTGTCGCTCGACAGCGCGTCGCCGGGGAACGTCGCCGCCTCTCCGCCCTTGCCCTCGAGCCATGACGAGAACATCGTCCCGAAGTCACGCGGCACGATGCTCACGTTGACGCCGATCTGCGCCCACTGCTCCTTGATGACCTCGGCCGTCTGCTTCTCGACCGCGTCGCCCGAGGGGATCTGCAGCTCGAGGTCGAAGCCGTCCGGCACGCTCGACTTGGCGAGCAGCTCCTTGGCCTTGTCGATGTCGTACGGGTAGCCCTCGATCGACTCGTCCCAGTACTTGACCCGCGGGATCTGGCTGTTGGACACCTGCGCGTTGCCGAACAGGACCGCGTCGAGGATCTGGTCCGTGGGCGTCGCGTAAGCCAGCGCCTGGCGCACCTCGACCTCGTCCAGCGGCGCCTCCTTGGTGTTGAGGAAGATCGCGTCCCACTTGAGCGAGTCGGCGACCTCCAGGTTGACTCCGTCGGTGTTCTGGAGCGAGTCGACCTGGTTGTACGGGATCCCGTCGGCCACGTCGACCTCGCCCGAGCGGAGCTGGAGCGTGCGCGTGTTGGCGTCGGGGATGAACTCGAAGTCGACCTCGTCGAGATACGGCTGGCCCTCACGCCAGTAGTGGGGGTTGGCCTCGAGCACGGTCCGCTGACCGCGCTTGAACTCGGTGACCATGAACGGCCCCGAGCCGACCGGGCTCTCCGCGAAGTCCTTGCCCTCCTCCTCGACCACCTTCTGCGGCACGATCGCCGCCGCGAACATCGCGAGGTTGTCGAGGAAGGCGCCGTCGATGCCGTTCAGGTTCATCTTCACCGTGTGGTCGTCGACCACGTCCACGGAGTCGATCGCCGAGCCCAGCGTCGCGTAGTTGACGTTGACCTTCGGGTCGGCGAAGCGCTCGATCGAGAACTTGACGTCCTCCGGGGTGACCGGGTCGCCGTTCGAGAACTGCGCGTCGCGCAGGTGGAAGGTCCACTCGAGGCCGTCCTTGGAGTGCTCCCAGGACTCCGCCAGTCCGGGCACGATCTCCGAGCCCTCGACCTCGACCAGCTGGTCGAAGATCTGCTGGATCGTGAAGATCGATCCGTTGTTGGGGGCGTTGATCGGGTCGAGGCCGGCCTCGGCGTCGAGCGATCGCGCGAAGGTGAGCGTCCCACCACGGGTCACGTCATCGGTCCCGCTGGCCGGGGTCCCGGCCTGCGTTGACGTGGTCGCGCTGTCGCTGTCGCTCCCGCATGCGGCGAGCACCAGCGAGCCGAGTAGGCAGACCACGACAAGCGCGCGCGTTGCCCACCTCCGACTGGTCGGCGACGCGTGGTCGGAACTACTAGAGCGTGGCATGAAGGTGCCCCTCACTTCCTGTCGCGATCTCCACCCGGCACGGACAATCCTTGTCTGTGCATCCAATGATCAGGTGATCATACCAGATGACAGGCAGTCGATGTGCGGGGTCGCCAAGGACCCCTCCACGGGACACGGATCAGCCGGCGCCGGTCTCTCGGTAGCGCTCGGCGAGCTGCAGGATGTGCTCGCGCATGAGCCGCGCGGCCCGCTCGCCGTCGCGATCGCGGACGGCCTCGTAGATGCCGCGGTGCTCGTGCAGGTCCCAGTCACCGAACCCGGGGAGCGCGTAGAGCCCGGGCCCGCGCTCCTTCATCAGCTCGACGAAGGTTTGGATCATCGCCGCGAGGACCTCGTTGTGGGCGGCCTCGGCGAGCAGCACGTTGAACGAGGTCGCGACCTTGAGCGTCGTGTCCATGTCCTCGTCGCCGAGGCTGCGCTCCTGCAGGGCGAGCGCCGCCTCGATTCGCTGTAGGTCCTCCTCGGTGCGCCGCTCGGCGGCGAGGCGCGTGACCTCGACCTCCACCATCAGGCGCGCCTCGATGAACTCGCGCGTCTCGCCGCGCTCGAGCGCGGCGTTGAGCGCCGAGTGCGGCGCGTCGTCCTCGCGCGCGTCGGTCACGTCGGCGATGAAGGCGCCCTGGCCGTGGCGGATCGTGAGCACGCCGAGCACGGCGAGGCCGTTGAGCGCCTCGCGCACCGTCGACCGGCCGACCCCCAGGTCCTTGGTGAGCTCGCGCTCCGAGGGAACCTTCGTCCCCGGCGGGAGGTCGCGAAACGCCTCCATCAGCTGCTGCGCGACGGTCTCCGAGAGCTTGCGTCGCGACGCCGGCTCGAGGGAGACTTTGGCCGCGGGCCCTTCCATCGGCGGTGATGGTAGTGCACGGGGCTGATGACCTGACCACTTTAGGTTCGACCGGCCTGGGCAGGCTTGACGAATTCCCGGACAGGCGCTAACGTCAGGTTGACTTATGGTCAGACCACCTGATGACCTGCGGGACGGGAGAAAGTGCATCCTGCTCCGCGGGGGGACGACGCTGGGCGGCGACGCCCCGCTGATGTCGGACGCCACCCGGTGGGACCGGACCCTATTCCTCTCGGGGCGAGCCGCGGTCGACCCGGCGACGGGTGAGCTGCGCGCCGATGATTTCGACGGGCAGATGAGGATCGTGCTCGACGACGCCCTGGAGGTGCTCGAGCTGGCGGGGTCGGGGCCGGAGCACGTCCTCCGCGTCGAGTGCTGGCTCTCGGATCCGAGCAACTTCGCGGCCTGGAACGCCGGCTATGAGGCGGCCTTTCCCCCGCCGCGCCCGGCGCGCACCACGCTCGTCTGCGAGCTACCCCTGCCCGGCTTGCTGATCGAGGTTCAGCTGACGGCCGGGGTGCCGGCTTGAGCGCGCCGCGGTCGGTCGTCGTCATCGGTGGCGGCGTTGCGGGACTCTGCTCCGCCTACTACCTGCGCCAGCTCGGGACCGACGTCACCGTCGTCGAGTCCAATCGCGTCGGCAGCGGCGCGTCGTGGGGCAACGGCGGCTGGGTCTGCCCGGCCCAGGCCGGGCCGCTCCCCGAGCCCGGCCTGACCTGGTACGGGATGCGGGCCCTCTTCGACCGCAGCTCGGCGCTCTACTTCGAGCCCGCCAAGCTCCCGGAGCTGGCCCCGTGGCTCCTGCGCTTTCGGACCTACTGCAACCAGCGCGACCACGAGCACGGCGTCGCATCGCTCGCCGCGCTCGGACACGACGTCTTCGACCTCGTTGACGGGATGCGGGACGACGGCGTGGAGTTCGAGCTCCACCGACAGGGGATGCTCGTCGCCGCGCGCGAGCCCGACCTCGCGCGCGAGGAGCTCTCGAAGCTGCAGCCGATGCGCGAGTACGGCTACGAGCTACCCGACGACGTCCTCGACCCGGCCGCTCTGCACGAGGCCGAACCGGCCCTCGCCGACGCGATCGACGGCGGCTTCATCGTGGGCCAGCACTGGCACGTCCGGCCGGACTCGTTCACCGCCGGGCTCGCGGGCGCCCTGCGGCGGATGGACGTCGAGATCGTCGAGGGCGCCGAGGTCCACGACTTCGTCGTCGACAACGGCCGCGTGCGGGGCGTGCGAACCGCGGCGGGGGACCACGCCGCCGACGCCTTCATGCTCGCCGCCGGCGCCTGGACGACCCCGCTGGCGAAGATGATCGGCGTCCGGTTTCCGATGCAGGCGGGCAAGGGCTACAGCTTCTTCGTCAACCCGAGCGTCATGCCCAAGCATTCGATTCTGCTCGCCGACGTCCACGTCGGCTGCACCCCGCTCGGTGACCGGATGCGCATCGGGGGCACCATGGAATTCAGCGGCCTCAACACCCGCCTCGACGAGGGACGGATCGAGAACATCGTCACCGCGGCGCGCACGTGCTTCGTGCCGTGGCAGACGCCCGAGATCGAGCAGCGGTGGGCGGGCATGCGCCCGATCACGCCGGACGGTCTCCCGGTGCTCGACCGGGCCGGGTTCGACAACGTCTACGTCGCCACCGGCTACGCCATGCAGGGGGTGACGCTCGCTCCCCCGGCGGGCCGGGCGATGGCCGAGTTCGTGACGACCGGGCGCAAGCCGGAACTGCTGGCGCCGTTTGGGATCGACCGCCTCCAGGGGCGACGCCGAAGGAGGAACCACAGTGGCTGACCCACTCCGCGTGGTCATCATCGGGTCGGGCAACATCGGCAGCGACCTGATGGCGAAGGTCGGCCGCAGCCCGGCGCTCGAGCTGGTCGGGATGGCGGGGATCGATCCCGACTCCCCGGGCCTGGCGCGCGCCGCCGAGGCCGGGGTCGTGACCTCGGCGAAGGGGCTCGAGGACCTGCTCGGGCGCATCGGGGAGGTCGACGTCGCCTTCGACGCGACCTCCGCCGCCGCGCACGCCGCGCACGCCGAGCTGCTCGCCGAGCGGGGGATCCTCTCCGTGGACCTGACGCCGGCGGGGCTCGGGCCGCCGGTGATCCCCGCCGTCAACCTCGACGCTCACGGCGACGCGCCGGACGTCAACCTCGTGACCTGTGGCGCTCAGGCGACCGTGCCCGTCGTCGCCGCGATCGCTCGAGTGGCGGACGTCCCCTACGCCGAGATCGTGTCGACGATCTCGGCCCGCTCCGCGGGGCCGGGCACGCGGGCGAACATCGACGAGTTCACCCAGTCCACGGCCCGGTCGCTGGAGGAGGTCGGAGGGGCCGCGCGCGGCAAGGCGATCATTCTCCTCAACCCCGCCGACCCGCCGGTGCTGATGCGCAACGCGATCTACGTCGACGTCCCGGGCGCCGATCAGGACGCCGTCCTCGGCGCGGTGGACGAGGTCGTCGAGACGGTCTCGGGCTACGTGCCCGGGTTCCGGCTGACGGCGGCGCCGAAGATCGACGACGACGTGATCACGGTGCTACTCGAGGTCGAGGGGGCCGGCGACTACCTGCCTGAGTACGCCGGGAATCTCGACATCATGACCAGCGCTGCGGTGCGCCTGGCCGAGCTCCGCGCCACCCGGGAGGTACCCGCATGAGCGTCCGAATCGTGGACACGACGATGCGCGACGGCTCGCACTCCGTCGCCCACCAGTACACCCCCGAGCAGGTCGCCACCGTCGCCAAGCTGCTCGACGACGCCGGGGTGTGGGCCGTCGCCGTCGGGCACGGCGACGGGCTCGGGGCCGGCTCGCGCCAGTACGGCTTTGGCGCTCACCGCGACGCCGACCTCCTCCGGGCCGCGTCCGAGGTGGTCGAACGGGCGGAGATCGCAGTCGCCCTGCTGCCCGGGATCGGGACCAAGGAGGACCTGCGGGCGGCGCACGACGCGGGGGCGACCGTGGTCCGGGTCTCGACGGTGATCACCGAGGCCGACATCGGCATCCAGCACCTGAGACTCGCGCGCGAGCTTGGGATGGTCCCGCACAGCCACCTCAACATGGCCTCGATCGGCTCGGTGGAGCAGACCGTCGAGGCCGCGAAGATCGTGGTCGACGCGGGCAGCGTGGCCGCGTATCTGGTCGATACCTGCGGCGCGTTTCTCCAGGACGACGTGCGGGCGCGGGTCGTGGCCCTGCGCGAGGCGCTCGACGACGAGATCGCGATCGGGATCCACGAGCACAACAACCTGTCGCTCGCGGTGTCGAACAGCGTCGCGGCGATCCAGGAGGGGGCGACGATCGCCGACGTGACCCTCGCCGGGATGGGCGCCGGCGCAGGCAACTGCCAGGGCGAGGCGCTGGTGGCGGTGCTCGACCGGCTCGGGATCGAGACCGGCGTCGACGTCTTCGCCCTCCAGGACGCCGCCGACAACTACGTCCGCCGGGAGCTGATGCCCGGGCCGATCGTGGTCGACCGGCTGACCGCGTCGATGGGCTACGCGAACGTCCCGGCGAGCTTTCTCCTGCATGCGATTCGCGCGGGCGAGCGCTACCAGGTCGACCCGCGCCGGATCATCCTCGCCCTCGGCGAGCGCCAGGCGGTCACCGGCCAGGAGGACATGATCCTCGAGGTCGCCGCCGGACTCTCCGAGGCATGACGGCGGCGGCGCCGCTCTTCGTCGTCGACGACGACCCGACCGGCGCCCAGGGCCAGGCCGACGTACCGTTGCTGCTCTCGTGGCGCGACGGCCTGGTGGAGGCGGCGCTGGACGACGAGCCGTCCGCCGTGCATCTACTCACGAACAGCCGCGCGCTCGACGAGTCGGCCGCCTACGCCCTCGTCCGCGAGGCGAGCGAGGCGGCGGACGCCGCGGCGCCCGAGCCACGCCTGGTGCTGCGCGGCGACAGCACCCTGCGGGCCCACCTGCTCCCGGAGTACGCGGGCGTGCGCGACGCGCTCTACCCGGGTACCGCCCCGCCCCTGCTGCTGGTGCCGGCGCTGCCGGCGGCCGGGCGGGTGACCCGCGATGGGCGCCATTGGCTGGTGCGCGGCGGCAAGCGCGTCCCGCTCGCGGAGACCGAGTTCGCGACCGACGGGGAGTTCGCCTACGAGAGCTCGCGGCTGCTCGACTGGGCCCAGGAACGCTCCGGCGGCTACTTCCCCGCCGCGCGCGGGATCGAGATCGACCTCGACAGCGTTCGCTCCGACGACGGCGCGGAGACCGTCGCCGCGGCGCTGCTCGAGGCGGCGCTCGGGCAGGATCCAGCGGTGGTCGTTCCCGACGCCGAGACCGAGGCCGACCTCGAGACGATCGCCGAGGGCCTGCGCCGTGCCTGGCTCGAGGCGCCGGCGATCGTCGTCCGGTGCGCGCCAACCTTCGCCAGCGTCCTCTCCGGCGCCGGGGCCACGGCCCGCGCCCCGCTGCCGGTTGTCGAGCGCGGCCTGCTCGTGGTCGTCGGCTCGCATGTGCCGATTTCCTCCGCCCAGCTCGCCGCGCTCGAGACGCGCCACCCACAGACCACGGTCGAACTCGACCCGGCGATCCTCGCCGGGCCGGGCGCGGGCGAGGAGATCGCCCGGGCGGCGGAGCGCGCCCGGGCGCTGCTCGACCGCGGCCGGCTGGCAATCGTGGCGACGGCCCGCTCGGTCAGCCCTGAGGCGCTCGGCCCCACTGCCGGGATGCGGGTGGCGCGGGCGGTGGCCGCGGTCGTCGACCGGCTGCGCGACGCCGCCGACGTCCTGCTCTCCAAGGGCGGGACGACCTCGGCGATCAACGTCCGCGACGGCCTGCACGCCGAACGGGCGCGGATCGTCGGCCCCGTCGCTCCCGGCATCTCGCTGTGGCTGGTCAACGAGGACGCCGGCGAGGCGCAGCGGCCCGTGATCGTCTTCCCCGGGAACGTCGGCGACGCCGAGACCCTCGCCGATCTCGTCGACCGACTCCTGGAGGGCTAGGTGCTCGCTCCGTTTGCGACGCTGCTTCGCGAGCGCGCCGAGTCGGGATCGGCGCTCGGCGCCTTCACCTGTTACGACCTCGAGGTCGCGCGCGCGGTGCTGGACGCCGCCGCCGAGCGCGACGCGGGCGTCGTCTTGCTCGTCAGCCCGGCGGCGTTCGCGCTCCCCGGCGGCGACCAACTGCTGGCCGCGCTCCGAGCCGCGGCGGAGCGCTCGCCGGCGCGCGCCTGCGTGCAGCTCGACCACGTCTCGGACCTCGAGCTGATCGGCGCCGCGTTCGAGCTCGGCGCCGGCGCCGTGATGGCCGACGGGTCGCGGGCGCCGTTCGAGGCCAACGTCGAGCTGGTCCGCGACGCGCAGGCGCTGGCCGACCGTTTCGGCGGCGCCGTCGAAGCCGAGCTCGGTCACGTGGCGGGCGGCGAGGACGTCGCCGCGGTCACCGATGCTGGCGCGCTCACCGACCCCGAGGAGGCGCGGCGGTTCGCCGACGCCACCGGCGTTGCCTGCCTCGCGATCTCGATCGGCAACGTGCACGGCACCTACGCGGGCGAGCCGCGGCTGGACTGGGACCGACTGGCAGCGGTCGAGTCCGCGGTCGGCGTGCCGCTGGCGCTTCACGGCGCCTCCGGCCTGCCCGACGCGGACGTGCGGCGGGCGGTCGCCGGCGGCGTGCGCAAGGTCAACGCGAACACCGAGCTGCGCGCGGCCTACCTGGAGGCCACCCGGGCGGGCCTCGACGCGGCGCTCGACGGCGGCCGGGTCATGGACCTCCACGAAGCGCAGACGCGGGCCGTGCGCGACCTGGTCGCGAGCAAGCTCGACACGCTCTCGGGGGCGGAATGACCCCGCTGCGCCGGCTCGATCACGTCGCGGTCGCGGTCGCCGACACCGATCGGGCGCTCGAGTACTTCGTCGGCCGCCTCGGCCTCGAGGTCGCGAGCACCGAGGTGATCGCGACGCCGCACGTGCGCCTCACCTACGTCGACGCCGGCAGCATCTTCATCCAGCTGGTCGAGCCCCTGGACGACGAGAGCCCGATCGCCGCGTACCTCGCCGAGCACGGCGAGGGGCTGCACCACATCGCCTTCGGCGTCGACGACGTCCCGGGCGCAGCCGCCGCGCTCGCCGACGAGGGCGCGCCCCCGGTCACCGTCGGCAGCGGCCGCGGGCGCCCGTCGGCGTTCGTGCCCGGCGAGCCGCGGCATGGGGTGCGCGTCGAGGTGACCGGCTTCGACCGCGCGGCCGATGTGGCCGAGCGGTCGGGGCTGATCGATCAGTCGTCGTAGGTGTGGACCTCGAACGACGAGAACCCGTGGTCGTCGTACGTGTCGCCGACACCGAAGTTGAAGCCGACGCCGGGGGCGCCGGACTTCCAGGTGTCGTCGGTGACCGTGATCCGCTCCTCGCCGTTGATGAAGCCCGTGATCACGTCACCCTCGATCGTCGCCTCGATCACGTCGCCGTGCTTGACCCCGTATTCGGGTCCCTCGCGGCGCTGTAGCGACGTCCAGTCGCCGACGGCGCCGTTCCAGCGCACGATCTCGGCGTAGCCCTTCTCGCCCTCGAGGCAGCGGAAGAAGATCTCATAGCCGGTGATGCTCCCCGGCTTAAGCGTGTGCCGGAGTCGGATCTGGACCTCCTGAAACCACTCCTCGGTGGGGTTCTCCACGTGGGCGACGCCCTTGCCGTGCTGGTTCGGCCCCCACTCGCCGGTGAGCACCGCGGTCGGATCGTCGTAGTCACCCACGGGAGCCTCGTCGGCCTCGGAGAGGTTGCCCTGCTCGGAGCGCTTCTCGAGGTTCTCCATCCGCGACGGGCCGCCGTGGATGAAGCCGTTGGAGGTCACGCAGTCGCTGAAGTCGACCGCGTCGGTCTTGCCGTTGAGCCACATCCCGTCCTCCGAGACCGGATCCTCGTCCTTGGGGAAATCGGTCTTGTAGGACCTCACCGCCGTCCGCTGCGTCATCGCCTCTCACCCTCCTGGTTCACAACTGGTCTGATCACCCGCTATGCATATCAAAAATGAGCGCCCGCTGGCCAGCGCAAGGCATCTTGTCAACAGCTGATCAGATGAGTTAGATTGGACCGGCGCATGGACGGCGACAGGCTCGAGACCGCGCGCCGGCTGGTCGGCGGCCCGCCCAGCGCCGTGCCAACCCCCGCGCTGCTGGTCGAGCTCGCGGTGGTCAGGGACAACATCGCCGAGATGGCGCGGCGGATGGAGACGGTGCCCGCCGCCCTGCGCCCGCACGCGAAGATCCACAAGAGCCCGGAGTTCGGGCGCATGCAGGTCGACGCGGGCGCGATCGGGCTCACGACCGCGACCGTGTGGGAGGCGTCGGCGATGGTCGCAGCCGGGCTGTCGGACATCCTCGTCTGCAACCAGGTCGTCGGGCAGGTGAAGGCCGCCGAGCTCGCCCGCCTCGCCACCCTCGCCAACGTCATCGCCCTGGTCGAGGGCGAGGCGAACGCCGACGAGCTCGCGGCCGCGGCGCGCGCGGCCGGGTCGGAGATCGGCGTGCTCGTCGAGCTCGACGTCGGCCTGCACCGCTCGGGGGTGCGCAGCGTCGACGACGCGGTCGCCCTGGCCGAGCGGGTCTCCGACACCGCGGGACTGCGACTGCTGGGGCCGTTCGGATATGAGGGGCACTGCATGCTCGAGCCCGACCGCGCGCTGCGGATCCAGAAGGCCCAGGACGCCAACGCGCAGCTGCTCGAGCTCGCCGACGCGTTCGAGCGCGGCGGCCTGCCAACCGAGATCGTCGGCGCCGGCGGGCTGGGCACCTGGGACATCACCGGCGCCAACCCGAGGATCACCGAGATCCACGCCGGCTCCTACATCTTCATGGACGCCTTCCACCGCGCCCTGGTGCCGGGGTTCGAACCGGCGCTCACGGTGCTTGCCACCGTGATCTCGCGTACCGGGGACATGGCGGTGGTCGACTGCGGCCGCAAGTCGATCGGCATCGACCGGGCCGTCCCCGAGCTCGTCGGCACGCGCGGCGAGGTGCGCTTCGAGCACGGCGAGCACTTCATCCACGAGGAGCACACCGCGCTGATGCTCGCCGACGAGCCCGAGGTCGGCGTCGGCTCGACCGTCCGGCTGATGCCGGGATACGCGCCGACGACCGTCAACCTCTACGACTGCTTCTTCGTCGTCGAGGACGATGAGGTGGTCGACGTGTGGCCGATCCGCGGCCGCTACGGCGCCGAGACCGCCGGGGTCGGAGGCTCTTGAAGCCGCTGGACGAACGGGTCACCGTGGTCACCGGCGCCGCGAGCGGCGTCGGGCGCGGGATCGCCGAGGTGTTCGCGCTCGAGGGCGCGAGGGTGGCCGTCGCCGACCTCGACCTGGCCGCCGCCGAGGCCCTGGCCGTGGAGCTCGCCGAGTCGGGGGGCGAGGCAATCGCGGTCGAGGTCGACGTCGCCGATTCGGCATCGGTCGAGGCGATGGCGGCGGCGGTGCTGGACCGCTGGGGCCGGATCGACATCCTGGCCGCGAACGCGGGGGTCTATCCGGCCGCCGAGATCCCGGAGATCGACGACGAGTTCCTCGACCGGGTGCTCTCCATCAACGTCAAGGGGACGGTGCACTCGGTCCGCGCCTGCCTGCCCCCGATGCGTGAGCGGGGCTACGGCCGCATCGTCCTCACGTCCTCGATCACCGGCCCGCTGGTCGGCGCGGCGGGTTACGGGGTCTACGGCTCGACCAAGGCGGCGATGCTGGGGCTGATGCGCAGCTTCGCGCTCGAGGTCGCGGGCGAGGGGATCACCGTCAACGCGATCATGCCCGGCAACGTCCGCACCCCCGGGTTCGAGCGGCTCTCCGACGAGTGGAAGCGGGAGCTGCTGGACGTGATCCCGATGCGCCGCCTCGCCGAGCCCGCCGACGCGGGCTGGGCGGCGCGCTTTCTGGCCTCCGAGGAGGCCGGCTACATCACCGGTCAGACGATTGTCATTGACGGCGGCCAGGTCCTCCCCGAGGGACTGGCCTGACGAACGGAGCGAAATGAGCGCCACGACGACGATGATCACCACCGACCTCGAGCTCCCGGAGGGCCCGGTGCCGCTGCCGGACGGAGCCTGGCTCGTGACCGAGCTCGACACGCGGCGCGGGACGGTCGTCCGGATCACCGCCGACGGCGTCCGCGAGCCGATCGCGAAGACGGGCCGCCCGAACGGCCTCGCCGAGAGCCGGGACGGCTCGTTCTGGGTCTGCGAGTCGCTCGATCCGTCGCTGTTGCGACTCGAGCTCTCGGGCGAGTTCACGCGCGAGCTCACCGAGGTCGAGGGCGAGCCGCTCCTGTGGCCAAACGACCTCTGCTTCGGGCCCGACGGTGCGCTCTATGTGACCGACTCGGGCATCCTCGTCGGCGACTTCCTGATCGATGGCAAGCCGGTGGAGGGCGCCGAGTCGATGCCGACCGACGGCCGCGTCTTCCGCTACGACCCGGCGAGCGGCGAGGCGTGGTTCCTCGACCGCGGGCTCGGCTTCGCCAACGGGATCGCCTTCGGGCCCGACGGCGCGCTGTACGCGAACGAGACGATGACCGGCAACGTCTACCGCTACCGACTCGAGGACGGCCGCCTGTCGGGCGAGCGCGAGACCTTCGGCAACGTCAACGACCCCGGCTACACCGAGGGCGGTCTGCGCGGCCCCGACGGGATGGCGTTCAGCGAGGACGGACGGCTCTGGGTCACGGTCTTCGGCCAGGGCGACATCACGGTGCTCGCCCCCGACGGCTCGCTCGACCACCGGATCCCCATCGAGGGGCGCTCGCCGACCAACGTCACCTTCGGCCCCGACGGCGACACGAGGATCTACGTGGTCGAGGACGAGCACGGCTCGCTCGCGTCCCTGGACGTCGGGGTCAGCGGCCTGCCGCTCCACGACTAGGCACGCTCCGGCTCGGCCAGCGGCGTCAGGTCGGCACCTTTTCGGTACCCGTGCGCGGCCGGGCCGCCGGTAGGCTCGGCCAGTTGAGCTGGCCAGATCGGAGGGTTGCGGCCATGCGCTCGTTTACGTCCCACCACTCAGGACGCACCTATCTCGTGCTCGCAACCGTCCTCTCGGCGACGGCGGTTCTCCTGTTCGCGCCGGCGGCCGACGCGGCAACGCCGGCCCACGTGCAGAGCCGGGCCCAGGAGGTCAACTCGGGCACCTCGAACAACCTCGCGTTCTCGTCACCGAACGCGAGCGGGCAATCTGATCGTCGTCTACGCGATCTGGAGCAATACGTCCGCCGCGACGGTCACGGACACCCAGGGCAACAACTACGCCAGCGCGGCGCCGGTCACCCGTTGGAACAACAACACCTGGAGCTCGCAGGTCTTCTACGCCAAGAACATCGCCGGCGGCGCGAACACGGTCCGGACGACGTTCGGCACCGCGGTCAACTCCTTCGGGCTCGTCTACATCCACGAGTACTCGGGCATCGACGCCACCAACCCCGTGGACGTCGCCGCGGCGACGGCCGGCTCGGGCAGCGCCATGAACAGCGGCTCGGCGACGACGACGAACGCGAACGATCTGATCTTCGGTGCAGGAGCCTCGACCCACACGGTGACCGCCGGCGGGGCGGGCTTCACCACGCGGCGGAGCGACTTCGGGAACCTAACCGAGGACAGGCTCGTGACCGCGACCGGCGCCTACAACGCGACCGCGACTCAGAACGGCCCCGGGTGGGTCATGCACATGGTCGCCTTCAGGGCCGACACCGGCGCTCCTCCGGACGGGAACCCGCCATCGGTCTCGATCACCGCACCACAGGCCAACGCCACCGTGAGCGACATCGTCCAGGTGACCGCGAACGCGAGCGACAACGTCGGCGTCGCGGGCGTCCGGTTCCTCATCGACGGCGCGGCCACCGGCGCGGAGGACACGAACGCGCCCTACGGGCTCAGCTGGGACACCCGGACGCGTCGGCAACGGCGCGCACACGATCACCGCCAGGGCCCGGGACGCGGCGGGCAACACCACGACCTCGGCGCCCGTGACCGTCAACGTCGCCAACACCGACTACTTCCAGAACGAGATCCTGGCCACCGGCTTCGACCTCCCGACGACGTTCGAGTTCCTGCCGGACGGGCGCATGCTGGTCGCGGAACTGGCGGGCAAGATCAAGGTCCTTTCCCCGCCCTATACGCAACCGGATCCCGGTCTCTTCCTCCAGATCACCAACATCGGATCGGCCGGCGTGCAGCAGGGCATCTACGACCTCGTCCTCGACCCCAACTTCGCCAGCAACCACTTCTACTACGTCTTCTACACGCTCGGGTCGCCGAACCACGATCGCGTCTCGCGCTTCACGGCCAACGCCGCGCTCACCGGGACGATCCCCAACAGCGAGTTCGTCCTCTACGAGGACCCGCAGAACGCCGACGCGGAGCACCACGGGGGGTCGCTGAACTTCGACAACGCGGGCAAGCTCCTGTTCACGACCGGCGAGCACTTCATGCCGGCGCTCTCGCAGCAGCTCAACAGCCCGCGCGGCAAGGTGCACAGGATCAACCCGGACGGCACGATCCCGACCGACAATCCGTTCTACGACGGATCGGGCCCGAACGTCGACTCGATCTGGGCCCGCGGGCTGCGAAACCCGTATCGCGCCTACTACGACCCGCCGAGCGGCCGCTACTTCATCGGCGATGTCGGCGGTAACGATGCGTCCACCGCCGTCGAGGAGGTCGACCTCGGCGTCGCGGGCGCGAACTACGGCTGGCCGAACAACGAGGGCCCCTGCGCGTCGCCCTGCCAGAGCCCGCTGTTCTCCTACCCGCACAACGGTCGCGACGCCGCGATCACCGGCGGCTTCGTCTACCACGGCTCGCAGTTCCCGAGTTCGTACGACGGTGCCTACTTCTACGCCGACTACACCCAGAATTGGATCAGGGGCCTGCGACTCGGCGCGAACGGGAACGTCACCGACACGTTCAACTTCGAGCCCTCGAACGGCAGCACCGACGGGCCGTACGGAGACATCGTCTACCTGGCCGAGGGGCCGGACGGCGCCCTGTATTACCTCGATCTCGGTTATTCCGACGTCGGCGGCACCTTCGGCGTCAGCAAGCTGCGGCGGATCAAGTACGTCCGCTCCAACCAGGCGCCGGTCGTCAACGCATCGGCCAGTCCGACCTCCGGCGCGACGCCGCTCAACGTCACGTTCTCGAGCTCGGGCTCGTCCGATCCCGAGGGCCAGCCGCTGACCTACTCGTGGGCGTTCGGCGACGGGGCCACCTCGACCGCAGCGAACCCCTCGCACACCTATTCAAGCCCGGGCGTCTATCAGGCGCGGCTCACCGTCTCGGACGGGGTCAACACGTCGATCTCAACGCCGATCGCGATCAGCGCCGGCGACGTCCCGACGGCGACGATCTCCTCCCCGACCGACGGGATGCTGTTCCAGGCCGGGGACGTGATCTCCTATTCCGGCGACGGCAACGACCCCGACGACGGTCGCCTGCCGGATAGCGCGTTCACCTGGAACATCGACTTCCTCCACGACGGGCACGTTCATCCGGGGACACCGGTCACTGGGGTGCGCAGCGGCAGCTTCACGATCCCGACCTCGGGGCACGACTTCAGCGGCAACACCCGCTACCGGATCACGCTCACGGTCCGTGATTCCACCGGACTGACCGCGACCAAGTCGGTGATCGTCCAGCCGAAGAAGGTGAATCTGAGCTTCGACACGGTCCCAAGCGGCCGCACGATCTACCTCGACGGGATCGCCAAGACGACGCCGTTCGTCTACGACACCCTGGTCGGCTTCAACCACACGATCGAAGCCCGCAACCAAATCGCCGGCAACACGTCCTACACGTTCGCCTCCTGGTCCGACGGTGGCGGGCAGCAGCACACGATCACGGTGCCGTCGACGTCCGCAGAGCTACACCGCGACCTTCAACTCGACCCCGGTGCCCACGGGCCTGGTCGGGGCGTGGGGCCTAAACGAAGGGGCCGGCACCACCGCGACGGACTCGTCGGGCAGCGGCAACAACGGCGTCCTATCCGGCGCGGGCGTGACGTGGGATCCGGCCGGCAAGTTCGGACGCGCGCTCGCCTTCAACGGCTCCTCGGGCAACGTGACGATCCCCCACACATCCTCGCTCAGCTTTAGCTCGAGCTACACCTTGGAGGCCTGGGTCAAGCCGTCGGCGCTGAGCGGCTACCAGACGATCCTGATCAAGGAGCAGACCGGGGGTTGTGCCTACTGGCTGCAGACGACCGGCAACAAGATCAGCAGCGGCTTCGCCAGCGGGGGCTGTCGTGAGCACGTCAACGGCAGCCCGAACCTGGCGCTCAACCAGTGGTCGCACCTGGCCGCCGTCTTCAACGACGCCGCCAACACCTACACGCTCTATCTCAACGGCACGGCCGTGGCCACCCAGAGCGAGACCAGCGTGCCGGTGCCCACGACGCAGGCGCTCGTCCTCGGCCAGATCGGGATGCGCGCTGCGGCTTCGAGCGCTGGCGGGGCCTGATCGACGAGATCCGCATCTACAACCGGCCGCTGACCGCCGCTGAGGTGCAGGCGGACATGAACAGCGGAATCTAGGCAGCCGTCAGAGACCCGGCTTGAAGACCATGTCCCAGGCCGCGACCACGAGCAGCGCGACGATCACCCAGTAACCCGCGGACCAGCGGGCGAGGTGACGCAGGGCCAGGTCGTTGTCGCCGGCGGTGACCGCGCGCTCCGCGCCGATCGCCGCGCGGCTCTGGTGGGCCGCGCCGATCACGAACGCGAGCGCGAACAGGCCGAGCGCGAGCTGGACCCAGAGCTGGCCGAAGTCCCAGGCGGCGCTGTCGAGGACCATCCAGACCCCGAGCCCGATCACGGCGATCGTGGACGGCGCGAGGACCAGCGGCCCGATGCGTCGCAGGCTCGCGACGAACCGGGCGACCGCGTCGGCGTCGCCACCGCGAACGACCTGGGTGGCGAGGACCCCGAGCAGGAGCCCGCCGCCGACCCAGGCCATCGCGGCGACGATGTGCCCGAACAGCAGCCATTCGTAGAGCTCGGCAACCGGAAGGCCGGACATCAGTGGACCTCCTGCGGGACCCGCGCCGCCGTGACCTTCGACGGACGACGCGCCTCCGGCGCCGGCGGCTTCTCCGCCTTGCGCAGCGGCACCTCCTCGAGCAACAGCACGACCAAGAAGCCCAGCGCCGCGAGCGGTGCGGCGACCGTGAACACGGCCTGGACGCCGTCGATGACGTCGCTGCGCAGCACCGAGCCGAGCCCGCCCTCACCGGTCTGCGAGGCGGTCGAGCCCGCCTGCGCGGCGAACACGGCGCCGAGGATCGCCGCGCCGACCGCGCCGCCGAGGGCGCGGAAGAACCCGGTCGTCGCCGTCGCGATCCCGAGCTCGGTGCGATCGACGCTGTTCTGCACCGCGACCACCAGCACCTGGGTGACCATCCCGAACCCCAGCCCGAACACCGCGAGCCCGACCCCGGTCGCGACCTGCGACGGGTTGGAGGCCAGCGCGGCGAGCAGGGCGAGCGCGGCGCTCATCAGCGCCAGCCCGGCGAGCGGGAAGCGCTTGTAGCGCCCGGTGCGCGCGATGCTGCGGCCCGAGAGCGCGGTCGAGATCGTGATCCCGAGCATCGCCGGGGCCAGCAGCAGCCCGGCCTCGGTGGGGGTCGCCCCGGTCGTCGTCTGCAGGAACAACGGCACGAACACCGTGATCGCGAACAGCGACGCGGTACCGAGGAACAGCGCCGTGCTGGCGACCGCGACCGCCCGCGTGCGCAGCAGGCCAAAGGGGACGATCGGGTCAGCGGCGCGGCGCTCGCGCGCGACGAGCGCGATCGCGAGGCCGATCGTGGTCCCGATCAGCGCCAGGATCGGCGCCGAGTCCCAGGCGTAGCGGTCACCGCCCCAGATGCAGGTCAGCATCAGGGCGCTCGTCACGCCCGCCAGCAGCGCGGCGCCGAGGACGTCGAGGGGGCGCGGGGGCCGATCGTCCTTGGGCGCCGGGAGGCGCAGCGCGAGGCCCGCGAGCGCCGCGACGCCGAGCGGCAGGTTGACGAGGAAGACCCAGCGCCAGCTCGCGCTCTGGACGAGGACGCCGCCGATCAGCGGGCCGACGATCGTCGCGACCGCGAAGGTCGCCGCGATGTAGCCCTGATAGCGGCCGCGCTCGCGGGGCGCGACCAGGTCGCCGATCACGGCCATCGCCAGCGTCATCAGCCCGCCGGCGGCGGCGCCCTGGACGACGCGCAGGGCGATCAGCTGCGGGATGTCCTGGGCCGCCGCGCACAGCGCCGAGGAGGCGACGAACGCGGTCAGCGAGACCTCGAGCAGCAGCTTGCGCCCGTGGCGGTCGCCGAGCTTGCCCCAGAGCGGGGTCGTGGCGGCGGCGGCGACGACGTAGGCGGTCACCACCCAGGAGACGTCGGTGACGCTGCCGAGGTCGCCGGCGATCACGGGCAGCGCGGTCGCCAGGATCGTCTGGTCGAGCACCGCCGGGAGCATCGCGAGGACGATCGCCGCGAACGGGACCGCGACCCCGGTGGCGTCGGTGCGATCGGCCAGACTTGTCTTTGCCTTGAGCCATTCGAACATGATCTACTCCCGCTACAAAGTTATAGTGACTAGAATCTTTCTCAGACTGTAGCAAAGCGAAACCATGGCCGCATCCCCCGGACTACGAGCGCGCAAGAAGGAGCAGACGCGCCTGCTGATCGCCGACACGGCGCGGCGACTGTTCGCCGAGCGCGGGTTCGAGGCCGTGACGGTGGCCGACATCGCGCGCGCCGCGGACGTCGCGCCGAAGACGGTCTTCAACTACTTCCCCACCAAGGAGGACCTCTTCTACAGCCGCCTCGAGGCGTTCGAGGACGAGCTCCTGGCGGCCGTGCGCGAGCGCGAGCCGGGCGAGTCGGCGCTCGCCGCCTTCCGGCGGTTCCTGATGAGCCGGGGCGGCGTGCTGCAGATGGAGGACGCGGGCGGCGACCGCGAGGCGACCCGCCAGCTACGGATGGTGACCCGCGTGATCACCGACAGCCCGGCGCTGCTCGCGCGCGAGCGGCAGGTGATCGGGCGCTACGAGGAGGCCCTGGCGGCGCTCCTCGCCGAGGAGACGGGCGTGGCGCCGGAGGCCGCCGAGCCGCGCGCCGTCGCCAACGCGCTGCTCGGCGTCCACCGATCGCTGATCGGCTACGTGCGCGTGCGCACCCTCGCCGGCGCTACGGCGCGCGAGGTGGCCACGGAGATCCGGGCCCAGGCCGAGGTCGCGTTCGAGCGGCTCGAGGCCGGGCTCGGCGACTACGCGGTCAGGAGCTGAACTTAAAACGCCGCGTCCGGGTGCGGCTCCGCGGCCCGTGGCGGTCGGGGCGGACCTGCCGAGCGACGAACAGTGCTCCGGGGTTCATGGGTGCTCCTTTTCGTTATCTCGCTCCACGGCGCTGCGCACCGCATGACTGGCAAACACCTTACGACGGTCATGATGACCTGTCAAGGCTTTTTGACGGTCATGACCCCGATATCCTTCAGGCATGGACGTCGCCGAACTGGCCCGCCAGATCGATTACAAGGTCGCCCCGGAACCGCTGATCGCCGTCCAGGGCCTGGCGAACACGTTCGCCTACGAGCCGGGCGAGGAGCGGCTCGGCGACGCCGCCTCCGCCCGGGCCTGGCTGCTCGAGTCGGATCTGGCGACGCCCGACATCCAGGTGAGCGAGGCGGACGCCCGGCGCCTGGTCGAATGCCGGGAGGTGATCCGCGACCTGCTCGACGCCAACCTCCACGGCGACCCGGAGGCCGCCCGTCCCGGGCTCGCGCGGCTGGCCGCTGACCACCCGGTCGAGCTCACCGCCGGCGAGGCGGGCGAGCTGCACGTGGACCTCACCCCGCCATCCACGGTCGACGGCGTGATCGCCCAGATGGTCGGCCTCGTCTTCGCCGCCCAGCTCACGGGAGAGTGGCCGCGGCTGAAGATCTGCGCGAGCGACGAGTGCCGGTGGGCCTTCTACGACAGCTCGCGCAACCGCAGCGGCACCTGGTGTCAGATGGAGACCTGCGGAAACCAGATCAAGAACCGTGCGTACCGGCGCCGGAGGTCCACAGTCACCGAGTGACGGTGGTAGGTTCGCGAAGCTGACCCACCACCACTCGAGGTGAACGTGAACCGCTTCCGAACCTGGCCCCTCGTGGTCGGCCTGGTAACTGCACTGTTCGTCCCCGCCGCGGCGCACGCGGCCTCGACCGCCTCCCTGGTGCGCGACATCAACCCGACCGGGTCGTCGTTCCCCGGGTCGCTCACGAACCTCAACGGCACGCTCCTGTTCAACGCCAGCAACGGGACCGACGGCACCGAGCTCTGGCGCAGCGACGGGACGGAGGCGGGCACCGTGCCGGTCAAGGACATCAACCCCACGGGTGACTCGTTCCCCCAGAACCCGGGAGTGCTGGGCGACATCGCCCTGTTCTCGGCCACCGACGGCGATACCGGCTTCGAGCTGTGGCGCAGCGACGGGACCGGGCCGGGCACCCGCCTGGTGCGCGACATCGAGCCCGGCGACGGCAGCTCGTCGCCGTTCCCGATCGTGCCGGCCGGGCCGATCGCGTTCTTCGGAGCCCACACGAGCGCGAAGGGCACCGAGCTCTGGCGTACGGACGGCACCCGTGCCGGGACGAGGATGGTCGCGGACATCAATCCCGACGCCGCCAACTCGGATCCGTTCGGGTTCACGCCCGTCGGCAACGAGATCTACTTCGGCGCCAACGACGGCACTCACGGATTCGAGCTGTGGCGCAGCGACGGCACGGCGGCGGGGACCCGGATGGTCAGGGACATCAACCCCACGACCGACTCCTTCGCCCAGGGCTTTCTCGCCGTCGGCAACACCGTGTACCTCCAAGCCGACGACGGCACCCACGGGATCGAGCTGTGGCGCAGCGACGGCACCAGGGCCGGGACCCGGATGGTCGCGGACATCTGGCCGGCCAACAACTCATCGCTCCCGCTCGAGCTCACGAACTTCAACGGGACCGTGTTCTTCACGGCGCAGGACGGTCAGCACGGCTTCGAGCTGTGGCGGAGCGACGGCACCCGTGGCGGGACGCGCATGGTGCGCGATATCGCCTTCCTCGGCGGCGACTCGTCGCCGACGGAGCTGACCCCGATGGACGAGACGCTGTACTTCCAGGCGTCGGATCCCGACGGCCAGGAGCTCTGGCGCACCGACGGCACTCGCGCCGGGACCCGGCAGGTGCGCGACATCCAACCGGGGGCCGGCGGCTCGGTGCCGGTCTTCCTGACGCCGGTCGCCGGCACCCTGATCTTCCAGGCGTTCACCGCGGATCGAGGCTCCGAGCTCTGGGAGAGCGACGGCACGCGGGGCGGGACGACGCTCGTGCGCAACATCCGCCCGGGGGCGGCCAGCTCGGACCCGGCCCAGCTCCTCGACGTGGGCGGCACCGTGTTCTTCTCCGCGGACGACGGCGCGGCCCACCACAACGAGCTCTGGAAGGCGGTTCCGCCCCTGTAGCTCGTCCCGCGTAGGGTCGCGGGATGACCGAGGACCTCGTCGACGCGACGGTTGAGCTGCCGGACGGCGCGCTGCGCCTACTCCAGCCGCGCGAGTGGGCGAACCTCCCGGACGACGGCGCGGTTGAGTGGGCGCCGCTCGCGCCCTACTGGTCGGTGCTGTGGCGCAGCGGGGTGGCGCTCGCGCGCGAGGTCGCGGGGTCGGACGTGGGCGACCGACGCGTGGTCGAGCTGGGTTGCGGACTGGCGGCGCCCAGCCTGGCCGCCGCGCGCGCCGGCGCGGAGGTCACGGCGACCGACAACGACCCCGACGCGCTCGACCTCGTCGCCCGCAACGCGGAGGGCAACGGGCTGCTGGTCGAGACCATGGCAGCCGACTGGAACGCGCCGGACGAGCTGGTCGGGCGAGGGCCC
The DNA here is from genome assembly GCA_963742205.1 of uncultured Solirubrobacterales bacterium. Taxonomy (GTDB): domain Bacteria; phylum Actinomycetota; class Thermoleophilia; order Solirubrobacterales; family 70-9; genus WHSW01. The sequence goes on along the minus strand of CAVUKZ010000012.1, from coordinate 407,089 downwards.
TTCGATCTCGTGCTCGCGGCCGACGTCCTCTACGAGCGCTCGAGCGTGGCCGTCCTGCTCGAGCTGCTGCCCCGGCTGGCGCCGCAGGCGTGGGTCGCGGACCCCGGCCGACCCGCGGCCGACGCGTTCCTCGAACAGGCCCGCGAGCGCTGGGCGGTCGAGGAGGCCGCGCGCGGCATCGTCACGGTCTACCGGCTGGCGCTGAGCTGACGTTTCAGCAGGCGTCGTAGACGTAGCGCGGCGAGCTCGGTCGGGCTCACCAGGCGGTCGCGCAGGACCACGGAGATGTCAGGGCCGACCGTCCGGCATGCCTTGTCGAAGTCCTTGCGGCGGTACTCGATCTCGATCACGTGATTGCCGTAGACGTGCTGGTAGCGGTCGCACTCGTTGTAGCGCGAGCACTCCTCGGCGATCGCGAAGTCGAAGCCGACCCGCTTGGACTGCTTGCGGTTGATGTCGGCGGTGTTCTTCTGGCCCACCGCCATGCCGCGCTCGTGGGCGCGGCGGGTGAGGAGCTTCGCGTAGGCGAGCGCGTCGGACTTGGAGAAGGGGACCTCGTCGGCCAGCGGCGTGCCGTCGAAGCGGGTCCAGGAGTCGAGGTTGTCGTACTCGACCGCGTCGTATCCCGCCTCGGCGCAGCCGCGGATCATCTGCTGGACCCAGTTCGCGGCCCGGCGGCGCTTCGCCGCGCTGCGGATGTCGACCAGGTACTCGCCGCCCCAGTGCGGGTCGTCGCCGAGCTCGCTCAGCACCAGGCTCTTGGGCCAGTTGCTGCGCTCGTCGGGGCGGTCGACGCCCGGCTCGTTCGCCTGCGTCTGGTAGGCGTTGACGTAACAGATCGAGTAGGCCGGATCCGGGGCGGGGTCGCCGGAGAACCAGTCGCGCGACACGACCGTGACGCCCTCCGGCAGCTGATAGTCGCCGCCGATCTGGTAGTCGAACGACGGCGTTCGCGCGACGGCGGCTGCGCGTCGGCCTTCGCCGGATCGAGCGATCTGCCCTCGCCGCTGGCCAGCAGGACGACGAGCAGCGCCGCGAGGGCGACGAGGCCCGCGACCACCACCGCCGCCGCCCGTTTACCGGTCAGACTCATGCCGCCTTCACCACGTCTCGCTGAAGTTCTAGCGCGTGGCCGGTGTCGCGGTCGAACAGGTGCAGCTGCGACGGGTCGATCGCGAGCTCGACCTCGCCCCTCGCCTGCGCCGGCGGGCGGCCCTGGATCCGGGCCGTGAAGCGCGCGCGCTGGTCGTCGGCGAGCAGCCGGCCCTCGTCGGCGCCGCTCTCGCCGCCGATCGCCGCCTTGACGTCCTCGGTCGCGACCGGGCGGTGCGTCGACCGTGAACAGCAGGTTGCACTCCGAGCCCAGCTCCTCGACGACGTCGAGCCGTACCCGCAGCCGCGCCCAGCTCGGGTCGACGGTGGGGTCGGCGACGACGAAGCTGGTCGGCCGCAGCCCGAGCACCACGTCGCGCTCGCCCGCGGCGCCCGGAAGGCGCAACTCGGTGGCCCCGAACGCGACCGTCTCGCCCGACAGCCGCGCCTCGACGAGGTTCATCGCCGGCGAACCGATGAAGGCGCCGACGAACAGGTTCGCCGGCGCGTCGAAGAGGCGCTGCGGCGCATCGCACTGCTGGATCACCCCGTCGCGCAGCACCGCCACCCGGGTGCCGAGGGTCATCGCCTCGACCTGGTCGTGGGTGACGTACACGGTCGTCGTCGGCAGGCGCTCGTGCAGGCGCGCGAGCTCGCCGCGCATCGACGTCCGCAGCTTGGCATCGAGGTTCGAGAGCGGCTCGTCCATGAGGAACGCGCGCGGCTCGCGCACCAGCGCGCGCCCCATCGCCACCCGCTGGCGCTGGCCGCCGGAGAGCGCTGCGGGCTTGCGCTCCATCAGCTCGCCGAGGCCGAGCATCGCCGCCATCCGGTCGACGCGCTCGGTGATCTCCGGCTTGGGCACCTTGCGACGCCGCAGCCCGAAGGCGAGGTTCTCGCGGACCGTCTTGTGGGGGTACAGCGCGTAGCTCTGGAAGACCATCGCCAGATCGCGGTCGGGCGGGTCGAGCGTGGTCACGTCGTCGTCGCCGATCCACACCCGCCCCTTGGTGACCCGCTCAAGGCCGGCAATCATCCGCAGCAGCGTCGACTTACCGCACCCCGAGGGGCCGACCAGGACCATGAACTCGCCCGTCGGCCACCTCGAGCGAGACATCGTCGACCGCCAGCACGTCGCCGCCGTAGACCTTGGTGACCCGCTCGAGCGTGATCCCGGGCATCCCGCCTAGCCCTTCACCGCGCTGGAGGTCAGGGAGGCGATGAACGAGCGCTGCGCGAACAGGAACGCGAGCAGGACCGGAATCACGGTGATCACGTTGCCGGCCATGACCGCGCCGAAGTCCTGGGTGTGCTGGCCCTGGAACGTCGTCAGGCCAAGCGGCAGCGTCATGGTCTCGTCGGAGTTGATCGCGATCAGGGGCCACAGCAGGTCGTTCCACATCAGCAGGAAGGTGAGCGCCGCGAGCGTCGCCAGCGCCGGCTTCGCCAACGGCAGGGCGACGTGCCAGAGGACGCCGAAGCGCGAGCAGCCGTCGATCCGCGCCGCCTCCTCGACCTCCCGGGGCAGGTTGACGAAGAACTGGCGCATCAAGAAGACCCCGAGCGGCAACACCAGGGAGGGGACGATCAGCGCCGAAAGCGTGTCGACGATCCCGAGCTTGTCCATGACGATGAACGTGGGGATCATCGTGATCTGGAACGGGATGATCAGGGTCAGCAGGATCAGCAGGAACATCAGGGTCGAGCCGCGGAAGCGCATGCGGGCGAAGGCGTAGCCGGCGAGGGAGCAGAACGCCAGGTTCGAGACCACCGTCACGGCGGCGACGATCGTCGAGTTCATGAACCAGCGGGGGAAGTTGGAGTCGCCCAGCACGGTGTTCCAGCCGTCGAGGTGCAGCGAGTCGGGGATGATCGTCGGCGGGAACTGGTTGATCTGGGCGTTCGACATGAACGAGCTCAGGATCATCCAGATGAGCGGCAGGGCGAAGAAAACCGCCGTCGGGAACAGGACCAGGTGCCAGGGGCTGAACGGCAGCCGCGCCCTCATGCGTGCCTCGCCCGGACCCGGTTGTAGATCAGCTGCGCGCCGACGAGCAGGATCAGGAACACCGCGACGATGTAGGCCACAGCGGCCGCGTAGCCGGCGTGGAAGAGCTCGAACGCCTGGTTGTAGACGTAGTAGACGATCACCACCGTGGCGTCTAACGGCCCGCCGCGCGTGGTCGCGTAGACGAGGTCGAAGAGCTGCAGCGACAGCAGCGTCTGCCAGACGACGAGGAAGATCGTCACCGGCAACAGCTGCGGGAGGATCACGTGCCAGAGCGTCGCCCACCGGCGGGCGCCGTCCACGGAGGCCGCGTCGATCAGCTCCCGCGGGACGTCCTGCAGGGCGGCCAGATAGATGACGAGCGGGAACCCGATCCCGCCCCAGATCCCGATCAGCACGATCACGTACAGCGCCTGGTCGGGATCGCCGAGGAACCCCTGCCGCGGCAGGCCGAACGCGTCGAGCACCGCGTTCGCGACCCCGAACCGCTCGTCGAAGATGAACGAGAACAGCACGCCCTGGGCGGCCACCGAGGCGATGAACGGGGCCAGGAACGCGGTCCGGTAGAAGCCGATCAGCCGGATCCTCCGGTTGAGCGCCATCGCCAGGAATAGGCCGAGACCGGTGGTGATCGGGACGAACAGAGCCGTGTAGACGATCGTGTGGAGGATCGCGTCCTTGAGCGCCGGGTCCTTGAGCAACGCGTCGTAGTTCGACAGGCCGACCCACTGCGACGACGAGATCAGGTCGGCGGCGTTGAACGAGAGGATCAGCGACCAGCCGATCGGCACGATCGAGAGCCCGACGATGATCACGACCGCCGGGAGGACGAACGCCCAGGCGGTGGGGTTCTCCCCCAGGACCCGCTGGGCGAACGTCCTCTTCGGTGCGGTCGGCTCCGCGCTCATCCATCCGTGCATCAGCCACCCGGGACGCTGAGCTCCTGGTTGGCCGTGTCCACGGCCTCGCTGAGCGCCTCGCTCGGCTCGGCCTCGCCGTAGAGCACCGAGGCGACCGCCTTGCCCATCGCCTGGGAGATCTGCGGGTACTCGGGGATCGTGGCCCTCGTGCGCGCGAGGTTCGTGTTCTCGATGAACTTCTCGAGCCCCGGCAGGCTCGTCTGGTAGTCCGAGTAGCCATTGGCGTCCTGGACGTCGTTGGTCAGCGGCAGGCTGCCGGCCTCGCTGATCCAGCGCAGCTGCTGCTCCGGCTCTGAGAACCAGTCCATGAACTCGAGCGCCGCCTGCACCCGGTCCTCGCCGTTGTCGAGGATCGCCCAGGTGTCGGGGCCGGCGATCGTCGTGTGCTCGTCGCCGAACGAGGGCATCGACGCGACGCCGTAGTCGACGCTTCGCGTCGACGTACTCCGGGCAGCGTGTAGGGCCCGGCGACGTTCATCGCCATCTTGCCGCTGGCGAAGAGCTGCTGCATGCGCTCCGAGCCGGCGGTGGAGTCGATGTAGACGGAGCCGTCGTCGGCCGCCTGGGCGACGACGTCGAGCGCCGCCTCGCCCGAGGCGCCGTCGAAGCCGACGCTGGTGCCGTCCTCGGAGACGATGTCACCGCCCTGCTGCCAGATCAGTGGCCAGATGCGCCAGGTCGTGTCCTCGTCCCCGGTGCCGGGCCAGCCGAAGCCCGCGATCCCCGCGTCGGGGTCGTTCAGCTCCGCCGCCGTCTGCACGAAGTCGTCCCACGTCCAGTCGTCCTTCGGATACGGGACGCCGGCGTCGTCGAAGATCTTCTTGTTGTAGACGACCGCGAGGTTGTCGATGAAGGCCGGGATCGCCCGCGGCTGGTCGTCCACCGTCACCGCCTCCTTGCCCGCATCGACGAACCGGTCCCAGTTGATCTCGCCCGAGTCGATCGCGTCCTGCAGGTCGACCAGCTGGTCGCCCTGGGCCAGGTTGGCGAGGTCGGAGCCGTAGATGTAGGCGATGTCGGGGTAGTTGTCGGCCTGCAGCCCGGCGGTCACCTTCTGCAGCATGCGGTCGGAGTTCACCCCGCCGGAGTCCTTCGAGACGATCACGTCGGGGTGCGTGCGGTTGAACTCGTCGATCATCTCCTGCAGCAGGTCCGCGACCCCCTGCGTCTGGCCGTGCCAGAACTCGATCTCCACCGGCTCGCCGCTGCTCGCGGACGAGTCTGTCGCTGCTCGAGTCGTCGCTGCCTCCGCAGGCGGCGAGCGAGATCGAGGTCGCCAGCGCCAGCAGCGCCGCGAACGCTCTCGTCAGTTTCGACACGTTCCTCTCCTTGTGTTCATGTGCTCCCCCGCAAGCTCTCGGGCAGGGCATCTCCGTGGGCGGCGGTGAGCTCGTCGCACAGCTCCCAGATCGCGTCCAGCGAGAGGGTCGCCGCGGCGTTTGGATCGAGCATCACCGCCTGTCTGACGTACTCGGGCCTGCCCTCGAGCGCCGCGCGCACCGTGAGCTCGGCGACGTTGAGGAAGGTCCGGTTGAGCGCCGCCAGCTGCGGCGGCAGCTCACCGATCCAGGTCGGCTGCACGCCGACGCCGTCGACGAGGCAGGGCACCTCGACGCAGGCGTCGGCGGGAAGGTTTGAGATGAGCCCGGTGTTGCGGACGTTGCCGTAGATCACGCGGGGCGTCCCGGTCTCGATCGAGTGGATGATCTGCGGCGCGTACTCGTTGCTCGGCTCGAGCTCGAGGCGCTCGCCGGCGGCGAGCGCCTCGCGCGTGCGCTCGTACTCCTCCAGGTTCTCCTCGCTGCGCCCGACGTAGTCGCCGACCAACAGCCGGTAGCGCTCGATCGCCTCGTCGTCGTGCATCAGCCAGGGGAGGTACTCGGCCGAGTGCTCGCTCGACTCGGTCGGGAAGTAGCCGAGCCGCCGGTACATCTCCACCCGCACCCGGCGACGCAGCTCCGGGTCGCGCTCGATCGCCTCGTCGAGGCGCGGGTAGAGGTCCTCGCCCTCGCGCTCGAGGCGGAGGATGAACGCCTGGTGGTTGACGCCCGCGCCCAGGAACGTGATCTCCTCGCGGGGCACGCCGACCAGCGCCGCGAGCTCCTCGCTGGTGTTCTGGACGGAGTGGCACAGGCCGACGATCCGCTTCTGCGGCGTCCCGACGTAGGTCGCCCAGCAGAGCATCGCCATCGGGTTCGTGTAGTTGAGGAGCCACGCCCCCGGGCAGAGCTCCGCCATGTCGGCGGCGATGCCCTGCATCACGGGGATCGTCCGCAGGGTGCGGAACACGCCGCCGACGCCGAGCGTGTCGCCGATGGTCTGGCGGAGGCCGTAGCGGGCCGGGATCTCGTGATCGATCACCGTGGCGGCGTGGCCGCCGACCTGGATCATGTTGATCACGTAGTCGGCCCCGTCAAGCGCGGGGCGCCGCTCGAGGTGCGACTCGATCACCGGCTCGGCGCCGAGCTGCTGCGCGGTGGCGCGCGCGACGCCGGCGGCGGTCTCGAGCCGCTCGGCGTCGATGTCGTGCAGCGAGATCTGCGCATCGCGCAGCTCCGGGTAGGCGAGGATGTCGGCGATCAGCATCCCCGTGAACTCGACGCTGCCGGCGCCGACGAAGCAGATCCGCGGACCACTCATCGCAGCGCTCCCTCCGCGAGGCCGGCGAGCTCCAGCGCCTCGTCGAGGTCCGGCTGGGCGTCGACGCCGCCGAGCGCCCTGGTCGAGAGCGAGCCGCAGGTAACGCCGAGGGCCAGGGCCTCCGCGAGACCCAGCCCGCGCGCGCGGCCGCAGAGGAAGCCGGCGGCGAGGTTGTCGCCGGCGCCGGTCGCGTCCAGCGCCGCGACCGCCGGCGCGGCGGCCCGGGTGGTCTCGGCGCCACGCCGGGCGATCGCGCCCTCGGCGCCGAGCGTCACGACCACGGTCTCGACCCGCGCCGCGAGCGCCCCGAGCGCCCCCTCCGGGTCTCCGGCGCCCGTGAGGCGGCACGCCTCGGCGTCGTTGGGGAAGAAGACGTCGGTCGCCTCGAGCACGTCGTCGAGCGCGTCCGGCGCGGCGGCGGGGTCCCAGCCCGGATCGAGCGACGTGGTCACGCCCGCCGCACGGGCCCGAGCGAAGAGCTCGCCGAGCCCGGCGCGCAGGCCGGCCTGCAGGTGCGGCGAGGAGACGTGCAGATGGGCGGTCGCGGCGAGCGCCTCGTCGCCGACGTCGGCGCCGGTGAGGCTCGACATCGCCCCGAGCGCCGTCAGGATGGCCCGGTCGGTGCCGCGCGCGAGGATGACGCTGAGCCCGGTCGCCTGCCCTGGCTCGAGCCGGCAGCGCGCGACGTCGACCCCGCGCGAGTCGAGCTCGCCGACGATGAAGCGCCCGGCGCCATCGTCGCCCGCCACCCCGACGTAGGCGGTCCGCATCCCGAGGCGAGCCGCCCCGCAGGCGACGATCGCCCCGGAGGCGCCCACCGTCAGCGTTCCGCGCTCCGCCAGGCGCTCGACCTGGCCGAACTCCGGCTCCATTGAGTCGCCGGCCACGATCGCGTCGGGGTTGAGCTCCCCGGCCACGAGCAGGTCGTAGCTGCGCTGCGTCATCGCACCCCCGCCCGGTCGGCGACCGGCGTCAGCTCGACCCGAGGCTCGAGCGCCTCGACGGCGGCACGATCGACGCGCCCGGGGTGCAGGTGCGCGACCTTGTCCGTCGCCGCGGCGGCGCCGAGCGCGATCGCCTCGCGCGGCTGGCGCCCCGCGACCAGCGCCGCGGCGAAGCCGCCGATCAGGGCGTCGCCGCAGCCGACCGCGTTCACGGCCCGCTCGGGCGCCGGCGCCGTCAGGCGCACGCAGCCCGCGCCGTCGGCGAAGACGCTGCCGCGCGCGCCGAGGCTGAGCCAGACGGCCCCGGCCCCGCGCTCGCGCAACCGCGCCGCGACCGCCGGAGCGTCGACTCCGGCGGCGGAATCCGGATCGAGGCCGAGCACCGCGCAGGCCTCGGCGAGGTTCGGGGCCGCGAGGTCGGGACCCGCGTCAAGCCCGGCCACGATCGCCGCCGGGGTCGAGCTGTCGAGGATCGTGAAGGCGCCGCGCTCGCGCGCGATCGCGAGCAGGCGCGCGTGCAGGTCCACCGGCGCCCCGGGGGGCAGGCTGCCGCAGACCGCGATCACCGCGGGCTCGCCCGGCAGCTCGGCGAGCGCCGCGGCGAGACCGTCGCACTCGGGCGCCGTCAGCTCGCCGCCGGGCTCGTGGATCTCGGTCAAGTCCCCGCCGTCGGGGCCGACCAGCGTGTAGGTGCCGCGGGTCGCCCCCTCGACCGCCACGGCGTGAACGCCGATCGGCTCGGCGGCGAGCAGCGCGAGGAGCAGCTCTCCGCTCGGCCCGCCGGCGGTCGTGATCACCGCCGAGCGCGCGCCGAGCTCGGCCGCGACGCAGGCGGTGTGAATCGCCTTGCCGCCCGGTGTTTCGAGCATCTCGGCGGCGCGCACCACCCCGCTCGGCGGCCCCTCGAGGCGCGCGACGCGGTCGATCGCCGGGTTGGTCGCAACCGCCAGAAAGCTCGGGCCCGCCGTCGTCATCAGACCTGCACCACCTCGACCCCGGCGGCGCGCAGGGGCTCGAGTTCGTCCTCAGGGGCGCCGGCGTCGGTGATCAGCTGGTCGACCTCGGCGAGCGTGCAGATCCGCGACAGCGCCGAGCGGCCGATCTTCGAGGAGTCGGCGACCACGATCACGCTCGCCGCGCGCTCGACGAGCTTGCTGTCCGTCTGGGCCTCGATCTCGTCGTGGGTCGTCGCCCCGCCGGCGTTGACGCCGTCCACGCCGAGCAGGACGACATCGACGTTGAGGCCTTCGAGCGTGCGGTCGGCAAGCGGGCCGATCAGCTCGTACGACTGCGGGCGGGCGACGCCGCCGGTGACCACGAGGCGGATCGACTCGCTGATGACCAGCTCGGATGCGATGTTGATCGCGTTGGTGACCACGGTCAGGTTGCGCCCGCGAAGCCGCCGCGCGACCTCCGTGGTCGTCGTCCCGCCGGTGAGGCCGACGATCTCGGCGTCGGCGATCCGCTCCGCCGCGGCGTCGGCGATCCGCGCCTTCTCGGCGGCCTGGCGCCCACCCCGGTAGCGGACGGGAAGCTCGTAGAGGAGCCCGTTGCGGACCGCGCCGCCGTGCGACCGCGAGAGCAGCTTCTGCTGCTCGAGGAGCTTGAGGTCGCGGCGGACGGTCGCGGGCGAGGCGTCGAGGTCGGTCGTCAGCTCGCTGACCGAGACCGAGCCGTCGCTGGCGAGGCGGGCGAGGATCCCATCGAGGCGCTCGGCCCGTCTCACGCGCCCCCTCCGGACTCGATCAGGTCGAGGACCACGGCCCGCTCGAGGTGCGGCGGCTGGTCGGGGTCCAAACCCCGACGCTCGGCGAGCGTCACGGCGAGCCGCTGGATGCGGATCAGCTCGGCGAGCGGGTCGAGGGAAGCCTCGACCAGGGCCGCCCCGGTCGCGGCGATCTGCTCGGCGAGTCGGTCGGGCGGCTGGTCGAGCAGCCACACGAGCGCCCCCGGGCCCGGCCGTGGCGATCGGGCCGTGGCGGTACTCCATCGACGGGTACGACTCGGCCCAGAGGCGCGCGGTCTCGCGAAGCGTGAGCGCCGCGGCGTCGGCGAGGCCAACCCGCCACTCGCGACCCAGGACCACCGCCCGGTCGATTCCCTCGGCGCCCGGGGGGTCGGGGCGCGGCGAGCGCGGTCTCCGCGTCGGCCACCAATGAGTCCACGTCCAGACCGAGCGCCGCCCGCGCGAAGCAGACCACCGTGGTGACGAAGCGCGACTGGACCACCGAGCGATCGTCGGCGAAGCCCAGATCGACGACCTCGTCGCACCCCGCGGCCACCGGGCTCGTCGCGTCGCCGACCACCGCGACCTTCGGCGTCCCGGCGCGCACCTGCTCGAGGGCTCGCAGGATCTCGGTCGTCGCCCCCGACCTCGAGATCGCCACCACGCGGTCGTAGCCGCGGTCGAGAACGGCCTCCGAGGCGCTGAACGCGTCGGTCTCGCCCGCGCCGCTGCGCTCGCGCAACGCGGCCACCGCCTTGGCCGCGTGCCAGGAGCTGCCGCAGCCCGTGATCGCGATCCGCTCCCCGGGCGGCAACGTCCCCGCCGCGCTCGCCCCGAGCGCGATCGCCTGCGACCAGGCCCGCGGCTGGTCGCGGATCTCGTCCGCGACTAGGGACATGGGCGACCTCCCGCGCTCATCCGGCCGCGAGTCTACACCTATCGCCCAGATCTGTGCACCGATTTTGATTGAATGTGATCGATTTGACGGAAAGCCCCGCACGGATGGCCAATCGGGCGCGTGAGGAAGAATCCATGCCGCTGTTCATGCTCGCGTTCGATCACCGGCGGTCGATCCGCGGTCTGTTCGGGATCGAGGGCGAGCCGACGGCGGCCGACGCCGAGCGGATCGCAGCGGCGAAGCTGTTGATCTGTGACGGCCTGCTCGCCGCCCGCGAGCGGCTCAACTCCGGGGCGCCGGCGGTGCTGGTCGATGAGCAGTACGGCGCCGCGGTGCTCGACGCGGCGCGCGAGCGGGGCCTGGTCACGGCGGTCGCGTGCGAGCGCTCCGGGCAGGCCGAGTTCCAGCTCGAATACGGCGACGCCTTCGCCGCCCACATCGAGCGCTTCGACCCGACGTTCGTCAAGGCCCTCGTGCGCTTCAACCCGGACGGCGACGCGGATCTCAACGAGCGCCAGCTCGAGCGCCTGCGCACGCTGGGCGACTGGCTCGCGAGCCATGGGCGGGCGCTGCTGTTCGAGCTCCTCGTCCCGCCCGAGGAGGAGCAACTCCGAGCCGTCGGCGGCGCTCGCGACCGCTACGACGCGGAGCTGCGGCCCGAGCTCGTCGGCCGCGCGGTGACGACCATCCAGAACGCGGGCATCGAGCCGGCCCTCTGGAAGATCGAGGGGATCGAGGAGCGCTCGGACTGCGAGCTGGTCGCCGCCGCCTGCCGGCGCGAAGGGCGCCGGGCCGCCGGCTGTCTGATCCTCGGCCGCGGCGCCGACCCGGCCAAGGTCGAGCACTGGCTGCGGGTCGCCGCGCCGGTGGACGGCTTTCAGGGCTTCGCGGTCGGGCGCACGATCTGGTGGGAAGCGGTCGCCGCCAACCTGGCCGGGAAGCTCGACCGCGGCGCGGCGGTCGACGCGATCGCCGACCGCTACCTGCACTTCGTCGACGTCTACGCCGCCGCGGCGAGCGAGACCCAGGCGTAGGCGCCCCACCGCCGAGTGACATCACAACCACCCCTGAGGTGGCTGAGGTGTCACTCGGCGGGAGGGCTAGGCGGCGACGGGCTCGCGGGTGAAGTCGAGGATGAGCTGGGCGGTCTCGAGCGGGACGTCGAGCTGCGGGCAGTGCCCGATTCCGTCGAGCTCGACCCAATCCGCGTTCGGGACCCACTCGTCGCGGAAGCGGGCCGCGGCCGACGGCCAGCGCAGGACCCGGTCCGCGGTTCCCCAGACCACCCGCACGGGGCACGTGATCCGCTCCGCGTCGAGGCGCCAGCCCGCGCTCACCGCGTGCGCGATCAGTGGCTCGACCGCGTCGCAGGCCGCCGCGCCGCGCATCTGGTGGGCGAGCAGCTCCGCCGGGATGTGCTCGTAGTTGGTGCTGGTGAACTCGGTCGCCCGGCGCCGGCCCTCGGGCGTGGAGAGGATCGTCTCGGCGTGGGGGACGGCGGCGCGCAGCAGGTCCTGCATCGTGCGGAAGAAGAGGTGGGCCTCGCGCTCCGTGTTGTCGCCGGCGGCCCAGCCGCCCGCCGGCGCCAGGGCGACGACCGTGCGCGCGCGGCCGCGCGCCGCGAGCTGCAGGGCCAGGAAGCCCCCGAGCGAGTTGCCGACGATGTGCGCGGTCTCGAACCCCGCCTCGTCCATGGCGCGCTCCACCTCGTCGGCGAGCACCTCGTCGGTGACCTCGCCCTCGATCGGCGGGCCGCCCGCGTGCCCCGCGAGGGTGGGCGCCAGCACGTCGTGCTCGCGCTCGAGCGCCGGCAACACCAGGTCCCACGTGCGCCAGGTGTCGGTGAACCCGTGCAGGCAGACCATCGGCGAGCCGGAGCCGCCGCGGTGCAATGGGGTGAACTCGGTCGCCACGCCCGGCACCGTACCGGGCGTGGCGCGGGCGCCTACTGGGGTGCGGCCAGGCAGTAGGCGCGGGCGGTGACCGTCTGATCCGCGCCGGTGTGGTTGGTCGACTGGACGCGCCAGCCGTTGCCCATCCGGATCGAGGTGGTCAGCGACATCTCGAAGGTGCTCGGGAAGCCGCCGCCGCTGATCACGGTCGTGCCATCCGGGCACATCGCGGTCACGGTGCCCGTGTTCGCCGTCGGTCACCGGGTCGCCGGTGACCTCGACCTGCGGTCAGGGGCGCCAGCTTGGTCGCGGTGACGGCACCGTCCGCGAGCTTCGGGTTGGTCACCGCGGCGTCGGCGAGCTTGCGGTCGCTGACCGCGGCGTCGGCGACCTTCGGCCCGGTCACGGCCTGCGCGCGGATCTTCTTCCGGCTCACGGCGTCGTCAGCGAGCGCCGCCCCGCCCACGGCCCCGTCCTGAATCTTGGACGCGGTCACGGCCGCGTTGGCGAGCGCCGCGGCGTTGACGGCCGCCGCATCGAGCTTCGACGCGCCGACGGCGCCGCCGCGGATCGCGCGCGCGGCAACCGCGTTCGTGTCGAGCTTCTTGCCGGCCACCGCGTGTCGGTGCAGCTTCGACGTCGTCACCGCCCCCTGCTTGAGCGCGTTCGTGCCGACGCTGGCCTGCTGCACCGCGTAGGCGCTGCCGCCGAGCGCTGCGAACAGGGCCAGCGACGCGACCACGTTCGCGTATGTCAGACGATCAACGATCCGCTTGCGCATCCGTGTCTCCTCTCTCCGCCTGCCCCCGCATGGCAGCAGGCGCGACGGACGGGACCCAGCGGGTCAGCCGACCGCCCGGCTGACCCGTTGCGCGAGCCGCTTCAGGCGCTCGACGAGCTCCGGCGGCTCGTGGACCTCGAGCTCGGCGTCGAGCATCGCGATCCGCAGCGCCAACCAGTCGAGGTCGTAGTCGCCGGTGCGCAGCTCAGAGCGTTCGGCGTCGAGCGGCTCGATCGTCCCGGCCCGCGACGGGACGCGCTTGCGCAGCTCGGCCGCCGGCAGGTGCACCGTCACCCGGGCCTCGTAGCGATGCAGGGCCGACGAGATGCTCTCGGCGACGTACGCGGCGGGATCCCGGGCCGGCGGCTCGCGGGGCTCGAAGCGAACCCCGGTCGAGGCCGGGCGTGCGAGGCGGTCGACGCGGAAGGTGCGCCAGTCCTCGCGCTGGCCGTCCCAGGCGAGGAGGTACCAGCGACGTCCGAGGTTGACCAGCGAGTGCGGCTCGACCTCCCGCCTGCTCTCCGGTCGCTCGCGGCCGCGGTAGGTAAAGCGGACCCGCTCGGAGTCGCGACAGGCTGTGGCGAGGACGGTCAGGTGCTGGGGGTCGACCGTCGGCCCGCCCTCGGGCAGCCCGACGCTGACCGCGCCGAGCGCCCGAACCCGCCGCCGCAGGTGCGACGGCAGCACCTGCTCGAGCTTCACCAGCGCGCGCAGCGACGCCTCCTCGATCCCCGCGACCGACGAGCGCGCCGCCGTCCGCAGGCCGACGGCGATCGCGATCGCCTCCTCGTCGTCGAGCAGCAACGGCGGCATCGCGGCCCCCGCGCGCAGCCGATAGCCGCCGGCCGGCCCGGTGAGCGAGTCGACCGGATAGCCGAGCTCGCGCAGGCGCTCGACGTCGCGGCGGACCGTCCGCCGCGACACCTCGAGCCGGCCGGCGAGCTCGCTCCCCGGCCAGTCGCGGCGCGCCTGCAGCAACGACAGCAGGGTCAGCAGGCGGCTCGAGGTCCCGTTCACGACGCCGTCGATCATCTCGCAAATTGAGGACAGAAGCTGACCTAAACCTTCCATAGGGTCCGCCGCGGAAACGAACCGAAGGAGCCATGAGATGAACCCACGAGACGGATATCCGGCGGGAGTGCCCTGCTGGCTGGACAGCTCGCAACCGGACCCCGACGCCGCCGCGCTCTTCTACGGCGGGCTGTTCGGCTGGGAGTTCGAGAACCGGACCCCGGACGGGTCGCCGATGCGCTACCTGGTGGGCCGCCTGCAGGGGGGCGACGTCGCCGGGATCGGCTCGCAGCCCGAGGGCGCGAACGGGCCGGCCGCGTGGAACACGTACGTCTGGGTCGACAGCGCCGACGAGACCGCCGCCAAGGTCGCCGAGGCCGGCGGCAGCGTGCTGATGGACCCGTTCGACGTCTCCGACGCGGGCCGGATGGCGGCGTTCGCCGACCCGGCGGGGGCCGCGTTTTGCGTCTGGCAGGCCAAGGCCGGGCGCGGCGCGCAGATCGTCAACGAGCCGGGCAGCTGGAACTTCAGCGGCCTCAACACGCCGGACCCCTGGGGCGCCAAGGAGTTCTACGGCGCCGTCTTCGGCTGGGAGACGACCGACCAGCCGGAGGGCGCCTCGTTCTTCCGCCTGCCGGCGTACGCCGACCACCTGGAGGAGCGCGATCCCGGCCTGCGCGAGCGGATGAAGGAGGTCAGCGCCCCCGATCGCTTCGAGGAGACGGTCGCGTGGCTGGACACAGCCGAGGACGGCGCCCCGGCGCAGTGGGGCGTCACGTTCGCCGTCGCCGACGCCGACGCGACCGCCGAACGGGCGACCGAGCTCGGCGGCGAGGTCCTCGTCCCGCCGCTCGACGCGCCATGGGTGAGAATGACCGTCCTGCGGGACCCCCAGGGCGCGACGTTCACCGCGAGCAAGTTCGTCCCGCCGACGGACTGACAGGAGGAACAACGTGGACAAGCTCGACTTCATCGGAATCCCCTCGACCGACGCCGATCGCAGCCGCGCCTTCTACATCGAGACGCTCGGCCTGCGCACGGACGACAAGGCGCAGTACGAGTTCTGGATCGGCGATACGTGCTTCGCGATCTGGGAGCCGGAGCGCATGGGTGGCACGTTCGCGCCGCAGAAGAACGCCCACCCGGCGATCCACGTGGACGACGTCGCCGCAGCCCGCGCGGACCTCGAGTCCAAGGGGGTGGAGTTCGTCGGCGAGACCTTCGACACGGGCGTCTGCCACATGGCGTTCTTCACCGATCCCGACGGCAACGACCTGATGCTCCATCACCGCTACAAGCCGCGCGACTGAGCGGCGCGTAGGCGTCTGGGTCGCGGTAGCGGCCGCCGTCGTCGGCGGCGGCCTGCTGCTCGACCTGGTCGGCCTGCCGTCCTCGTACCTGTTCGCGGCGCTGCTGATCGGGCTCGCGATCGCCCTCGCGCGGCCGGGAGCGGTCGCGGTCCACGAGCGCTTCTTTCGTGCCTCGCAGGCCGTGGCCGGGGTCACGCTGGGGGCCTACCTGCAGTCCGAGGCGTTGAGCGCGCTGGCCGACTCGTGGCTGCCGGTGCTGTTGATCTGCGCCGCGACGCTCGGGCTGTGCCTGATCGGAGGCGCGATCCTCGCCCGGACGACCGCCCTCGACCCGCCCACCGCCGCCCTGGGAATGATCGCCGGCGGCGCCTCGGGGATCGTCGGCATGTCGGGCGACCTCGGAGCGGACGACCGGCTCGTCGCGTTCATGCAGTACCTCCGGGTCCTGATCGTCGTCTTGCTGACGCCGATCGGGATCGCGATCTTCTTCGGCTCCGGCGACGGGACCGGGGGCTCGGTGCCGTCGGGTGGCATGCTCGGCGAGCCGGTCGACTGGGTGCTGACCGCGGCGTTCGCGGCCGTCGGCGCCCTGGTCGCGACGCGCGCCAGGGTGACCGCCGGGGCGCTGCTCGGGCCGATGGTGCTCACCGGGATCTTCGTCCTGAGCGGCGCCGTCGGCGACTTCGCCGTTCCCGACCTCGTCAGCCAGACGGCCTTCGCGCTGATCGGCCTCCAGGTCGGCCTCCGCTTCACGCGCTCGACCGTCCGCCTGCTCGGCCGGCTCACCGGCCCGGTGCTGCTGATGATCGCCGCGCTGCTGATCGGCTGCTTCGGCCTCGCCCTGCTGCTCAACGCTCTGACCTCAGCGTCGTTGCTCGACTCCTACCTGGCAACGACGCCGGGTGGGCTCTACGCGGTGCTCGCCGTCGCCTTCGGCGCCGGTGCCAACACCACCTTCATCGTCGCCGTCCAGAGCCTGCGGGTGTTCGCGATGATCCTGCTCGCCCCCGCCGCGGTGCGCTGGACGCTCGAGCGCTCGGCTCGGGTCAAGCGGGCCTGAGCGCGGCGGCGGCGGCCGCGCGGCCGGTGCGCACGGCGCCCTCCATGTAGCCGCAGACCCACTGGTCGGAGCCGCAGACGTAGAACGGCGGCTCGTGCGTGCCGTGGAGCGGACCGACCGCCATCACGTCGCCGGGGCGCCAGCCGGTGATGTACCCGAGGGTCCAGGGGTCGACCCCCCAGCGGCGGAGGTGAAAGGCGGTCGGATTGGCTGCGTCCTCGCCGAAGGCGGCGACCATCTCCGCGGTCAGCTGCTCCTCCACCAGCCGCGGCGAAGTCGTGAGGAGTGCCGCGAGGCGCTCGGGCGGGATCAGGGTCGAGAGGATGCCCTCGCGCTGTGGCCAGCTGCCGCCGATCGTGGCCGTCTCCATGTAAGCGGTGCCGTTGAGCCCGTGGCGCGCCCAGAACGAATCCGGGTAGGAGAAGCACGCCTTGGCCGCCAGGGCGTGGCGCTGGCGGTCGAGTGACTGCAGACGACCGGCCGAGACCCCGTCGATCGCGACCCGGCGCAGCGGGCCTACCGGCAGGGCGCTGACGACCGCGTCGCACTCGAAGCGCTCCCCGGTGGCGGTCTCGACCGAGCAACCTCCCGCGGCGATCCTGATCCCGGTAACCGGCGTCGCGTAGTGGATCCGGCCGTCGAGCTCGGCCGCCATCCGCAGCGCCACCGAGGCCGAGCCCTCCTCGACCATCCCCGCCTCCCAGACCGCGTAGTTGTAGAAGCCGATCGCGCCCGCGGCGGCCTCCTTGCGAAGGTCGGAGAGGAGCGAGGTCCGCTCCACCGACTCCGCCGAGAGCGCGAGCGTGCTCAGTTCCCGCGCGCGAACCGCGTTCGCCGTCGCCCCGACGGAGCGCATCCAGGCCCCGACCGAGATCCGGTCGAGCCGATCGGCGTCCGGGTGCGACCAGGGATCGTCGGGATCCACGCTCGCGGCCAGCTTCGCGAACTCGGCTTCGGTCGCCTCGTAAGCGGCGCGATCGGCGTCGCTGAACCACGGCCAGTCGCTGCCCACCACGCGCCCGTCCGCCAGCATGCACACGTCTTGGCCCTCCTCGGCGAAATGCTCGCCGAACCCGGGGACGACCGTCAGCCCAAGCTCCTCCACGAGACCGAGATACGCGGTGTGAAAGCTGCCGACGAGCTCGCCGCCGAGCTGCACCAGCCGTCCGTCGTCCAGCCGCGTCTGCTCGACGCGCCCACCGGCGCGGCCGCGCGCCTCGATCACGAGCACATCGGTCCCGGCCGCGGCCAGGTCCCTGGCCGCCGACAGCCCGGCGAGTCCCGCTCCCACGACGACGACGTCACATCGCATTGCGTTGCTCCTCAATCCCGCGACGACGAGGGGGCGAGCCTATCGCCCGGCTCAGGACGACCCGCGGCGACCGCGCGCGGCCCGCTCCCGACCCTCGACGTCGCCGGCGGCGACGGCCCGCGTGAACTCGCCGCCCCGCTCGAGCGCCTCCATCGCCTCGGGCAGGAACGACCAGAAGGTCTGGAAGGCGTGGGTCTCGACCGCGTAGAGCTCGAGATGGGCGTCGACGCCGGCGGCGCGCGCCCGCTCGGTGAGCTGGTGGGCGTCCTCGCGCTGAGGATCGCCGGTCGCGGCCTGGATCAGCATCGGCGGCAGACCGGAGAGGTCCGCGCTCAGCGGGCTGACGACCGGATCGTCGATCGGGTGATCGCCCAGGTACCTGCCGACGAAGCTCATCGCCTGGTCGAGCATGAACGCGGCCGCCTCGGCCTCCTGAAGCCGCAGGGTGCTCCCGGTCAGGTCGACGAACGGACAGAACAGCAGCGCGCCGCCCGGCAGCTCGACCCCCTCCTGCTTGAGGTGGATGAGCAGCGACATCGCGAGGCCGGCGCCGGCCGAGTCGCCGGCGACGACGATGCGCTCGGACGGCGTCCCGCGCTCGAGCATCCAGCGGTAGGCGCGGGTGGCGTCGTCGAGGCCGGCGGGGAACGGATGCTCCGGCGCCAGCCTGTACTCGGGCGCCAGCACGGTGGTCTGCGACGCGACGGCCAGCGCGCCGATCAGCGGCTTGAAGCCGAAGGCCGAGCCCATGATGTAGCCGCCGCCGTGCAGGTAGAGCACCGCCGGGGGCTCGCCGCGCTTCGCGGTGAGCTCGAAGGCGGTCACGCCGCCCGCGTTCACCGGCGTGATCGCGACCTCCGGCGGCGGTGAGAACTGGGCGTGGAAGTCCTCGTAGGCGGCGCGGCGCTCCTCGAGGTCCGCGTCGCCGCTCGCGATCTCGAGCAGCGGCGCCCAGAGCTGCGACAGGCGCGAGGCCAGCTCGCCCCCGAGCGACTGCGTGGCGCTGACCGCCTCGTCGACGTCCGACAGCAGCCGCCGGGCGCGGTCGAGCAGCGCCTCGCCGGCGATCGTCAGCTCGACCTCGTGCGTCGAGCGGCGCAGGAGCTCGCAGCCGAGGAACTGCTCCAGGGCCCGCACCTGGCGACTGAGCGCGGACTGGGAGATGTGGAGCCGCTCGGCCGCGCGGCTGAAGCTGAGGTCCTCGGCGACGGCCACGAAGGCGCGCAGGTGCCGGAGCTCGATCGCCTCCGGAGCCTGGGGGAAGGCCAGCACGCGGCCGCTGTCCTGCTTCGCCATCCGCCGATTATCCGCCCCCGGCGCGCACTTGGTGATGCGAAATCCGCACGACCGCAATGCGCAATCGGACTTTCCCCGACGCCGCCGCGCCGGGACCATCCCCGCGATGAACGGGACCGAGGAAGTGCGCAGGGTCGCCGACCTGGTGCTCCGCGCGGCCGGCGGGCCGATCGCGGTGCGGGTGCGCTGGCCGTTCGCGGGCGATCCCGGCGCGACGCCGCCACTGTTCGTCCTGCTTGGCGACGCGTCGCGGTCAGGGCGCGCGCGGCCCGACGACGACCGGCTCGCCCACGCGCTGTGCGGTCGCCTCGGGGCGGTCGTCCTGTGCGTGCCCTGGGCGACACGCGATGCGGGTGGGCGGCGATCCGCGCTGGCGCGCGCCGAGGCGGCCCTGCACTGGTCGGCGGACCACGCCGACGAGCTGGACGCCGACCCCGAACGCCTGGTGCTCGGCGGGCGCGGGGCCGGGGCCGCCGCCGCCTCAGCCCTCGCCCGGCGCGCGAGCGAACGGGGCTGGCCGCGCCTTGGCCGGCCGGTCCTGCTGGTCGACGAGCAGCTCGGGGTGGGCGCGTGACGGGCACCGACGACGCCGCCCTGCTGGCGGCGGCGCGCGGGGGCGACCGCGCGGCGTTCGGCCGCCTCATCGGGCCGCGGCGGGCCGAGCTGCGCCGCCACTGCGGCCGCATGCTGCGCTCCGACGACGATGCCGAGGACGCGACCCAGGAGACCCTGTTGCGCGCCTGGCGCGCGCTGCCGCGCTTCGAGGGCCGGGCCCCGCTGGGCGCCTGGCTGCACCGGATCGCCACCAACGCCTGCCTGAACGCGATCGCCACGCGCCGCCAGCGGATCGTGCCGTTGGAGGCGGATTCCGGGGACCATTCGCATGCCACCGGCGAGCGCCGGACGGAGATCGTGTTCGAGCCCTACGACGAGGCCGTGGCCGGGCTCGAGCAGATCGGGCCGCGGACCCCCGCCGACGACTACGAGGAGCGCGAGCGCGCCGAGCTCGCCCTCGCCGCGGCCCTGGAGCCGCTGCCGCCGTTGCAGCGCAACGTGCTCCTGCTTCGCGACGTGCTCGGCTACTCGGCCCGGGAGACGGCGAGCGAGCTCTCGACCACGGTCGCGGCCGCGAACAGCGCCCTGCAACGGGCGCGGGCGACCGCGGCGGTCGCCCTCGCCCAGCCGGCCGGCCCGACGCCCGCGCCTGGCGGGCGCGAGGCGGTGGTCGAGTACCTGACCGCGATCGAGCGCGGCGACGTCGAGGGCCTGGTCGGCCTGGTCGCCGACCCCCGGCCGGCGGGCGAGCGCCCCTGGACCTACGCGGCGGCGCCGGCGTACTGATCCTGGGCGTCGGCCTCCCGAGCCGGCCGCAGGCTGGCGTCGCCGCGCCGTTGGGCGAACCAGGCGGCGATCGCGAACGCGACCCCGACGACGAAGATCAGCGTCCCCATCACGAACACCTGGGGCGGGATCCCGACCTTGACCGCGCCGTAGACCCAGAGCGGGAAGGTCAGCGTCTGGCCGGCGACGAAGCTGGTGATGATGAAGTCGTCGATCGAGAGCGCGAACGCCAGCAGCGCCGCGGCCAGGATCCCGGGGAAGATCAACGGGAACGTGATCTTCCAGAACGCGACCCACGGGCTCGCACCGAGGTCGCGGGCCGCCTCGCCGAGCGACTCGTCGAGGTCGCCGAGCCTCGCCTGCAGGACGACGACCACGAAGGCGACGTTGAACGCGACGTGGGCGAGCAGGATGGTCCCGAAGCCGCGCGGGATGCCGAGGTAGACGAAGAGCCCGAGCAGCGAAGCGCCGACGACGACCGAGGGGGCGGCGACGTCGGCGAGGATCACGAGCTCCCCGCCGCCTTGCCGCGGAAGCGGTATCGGGCCAGGGCGAGCGCCGCGGGGATCCCGATCGCCACGGCGATCAGGGTGCTGAGCGCCGCGATCTCGAGCGAGTGCAACAGGGCGCTCGTCAGGTCCGGGATCTGGAACAGGTCCCGGTACCAGTCGAGCGTGACCCGGCGCTTCGGCTGCTCGGGACCTGGCGTCGGTCAGGGCCCGTTCGCCGACTCGGGGACCGCGATCCGCGTCGGCGGGTCGACCTCGGCGGCTCGGAACTGCCGCGCGTAGGCAGCCTGATAGGCCTCGGGGAACGCCGCCTCATAGCCGCGCTTGCGGCCCAGGCGCAGCCCCTGGGCGTAGCCCTCCTCGCGTCCGTCGCGAGCGGCCGCGGCCTTGCCCGCCCGGCTGCCGGCCGCCGCGGCTGCGTCGAGGTCCTCGCCCGAGGACCGGCCGATCAGATAGCCGCCGGCTCCGGCCGCGACGACGATCGCGACCGCCGCGGTCGCGACGATCGCGCGGCGACGTCCTGGCGCTGGCTCCGGCACGCCGGGGACGCTAGCGCTCGGTGGCGAAGCTCAGCCGCAGACGGGCCAGGGGCGGGTGCCGTCGCGCTTCTTCAGCGCCACCGCGACCACGGCCTGGGTCCGGTACGAGTAGTCGATCGGATCGCCGCCGGGCGTCTTCGGCGAGGTCTTCCACGCGTCTCGGGTGAACATGAAGGCGCCGCGGTACTGGCCGCCGAGGCCAAGCGCGTCCGGGTCGCGGCCCGACTCGCACCAGCTCACCTTGCGGGCCCAGTCGCGGTCGTCCGGCGAGACCCGGTCCCAGAGGCGGTTGTACTTCGACGGGGTGCGGTTGTCCGCGCCGCCCGAGCTGCCCGATCCGCTGGGCTGGGCCTCGCTTCCGGAGCCGTAGCCGACGCCGCCGGAGCCGGGGCCGGCGAGGGCGCTGGTGGCGCCGAGGACGAGGGTCAGGGCCGCGCCGACGATCGACGTCGCGATCAGCCGCGCCGAGTAAGTCTGAAAGTGCACGCCTACGTTCTCCGCTCTTTCGTCGCTTACGGGGTTAGCTGACGGGCTCGCGCAAAAGAGCTTGCGCTACACGGCCGTGGCCGCGACTCGCCCCAACACTTGGGTCCCCCGCTCCTCACCGCTTGTTGGTGAGTGATTCAGCAGGTCGGCGCGGCATGTTAGCAAAGTATTAGCGTCGTGCGTGGAGACGCTCTCACCGCATCGGGGAGCCGATCCGAGGGTTTCCCCCAGGATGGACGGAACGCTAGGTAGGAGGCCCGTGGCGTCGATGCGAAGCAGAGCTCGTCTGGCGGTGGTCGTGGTGGGGCTCACCGCGGCGCTCGTCTGCGTCCCCGCGACCGCCTCGGGATCGTGGCTCGTCCGCGGCGCCGGCTTCGGCCACGGGGTCGGCATGAGCGCCTATGGCGCCTACGGCTACGGCAAGCACGGCGCCGGCTACCGGGAGATCATCGACCACTACTTCCGCCACCTGCGGATCAAGCGCACCGACTCCGCGAGCCGGGTCCGGGTGCTGCTCGACTCGACCTCCGGCTCGGCGAGGTTCAGCGGCGCCGACCGCGCCTGCGGGCGCCGGCTGAAGCCGGGTCGCACGTACGTCGCCGCCCGCGCGGGCTCATCGGTGAGCCTGCTGTCCGCCGACGGCTCGACCCTCGAGCGCTGCGGATCGCACCTGCGCGCCTCCGGGCGGCGGCCGCTCGAGGCCGGCGGCCTCGGCGCCTATCGCGGCGCGCTCGACTTCCTCGCCCGCGACGGCTCGCTGCTGATCGTCAACGCGGTCGCGGTCGACGACTACGCCCGCGGGTCGGTGCCGGCCGAGGTCCCGGCCGAGTGGCCGCGCGAGACGCTGAAGGCGTTTGCGGTCGCCTGCCGCTCGATCGCGCTGTCGACCGACGTCGGCGGGCGGGCGTTCGACGTCTATCCGGACACCCGCACCCAGGTCTACAAGGGGACCCGGGCCGAGGCGAGCCGCACCGACCGCGCCATCGCGGCGACCCGCGGCGAGGTCGCGACCTACCGCGGCGAGGTCGCGCAGACGACCTACTTCTCCGCCTCGGGCGGGCGCACCGAGTCACGTTTCCTCGGCGGGCCCACGGGTCCCGTATCTGGAGAGCGTCAAGGACCCCTACGACGACCTCTCCCCCCTGCATCGATGGAAGCTGCGGTTCAGCGACTCGGAGCTCGACTCGCGGCTGGCCTCCTACGCCGACGGACACGTGCGCCGGATCGAGGTCACCAAGCGCGGCGACTCGCCGCGAATCGTGACGGCGATCCTGGTCGGCAGCGGCGGCAAATCGCGGATCGCCGGCGACTCGCTCGCCGCCGCCCTCGGCCTCTACGACCGCTGGGCCTTCTTCCACCACACGGGCTGACCGGCCGGCTAGGCCGAGCCGCCCCGGTGGCCCGACTTCGACTTCGGCTCCTCGGGGAGCTTGTTCGGCGGATGGATGACGCACTCGCCCGCCGGCGCGTCGACCGGAGCCGACGCGGGGAAGGCCTCCAGGAGCGCGCTCGCGATCAGCCGCGCCCGCGCCGCGTAGCCCGGGGTCGTGTAGTGGATGCCGTCATCGATGAACCAGTTGTCCTTGACGTCGGAGGCCCAGTCGTAGATCCGCATGTTGGGGTACCTGTCGCAGGCGTCGAGCAACGCCTGGTCCCAGCGCTCCATGTTCGGCTCCGCGTACGGGCCGTCGGTGAGCAGCGACTTGGTGTTGATCCACAGCACCGGATCGCCGTCGGCGACCTGCATCATCCGGTCGATCCGCTGGTCGAAGCCGTAGTTGGAGCCGGCGGCGACGTTCGCGGCCTCGTTCGTCCCCAGCGCCAGCACCCAGCAACCGTCGAAGCCGCGGTCCTGCCACGACTTGGCGACGTCATAGGCGTTCGCCTGTCCCTCGAACGTCTCGTAGATCGACCTCGCCCCCGAGATCTCGAAGTGCTGGGTGTCGACGCCGACCCGGCCATAGGTGCCGCTGATCCGCTGGTTGGCGTTCGGCAGGTAGTTCGCCGAGACCAGCCCCTCGGAGGTCGAGTCGCCGATGTGGACGATCGACTCGCAGGCGGTCCGGTTCGCGTCATCGACGGACGCGGCCCGAACCGAGCCTGAGTCGACGGTCTCGGCGACCGTCAGGTTCCCGGGCGCCGCCGAGGCGTCCTTGCCGACCCCGACCCCCGCGACGCCGGCCAGCGCGGCGGCGACGATCAACCCGCAGAGGCCCATCGCGGCCGCGCCGGCGCGGCTCACCCGCTGCGGGCCCCGCAGGCGCCGCAGCGCTCCATGGCGGATCGGGTTCTCCACGTACTTCCACGAGAGCGCGGCGATCACCAGGGTGGCGGCGAGCTGGAGCAGCGCCCGCACCAGGTCCGGGCCGTGGGCGTCGGCGGGGGTCGTGAGAACGATGATCGGGAAGTGCCAGAGATAGATGCCGTAGGAGCGCTCGCCGATCCAGCGCATGGGCTGGATCCCCAGGATCGGGCCGAGCCGCGCGGCCGGGTGCGCCGACGCCGCGACGACGAGCGCCGTCGCGATCGAGAGCAGGAGGAAGCCGCCGCGGTAGAGGAACGGCGAGAACTCGCCGCAGCGCCAGAACATGAGCGCGATCACGAGCAGGCCGATGGCCCCGCCGCCGTCGAGCAGCCGCCGCGCCCCGCCGGGGATCCCCGCGCGCAGCATCCGGCTCGGCCAGACCATCGCCAGCGCCGCGCCGATCAGCAGCTCCTGCGCCCGCGTGTCGGTGCCGTAGTAGACCCGGGACGGGTCGAGGCTGGAGCGGTAGAGCACCGCCATCAGCACGACCGAGACGAGCGCCGCCGCGAGCGTCACGAGGGCCAGGCGGGGGCGGATCTGCGAGCCCGCCCGCACCTCGGGAACGAGCTTCAGCCCGATCAGCAGCAGGAAGGGCCAGAAGATGTAGAACTGCTCCTCCACCGACAGCGACCAGAGGTGGTTGAGCGGCTCCGGCGACGCGAACTGGGTGAAGTAGGAGACGTCGTGGAAGATCAGCCACCAGTTCTGGAAGTAAAAGAGCGCGCTGCCCGCGGACTGGCGGAAGTCGGAGGGCTGGTGCGGGCCGATCACGGTCACCCAGGCCATGACCACGATCAGCAGCACGACCAGCGCCGGGAGCAGGCGCCGTGCCCGGGCGAGCCAGAACCCCGGGAGGTCGATCCGCCCGCGCCGCTGCACCTGCGCGAGCAGCAGGTCGGTGATCAGGTAGCCGCTGAGGGTGAAGAAGACGCCGACCCCCAGCAGGCCTCCGGGGATCCAGTCGGCGCCGAGGTGGTAGGCGAGTACGCCCAGCACTGCGACTGCCCGCAGACCATCGAGTCCGGGCATGTAGCGCTGGCCGGTCTTGACTGGCTCGGGCACGGACGGCTACCGCTCGCCTGACGGGAACTCAATCAGCGACATCGGATGCCGTCCGAGGCTAGGGGACCCACCCACTTCTTTACGCTGACCGCGTGCGGATCCGGGGTTGGACGATGCTCGCGGCGGTCCTGCTCGCCGTCGCGGTCGGCGTCGGCGGCTACCTCGTCGGTGCCGCGGCGGCCCCCAGCGACCAGGAGGCCGCGGCTGCTCGCCACAAGGCCGAGCGCGTCGCGTACACGGACGAGCAGGGGGGCGCCTTCTCAAAGGGCCTCGACCGGGGATTCCCGATCGGGCAGACCAACGGGCGCCGCCAGGGTGAGCGCGACGGCGACGCCCAGGGGGCGACCGACGGCCGCGCGGCGGCCGGCGAGCAACTGGCGCGGGCCGCGGCACGCCGGCGGGCGCTGCGCGAGAGCGAGCTCACCGGCGGCGGCCGTCCCGGCTCCGGCGGGCTCGGGGGTCTCGATGGCTCGGCGCCGGCGTCGGTCCCGAGCGTGCGCGCGTCCGGCGGCGACGGCGGCGTCCTCGTCGTCGGCGACAGCCTCGAGGTGCTGACCTCGCCCTACCTGAAGAACTACCTGCCCGCTTCGAAGCTGACCGTGAACGCGGTCGGCGGCTACTCCAGCCTGCAGATCTTCGAGCTCTTCCAGGAGAGCTATGACCCGTCGCAGTCGGTGATCGTCTTCGACGCCGGGACCAACGACAACCCGTCGTATCCGGAGATCCTCGCCGGTCGCCTGCAGGCGGTGGCGAAGATCGTCGGCGACCGGTGCATGGTCGTGCCGACGATCCACGGCCTCAGCGTCGACGGCGTCAACTCGAGCGGCAAGAACCGCGTCGTGCAGGCGTTCGCGGCCTCGCGGCCGGCAACCGTCACCCCCGACTGGGCCGGGTTCGTCGCCACGCACCCGGAGTTGATGCAGAGCGACAACCTGCACCCGACGGCCGAGGGAGCGGACGCCCGCGCGCAGCTGATCAGCCAGGCGGTCGACGCCTGCGCGCCGCTGGGCGGCTTCTGAGGGGCGTCAGCTCAGAAGGTGCTCAGGAGGCGACGGGCGCGGTGACCTTCGCCTGGCGCCACGGGCGCTCAAACGGCAGCCGCCAGCGGTACGGGGCGATCACGTCGTTGACCTCCGGCGGGCCCCAGGATCCCTGCTCGTACGGGATCACCGGCGGCGGATGCTCGAGCAGCGGGGTGGCCACCTCCCAGAGGCGCTCGATGCCCTCGGCGGTCGTGAACAGCGTCGCGTCGCCGGCGAGCGCGTCCCAGATCAGCCGCTCGTAGGCCTCGAGCACGCCGGCCGCGTCCCCCATCTCGGCGATCGAGAACTGCATGCTGAGCTTCTCGAGCACCATCCCCGGCCCGGGGCGCTTGCCGTAGAAGGAGAGCGAGAGGCGCGAGGCCTCGTCGAGGTCGAACGTGAGGTGGTCGGGGCCGTAGTCGCCGACCCCGGACGTGTGCGGGAACATGCTCTTCGGCGGCTCCCGGAAGGCGATCGAGATGATCCGGGCACCCTCGGCCAGGCGCTTTCCGGTGCGCAGGTAGAACGGGACACCCGACCAGCGCCAGTTGTCCACGTAGCAGCGCAGCGCGACCATCGTCTCGGTCTGCGAGTCCGGGGCGACCCCGGGCTCCGAGCGATAGCCCTCGTACTGCCCGCGGACGACGTCGTTCGGATCGAGCGGGCAGAGCGAGCGGAAGACCTTGTCCTTCTCGAGGCTGATCGCGAACGGCGTCAGCTCCGTGGGCGGCTCCATGGCCACGAAGGCGAGCACCTGGAAGAGGTGCGTGACGACCATGTCGCGGAAGGCGCCCGTCTGCTCGTAGAACGAGGCTCGCTGCTCGAGCCCGAGCTCCTCGGGGACCTCGATCTGCACGTGGTCGATGTGGTTGCGGTTCCAGATCGGCTCGAAGAGGCCGTTGGCGAACCGCAGCGCGAGGATGTTGAGCGCCGCCTCCTTGCCGAGGAAGTGGTCGATCCGGTAGATCTGGTCCTCGTCGAAGACCCGGTGGACGATGTCGTTCAGCTTCCGGGCGGTCTCGAGATCGGTGCCGAACGGCTTTTCGAGCACCACCTTCGCCCCGTCGCCGAGCCCGGCCTGGTTGATCACCTCCACGACGGCGGCCGCGGCCGACGGGGGCACGCTCAGGTAGTGGAGGACCCCCGCGTCACCGCCGAGCCTCTCCGTCGCGCGGTCGACGGCGGCCGCGAGCCCCTCCGGGCCGGCGGACTGCGAAACGTACGTCAGCCGGGTGACGAACGCCTCGATCGTCTCGGGCTCGACCGCACCGTGGCCAAACCGCTCGCACGCATCGCGCGCGAGCTGGCGGAACTGATCGTCGGTGAGGGGCTCGAGCGAGGTGCCGACGACCTCGAAGTCGCCGAGGAGCTCGAGGCTCGACAGGTGCAGGAGGCCCGGGAGCAGCTTGCGGTGCGCCAGATCTCCGGTGGCGCCGAAGAGGACGATGACGTGCGGTCGAGGCGTGTTCATCACGAGCGGGACAGCGAACGTACCTGCATGTACCCCGCGCCGTCGTTATCAGGCAGTTGTCCCGAATACCTCTAGCCCCGGGCCGGGCTCCACCTCGACCGCGTCGGAGTGCATGGGCTCCCCGCAGTACGAGCAGTGCGGCTCCGGGTGAGCGATCTGCCCGCAGGCCAGATGCCGGTAGAGGATCGGGGGCCCGTCCTCCCCGGCCGTCCACCGGTCTCCCCAGGCGACCATCGCCATCAGCACGTCCATGAATTCCGCTCCCATCGCGGTGAGCGCGTACTCGTGGCGCGGCGGCCGGTCGGAGTACGGGCGACGTTCGAGCATCCCCGCGCCGACGAGGTGGTGCAGGCGCTCGGCCAGCACCTTGCGGGAGATCCCGAGGTCGCGCTGGATGTCGTCGAACCGGTTGATGCCGATGTACACGTCGCGGATCACGAGCGGCGACCAGGGCTCGCCGGCGATCGCGAGCGTTCGGGCGATCGAGCACGGCATCTGGGAAAAGTCGGTTCGCTGCACGCGGCCAGGGTACTTAGTTCCCTGAAGGAACGCAAGTTGCTAGGGTGCGTTCCTCGAAGGAACCGAGCAGAAGGAGAACGAGATGTCGCTACCGGAGATCGTCGACGAACGCGAGTGGAAGCGCGCCCAGGCTGAGCTGCTGGAGCGGGAGAAGGCGGCGACGCGCCAGCGCGACGCGCTCGCGGCCGACCGCCGGCGGCTGCCGATGATGGAGTTCTCGACCGACTCGACGTTCGAGGGGCCCGAGGGCGAGGTCGGGCTGCTGGACCTCTTCGAGGGACGCCGGCAGCTGCTCGTCTACAACTTCTGGTTTGGCAGAGGACGGCGAGCCGTGCGGGGGCTGCTCGATGTTCACCGACCAGGTCAGCCCGCTCGCGCACCTGCACGCGCGCGACACCTCGTTCGCGCTCGTCTCGCGCGCGTCGCAGGGCCGGATCCAGGCGTTCGCCCGCCGGATGGGCTGGGAGATCCCCTGGTACACGGTCCGCGGCGAGGACTTCCAGCGCCAACTGGGGACGACGGAGTATTTTGCCCTTGACGTGTTCCTCCGCGATCGCGATCGCGTCTTCCTCACCTACGCGACCAGGGGTCGCGGCGTCGAGGCGCTCGGCAGCGTCTGGACCTTCCTCGACCTGACCCCGTTCGGCCGCCAGGAGAACTGGGAGGACACGCCGGCCGGCCGGCCTCAGGGCCCGCCGTACGGGTGGTGGCGTCTGCACGACTCCTACGAGCCCGAGAGCGAGGCGGCCGCTTGATCGTCGCCCACATCGCCGGCGTCCCGGTCGAGGAGCTGCTCTCGTTCGTGCCGCTCGCCGGTGTCCTGTGGCTCGCGATCCGCGCGCGCGCCACAGGACGGGACGAGCGCCCGCCCGCGGGCGACTCGCTCGGCTAGCCCACCGCGGCGAGCCGGGCCGCAAGCCGGTCGAAGAACCCGGTCCACCCGCGGCCCGCGCGCTCGTACGCGGCCGGCGTCATCCCGCGACCCTGGTGGAAGTCCATCTCGGTGCGGCCGTCGTCAAGCTCGCGGAGGACGACGGTGATGAGCTCGAACGTCTCCTCCCCCGGCCGGTCGGTGATCGTGAACACGAGGCGCTCCGGCGCGACCACCTCCCGGTACTCGCCCTCCCACCGGATCTCGCGGCGTCCGGCCCCGAAGAACATCGTCAGCGCCCACGCGCCCCCCTCCCTGACGTCCATCGTCACCGTCTCGAGCGGGACCTCGGCCTCGGGGCCGCCGTACCAATCGGCGAACGCCTCCGGGTGGGTCCACTCCCGCCACACGGCCTCGCGCGGCGCGTCGAACACCCGCCGGATCGCGAGCCCGTCGTCGTCGGCGCGCAAGTCGCTCACGACCCCTTTCTACCTTCCCCGTCGCCAAGCCGCGCCTCGAGCCGGTCAAAGCCCGACTCCCAGAAGGCGCGGTACTCGGCGAGCCAGTCCGACGCGAGCTTGAGCGAGGCGCCCTCGAGCCGCGAGGGCCGCAGCTGCGCGGTGCGGGCGCGGCTGATCAGCCCGGCGCGCTCGAGCACCCGCAGGTGCTTGGAGATGGCCTGGACGCTCACCGGGAACGGCTCGGCGAGCTCGGTCACCGTCGCCTCGCCGCCCTCGGCCAGGCGCCGGATGATCGCCCGGCGGGTGGGGTCGGCGAGGGCCGCGAAGGTGATGCTGAGCGGGTCGGCGGTGGTCGTATTCATCCGATTAGTTGATCAACGCTCTGGTTGAGTATGGTACGCCGCAAGGCGGACGGCGGGGGGCCGCGCCGCGGAGACCGACAACGAAGGAGGAGTGATGGGAAGGATCGTCGTGACCGAGTTCGTCTCCATCGACGGCGTGATGGAGGATCCCGGCGGATCCGAGGACTTCGACTACGGAGGCTGGAGCTTTGAGTACAGCCGCGGCGACGAAGGGGACCGGTTCAAGCTCGACGAGACGATGCAATCCGACGCGTTGCTGCTCGGCCGCAAGACCTACGAGGGCTTCGCCGACGCCTGGCCTCAGCGCGACGGGGAGTTCGCGGACCGGTTCAACAACATGCCCAAGTACGTCGTGTCCTCGACGCTCACCGATCCGGAGTGGACGAACACCACCGTGATCGACGGCGACCTCGCCGCGGAGGTGGCGAAGCTCCGCGAAGCGCACGACGGCGACATCGTCGTCCACGGCAGCGCCCAGCTCACGCAGGCGCTGCTCGAGAACGACCTCGTCGACGAGGTGCGGCTGATGGTCTTCCCGGTCGTCCTCGGACGCGGGAAGCGGATCTTCGGCGAGACCTCGAACAAGAAGCCGCTGCGGCTGAGCGACTCCAAGACGGTCGGCGACGGCGTCTCGATCCTGGTCTACGAGCGGGCCGGCTGAGGTCGCAGCCCGCGGTCCAGGGCGTGGCTCCCCGGCCCGACCCAGATCAGGTAGGCCATCGCGAGCAGCAGGGCCGGGGCGAGGGTGAGGCTGATTGCCTCGCCCTCGCCGATGCCCGAGGCGATGATCGCGCCGACCATGTCCCCCGCCAACACGAGCGCGGCCAGCCGGGTTGCGAGCCCGATCAGCAGCAGCAACCCGCCGACCACCTCGACCACCCCGATCGCGTACGCGAACGCGTCGGGCGACGGCAGCCCGTAGTCCTCGAAGGAGTCGGCCTCCTGCTCGTGGCTGGTGAACTTGGCGACGCCGAAGACGACGAACACGGCGCCCGAGGCCAGGCGAAGCACAAACGCGGTCGTCGCCCTCGCACCGACGGCGGGGCCTGCCGTGAGGATCTCGATCGCGCGCCCGATGCGGCCGATCGTAGCCACGGTGCGGGCCGCCGGGCGCGATCCGATACGTTCGCGCTCGATGGCCACCTGCACGGTAGGCGGGCGCACCCTGGCCTACGAGCGGCGCGGCTCGGGGCCGCCGCTCGTCGTCCTCAACGGCTTCGCCGCGACCAAGGGCGACTGGGACCCGGGCTTCATGGACGGCCTCGCCGCCGAGCGCGAGCTGATCTGCATCGACTATCGCGGCATGGGCGACTCGTCCGACGACGGGTCGGGATTCGCGATCTCCGACCTGGCCGCCGACGTGGCCGGGGTAATCGCGACGCGCGGGCTCGAGCGGCCCGACGTGCTGGGTTGGTCGATGGGCGGCTTCGTCGCGCTCACGCTCGCGCTCGCCGCCCCCGACCGAGTCGGCAGGCTGGTCCTGCTGTCGACCGGCGCCGGCGGGCCGACGTCGACGCCGGCGGCCCCCGAGGTCCAGGCCAAGCTCCGGGACATGTCGGGGACCCCGCGCGAGCAGGCGAGCCGGCTGATCTCGCTGCTCTTTGCCCCGCCGCGCGCGCGGATGATCGACGCGGCGTTCGGCGACGTGGTCGCCGCCGCGCGGGCGGCGCTGCCGCCCGCTGTCGTCGAGGCCCAGTGGCGGGCGATGGAGGAGTGGGAGCGCGAGGGGGTGTCGGACCGCCTCGGCGAGGTCGCGGCTCCGGCGCTCGTAGCGACCGGGAGCGAGGACGTGGTGATGCCCCCGGCCAACTCGCTGGCGCTCGTCCAGGGCATGCCCGGCGCCTGGCTCGCCCGCTTCCCCCACTCCGGTCACGGGTTCATGGCCGACCACCCGGAGGGGCTCACGCGGCTGATCTCAACCTTCCTCGGCGTCGACTAGGGTTGCGCCGAGAGAGGAGCACGCGATGTACGAAGCGATAGTCGTCGGCACGGATGGGTCGGACACCGCGAAGCGGGCGGTCGACGAGGCGGCGCGGCTCGCCGAGGCCACGGGCGGGCGGCTTGCACATCGTCGCGGCGTACGAGCCGCTGCGGGGAGCGAAGATCGTGGGCGCCCCCGAGGGCGCGCAGAAGGTCTGGGAGGTAAAGCCCGACGCCGCGGTGCAGGGCGTGATCTCGGAGGCCGAGTCCGACGCGCGGATCAAGGGCCTCGAGGTCGAGACCCACACCGTCACCGGCGACCCGGCGGACGCGCTCCTCGAGATTGCGGACAAGCAAAACGCCGACCTGATCGTGGTCGGCAACCGCGGCATGCACGGGGTCGGCCGGGTGCTCGGGAGCGTCCCCAACAAGGTCTCCCACCGCGCCGGCTGCAACGTGCTGATCGTCGCCACCGAGGGCGACTGAGCCCACTCGATCCGCGGCGTCCGCCCCGCGACGGATGCCGCGATGGACTGGCGGGCCGGCCTGTGGATCCTGCCGTGGTTGGCGCTGATCGCCCTGGTCTCGTACCTCGGCCCGTACGGCGCCGACGCCGCCCACACGCTGAAACCGGGGATCGGGGCACTCGCGATGCTGGCGATCAGCGTGGTGATCTACCTCGCCGCCTACCGCTCGCGTCTGCCGGTCGAGCGCGTGCGGGAGCTGATCGAAGAGTCGACGGGCGACCAGGGGACGGCGCGCTCCAGCTGAGCCTTTAGCGGCGCGGGGTACCTTGTCGCGGGTGCCCGCGATCCCGCGCTTTCCCATCATCGGCGACCCCGTCCTGCGGCGGATCCGGATGCCCGCCGACCTCGACGCGGTGACGACCGTCGGCGACGAGTGCCCGCCGGAGGCCGCCGGACTGACCTCCGAGCAGGTCGAGGGGATCTGGGAGGCCGCCGTGAGCCTCTACCGCAGCGGGGTCCACCCGGCGCTCCAGCTGTGCCTGCGACGGGAGGGCGAGGTGGTCCTCGACCGCGCGCTCGGCCACGCCCGCGGCAACGGGCCCGACGACGGCCCCGATGAGCCGAAGGTCCTCGCGACCACCGGGACGCCGTTCTGCATCTACTCGACGTCGAAGGCGATGACCGCGCTGGTCGTCCACACCCTGATCGAGCGCGGCGAGCTGGCGCTCGACGACCCGATCGCCCGCCACATCCCCGAGTACGCGCGTCACGGCAAGGGCGAGATCACGATCGGCCACGTGCTCGCCCACCGGGCCGGGGTGGCCTCGCTGCCGCGCGAGGCGCTCGAGCTCGACCTGCTCGGCGACCGCGAGCGTCTCGTGGAGCTGATCTGCGACGCGAAGCCCAGCTCGGCGCCGGGGAGGCTGCTCGCCTACCACGCGGTCTCGGGCGGCTTCATCCTCGGCGAGGTGGTCGAGCGGGTCACGGGGCGGCCGATCGCCGACCTGCTCGCGAGCGAGATCCTCGAGCCGCTCGGGTTCCGGTGGGGCAACTACGGCGTCGCCCCGGAGGACGTCGGCGAGGTCGGGCTCAGCTACGTCACGGGCCCGCGGCTGCTACCGCCGGTGTCGAACCTGGTGACGCGCGCGCTCGGCGCGCCGCTCGACGAGGTCATCGACGCCTCCAACGACCCGCGTTTCCTGACCGCCTCGGTTCCCTCGGCGAACGTCGTGACGACCGCGAACGAGCTCTCGCGCTTCTTCGAGATCTTCCGCCGCGGGGGCGAGCTGGACGGGGTCCGGGTGATGCAGCCCGAGACGCTCCGGCGGGCGCTGGCGGAGCAGTCGCGGCTCGAGATCGACCTCTCGCTGATCTTCCCCACCAGGTTCTCCTACGGGCTCATGCTGGGGGCGAGGATGATCAGCCTCTACGGCCGCGACACCGACCTCGCCTTTGGCCACCTGGGCCTGATCAACATCATGGGCTGGGCCGATCCCGAGCGCGGGATCTCCGGCGGCCTGATCACCAGCGGCAAGGCGATCCTCTATCCCGAGGTGCACCGCTTCTACGGCGCGATGCAGAGGATCGCCACCGAGGTGCCAAAGGTGCCCGCGGCCGAGCGGCCGTTCTCGCCGCTGTAGGTTTCCCGCTTCATGGCGATCAAAGGGGAGGCCCTCATCCGGCGGGCCTATACGGCCTTCGGAGAGCGCGACCTCGAGACTCTCATCGGAATCTCCGACGAGGAGATCGAGGTCTCGACCGTCACCGGCCTGCTGGCCGGGCGCACCGAGCCGTACCGCGGCTACGACGGGCTGGCCGAGTACATGAGCGACCTGACCGCCACCTGGAAGCGGCTCGAGCTCCAGCCGCAGCACTTTCACGCGGTTGGCGACGGGCGGGTGCTGGTGTTCGGCCGGGTCCGCGCCTGGCACGGGCGTGGCTTCCTCGACTCGTCAAACGCCTGGCTCTGGACGGTGCGCGACGACCGCGTCGTGGAGGTTCGCGTCTACGCCGACCCGGCCGAGGCGCGGCAGGCGTTCGCCGACGAGGAGTAGGCCGGCGCCACGGCGCTAGGTTTCCTCCCATGGACACGCGGGTGGAGAGGATCGTCTTGGAGACCGGCCGCCACCGCATCGTGGGCGAGCTCACGCTCCCGCGCGAGGGCTATCGCAGCCGGCTGTCCGATTACTTGAACCGCGGGGACATGAGCTTCATCCCGCTCGCGAACGCGATGATCAGCCCGATCGACGCCGAGCCGGGCGCCGCCGAGCACCGCGACTTCATCGCCGTCGCCCGCACCCACATCCACCTGGCCTACCCCGAGTCGACCAACGGCGTCGAGCCCGACTGAGCGCCTTCAGGCGATCCGGTCGCCGAGCTCGACCTCGCGGTCCGGCCGCAGCAGGACCACGCCCTGTTCGTCGTCCACCGCCCCGACCACCAGGCACTCGGACATGAACGGGCCGATCTGCTTCGGCGGGAAGTTGACCACCGCGACGACCAGGGTGTCCTCGAGCTCACCGCGCTCGTAGTTGGTGATCTGCGCCGACGAGCGCTTGATCCCGAGCTCGGGGCCGAAGTCGATCGTGAGCTTCCAGGCCGGGCGCCGCGCCTCGGGGAACTCGTCGACGGCGACGACCCGGCCGACGCGCATGTCGACCGCCTCGAACTGCTCCCAGGTGAGCTCGCCCGCCATTCCTACGGGGTGAGGACGATCTTCAGCGCCTCGCGCCGGTCGTAGACCTCGTACGCCTCGGGCGCCTGGTCGAGGCTCATGTGGTGGGTCACCAGCGGCGTCGGATCGAGCTCGCCGGACGCCAGCCGCTCGAGCACGGGGTCGACGTGCTTGATCACGTTCGCGTGCCCGGACTTCAGGGTCAGCGCCTTGATCCAGACGATCCCCATGTGGACCTCGATCCGCTCGGCGTAGACGCCGGTGGCCGACACGATCCCGGCCTTGCGGGTCAGGCGGCAGGCGAGCTCGAGCGCCTGCGGGTGGCCGACGGCGTCGATCGTCGCGTCGGCCCCGCGGCCCTCCGTGAGCTGCTTGACGACCGCCCTCGGGTCGCCCTCCGTGAGGTGCACGGGCTCGGCGCCGAGGGCCCGGGCCAGCTCCAGCCGCTCGTCGACCGTGTCGACCGCGACCACCGCCCGCGCCCCGGCGGCGAGCGCCGCCTGTACCGCGCAGAGCCCCACCGGCCCGAGGCCGAGGACGGCGACCACCGAGCCGGGCTCGACCCCGCACTCCGCGACCGCGTGGTAGCCGGTGCCCATCACGTCGCCGGCGAAGAGGGCGACGTCGTCCGACATCCCCTCGGGGACCCGGCGCAGGGTGAGGTCGGCGTGCGGCACCAGCAGCAGTTCCGCCTGGGCACCCTGGAGCGCACCGAGGGTCTTGCCGTGGCCGAAGACGCGCCCGTGGTCGCACTTGTGGAAGTCGCCGCGCAGGCAGAAGAAGCACTCGCCGCAGGCGGTGCAGTAGGTGCCCAGGACCCGATCGCCCTCCTTGACCGCGGTCACCGCGTCGCCGACGGCGGTCACCGTGCCGACGTATTCGTGGCCGAGGATGAAGCCCTCCTCGATCGCGACCCGGCCGTGGTAGATGTGGAGGTCCGAGCCGCAGACGCCGGTCGCCTCGACGCGGACGATCGCCTCGTCGGGCCCGGTCAGCTCCGGGTCGGCGACCTCGTCGACCCGCACCTCGCCCGGCCCCTGGAAGGTCACCGCTCGCATCGGCAGGACTCTATGTGAGACGTTTGCTCGGTCACCGTCCACCACACCGAGGAGGAGTAGATGAGCGCAGATCCCGGAGCCGTGCTGATCACCGGCTGTTCGTCGGGGATCGGCCGCGAGACGGCGCTGCGGCTCGCCGCGCGCGGGTGGACCGTGTACGCGAGCGCGCGGCGGCCGGAGTCGATTGCCGACCTCGAGAGGGCCGGATGCAAGACGCTGGCCCTCGACGTGACCGACGAGGCCTCGATGCGGGCCGCGGTCGGCGCGGTCGAGGCCGAGCAGGGCGCCGTCGGCGCGCTCGTCAACAACGCCGGGTACAGCCAGTCGGGGGCGCTCGAGACGCTGGCGATGGAACGGTTGCGGCGCCAGTTCGAGACCAACGTGTTCGGGCTCGTGCGCATGTGCCAGTTGGTCCTGCCGGCAATGCGCGCGGCAGGCCGCGGGCGGATCGTCAACGTCAGCTCGATGGGCGGCAAGCTCGTGTTCCCGGGCGGTGGCGCCTACCACGCGAGCAAGCACGCGGTCGAGGCGCTCTCGGACGCCCTGCGCTTCGAGGTCCGCGCCTTCGGCGTCCGGGTGGTGATCGTCGAGCCGGGGCTGATCACCACGAACTTCGGCGAGACCGCCGCCGGCTCGCTCGAGGGCGCCGGCGGCGACGGGCCCGGGCACGCGGAGGATCCCTACACGAGCTTCAACGCCGCGGTGGGCGCCGCGACCGTCGGCGCCTATGAGGGACCGATGAAGCGCCTCGGCGGCGGCCCGGACGCGGTCGCGAAGACGATCGAGAAGGCGATCGAGTCCACCAACCCCAAGCCGCGCTACAGGGTCACGGCCTCCGCGAAGCTGGCGCTGGGCCAGCGCCGCCTGCTGACCGATCGCGCCTGGGATGCGCTCATGCGCAGCCAGTTCCCGAGCCCCGGCAGCTAGCCCGCGACGCGTCGGGCCAGCGCCCGGGTCGACGCCTAGACTCGCGCCGGTGAGCGCGGTCGCTTCCTCTCGCCGGCGGCTGCTCGCCGCCGCGCTGGCCCTCGCCGTCGCCGTCGCGCTCCCGGCCTGCGGCTCCGAGGAGGAGCCGACGGATGAGATCACGATCTCGGCGACCTCGCAGCCCAACAGCCTCGACCCGGCGCTCGCGTTCGACGTCGGTGGTCTGCAGGCGACCTGGCTCGTCTACACCCCGCTGCTCACCTACCGGCGCGACGAGGGCGAGAAGGGTGCCGAGCTGATCGGTGGGCTCGCCTCCGACCTGCCGGAGATCTCCGACGACGGCCGCACCTACACGCTCACGCTGCGCAAGGGGCTCCTCTACTCCGACGGCACCGAGGTCAAGGCGTCGGACTTCGAGCACGCGATCAAGCGGGTGCTCACGCTCGACTCCGGCGGCGCGCCCTTCTATGCGGGCATCGAGGGGGCGGCGGCCTACGCCCGCGGGGACGATCCGGACGCCGACATCAGCGGCATCGACGCCGACGACGAGTCGGGCGAGATCACGATCAGGCTCACCCAGCCCGATGCCACCTTCGCCAACGCCCTGGCGCTCGTCTTCGCCGCCCCGGTCCCGGCCGGGACGCCGTTTCGAGACCTCAGCGCCGACCCGCCGCCCGGCGTGGGCCCGTACGAGATCACCGAGTCCGATCCCGGCAGCCAGTTCGTGCTCGAGCAAACGCCGAACTTCGCCGACCTCGACATCCCCGACATCCCGACGGGAAACATCCCGCGCATCACAACCGAGATCATCGGCAGCGTCACCGACCAGGTCCAGGACGTCCTCGACAACAGGCTCGACTCCATGCAGGACCCACCGCCCGCCGACCTGATGCCCGAGATTCTCGACCGCGCGGTCGGCCGCTACACCGAGCACTCGACCGCCTCCACCTACTACTTCTTCCTCAACCAGCGACGCGCTCCCTTCGACGACCCGCTCGTCCGCGAGGCGGCCAACTGGGCGGTCGACCGGCGCGCCCTCGCCGGCCTCTACGCCGGGGCGATGGAGCCCGGCTGCTCCCTGCTCGCGCCCGGCGTGCCCGGCTACGACGAGCGCCTCGACACCGTCGCCTGCCCCTACGGCTTCGCCGACCGGGACCTCGGGCGTGCCCGGGCGCTGATCCACCAGGCCGGAGCCGAGGGCGAGCCGGTGACCGTCTGGGGCAGCGGGGCCCCCGACTCGCGTGCCGCCACCGAGGCATACGCCGCGACGCTCCAGCAGATCGGGCTCGACGCCCGGACGCGTCTGGTCGCCCCCGACCGGTACTACGCGACGATCAACGACCGGCGCACCAAGGCGCAGACCGGGTTCGACACCTGGTTCGAGGACTTCCCGCATCCGCTCGACTTCTTCGTCGTCGTCGACGGCGACTCGATCCAGCCGACCAACAACCCGAACCCCGGCGACGTCGACGACCCGCTCGTCAACTCCGAGATCGACCGGCTGCGCACCGTCGACGACCTGGACTCCGTGGTCGCCGACTGGAGCCGGCTGGACCGCTACGTGGTCTCGCCGCCGCAGAGCTACGTCGTCCCCTGGGGCCACAAGCAGGTCGCCACCTTCTTCAGCGAGCGCATGGACCCCGACAGCGCGATCTTCCATCCGCTGTACCGCAACGATTACTCGAGCTGGCGGTTGAAGGAAGGGGAATAGGACAAATTTGCCTTATCAGAGCGAAGGTAAGGCGCTGGTAAGAGACTCGTGAACTTCCTAGCAACGGTGACCCCGCTCGTCTAGATTCCCCGCCGGATGAGAGACAGGCTGGACTGAGGCGGGGGGAGCGCTTTGGAGGCCGGCGAATTTCGCGAGGACCACCCGACGCCAGTAGGCGCGGGTGCAGAACTCACCGAAATCGATGCCGGGGGCACGCTGCCGCGTACCCCTGGGCAGCTTTTCCGGCGGCGATTCGCCGAGGACAAGCTCGCCATCGCCTCCCTCGTCTTCATCGTCCTCCTGATCCTGGTCGCGATCTTCGCCCCGGTCGTCGTCGACATCTTCAACGCCCCCGACCCGGACTTCCGCGACACGACGGCGCTCGACCCGCTCTTCGCTACCCCCACGGGCCCGACCCCCGACCACCTCTTCGGCGTCGACCAGCTCGGCCGTGACGTCTTCAGCCGCACGGTCTATGGCGCCCGCGTCTCGCTCATCGTCGCCTTCGCCGCGACCTTCCTCGCGACCCTCGCGGGGATCATCTTCGGGTTGATCGCCGGCTACTTCCGCGGCTGGGCCGACACGATCATCTCGCGCTCCGTCGACGTGCTCCTCGCGATCCCGTACCTGCTCCTGGCGACCGGGCTCGCGGCCGCCTGCACCCTCGGTCAGACCAACGGCGGCGGCGCCGGCTGTCTCGGCGGCTTGATCAAGCCCGGGATCGGGGTGGTGATCGCGGTGATCTCATTCACGAGCTGGACCTACATGGCGCGGATCGTGCGCGGGCAGACGCTCTCGCTGCGCGAAAAGGAGTTCGTCGAGGCCTCGCGATCGATGGGGGCCTCGAACATGCGGATCGTCTTCCGCGAGCTGCTCCCGAACCTGACCGCGCCGATCATCGTCTACGCCTCGATCCTGATCCCGCAGGTGATCCTCTACGAGGCGGCGCTCTCCTTCCTCGGCGTCGGCGTCACCGACCAGCCGAGCTGGGGACAGATGATCTCCGACGCGACCCCCGTCTTCAGCGACGCCTGGTGGTACATGCTCTTCCCCGGCCTCGCCCTGCTGTTCACGGTGCTCGCCTTCAACTTCGTCGGCGACGCGATGCAGGACGCCCTCAACCCGCGCAAGAAGCGGTAGACGACTTGAACCCAACACACGTTCCACAACAGAAAGGAAGGACGATGCCAACCAAGCTTCGATGGATGCTTGCGCTGGGCGCCATCGTCGCTTTGGCGCTGACGGTTTCGGCGTGCGGCAGCGATGACAGCTCCAGCACGACGGCCGATAGCTCGGCGAGCGGCGACTTCGCCCCCGCGACGGCGGCGCCTGACGGCGCGAAGCAAGGCGGGGACATGACCGTGATCGCGGCCTCCGATGTCGACTACATCGACCCCGGAGCCGCCTACTACCAGTTCACGTTCATGGTCACCGCGGCCACCCAGTCGAGCCTCGAGGCGTACGCGCCCGCCGACGTCGAGGAGCCCACGCCGCTGTTCGCGAGCGAGGCGCCGACGGTCTCGGCTGACGGCAAGACGATCACCTACAAGCTGCGCGACGACGTCATGTTCTCGCCCGCGCCGCCCGACGGCGATCAGAGCTGGAAGCCGCGCGCAGCGACCGCGGCCGACGTCAAGTACGCGATCGAGCGCGCGCTGCTGCCCGGCGTCCCGAACGGCTTCGTGCAGAACTACCTCTCGGGCGTCGTGGGCATGCACAAGGCGATCAAGGAGGCCCAGGCCAACCCGACCGCCGGGGCACCCGACATCAGCGGGATCACGGCGCCGGACGACACGACGCTGGTGATCAAGCTCGAAGACACGTCGTCGCTGGGCGTGATCGGCGCGCTGACGCTGCCGGTCTCGGCTCCCGTTCCGGAGGAGTACGCCGAGCAGTACGACACCGAGAACCCGTCGACCTACGGCGAGCATCAGCTGTCGAGCGGGCCGTACATGATCGATCAGTACACGCCGAACAAGGAAATCCACCTGATTCGGAACCCGAACTGGAAGGCGTCCGACGCGGACTTCCGGCCCGCGTACCTGGACGACATCACCATCCAGGAGGGCTTTGCCGACACCGTCTCCGCCGGCAAGAAGGTGCTCACGGGGAGCGCCGAGGTCAACGGCGACTTCTCGGCTCCGCCGAGCGTGATCAAGCAGGCGGCAACCGAGAGCGATCCCGGCCAGCTGACCGTCACTCCGAGCGGCGGCAACCGCTACATCGCGCTCAACACGCAAAAGCCCCCGTTCGACGACATCAACATCCGCAAGGCGGTGATCGCCGGCTCCAACCGCACGGACCTGCGCAACACGCGCGGCGGCGAGCTCGTCGGGCCGGTGGCAACGCACTACCTGCCGCCCGACTTCCCCGGCTTCGAGGAAGCCGGCGGGCTCGAGGGCACTGGCCTCGACTATCTGGCCAACCCCAACGGCGATCCCGAGGTCTCGGCCGCGTACTTCAAGAAGGCCGGGATGTCGAGTGGTAAGTGCGAGGGCTCCGAGTGCGAGATCACCATGGTCGGTGACGACTCGCCTCCAGGGTCCGACACCGCGGAAGTGTTCAACAGTCAGCTCGAGGAGATGGGTTTTGACGTCAACTTCCAGAAGGTGACGCACGACATCATGTACACGAAGTTCTGCAGCGTTCCGTCCAACGCACCGGACGTCTGCCCCAACGTGGGCTGGCTGAAGGACTTCAACGACGGACAGGCGATGATCGACGTGCCGTTCAACGGCAGCACGATCAACCCGGAGAACAACTCCAACTGGCCACAGCTCAACGTGCCGGCGGTCAACAAGGCGATGGCGCAAGCCAGACTTGTCGACGACCCGGTGGAGCGCCGACAGGCCTGGGGTGACGTCGACACGCTGATCAACGAGCAGGCCCCGGCGGTTCCGTGGGTCTGGGACAACCAGGCGAACATCGCCTCGGCTGACGTGGCCGGAGTGATCAACAAGTCGAACGCGAACTGGGACCTCTCGTTCACGTCGCTGAAGTAGGGATAGGAGTACCCAGCACCTGAGAAGCGAGAAGGGACCCGCCGCCGGCCGGCGGCGGGTCCCGCTCTCGCCCCCCACCGCAGATGGCCCGCTACATAATCCGACGCCTGCTCTGGTCGTTCCTGCTGCTGATCCTGGTCAGCGCGGTCGTCTTCATCCTCTTCTACGTCTTCCCCTCGGCCGACCCGGCGGCGCTGCGCGCCGGGCGCCAGGCCAACCAGGACCAGATCCAGGCGATCCGCGAATCGCTGGGCCTCGACCACTCGGTCCTGACCCAGTTCTGGATCTACATCAAGGGCGTGTTCACGCCCCTCGATCTTCCGGGCACCGACGCCCACGGACCGTTCTACTTCGGCCACAGCTACCAGTCGAACGCCGACGTCAAGGACGTGATCATTTCCGACCTGCCGGCGACCGTGTTGCTGGTCATCGGGTCCGTGATCATCTGGCTCGCGATCGCGATCCCGACCGGGATCATCTCCGCGGTCAAGAGCCGCTCGCTCCTCGATCGGACCACGATGATCACCACGCTGGCGTTCATCTCCGCGCCGGTGTTCTGGCTCGGGCTGGTGGCGCTGTATCTGTTCGCCCAGGACGTCGGGGTGTTCCCGATCTTCCCCGGCATCGGCAGCTACGCCGAGGCCGACGACTTCATCGGCAGGGTCGGCTCGATGCTGCTGCCGTGGTTCGTTCTCGCGGCGGCGACGGCGGCGATCTACGCCCGCTACTTACGCTCGCAGATGATCGACGTGATGGGCGAGGACTACATCCGGACCGCGCGCGCCAAGGGGCTGCCGGAACGCAAGGTGATCATGACCCACGCCCTGCGCAGCGCGATCACCCCGATCATCACCCTGCTCGGGCTCGACGTCGCCGTGCTGCTCGCCGGCAACGCGATCCTGACCGAGACGGTGTTCAACATCCCGGGCGTCGGCGCCGAGACCTTCAACGCGATCAAGCGCTCCGATCTGCCGATGATCCAGGGGATCACGCTCTTCGGCGCCTTCTTCATCGTCATCCTCAACCTGGTCGTCGACATCGCCTACGCCTACCTCGATCCGCGGGTGCGTTACCAGTGAGCGGTAGCCGCTGATCAAGGTCGAGGACCTCAAGGTCCACTTCGACACCGACGACGGGATCGTCAAGGCGGTCGACGGCGTTTCGTTCGAGCTCGGCAAGGGCGAGACCCTGGGGATCGTCGGCGAGTCCGGCTCCGGCAAGAGCGTCGCCAACCTGACGATCCTCGGGCTCACGCGGTCGCCAAACGCGGAGATCACCGGGCAGATCCACTTCGAGGGCAACGACCTGATCCAGATGTCCTCCGACGACCTGCGTGACGGTCCGTGGCAACCGGATCTCGATGATCTTCCAGGACCCGCTCTCGTCCCTGCATCCCTTCTACAAGGTCGGCAAGCAGCTGGTCGAGGCGATCCAGGTGCACCGCGACCTGAGCAATGAGGACGCCATGGCGCGCGCCGTCGAGCTCCTCGGGCTCGTCGGGATCCCGGATCCCGAGCGGCGCGCCGGCGAGTACCCGCACGAGTTCTCCGGCGGCATGCGCCAGCGGGCGATGATCGCGATGGCGCTCACCAACGACCCGCAGCTGCTGATCGCCGACGAGCCGACGACGGCGCTCGACGTCACCACCCAGGCGCAGATCCTGCGCCTGCTCGAGAGCCTGCGCGTGGAGTTCGACATGGCGATGATCATGATCACCCACGATCTCGGCGTCGTCGCCGAGGTCGCCGACCGCGTGCAGGTGATGTACGCGGGCGAGGTGGTCGAGTCGGGGACCCTGGACCAGATCTTCTATGACCCCCAGCACCCCTACACGTGGGGGCTGCTCGGCTCGCTGACGCGGATCGACAGGCCGCGCACGGTGAGGCTGGCCCAGATCGCCGGCCAGCCGCCGTCGCTGATCAGCCCGCCCGAGGGCTGTCACTTCCGCAACCGCTGCCCGCACGCGTTCAGCCGCTGCACGCAGCACCCGCCGCTCGAGCAGCGGGTCGCCCAGCCGGGCCACTCCGACCGCTGCTGGCTGCCGCCGGCGCAGAAGCAGACGCTCCGCGTCATCGAGGGCGGCGACATCGGGCTCGAGGCGCCCGCCGCATGAACGAGGGTCACGAGCCCAGTCGCGATCGAGGTGGCGCGTGAGGGCGACCATGACCGCACCGGCGACGTCGCCGCCCCGTCGGTCGCGGCCATCGAGGCCACCCAGACGTGGCGGCGAGACGATCCTCGAGGTCGACCACCTCGTCAAGCACTTCCCGATCAAGGCGGGGATCATCTTCGACAAGGAGATCGGCCGCGTGCGCGCGGTCGACGACGTCTCGTTCGCGGTCAACGCCGGCGAAACCCTGGGCCTGGTCGGCGAATCGGGCTGCGGCAAGTCGACCCTGAGCCGCTCGGTGCTGCAGCTGATCCCGCCGACCTCGGGCTCGGTCCGCTTCGAGGGCCAGGAGATCACCGGGCTCTCGACCCGCAACCTGCGCTCGCTGCGGCCGAAGATGCAGATGATCTTCCAGGACCCCTACGCGTCGCTGAACCCGCGCAAGCGCGTGGCGCAGATCATCGGCGACCCGATGCGGCTGCACGGGATCGTCAAGGGCAACGACGTGCGGCCCGCGGTCCAGGAGCTGCTGGAGACGGTCGGGCTCAACCCCGAGCACTACAACCGCTACCCGCACGAGTTCTCCGGCGGCCAGCGCCAGCGGATCGGGATCGCCAGAGCGCTGTCGCTGAAGCCGACGCTGATCGTCGCGGACGAGCCGGTCTCCGCCCTCGACGTCTCGATCCAGGCGCAGATCA
Organism: uncultured Solirubrobacterales bacterium; assembly: GCA_963742205.1. Classification (GTDB taxonomy): domain Bacteria; phylum Actinomycetota; class Thermoleophilia; order Solirubrobacterales; family 70-9; genus WHSW01. The sequence continues at coordinate 362,684 of CAVUKZ010000012.1, read as the reverse complement.
TCAACCTGCTCGAGGACCTCCAGGGCGAGTTCGACCTCACCTACGTCTTCGTCGCCCACGACCTCGGCGTCGTCCGCCACGTGGCGGACCGGATCGCGGTCATGTACCTCGGGAAGATCGTCGAGATCGGCCCCGCGGACGAGGTCTACGCGCGGCCGATCCACCCGTACACGGTCTCGCTGCTGGCCGCGGTGCCGATCCCGGACCCGCGCGCGAACGCCGAGCGCGAGCACATCGTGCTCGAGGGCGACGTGCCGAGCCCGGCGAACCCGCCGTCCGCCTGCCGCTTCCACACGCGGTGCCCGCGGGCGACCGAGATCTGCGCGGAGGTCGAGCCACCGCTTATCGACTACGGCGGGGGGCACTGGGCCGCCTGCCACCATCCCGTCGACCGGCCGGAGCCGGCGGCGGTCGCAGCGTGAGAAGTGTTATGCGTCTACAAGTTCAAACCTCGAGAGGGAGAGGAAAGACATGCCTCGTATGAGTCGGTTCTTTGCCGCGGCGACGGCCGCCGTGGCGATCGGAGTGGGCCTGGGGGCCTGCGGGAGTGATTCAGGATCGAGCGGCGGAAGCTCGGACACGATCATCCGCGGAACCACGGACCAGCCGATCTCGCTCGACCCGGCGGGGATGTACGACCTCCCCTCCTACGACATCGGCTACAACATCTACCAGAACCTGCTCCAGTTCCCGCCGGGCGAAACCAAGCCCTTGCCGGAGGCGGCCGAGTCGTGCAAGTTCACCGACGACACCACCTATGAGTGCAAGATGCGCTCGGGCAACGTGTTCTCGGACGGCTCGACCCTCGACGCCGAGGACGTCGTGTTCTCGTTCGAGCGCAACATCGACATCGCGGATCCGAACGGCGCCTCCTCGCTGCTCGCGAACATGAAGAGCGTCGAGGCCCCGGACAAGGACACCGTGGTCTTCAACCTCAAGGAGCCGGACGCGACCTGGCCGTCGGTGCTCGCCACCGGCTCGTTCGCGATCGTCCCGTCTGACAGCTACCCCGCGGACAAGCTCCAGGACGACAACTCGGTGGTCGGCTCCGGCCGGTACACGGTCGAGCAGTACGAGCCCGGCCAGCAGACGGTGCTCCAAGCCAATGACCAGTACAAGGGCGAGGACCCGGCGCAGACCAACACGGCGATCATCCAGTACTTCGACAAGGCCTCGGCGCTGAAGCTGGCGGTCGAGCAGGGCGACGTCGACGTCGCCTACCGCAGCCTCTCGCCGACCGACCTCGAGGACCTCAAGGGCGCCGACGGCGTCAGCGTCGTCCAGGGTGAGGGCGCGGAGATCCGCTACCTCAACTTCAACCTCGATCTGCAGCCGGGTGACACCGACGCGGAGAAGCTCGCGGTCCGTCAGGCCGTCGCCCAGACGATCGACCGTCAGTCGATCGTCGACAACGTCTACAACGGCACCGTCAAGCCGCTGTACTCGATGATTCCGGCGAGCCTCCCGTTCCACACGGAGGCGTTCAAGGACAAGTACGGCGAGCCCGACGTCGATGCCGCGAAGCAGATCCTCGACGACGCCGGCGTCAAGACCCCGGTGCCGCTCGAGGTCTGGTGGACCCCCTCGCACTACGGGCCCTCGTCCGGCGACGAGTACGCCGAGATCAAGCGCCAGCTCGACGAGTCCGGGCTGTTCGACGTGACCCTGAAGTCGACCGAGTGGAACCAGTACTCGGAGGCGGCGTTCACGGACAAGTACCCGCAGTTCCAGCTCGGCTGGTTCCCGGACTATCCGGACCCGGACGACTACGTCGGGAACTTCCTGTCGAACACCAGCTTCCTGAACATCCACTACGACAACCCGGAGATCCAGAAGCAGCTGGCGATCGAGAAGGCGTCGACCGATGACGCAACGCGCCAGGCGGCGTTCGACAAGATCCAGCAGATCTCGGCGGAGGAAGCGCCGAACATCCCGATCTGGGAGGGCGATCAGGTCGCCGCGGTCCGCGACGGGGTGAACGGGGTCGAGGACACCTTCGACCCGGCGTTCATCTTCCGGTTCTGGCTGATCACGAAGGATTCGTAGGAATTCGAAGTGCGATTCGGGCGCTCGCGGGGTATAGGCCTCGCGGGCGCCCCGCGTCGCTCGTCGTTCGTCGTTCGAGAGCGCGAAGATGCCCGAACGCCTGATGACGAACGACGAATGACCCTTACCTGATGGCTCACGGCACCTCGCTGCGCCGCTACGCGCTGACGCGCTTGGCGCTCGCGATCCCGACCGTTCTCATCCTGCTGACGATGGTTTTCCTGCTGATGCGGGTCGCCCCGGGCGACCCGATCCAGTCGGCGCTCGGCGGCCGGCTCTCGCAACAGGAGCTCGACCAGCGGCGGCACGCGGCCGGCTTCGACAAACCGATCCTCGAGCAGTACGTCGAGTACCTCGGGGACGTGTTCACGCTCGACCTCGGGACGACGCTGACCGACAACCGCACGGTCACCTCGATCATCGTCGACAACGGCACCGCGACCGTCGAGCTCACCTTCTTTGCGTTCATGGTCACCCTGGTCGTCGGGATCGGGGTCGGGCTCTTAGCCGGGACATACCGCGACGGCCCGATCGACTTCGGGGGCCGGATGTTCGGCATCATCATCTACGCGACCCCAGTGTTCTTCCTGGGCTTCTTGGCCCAGATCTGGATCGCGCCGGCGCTCGGGTTACCCACCTCCGGGCGCGCGAGCCCGATCGTCGACTTCGAGCTCTCGAAGGTCACCCACCTCTATCTGATCGACTCGCTGATCTCGGGCAACTGGTCGGCGTTCTGGGACTGCGTCGAGCATCTGATCCTGCCCGCGGTCACCCTCGGGCTGGTCGTCAGCGGCGTGATGATCCGGCTCGTGCGCGTGAACCTGCTGCAGACGATGAAGGGCGACTACGTGGAGGCGGCGCGGGCGCGCGGCATCTCCGAGCGGCGGGTCGTCTTCCACCACGCCTTCCGCAACGCGATGGTGCCGGTGATCACCGTCGCCGGGCTCCAGTTCGCGATTCTGCTCGGTGGTGCCGTGGTCACCGAGCAGACGTTCAACTGGCCCGGGATCGGCGCCGAGCTGGTCCGCTACCTCGATGAGCGGGACTACATCGCGGTGCAGGGGATCATCACCGTCTTCGCTCTCGCGGTGGTCGTGATCTCGGTCCTGATCGACATGGTCAACGCCATGGTCGACCCGAGGGTGAGGTACTGATGATTCGGTTCCCGCGCACGCTGCGGCCGATGCTCGAGGCGCGCGGGCTAACGAAGTGGATGCTGATCAGCGGGATCCTGATCGTCGGTTTTTTCCTCATCCTGGCGATCTTCGCTCCGCAGATCGCCCCCTTCGGCTTCGATCAGGTCGCCGACTCGGCGGGGCGTTTCCCCAAGCAGGGGAGCCCCGACTCCGCGCACCTCTTCGGCACCACGGTCCAGTCGACCGACGTGCTCTCGCGGATCATCTGGGGCGCCCGCACGGCGATCGAGGTCGTGGTCGTAGCAGTCACCCTCTCGCTGCTGATCGGCGTCCCACTCGGGCTCATCTCCGGCTACGTCGGCGGCTGGCTCGACCGGGGCCTGGTCCTGATCATGGACGCCCTCTTCGCCTTCCCGTACATCCTGCTCGCGATCGTGATCGCGTTCCTGCTCTCATCCTCGATCGGGCAGGGCATCTTCTCGGCGGCCATCGCAATCACGATCGTCTACATCCCGCAGTACTTCCGCGTCGTCCGCAATCACGTGATCAGCGTCCGCGAGGAGAACTACGTCGAGGCGGCGCGCGCCCTCGGCGCCCCGCGACGGACGATCATCAGTCGCTACGTGTTCTTCAACGTGATCCAGAACGTGCCCGCGATCGCCACCCTGAACGCCGCCGACGCGATCGGCACCCTCGCGGCGCTGGGCTTCCTCGGCTACGGGATCCAACCGACCGAGGCGTCCGAGTGGGGCTACGACCTGCAGCGGGCAATCGACGACGCCGGCGCGGGCATCTGGTGGACCGGGCTCTTCCCGGGCCTCGCAATCGTGCTCCTGATCACGGGCTTCACCCTTGTCGGCGAGGGGATCAACGACACGCTCAACCCGCTCGTCCGCGAGCGACCGATCGACGCGCCGGAGATTCCCGAGGAGGAAGCGGTCGAGCTGCCGCCGGCGGGGCCTGCCGGAGCGCCGGCGGGCGCCACGGCGGCGACTGCGCGAGAGGTGAACCGTGAGTGAGCAGGGGCCGGTCATCGACGTCCGCGGGCTCCGAGTCTGGTACGGGACCGGCGGCGATCCCGTGCGCGCGGTCGACGGGATCACATTCGAGATCAACCGCGGCGAGACCGTCGGCCTCGTCGGCGAGTCCGGCTGCGGCAAGTCGACCCTCGGGCGCGGGATCCTTGGCCTGTTGCCGAAGAACGCGAGCGTCGCCGGCGAGGTGCTGTATCAGGGTCGCAACATCGCGGGCCTCGATCCCGACGAGCTCCGCGATCTGCGCGGTCCCGACCTCGGGCTGATCTTTCAGGAGCCCATGACCCGGCTCGACCCCCTGCACACGATCGAGAGCCATTTTCTCGAGACCCTCCGCACCCATCGCCCCGGAATGGACAAGGAGGAGATGCGCAAGCTGGCGCTCGAGACGCTGGCCAGGATGGGGATCCCGCCGACCCGCTTCAAGCAGTACCCGCACGAGTTCTCCGGCGGCATGCGCCAACGGATCATGATCGCCCTCGCGCTGGTGCTCGAGCCGAGCCTGCTCATCGCCGACGAGCCCACGACCGCCCTCGACGTGATCGTCGAGGCGCAGATCCTCGGCATCCTCGCCGACCTGCGCGAGAACTTCGACACCGGCCTGCTGCTGATCACCCACAACCTGGGGATCGTCGCCGAGGCCTGCAACCGGGTCGCGGTGATGTACGCGGGGCGGATCGCGGAGGAGGGCGACGCGCGCGAGGTGTTCACCGAGCCGGCGCACCCGTATACACGAGAGCTACTGCGGGCGACGATCTCGCTGCGGACCACCGGCCTCAACTACATCCCGGGGGCGCCGCCGAACCTGATCGACCCGCCCCCTGGCTGTCGCTTTCACCCGCGCTGCCCCGACGCGATGACCGTCTGCCCGCAGCGCCAGCCGCCGGAGGTAATCGCCGGGGGCGGCCAGCGCGTCGCCTGCTGGCTGCACGGGCCCGAGGACGAGGTCCCGGAGGGCGGCCGCGAGCCGCTCGAGAAGGGCGAGATCGCCGTGGCGGAGGAGGCATGATGGAAGCCCAAACGCAGGTCCCCAACGATGGCCGGCCCCCGGCGGACGGCGAGCCGTTGATCGAGATCCGTGACCTGTTCACCCATTACTCGGTGCGGGGGTCCTTCGTCGACCGCCTGCGCGGCCGCGAGTCCGGTTCGGTGGCCGCGGTCGACGGGGTCAGCTTCGATCTCCGTCACGGCGAGGTCCTCGGTCTGGTCGGGGAGTCCGGCTCGGGCAAGACGACGCTCGGGCGAACGATGCTCGGCCTCGTGCCGGCGACCTCCGGGAGCATCAAGCTGCGGGGTGACGAGATCACGGGCCTCAGCGAGGGCGAGATGCGACCGTTGCGCCGACGCCTCCAGATCGTCTTCCAGGACCCGCACGCGTCGTTGAACCCGGCGATGACGATCGGCGCCGCGATCGGCGACCCGCTGCGCTTCCACGGCATCGCCGAGGGCAAGGGCGACCGCGAGCGCCGCGTCGCCGAGGCGCTGGAGCGAGTCGGCCTCGCGCCCGCGTCGCAGTTCTCCGACAAGTACCCGCCCGACCTGTCCGGCGGCCAGAAGCAGCGCGCCGTGCTCGCGCGGGCGATCGTCCTCGGTCCCGACATCCTGGTCGCCGACGAGCCGGTCTCGATGCTCGACATGAGCGTGCGGGCGAAGATCCTCGAGCTGATGATCGAGCTCAAGACCGAGCTCGACCTGACCTACGTGTACATCACCCACGACCTCGCGACGGCGAAGTTCTTCTGCGATCGGATCGCGATCATGTACCTCGGCCGGATCGTCGAGCTCGGCCCCGCCGAGCAGATCTACGCCGACCCCAAGCACCCGTACACGCAGTCGCTGCTGCGGGCGATCCCGGAGCCCGATCCGCGCCGCTCGGTGCCGCGCGACCTGCCGCGGGGCGAGATCCCCGACGCGGTCGCGCCGCCCCTCGGCTGTCGCTTCCACCCCCGGTGCCCGAAGGCCTTTGAGGTCTGCGGCTGGGAGAGCCGCGACCTGCGCAACGTGCTCGAGACGCGGTGGACGAAGCTGCCGGAGGCCGAGTACGAGGCCGAACGCGAGTTGATCGGGGACCTGGACGAGCTCGACCAGGCGTCGTTTGAGACGGTGCTCCCCTCATCCGGGGGTCACTCCGGCGAGAACGCCGAGCAGGTCTTCGACGCGATGCACAAGGACGCCCCCGAAGACCCGCTGTGGAAGGGCGTCGCCGAGACCAAGGTCGTCGACCGCGGGGTCGAGGTGTCCTTCCACGAGGGCCTCGAACCGCGCCGGCTCGACATCGACGGGGTCGAGGTCGAATGCCACCTGCACGACCCCGAGGCGATCGCCCGCGCGCAGGCGCTCGGCTCGAAGGTCGAGCGGGCCTAGGTCAGGCGCTCAGACGCGACTCGTGCGCGCCCCGGAAATTCGCGGCCAGATCAGCAGGACGAGGCCGATCAGGATGCACGCGATACCCAGCGCGTAGCTCACGAGCACGGCGAGAATGATGCCGATGACGATGAGAAGTAGCGAAAGCTCCATGGCCCCTTGCTACCCGCCAGCGGGCTGTCGTTAACGCAAGCGCTCCTTCAGCAAGGTCGCGTTCCTGGCCGAGAAGCCCTCCCAGTCGTTGTTCGCGTACAGGTAGACCTCGCGCTTGGCGCGCCATGCGGCGATCCGGCGGCGCCAGGTCTCGAGCTCGGCCGGCGAGTAGTTCCCGCGCCGGCCACGGGACCCATGGTGGAGGCGGATGTAGATCCAGTCGGCGGTGGGCTCCAGCGACTGAAACGGGCGCTCTGGATGGTCGCCGAACACAAGCGCGACCCCGTGCGCGCGCAGCAACTCGTACACCGGCTCGCAGAACCAGCTCTCGTGCCGGAACTCGATCGCGTTCCGGCACGGACCAAACGCCGGCAGCGCCGCGGCCAGGCGATCGTCGTCGCGCTGGAAGCTCTCGGGGAGCTGCCACAGCATCGGCCCCATCTTCGGCGTGCCGAGGAGCGGGTCGAGCTGCTCCAGGAGCCGCGGCAGGTACTTCGGCATCTCGCGCAGGCGCTTGATGTGGGTGAGATAGCGGCTCGCCTTGATCGCGAACTGAAACCCGTCGGGCGCGACCTCGCGCCAGTGCTTGACGGTCTCGCGCTTCGGCAGCCGGTAGAACGTCGCGTTGACCTCAACCGTGTCGAAGCGGGTCGTGTAGTACTCGAGCCAGCGCCGCTGCGGCAGGCCCTCGGGGTATACGAGCCCGCGCCATTCGGCGTAATTCCAGCCCGAGCAACCGATGTGGACCGCCTGCACACGACGACGGTAGCGCTGAAAGGCCGGTTGCAGGACACATAAGAGCGCTTTCGGGCAGGGGACCCACCGGCCGCCGGAAAGCGTGATCGGGAACCCGATCAAAGGAGCATTCAGTGCGCCGTTCGCACCTGGGGGTAATGCTCGCCAGCCTACTCGCGGCCCTCGTGGCCTGGGCATCCCCGGCGAGCGCAGCCGTGTCCCACGTAGTCGTCTCGGGCGAGAGCCTGTCATCGATCGCCGTCGCGAACGGGATCTCGGTGAGCAGCCTCGCGAGCTGGAACGGCCTCGCCGAGGACACGCTGTTGATTACCGGCCAGACGCTTCAAGTGCCCTCGGCGACCGAGGTCGGCGGGACGTCGACCACGACCACAACGACTTCGAGCGCCGGCGGCCACGTCGTGGTCGCCGGCGAGAGCCTCTCGTCGGTCGCGGCGGCGAACGGGATCACGGTCTCGAGCCTGGCGAGCTACAACGGGCTCGCCGAGGACTCGATGCTCATCGTCGGCCAGACGCTCCAGGTGCCTGCGGCGACGAGCTCGACGGCCACCTCCACCTCCACGACTTCGTCGAGCGCCGGCGGCCACGTCGTGGTCGCCGGCGAGAGCCTCTCGTCGGTCGCGGCGGCGAACGGGATCACGGTCTCGAGCCTGGCGAGCTACAACGGGCTCGCCGAGGACTCGATGCTCATCGTCGGCCAGACGCTCCAGGTGCCTGCGGCGACGAGCTCGACGGCGGCGACCAGCGACGGCGTGCCGCTGGGCTCGGTCGACTCGCCGTACGGGACGCTCTACCTGCGCAGCGACGCGGCCTCGGCCTGGAACTCGATGCGCGAGGACTCGCTCAACAACTACGGCGTCGACCTCTACCCGGGCGGCCCGCTGAGCGCCTACCGGACCTACGACCAGCAGGCCGCGCTCTACCAGCAGTACCTGGACGGGACCGGCGCGCCCGCGAACCCACCCGGCACGTCCGAGCACAACTTCGGCACCGCGGTCGATCTGCCGACCGAGGACATGCGCTCGGTGATCGACTCGATCGGCGGCGCCTACGGCTGGGGCAAGATCTCCGCCCCCAGCGAGTGGTGGCACGTGAGCTTCTTCGGCGGCTGAGCCGCCGACGGCTCCTCGATTAGGCCGCGGTCTCGGCCTCCGGCTCGGCCGGGGGGCCGGGCTCGGCCTCGGCCCGATCGTGGAACATCCGCGTGCCGCCGGAGGCGGTCGACGGCCACCAGATCTTGTCGCCGATCAGCTCGACCGCGGCCGGGACCATGATCGTGCGGACGATGAAGGTGTCGAGCAGGATCCCGAGCGCGACCATGAAGCCGAGATCGAACGTGAAGGTGACCGGCAGGGTCATCAGCACCGAGAAGGTGCCGGCGAGGATCACCCCGGCGCTGGTGATCACCGGGCCCGTGGCCGCGATGGCGCGGAGCATCCCCTCCCTGGTCCCGTGAACGCGCGCCTCCTCGCGCACGCGTGCCATGAGGAAGATCGTGTAGTCGATCCCGAGCGCCACGAGGAAGATGAACGCGAAGGTCGGGATCGAGGCGTCGAGCCCGGCGTCGCCGACCACGAAGCGGATGAACAGGATCGAGAGCCCGAGCGTGCAGAGGAACGAGAGGATCACGCTCGCGATCAGGACCAGCGGCGCGATCAGCGCCCGCAGCAGGATCGCGAGGATGATCGTGATCACGAGCAGCGCCAGCGGCACGATCACCTTCAGGTCGCGTTCGGTCGCCTGGTCGAAGTCGTACTGGATCGCGCTGCCGCCGCCGACGAGCACGGTGGCGCCGGGCACCGAGTCCTTCACGGCGTCGCGGATCTCCGGCACGATGCCCGAGCGACGACTTGGTCAACGGATCCTGGGCGAGGATGATCGCCGCCGTGCCGATCGTCCCGTCGGTCGATCTCTGCGGCGTGGGCGTCGCCGACGACACCCCGTCGACGCCCTGCGCCGCCTGGGCGGCGGCCGCGATCTGCTGCTTGGTCACGGCACCGTCCTCCGACTCGACCAGCATCGTCATCGGCGAGAGCACGCCGGGCGGGAACGCGTCCTCGAGCAGCTTGAAGCCCTCGACGCTCTCGACCGACTTCTTGAAGAAGGTCGTGGTCGAGTAGTCGACCTTGAACGCGAGCAGGCCGAGCGCCCCGGCCACGAAGACGCCGACCGTCACCAGCACAGCCGGCCCAGGTCGCGAGAGCACCCTGTCGCCGAACCGCCGCCACGCCCCCGGCTTCTGCTCCGTCGGCATGCTCGGGGTCGTAGGCGACCGTGTGTCGCCGCGGCCAGAACCCGCGGCGGCCGAAGATCGTCAGCAGCGACGGCAGCAGGGTGAGGCCGGCGAGCAGGGCGCTGGCGACCCCGATCGCGGCCACCGGGCCGAGGGTCGACGTGTTGCGCGAGTCGGCGAAGACGAGCACCAGCATCGCCAGCGTCACGGTCAGCCCGCTGGCGAGGATCGCCGGCCCGGAGCGGCTCAGCGCCTGCTGCATCGCCGCGTGCTTGTCCTCGGTTCGGCGTAGCTCCTCGCGCAATCGCGAGACCAACAGCAGGCAGTAGTCGGTGCCGACCCCGAACATGAGCACGATCAGGATCGAGGTCGAGTTCGAGGACACGGTCGCGCCGCTCTTCGCGAGCAGGTAGATGAAGCCCTGGGCGATCGTGTAGGCGAAGAAGACGACGATCAGCGGGCGTCAGCGCGACCAGCACCGACCGGTAGATCGCGCCGAGCAGGACGAGGACGAGCAGCACCGTGGCCAAGAGCAGCTTGGTGTCGATGTCGCTGAAGACGTCGCTCGCATCGGTGCTGAAGCCGAGGTCGCCCGTGAGCTTGATGTCCATCCCGTTGTCCTCGGAGCCGGTCGTGTCGCGGACGAGCGTGCCCCAGTCGGACGAGTTCTCGAAGTCGGTCGGGACGGTGAGCACCGTGTAGGCGAGCGAGCCGTCCTGGGAGACAAGGCCCTTGACCGGCTCGCCCTCCTTGCCGAAGGGCTGCGTCGGGGGCGTGACCAGCGGCAGCTCGTCGTGCGGCGTGGCGGCGAGCTTGTCGGCGTCCTCGGCGATCTTCGCCTTGTCGGCCTCGGTGAGCCCGCCGTCGCGGTGGTAGACGATCAGGCCCTGCGTCGTCTCCTTCTGCGGGAAGCGGGAGTCGAGCAGCTCGACCACGCGGGTCGACTCGGCGCTCTCGGGGAGGAACGAGGCGGTGTCATCGCGGGTCTCGTCCGCGAGCTTGCTGCCGAGCGGCATCATGACGACGACGGCAACGATCCAGATGGCGATCACCACCCACTTGGACCGTCGACCGGCGACCAACGACACTAGTGTGCGCACGTCGGGCAACTTATCGACCCGCGCGCCCGCGTTCTGTGACGATTCGCCGACTACCGAAGTGACGGATCCAGACCGCCCCGATCCACGGCTGCGCGAGGAGGAATCGCTCGCGCTGGCGGTGGCCCACGATTGGGGGCTCGAGCTCGGGGCGGCATTCCCGAGCTCCAACTACTCCTACGTCGCCGCCGTCGGTGACTCCGCGGTGCTCAAGCTCCGCCCGGCACACGACGACGAGTCCGAGCACGAGGCCGAGGCGCTCACGATGTGGGACGGTGACGGCGCCGTGCGCCTGCTGCGCCGCGACGAGGAGCGCCGCGCCCTGCTGCTCGAGCGCGCCGTGCCGGGCGATGACCTCTCCAACCTGCCCGAGGCGCGGGCGACGGCGATCGCCGTCGACGTCGCTCGGCGGCTCTGGAGACCGGCCGGGGAGCCGTTTCGGTGGATCGGCGATCACGTCGGCCCCTGGCTCGACGAGGCCGAGCGCGCCGCGGGCCCGGGCAGCGAGCTGATCCCGCGCGCGCGGGAGCTCTTCGCCGAGCTGGGCGCCGGGCGCGCGGTGCTCATCCACGGCGACCTCCACCACCACAACATCCTCGACGCCGGCGACCGCTATGTGGCCATCGACCCGAAGCCGATGCTGGGCGAGCCGGAGTACGACATCCCGTCGTTCCTCTGGAATCCGATCGGGTCGCGGATGACTCCCGACGTCACGCGCCGGCGGCTGGCGGCGTTCGCGGATGCGGGCCTCGACCAGCGTCGGATGCGCGCCTGGGCGGTGATCCGAGCCGCCTACCTCGGAGCCGACGAGGAGGAGGCGGCGATCCTGCTCGAGCTGCTCGCCTAGACCCGCTCAGTCGGCGACCGGCGTCCAGCCCGAATGGCGGACGGCATCGGCGTATCGAGGCCCACCGGCCCCGGTCGTCCCGCCCTCGCTCGCGCGCAGGTCCGCGAGGGCGTCGCGCAGCACGGGGATGAACGGCGAGCCCGGGGAGCCCTCCTCGATCATCGCCACGCTCTCCTCGTAGTGGCCCGCCATCCCGTCGACGGTGGTGCCCATGCGTTCCTCGATCGAGTCCTCGAACCGCTCGACGCCACGCGCCAAGCCGCGGATGTCGGAAAGCTTGTCCGCCGCGAAGATCGTCACCGCGGGCGCCCCGGCGGCCTTCACCTGCTCGCGCAGGGCCTCCTTGCGTTCGGCGAAGGACTCGATCGTCGCGTCCTCGGTGAGGGCGAGCACGAGCTCGCTGATCTCGTCGTCCATCGCATCGCGGAGCCCGGCCTCGCTCAGCGTCCCGCGCTCCACCGCATCGTGCAGCAGGCCGGCGGCCACGAGGTGGTCGTCGAAGCCGGCCTCGTGCAGGATGCCGGCGACCTCCGTGACGTGGTCGAGGAACGGGGCGCGGTCGGTGGCCCGCCGCTCGTCACCGTGCGCGTCGGCGGCCAGCGCCGTGGGCGCGGACCAACAGGTCAGAGCCGGTGATCCAGTCGGGCAGATCGACCCTGTCCCCTCCGGTGCCGAGTCCATCGGGCGAATTCGGTTGTGCCAATGCTGCCCCTTCTCGAATAGCGAGTGACGAGACGTTAACAACTACGAAACATTGCTGGGAAAGGCGCGAATTGCGCCGAACCGCGACATCCCCGTTCGCAGCCGTTTCACATCCGCGGCGCCGGCGGATCTAGGGTCCGCTCGACGTCGTGACCACCGAGCGCATCCTCTCCCCTCGGTGCGCACGACGCCCGCGGCGCGGCCATCGACGCGAGGCCGCGCCCACTCCCAAGTCCGAGCTTCCGGTCCGACGCCGGAAGCTCGGCATGCGCCGGGTCCTAGTCCTGGGCGACCGCTCCGGGGCGACCTGCTCCTGGGCGACCGGGTCCGGGGTGACCTGGTCCGGGGTCAGCTGGGCGTCCGCGGCCGCCGCTTTCCGCGCAGCCTTCCTCGCCTGCTTCTCCTGCCGACGCTCGAGAAGCCTCCGTTCACGGTTGAGCTTCGCCATCGTGGTCTTCCGCTTGCTGCTTGAGGCCATGTCTCTACTCCTTAAAGCGCGTGGACGTTCGTGGCCGTCGGACCCTTGCCCTTGCGTGCCTCAAATGAGACGAAAGTGGCCCGTGTTGTCCTCATCGTCGCGAACCTTCTCCAGGCGGCCGGCCTTCCGGGCGTGGACGAACGCCTGCTTGAGGTCCGGCTTCTCGACGCCGAGCTTTCCGGCGACGTCCGCACGGGTGAACTCATCCTGGTCCAGTTGCTGTGCAGCTGTAATCAGCTGGTCTTCAGTGACGGTCAATTGCATCGTTCTCCTTGGTCATCGTTTCAGTTGGGTCGGGCCAGTCGCGAGCCATCGACAAACGCGGGCCACACTCCCGGTGGCGAGCGACCGCCGCAAGGAGACGAATGGTGAGTCGGCCAGTTGGGGCTAGATCTCGATCCCCTCTGTCGGTGAAGGAGGGGATCGGCAAAGCACCCAAAGACAGCCGAGCACTGAGGATACCCCTTGCAGAGGGCAGATCCGCTCCCGGATCGCCGTTTGTGGTTTTGTAAAGCGCCAACGTGTGAAAGCGTGTCCAGCGCGACGCCTGGATCAACGGCGTCGGCGACCCGACTGAGGGTCACAGCGGTCAATCAAAAGGGAGTACCGCCAGCCGACGGAAGCCTGCAGGCGATCGGGTCCGCGAGGCGGATCAGGGTTTCCGAGGCAGGCTGAGCGCGCCGCTCTGACCGACGAAGTTCTTTTAGCGGTATCTCCCGCTCCGGCCGTCTCTACCCGATCCACCGAAGGGCGATGAGTTCACGCGAGGAAGCGGGTCCCTATCGACATGAGCGATAGAAAAGTAGTTCTCAAGATGGTCATGTCCCTCGACGGCTTTGTCACCAGCCCCGACGGGACCCATGAATGGATGTTCGAGTGGTTCGGCGACGACTCGGGTGAGTGGAACCGCCGGGCGCTCGAGGAGGCCGGCGTTCACGCAATGGGGCGCCGCAGCTACGAGATCATGGGACCGCACTGGGCCGCGTCCGAGGGGCCGATCGCAACCGCGATGAACGAGAAGCCGAAGGCTGTCTTCTCCCGCACCCTGGAGAAGGCGGAATGGGGACCGGCCGAGATCTTCGGCGGCGACCTGGGCGCAGCGATCGCGGAACTGAAGGCTCGGGGGGACGAGGGGACGGTCCTTGTCCACGGCGGTCCCGACTTCGCCAAGTCGCTGACCCGCCTCGGCCTCGTCGACGAATACCAGCTCACGACGGTCCCGATTGCGATCGGTGCGGGGCACAGCCCATTCGCCGAGCTGGGAGAGCACCTGAAGCTGGACGTCGTCGAAGAGGAACGCTTCCAGAGCGGAGCCCTCGCGCAGATCCTGGTGCCGAAGCGATAGCGACCGTCCAAACGGAATCCTGGCTTGCCTGCTGGCGTAGTGAGACGAGCCCCACGGTCGTTGGCGGAAAGCACAACCTCGCGAGATACTGCGCGGACGATGTCGGAGGAGAACGTCGAGGTAGTCGAGAGGGCGATTACGGCAATCAATGAAAGAGCTGAGAGCGCGACTACGAGGCAGTGATCGTGAAGCGGGGCTGCGCGCCCGTCTGCAGGATTTTCCGGTTCCACTTGCGGAAGATCTGACCCTATCGCGACATCGCCAATAGCCTGCTCAGGGTGAGCGAGCACGAGCGCAGCGCCAGCCTGAGCGCGCAGACCTCGATCAGCGTCGGACCGTTCGCGACCGCGATGCTCGGCAACGCCGAGTGGCGGGTCGAGCAGTACCAATACGCAGCGGGAATCCTGCTCGCCCAGGCCGCGGTCGAGATGGCGAGCGGACGAGGTGTTCATCGGTCTCGTTGGCCGCGCGTTCGGCTGGCCCGCCCCGGACTCGCAAGACGTCGTGCCGGACCTCTCGTTCATGGACAAGCGCACCCGCACTCTCTGGCCGATGCTCACCGGCCGCGCAATCACCGAGCCGGGGAAGTCTGGAAGCCGTACCACCGGCACGTCGAGCGCCGGAACCGGGTCGCCACGGCCAAGAATGGGGCGTTGAAAACGGCGGCGGCGACGCGAGGGAATCGGTCCGGGCAGCCCGCGCGTTCATCGAGCGCATGGCCAAGGACCTGCCGGAGCTCACCTGAGTCGCGCGGCGATCTGCTAGCGCAGGACGAAGGTGAACCGGGACCGGTAGCCAAAAAAGTCCCGCCGCTACTCACTCGTCCAGGGCGTTCCCTGGGCCTCGAACCCCGCAGGGCTCCGTCCGTCAGAAGCCGATCGGTGGAGGTTGGCGACCGGGCTGCTCCACGGGCACTTCCGGGTGATGCCCGCGCGACGCCATCTTGCGCGCCTTGAGACGTCCCCGACGCACTGCCTTGCGCTGGCGGAATCCCCGCATGGGTCTCGGCATCCTCATCAGGAGCCCTGGACGCGGATCAGGCGAGCGCGCACACGAAGCTCGTGCTGGACGTCGTTTCCTCGGCGCTTTCGGTGGTGCTGAGCGGCCGGCTTCCCGCGAATAACCCTCTCGCAGGAGTGGAGCCGGTCATGGCCGTCGACCTTGGCCTCATCACGACCGGAGCCACACCAGATCTGATCGCTCGAGCCGTCGCGCGCATACACGATGTCGCCTCCGCCCCCCGCGCGGATGACGTCGTGTCCGGGATTGCCGTAGATCGAATTGCCGGAGTCTGCATCGACCAGACGGTCGTTTCCCCGGCCGCCCTCAAGAAGCGGGCCCCCGAAGAGCCCCGAGGTGTACGGCCCGGTAAAGCCCGCACCGCCATCGGTCGAGATTCGATCCGCGCCGCCAGCTCCGTCGATCAGGGCGTCGAATGGATGCTTGAAGGTGATATCCGCGTCGCGGTCGCGCTTGGACGCATTTAGGTTGATCCCGCCACCTTTGGTCAGCGCACCGGCGCGAATCGAGTCCGGGCTGTTTGACCCGAGCAGGAAGAACTCGCCGTAGGCACCGGGGTCCTGAGTGACGGTGAGCTCGATCTCGGAGTGCCCGATCTGCTTCTGCGGTTGCTCCGGGACCGAGTTGCCCTCCGCTCAGATCGACCCAGAGTTCGCCGACGTCGCGCGGACTGTCAACCGCAATGGCATCCGTGTTGACGATCGTCGACTCGCCTCCAGCACACGGGACATCCTCCAGCTCGAACGAGTCGCCGAAGAATCTGACGGTGATCGCGTCACCGTCGCGGGTCACGGTCAGACCGAACTCATCGCCGAGACGGATCGAAAGGACGCGTGTCGCGGGGTCGAAGCTGCAACTGGTCGAGGGCCTGGGGCGCTCGCCCGCATCGGCGAGGCTGGCCCCGGCAGCGCACGCCACGAGCGCGATCGCCCAGCACCCGAACCGGCGACCCCAGGTCATCTCCCTCCCCCATCGCGGTTCGGAGACTCGCCAACCGTCCGGGGTTCGGTGATTAGCCCATTTGCATCAAGACGACGGGGCAGTCTTGCCCGTGCGGGCCGTGCATCCATGCGAACTCCCCTCCCTCTCCGGCTCCCCCTCCGAGGAGGCCGCTCTGAGCGTTCGCGAAGACTATCGGCCCGATTGACATCCCCTGCAAGGCGGTGCTAATTGAGCGGCGCCTGCTCACCCGCCGCCTTGGCGAGCGGATCGTCCATGAGACCCATCAGGACGTAGTGGCCGGTCGTGTCGATCCGCCAGACGCCGAGCTTCGACGTGTTCGGGATCGGCGCGGTCAGGTCCACGTCCCCGGTGTCGAGGCCGGTGAAAGTCGCGTGCGCCTCGATCATCACCGACTCGCCGTCCCCGGTCTCGTCCCGCTCCCACGACTCGACCTCGGAAGTTCAACCTTCCCTTCGTCGGTCTGAGTCGGGGTCGATCGGGGTCCGAGTCCGAGACTCATCAAGCTCACCGACGCCTCTGATCCCCCATGAAAATGGGAGATCTGGCTCTAGAGCGGAGGGGGAGGGATTCGAACCCTCGATGGACGAGAAAACGCCCATAACGGTTTTCGAGACCGCCGCATTCAACCACTCTGCCACCCCTCCAGATGGCGGCTCCGAAGGCTAGCCGAGGCTCCCACCCCCCGCGCGCGGCGGATTACGCGGGTGCTGGGTTTGACGACGACGGTCGTGGGCAACTCTCACCCGTAGCACGATGGATCGAGCTGGTTCAGCCGCGCGGCCCCTGACCCCTTCGCGTCGCTCGATCCTGCTCGCGGCCGCGATCTGGGGCGCGGCGAGCTTCCTGCTGCTCGAGTTCGTGATCATCCCCGACGATCTCGATCAGCCCGAGACCCTGGCGGCGCTGGTGGCGATCGCGATTCCGTGTGCGCTGCCGCTGCTCTGCCTCGAGCGCGGGCGCGGCTTCCGGGTGGTGACCCTGGTGAGCATCACCTACGGCTTGGTGGTCGCGGCCTGGGGCCTTGGAGCGGTGATGGGCCCGGTCGCGGTCCTCCAAGCCGCGGCGCTGCTCGACGTCTCGACGGTGCGGTCACGGGCTCGATCGCTCAGCGCGGCGACACCCACGCGCCTGACCCCCACGCCCAGGCCGTCGGAACGCGGCTAGGCGCTCAGGCGCGGACGCCTGGGCCGGTGACCGCGTAGCTGAGGATCTCGACCACCTGCTCGGGGGTTTCGGCCGTCGCCATCGCCGCGCGGTCGACCTCCTTGAGCGCGTGGGTGAGCGCCTCGTCGTGGAGCGTGATCAGCGGCTTGCCCAGCGCCGTCGCGTAGCCGGCCTCGAAGGCGGCGTTCCACTGCCGGTACTTGTCGCCGAAGCGCACGACCACGACGTCGGCGCGGCGGAGCAGGGTCTGGGTGCGGACGGCGTTCACGCCCGCGCCCTTGTGGTCCTTCCAGAAGCCCTCGGACTCGGCGCCGAGGATGTCGACCCCGACTTCGTCTGAGGCGCTGTGGTCGGTGACCGGGGAGAACAGCTCGACCGGCAGCCCGGCCTCGCGCACGCCCTCGGCGATCCGCTCGCGCCAGTCGGAGTGGATCTCGCCGGAGAGGTAGACGCTCCAGGTGCCGGAACCGTTGCCGTCGCCGCTCATGGCAACGATCATAGAATCGCCGCGCCGCTTACGACAGGAGGGCCATGACCGCCAGCACCGACTACCGCCTGCCCGCATCCGCGATTCCGACCCACTGGGTCAATCTGCTCGCGGATCTCGGTCCGCCCCCCAACCCGCCTCTGCATCCGGGGACCAAGGAGCCGCTCGGCCCCGAGGACCTGACGCCGCTGTTCCCGATGGCGCTGATCGAGCAGGAGGTGTCCGCCGATCCCGAGATCGAGATCCCTGAGGAGGTGCGCGAGGTCTACGGGCTCTGGCGGCCGACGCCGCTGATGCGCGCGCGGCGGCTCGAGCGGGTCCTGGATACCCCCGCTCACATCTATTACAAGTACGAGGGCGTCTCTCCGGCCGGCTCGCACAAGCCGAACACGGCCGTCCCGCAGGCCTTCTACAACAAGCAGGCCGGGATCGCGAAGCTCGCGACCGAGACCGGCGCCGGCCAGTGGGGTTCGGCGCTGTCGCTCGCCTGCCAGCTGTTCGGCCTCGAGTGCGAGGTGTTCATGGTCGGCGTCTCCTATGACCAGAAGCCCTACCGCCGGGCGATGATCGAGACCTGGGGCGGCACGGTGCACCGCAGCCCGTCGGAACTCACCGAGGCCGGGCGCTCGCAGGCGGAACACTCGTCGGGCAGCCTGGGCATCGCGATCTCCGAGGCGGTCGAGATCGCGGCGCAAAACGAGGACACGAACTACGCGCTCGGCTCCGTTCTCAACCACGTCTGCCTGCACCAGACGGTGATCGGCCAGGAGGCGATCGCGCAGCTCGAGCTCGCGGGCGAGTACCCGGACGTCGTGGTCGGTTGCGTGGGCGGCGGCTCGAACTTCGCCGGCGTCGCGTATCCGTTCATGCGCGCGAAGCTGCGCGAGGACCGCGCAACGCGGTTCGTCGCCGCCGAACCCGCCGCGTGCCCGACGCTGACCAAGGGCGTCTACCGCTACGACTTCGGCGACACCGTCGGGATGACCCCGCTGATGCCGATGTACACGCTCGGGCACGACTTCGTCCCACCCCCGGTTCACGCCGGCGGCCTCCGCTACCACGGCGACGCGCCGAGCGTCAGCGCCCTGGTCAAGGAGGGTCTGGTGGAGCCGGTGGCGATCAGCCAGACGAGCGCTTTCGAGGCTGCGCTCACCTTCGCGCGCACCGAGGGGATCATCCCGGCGCCCGAGCCCTCGCACGCGCTGCGGGCCGCCTTCGACGAGGCCGAGCTGGCGAAGAAGATGGGCGAGGAGCGGGTGATCCTGGTCAACGTCTGCGGCCACGGGCACTTCGACATGTCGGCCTACGACGCCTACCTGCGCGGCGAGCTCGCCGACCTCGAGTTCAGCGACGCGGAGATGCAGGCCGCGCTGGAGCGCCTACCCGAGGCGCCGATCCCGGCCTAACGGGCGTCAGCCGATGAAAGTCGGCGCGTAGCTCACCGTGTCCGTGAAGGTGCCGTTCGACTGCAAGACGCGCTCGAGCTGACCGGACAACGGGCCGGACGGGTCGGAGATGAACCCGGAGAAGGCGAAGATCGAGGCGCCGGCGACTCGGTCCAGACGAAAGCCCTCGATCGAATCGTTGCCGTTGCCGGCGACCGCCCTGGTCGCGCCGAGGTTCCCGGTCGCCGACGGCCGCGTCCGCGCCTCGAGCCTCGAGTCACCGAGGAACGCTCCCGATCTGCGCACCCAGGCCAGGGTGACACCGCCGGCGGCGTCGACCGAGACGGTCGGGCCGGACGCGTTGGGATAGGACGCGCTCGAAGCGGAGAGTGTGGTGGCCGGACCGAGCGTTGTCCCGCTCAGCACCCGCGTCGCGACCGTCACGGGCGAGTCGAATTGGCCCCCGTTCGGCCGCGTGTACACGATGGTGCTCGAGCCGTCGGTCGCGTCCACGTCGAACTGCGGGGCCTGCGGGTTCCCGCCCGTGTCGACCGTGACCACCGTCTTGCGCGCGCCGAAGGCGCCGGCGGCACTCCGCTGCCGAGTGCGAAGCACGTGCTTCAGCGTGGGATCGAACGAGGTGTCGAGCCAGGTGTAGTTGATGCTGCCGTTCGGGCTGATCGCCGTGAGGTGGTTGCCCGGCACGGAGGGGGTCGCCGCCACCGTCCGCGTCGCGGAAAACGTCCCACTCGCGGAGAGGACGCGGGTGAGGATCGAGCCGTCCCGCGTCCAGGTGA
Source organism: uncultured Solirubrobacterales bacterium (assembly GCA_963742205.1). Taxonomy (GTDB): domain Bacteria; phylum Actinomycetota; class Thermoleophilia; order Solirubrobacterales; family 70-9; genus WHSW01. The sequence continues at coordinate 342,680 of CAVUKZ010000012.1, read as the reverse complement.
ACACGGCTTCACCGGCACCATTGACGGCGGTGTTGAACGAGCCCGTGCAGGCTGGAAAGTTGGGACATATGCAGCTGCTGGCGCTCATGACGCCCGCGACGTCGCGCACTGCGCCGAGTGCGCCGTTCGTCGCCAGCCGGGCGGTCTGGATCTGACATCTCTCGACGCCTCCGCTCGTCTGGGTGATCTTTTGCCACGCGATCGTGACCCTGCCGTTGTCATCGACCCCCAGCCGCACGCCTTGCGCGTCGGTGTTCGGGTTGGCTGTGAACGCGTTCGCGACGGGGCTCAGAGCGCCACCTGCGGCGCGCGTCCTGTATTGGACGTCGCCTCCCCGAAGCCAGGCGTAGGTCGCCTTCCCACTGTCCGCCAGGACCACGGGCGGCGTCTCGGCCGCGAGTGCCGAGTCGATGTAGGACAGATGCTCGCCGACGCTCAGCGAACCGTCGGCAGCCCGCGTGACGGTCGCAGGCGGGCCCGCCCCGCTTGCGTGGTCTGCGTGAACGCAAACGCGGCTGCTCCCTCCGAGTTCATGTCGACGCTGGCGGGCGCTGCAGCGGCGTCCGATGCCGGCAGAGCGGCGAACACGAGCGCCGCCGCGACGGTGCGCCAATTGAGGTAGCTGCTTCGTGCTCGACAACCGCTGTTCCCCTCCCACTCCGACATTGCCGCGCGATGGCCCGGCGCAGTTACGTTACATCCGCTTCGACCGCAGTCAAGACGCCGTGCCCTGGTACGGAATGCGCAAGGGCAAGGACGAGGTCGTCGGCTTCTTTCAGGCGATCGGCGGCGCCGTCGACGTGAGCGAGTTCAACCCGCGGAGCTTCACCTCCAACGACGCCGAGGTGATGGTGCTGATCGACTTCACGATGAAGTCGAAGGAGACCGGCCGCGAGGCGTCGATGCAGATCTTCCACTACTGGCACTTCCGCGACGGCAAGGTCGACGATTACCGGGGGACCGAGGACACCGCGGCGACCCTCGCGATGCTCGGGGAGTAGCCCTCAGCTCTCGAACCCGATCAGCGAGAGCACGTCGCGGTCGCCGAGCTGCTCCCGCCCGGCCAGAAACTCCAGCTCGACCAGGAACTCGCAGCAGACGACCTCGCCCCCCAGCCGCTCGATGGCCTCGACCGTCGCCGCGGCCGTGCCCCCGGTGGCGATCAGGTCGTCGTGGAGGACCACCCGAGCCCCGGGCCAGACGGAGTCCGCGTGGAGCTCGAGCGCGTCGATCCCGTACTCGAGCTCGTACTCGACGCTGACCTTCTCCGCCGGCAGCTTGCCCCGCTTGCGCGCCGGGACGAAGCCGACGCCGAGCTCCTGGGCCAGCGCGCCGCCGAGGATCAGGCCCCGCGCCTCGACCCCGACCACAAGCTCGGGCCCGAGCTCGCGCGCGTGCTCAACCAGCAGTCGCAGCGCCTCGGCGCTCGCCGCGGGGTCGGCCAGCAGCGGGGTGATGTCCTTGAACGAGATCCCCTTCCGCGGGAAGTCCTCAATCTCGCGAACGAAGTGGCGCAGCTCCACGCCCGGAGCCTAAGCTTCGAGCCGCCCTTGGAGAGGTGACCGAGTGGCTTAAGGTGCGCGACTGGAAATCGTGTGGGCGGTGAAAGCCGCCTCGTGGGTTCGAATCCCACCCTCTCCGCTCAGCCCAGCGTCGCGACTGGGATCGCCACCAGATCCGCCGAGATCGGCCGCAGCACGCCGTCATCGCCGAACTCACCGTTGATGCACGAGAGCTTCAGCGTCGTCGGGCTCGAGGTCGAGAACGCCGCGGTCAGGGGCACGTTGACCAAGTCACCGCTGTCATCGAGGATCGCCTCCACGCCCTCGGAGACGAACTCGCGGCGTGTGTTGTCAGTCCAGATCCCGCATTCCACGCTCGTCGCGTCGTCGCCGTTGTTGAAGATCCCGACCTCGCCGAGGACGACCCACGTGCCGGCGTCGAGGTTGTCGCTCAGCAGGTTCGTCGGGCTGTCGATGTCCCTCGATGTGATCGTCGGTCCAAACGCGGTGTCGCTGCTCGCCGCGGAGACGCCGTCGAGGCTCGGGGCGAGTGTGGACTCGGCGATGTCGTCTCCGGAGAGGCTGTTGTCGCTGACCTCGTTCGACTGGATCGAGTTGTCGGCGATCCCGTAGAAGAAGCCCGTGTCGACGATCTCGGTGTTGAACGCGTCCGGAGCGATCTCCGCGTAGCCGACCGAGTTGCTCGCGAGGTCGGCGGCGCTGAGGGTGCCGTTGATGACTTCGGAGGTCGAGATCGCGCCGGGAGCGATGTCCGCTCCGAGGAGCGAGTCGTCGAGTACCTCCCCGGATCTCACGGCGTTGCCACCGAGGTCGAGCGCCTTCACCTCGCCGTTGATGATGTCCGAAGAGCCGACCTGGTTCTGACCCGGAAGCGGGCCATCGATCGCGTATGCGGTGCCGCTGAGGGCGATGAACAACGAGAGGTAGCCGACGACGTTCGAGCGAATGTGCCGGCGAATCCGTGCGGACATGGGCGAGATCCTCCTGAGTCCTTGTGTCCCCGAACACGACTGAGGGCTCAGCTGATCGTTTCATCGCACGGCGGCGATCACAAGGCGCCCGGGCCTGGACCAGCGCTGCGTGGGTCAGGATCGGCGGGCGGCGAAGAAATCGGTGAGCAGCCGCCTCGACTGCGCGGCGAGCAGGCCGCCGTCGACCCGCGGCCGATGGTTGAGGCGCGACTCGCCGAGGACGTCGAGCACGCTCCCGGCGGCGCCGGCCTTCGGGTCCGTGGCGCCGTAGACGACCCGGGGCACGCGGGCGAGGACGATCGCGCCCGCGCACATCGCGCACGGCTCGAGCGTGACGTACAGAACCGAATCGGCGATTCGCCACCCACCGAGGCGCTCCGCCGCCGCGCGCAGGGCGAGGACCTCGGCGTGCGCCGTCGGATCGCGGCGCAACTCGCGCTCGTTGCCCGCGGCGGCGAGCGGTTCGCCGTCGCGGGCGACCACGGCGCCAATCGGGACGTCGCCGTGCTCGGCGGCGGCGGCCGCTTGGGCGAGCGCCAGCCGCATCAGCTCCTCGTCGCCACCGGAGAATGCCTCGGTCACGCCTGGAGTATCGGCGACACGGCCGGTCGGGCCCGGCAACTTCGGCGGCTGGCTGGTGTTTGCGAAGAGGCACCGGCCCTCGTCCGGCCCCCCGCAGCGGATGAACTCGAACAGGCTCAGATCGGCGCTCGCCGGCGCCAGCGTGTTGCTGGCGCTCGCCGCCGTGCCCGCGCACGCCCAGATCCCGGCGGCCGGCCCCGACGCCGCCTACGTCCCGGGCGAGGCGATCGTCGGTCTCACCGACGGCGGGACGACGGTTGCCAAGCTCCCCGAGGGCGTCCCGGTCGCCGAGGGCGTCGCGCAGCTGCAGCGCGACCCGGAGGTTCGGTTCGCAACTCCGAACTGGCTCGCCCATGCCTCCGTCGACGCGCTCGACCAGGGTGCGTCCGGCACGCCAGGTGGCTGGCGCGACGACCAGTGGAGCTTTCTCGGCCGCCCCGGTGGGATCCGCGTTGCCCCGGCGTGGGCCCGGCTGGCCAAGGACAGCGAGCCGGGAGGCCTCGGAGCCACCGTCGCGGTCGTCGACACCGGCCTCGCCTACGCGAGTAGCCCGGGATACATGCCGAGCCCCGACTTCGGCATCTCCCAGTTCGTCCCCGGGGTCGACCTCGTCGACGACGACGGCGCACCGCTCGACGAGAACGGCCACGGCACCCACGTCGCCGGGACGATCGCCGAGCAGGCCACATGGGGCCAGGCCTCCACCGATCCGGACTTTCTCACGGGGATCGCCTACGGCGCCAAGCTGATGCCGGTGCGGGTGCTCGACGCCGACGGCGTCGGGAGCACCGACGATGTCGCCGCCGGCATCCTGTGGGCCGCCCGCAACGGGGCCGACGTGATCAACCTCTCGCTCAACTTCGACCCGATGGTCGACCGCTGCAGCGACGTGCCGACGGTCTGCACGGCGATCCGCAAGGCGACGAAGGCGGGTGCGCTGGTGGTCGGAGCCGCGGGCAACGCCCTGGTCGGCAACGGTGAGCACCGGGCGCTGTTCCCCGCGGGCGCCCCCGACGCGTTCGCCGTTGGCGCGACCACGGAACACGGTTGCCTGGCGGCCTACTCGCACTACGGCAAGCGCACCGACCTGCTCGCGCCCGGCGGGGGCGCCGCCCGGCACGGCGCCGCGGCGCAGCCGGCCTGCGCCCACGACTCGCGCCCGGTGCTCCAGCTCACCTACGCGTGCTTCCCGATGGACTGCACCGGCGGGCACGGGACATTCGCGATCCGGCCCGACGTCGGCACCTCGATGTCAGCGGCACACGCGAGCGGCGTCGCGGCGCTGGTGATCGCGGGCGGCGTCGCGGGCTCCGACCCGGATCCGGAGCGGGTTGCCGAGCGCCTGCAATGCACGGCGCGCACCCGCCAGCCCGAGCGCTACTACGGCTTCGGCCTCCTGGACGCCGCTCGCGCGGTCGACCCGGGCCGTGCCTGCGCCCGTACCGCCTCCGGCTAGCGCTCAGGCACCGACGTAGGCGGCCAGGTGCTCGCCGGTGAGGGTCGAGCGATCGGCGACGAGGTCGGCCGGCGTGCCCTCGAAGACGAGCCGGCCGCCGTCGTGGCCGGCGCCCGGGCCGAGGTCGATGATCCAGTCGGCGTGCGCCATCACCGCCTGGTGGTGCTCGATGACGATGACCGACTTGCCGTCCTCGACGAGTCGATCGAGCAGGCCGAGCAGCTGCTCGACGTCGGCGAGGTGCAGGCCGGTCGTCGGCTCGTCGAGGACGTAAACGCCGCCCTTCTCGCCCATGTGCGTCGCCAGCTTGAGCCGCTGGCGCTCGCCGCCGGAGAGCGTGGTGAGCGGCTGGCCGATGGTGAGGTAGCCGAGCCCGACGTCGGCGAGACGTTCGAGGATCTTGTGCGCGGCCGGGATCGCCGCATCGCCGTCGCCGAAGAACGCCTCCGCCTCGCCCACCGACATGGCAAGCACCTCGCTGATGTCCTTGCCGCCGAACTCGTATTCGAGCACCGATGCCTGAAACCGCTTCCCCTCGCACTCCTCGCAGGTCGTGGCGACGCCGGCCATCATCGCCAGGTCCGTGTAGATGACGCCGGCGCCGTTGCAGGCCGGACAGGCGCCGTCGGAGTTGGCGCTGAACAGGCCGGGCTTTTGGCCGTTGGCCTTCGCGAACGCCTTGCGGATCGGGTCCAGAAGCTTGGTGTAGGTCGCCGGGTTGCTCCGGCGCGACCCCCGGATCGGGGTCTGGTCGATCGACACCACGCCCTCGCGCTCCGCCACGGAGCCCTGGATCAGCGAGCTCTTCCCGGATCCGGCGACGCCGGTCACCACCACGAGCACGCCGAGCGGGATGTCCACGTCAACGCCCTGGAGATTGTTGGTGTCGGCGCCGCGCACCTCGAGCGCCTCCGTCGACCCCCGCACGGAGTCCTTGACCGCGCCGCGATCGTCGAGGTGGCGGCCGGTGACGGTGTCGGCGGAGCGCAGACCCTTGACCGTGCCCTCAAACACCACCTCGCCGCCGGCGGCGCCCGCGCCGGGGCCGAGGTCGACGACGTGGTCGGCGATCTCGATCGTCTCCGGCTCGTGCTCGACGACCAGGACCGTGTTGCCCTTGTCTCGCAGGCGCAGCAGCAGGTCGTTCATCCGCTCGACGTCATGGGGATGCAGGCCCGCGGTGGGTTCATCGAATACGTAGGTGACGTCGGTCAGCGAGGAGCCGAGGTGGCGGATCATCTTGGTCCGCTGCGCCTCGCCGCCCGACAGCGTGCCGGACGGTCGGTCGAGCGACAGGTAGCCGAGCCCGATCTCCACGAACGAGTCGAGCGCCTCGCCCAGCGCCTCGAGTAGCGGCTTGACCGATGGCTCCTTGAGCACCCGCACCCACTCGGCCAGGTCGCTGATCTGCATCGCGCAGGCGTCGGCGATGTTGATCTTCTTGATCTTCGACGACCGGGCCTCCTTGCTGAGCCGGGTGCCGTCGCAATCGGGGCAGGTGGTGAAGGTGATCGCCCGCTCGACGAACGCGCGGATGTGCGGCTGCAGAGCGTCGACGTCCTTCGACAGGAACGACTTCTCGATCTGGGGGATCAGGCCCGCATAGGTGAGGTTGATCCCGTCGACCTTGATCTTGGTCGGCTCCTTGTGGAGCAGGTCGCGCAGCTCGCGCTTGTTGAACTTGCGGATCGGCTTGTCGGGGTCGAAGTAGCCGCAGCCCCTGTAGATGCGGCCGTACCACCCCTCCATGCTGTAGCCGGGGATCGTGATCGCGCCCTCGTTGAGTGACTTGCTGTCGTCGTAGAGCGCCGTGAGGTCGAAGTCGGTGACCGCGCCCCGGCCCTCGCACCGAGGACACATGCCGCCGAGGCGGTTGAACGTCGCCTTCTTGGTCTGGGTCTTGCCGCCGCGCTCGACGGTGATCCCGCCGCTTGCCCTGACCGACGGGACGTTGAAGGCGAAGGCACTGGGCGATCCGATGTGCGGCTTGCCGAGCCTGCTGAAGAGGATGCGCAGCATCGCGTTCGCGTCGGTGGCGGTGCCGACGGTGGACCGGACGTCGCCGCCCATCCGCTCCTGGTCGACGCTGATCGCCGTGGTCAGCCCCTCGAGCACGTCGACCTCCGGTCGCGCCATGGTCGGCATGAAGCCCTGGACGAAGGCGCTGTAGGTCTCGTTGATCAGCCGCTGCGACTCGGCGGCGATCGCGCCGAAGACGAGCGAGCTCTTGCCCGAGCCCGAGACGCCGGTGAACGCCGTGAGCCGGCGCTTCGGCAGCTCGACGCTGACGTCCTTGAGGTTGTTCACGCGCGCGCCGTGAACGCGGATCAGATCGTGGCCGTCGGCGGCGTGCGACCGCTTGGCCTTACCCGTAGCCGTCGCCATCGGCTAGCGGAGCTCTTGGATGCGGATCAGGTTCCCCGAGGGATCGCGGAAGGAGCAGTCGCGGATCCCGTACGGCTGGTCGATCGGCTCTTGCACGACCTCGGCCTCGCCCCCCTGCAGCCGCTCGAAGGTGCCATCGAGGTCCTTGGTCGTCGTTTCGAACCTCGAAGCCGAGGGTGTCGCGATAGAAGGCCACGGATGCGTCGGGGTCGTCGTGCGGGAGGAGTGTCGCGTGAATCGTGATGTCCATGGCGGTCACTCTAGGTGCGGCTCGGCGCCCGCGCTTCTCGATTCCTGATCGGTTTGGTGACCTGCTTCGCGACGCACGGGGGCATCCCGGCCGTCGCCCCCGCCTCCTCGCGCCGGTAGGCGCTGGGCGGCATGCCGACCAACTCGGTGAAGCGAGTGCTGAACGTGCCCAGCGACGAGCAGCCGACCTCGAAACAGACCTCGGTCACGCTGAGGTCGCCGCGGCGCAGCAGCGCCATCGCCCGCTCGATGCGGCGCGTCATCAGGTAGCTGTACGGCGACTCGCCGAAGGCGAGCCGGAACTGGCGGCTGAAGTGCCCGCCGGACATGTGCGCGTCGCGGGCGAGTGCCTCGACGTCCAACGGCTGCGCGTACTCCCGGTCGATCCGGTCGCGGACGCGACGCAGCCGCGCGAGGTCGCGCAAATGCTCCGCACGGCGGGCCCGCTCGTTGGTCACCTAAGAGATGGTGGCGTCTACGTCGTGCGGGCGATGTAGACGCTGCACGGAGCGTGATGCGAGATCTTGTTCGGAACGCTGCCCAGCAGGAAGCGGCGAGCGCCGGTCATCCCCTTGTTGCCGACCACGATCACGCTCGCGTTGACCTGCTCGGCGACGTCGAGGATCGCGTCCGCGGGATCGCCCTCGCGGGCGTGGGTGTTGACCTCGACCCCGGCCTCCGTGGCCGGCCCGGCGGCCGCCTCGAGGATCACGTTGACGTCCTCCTTCGGGCCGACCGAGTAGGCGACGTCGCCTGGGATCTCGCCGCTCTCCTCGCGCAGGCGGCCCGAGGACACCGGCTGATAGGCGCTGACGATGTCGAGCTTTGCCCCCGTCGCCCGCGCCAGCTCGGTCGCCTGACGAACGGCCTCCGCCGCCGTGTCTGAGCCGTCCGTCCCGACGATGATCCGTTCGAACAAGGCTCGCCCTCCTTCGCTCCCGATTGCGCGGCCATAGTATCCGCAGGGCCCCCGATGCCGCGCAGTTGGCGCTACATGATGGCCGTGCTGATCATCTGCCTGATCGCCTCGATGGTGATCGCGGTGGTCAAGCTCGTCTGACCCGGTTTCCCCGCCGCGCATAGACTGGCGGCGCGATGGCGACCGTCGAGACAGTCACGGGCCCGGTCGAGGCCGATCAGCTCGGCACGACCCTGATCCACGAGCATCTGCGGACGCGCGACGAGGCCGTCCACGAGCAGTTCCCGCGGGCCAAATCGTCGGGTGGGATCCCCGAGCGGGAGCACCCCGGCGACGGCCACGAGGCCGCGGTCGAGGTGGCCACCGCGGCGGTGGAGTTGGGGGTGCGGACGATCTGCGACCCGACCGCGATGTTCCTCGGCCGCGACGTGGAGTTCATGCGCGGCATCTCCGAGCGGACCGGCCTGCAGGTCGTCCCGTGCACCGGCATCTACACCTACGACCACCTACCGCCGTACTTCGTCAGCCGCGACGCCGACCAGATCGCCGAACTCTTCGTCGCCGACATCGAGGGGGGCATCCAGGGCACCGAGATCAAGGCCGCGTTCATCAAGTGCGCCGCCGACGAGCCGGGGCTGACGGAGAACGTCGAGAAGGTCCACCGGGCGGCGGCGCGAGCGTCGATCCGCACCGGCGCGCCCATCATGGCCCACTCGCGGCCGGCCAGCGACACCGGTCCGCGCCAGGTCGAGATCCTCCTCGAGGAGGGCGTCGACCCGGCGAAGATCCAGATCGCCCACACCGGCGACACGGACGACCTCGATTACATCGAGCGCGTGCTCGAGACCGGGGTGTGGATCGGGCTCGACCGCTACGGGCTTGAGATGTACCTGCCGTATGACCAGCGCCAGGCGACGACCCTCGCCCTGCTCGAGCGTGGCTACGCGAACCGGCTGTTCATCTCCGCGGACTCCTGCGGGACGATCGACTGGTTCGCCCAGGAGGCGATCGAGCAGATGCTCGCCGCCGGGATGGCCAAGGACTGGGACATCCGGATCGTCCACCAGCGCGTGATCCCCGACCTCAAGGAGGCCGGGGTCACGGACGAACAGCTGGAGACGATCCTCGTGGACAATCCGGTCAGCTGGTTGACCGGCTGACCCCGGTTCCCTAGGCCGCCAGCGCCCCTTCCCAGTCGGCGCGATAGACGACGTGCGTCCCGGCGAGGCCCTTGAGCTCCAGCTCCTGGCCGTCCTCGAAGCCGATCCCGCCGTCCTCAGCGCGTCGCTTGAGCTCCTCGGAGACCAGGATCTCGCCGCCGCTTGCCTCGGCCGCGATCCGCGCCGCGAGGATGACGCTGCGGCCGAAGAAGTCGCCCTCCTCGCGGATCGCCTCCCCGGCGTGCATGCCCATCCGCACGCGCACCCGCTCGCCCTCCACCGGCTCGCGCTCGGCGAACTCGCGCTGGATCGCCGCCGCGCACTCGATCGCCCGGCATGGATCGGGGAAGACGAGCATGAACCCGTCGCCCTGGTTCTTGACCTCGTAGCCGTCGTGGCCGGGGACCAGGCGGCGGAAGAGCGCGTTGTGGGCGCGCAGCACCGCGAGCCAGCGCTCGTCGCCCAGCCGCTCGGTCATCAGCGTCGAGTCCTCGATGTCGGAGAAGAGGATCGTCACCTGCCCGTCGGGCGCAGCGTGCGCCGCGATGTCGGGGCGCTCCGAGGCGACCTCGTCGATCATGAAGTCGATCGACGTGCTGACGTCGAGCCCGCCGAGGCCCTGCGTCTCGAGCCGCGCGGCCAGTGCCTCCTCGACCAAGCGGACCATCCCGATCTCCTGCGCGGCCTCAATCGAGGCGGCGAGTAGCTCCAGGGCGCGCTCGCGATCATCCGCGAGCCCGCGGGCGAGCAGCATCCGGGCCAACTCGAAACGAGTGCGGGCGGCGAACGGCCGGTCGCCCATCCGCTCGCTCATCGCCAGGGCCGCGCCGAAATGGCCCTCGGCCTCGTCGAAGCGCTCGCACGTCGCCGCCATCAACCCCAGCACGCGCGAGACGGGCCCGTACGAGGCAGCGGCCCGGCCGGCGATCACGTTGAGACCCTCGTAGGGCAGGAGCATCGCGTACAGGCGCTCGGCCCGGCGCACGTCCCCGAGGTAGGCGGCCACCTCGCCCAGCAAGGTGAGCGAGATCGCCCACTGGGCGTCGAGGGGCACGTCGTCGAAATTCGCCGCCGCGAGCGACTCGAATACCGCCCGGGCCTCGCGCTCGTGCCCAAGCTCGGCGTGGCTCGCCGCGAGCGACGAGCGCCAGGCTGGGATGGCCGGGTACCGGGTCGCGAGATCGCTCAGGACGTCGAGCATCGCCGCGAGTTCGGCGTCGTCGGACGGCGAGCGGCGCAGGCGCCGCAGGAGCGCGATCTGCGTCGTATGGAACTGGGCCGCGACCGGCTCCTCCGCGCGCTCGCCGAGCGCCGCGGACCGCCGACTCAGCTCCTCCGCCTCGCCGAAGCGGCCATCGATGATCGCCCGCGTCGCGCGGATCAGCGGCACGTTCCATTGCCACTGCGGCTGGCGCAGCTCGGTCGCCAGCCGGTCGACCGCCGCGAGGTCGGCGTCGACGCCGCGGATATCGCCCAGCGCCAGCCGCACGGCGACCCGGTAGAGGTGCGCGCGGAGCTCGAGTTCGCGGTCGTCCAGCGTTTTGGCCAGGTCGTGCATCTCGCCCGCTTCCCGCAGCCGCCGGCGGGCGAGGTCGGGGCCGACGACGCCGGTGAACTGGCGGCGGACGAGCGCCGCCGAGAGCGCCCTGGGGTCGCCGACTCGCCGCGCCATCTCCAGCGCCTCGCGGCCGAGGTCGTTTGAGCGCCCGGCCGCATCGACCCAATAGAGCTCCTGGGCGAGCCCGCTCAGCAGGTGCGAGCGAAGCGCGCTGTCAGCCTCGCCGATCCGCGTGAGCGCCTGCTCGAGCAGCTCGATGAGCGGCTCGTCGACGAGCCCGGCGACCGAGAGGTAGCTGATCCCGATTGCCGCCCGGGCGAGCTCCTCCGGCCGGTCGAGCTCTTGCGCGAGAGCGGCCGCGCGCTCGAGCGTCGTGCGGCTGGCGCCACCCCGGCCGGCGCGCGTCTGCGTCGCTCCCAGCTCGAGCAGGAGCTCGAGCCGCCGCGGGCGCTCGTCGCCGGTGGAGAGCTCGAGGGCGTCGAGCGCGCGCTCGTAGAGCAGGGCGGCATCCTCGTAGGCGAGCCGGTCGGAGGCCTGGCGGGCGGCGAGCGTCGCGAACTCGACCGCCCTGTCGACGCGGCCGAGCGGCGCCGACTCGAGCAGGTGATGAGCCAGCGGGCCGGCGTGGCGCTCGAGGTCGGTGGCGTGGACCTCCTCGAGCGCCGCCGCGATCTCACGGTGCATGTGCATCCGCTTCGGGGCGGGCACCTCGGCCTCGAGCGTCTCGCGAACGAGCGCGTGCGAGAAGGCGTAGCGGTCGACACGGTCGGGCGACCGCTCGACCAGTCGATTGTCGACCGCCTCCTGGAGCGCCGCCTCGATCCCTTCGGTGGATCGCTCGCAGACGCAGTCGAGGACGTCGAGGCGGAACTCGCGCCCGCAGACGGCGGCGATCCGCAGGACTTCGTTGGCCGCCTCGGAGAGCTTGTCGAGCCGGCGGCCGATGACCTCCCGGACGCCCTGGGGGATGGCGACCTGGCGTCGGCCCTCGGCCTCCGACAGCCGGCCCTCGGCCGCCATCAGCCGCACGACCTCGGCGATGAAGAACGGGTTGCCCCCCGTCTGCTCGCGGATGGCCTCCGCGAGGTCGTCGGGCGGGCGGTCGACGCCGGCCGTCTGCTCGATGTAATCGGCGATCCCCTTCGACTCCAGCCCACGCAGTGCGACGCGCCGGGTGCCCTCCACCCCCGCGAGCTCGCCGAGCGTCTCCGCCAGCGGGTGGTGACGCCCGACCTCGACGTCGCGATAGCAGCCGATCAGCAGCAGCCCGGTGTGGGCGAGCCGGCGGGCGACGAAGCGCAGGAGCCGCAGCGACGGCTCGTCGGCCCAGTGCAGGTCGTCGAGCACCAGCACCAGCGGCCGGGCGCTCGAGGCGCCGGCGAGGAAGCCGGCGAATGAGTCGAAGACGCGGAAGCGCACCTGCTCGCTCTCCATGTCGGGCGGGTCGCCGATGTCGCCGAGACGCTCGGCCAGCTCCGGCACGATCCGAGCGACGTCGGCGGCCCGGCTGCCGAGCTGCCAGCGCAGCCCCACCGGATCGGCGTCGAGCACGTAGCCGCGCAGCGCCTCCGACCAAGGCCAGTACGGCGGCTGGCCCTCGCCCTCGTGGCAGCGGCCCCAGTACACGCGCGCGCCGCGGACGCGAGCGTAGGTGGCGAGTTGCTCGGCGGTGCGCGTCTTGCCGATCCCCGGGTCGCCCGACAGCAGCACCAGCCGCCCGTCCCCTCCCAGCGCGTCCTCGAGCACGCCGCGCATCTCCGCCAGCTCTTGGTCGCGACCGACGAACACGCCGCGCGCCAGGGCCTCGAGCGGGTTCTCGGCGGTCGCGGGCTCGTCGTCGGCGGCGGCGCCGGCGGCGATCGCGCGCCGCGCCTCGGCGGCGCTCTGCGGCCGGTCGTCGGGCGATTTCGACAGCAGGTCGAGCACCACGCGGTCCAGGCCGGTCGGGATCTCGGGCCGGTGCCGGGACGGCGCCACGGGGTTGGCGCTCAGATGGCGGCCGATGATCGCCACCGCGTCCTCGCCCGGAAACGGAGGCTCTCCGGTGAGCAGCTCGTAGAGGAGCGCGCCGAGCGAGTAGAGGTCCGCGCGGGCGTCGGAGCTCCGGCCCAGCGCCTGCTCGGGAGGCAGGTAGGCGACCGTGCCGACGAGCATCCCCTCGACCGCGGCGCGCGAGCTGCGGTCGGTCGCGAGGCCGAAGTCGCCGAGCCGCGCGGCCCCGTCGTCGCCCAACCACACGTTCGCGGGCTTGAGATCACGGTGGATGATCCCGCGTCCGTGCGCGTGCTCAAGCGCGCGGCAGAGGTCGACGGCGATCTCAATCGCCCGGTCGAGCTCGAGCTGGCGCCCGGCGCAGTCGTCGAGCACGCCCTGCAGGTCGCCGCCACCGACGTACTCGCTGACGATGAACGGGACCCCGCCGTCCTCGCCCGAGTCGAGGACCCGGACGATGTGCGGATGATCGCCGAGCTTCAGCATCGCCCGCGCCTCGCGGCGGGCGCGCGCGAGCACGGTCTCGGCGACGTCCTCGGTGTCGTAGACGGCGACGGCCACCTCGCGCCCGGCGTCCTCGGCGTCCCGGGCGCGGAACACGCGCTTGCGGCCGCCGCGCCCGAGGAAGCCCTCAACCCGGTAGCGACCGGCGATCAGCTCCGGCGCGTCGAGCGGCAGCGTGAGCGCGGGGGCTGGCTCTCCGACCGCCTCCGGGACCTCGAGCCGCGTCCCGCAGGAGTCGCAGAAGCGGGCCTCGGGCCGGTTCGGGTTGCCGCACGCTGGGCAGCGCATCCTGGGCTGAGGATAGGGCCGCTAGAGTCACCGGCCATGTCACAAGCCACGCTTCACACCAATGCAGGGCCGATCACGATCGAGTTCTTCGACGACGACGCGCCGAAGACGGTCGAGAATTTCCGCAAGCTCGCCGCCGACGGGTTCTACGACGGGCTCACCTTCCACCGGGTGATCACCGACTTCATGATCCAGGGCGGCTGCCCCGAGGGCACCGGAACCGGCGGTCCCGGATACACGTTCGAGGACGAGTTCAACGACCACAAGGTCGTCCGCGGCGCGCTCGCGATGGCCAACGCCGGCCCGAACACCAACGGCTCGCAGTTCTTCATCGTCACCATCCAGGCCGCCGACTGGCTCGACGGCAAGCACACCGTCTTCGGCGAGGTCGTCGACGGCATGGACGCGGTCGACGCGATCGAGGGCACCGCGACGGGCGCCGGCGACCGCCCGGTCGAGCCGCAGGTGATCGAGCGCATCGAGCTCAGCGACTGAGGCGAGCGCGCCGGGGCACCTGCCGCGGCCCCTCCCCCGTCGAGTGTCATCTCAACCACCCCTGAGGTGGCTGAGATGACACTCGGCGCGGCCCATTTCGCCGAGTCGTCGTTTTTGCACCGTATCCGTCCTCTGGCGACGAGTCGGCGTTTTTGCACCGTATGCGTCCTCTGGCGACGAGTCGGCGGTGTCGAACGGTCGATAATGGGCGCGTGGGCTATCGCCTCCTCAGTGCCGAAGATGCCTTCTGGCGTCCGTCGAACCAGATGGGCGTGCCGAACACGGATCTGGCGAAGCAGCTCGGCGCGACCTCGCTCGGCGCCCGGCTCTGGCGCTTGGCGCCCGGGCAGGCGAGCACCCGCCATCGCCACCGCGCGATGACCGAGCTCTACGTGCTGCTCGAGGGGACCGGGCGGCTCGCGGTCGACGGCGAGGTGCTCACCCTCAGCCCGCTGAGCGCGGTGCTGGTGGATCCCGAGACCGTGCGGCAGCCGTTCAACGACACCGACGCCGAGCAGCTGTGGCTCGTGGTCGGCACGCCGGCCGAGGCGGCGAACACCCTCGAGATGACCCCCGAGCTGCTGCGCGACCTCTACCCGGACGGCCCGCGCGCGCTGCCCGACGAGCTCGGCGGCGGGGTCTACGAGCCGCCGACCGGCGACTAGCTCCTACTTGTCGTCCGCGGGCGGCTGCGGCTCGGGATTGCCGGTCGGCAGGCCGGCCGAGGGGTCGATCCCATGCTTCGCCAGCGCCTCCATGATCTGCTGCTGCATGTTGCCGTAGGCGCTCGCGTCGATGTCCTGGTTTGCGGTCCCGCCGGCGGGGTCGATGCCGTGCTGGCCCATGATCTCCACGATCTCCTCGCGCAGCCCGGAGCCGCGCATGTCGAGCACCTGCGGCTGGCCCTGAAACACCTGGACCTGGCCGCTGGCCATCGCCTGCTGGATCATCGGCCCGAGCTGGGCGAGCATCTTCAGCCCGTCCATGCCGCTGAGGCCCTCGGCGTCGAACGCCGGTTGGCCGCCGCCCACCTGCTGACCCACCACGGGCTGACCCTCGGGGTTGGCGAATGAGCCGAGGGCGACGTCGGTCGATTCCGGGATCGCACTCTCGCGCTTTCTTCGCCGGGAGAAGAGCCCCATCGCGCCGATCGTAACGCCGTTGCCGGGCGCTGACTAGACCTGGTCGACCGAGAAGGTGTCGCAGGCGGAGGGGTCGGCGGACTCGTATCCGGTGTCGAACCAGCGTCGCCGCTGTTCGGAGCTCCCGTGGGTGAAGGTGTCCGGGTTGACGCTGCGGCCGGCCGAGCGCTGGAGCCGGTCGTCGCCCACGGCCTCGGCGGCGTTGAACGCCTCCTCGATGTCGCCGGGCTCGAGGTCGCCAGCGCGGAACACGGTCGAGGCCCAGACGCCGGCGTAGCAGTCGGCCTGGAGCTCGGTCCGGACCGAGAGGTCGTTGGCGCGGCCGGGATCCTCGCGCGTCAGCTGGGCGACCTGCCGCTCCGTGCCGCGCAGATTCTGCACGTGGTGGCCGAGCTCGTGCGCGATCACGTACGCCCATGCGAAGTCGCCCGAGGCGCCGAGCTGACGCTTCATGTCCTCGTAGAAGCTCAGGTCGAGATATACGCGCTGGTCGGCCGGGCAGTAGAACGGCCCCACGGCCGAGGTCGCCGAGCCGCAGCCGTTCGTGCGGACGGCGTTCGCGTACAGGTACAGGGTCGCCGGGCGATACGACGCCCCCTCCTGGCCGAAGATCTTGGTCCACGCGTCCTGCGTGTCGTTGAAGACGAAGGTCGAGAACTCCTTCAGGTCGCGCTGCGGGTCCTCGTCGGGCGGGATGCCGACCGGGTTCTGCGAGCCCGGCGCGGTGACGTCGCTGCCGAACGCCGGCCCGAGATCGAACCCGCCGGCGCCCTCGCCCCCGCCGAGCAGCGTGATCGCGAGGATCACGATCACCACGACGACTCCCGCGCCTCCCCCGAGCCCCGCGACGCTGGTCGGAATCGGGAGTCCACCGAGCCCTCCGCCGCCCCCCGAGCCGGACGAGGGCGACGACCCGCGGGCATCGATCACGTGCCGGTCCTTGCGCCCCTTCGCCCGGTTCCACTTCATTCGTCCACACCTGTACCCGGATCCGACGCCGCAGTCTAGGCTTCGCCTCATGCGACAGTCACAAACACAGGTTGAATTGGGGTGGCTAGTCGATCGCGATACCGGAGGTCGTCGCGCGTTTGTCGACCGATGGTGAGTTCCTGTACGTGTCAGCCGGCGCGCGGGAGCTCTACGGCCGCGAGCCCGAGGACCTGGTCGGAACCAACGCGCTCGACCTGGTCGACGCCCGACGAGCGCGCGGAGGCGACGCGAAGGCTGGCGGGGCTCGCGGAGAGCGAGGGCGTTGAGACCAGGGTGACGATGAACGTCGCCCGCCCCGACGGGAACGCGATCGCGGTCGACATCATCGGCCGCAGCGTTCGCGACCCGCAGAGCGGCGAGCTCGAGATCGTCTCGGTGGCCCGCGAGGCCACCGAGCGCCTGCGGGCCGAGTCGGCGCTGGCGACGGCCGAGGAGCGCTTCCGCGAGTTGGTCGAATGGCTGCCGGCGGTCGTCTACGAGGCCGATACCGGTCCCGACGGGGCCTTCCACTACGTCAGCCCGCAGATCACGGAGCTGCTCGGCTACTCGGCGGAAGAGTGGATGTCGGACCCGAACGCTCTGGCGTCGGCGCCTGCATGCCGACGAGCTCGAGCAGGTGCTCGAGCTCGAACGGCTCCATGAGTCCCAAGCACGCCGGCAGGGCGACCGGCTGGGCAGCGAGTACCGGATGACGCACCGCTCGGGGCGCACGGTGTGGGTCCGGGACATCGCCCGCCTTAGCACCGACGACGACGGGAACTCCTTCTGGCGCGGCGTGCTGACCGACATCACCGCCGAGCGCAACGCCCAGCTCTCGCTCGCCGACGCGCACGAGCGGCACCGCAGCATGGTCGAGGGACTGCCGGCGTGCGTCTACCAGGCCGAACGCCGGGCCATGGGTCGCTGGCACTTCGTCTCCGCGCAGATCGAGCGGCTGCTCGGGTACACCGCCGACGAGTGGCGGGCCGACCCGACCCTGTGGCGGGCGAGCCTGCACGCGGACGATCGCGAGCGGGTGGAGTTCGACGAGGAGCGCCACCTCGAGTCGCCACCGGGCACCGAGCTCGTGTCCGAATATCGCCTCCGCCACCGCACCGGGCGCTCGGTGTGGGTCCGCGACCGCGCGGTGCTCTCGGTCGACGAGGATGGCGAGCGGATGATCGACGGCATCCTCACGGACATCACGGCCGAGCGAGCCGCCCAGGCGGGCGCCGAGGGACGCACCGACGTCTATCGGTTGACCTGCAACAACTGCGGCGAGACCTGGCCCGCGACCGGGATCGAGCGCTGCCGCGCCTGCCAGAGCCTCAACGTCGAGGGCGTATCCCTGAACTCGACCTTGCACGACCTCGCCGCCTCCCGCCAGCAAGTCGAGGGACTGCTCGACGGAATCCAGCGCCACCTCGAGGCGCTCGGGACCAACCTCCGCGCCACCGCCGCGCAGGTCGAGCTCGGCGCCGACGAGCGTGGCAGCGGCGGGCTCATCGACTAGCGCGTGGGGCTGCGCGACCGATTCGGCCGGATCTTCAACGTCGCGGGCGGTGCCGCCCACACCGACGGCGTCGGCGAGCTCCAGGTCGGCGATGCCGCCTACGACGATTGGGACATCGTTCGCGACTTCGAGGACCTCGACACCGCGCGGGCCTGGCACCAGGTGCTCGCCGAGCAGGGCTACGCGGCGGTGCTCACGTCCGACTGGCCGCTCGACGAGTTTGGCCGCGGCGACATCTCCCTCCGCGTCCCAGCCGGCTTGGGCCTGGACGCCGAGGAGCTGCTCGAGTCCGACTAGCCGGCGGCGACGGCCGCGGGCTCGGCGGCGAGCTGGCCACAGGCGGCGGCGATGTCGCGGCCGCGGGTGAGGCGCACCGTCGCGGGGACGCCCCGCTCGGCGAGCTGTGCGCGAAAGGCCTCGATCGTTTCGGGATCGGAGCCCTCAAAGCCGCCGTCGGTTGGGTTGTAGGGGATCAGGTTGACCTTGAACGCCTCGTGGGGGGCGAGGATCTCGGCGAGCGCCCGCGCCTGGGTCGAGCTGTCGTTGACGCCGGCGAGCATCAGGTACTCGACGTAGACGCGCTTGCGTCGCGCGGCCCGCCATGCGCGGCACGCGTCGAGCACGTCCGCGAGCGGGTAGCGATCGTTGACCGGCATCAGCTCCGAGCGCAGGGCGTCGTCGGGTGCGTGCAGTGACAGGGCGAGGCGCACGCGCGGGCCCTCGGTCGCCAGGCGCTCGATCCCCGGGATCCAGCCGACCGTCGACACCGTCGTGTGCGACGTGGCGACCCCGATCTCCGGCAGGCGCTCGCACGCGGAGATCACGGCGTCGAAGTTCATCATCGGCTCACCCATGCCCATGAACACGGCGTGGTTGACCGGCTCGGCGCGGCGGAACTCAAGCGCCTGGTCGAGAATCTCCGAGGCGGTCAGGTTGCGGCCGAAGCGCATCGTCCCGGTGGCGCAGAAGGTGCAGGTCAGCGGACAGCCCGACTGGCTCGAGAGGCACAGCGAGCGCCGACCGTCTCGGTAGCGCATCAGCACCCCCTCGACCGGGCGCCCGTCGGCGGTGCGAAACAGCGCCTTCTCGGTCCCGTCGCGCGAGCGCGCCGTGCGCTCGACCGCCAGGGTCGAGAACGGCACCCGCGCGTCGAGCTCCGCGCGCAGAGCGGCGGGCAGGTTGGACATCGCCGCGTAGGAGCCCGCGCCGCGCGCGGCCCACTCCCACACCTGGCGGGCGCGGTAGGCGGGCTCGCCGCGGTCGGCGAGATAACGCTCGAGCAGCTCGAGGTCCACGTAGCGAGTGTGGCAAACGCCGCCGCAACGACTTCTTCACCAGGTCGAGACGGCGGCGCGCCGTCGCGTGGCTTCCTGTGTGAAGCTCACGTGATGGCGCGCTGCTTCGTCTCCCGTCCGCTCCCGGGCAAAGGCGTCGAGCGCCTGCGCGCGGCGCACGAGGTAGAGCTCTGGCCGGAGGACTCGCCGCCGCCGCGCGCGGCGCTCGAGGCCGCGGTCGAGGGCGTGGAGGGACTGCTGTGCCTCCTCACCGACCCGGTCGACGCCGCGATGATCGCCGCGGCACCGCGGCTGCGCGCGATCTCCAACTATGGCGGTCGGCGTCGACAACATCGACGTCGCCGCGGCCACCGAGCGGGGGATCCCGGTCGGCCACACCCCCGAGGTGCTCACCGACTCGACCGCGGACCTGACCGTCGGGCTGATGCTCGCGATCGCGCGGCGGATCACCGACGGCGAGCGCGTCGTCCGCGCCGGGGAGTGGGGCGACTGGGGCCCCGAGTGGATGCTCGGCCGCGACCTGCACGGGGCCACGGTGGCGATCGTCGGCGGCGGGCGGATCGGCTCGCGCCGTGGCCCGCCGTCTCGAGGGGTTCGGCTGCGAGGTCGATGATCGTCGGGCGCGGGCGGGCGGAGCTCGCCACGGCGCTCGGACGGGCCGACTTCGTGACCATCCATACCCCGCTCACCGAGGAGACGCGCGGCCTGATCGGCGAGGCCGAGCTGCGGACGATGAAGCCCACCGCATATCTGGTCAACACGGCCCGCGGCCCGATCGTCGACACCGCCGCGCTCGAGCGCGCCCTCCGCGAGTGCTGGATCGCCGGCGCGGCGCTGGACGTCACCGATCCCGAGCCACTGCCCGCCGACCATCCGCTGCTCGGTGCCCCGAACGTGCTGGTCATCCCCCACCTCGGGTCGGCCACCCACCGCACCCGTGAGGCGATGGCCGACCTCGCCGTGGACAACCTGCTCGCCGGGCTCGCGGGTGAGCGATTGCCGCGCTGCGTGAACCCCGAGGTCTACGAAACCCCGGCGCCCTAGCCCCCGAGCCCCTTCTCGCGCAGCTCGGCGAGGGCGCCCTCGGACTTGGCGATCTCGATGCCCATCCCGGCGAGCACCTCGGGCGTCTTCGTGAACTGGATGTCGCGGTAGTCGACGACCTGCACCCGGTTGCCCCAGGGGTCGCGGAAGTCAAGCCCGCGCCCGGGCAGGATCTCAGCGCCCGCAGCCTCGAGCGCCGCCCGGGTCGCCTCCTTGTCGTCGACCACGAGCCCGAAGTGGCGACCGTCGTCAGGCGCCTGCGAGCGCCCCTCGGCGAGGGCGATGAACTGGTCGCCCATCTCCAGGAAGGCCATCCCGGGCACGCGGCCGCGGAGCTCGAACTCGAAGAGGCCGCCGTAGAACTCGAGCGCCGCGTCCAGGTCGCCGACCTCGAGCGCCACGTGGTTGATCCCCAGCAGCCGGGGACGCTCGTGGCTCATGCGAGGTTGACGACGAGGATCAGCGCGGCCGAGGCGAAGTACCCGGCGGTGAGCAGGACCACGCCCCGCCGGTCGGCCCGGGTGGCGGCGCGGATGTCGCCGGTGGCGTCGACCCATGAGTTCTTGACGATCACCGCCATGGTTAAGACGACGAATACATAGCTGAGGATGTAGAGCTTGTCGAGCAGGATCAGGTTGTTGACGTCGGGCAGCCCGGAGTCGCTCGTGAGCTGCAGGGCCACGAGGGTCAGCAGCGCCGTGATCCCGATCCCGATCCTGCCCTCGACGTACTGCGGGTGCACCGAGAGCGCCAGCGCCGCGGTCAGCGCGACGAGCAGCATCGGCAGCAGCAGCTTCAGCGAGTAGGTGCCGGCCGGGCGCGTCACCTCGAGCCCGAAGATCGCGCGTGAATAGGTGGCGGCGCTCACCTCCGGCTCGCCGAATGTCGTCGGGTACTGGTTCGAGATCACGTCCATGAACGGGTCCTCGATGGTCCAGCCCGGAATCGTGATGTCCGGGGAGACGGCGATCGGGTCAACGTCGTCGGGCACGTAAACGAGCTCGGACTCGTCCTTCGACTTGCCCTCGATCGCGACGATCAACTTCTGGTCGTCGAAGGGGTAGTCGTCGATCGCGAGGTTGGAGTTGAACTGGCCCTGGACGTGGAGGGACGAGTAGTAGGTCCCGTCCGGGAGCTTCTCGGGAGGTCAACGGCGTAGGACTTCGTCTGCAGGTCGAGCTGCTGGATGTCGTTGATCAGTGCCCCGACCTTGACCACCTCGGGCTGACCGGCGGCGCTGTTGGGCGTCCCCCTCCCCCGCTCCTGGGATGCCTCCTGCGCGCCCGAAGGGGGGGCTCGCAACTCCGAGTCAGCCGATGACGGCAGCCGGAGAGGCCCGCATGGCGGCGCGAGCCTCGGCGAAGGTGACCAACCGGCCGCTGCCCTGGTCGATCAGCTTCAACCGTGTGCAACGCACGCAGTCGCGCAGCGTGAGTACCGGGACGTCGTGGAAGACGGCGTTCTCGTCGTGCGCGGCCTGGAGGTTGTAGTTCGGCACCTTCGCGCTCAGGTGGTGGACGTGATGCAGGCCGATGTTGCCGCTGAAGAACTGCAGCACCTTCGGCAGCTTCAGGTACGAGCTGCCCCGCAGCGCCGCGTCGGTGTAGCTCCAGCGGTCGCCCGTCTCCCAGTAGACGTCCTCGAACTGGTGCTGGACGTAGAACAGCAGCACCCCGGCGAACGCGGCCCCGAAGGCGGCCGGCCCCTCGATCAGCAGGAACTGCTTCCAGCCGAGCGTCAGGCAGATCGCGGTGATGATGCCCGCGAGCACGATGTTGGTGAGCAGGACGCTGTTGCGAAGGCGCCGGCGCTTGTCGAGCGGCGTCAGGCGGGGGGCGACCATCAGCGAGTAGATCGGGCCGATCCCGAACATCACCAGTGGGTTGCGGAAGAGGCGATAGGCGAGCCGGCCGCGCCAGTCGCGCTCGTAGTACTCCTCGACCGTGAGCGTCGGCACGTCGCCCGGTACCGCGGCGGTCGATGTCCCCGGCGCTGCCGTGGTGGACGGCGTGGTCGTGGCGCCAGTTGGCGAACGGCTGCCAGACGAGGATCGCGGTGAACCGCCCGCACCACTTGTTGGCGCGCTTCGAGGCCCAAAAGGATCCATGGCCGCAGTCGTGGAAGACGATGAACGTGCGCAACAAAAAGCCCGCGGCGGGAATGCCGAGGGCGAGGATCACGAGCACCGAGACCTGGTCGTAGATCGCGTACATGAGCGCGCTGAGACCCAGGTACGGGACGACGGAGGTGGCGAGGTCGAGGATGCTCCTGCTGATCCGCGGCCGCTCGTACGCGCTTAGGTCGGTATGGCCCTGCATTCTCGCTTCCTACCCCGTGTCGTCTTCGTTTATGAGTCCGGCCGAGGCCCAGAGTTAGGGTCGCCGAATTGCCGACTCTAGTCGAGGGAGGCGATGAACGGAACCACCGTCTTCAGAAACTTGTTGCGATCGGGGGTCGCGGTGAGGGGATCGAGGTGGCTCGCCTGCGGTGCGCCCTCGACCAGCGTCGACTGGCCCCGGGTCGTTTTCGCGCGCTTTACCAGCCGCTTCGCGCCGCGCAGGACGTCGCCGTCGGTGAGCGTCGTCTGGAACGCGTAGATCGGAACGTCGATCTGGCGCGTGTGCTCGAGCCGCAGGCCGAGAAACCTCGCGACGTCATTGCGCTTCATCTGGTCGGCGCCGTTGGTGTCGATCGTCAGCCGCTTGGGGAAGAACCACTCGACCGAGTTCGACGGCTCCTGACCGAACAGGCGCGCCAGCCGCGCTACCGGCGTCACCCCGCCGTCGACCCAGTCGCGCGGATCGCCGCTCGGGGCGAGGCCGCCGAGGTTGGCCTGCAGGTCCGGCGACGAGGGCGACGTGTCGCGGTCGAAGTCGAAGCCGAACAGGCCCCGGTTGGTGACGGTGAACGGCGGCTTGTACGCGGAGGGCAGGAACGGGAACGCCTGCAGGGTGGCGGCGCTCGCCGTCGGCTCGAGGCGGGCGTAGATGCCGCCGACCTCGGCGAACAGGCCGGCCGACTCGGCGATCCCGTTGCCGAACAGGTCGGCGAACGGGTTTGAGGTCTGCAGCTGCGCGATCTGCTCCTGAGCCTGAGCCAGGTCGTAGGCGTCGAAGCTGCCGAGCAGGCCGCCGTCGATCAGGACGAGGCCGTCGACGTCGCGGAACCCGGGCTTGCCGTGGAAGTCCCATGCGGCGTAGGCCGCGGTCAGCGACGCGCCGAGCGAGTGGCCGCCGAGGATCACCTCGCGCCCACCCCGCCCGGCGGCGCGGACCACTCGGCGGGCGTCGTCCAGGGCCGTCCTCATGCCCCAATCACGCGCGAAGCCGAGTTGGTCGGTGTTCGCGAACTGGTAGTGATCGGCCGGCGAGCCCCCGTTGGTCAGCCAGCCGAGGTAGTGGTCGAACATCTGCTGCGGACTGATCTCGCCGGCGAGCGCCTGGCCGAAGGCCGTCGTGTCCTCCAGCGCCTGGCTGCGGCGATCGATCGCCCACACCTGGAGGTCGTCGACCCGCTTGGTCAGCTGCTTGCCGACCAGCGTGAAGTCGCCGGCTCCGCCCATCGTGCCCGGCATCAGCACGAGCACCCGATCGGCGTCGCGCGGGCCCATCTCGTGCACGAGGACGTGGTCGTAGGCCTCCGGGCCGGGGCCGTCGGAGGCAACGGGGACCAGCTCGTCCCGAGCGCTCGCGGGCGTCGCAAACCAGCAGAACGCGACCGCCGCCAACGCAACCGCGGCCGCCCGCCAACGGATCCCCTCTCTGAGCCCGACTCCGATGGGCCCAGGCTAACGCACGACCGCGGCGCCGCTGAGGAGAGAGCGGGCGCCGCGGCCGTGCGCGCTCGTTCAGGTCGTCGGTCCGACCTGACAGTCGACGCCGAGCGACGTGGCGCCGTCGTTGGCGACGGCGAACTCCTTCAGCGACGGGTCGAACGCGTTGTTCGGGTCCTCCTTGACGGCGTCAAGGACCGCGGTGGAGTCGGTGAGCCACTGCGCCCACGCGTCCGCCTGATCGTCCGGCGGCGTCAGCTGGTCGAGCTGGCCGATCTGCGCGCTGTATTGCGGCCAGATCGTCTCCTTGACGATGACGCGGACGTCGACGGCGCTCGGGTTGTTGCCGAGATCACCGACCGCCGAATTGATCGCGTCGGCGTGCTCCTTGCAGATCGCGTTGGCCTGGCTGACGAGCTCGTCCGAGTCCAGCGTCGCGGCCGTGGCCGTTCCGTCGCTCGACTCATCGTCGCTCCCGCAGGCCGCCAGGCCGCCGACGGCGAGGAGTCCGGCGACGAGCGCGACCACGAATGACTTGCTTGCGTTCATCACTTCCTCATTTTGTTGACTGACAAGATCAGGAAGTCTTACAGATACGGTGGCGGCCATGAAGGCCCCGCTGCTCGCCATCGACGCGCCCTCCCTCCTCTACCGAGCGTTCTACGCGCTGCCGGACTCGATCAAGGGCGCCGACGGTAGGCCGGTCAACGCGCTGCTCGGCACCACGAACCTGATCCTCCAGGAGGTCGCCGAGCACGAGCCACGAGCGGTCGTCCTCTGCCTGGGTCCGGACGCCGCCGCGTACAGGACGGAGCTCTACCCGCCGTACCACGCCGAGCGCCCCGAGGTCCCCGAGCCTCTTGGCGCCCCAGTTCGCCGCCGCGCCCGACTTCTTCGATCGCTTCGGCTGGACCGTGCTCGGCCACGACTCGCTCGAGGCCGACGACCTCCTGGGGACGCTCGCCCGGCTCGAGGTCGAGGCCGGTGGCCGGGCGCTGCTGCTCACCGGCGATCGCGACATGTTTCAGTGCGCCTCCGACCTGGTGACCGTCCTGTACCTGACCACCGGCAAGCGGGGCGCCCAGCCGATCGACCCAAAGGAGGTCGAGCGCCGGTACGGCATCGCGCCGGAGCTGGTCCCCGACTTCATCGCCCTGCGCGGCGACCCCTCCGACGGCCTGCCGGGGGCGAAGGGGGTCGGCGAGAAGACCGCGGCCGACCTGCTGCGCAAGCACGGGTCGCTCGAGGGGGTACTCGAGGCCGCGATCGCCGAGACCCGGCCGAAGCTCCGCGTCGCGCTGCTGGACTCGCGCGATGAACTGCTCGCCTTCAAGCACATCGCCACGCTCCAGGACGCCGGGCTCGAGCGACCGCCCGACCGCCCGACCGACCGCGCCGGCGGGGCCGAGGCTGCGAGCGACTACGGAATGAACGCGCTTGCGAAGCGGCTCTCCAAGGACGCGGAGTAGGCTGGCGCCGTGGCGATCGAGGGCTCAGCCAGCGCCGAGATCGCAGCGCCGATCGAGGAGGTGTTCGCGGTCGCGGCCGACGTCGAGGGCTCGCCGCGATGGCAGCCCGAGATCAAGGTGGCCGAGTGCCTGGAGCGCAACGCGCGATGGCCACCAGGTGCTGGTGCGCACCGAGACCGACGCCAAGGTGCGCCGACTCGGCTCGACCCTGCGCTTCGGCTACGACGACCCCACGGGGATCAGCTGGGAGCAGGAGAGCGGCGACCTGAAGTCCGTGCGCGGGAGCTGGGAGTTCGAGGACCTCGGCGACGACCGCACCCGGGCCACCTACTCGATGACGGTCGACCTCGGCCGGATGCTCGGCATGGTGATCCGCGGGCCCCTCGTCGGCGTGCTTCGCGGGCAGCTGGTCGAGAGCATGCCGGGGAAGCTGAAGGGGTTCGTCGAGGGCTGAGCGGCCGTTATGCCGCCGCCCCGCGCGGACAGGTTCATTCGGTGCCGCTCGCGACGGGCACGTCCTCGACCGCTGCGCCCGCGGCGCTCGACGCGCTGCTGGAGCGCTACGACCCCGACGTCATCGACCTGCCCCGCGGCCGGGCCCGGATCAGGCTGGAGGTCCGCGAGCGTGGCGAGTGGGACGCGCTCGTCGACCCCGAGGGCGTCGAGCTGCAGGCGCGCGGCGGCGAGCCCGACAGCCTGATCTCGGCCGACGCGGCGACCTGGCGGGCGATCGCGCGCGACCTGCGTGGCGGCATGGGCGCCTTCCGGCGTGGGCGCCTGGACGTGCGCCGCAACCTCCATCTCGGGGTCGGATTCCTTGCGGCGGTCAGCGGCGCCGAGGGGCCGGGCAGGCTCCGCTTCGGCCGCCTCGAGACCGAGGCCGGGCGCCTGGCGACGATGAGCGCGGGCGACGGGCCTCCGGTCGTCTGCCTCCACGGGCTCGGCGGCACGAAAGCCTCCTTCCTGCCCACCGTCAGCGCGCTCGCCGAGACCAACCGCGTCATCGCGATCGACCTGCCCGGGTTCGGCGACTCGGACAAGCCGCTGAGCGCCGCCTACGACGCCCCGTACTTCGCGGATGCGGTGGTCGCGGCGCTCGACGCGCTCGGCCTCGAGCGCGCCGACCTCGTCGGCAACAGCATGGGCGGCAGGGTCGCGATCGAGGCCGGCCTGCGGACGCCGGATCGCGTCGGGCGACTCGTCCTCCTGAGCCCCGCGGTCGCCTGGCTGCGGGATCGGAACATGAAGTGGCTGGTGTCGCTGCCGCTCCCGCGCCTCGGCCTGCTGCAGCCGACCCCGCGCGTACTGGTTGAGCCGATCGTCCGGCGGCTGGTGCCCGGTGGCGATCGCGGCTGGAGCGCCGCCGGCGTCGACGAGTTCCTGCGCTCGTATCTGACCGCATCCGGGCGGTACGCGTTCTACGAGTCCGCACGCAACATCTACCTCGACGAGCCCGACGGAGAGGACGGCTTCTGGAACCGGCTCGGGGGCATGGCGCCGCAGACGATGTTCGTCTGGGGACTTCGGGACAACCTCGTCCCGATCGGCTTTCGCAAGCACGTCGAACGGGCGCTGCCGGCGGCCCGTCACCTCGAGCTCGACTGCGGGCACGTGCCGCAGCTCGAGGCGCCCGAGCGCACACACGCCGCGATTCGCGAGTTCCTCGGCGGCACTTAATCGGCACCTTGCCGGGGTCTGCGGCCGGGACTAGGGTCGGAGTGCAACCAACGGAAGGAGCTCCCATGGCCGATGCCGGGCTATTCATCGGATGGGGACAGGTGGTGCGCGGACGCGAGCAGCGCGCGCTCGAGGTGTTCAACGAGAGCGTCGAATACTGGGCCGGACTCCAGAGCGACGGGAAGATCGAGGACTTCGAGATCGTGTTGCTCGCGCCGCACGGCGGCGACCTGCAGGGCTACGCGATCCTGCGCGGCAACGCCGAGCAGCTGAACGCGCTCCGCGACGACGACGAGTTCGGGCGACGCAACGCGCGCGCGGACCAGATCGTCGAGGGGCTCGGCGTGATCGACGCCGCGCTCGGCGAGGGGATCGGCCGGGCGATGAGCATCTACACGGAGGAGATCCAGGCGCTCGGCTGAGCTCGGGCGAGTGCGCGCAAAGAGAGAGGGGCGGCAGATGCCGCCCCTCTCACGCTCGGACTCGCCCCGTCAGCCAGGAAGCTTGTCGGCGAGGGGCACGGGGGCGCCCCGCCCCTCAGGTGGGCTTGCCCCAGCGCGAGTCCGGGTAGTTGCGGTCGCGCTGGTTTTCCGTCGCGTCGAGCGCCTCGGGGGAATAGCCCGCCTGGGTCAGCATCCGGCGCAGGTCGACGAGCGTCTGGCGGTCGATGTCCTTGTCCTCGGGCGGGGTGAACACCTCCGTCTCGGGACCCAACGTGACCTTGAGCTTGCCGTTGTGCTCCTCGTCGACGGTCCCGATCGCCTCGAGCAGCGACACGACCTTGCGCCATTCGACGTTTCCCCCGCGCTGATGGTCATGGATCTCGGCGAGGATTTCTCGGTGGTGGTTGCTCAGGTGCTCAGACATCGGCGGGCACCCTACTACCGGCTCGAGTGCGCGGCGAGCGCCGCCGCCGGGGTCGCGTAGATCTCCGCCCGCACGATCTTGCCCTCGCGGAGGGTGTACAGGTAGCCGGTCCGGCCGTGGACCTCGACGCCGCTGGTGCGCCCACGGCCTCCGTGGCTGGCGTCCAGGAAGACCACCTCGCCGAGGTCGCGGGCCTCTTTGATCTCGAATCGGTAGTCCGGCTCGAAGGTGGCGAACCAGTCGCCGAACCATCGCCCGACCGCCTCGCGCCCGCTGAACGTCCCTCCCTGGAGGAAGGCGTCGGGGTCGACGATCAGCTCCACCTCGTCCGCGTAGTAGGTCATCGCACGCGGGAAGTCGCGATCGTTGGTGGCCGCGAACTGGTCGAGCACGATCTCGACGTTCCGGCGCGACAAGGGCTCAGAAACCGAGCGACTCGAAGGCGCGCTCACGGGCCGCGTCCTCGTCGTAGCGGAAGCGGTCCGGGTTCGTCCCGCGGCGCTCGGAGAACTCGAGTGCGATCCGCTGCACGCACACCGTGAGCGGGAAGATCGACAGCGCCTCTCCCAGGCCGGTCTCGGAGACGCGGACGACGCTCGCCCCACCGACCTCGGCGGCCGCGGCGATGCCCTCGGTGCGGGTCCGCATCGGGCCCCCGCCGTCGAGCACGACCAGGGCGTCGCGCCCGTCAAGCGCGACGCTCGGCCCGTGAAAGAACTGCTCGGCCGAGAGACCCTCGGCCGCGACGTAGGAGGCCTCGCGGATCTTCAACGCACCCTCCTGCGCCGTCCAGCCGTTGGGGCCCGGGCCGGTGAGCTCGATCAGCCGCTCGGGAATCGCGGCAACCGGAGGCGGCGCGTCGAGCACGTCGGCCACGGAGCCCGGGATCGCGCCGAGGTCGCCGAGGTCCGCCCCCAGGGCCGTGGCGACCTGGGCGAGACGCAGGAGCGCCGCGGTGTGGCTGGAGGTGTAGGCGTAGGACTTCTCCGCGGCAACGGTCGGCAGGTCGGCCCCGGCCACCCCGATGCCGCTGACCAGCACGGTCGGCGCCTGGGCCTCCCGCGCCCGCTCGAGAACCTCCCTCGAATACCCCGTGCCCGCCGTGTGGCTCAGCACGACGACGGCCTGCTCGGGGTCGGGCTCCCAGCCGTAGGGCGCGAGGTCGGCGGCGTGGGCGGCGCTCGCCTCGACCCCCGCCTCCCGCAGCAGCCACACCCCGTGGTGCGCGGCGTGCCAGCTCGTCCCGATCCCGGCCAGGAGAACCCGCCTGCCGCGCAGCCGCTGCGCGACCTCGTCGGCGGGACCCGGGTCGCCGACGATCCGCGACAGCTCCTCGGGCTGGGCCCACATCGCGGTTCGCATCTCGGACACGGCGCGAGGCTATGTCACAGCCGACCCGGCGGCAACTCGGCCGAGGACGGTTTGCGCCAGGACGTCGGGTGGGACACTCAGCCAATGCGCGACACCTACGACGTGATCGTCGTCGGCGCGCGCGTCGGCGGCTCGGTACTGGCGGCGCTCCTCGGCGATCGAGGGGGCTCGGTGCTGCTCGTAGACAGCGCGTGGTTTCCGAGCGCGACGCCCTCGACCCACTTCTTCCGGGGCGCCGGACTGGTCGGCGTGCTCGACCGGCTCGGCTTGCTGGACCGCGTCCTGGCGCTCGGCTGCCCGCCCCTGACTCGAGAGTTCAACTACGCGGACGGCGGCGCCGATCCGGTGGCCGGCCCACCCCAGGAACCGGGCGCGATCGGCTACTGCCTATCGGTCCGGCGCGAAATGCTCGACCGGATCCTGATCGAGCGTGCTCAGCGCTCGGCCGCCGTGGACTTCGCCGAGCGCACCAAGGTCGTTGGACTCCTGTGGGCCGACGGTCGCGTCACCGGCGTGCGCCTCGCCGACGGGCGCTCGATCGAGGCGGGGATCGTCGTCGGCGCCGACGGCCGCAACTCGGTCGTCGCGAGCGAGGCCGCCCCGCGCGTCGAGCACGAGGCCCCGCCCTACCGGGCGCTCTATTACCGCTACGTCACCGGCCTGCGCGGGCCCGATGGCGGGCCGCCCGACGCGCCCGAGTTCTCGACAACTCGGCGACGAGCTCGCCTACATCTTTCCCAGCGACTCGGGGCTCGCCTGCGTCGCCATCTCGGTCAACCTCACGACCTTCGCGTGGCTGCGGGAGGACCTTGCCGTCCGCTTCGCGGAGCGCATCCGCGCGCACGCCGGGCTTGCCACCCGGGTGGAGGCCGCGCACCCAGTCGCGGGCATGTCGGGCCGGGGCCCGGGCGGCAACTGGGCGCGCGTCCCGTGGGGCATGGGCTGGGCACTGGTCGGCGACGCCGCCATGCAGCAGGATCCCTGGACAGGCTTCGGCATGGACATGGCGGGCGTCCACGCGACCTTTCTCGCTGACGCGATCACCGACAGGCTCGGCGGCGTCGACGAGCGGACCGCGCTTGGCCGCTACCACGAGCGCCGCAACGCCCACGGGCTCCCGCAGTATCACGAGACGGTTCGCTACGCCGCGGATCTGCGCGCGCTTGAGGACTGACCGGCCGCCGCGTGCTCGAGCAGCTCGCGAACCACCCGCCGATGGACCGGACCGACGCCCGCCCACATGACTCGGGTCGCGTCATTACCGTGCCGCAGGAAGGTGGCGAACAGCAGCCCGTCCCCCTGGCGCTGGAACAGCAACTCGCCCGGCATCCCGAGACGTGAGCGGGCGCCGAGCAGAACGTGGTCGGGCGTGCTGAGCCGAATGTCCCACCCGAACACGTGGCGATCGGAGTCGGTCGGACCGAGCTCGAGCCCGAGTGCGAACCAGGCTCGGGGGAGCGTGGTGCGCATGTGCGCCGGGGCGCCGGCGAAGAAGTCCCGCGCCCACTGCTCCGGCGACTGTCGCTGGCCGAGCCTCACGTCGACGAGGAAGGCGTCCTCGTAGTCGATGCTCGGCAGGGTGCTGAGCGCTCGCGACGCGGCGGGCATCGGGACCTCAGTGACCACCGGCGTCATCGAACCCACCGGTCCCGATCAAGCGCCAGCACGCCCGCGGCCGCCCGGGACGCCATCAGCTCGTCGTGGGGGGCGCGCCCGGCGAGGGCGATCACCGTGCCCTCGAGCGCCCCCATGAACGCGAAGGCCACTACCTCGGCGGGGGGTCCGGGCGGGATTGAGCCGTCCCGGCGGCCGGCGCGGATGAGGTTTGAGCAGCGCTTGATCAGCGTCCGCGACACGCGCTCGATCTCGCGCCCGACCGGATGATCGCGGTCGGTGAACTCGAGCCGCAGCGCCATCACAACCCGAGCTACGTCGCGTCGGCAGAAGACCGCATGGCCACGGGCGAGGGCGATCAGCGCTGCGGCCGGGTCGGGTTCGCGCTCGACGAGCGGGCCTACCTCCCGGCGCCACGTCTCGTCGACCCACTCGATCACGGCCAGGGCGAGGTCCTCCTTGTCCCTGAACTGGTGGTAGAGCGCGCCGCGCGTGTAGCCCGCCTCCTGGGCCACCTGCTCGAGCACCAGGTTGCCGTAGCCGTAGCGCGAGAGCCCGCGCGCTGCCGACTCGAGCAGGGCGCCTCGCGTGCGGGCGCTGCGCTGGGCCTGGGTCGCGCGAGTGAGGGTCATCGCCACGCATGATACATACACGTATGTATGCTAGTGTTCCCTCACGGTGGAACAAAGCTCAGCGGAGGTCAAGATGAGGCTCCCACAGACCGCTCACACCTCTCGCCCGTGGCGCATCCACGAGCTCACCCCCGACTTCCGGCTCGAGGACGTGTGGGCGTTGCCGACGCCCGGTGGTCCCGACGACTTCCCGCAGCTCGTGGAGAGATCGGTGTCGCTCGATCCCGGCCAGGGCTCGTCGCGCGCGTCTCGCGCGCTCTGGGCCATCCGGTGGAAGCTGGGCGAGATCTTCGACCTCGACGGCCCGGACAAGGGCCTCGGGTCCCGGGTGCCGACGCTGCGCGATCGGTTGCCCGGCGACCTGCAGGGCAGTGCCGCGGCCCTGGACTTCGAATCGCTTCCCTTCCGCCCCCTCTACGTCACCGACGACGAGTTCGCGGCGGAGATCGCCAACCGGACCGTCCACGGTGTGATGCACCTCGGCTGGGTCGAGGACGAGGCCGCCGGTGCCTACCGCGGCCAGATGGCTGTCCTGGTCAAGCCGAACGGGCCGCTCGGCCATGCCTACATGGCGGCGATCATGCCCTTCCGCCACCTGGTCGTCTACCCACCGATGCTGCGCGACATCGAGCGCGAGTGGCGCGATCGGCCGGCGGGCCGGACGCCTGTATCTGCCTGAGTCCTGCGAGAGTTGGGGCGTGCCCGCCCCGAGCTCGCTCCTGATCGTGATCGGCCGCGTCGCCGGCCGGCCGGACGGCCGCGCCGAGCTGATCGAGCTGCTCACGTGGATGCAGAACGAGTCGCGCCGCGAGCCCGGTTGCCTGCGTTACGGCTTCTACGAGTCGGTCGAGGTCGAGGGCGAGTTCATCGCCGTCGAGGAGTGGGAATCGGTCGAGGCGCTGCGGACCCACTTCGGCGCGCCGAGCGTGGCCAGGTTCGCGACCGAGATCGGCGATCTGATCGCCGGGATTCCCGAGGTGCGCATCCACGGCGTCGGCGCGACCGCCGAGTTCCCGGACCTCACTCCCTTCGAATGAGGCCGGAGGCTGGATGACGTACAGCGCCGACCCCGGCCGTTACGACGGCAAGATGCTCTACCGGCGCACCGGCCGTTCCGGCCTGGACCTGCCGGTCCTGTCGCTCGGCTACTGGCACAACTTCGGCGACGATCGTCCGTTCGAGGTCCAGCGCGCGATCGCCCGGCGCGCGTTCGACCTGGGCATCACCCACCACGACCTCGCCAACAACTACGGCCCGCCCTACGGCGGCGCCGAGATCAACTTCGGTCGCCTCATGGCCGAGGATCTCGGGCCCTACCGCGACGAGATGGTGATCTCGACCAAGGCCGGCTGGGACATGTGGCCGGGCCCTTACGGACAGGGCGGCGGCTCGCGCAAGTACCTGCTGGCGTCGCTCGACCAGTCGCTGACGCGGATGGGCCTCGACTACGTCGACATCTTCTACAGCCACCGGCTCGATGCCTCGACCCCGCTCGAGGAGACCATGGGCGCCCTCGACGCCGCGGTGCGGGCGGGCAAGGCGCTCTACGTCGGGATCTCGTCCTACGACGCCGACCGCACCAGGGAGGCGGCCGCGATCCTCGACGACCTCGGCACGCCGCTACTGATCCACCAGCCCTCTTACTCGATGGTCAACCGGTGGATCGAGACCGAGGGCCTGCTCGATGCCGCCGCCGACCTGGGAATCGGGGTGATCGGCTTCACCGCGCTCGCCCAGGGCCTGCTGACCGGCCGCTACCTCGACGGCATCCCCGAGGACTCACGGGCGGCCCAGGACAAGACCTTCGACACGAACTGGCTTACCGACGAGATGGTCGGTCGGCTGCGCGCGCTCAACGAGATCGCCAAGCGCCGCGGGCAGACGCTCGCGCAGCTCGCGCTCACCTGGGCCCTGCGCGACCAGCGCCTGACGTCGCTGGTGATCGGCGCCTCGTCGGTCGCCCAGCTCGAGCAGAACGTCGACGCGCTCGACAACCTCGAGCTCAGCGAGGACGAGCTCGCCGAGATCGACTCGCACCTCGCGGACGAGGCGGGCGTCGACATGTGGGCGGAGGCCCGGGTCGGCGAGTGGTAGGGCTCGGTTAGGCGCCGGGCGCGCGGGCGACGCCGAGCACCCGGGGGGTGACCGGGTAGAGCCGCGCACCCGGCGGGAACCCGAAACCCCGGTAACGCTCCAGCCGGAAGCCGGCCGCTTCGATCGCTGCGACGGTGTCGCGGTCCGTCCGGCAACCGCCCATCAGGCGCGACCAGATCGGGGCCACGGTCCGCTGCCAGCGGGCGAAACCGACCCGGCGGGACCGCACGTGTTCGTAGAAGCGCAGCTCGCCGCCGGGGCGCAGGACGCGACGGAACTCGGCGAGCGCCTCACCCGGGTCGGGAACCGAGCACAGCACCCCGCTGACGACCACCGCGTCGGCCGACGCGGGCCCGAGGTCGAGCTCGGCCGCGGTGCCCGGCATGACGCGCACCGAGATGCGGGCGTCGGCCGCCGCCCGCTCGGCCTGGCCGCGCAGGTACGGTTCGGGCTCGACGGCGATCAGCTCATCGACACTCGCCGGGTAGTGCTCGAAGTTGATCCCGTTGCCCGCGCCGACCTCCACGACCCGGCCGCTGGCCGACGCCAGCAGCTCGCGGCGCAGGTCCGCCTCGCCACGGCCCCGGTCGCGGCCGAAGAAGCGGTGAAAGACGCGTGCGAACAGTGGGTTGTCGACGTCCTGCGCCATCCCCCACGGTTTATCGAACTCCGGCTACTTGATCCGAAACGGGGCGGCCCGGCTGCCCTGGACGTGGAACTTGTAGCGACCCGGCTTCAGGTCAACGATCGTGTCCAGGCGCAGCTCGAAGTGAGTGTCGGTTAGCGCCACCTCGCCACGCGCCACGCGCTTGCCCTCGCTCATCAGCCGCCAGTTGGCGCTTTCCAGTTCCGGGTCGGAGAACGTCGTCGTGCAGTCCACCTCGGGCTTCTGGCCGCTCACGTCGCACCGAACCTTGGCGTCACGCCCCGCGTGCCCCGGCTGAGGGGGCACGACCGCGACGTCCGACGGGGAGACCCCCAGACTCATGAACTCCCAGGTGAGCGCCGAGCCGTCGAGTTTCGCGCGGGTGATCGTGTTCGTCGGGTAGGTGTTGACCCAGTAGACGTGCGTATCGGTGAGCGCGATCCCGTGCGGGTACGCGGCCGTCGGCAGGAAGCTGTGGTTCACGTGCCCGCCGTTGAGATCGGCCCGCGCGACGGTTTTTGCGTTGAGGTTCGTCCAGTAGAGGTGCTCAGAGTTGGCGGCGATGCCAACCGGTCCTGCCGGATGCGTGGCCACCTCCTCGCGGATGAAGTTGTAACGAACGTGGCTACCGTCGAGGTTCGCCCGCCCGATCGAGTTCATCCCGTAGTCGGCCCAGTAGATCCGGCGACCCTCGATCGCCATGCCGTACGACTCCTTGATCCCGGTGATGAATTCCTGGTCGACGTTGGACCCGTCGAGGTCCGCGCGCCCGATCGAGGAGGTCGGGAGCGGTTGACCCAGTAGATGTGTCCGTCGTGCACGACGACATCCTCGGGACTGCTGGCACCGGTGATGAAGGACCGCCTGACGTCCCGCCCGTCCCGGGTCGCGCGGCCGATCGAAGTCCCGAGGTATGCGTTGGTCCAGTAGACGTACTTCCCGTGAACGGCGACCCCGGCCGGATTACCGCCGATGTCGATCAGGTCGCGAACTTGCTTCGAGCCGTCGAGATCCGCACGACCCAGCAATCCGTCGGAGTAATTCGTCCAGTAGACGCGGGCACCTGCGGTTGACGGTGCCAGCGCCGCAACGCCGACGGCGAAAGCCACCGCCACCACAAGACTGAGGGCCAGTCGCCTCCAGCCATCTCCGCCCGCCAACGCGCCCGCCTGCCACCCGGATGTCATCCCGCCCCCTAGTCGTCGTTCGCCGGGTAGAGCGTATCACCGAGTCACGAGCGTTGCCGCTCGAGCGCCTCCTCGACGTGGCGGTAGCCGAGCGCCTCGTAGCCGACGATCGTCACGACGGGCGCCAAGGTCAGCACCAGCAGACAGACAGGCATGCCGACGCCGGCCGCGGCGAGGATGACCGTCAGCACGAGCACCGCGATCGTGCCGGCGAGCAGCCAGAGATGGAACGGGTCCGCCTCGCGTACGAACAGCGAGTAGATGCCGTATAGAGCGAGGCTGTAGATCGCCAATGGGAGGACGACGCTCGCCACGGTCGCCGTCGCACCCAGCGCGCTCTCGTGTTCGAGGTAGTACGCCGCGACGTGGAGCCCCGCTCCCATCGCGGCAAGGGAGCCGAAGATCAGCAGGTGCCCGTAGCTCCAGCGAAAGGCCCGCCCGCGGTGCAGCGTGAGCACCGCGGCCCACGGGAGCGCGAAGTACATCCACCAGGCGCCGAAGGTCAGCCCGATCCCGGCGACCGCGACGTAGCGCGGCGTCGACGGTCCAGCCCGCCTCGCCGTGGACGACCGCGTTCAGCGAGGCCACGGTGCCGATGATCCCCTCGCCCAGGGTGATGATCACCAGCAGGCCGTACCGCTCGGCGATGTGTCCCGCGTGCCAGGACGTGCCGCCCTTACGGCGCTCGGCGATCCAGGGCCCGGTCATCTCGAGCGCCAGCGGGATGGCCATCACCGCGAACGTCGTCGCCACCGGGAGGTGCAGGAAGATGAGCGCGACCCAGAGCACCTGGCGACCGCGATCGTCCAGAGGTAGGTGATCGCGGCGCTGCGACGCTGCCACGGCGAAGACCGCGAAGCAGAAGCCGATGACCCCGGTGGCGATGTGGTCCTCGGCGACGTAGTGGGCGAGCTCGTTCGCCGCGACCCCGAACCCGATCACGAAGGTCAGGTCGTAAAGGAGCTCGAGTGGCGTGGCCGACCGATGCGGCTCGTCGGGGTCACGGCCGGTCAGGCGGCGCCGCCGATGGGCTCGATCGAGGGCGGGGTCGCTGCTCACGCCGCGCCAATCCTGCCATGAGCCGGCCTGTTGATATAGTGCACCGATCGGTGCACTGACGTCGACACTGGACGGCACGTTCTTCGCCCTCTCGGACCCGACCCGCCGCGGCATCCTCGAGCGTCTGGGCGACGGCTCGGCCACGATCAGCGAGCTCGCGAGGCCGTTGGGCCTGACCATCAACGGGGTCAAGAAGCATGTCGGGATCCTCGAGCGCGCCGACCTCGTGGTCACCGAGAAGGTCGGCCGCTCCCGCCACTGCCGGCTCGGGTCCGCGAGCCTCGGCGAGGCCACCGAGTGGATCGAGGGCTACCGCCGGGCCTGGGACGGCCGCCTCGATCGCTTCGAGCGCTACGTCGAGCGGACGTCGGGCGGTGGGCCATGAGCCTCGACCTGCGGTTCGAGCGGCTCATCGCCGCCCCACCCGAGCGCGTCTTCGACGCCTTCACTGACCCCGCCGGTCAGCGCGAGTTCTACGGCAAGGACACTCCCGGGTGGATCGTGGATTCGCGCTGCGACCTGCGGGTCGGTGGCGTCTGGTCGATCTCCTTCGGCCCGTCGGCCGAGGAGCTCTATCACCACCGGCATGTGTTCGAGGCGATCGAGCGGCCGCGTCGGATCCTGATCGCCTCGACCGAGACCCGGCTTGACGGGTCGAGCTTCGACACGACGCTGGAGTTCACCTTCGAGCCGCGCGATCGCGGCACCCTGATGGCCATGGCCCATTCCGGATTCCCGTCGGAGGAGCTCCGCCACGAGCACACGACCGGCCTCCCGCACGCCTTCGACCGCCTCGAGCGCACGCTCGGGGCCTGAGAGGAGATCAAAATGTCCAGCTCCGTCCTCTACATGTCCATGTCCCTCGACGGGTTCATCACCGGGCCCGACGACAACGCCGATCAGGGCCTCGGGGCGGACGGCGAGCGCCTGCACGAGTGGCTCGGCGATTGGGACGGCGAGCGGCCGCGAGGCTTTCACCCGCCGGGTCCGAGCGGCGACGTCTTCGACGAGCTGATGGCGACCGGGGCCGTGGTCGTCGGCCGCCGGACGTTCGACCACGCCGGCCACTGGAACGGCGATCACCACGGCGTGCCGATCTTCGTCCCGACCCGGGGCGAGCCCCAGGAGCCGGCGTCGGACCTTGTCCACTACGTCACCGACGGGGTCGAGAGCGCGATGCAACAGGCAAAGCAGGCCGCGGGGGACGCGGACGTGATGGTCCACGGCGCCGACCTCGCGCAGTCGTGCCTGCGCGCCGGGGTCATCGACGAACTCGAGATCCACCTGATCCCGGTCCTCTTGGGGGAGGGGCGGCGCCTGTTCGAGCATCTCGGCGCCGAGCACATCGAGCTCGAGCTGACCCGCATCGTCGAGGCCCCCGGCGTCACACACATGCGCTACCGCGTGGCATCGTGACCTCCGCTCAGTGCGACATGTGGCCGGCGTGAACGGAGTGCCGGTCGGCGGCGCCAGGCTTTGAGCCGCTCACCTTGATCACCCCCATCATCCCGTGGTCCTCGTGGGCGAGGATGTGGCAGTGGTAGACGAACTTTCCGGTGAACCGGGCGAAGCGCTGGCGGATCACGACCTTGCCGTGCACCGGTAGCGGCACGGTGTCCTGGAGGCTGCGCGCGTCGTAGGGCCGGCCGTTGATCGAGATCACCTCGAAGTCGTTGACGTGGATGTGAAACGGGTGCAGCTCGTCGGAGGCGTTGCGGATCACCCAGTCCTCGGTTTGGCCGAGTTCGGTGCGGACGTCGATCCGGTGGTGGCTGAATTGCTTTCCGTTGATGAAGAACCGGTTGCCGTCGTCGCTCTCCGAGAAGACGAAGTGGCGCCGGCGGTCGACCTGGCTTGCGGGCATGTCGGGCAGCGGTCCCAGACCCCTCGGCATCGCCGCGGGCTCAACCGGATCGCCGGTCGAAGTGACGCTCGCCAGGGTCCGCCTCGGGTAGCTGTCGCCCGCCTTACCGGTCGAGTACGCCAGCGTCTCGAGCTTGTGGTGTCCGTGCTTCGGCCCCTGGACGAGGACGTCGTACCGCTTCCCCGGCGGTAGCAGCAGTCGCTTCGCCCGCCACACGTCGCCGACCGGGTTCGCATCCTCAGCGATGACATGGAAGGGCCGGCCGCCGAAGTAGACGCGGTACCAGATGTCCGCTCCGATGTTGGCGAACCGCCACATCTGCGTTTCGCCGGGGGCGATCTCGAGCTCAGGGTCGACGAGGCCGTTGACCGTGCGCGTCGTCGGTGCGCCGGAATCGATGTTCTTGGTCAGGATCGCTCCGTCCTTGACCTGAACGTCCTTGAGGGCGAAGACGCGCTGCTCGATGCCACGGAGCTCGGCGGGCAGCCGATCCTCGACCCCCTGCACGACGATCGCGCCGGAGAGGCCGCTGAAGACCTGTTCCTCGGAAAGAGTGTGCTCGTGCGAGTGGTACCAGTAGACGCCCGGGCTCATGTTGCGTGGGACGGGCACGGCGACCTTTGCGGTGCTGTGCGCCGGGATCGTCCGCAGGACGTTGTCGGCGATCCCCGAGGGCGATGTGTGGAAGCCGTGGAAATGGATGTTCGTCGCCTCATCGAGGTTGTTGACGAACTCGAGCCGGATCCAGTCCCCGGGAGCGACGACCATCGTCGGGCCGGGAAAGCTGCCGTCGTATGACTTTCCGATCACCTCTTCGCCGCCGATCTCGAGCGGACCGGCGCCGACGGTGAGGGTGGCGCCGAGCTCCCCGTCGCGGCTGCGAAGCTCGCGCGGCTCCGCAAACGCCCGGTGCTCGGCGACGTCGAACGTCGCCCCGTTCGCCCGCGCCGACCGGCCCTCGTCCTCCTCCTCGCCGAAGCCGAGGCAGCCGCCGAGCATGGGCGCGCAGGCGAACGCGAGCGCGACGAGTAGGAGCCTGTAATCCCGCCTGGACGTGGCTGGATCGTATGGGCGCCGCCGGTGCTTCGGCGCTCGGTCAGCAGTGACGCTGGCTGTCCGACCCGCCCCCGCCGCGACACTTGTCCGAGCCGCCGCCGCCCCGCAGCTCGTCCTTGCCTCGCCCGCCCCTGAGCGTGTCGTCGCCGCCCTGGCCGCTCAGCCGGTCGTCGCCGGCGGCGCCGCACACGAGGTCATCGCCGCCGCGACCGGCCACGGTGTCGTCTCCGCCCATCGCCGCGACCACGTCGTCGCCCTTGGTTCCCCGCAGCTTGTCGGACCGTCCGGTGCCGACGATCGTCGCCTCGCGGCCGGCGCAGGACGCGCCCTTGGCGTCGACCGCCACCCCCTCGGGGCCATTGGCACCGGTGATGAAGCTCTGGTTGACGCTGTTCGGATCGCCGCTGATCCCGGCGCGTCCGATCGTGCCGCCCGAGTAGTTCGTCCAGTAGATGTTCGTGGCGTTGACCGCGACCCCAGCGGGGTAGCTGGCGCCGGTGATGAAGCTCTGGTTGACGCTGTTTGGATCGCCGCTGATGTTGGCGCGCCCGATGGTCCCGGAGAAGGCGTTCGTCCAGTAGACCGCGGTCCGGTCGACAGCCACCCCGTAGGGGGAGTTCGCGCCGGTGATGAAGGCTGGATTGGGGTTCATGCCGTAGAGGTCTGCGCGCCCGATGGCGTTGGTGCTGGGGCTCGCCCAGTAGACGTGCGCGCGGTCGACCGCCACCTCGGTGGGGGAACCGGCCCCGGTGATGAAGCTCTGGTTGACGCTGCTCGGATCGCCGCTGATGCTGGCGCGGCCGATCGTGCCGGCCGAGTAGTTCGCCCAGTAGATGAAGTTGCGGTTGACCGCCACCCCGTACGGACTGCTGGCGCCGAGGATGAAGTTTGAGACGTCGTTCGAGCCGTCGCTGTTGATGCGCCCGAGCTTGTTTTGGTTGTAGTTCGTGTAGTAGATGTAGTTGCCGCGGACCGCAACGCTGGTGGCGGGGGAGTTGATGAAGGTCTGGAGGGCGTTTGAGCCGTTCAGGTTGGCGCGCCCGATCGTGCCGGCTGAGTAGTTCGCCCAGTAAACGAACGCATCGGCGCGGGACGCGAGCCCGAGGGTCGCGACGGCGAGCGTCGCGAGCGCGAGCGCGACGAAGTGGCGCCGACCTGGCCGCTCGGCGAGACGGGCCGATCTCTCACTGATGCACCGTGTGTCCATGTGTCGGGATTGCGCACGCGGAACCTACACCCGACCCTCCGCCCGACCCAACCCCCTGGACGGACGTTGGACGGCGGGCTCAGGCAGGCGCGTGGGCCAGGAGCGTCTGGTCGATCCGCATGCGCTGCCCGGCTCAGCATTGACGCTTGCTGTCCGACCCGCTTCCGCCGCGACACCTGTCCGAGCCGCCGCCACCCCTGAGCTCGTCCTCGCCGCCGCCGCCCCGAAGCGTGTCGTCGCCGCCGGCGCCGCAGACGAGGTCATCGCCGCCGCGCCCGACCACGGTGTCGTCGCCGCCCATCGCCGCGACCACGTCGTCGCCCCTGGTTCCCCGCAGCTTGTCGGAGCGCCCAGTCCCGACGATCGTCGCCTCGCGGCCGGCACAGCTGGCGCCCCTGGCGTCGACCGCCACCCCGGTGCCGCCGCCGGACCCGGTGATGAAGAGCCGGTTGATGCTGTTCGGGTCGCCGCTGATGCTGGCGCGCCCGATCGTGCCGATCACAGGGTTCGTCCAGTAGATGTGGGCGGCGTCCACCGCCAGTCCGGAGCCGTCTTCGGGAATGAAGTTCTGGTTGACGCTGCTCGGATCGCCGTTGAGGTTGGCGCGCCCGATGGTGCCGAGGCTGCCGTTCGTCCAGTAGACCGAGGAGCCGTCGACGGCCACCCCCAGGGGGCCCGTGGCGGTGGTGATGAAGTCCTGGTTGGGGTTCATGCCGTCGAGGTCCGCGCGCCCGATCGTGGCTCCGAAATCGTTCGCGTAGTAGATGTAGTTGCGGTCGACCGCCACCCCCCACGGACCACTGGCGCCCATGATGAAGTTTGGACTGTTGTTCGTGCCGTCGCTGCTGATCCGCCCGATCTTGTTCTGGTCGTAGTCGACGTAATAGATGAAGCGGCCCTGGCGGCGACGCCCGTGGCGCTGCTTTGGATAAAGGTCGGGAAGGGGTTCGTGCCGTCGGTGTTGGCGCGCCCGATCGTGTCACCAGCCTAAGAGGCTCGTCAACCATGCGGAAGTGGGCCTCGGCGTGACCGCTGGATGGCAGCACTCAGCCGATGTGGGCTCGCCTTTGCGCGCGGCTTGCGCTTCTGAGATATTGACCACGCCATGACGGGTGAAAAAGGGACCTCCGAGCGAGGAAGACGGAGCACGGGCGCCAAGGTCGAGCTGCTGAGGAACGTGGCCCTCTTCGCGGAGTGCACCGATCAGGATCTGCGCCGGATCGCCGGGCTTGTGGACGAGATGGATGTTCGGGATCGCACCGTCCTCATGCGTCAGGGCGAGCCCGGGCAGGAATGCTTCGTGATCGCCGAGGGGAAAGCCAAGGCAACCGTGAGCGGGAGCGGCTCGGCTTGGCTCGAACCCGGCGACGTCGTGGGCGAGATGTCACTCCTCGACCAGGGCCCCCGCTCCGCGACCGTCACCGCGTGGACCGACATGCACCTGCTTGTCCTCACCGCAGGTAGCTTCTCGGCGCTGATTGAGGAGTTCCCGCCGGTCGGGCGGCGGATCATGACGGCGCTGGCAGGGAGAGTCCGTGAGGCGGAGGCTCGCCAGCCGCTGGCGCCTCACCTCCAAGCAAGTAGCTAACCCGCGCCCCACACGCTGCGGGCACTCGGGCTCACGCGGGCGCGTGGGCCAGGAGTGCCTGATCGATCCGCGTGCGCCCGCCCTCGGTGTACGCAGCTGCCCACGCGTCCTCGGTGAGTCCCTGGCGGGTCGCCGCCATGGGGCCGGCCAGTTCCGCCTCTTGGAGCGCGTCGATTGGCCGGTGCAGCTCAATGCGCGCGGCGTTGGCCGAGCCGTAGAGAAGCACGGCCTCGCGGAACCGGCCCAGCTCGCTGAGCACCGACGCGTAGTCCTCCGCCAGTGTGATCATGCCCTCGACCTGCCCGAGGCCGACCCCCACCCTAAGAATCGAATCCAGTCGCTCCTTCGCCTCGTCGGCACGGCCGAGGTGGCGGAGCTCGCAGGCGAGGTTCTGCGTGAACCCCTCCATCCCGTAGGAGTAGCCCGCGGCCGCGGCGGCTTCGTACGCCTTTGCGTGATACTCCATCGCCTGCTGGCAGTCGCCCTGCTCCTCGGCGACGAAACCGAGCTTGTCGTTGACGTGAGCGATGTTCACAAGGTCGCCGCTCGCGGCGGCGACCTCGAGTGTCTCCAGCAGCAGCGTGCGGGCCGCCTCGGCGTCGCCGACCATGAGCCGGCACGTGGCGGCGTTACGCACCGCTAAGCACCATGCCCG
The DNA here is from genome assembly GCA_963742205.1 of uncultured Solirubrobacterales bacterium. Lineage (GTDB taxonomy): Bacteria > Actinomycetota > Thermoleophilia > Solirubrobacterales > 70-9 > WHSW01. The sequence goes on along the minus strand of CAVUKZ010000012.1, from coordinate 299,877 downwards.
GTCGGAGCCGACCCGCTGGGCCATCGTTGCCGCATCCCGAGCCTGCCGCTCGGCGAGCGGGTAGTCCGTCGCGTGAAGGGTGGCATTCGACAGTCCGGCCAGCGCCAGGGCATGCTGCTCCGTCTCGGCATCACCCGCAACAGCTAGAGCCGCGGTCAGCCAGTCGTGAACCTCGCGGGCGTCGTTGAGGAACCTGCTCGCGCTGCTGGCCAGGCGCAGCGCGAGCTCCCGGCGCGCTGAGTCGGACGCCTCAGCCGACTGCGTGGTCGCGTACGCCAGCGCCTCCCGGACGTTGTCGATCTCGATGTCGAATCTCACCTGCACGGCTGCGAACGCGTCCGTGATCGAGAGCTGCTCGAGCTCGTCGAGGACGTCTCCGTAGTGGTGCGCATGCGCGCTTCGCATCACCTCGAACTCACCGTGCTCGGCGAGCTTGTCGCGCGCGTACTCGCGGATGGTCTCGAGCATGCCAACCCGTGGCTCCGCGTCGGCGGTCTCGGTGACAGTAAGCAGGCTGGCGTCGACCAGCTCGCTGACGGTGTCGAGTGGATCCGCGTCGCCGCCGGCGGCGGTCACGGCCGCGACGGCGTTCAGATCCCCACCGCCGGCGAATACGCCGAGCTCGCGGAAGAGCCGCTGCTGGCGCTCATCGAGCAGCTCGTATGACCAGTCGATCGTGTCGCGCAGGGTTCGGTGGCGCTCGGGCGCGTAGCTGCCGGGCGCCGCGATGTCCAGGGCATTTCCGAGCCGCGCCAACAAGGCCTTCGGGCTCAGCATCTTGCAACGGGCCGCAGCCAGCCTGAGCGCGAGCGGCAGTCCGTCTAGGCGCTGGCAGATCGCCGCGATCTCGCCGCAGTTCTCGTCGTCGAGCTGCAGACCCGGCCGGACGAGCTGCGCGTACTGGACGAACATCTGCACGGCGCCGGACATCGCCGCCGACTCCCTTCCCGTCGCCGTCGGCAGCCGCAGCGGCGGCACCGGGTGCTCGTGCTCGGCCTGCACGTGCAGCGGATGCCTGGAAGACGCCACGACCGTGACGCGCGGCGCCCCGTCGAGCAGGTCCATGACGAGCAGGCCCGCGTCGTCGATCTGCTCGAGGTTGTCGAGCACGAGCAACGCCTGGCGATCGGCGAGGAAGTCGAGGACCATCGGCTTCGTCCGAGCGCCCGGAGGGAGATTGAGAACGTCGGCCAGCTTCGCCCACGCTGCGTCGGCGGCGGTGACCTCGACGAGCGGCACGAAGTAGACCCCGTTTGCGAACCGGGTCGACTGGTCGGCCAGTCGCTCGGCGAGCCCGATCGACAGCCGCGTCTTCCCGGACCCCCCAGGACCGGTCAGGCTGACGACGCGCACGTCCGTGGCGCTGACGAGCGCGGTCAGCTCGGCCAGCTCACCGTCGCGCCCGACCATCCTCAGCTCTGCCGTCGGGAGGTTGGACGACGTTCCCAGGGTGCGGAGCGGAGGGAATTCCGACCGCAGGCCGACACCGACCACCTGATAGAGGTGTTCCGGCAGGGCGATGTCCTTGAGCTGGTGGTGTCCGAGGTCGACGAGGTCTGACGCTTCGGGCAGGTCGAGGGCGACGAGGTCCCTGACGGCGGCCGACAGCACGGTCTGGCCCCCGTGCGCTGCGGCAGCAATCCGCGCGGCCCGGTGGACATCCATGCCGGCGTACCCTTCGGCGTGCACCATCGGCGTCCCGGAGTGGACGCCCATCCGCACGGTCAGGTCCTCGCCGTCGGGCCAGTCCAGCGAACCGAGATCGCGCTGCGCCCGGACGACCGCGGCGATCGCTTCGGGCGCGGACCCGAAGACCACGAAGAAGCTGTCGCCCTCGGTGCCCATCTCGACACCCCCGTGGGCCGACCAAGCCGAGCGCAGCGTCGCGCGCATCGCGTCGACGGCGTCGATGTACGCCCGTCCGAGTCGCGACAGCAGCGCCGTCGACCCCTCGATGTCGGTGAACACCATCGTCACCGTGCCCGTCGGCAACTGCTTCACGTCGTAGACCCTAAAAGGAGGATGGGTGAGGGGTCGAACCTCCGCCCTAGCGGTGCCGGTGCGTTGAGGCCGGACGCGGGGCCCAGTCGAGCCCTTCGATGAGCCCGACGCCCGACGCGATTACGTGCGACCGTGCGCCCGGGCTCTTGCGCCGGATCGCGATGCCGTTTCGCCAATGTTCGGCGATCAGCTGCCCGTCGGGAGACCACACCGAGTCACCGTCGAAGCCGGGCGTCGGACCGAGCCTCGTCAGGCTCGAGCCATTCGGCCGGATGGTGAACAGAGCCCCGCCGTGGCCGCACGGGCGCGGAGAGCAGCCACGGTAAAAGAGGATCCGGCGCCCGTTGGGCGACCAGGACGGATCGCCGTCGAGGTTGCCCGAGGTGAGCAGCTTCGCCTTGCTTCCGGTGAGCGGTGCGACGCCCAACCTGACCGCAAAGTCGTGGTGGGCGTTGGTGTAGGCGCCGAAGGCGATCCTGCGGCCATCGGGCGAGAGCGCCGCTGAGTCGAGATGGCGTCGGAGCGGAAGCCGCCTGGCGTCGGTCCCGTCGGTGTCGATCGTCCTCAGCCGGCCCGCGCCGTCCACGTACACGAGCTGTCGCCCGTTAGGCGAGAAGTTCAGCGAGGACGGGGTATCGAAATTGTCGGGCGTGACCGGCCGCGCGGAGGTCCCATCGACCTTCGAGATCCAGATCCTGCTCGACTCACAGCGGCTCCCGCAATCGGTGGTGACGACGTAGGCGATCCGATCGGCGTCGGGCGCGAACACCGGGTCGGTTCCTTCCGCGAACTCTCGCCTGTGACGCCCGTCGGGACTCATGAGATAGATCGTCCCGTTGGCGCTGAACGCGATCCGACCGTTGTGACCGGGGAAGGTGGCCGCCGCTGCCGCCGGGAAGGCGACGGCCGCCAGGGCCGCAACGATGATGCCGCAGATCGTCCGTGGTGCTCGCATTGAGTCTCCACCGACTCAATCACACTTGGCCGAGTCCGTTGAGTCGGGGCCGTTGAGTCGGGGGTATGGTGGAACGGCAATGAGGAGGCGAGCTCTGATGGTTGCCGTGGCGACAGTCGCGCTGCTCGCCTCAGGAGCCTCGCCGACCCTCGGCAAGCAGCGCAAACCGCCGAAGGTCTGGAACGGCAGCTACTCGGGCGTCAACTACCACCCCCCGGCCGTTGGATTGGTCACCAGGTGGTCCGGAAGCGTCCGCTTCGACCTGCTCAACGTCAATCGCAAGCAGCGCCTCTACAACTACATCGGAACGGGATCCGTGACCTACGTATTCAGCGCGGGCAACCTCTGCACCTACTCCGGGACGCAGACCCTCTCCACCTCGGGCGACGACGCATCCCTGACCGTGTTCCGCAAGCGCTCGGGCTGGAAGTACTTCCTGGAGATCGGCACCAGGGCCGAGACGATCACGGCGCAGGAGCAGTGCCCGGAGCAGGCGGTGGAGGAGTTGGATCTCCTGCCGCCCTATCCGCTGATGACCGGTCGTAAGGACCGCAAGCTGGGGGGGCTCGGCTCGATCTCAGGCAACTACAACGAGGCCGACGCCTACCTGACCAACTGGAACCTCTCCGGCACGCCGCGCGGTAAGTAGCCGACTACCGCGGGGTGACGGTCATCGTGGTGGAGTACGCGAACGTGCAGCTCTCCGTGGCGGGGTCGAGCTCCTGCTCGCATTTGGCGCTCGACTCGGACTGCTCGATCGGTGCGGTCGGGAAGGTCGGCAACCCGTGGAGGGTCGGGAACTCGTCGTTCCGGCGCGAGGGCAGGTTGCCTGAGACGTAGCCCCAGAGGTCGTAAGGGGTACAGCTGCTCGGCCCGGCGAAGCGCGGCTCCTCGAAGATCACCTGCGCCTCAAGCGGCCCGTCCCGGTCGACGTCGATCACTCCCTCGAACGCCGGCTGCAACGCCCCCGAGTCCGCGCACCCGGAGGTGTTGTCCGCGTCCGAGTACTCCCAGGTGCCTTGGGCGAAGGCGCGGTCGGGCGTGGAGTTGTAGTCAAAGTCGAGGAGCTCTACGCCGCGCCACTCGTAGTCCCAGCTGAAGTCCACGCCGGCATGCTGGCTCTGTCTGTCGCCCGCCCCGTCGTCGTAGGCGTAGTCGTAGCGAAGCGAGCCACTGCCGCGATAGCCGATGTCGGCGAGCACGGGCTCGGCCGGCTGCCTCAAGTCCGCGGCCACCCGCCGGCGCGGCTTGCCCTTCCTCCACTTGGCCTCGCCCTTGCGGCGAAAGAAATCCAGGCCCAGCTTCTTCGACCTGCCCTTCGGCTTGCGATAGAGCACCGCCGCCCAGCGGTCATCGACCATCGAGACCCGGACGTCGCGGATCGAACGCAGGCTCACGCCGTCTTCGCTGCGGAAGTGGGCCTCGCGGAAGGCGAACTTGATTTCGTCCTCCTCGCCCGGCGTCGGCGAACGGGATGCCATCGCCGTCGACGCCATCACCAGCGTCATGACCGAGACCACGCCGATTACCGCGATGCGAGCCACCTCGGGCGAGCGTCTCATGCACCCGTCGGGGACGCAAGCTCTCCCGAGTTGTCCGAGCGCCGGGACGGCTGAAGGTGGCGGTCCTCGGATCGTCGTACGTGTCGACCCGGCCGTCGCGGGCGTTGTAAGCGTCGAAAAAGGCCTTGACAAGTTCGACGTTGTCCGACGACATCGCGCGCTCAGTGTGTCGCGGCCGGGGAGGGGCCGCGAAGGATCGACATCAACGGACTTGGGGCGGTCTAGGCGATGGCGCGCCTGGCGGGAACGCCGCGCTAGCTGGACGGGACGCCGTCTACGGCCTCTGGGACGAACCGGAGGTACCCGGCCACGCCGGTCAGGTCGAGCACGTAACGAACCTGACCGTTGACCGGGAGAAGCCGAAGCCTTCCGTCCGCCAACTGCCGGTGCGCGGTGACGAGGACGTGGATGCCAGTCGAGTCAATGAACGCCAGGTCGCTCAGGTCGAGCAGGATCTGCTTCGCGTCGGTCGCCTCCGCACGGTTGAGTTCGTCGGCAAGGACGTCCGCCGTCGCCAGGTCCAACTCACCTTCGGCCTTCACCAGATAGACGTCGCCGTAGCGGTCACCGCGAACGCGGAACGTTGCCCGGGCCCGGGCACCGGCGAGAGCTTCCTCGTGGAGGGAACGTGTGTGGCCGCTCGCCGGGGGCATCGGCTGAAAGTGTAGCGCAATAGCCATTGCGGTAATAGCCCTTGCTGTAATAGCCCTTGCCGCAATAGGCCTTGCCGTAATAGCCGCTGCCGCAATGGCCCTTGCTATCTTGCTTGGATGGCTGGCGACAACGCGCTCGACGAAGCACTGCGGGACGTCGACGAGGCACTACAAGACCTGGAAAGCGCGTTGGATGCCAACGCTCGCCTCATGGACCAGATAAAGCGGAGGATCGCTGAGATCCGGCGCCAGCGTTCAGCCGGGTGGTCCTACAGGGAGATTGTCGAAGCGACACAAGGAGATCTCAGCGTTCAGCTGGTCACCGAGGCAACCCAGGCACTTGCTGAGTTCGGTGCCCGTGTCCGCAGGGCAGAGGCGCTCGCGCTTTACGGCGAGGGAATGACGATGGAGGAGATCGCCGACAAGTTCGGCGTCACGCGCCAGCGCGTATCGGCGCTCCTGCGAGAAGCTGGTGGACAGGTTTCCGGCGATCGCGATCGCGACGGTAGGCGCGGCGCTACCCCTGCGGCCCGCTCCTGACTCCCACCTAGCGGGGAGCGCCGACGACGTTTAGGCCACTATCGGGCCACGACGGCTCAGCCGCGGATCACGGCCTCGGCACGCAAGCCGCACCGTTGCTGGTGAAACGGAGTACGGGCCCGACAGGATTCGAACCTGTGACCTTCGGTTTCGTAGACCGACGCTCTATCCGGCTGAGCTACGGGCCCTGGGAGGCCGCCGGCGTTGGCCGGGCCTCGGACGCGGGATTCTAGAGCGGCGCCCACCGGCCGGCGTCCGCATCGGATCTTCGTCCGCGCAGCCGGGCAGCCGCCGAACGCCGGTTTAGGCTCCCGACATGCCTGAAGAACGTCCCTTCCTGTTGACCATCGTCGGCTGGCTCACCGTGATCATCGGGATCCTCACGGTGATCGGCGGCGTGCTGGCCCTGATCTTCCACAGCGACATCATGGACAACACCACCGACTACAGCAGCGCGGAGGCGACCGGATTCGGGATCGGCGGGATCATCGTCGGCCTGATCTATTGGCTCGTGGGTCGCGGCATGCTGAACCTGAACGGGTTCGCGCTCGGGCTCGGCGTGTTCGTCAGCGGTCTGGCCGTGATCGGCAACCTCGCGCTCCTCTTCTCCAACGACGCCAACTACACGGGTGTGTGGACCAGCCTGGTCCTGAACGGAATCGTCCTGATCGCCTGCCTCTCCGGCTTCAGCGCCCGGTCGCGGGAACCCTCGGTCTAGCCCGCCTCCGGCGCGTAGCGATGGTGGATGCCGACCGTGTTGCCGTCGGGATCAGCGAAGAACGCCTGCCAGCAGACGCCGGAGTCGATCACGTCGCCCCTGAACTCGACGCCGCGTGACTCCAGTTCGGCCTTCGCGCCCTCGAAGTCGTCGACATGGAGCGCGATCGGCACAGCGTTCGGGCTGAACTCGATCCCGAACGCGTCGCACTGCATCACCGCGAGGGTGAGGTTGCCGGTCTCGAACTCGCCGGCGGGCATGCTGCCCCAACGCTTCGACGGCTCGAGGCCGATCACGTCCGTGTAGAACTTCGCCGCCGCCTCGAAGTCGTTCGTGGGGATGCAGACGAAGTCGGTACCGCTGACGATCGTGCTCATCGTGTCTCCTGTCCTCGGGTTGATTTGACCTGTTGCCAAAGCCGTGGGTCCGAGCCCTCGACCTCCTCAAGCTCGCCGGCGGCCACCAGGTGATCGATGTAGGCGAGCGCCAGCTGCAGGCCCCAGGCACCGGTGGCCGGGGTGAGGTTCTCGGGTCCGCCGACGATGGGTGCGAGCAGCTCGAACGCAGTATGCGGGCCTTCGGCGAAGGCCGCGCGAACCCGCTCGAGGTGCGCGTCGAGCTCGGCGCGGTTGGCGGCGACCTTGGCCGGCACGTCGCGGAACGGGCGCCCGTGGCCAGAGAGGCACAGGCCCGTGCGCTCCAGCCGGTCGACCTCGTCGAGCCCACCGATGAACTCGCTCACCGGGTCGGGCGTGTGGCCGTAGTCGAAGAAGAGCGAGATCCGGCCGAGGAGGTGATCGCCCGAGATCAGCATCCCGCTGTCGGGCTGGTGCAGGACGACATGCGAGGGCGCGTGGCCGGGCGTCTCGTGCACCTGCCACACCCCGAGATCGGTGTCGACCTCGACCCCAGGGACGAGCTCGCGGTCGGGCGGCACGAGTCGGGCGATCCCGGTGCTCGTCCCGCGCCGCGCCTCATAGAGCTCGAGCGCTGCAGCGGGCACCCCGCTCTGCCGCGCGACCTCGATCCGGCGGTCGAGGGCACCGTCGGGGTCCTCGGCGAGCCTCCGCACGTGCTCCCAGGCGGGGTGGATCCACAGCTCGCATCCGGCCGCGTCGACGATCGGCCCCGCGAGGCCGTAGTGGTCGGCGTGCGCGTGCGTGCAGACGACCAAGCGGACGTCCGTGAGCTCGAATCCGACCTGAGTCAGCGCGAGCTCGAGCTGGCGCAGCCCGTCGTCGGTGGCCATCCCGGTGTCGAAGAGGACGATCCCGCCGTCCGCGGCCACCGCCCAGGCGTTGCAGTGCGGGACGCCGGGCCACGGCAACGGCAGCCGCAGGCGCCACACCCCCGGCAGCACCCGCTCGCCGCGGGCGATCTCGCGGCGTCGTTTGGGCTCGCTCATCGCGCGCATGCTCGCAGCCCGGCAATTCGCTTTGCAATTTGCGCGCGCCCCGCACCCCGACGAACCCGGCCAGTCACCCTTTGAACTCGGCATGCGTCCACGCTCGAAGCAAATCCGCGTCCTCCTGGCCGCGACCGCGACCCTGCTCGCCGTCGGCCTCGGCGCCTCCGCGTCCGGCCAGGACCTGCAGTCGCAGCTCAGCCAGAAGCGCGAGCGACTCGACCGCGTGAACCACCGCGAGGGCACCCTCTCGACCACGATCCAGCACTACGGCGATCAGATCGATCAGCTGATCGGCGAGATCTCGGTGCTGCGCAACCGCGAGGCGATCGTCGAGCAGCAGCTGCGGAAAAAACAGGCCGAGCTGCACCGCGACAAGGTCAAGCTCAATCAGCTGCGCGCCAACCTGCAGCGGTCGCTCAACCTGCTGCGCAACCGCCTCGTCGACATCTACCGCTCAGGCGAGCCCGATCTGCTCACCGTCGTCCTCGACTCCAGCGGCTTCGACGACCTCGTCAACCGCTACGAGTACCTGAAGCGGATCGAGCAGCAGGACTCCGACGTCGTCGATCGGGTGCGGGATCTGCGCAACGAGACGATCGACACGGTCAACCGTGTGACGGCGGAGCGCGACGACATCGCCGCGCACAAGGCCGAGCTCGAGCGGACCACCAACGAGCTCGAAAGCCGCCAGTCCGAGCTCGACACGGCGCGGGACAAACGCAAGCAGGCATTGCTTGCGGCGCAGGACACCGAGGACCGGCTCGAGGGCGACATCTCGAAGATCCAAGACCGCATCGCTGCCCAGGTCGCGGCCGCCCAGCAGGCCGCCGGCCTACCGGCCGCGCCCGCGGGCCCGTTCCGCGGCGAGAGCTCCGAGGGCTTCATCTGGCCCGTCAACGGCCCCGTTGTCTCCCCCTTTGGCCCCCGCACCATCAACGGCGGCTACGAGAACCACCCCGGCATCGACATCTCGGTTCCCAGCGGGACCCCGATCCACGCCGCCGCGAACGGCGTCGTGCTCTTCACGCAGCCCGAGGCCTCGAGCGGCGGCTACGGCAACTACACCTGCATCGACCACGGCAGCGGGATCTCCACCTGCTACGCGCACCAGTCGAGCTTCTCCGTCTCCCAGGGCCAGGAGGTCCATCAGGGTGACGTGATCGGGATCAGCGACTGCACCGGCTACTGCTTCGGGCCCCACCTGCACTTCGAGGTCCGGATCAACGGCCAGGTCACCGACCCGATGGCCTACCTGCCCTGACCCGGGGCGGCCGACGACCTCACCCGGATACGATCGCCGCGTGCCCGCGGACGCCACCGCCAACGCAGCGACAGTCGACCGCCTCTACGAGGCCTTCTCGCGCCAGGACGGCGACGCGATGGCGGCCTGCTACACGCCGGACGCCCACTTCGCCGACCCGGTGTTCTCCCACCTGATCGGCGATGAGGTCGGCGCGATGTGGCGAATGCTCAGCGGGCGGGCCGAGGACCTGCGGATCGAGCACTCCCAGGTCGAGGCCGACGAGGAGAGCGGCTCGGCGCACTGGGAGGCCTTCTACACCTTTCGCAACGGGCGCCACGTGCACAACGTGATCCAGGCGACGTTTGAGTTCCGCGACGGGCTGATCGCCGACCATCGCGATTGGTTCGACCTCTACCGCTGGACCCGCCAGGCGCTCGGCCCGCTGGGCTTCTTCCTGGGCTGGACCCCGATCGTGCACCGCCGCATCCGGTTTCAGGCGCGACACGACCTGGAGGCCTTCATGGCCGACGGGACGACGGCTGGGTAGGGCGGCGGCGAGCCGCCCCCGCTGCTGGGCCATGGACGGCTGAAGCCGAGCGTCGACTGAGTCCCGAATAGCGGGAGCGAGTCGACACTCGAGTGTCGACTTCTCGATACGCGCGCGCGGCGCGACGGGTTCGGTGTCCCGCCCCCGAGCGCCGAGTTTTCGTCGTTACTGCCCGGGAAACTCGTCGCTCGCGGCGAACGTCACGACGGCACCCGAGTAAATCGGCTCAGGAGCGGATGAACACCGGGGTCCCGAGGGGCACCTTGTTGACGAGCGCCGAGACGTCGGTGTCCGCCGCGCGGACGCAGCCGTGTGAGGCCGCGATCCCGAGCGGGCCGGTGGTCCCGTGGATCGCTATCCGGCTCCCGCCGAGCCAGCCCGACGGCAGGTTCGGCTGCGTCGCCGAGAGCGCCAGCGCGCAGCATCCATAGGCCGGGTTGAGGTCGCCGCGGAAGGTGTCGGTCACCGCGAAGCGCCCAAGCGGCGTGTCGCTGCCGGGCGCCCCGACCGTGACCGCGAACCGGCGCTCGACCTTGTCGCCCTCCAGGAGCTCGGCGCTGCGGTCCGAGACGTCGACGACGATCGAGGTCCGCGTCCAGCCGGCGTGCAGCCGCTTCGGGTCCAGGCGCACCCAGCCGAGCTGGCCGTTGGCCAGCAACGGGGTGCTCACCCCCGCCCACTTGCCCTCCTGCTTGACGACGCCCCAGACGGTCGGCGAGCCGAACTCGGTCCGCTTGCCGGCGCGGGTGACCAGGTCGCCGCCACCCGGCTTTGTGCGCATCTCGATCCGTTGACCGCGGCGAACCCAGATCACGGGATAGGAGCCCTTCGGCACGTCGAGCGCCAGCCACGGCTTCGCCTGCGGCGGCTCGGCGGATGGGGCTGCGTCGACGGTCTGCGCGCCGGCGTCGACCGCGGCGGGCTGCGGCTCGGCGCCCGCTTGGTCGCCGCCCCCGTCCGCGGGCGCGGGGGCGCCATCGCCCGTCTCGGCGGAAGCCGCGGGTGGTGCGGGCGCCGGCAGGTCGATCGAGACCGTCTGCGGGTCCGTGCTCGAGCCGCAGCCCGCGGCCAGGACCCCCACGACCAAGATCGCCGCCCCTGTGAGTAGCGGTCTCATCGCTACCCCTCAAGGTAGCCGGTGGACGAGCTCAGCCCGGGGCTTCGCCCTCGCGCGCCAACAGCTCCGGGCCGAGGTCGGCGATCCGGGTCTGGCCGCTGAGGCCGACGGTGAAATCCAGCTCGGCGAGCAGCGCGCGGAGCACCGCGACCACCCCCGCCTCGCCGCCGAGCGCCAGGCCCCAGAGATACGGCCTGCCGAGGAGCACCGCGTCGGCGCCGAGGGCGAGGGCCTTGAAGACGTCCGCCCCGCCGCGGATGCCGCTGTCGCAGAGCACCGCGATGTCGTCGCCCACCGCGTCGGCGATCGCCGGGAGGGCGTCCAGCGAGGCGATCTCGCCATCGACCTGGCGCCCGCCGTGGTTGGAGACGACGACGCCGTCGATCTCACGATCCCGCGCCGCGCGCGCGTCGTCGGGGTGCAGGATGCCCTTGATCAGGATCGGGAGCTCGGTCTCCGCGCGCAGGAACTCGAGGTCGTCCCAGTTGAGCTCCGGGTTGGCGAACTGGGCGACGAAGTTGCCCACGGCCGCCTGCGGGTCCTCCTCCGGCGAGCGGTCGAGCATCGAGCGGAAGACCGGATCGGACGTGTAGTTGGCGATCCCGGTGCCCTCCAGGAACGGCTGCCACGCGTGCTGTAGGTCGCGCGGCTTCCAGCCCGGCAGGAACGAGTCGACGGTGAGCACGATCGCCTCGTAGCCGGCGCTCTCCGCTCGCCCGATCAGGCTCGCCGCGAGCTCGCGGCTGCGCGGCCAGTACAGCTGAAACCACTTCGGCCCGTCGCCGGCCGCGGCGACGTCCTCGAGCGTGAACGCGGAGACGGTGCTCAGCGTCATCGTCAGGCCGAAGGCCGCCACCGCGCGAGCGACGGCGAGCTCCGCCTCCGGGTGCAGGATCAGCTGCAGCCCGACGGGCGCCAGCGCGACGGGCGCCGGCATCCGCGTGTTGAGCACGGTCACGGAGAGGTCGCGGTCGGAGACGTTGCGAAGCATCCGGGGCACGATCCGCCAGCGCCGGAACGCCTCCAGGTTCGAGCGCATCGTCTCCTCGCGACCCGCCCCGCCGAAGACGTAGGCCGCCGCCCGCGGATCCTGGATGCGCTCCCCGGCGAGTCGTTCGAGCTCGACGATCGAGACCGGGTACTCCGGCCGCTGGCCGCCCATGCCGAGGAGGAAGATCTCCGCCTGGTACCCCGCGAACGGCTGCGCGTGGACGGGCTGATCGGCCATCGACCGAGAGACTAGGTAACCGCGGCCGCCGGGCGCGAGAACTCCATCGCCTCGTCCTCAACCGAGCCGTAGCGCAGCGAGACGATGTCGCGGGCGTAGTTCTGGTACAGGCGCCAGGGGCGCCTCGAGCCCTGCTTCGGGAACTGCTCGATCGCGCGCTGCACGTAGCCGGAGCTGAAATCGATGAACGGCTCTCGCTTGACCGAGGGATCGCGATCCTGCGGTGTGCAGTAGGCGTAGCCGCCGCGATCCATGTGGTTGAGCAGGCGGCACACGTACTCGCAGGTGAGGTCGCACTTCAGCGTCCAGGAGGCGTTGGTGTAGCCGAGGGAGACCGCCAGGTTCGGCACCCCGCTGAGCATCATCCCCTTGTAGCCCATGGTCTCGGGGAGCTCGACCGGCTTGCCGTCCACCACGAGCGCGATTCCCCCGAGGGGCACCAGGTTGAGACCGGTGGCGGTGACGACGACGTCGGCCTCGAGCTCGGCGCCGGACTCGAGCGCGAGCCCACGCTCGGTGAAGGTCTCGATCCGGTCGGTGGCGACGCTCGCGCTGCCGTTGCTGATCGAGGCGAACAGGTCACCATCGGGGACGAGGCACATGCGCTGGTCCCACGGGTTGTAGGTCGGCTTGAAGTGGGTGTCGATGTCGTAGCCGGCCGGGAGCTGGCGCTCGAGGCCGCGCCGGATGAGGCGCTTGATGAACTGCGGTCGGCGGCGGCTGACCTGGAAGACGAGCATCGTCATCAGCACGTTCTTCCACCGCAGGACCGAGTACGCGAGCTTCGGTGGCAGGAAGCGGCGCAGCGCGCGGGCGAGCGGGTCGACCGCAGGCAGCGAGACCACGTAGCTCGGGGAGCGCTGGAGCATCGTCACGTGGCTCGCGCGCTCGGCCATCGCGGGAACGAGCGTCACGGCCGTCGCCCCGCTGCCGATCACGACGACGCGCTTGCCCTCGTAATCGAGGTCCTCCGGCCACTGCTGCGGGTGGACGACATCTCCCTCGAAGCGTTCAGTGCCGGCGAAGTCCGGCGTGTAGCCGCCGTCGTAGGAGTAGTAGCCGCAGCACGAGTGCAGGAAGTTGCACGTCATCTGCAGCCGCTCGCCGGTTGCGGGTCGCTCGATGTCCACCGTCCAGCGCGCGTCGGCGCTCGACCACTCGGCGCCGACGACCTTGTGCCCGAAGCGGATCCGGCGGTCGATCCCGTACTCGCGCGCCGTCTCGTTCACGTAGTCCAGGATCGAGGGCCCGTCGGCGATCGCCTTCGCGTCGGTCCACGGCCGGAACGAGTAGCCGAGGGTGAGCATGTCGGAGTCCGAGCGGATCCCCGGGTAGCGGAAGAGGTCCCAGGTGCCGCCGATCGCGTCGCGAGCCTCGAGGATGGCGAAGCTCTTGCCGGGGCAGTTGGCCTGCAGGTGGTAGCCCGCGCCAACGCCGGAGATCCCGGCCCCCACGATCAGCACGTCTACGTGCTCATGCGACACAAGTGGAACGATTGTCTCACTTGGAGCGTTTCGCGCTCTGTGACGGCCGTCACGCAATGACCCGCACCGCCGCGGCCCGATCCCGCCGGAGCCGCTGCCCGCCTCGGCCCAGGGCCTCGCGCGGCCGGCCCCGGGGACACCGGTATCCGCTGCTCGCGATGGAGCCGCGCCGCTTTGCGGGCGGCAGCCTGCGGATCGCCTCGAGCCACGACTTCCCGATCTCGAGCACGATGACGGCGGCGATGCTGGGGCTCGAGCCCGGCGCCGTGCGCGAGATGCACCGGCACCCGAATGCCGACGAGTGGCAGTACGTGCTCGCGGGCTCAGCCCGGATGACGGTGAGGGCCGATTGGAGAGACGGCGATGCCCGGCGACGTTCGAACGGCGGGCGAGTTGCGGTCCGGGCTGCGCACCATGCACGCGAGAGCGGAGAGGGCGGGATTCGAACCCGCGAGAGAGCTTGCGCCCCCTACTCGCTTAGCAGGCGAGTGCCTTCAGCCACTCGGCCACCTCTCCGGGGACGGGTCGATAATAGATGCGATCGAGCCGTCGGCTCGGAGCCGGGAGGTACGCTCGCCGCCCCGTGAACCCGCCCGCAATCGACCGAGAGGCGCTGAAGTCGCGCTACGACGCGATCTTCGCCAGCACCGTGCCGCCCTTCGCGTTCGTCGACCTCGACGCGCTCGAGCGCAACGCCCGGCGGATGCTCGATCAGGCCGGCGGGCTGCCGATCAGGATCGCCTCGAAGTCCGTGCGCTCGACCGCGGTCCTGCGCCGCATCCTCGCCCTCGATCCGGGGTTCTCCGGCGTGCTCGCGTTCACCGTCCCCGAGGCCCTGTACCTGGCCGACCAGGGGTTCGAGGACCTCGTCGTCGCCTATCCGTCGGTCGACCGGCCGGCGATCGCCAGGGTGGCTCGCATCGGCCTCGAGGCGCCGGAGCGAGCGCCGGTGCTGATGGTCGACGACCGCCCCCACCTCGACCTGATCGAGGGCGCGATCGGGGGCGGGCGCGCGGCGGTCCGCGTGTGCCTCGAGGTCGACGTCGGCTGGTGGCCGCTCGGCGGTCACGGCGTCCGGATCGGGCCCAAGCGCTCGCCGGTCCACGACGCGCGACGCGCCCGCCGGATGGCCGAGGAGATCGCCGAGCGCCCCGGAACTGAGCTCGCGGGTCTGATGGCCTACGAGGGCCAGATCGCCGGGGTCGGCGACCGGATCCCCGGCAGCCCCGTGCGCAGCGCCGCGATCCGCGCGATGCAGTCGCAGTCCGAGCGCGACATTCACTCGCGGCTACCGGGCATGGTCGCCGCGGTCCGCGAGGTCGCCGACCGCGACGGCGGGCTCGAGTTCGTCAACGGGGGCGGCACCGGCAGCCTGGCCCGCACGGCCGCGGCGGGGATCGCCACGGAGCTCACGGCCGGGTCGGGCTTCTACGCCCCGGCGCTGTTCGACAACTACCGCTCGCTCGAGCTCGAGCCGGCGGCGTTCTTCTGCCTCCCCGTGGTCCGGCGGCCCGTGGGCGGGGTCGCGACGGTTCTCGGCGGCGGCTACCTCGCCTCCGGATCGGCGACCGCCGACCGGCTGCCCGAGCCCTACCTCCCGGGCGGTCTGCGCTTCGACCGCCAGGAGGGCGCCGGCGAGGTCCAGAGCCCGCTCCTTGGCGCCGCCGCGTATGAGCTCCGGGTCGGGGACCGGGTCTATCTCCGGCACGCGAAGGCCGGGGAGCTGTGCGAGCGCTTCGACCGGCTCTTCCTCGTCGAGGGGCAGGGGATCGTCGACGAGGTCCCGACCTATCGCGGCGAGGGCCAGACGTTCCTCTAGCGCCCAGTTCAGCTACATCTGAGCCACTTCCGCGAAGCGGCGGAGCCCGGCGGGCCAGCCTCGGTCCGACCCGACCGCGTCGCGCATCTTCTCCTCCCAGCCGTCCCCGTGACGGTCGAGGTTGCGGTGCTCGAGCTCCACTCGCGTCCGATCCGCGCCCTCGGCGATGAAGCGGACCTCGACCTCGCTCGTCCGCTCGAGATCGGTCTCCAGCTCCCACTCGGTGCTGATGTCCCAGCTGATGACGAACCTCCGGGGCGGTTCGTAGGCGAGCACCCGTGCCCAGCGGCACTCGCTGCCGTCGCGGCCGATGTCGTACACGTGACCGCCGACGCGCGGCTCGAAGACCATGCGCTCGAACTCGGCCTCGATCAGGTGGTGGTCGGGGTCCCACCAGGTGTCGATCTCGTCGGTGAACACGGCGAACGCGCGCTCGATCGGGACCTCGACGGTGACCGAGGTGAGGACCGCCGTCTCCGTGGTCTGGGTCGTCATGCCTTCGTCTCTCCTTCCTCGGCGGCACGTTTGAACGCCGCCAGGGATCGATTCCAGAACCCGTCGAGGTAGTCGCGCAGAGCGCCTACGCCCTCGGGGTTCAGCTGGTAGATGCGGCGGGTTCCCGCCGGGTGGTCCGTGACCAGGCCCGCGCGCTTGAGCACCTTCAGGTGCTGGGAGACCGCCGGGCGGCTGACCGGGAGCTCGCTGGCGAGCTCGCCGACCGCGAGCGGGCGCTCGGCCAGCCGTTCGAAGATCGCGCGGCGCGTCGGATCGCCCAGCGCCTCGATTTTCTCGCCTTGGTCAGTTACCACTTACGGTAAGTATACACTTACCGCTCGCCGAGCACGCGGCGGAGGTACTCGTTCTCGAACAGGCCGTCCGGGTCGAGCCGCGCCCGCAGGGCTTGGAATTCGCCCCAGCGCGGGTACCGCGGCTCGAGCGTCGCGGCCGTCTGAAAATGCCGCTTGCCCCAGTGCGGGCGCCCGCCGTACGTGTCCATTACCTCCTCCACCTCGCGGAAGTAGGGCCGCCAGTCGCGCGTCCGGTCCTGATGAACCGCGACGTAACAGGTGTCGCGGGCGTGCGCGGCGCTGAGGATGACGTCGTCGCCGGCGACGAAGCGGACCTCGATCGGAAAGCCGACCGCGTGCTCGGGCCTGCTCGCGATCTGCAGCACGCGCCGCACGGCCTCGGCCGCGTGCTCACGCGGGATGCCGTACTCCATCTCCGTGAACCGGATCCTCCGCTCGCTGGCGAACACGCGGAAGCTGCGGTCGACCTTCGTGGAGCGCCCGACGCCCGCCGCGGCCAGCCGGGAGATCCGCGGGATCTGCGCCGGCAGATGGCGCGCCGCGAGCGCGAAGAGCTGCCCGCCCCAGTTCTCGAGCATCACCTCCTGCGCGTAGACGACCGCGGCGGGGCGGGGGTTCGGCGCCTCATCGGTGCGCCGGCTCTCGCGACAGAGCGCGGTCCGGGTGTGCGGGAAGACGTAGAACTCGAAGTGGTCGTTCGCCTCGTTGAGCTCGTCGAGGCGCGCGAGCGTCTCGTCCAGCGGTCGCGGTCGATCGGTGCGGTGCAGGGTGAAGGCCGGGACGGTGCGGACGGTGACCGCGTACACCAGGCCGAGCGCCCCGAGGCCGATCCTCGCCGCCGCCAGCCCCGCCGGATCGGACCCGGCCGAGACCTCGATCGAGCTGCCGTCCGCGAGCACCAGCTCGACCGCCTCGATCTGCGCCGAGACCGAGCGCAGCCGGGCGCCGGTCCCGTGGGTGCCGGTCGAGATCGATCCGGCCAGCGTCTGGCGATCGATGTCGCCGAGGTTCTCGAACGCGAGGCCGAGGGCGTCGAGGCGCCGGTTGAGCTCGCCCAGGACGATGCCCGCCTCGACCTTGACGAGGCCCGCCGGTCGGTCGACCGAGAGCACGCGGTCGAGGCGCCCGACGTCGACCGCGACCCCGTCCGTGAGCGCGATCTCGGTGAACGAGTGTCCCGACCCAAGCGCGCGCACCGTCTGGCCCCGCTCGGCGGCCGCGCGGACGATCGAAGCGAGCTCCTCGCGCGTGCCGGGGCGCTCGATCGCGGCCGGAAAGCACTCCTGATCCCCCGCCCAGTTCCGCCACCGCGGCATCGGCGCAGCCTAGCTGCCGTCAAAATGCTCCCCGCACCCTGGAGGGGTGGCAGAGCGGTTGAATGCGGCAGCCTTGAAAGCTGTTGACCGGGTCCTCTCGGTCCGTGGGTTCGAATCCCACCCCCTCCGCTGTCAAGGCGTCTGAGGCCGCGTGACTCTGGCGAGTACGCGAGCCGCGAACGGCATCTCGCTGGAACGCCATACCTGTCGCTCCTCGAACGGCCACGCGTAGATCGGGTTGCCGTCGCGAACCAGTTCCAGCACACGGGGCTGGGCGAGCTCGCAGGCGGACCACTCGTAGAGGCGCTGCAGCCGCGGCGCGATCACCGCGTAGTCGAGCACCCGGCCGAGGCGCTGCTCGTCGGCGATGTAGCGCTCGGCGTCGCGGTCGAGCGGATAGCGGTCCGGGAGCACCCGGCTGAGCGACAAGAACACGCCCGTCATCCCCACCCGGGGATCGCCCAGGACGCGCCCGAGCGGAGCCCACCGGCCCAGCGCCAGCCGCGGCGCGGCGACGAGCGCGTGGGCGTACAGGACCCGCACCAGCGCGACGTTGATGAAGAAGCGCTCCGGGGCGCTCTCCGCTTCGGCGAGCCCGCGATGCTCGAGGTAGCCGCCGACGATGCTGGCGTTGTGCGCGCGATACCAGTTGCGCCCCGTCGGTTGGGAACCGAACTCGAGCCACAGCCGCACCGCCGGCGAGGAGGGCTCCCCGGCCAGGCCGCCGAGCAGCGCGATGGTCTCGCATCCGTCACGCAGCAGCCGCTCGTTGACGGCCCGCCACCAGGGGCTGCCGGGCGGCGTCGCGTCGAGGGGATCGAGCACACCGCGTCGCGCCTGCCAGCGCATGAACGACAGCGCCGCCCGTCGGAACGGCAGGTGTCGCGGCGCATGCCCCGTCGGCCCTTGGAAAACCCGGGCCATCAGCGCGAGTCGCGCCGCTGGTTCGTCGCGAACGGCCGCGACCTGCGCCTGAGCGCGAGCGAGCGCGCCTTCGTGCTGGCTCATCCCCGCGAAGTCATATCGCGGCGGGCGTGCCGAACGAGGCGGCCGGCGGCGCACGAGCGCGCCCAGGTGCGCAACCCACCCGCCGCTAGCTTGTTCGGTAGGTCATGGGACGCAAGGCGATGGCGGGGCTCGTGTTCGCGGCGATCGCGCTGACGGCGGCGCCCGCGTCCGCGGCGTTGCCGCACGGCGCGACGTACGCGCCCAGCAACGGTCATGCCTACCACGGCGTCTCCGACACTGGGAGAGTCGCCGACTTCGACGCCTTCGCATCGGAGGTGGGCGCCCACCCCGCCGTGCTCCAGGACTTCTTTCACTGGCGCGTCCCCCTGGCCACCGGGGCGCTGTATCGATGGGGCGCCACCGATACCCGCGGCGTGCTGAGCCTCTCGACGGCCACCGGGGACGGTCAGGAGATGATCACCCCGCGCCAGATCGCCAAGGGCGAGGACGACCGGTACATGACCCACATGGCGGCGGACATCGCCGAGACCGGCCAGACGGTCTACATCCGCCTGATGGCCGAGATGAACGGGCACTGGAACGCCTACTCGGCCTACAACGCCGACGGCTCGGCCCGCCGGCACGGGCACTCGGCCCGGTGGTACAAGCTCGCCTGGCGGCGATTCACGCTGATCCTGCGCGGCGGCTCCCGCGACAAGATCAACCGCAGGCTGGTGAAGATGGGCCTGCCGCGGATCCTCCAGGCGACGTCAGCGGACGACCCCGTCTACCAGGGCGGACCCGACGGCATCCCGCTCCCGATCCCCGAACAGATGCCCCAGCCGCGCGTGGCGATGATGTGGGTGCCGCAGAGCTTCGGCTCGCCCAACATCCCTGGCAACCAGCCGGACGACTACTGGCCCGGCGGGCGCTACGTCGACTGGGTCGGCATCGACATCTACTCGAAGTTCGCCGGGGCGTTCGACGACGGGGTGCGCTTCTTTAACCACTACAAGCACAAGCCGTTCGTGATCGGGGAGTACGGGCCCTGGGACAACGACTTCGCCGGCTCGTTCACCGGCTCGCTCTTCCGCTGGGCCGAGGCGCACAACCGGGTGAAGATGATGATCTACTACCGCGGCGTTGACCCCGACAACAACTACAACGTGAAGTTCTACCCCGGGGCCGCGAAGGCCCTTCGCAACCACCTCGCGAAGCCGCGCTGGGCCGAGTACGCGCCCGGCGTCCGCGAGCTGCCCGATCCGCCGCCCCCGCCGCCCGCCGCGCCGCCGGCGCGGCCCCAGGCGCGCCCGTTCCCGTGATCCGCGTCGGCTAGCGCAGCTCGAACTGCACCGGCGTCCGGGCCTCGACCATCGTTCCGATCAGCTCGACGACCTCCTGGTGACGAGGGTGGTCGCGGTAGGCGCGCCAGCCGTCGGCGTCGTCGAACTCGGCGACGATCGCGAAGTCGCCGCCGCCCTCGGTCAGGCCGAGGTCGGACCCAAACCGATACGAGCGGATCTCGCCGATCAGACCCGGCAGCTCTTCGAGCCTGGCGACGAGCGCAGCGATCTCCTCCTCGCCGACCGAGTCGTGGAACCGATACGTGACCGCGTGGCAGAGCACCGGGCTCAGCGCCGCCGACGCTCGGCGAGGATCCGGTAGCGCAGCTCGGCGTCGGCGCGCAGGCCCGAGAGCCGGTTGCGCTCCTCCTCGGTGCCGGCCGTCGCGAGCAGCGCGCCGAGCCGCGCCGACTCCTTGCGCGCCTCCAGCTCGGGGGGCACGCAGTCGGCGTTGCGCAGGATCGCGACATCACGAGCCTGCCACCCGCGAGCGTGGGCCGGGCACCAATCACCGCCGAGCCTAGTCGCGAGGCGCGCGAGGCGGCTGTGACCGCTTTGATCGCGCCCGGGCAGGTTCACCGCCGAGGGAGCGTCAACCGGGCGACCTCCTGGCCGGCGCAGGGTGGCCCCCGAGGTCACGGTCGAACCTAGCGCGAAAGACCGGCCCGACGCGTTAGCAATCGTCTTCCCCGTTTCGAGGTGTCAGCTCCATCTTGAGTTTGCCGACGACGAGTGCGCGCCCATCGCTGAGGTCAGGATGCGCTCCTTGTTGGGGCATGGAGCAGACGTCGAAGTCTTCGCAGTACGCACCGGTCGCATCGGGGGCAGGTAGCGGGTCGTTGCCGGGCTTGTCTGCGACGGCAAGGAGCAGCATCGACCGCGCCGCGCAGCCTGCGCCCGCCCCTCGGCGAGGCAGCGGTTGACCTTCGTGTAGGTCCACCCGCAGCGCTCGCAGATCTCCGCGTAGGAGTAGCCCTGGGCCTGGAGCACGAGCGCCAGCCGCTCGTTGGCCTTGAGCTCGGCGAGCGCGTCGCGGGCGGCCGCCAGCCGCTCGCTGCGCTGCGCGCGCGCTCGGCAGGGCCCGGGGCCTCGGCGGCGATCGTCTCGAAGGGGTCGGGCGGCGGGCGATCGGGTGGGCCGGCGGGGGCAAGACAGGTGAGCAGGCGCTCGCGCGACCGGCGGACCGCGAGCGCCTCGTGCTTGGTGACCACGGCCATCCAGGCGATCAGCCGGTTCGGCTCCACGGACGGCGCCTTGGTCAGCAGGATCTCCGCGGCGCGCTGCAACGCGTCGTCGGCGTCCTCGGGGCCGAGCGAGTGCCGGCGCGCCACGCGGCGCAAAACAGCGCCGTGCGCGTCCAACAAGTCGACCGCCGCCCGGGCCCGGTCGGCGTGCTCCTTCTCGGCCGCTGAAGCGCCCATGCCGAGTCCAACCCCGGGCGGCTCATGGACGCCCCCTCAGCGGTATCCTCGCGCGGCGATGAGCACCTGCCTGATCACGGGGGGCGCCGGGTTCCTCGGCTCTCACATGGGCGATCACCTGCTTGGCGAGGGCCACCGGGTGATCTGCGTCGACAACCTCGACACCGGCTCGCTGCAGAACATCGAGCACATCCGCGACGACGGATTCAGCTTCATCCAGCACGACCTCACGGAGCCGTTCTACACCGACGAGCCGATCGACTTCGTCTACCACCTCGCCTCGCCCGCCTCGCCGATCGACTACCTGCGCCTGCCCCTGCACACGCTCAAGGTCGGCTCCTACGGCACCCACCACATGCTCGGCCTGGCGAAGAAGCACCGCGCGCGCTTCGTCCTCGCCTCTACGTCCGAGGTCTACGGGGACCCGCAGGTGCACCCGCAGCCGGAGACCTACTGGGGCCACGTCAATCCGATCGGCCCGCGCGGCGTCTACGACGAGGCCAAGCGCTACGCCGAGGCGCTGACGATGGCCTACCACCGCCAGCAGGGCGTCGACACCGGCATCGTCCGAACCTTCAACACCTACGGCTCGCGGATGCGTCCCCACGATGGGCGCGCGATCCCGACCTTCCTGCGCCAGGCGCTGCAGGACAAGCCACTGACGGTGTTCGGCGACGGCAGCCAGACGCGGAGCTTCTGTTACGTCGACGATCAGATCCGTGGCTACGTGGCGATGGCCGAGTCCGACGTCCACGAGCCGGTCAACATCGGCAATCCGCACGAGTTCACCCTGCTCGAGCTCGCCGAGGTCGTGATCGAGGTGACCGATTCGCGCTCGGAGATCGTCTACGAGGCGCTACCCACCGACGACCCGCAGGTGCGCCAGCCCGAGATCGAGCGCGCCAAGGACCTGCTCGGCTGGGAGCCGAAGGTCGAGCTGCGGGACGGGCTGCGGATGACGATCGAGACCACCGGGGTCGAGCGGCTCGTCGGCGCCCGGGACTAGCGCGGCCCCCGGGGCGTGGAGCGCCGCGCGGGCGGCCTGCGGATCGCCCACCTGACCGCGACCTTCCCGCCCTACCCCGGCGGCGCCGGCAACACGGCGTTTCGCTTCGCCCGCGAGCAGGCGGCGCGCGGCCACCACGTCGAGGTGTTCACCGCCCCGGCCCACGGGACCCCACCGGATCCGGGCGCGGCGATCGTCCATCGGATCAAGCCGGTGCTGGCGATCGGCAACGCACCCCTGATCCCGTCCCTGGCCGGGATCGACGGCTTCGACGTCGTTCACCTGCACTACCCCTTCATCTTCGGCTCGGAGCTGACGCTGGCCGGGCGGCTCCGATCCAGCGGGCGCGCGCAGGCGCTGCTCGTCCACTACAAGAACCGGCTGGTCGGCAAGGGGCCGCGCGGAGCGCTCTTCGAGCTCTACGAGCACAGCGTGGCGCCGGCGCTGATCCGCGCCGCGGACCGCGTCTGCGTGCTCTCGCCCGACCACGCCGCCTCGGTGCCGTACCTGCGGCGGCTCGGGGAGAGCGACCCGGCGAAGCTGATCGAGATGCCGAACGGGGTCGATGCGGAGCTCTTCTCCCCGGGCCCCGACGCGGGCGGCCTGCGGGAGCGGCTCGGGATCCCCGCCGACGCGCTGCTCGCGGCCTTCGTCGCCACGCTCGATCGCGCCCACCACTTCAAGCGCCTCGACCTCGCGATCGACGCGCTCGCGGCACTCGGCGACGATCGCGTCCACCTCGTCGTCGCCGGGGGCGGCGAGCTGCTCGACGGCTTCCGCGCCCGGGCCCGCACCGCCGGGGTCGACGACCGGGTCCACTTCCTCGGCCCCGTCCCCCACGCCGACCTGCCCGACGTGCTCCGCGCCGCCGACCTGTTCCTGCTCACGACCGAGCCGCCGGAGTCGTTTGGCATCGTGGTGATCGAGGCGATGGCCTGCGGGCTCCCGGCGATCGCGACCGACTATCCCGGCGTCCGCGCGGTCGTCGACGACGGGGTCACCGGGACCTTGGTCCCGGCCGGCGACCCGCGCGCCGTCGCTCGCGCGCTCGGCGAGTTGGCCGGCGCCGGTCCCGAACGGCGGGCCGAGATGGGGGAGCGCGGGCGCGCCAAGGCCGTGCGCGAATGGAGCTGGCCGACGCTCGTGGACCGCATGGACGGCGCCTACGCCGAGGCGATCGAGGCTCGTAGGGCCAAGGTGGCCGCGTGAACGACGCCGCTCCGCGCCGGCGAATCCTGCTCGTCGCCTACTTCTATCCGCCATCCCGCGACACCGGGATCCTCCGCCCGGCCGCGATGGCGAAGTGGCTGCGGCGGCTCGGGCACGAGGTGACGGTGCTCACGACGTCCGCGTACGGCGAGCTCCCGGACGACGCGGCCCAGGGCGTGGTCCGCACGGCGGACGCCCAGCGACTGCGGGCGCGGCTCGCCGGCCGGAAGTCGATCGGGGCGATGTTCGACGAGCCCACGTACAGCGGCAGGCCGCACCCGCTGAGCAAGGTCCTGGTTCCCGAGGCGCTGGTCGCGGCGTGGATGCCGTTCGCGCGCTCGCGCGCCCTGCGGCTGCGGCGCGAGCGCGGCTTCGACTGCGTGATCACGACCTCGCCTCCGGAGTCGGTCCATGCCATCGGGGTCGCGCTCCAGCGCCGCGGGCTGCCCTGGGTGGCGGACATCCGCGACGCGTGGACGTTCGAGTCGTTGCGTCCCGACCTACCCCACCAATGCCCAGCGGCGACTGGATGGCTGGCTCGAGCGCCGGTGGCTCGGGCGCGCGGACGCCGTGGTCTGCGTCTCCAGGCCCGCCGCGGAGGATCTGCGCCGCCGCGGGATCGCCGACCCACTCCTCGTCGCGAACGGCTGGGACCCGGAGTCGCCGGCGCCCGCCCCGGGTCCCTCCGGCCTCCTCGACCCGTACCGGCGCTCGATCGTCTACACCGGCCGCTTCGGCAGCTACGGGCGGGATCCCCGGCCGCTGGTCGCCGGGCTCGCCGAGCTCGCCCGCTCCGACCGTGAGGCCGCGGCGCAGCTCGAGCTCGTGATCGCCGGGCCGCTGACCAACGAGGAGCGGCGCCTGTTCGAGACCGACGTCTCACCCGCGCGCATCGTCCTCGCCGGCAGCGTCGAGCGCGAGCGGGCGCTCGCCCTGCAGCGCGAGGCCGACGCACTGTTGCTCCTGGCGCAGCCGACCCGCTCGCAGCTGCTCAACATCAAGCTCTTCGAATACGTGGCGAGCGGTTCGCCGATCCTCGCGCTGGCCGCGGGCACCGAGGCCGGGCGGGTCGCCGCCGAGCTCGGCGCCGAGGTCGTCCCCGCCGACGATCCGGCGGCGATCGCCACGACGCTCGCGCGGACGGCCGCCGGCGAGCTCGAGGATCCGCCGGCCGGGGCGCTCGACCCCTACATCTACCCGGCGCCGGCCGAGGGCATGGCCGCGGCGGTGGAGACGGCGATCAACCGGCGGCGCGGGCGATGATCGCGTCGGCGACCACGGCCGCGGTCGCCGGCACCTGGTCGAGGTAGAAGTTCGGCTCGATCGCCTCGAGCTCGAGCACCATCGGCGCGCCGGAGCCGTCACGGATCATGTCGACGCGCGCGTACAGCGGCAGGTACTCGAACCGGCCCCGGACCTCGGCGATCACCTCGCGCGCAAGGTCGAGCTCGTCGTCGCTGGCCTCGGCCGGGGTGACCAGCAGCGGGTCGTACATCGTCTCGGCCGCGCCGATCCCGTCGTCGCGCACCGGGGCGATCTCGTCCGGGCGGAGGACCGCCCCTTTGCGCAGCGCGTGCACCGGCTCCCCGTCGATGCACAGCACCGCGGTCTCGCCGACGGCGTCGACCGCGGGATGAAACGGCTGCACCATCGCCGTGCGGCCGCTCGCGTGGATCGCCTCGACCAGGCCCAGGGCGAGGTCGTGCGTCGCCGGCCCGAAACGACCCGAATCGCGGCCGCCGCCCGAGATCGACGGCTTGACGACGATCTCCCCGGCAAGGGCCGCCACCGGCTGGCCCGGACCGACGAACGTCGTCTCGACCACCGGGATCCCCCACCGGTCCAGGTCGCGCAGGTAGTGCTTGTCGGAGTTCCAGCGGACCAGCGCGGGGCTGTTGTGGAGCACCGAGCCGACGGAGTCGCACCAGCGGAGGAACTCGTCGCGCCGGCGCGTGTAGTCCCACGTCGAGCGGATGACCACCGCGTCGTGGGAGGCCCAGTCGACGCCGGGTTGCTCCCACGGGATCCGCGCTGCGGTCACGCCGCGGTCGGCGAGGGCCTCGACCAGCCGCAGGTCGTCGGTGAACTCGGGCGGCAGCCCGTGGAAGGTGGCGATGGCGACGCGCACGGCGGTGATCGTAGGGCGAGCGATAGCCTCGGCCCGATGACGCCGCGAGAGGTGGTCGAGTCCTTCTGGGAGGCGATGCGCGCCAACGATTGGGACGCCGCGGCCCGCCATTTCGCCGCCGACGCGGTGATCGAGTGGCCCTGCACCGGCGAGCGGATGCGCAGCCCGGCGGCCTGGGCCGAGGTCCAGGCCCGCTACCCGGCGGCGGGTCGCTGGAGCTTCGACCTGCACCGGTTGGTCGCCGACGAATCAACCGCGGTGAGCGAGTGCACGGTCACCGACGGCGAGCAATCGGCGCGTGTCGTCGCGATCACCGAGGTCGAGGGCGACGAGATCGTGCGCCAGACCGAGTACTGGGCGCTCGCCTACGAGCCCGCCGACTGGCGCGCGGACCTCGTGGAGCGGATCGAGCCGGTGCCCTGAGCGGCGCGCCCGCGCCTAGACTTCCCGGCGATGGCAGACCCCGAACAGGCGGTCGAGGAGGACCTGCACCGGTTCGTCGCGCCGGTCGTCGGCCCGGACGACGAGCGCGTGTTCACGGATTCGGGAATCGAGATCGACCGCCTCTACGAGGAGGGCGACGTCGCCCCGGACCTCGAGGAGCGCCTCGGCGAGCCCGGTGACTACCCGTTCACGCGCGGGATCCACGACGGCATGTACCGCGACCGGCTCTGGACGATGCGCCAGTACGCCGGCTTCGCGACCCCCGAGGACACGAACAACCGCTATCGGTACCTGATCGAGCACGGGTCGACCGGGCTCTCGATGGCCTTCGACCTCCCCACCCAGCTCGGCCGCGACTCCGACGACCCGCTGTGCGCCGGCGAGGTTGGCCGCACCGGCGTCCCGATCGACACGATCGAGGACATGCGGATCTGCTTCGACCAGATCCCCCTCGACGAGGTCTCCACCTCGATGACGATCAACGCTCCGGCGGCGATCCTGCTGCTGCTCTACGAGCTGGTCGGCGAAGAGCAGGGCGTGCCGTCCGAGAAGCTGCGGGGCACGGTCCAAAACGACGTGCTCAAGGAGTACGTGGCCCGCGGCAACTACATCTACCCGCCCGAGCCGACGATGCGGCTGACCACCGACATCTTCGAGTACTGCGCCGCGAACGTCCCGAAGTGGAACACGATCTCGATCTCCGGGTACCACATCCGCGAGAAGGGCTGCTCGGCCGTGCAGGAGGTCGCGTTCACGCTCTCGAACGCGATCGCCTACGTCGAGGCGGCGCTCGATCGCGGCCTCGGGATCGACGAGTTCGCCCCCCGGCTCGCGTTCTTCTTCAACTGCCACAACAACGTCTTCCAGGAGGTGGCGAAGTTCCGCGCCGTGCGGCGGATGTGGGCGCGGATCGTGCGCGAGCGATTCGGCTCGGAGTCCGAGCGCTCGCAGATGATCCGCTTCCACACCCAGACCGGCGGGGTGACGCTGCAGGCGCAGCAGCCCGAGGTCAACATCATCCGGGTCGCGCTGCAGGGCTTCGCGGCGGTCTGCGGCGGCACCCAGTCGCTGCACACGAACGGCTTCGACGAGGCCCTCGCCCTGCCGACCGAGCGCTCGGCGCGGATCGCGCTGCGCACCCAGCAGGTGATCGCGCACGAGTCGGGCGCCGCCGAGACGGTCGACCCCTTCGCGGGCTCCTACTTCATCGAGTCGCTCACCGACGAGATCGAGAAGCGGTCCTGGGAGCTGATCGACAAGGTGGGCGAGCTGGGCGGCTCGGTGAACGCCCTCGAGTTCATCCAGCGCGAGATCGAGGCCTCCGCGCTCAGCTACCACGAGCGCTACAAGAGCGGCCAGGACACCATCGTCGGCGTCAACAAGTACGTCACCGACACGGTCGACGACGTCGACATCCTGCGCGTGGACCCGGAGTCCGAGCGGCGCCAGCTGGACCGGCTGGCCAAGTTCAAGGCTGACCGCGACGCCGCGCAGGTGGAGCGCCGCCTCGAGGAGCTGCGCGACGTGGCCCGGGGCGACGGCAACCTCCTGGGCCCGATCCGCGCCGCGCTCGCGGAGCGGGCGTCGATCGGGGAGGTCTGTGGTGCGATGCGGGATGTGTTTGGGGAGTACCGGGGCGGGGCCTTTTTCTAGGCCGGGACGGCCGTTGCAGATCGGATTTGGGCGGCAGGAATGGGCTCGGGCCCGCGGAACCCCGCGCCCATGGAATCGAACGCCAAGCGGACCCTGGTCAAATCCGCCCCCGAGCTCTGGGAGCTCGCGGACGACATGACCAGGATGCAGTCGTGGATGGGTGTGCTCGTGGGCGCCGACGGGCCGATCGAGGTCGAGGTGCTCTCGCGCGAGCCAGGGAGGACGCTCGCCTGGCGCGCGGCCCAGCCGGGTCCGGACGTGCGGCTCGCGCTCGAGCTCGCCGCGAGCGGCTTCGGGACCACCGTGCGAATCACCGCCCGGCACGACCGGCCCAACCCGGACCAGGCTTCGACCGCGCTCGATGCACTGCTCGATGAGCTCGGATCGCCGGAACGACGGCCCTTCGCCGCCGCCTGACTAACGGACGTCCGCCGGGCTTGACCCGCGCTCGGCGGCCGGGGAAACTGAGACGGTGAGCCTAGGGAGGGCGATTCGTCGGGCAGCCGCCACAGCCTCGCTGGCGGTGGCGCTCTCGGGCGGGACCGCCGAGGCCGTGACGATCAACTTCGACGACCTCAACGCACCGGGGCGCGACAACGGCGTCGGTCTGCCGGTCGTCAGCCAATACAACGGCCAGGGCGTGACGTTCAACGATCTGGACGCCTTCGACTACTCGAAGCCGACGCCCATCCCCGGCTTCGCGCACTCGGGAACGGTCGCGGTTGAGCCGTGCGTCGGCGCCGAGAACTGCACGGCGCCGGTCCGCGCGACCTTCACCGTCCCGCAACGGAGGGTCGGCGCCTGGGTGGGCTTCTCCGGCCCGCTCGCCGAGCCGCTCGGGGTGCGCCTGACCGCCTTCGATGGGTCATCCACCGTCATTGGCACCGACGACGCGACCCTGCCCGCCAACTCGACCCCGACGTCAATTCAGAGCCACCTGGAGGTCGACGCGCCGCCGGCGCGGATCGTTCGGATGGAGGTCTCGGTGACCACGGCGGGCGGGTTCAGTAGCGGGCTGGCGGTAGACGACGTCGAGTTCTCTAGGGCGGGGCCGCCGCCGCCGTGCACCGCCACCGGTCCCCCGACGGTCACGCTGGCCCAGCCGCTCCAGTTCACCCTGGTGCAGAACAACGAGTTCCTGCTCCAGGGCGAGGTCGACGGCAAGGGGGCGCCGATCACGGCCGCCTCGATCACGGCGACCTCGTCGGGCGGCACGACGCACGGCGGGTCGATCTTCCCGGCCCTTGTCCGCTCGGAGGGCGGCACGTTTGGGCCGGTGCGCCTCAATGGCCTGCTCTTCGATCCCTATCCCGCCGGGTTCAACGACGTGGTCGTCTCGGCGACCAATTGCGCCGGCACATCGACCAGCCAGTCGCGACGCGTGTATTTCAAGCAGCTGTCGCCCGCAACTCGGTTTCGTCAGCTCGGCCAGATCGAAGTCACCCAGTCGGTCCAGACGCCGCTCGACTCGGTGCCGCTAGTCGCCGCGTCGCCGAACGGTGCGAAGCGGACGTTCGCCCGGGTCTACCTGACGGTCGAGCCACAGCGCATCGACGAGGTCACGGGGAGCCTGACCGCCATTCGCCCCGACGGCTCGCGACCACCGGGGCCGCTGCGCGTTTTCTCGGACAACGGCACCTTCAACCCGTCGATCTTCCCCGGCCCGTTGGAGGATCAGCGCCTGAGTCTCGGTACGGCGCTCGCGTTCGAGCTGCCGCCCGAGTGGCTGACGGCCGGGCCGCTGCATCTCGAGCTCGAACACATCTACATCGAGGGCACCGAGTCACATTTCCCGTGCGACGACTGCGACAACCGCGGCCCGCTGGGCCAGCCTCTGGGCCAGATCGGCCCGTCGACGGTCCGCCTTCACGAGACGCCCCCTGTGCGCCTGTGGCTGGTGAGCATGCCGTACAAGCTCAAGCCGAGCGACACGATCCCGATCGTCCCGTCGCAGACTGAGGTCGACACCGTCGCGTCAGTGATCAGGCGGATGTACCCGGCCGCGGACGTGCAGGTCACCCAGATGCGGATGCCGACGGCGGACACGCCGCCGAAGACCTGCAAAGAGGCGCGCGGCCGGGTGCAGGACTGGGCCGCGACGATCGGGACCCAGGATCCGCGCACTCGCTACCTCGGCCTCTTGGAGAGCGACCCGGCGGTCAGCATCGAGGACGACGACGGCAACAAGGTCGGCGGTTGCGCCCAGCGGCCCGGCCATTTCGGATGGGTCTTCGCATCCGACGAGCTCGGCGGCGCCCACGAGCTCGGGCACATGTACGGGCGCAAGCACGTCGCCGGGTGTCAGCTCTTCGAGGGTTCCTCCGTGGACGGGGGCTTCCCGCACCCGTCGGGGCTGATCGGTGACGAGACGTTCGGCGACGCCCAGGGGTTCGACGCCGGCGACACGGCCGTGAGCGCGCCCAAGAACATCCTCGACTGGCGCAACGGGATCGCCGACGTCATGACCTACTGCGACGACCAGTGGATCTCTGACTACAACTACGGCAACCTCCTCGGCACGCTGTGTGACGAGGACCCGGGGAACTGTCCCGACTCCGCCACGCTCACCGGGCACGCGCGGACGCGGCCGGTTACGCGGGCCAAGGTCGCTGCCAAGGCCAAGCGCAAGCCGCGGCTGCAGGTCCGCGCCACGGTGTCGGCGAACGGGCGCGGGAGGATCGACTCGCTCGCCGTGCTCGGCGGCCTGACACCGACGCCGGCACCCAAGCACGGCAAGCTGCAGGTCGTCCTGCGAGGCGCCGGGGGGCGGACGCTCGCGCGCCGTCGGGTCAAGGACGTCGAGGTCGGTGAGGACTCCGCGCGTTCGGTCGACGCGGTCGTAGCGTTCAAGCCGGGCACGCGGCGGATTTCGCTGACCCGCTCGGGCCGGACCCTCGACTCAGCGCGCGTGTCCAAGCACTCGCCCACCGTCGCGCTGCTGAAGCCGAAGCCCAAGAAGCGCCTCGGCGAGCGAGTCAAGGTCCGCTGGCGGGCCCGCGACGCCGATGGCGGCCGGCTCACGTCGACGGTGCTCTACGCCGCCGACGGCAAGCACTACGCGCCGGTCGCGAACGACGTCCGCGGGCGCTCGGCCCGCGTCGATCTCAGCGAGCTCGGCGGCGGGCGTCGTGCGGCACTTCGAGTCGTCGTCTCCGACGGCGTGCTGACCGCCGGCGACACGTCAAAGCGCCACCGGGTCCCGGCCAAGCCCCCGCGCGTCTCGATCGCAACCCCGGCGAACGGGGCGGCGCTCACGGAGGGTGAGCCGGTCCAGCTCGTGGCCTCGGTGCTCGACCCCCAGGACATCCCCTTCCGCGCCTCCGGCGTCGTCTGGAGCTCGTCCCTCGCCGGCGAGCTAGGGCGCGGCGCGGCGCTCAGCGCCACCCTGCCGCCTGGGACTCAGGAGCTCACCGCGACGGCGACCAACTCGGCCGGCCTGAGCGCCGCCGCGAGCGTGACCGTAGACGTGCACGACGTGCCGCCCGTGTTCACGGTGCCGTAGCTCCGTAATATCGCGCGCCGATGCGCGAGAAGAACCCGATCACGCTCGAGGAGAAGCTCGCCTACCTGCGCGAGCTTCGCGAGCAGGCGGTGCACCACGCGTCCGAGGACGCGGTCGACAAGCAGCACGCAAAGGGCAAGATGACCGCGCGCGAGCGCGTGGAGAAGCTGCTCGACCCGGGTTCGTTCGAGGAGCTCGACACCTTCGTCCGCCACCGCACGTACGACTTCGACATGGACAAGAAGCGGCCCGTACGGCGACGCCGTGATCACCGGCTACGGCACGATCGACGGCCGCACCGTGTTCGTCTTCAGCCAGGACTTCACCGTCTTCGGCGGCTCACTGGGCGAGGCGATGGCGGAGAAGATGTGCAAGGTCATGGACCTCGCCGCGAAGGTCGGGGCGCCGGTGATCGGGCTCAACGACTCGGGCGGGGCGCGGATCCAGGAGGGCGTCGTCTCGCTCGGCGCCTACGGCGACGTCTTCGTCCGCAACGTCCAATGCTCCGGCGTGATCCCGCAGATCAGCGCGATCATGGGCCCGTGCGCGGGCGGCGCCGTCTACTCCCCGGCGATGACCGACTTCATCTTCATGGTCAAGGAGACCTCGCACATGTTCATCACCGGGCCCGAGGTGATCAAGACGGTCACGGGCGAGGAGGTGGAGTTCGAGGAGCTCGGCGGGGCGATGACGCACAACTCCAAGTCGGGGGTCGCGCACTTTGCCGCCGACGACGAGGAGCAGTGCCTGGCCGACATCCGCTACCTGATGTCGTTCCTGCCCCAGAACAATCTCGAGCTGCCGCCGCGCGTCGAGCCCTACGACGATCCCGAGCGCATGGACGAGGCGCTCGACCAGATCGTGCCCCCGGACCCGCAGAAGCCGTACGACATGCGCGACGTCGTTTCACTCGTGGTCGACGACGGCGAGTTCTTCGAGGTCCAGCAGCACTTCGCGCAGAACATCATCATCGGCTTCAGCCGGCTCGACGGCTATTCGGTCGGGATCGTCGGCAACCAGCCCAAGCACCTCGCGGGCGTGCTCGACATCGAGTCGTCGGAGAAGGCGGCGCGGTTCGTGCGGTTCTGCGACGCGTTCAACATTCCCCTGATCACGTTCACCGACGTCCCCGGCTTCCTCCCCGGGACCTCGCAGGAGTGGAACGGGATCATCCGCCACGGGGCCAAGCTGCTGTACGCCTTCACCGAGGCCACGGTGCCGAAGCTGACCGTCGTCACCCGCAAGGCCTACGGCGGCGCCTACGACGTCATGAACTCCAAGCACATGCTCGCCGACTTCAACTTCGCGTGGCCGACCGCGGAGGTCGCGGTGATGGGCCCCGAGGGCGCCGTGAACATCATCTATCGCAAGGACATCGCCCAGTCGCCGACGCCCGACGCGCGGCGCCAGCGGCTGATCGACGACTACAAGGCGCACTTCGCAAACCCCTACTCGGCCGCCGAGCGGGGCTACATCGACGACGTGATCGAGCCGCACGAGACCCGCCCGAAGCTGATCCGCGCCCTGCGGACCCTGCAGACAAAGCGGGTCGAGCAGCCGAAGCGAAAGCACGGCAACATCCCGCTGTGAAGCGCGATCAGCTGATCTTCCTTGGCGTCCTCGGCGTCGGCGCGATCATCGCCGTGGTGGTCGTGCTGATCGCCAACGGCGGCGGTGACGACAGCAGCGCCAGCGTCGACACATCGACCAAGCCGACGGTCGAGGTGCCCGACGGGCCCCCACCAACGACCCTGCAGATCGACGACATCGTCGAGGGCGACGGAGCGGAGGCGAAGCCGGGGGACATGCTGAGCATGCAGTACGTCGGCGTCAACTACGCCGACGGCAAGCAGTTCGACGCCTCCTGGGACAACGGGCAGCCGTTCAGCTTCCAGCTCGGCGCCGGCCAGGTGATCAAGGGCTGGGATCAGGGGATCGCCGGGATGAAGGTCGGCGGGCGCCGCGAGCTGATCGTCCCGCCCGACCTCGGCTACGGCGCCCAGGGATCGCCGCCGGCGATCGGCCCCAACGAGACCCTCGTCTTCGTCGTCGACCTGCTCGACGTGCAGTCGGGCGGCGGCCAGTAGGGACCGGCGCCTTGTCGGGGTCCGCGGCCGGGATCCTGGTCGGAGGCGATTGGCAGCAAGCGCCGCGCACGTTCGCGCGCGCCGACCCGTCGCGTCCCGACCGTGAGGCCGGCCGCTTCTCGGCCGCGTCGGCCGCGGAGGTCGTCGACGCCTATGCGGCCGCCGCGGAGGCCGCGGCCGGCTGGCGACGGACCACCGCGGTCGCGCGCGGCGAGATCCTCCGCCGGGCGGCGGACCTGCTGGAGGCGCGGGCCGACGAGGCGGCGGTGCGGTTGGTCGCCGACATCGGCAAGGCGATCCGCGACGCCCGGGGCGAGGCGCTGCGCGCCTGCGCGATCCTCCGCTATCACGCGGCCGAGGCGACCCAGCCGGAGGGCGAGACCTATCCGAGCGCCGCCGACGACACGATGGTGCTGACGATCGCCGACCCCGTCGGGGTCGTCTGCGCGCTCACCCCCTGGAACTTCCCGCTCGCGATCCCCGCCTGGAAGCTGGCCCCGGCCCTGGCCTGCGGCAACCCCGTGGTCTGGAAGCCGGCCACCGCCGCCTCCGGATCGGCGGTGCTGCTGGCCGAGATCCTGGTCGAGGCCGGAGTGCCCGCTGGAGTGCTCAACCTGGTCACCGGGTCGGGGGCCGAGCTGTCGGACGCGCTCACCGGCGATCCGCGGCTGGCGGCGCTGACCTTCACCGGATCGGCCGCCACCGGCTGGGCGCTCCAGCAGGCGGTCGCCGGGCGGGGCGTCAAGGTCCAGCTGGAGCTGGGCGGCAAGAACCCCGCGATCGTGCTCGCCGACGCGGACCTGCCCGACGCGGCCGAGCAGGTCAGCCGCGGGGCGATGATCGCCACCGGCCAGCGCTGCACGGCGACCAGCCGCGTCTACGTCGAGGAGCCGGTGTTCGAGGACTTCACGCGGCTGCTGGTCGAGCGGGTTGAGGCCCTGCGCGTCGACGACCCCTACGAGGAGTCCACCGACGTCGGCCCGGTGGCCTCGATCGAGCAGCTGCGGACGGTGAGCCGCTACTTCGACCTGGCCGCTGACGGCGAGTGCGAGGTCCTCACCGGCGGCGGCTACAGCGAGCCGGCGCGCGGCTTCTGGGTCGAGCCCACGGTGGTGATCGGCGCCGCCGAGCGCAGCGCGCTGATGCGCGAGGAGATCTTCGGCCCGCTCGCCGCGGTCGCCCACGTGCCCGATTTCGAGGCGGCGATCGAGGCGGCCAACGACACGGAATTCGGGCTCTCGGCGGCGATCTTCACCCGGAACCTCGGCCGCGCGATGGCCTTCGCCCGCGAGATCGAGGCGGGCCAGGTGCACATCAACCGCGAGACCGCCGGGGCCGAGCCGCACGCGCCGTTCGGTGGGCTCAAGGGCTCCAGCAACATGCAGCGCGAGCAGGGCAAGGCCGCGAAGCGCTTCTTCACCAACACGAAGACCGTGTACGCCCGCGCCCGCTGAGCGGGTCCCACCCGCCGAGTGTCATCAAAACCACCGTATAGGTGGTTCAGATGTCATTCGACGCGGAGCGCGCGGTCAGCCCGAGCGCCCCTCCCAGGCCAGGTCGCACATCCGCTCGAGCTCCCTGCGGCTGCGGCTGTCGGCGACGGCCAGCGCCCGCCGCGCGTCGACGCGCTCCGGGCTCGCCCGGTAGCCGAGCTCGGATGAGATCGTCGCCGCGACCTCCACCAGCGAGAGCGCGTCGGCAACCAGGCTCTCGCGCTCGTAGCGCGACGCGATCCCGCCGATCGTCAGAGCGGCGACCCCCCGCCCGCCGGCGTCGAACACGGGCGCCGAGAGCGCGACCGCGTCGGCGACCCGCTCGCCGATCGTCACCGCCACGCCGAGGTCGGCGATCAGCCGCAGCTCCGCGCGCAGCTTGCCGCGACTGACGGTCGTCTTCGGCGTCAGCCGGCCGAGCTCGAGCCGGTCGAGCAGCGCCCGGCGCTCGTCCTCGGGCAGGTTGGCGATCAGCGTCTTGCCGGTGGCCCCGGCGTGGGCCGGATACCGCCTGCCGATCTCCTGGTTCATGCGCATCTCGTACAGCCCGTCGACCCGCATGACCGGGACCACGTAGACGTCGTGAAGCTCGGCCAGGACGACGGTCTCCCGGCACTCGTCGCGCAGCCGGGTGAGGTGCGGCCCGGCGGCGCTCGGGACGCTCGCGACCGTGGCCAGCGCGGCCGCCGAACGCAGCAGGGGACCCAGGCGATAGTGCTCGCGCTGCGCGTCCTGGGCCAGGATCCCGTACTCGGCCATCTCGCCGAGCGTGCGGTGCAGACTGGCGCGGTTGAGCTCCGTGGCCTCGAGCAGGTCGGCGTAGGCGAGCGACGACTCACCGCTCTCGATGTAGCAATCGAGCACCCGAGCCGCCTTCTCGATCACCGATTGCCCGTCACGTCCCATCGCGGGCGGATTATGGCGGAACTAGGTTTCGCCTATCGCGGTTCGTGGGGGCGATCAGCGCCCCAGGTGGATCCCGAGCCGCGCGCGGAACTTTGATCACGAGCTCGCTGAGCGCGCCGCCGGGGAGCCCGCGGTCCTCGCGCCCCTCCTTGTGTCGCAACGCCGCGCGCACGACGCTCCCGCCGAGCCAGCGGATGGGCTCCGGCGGCACCGGCGGCTGCTCCGGCTCGACGAGCGCCAAGCGGGTGAGCTCGGTGCGCCGGTCCAGGGCGAGGTCGGCCAGGATCCGCCCGCCCAGATGCGCGGGCCCGACCCCGTTGCCGGTGAAGCCACAGACGTAATGGATCCGATCCCCCAGGCTCCCGACGCACGGCAGGTGGATCGGCGAGACGTCTACCGGTCCGCCCCAGGCCGCGTCGATCCGGCGGCCGCGGAGCCCCGGGAAGAAGCGGACGATCTCGGTCCGAAGCTCGGCCGCGGCGCCGACGTCGAGCTCGACCCGGCCGCCCAGGCGCGCGCCGTAGGCGAGCACGCCGCCGCCGCCGCCGAACGCGATCCGCCCGTCGTCGGTGGTCCGGAAGTAGTGGAGGTACCGCCGCGCGGTGGAAATCGCCTCGCCGCTCGTCCAGCCCAGGTCATCGAGCACGTCGGGCACCGGCTCGGTGACGATCATGTGGGTCGAGCTCACCGCCAGCCGCGAGCGCAGTGGGCGGATCGCGGCGGTGGCGGCATTGACGGCGAGCACCGCCGAGCCCGCCCGCAGCCGGGTCCCGGTCGCGGTCCCGATCACGACGCCGCCGCGCGGCTCGGGCCCGATCGAGCGCGCGCGGGTGCGCTCGTAGATCCGCACCCCGCGCTCGAGCACGGCGGCGCGCAGCGCCAGGGCGAGCCGCGCCGGCTGCACCGTCGCCGCGTCCGGCATCCAGGCACCGCCGCGAAAGAGCGGGGAGTCGCAGCGCCGGCGGGCCTCGGACGCGTCCACCGGCACGTACTCGTCGCCGCGGCCGAGGCGCGCGCAGGCCGCGACCGCGGCGTCCCATGCCCCCTCCTGCGCGGCGCTCGTCGCGACCTTCAGGTGCCCCCCTCGGCGCCAGCCGATGTCGACCTCGCGCGCGCGGGCCCAGGCGCCGATCGCCTCGACCGATGCCGCCGCGGCAACGCACGCCTCGCGCGCGGCGTCGTCGCCGAAGTGCGCGGTGAGCAGGTCCGCTCGATGCCAGAAGCCGTTGACGAAGCCGGCGTTGCGGCCGCTCGGCCCCGAGCCGCAGGTCTCCGCCTCGAGCACGGCGATGCGGAGGCCGGGATCCCGCTCGGCCAGCTCCCAGGCCGTCCACAGACCCGCGTACCCGCCACCGACGATCGCGACGTCAACCCGATCGTCCGCCGTCAGTGGCGGCCGGGGGGCCACCGGATCGCACTCGCCGAGCCAAAATCCGGCGCGATCGTGTCGATGAGCCTTGGCCAGTAAAGTCGGAACCAAGTTCCGCGCACGGTACACAGTGCCTGAGTCAGACATCCAGCTTTCGATCGAGGACGATCCGACGCCGATGGTGCTGTCGATTCGCTCCGACCTCGTCCGGCGCCTCGCCGATCCGGCCTACGCCGAGCTCACGGCGGCCATCCGCGGCCGGGCGACGATCCGCGCCCCAGCAACGCCGGAGGCCGTGACCGCGACGATCGCCGATCGAAGGGTCACGCTCGCACACGGCGCGGCCGACGGGGTCCAGGTCGTCGCGACCCTCGGGCCCGCCGGGCGGCGGGCCCTGCTGTCGGCCGACGCGAAGGCCAATTACCCGGAGCTGTCCGACTGGCTGACCCGGTTGCTCGCACCGTCCGACGACTGGACCGGTGCCGCCGAGCGGTTCTGGGCGGCGCTCGAGCCGCTGCCCGGAGCGCCCCGGGCCCTGCTCGTCGCCGAGCTCGACAGCGGCGAGCAGCGACGCTTCGGCGGCGAGGGCCGCGCGTACGAGCTGCACGGGCGGGCCGAGGACCTGACCGCGCTGCTCGAGGGGCGGCGCGAGCTGATCGTCGAGGCGTTCGAGCGCCGGATCTTCATCCGCGGCTCGTTCCCGGAGATCTCCGTGCTCGCCGCGGCGGGGCTCGCAGGTACGGACGGGCGGGGCCGATGCCTGACCGCGACCTCGCCGATCTGCTCGCGGCGAACGAGATCTCCAGCGTGCGCCTCCAGGCGACCAACCACGACGGGCTCGTGCTCGGCAAGTACCTCTCGACGCCGAAGTTCGTGTCGATCGCCGAGCGCGGCACGATGCTCGCCGACACGACCTTCGGGGTCGACTTCGGCGGCGACGTCGCCCTGGGCTGGGATTGGGGGAGCTGGCGCGGCGAGGTCGCCGACATCCGGGCGGTCCCCGACGTCGCGACGCTCACCCGCGACCCGGCGCTCCCGCAGCTGGGATCGGTGATCTGCGACTTCGCCCGCCTCGACGGCGAGCCGCTGCCCGCGTGCCCGCGCGGGATGCTGAAGCGGGCGATCGCCGGGCTTGCCGGCCATGGCCTCGAAGCGATGGTCGCGCCCGAGATCGAGTTCTCGGTCTTCGAGCAATCGATCCACGAGGCGCGCGCTCGCCGCTACCGGGACCTCACCCCCCTCGGCGGGCCGAGCCGAATCACCTATCTGATGTCGCGCTCGCCCGACCTGGCGCGATTCATGCACGCCGTGGTCGGGCGCCTCGACGCGCTCGGGGTCGGCTGGGAGTCGTGGAGCAGCGAGACGGCGGGCGGGCAGGCCGAGATCAACCTCGCCCCCACCGACCCGCTCAGCGCGGCCGACGGGGTCATGCGGACGAAGCTCGCCCTCCGGGAGGTCGCGGGGGAGCTGGGCCACACGGTCACCTTCATGGGGCTCATCGACGAGCACCTCGGCGCCTCGATGCACGTCAACCTCTCGCTCCGGCGCGGCGGCGAGAACGCGTTTGCGGACCCGCGGGCCGACGGCGAGGGCGGCGAGCTGATGCGGCGCTGGATCGCCGGGCTGCTGGCGACGATGCCCGGCGCGATGTCGTTCTTCAGCCCGACGGTCAACTCATACCGGCGGCTGGTCGAGATCGCGGGGCCGCCGACCACGGTCACCTGGGGGCCCGACAACAAGTCGACCGCGCTGCGGATCGTGAGCCGCGAGCCGGCGACGACGCGGATCGAGCACCGCGTCCCGGCCGTCGACTGCAACCCCTACCTCGTGCTGGCGGCGACCCTCGCCGGCGGCCTGGTCGGGATGGACGAGGGCCTGGAGCCGCCACCGCCCTTCGAGGGCATGGCGTGGGGCCTGCTCCCGGACGCCGCGCCGCGGCTGCCCGCAACGATCACCGCCGCCACCGAGGCGCTCGCCGCCGACCCGCGTCTCGGCGGGGTGCTCGGCCAGGAGGGCGTCGACTACTGGCTGGGCAGCCGCCGGTGGGAGTGGCTGGCGTTCCACCGCAACGGCGGCGACCCCGACGCCGTCTCCGAGTACGAGTTGCAGCGCTACTTCGAGCACGTGTGAGGTGCAGATGAACGGACAGCCCGCGATCGTCGACGAGCTTCTCGACGGCCCGTACCCGTGCGCGATCACGACCCTCGACCGCGACGGCAGCCCCTACAGCGTGGTCGTCTGGTGCGGCCGGGCCGCGGAGCGCATCACCGTCAACGCCGCCGACGGCCTGTGGCTGCGGAACCTGCGGCGGGATCCGCGGCTCTCACTGGTCGTCGTCGACACGGAAAACATCCTGCGCCACGTCAACGTGCAGGGGCGGGTCGCCGAGATCGCGCCCGACACGGAGTACGCGCACATCAACTCGCTCTCCGAGGTCTACGAGGGGCGCCCGTACGCCTACTCGACGCCGGACGACGTGCCCAGGTTCCGGATCGAGATCGAGCCGCTGCGGATTCGCACGCTCGACCTCTCACCACCCTGAGGCCCACGCGTCGAAGAGCTCGAAGGCGACCGTGTGGGCCCAGCGCCGGCGCTGCTCGGACGCGGAGGCGACCGAGGCCGGGTCCAATCCGAGGCGGGTGAGGCGGTCGGCGTCGTAGCGCGCCCAGGCCTCGACGATCTCCACCGTGGCCTCGGGGTGGAACTGCACCCCGAGGTGCGGGCCGAGCCGAAACGCGGCCGGGCCCTGGGCTGAGTTGGCCAGCGGGGTGGCGCCGTCGGGGATCCCGAAGACCTCGTAGTTGAAGTGCAGCCACGGACCGGCGTCGGGCGGCCCCGAGTTCTCGGGCTCGATGCGGTGCCAGCCGATCATCGGCGGAGGCGAGAGATCGATCTCGGCTCCCAGGGCCCGGGCGAGGACCTGGCCGCCGAAGCAGAGCCCGAGCACCGGGACCTCCTCGGCGACCGCCCTGCGGGTGAGCTCGATCTCCTCCCTGATCCAGGTGGGGCGCAGGTCGGTCGCGGAGTGCTCGGAGCCGAGGATCGCGAGCGAGTGACAACCGTCGAGATCGGCCGGCAGCGCCTCCCCGCGGTCGATCCGCACCACCCGGTGCGGAATGCGGCGCCGTTTCAGCCACTCCCCCAGGAGCCCGGGCGGGGTGTCCGCCTCGTGCTGGATCAGCCAGGCCTGTGCTCGATCGTCATCCATAACAACGGAACTGCGGTTCGGCTTTCTCGGATACTATGCACGCACGACGATGGGGGCCTCACCGCAGACCCAGGATCGCTCCACCGGGCGCCTCGCCTGTCTGCTGGTCGCGATCGCAGGCCTCCTGGCCGCCCTCGCGCTCGCCGCCTGCGGCAGCGACCTGGGCAGCGACGACTCGGGGAGCACGGCGAGGCCGAGGTCGCCTCGACCACGCCCGTCGATGGCGAGCCGCTGACGATCTCGACCGGACCCCTCTACATCGACAAGTCCAAGGGCGCGGTCGACGGGCCCGGGTCGACGCTTGACAAGTTCACCCAGGAGACCGGAATCGACGTCGAGTACCTGGAGGACATCAACTCGAACGAGTCGTTCTTCGCCAAGCTGCGCCCGGAGCTCGAGAACGGGGAGTCGGGAGGCCGCGACATCATCGTCGCCACGGACTGGATGGCGCGCCGCTACCACGACCTCGGCTACCTGCAGGACATCGACCTCTCGGCGATGCCGAACGTGGAGAAGAACCTGCTGCCGCAGCTGCGCTCGCCGGAGTTCGACCCGGACCGCTCGTTCACGGTCCCGTACCAGAGCGGGATGACCGGGCTCATCGTCCGCACCGACCTGGCCCCGGACATCACCTCCGTCAACGACCTCTTCGATCCCAAGTACAAGGGCAAGGTGGACCTGCTCTCCGAGCTCCGCGACACGGTGCCGCTGGTGATGAAGGCGGACGGGATCGACCCCGAGACGGCGACCAAGGACCAGTGGATGGAGACGATCCAGAAGATCCAGGACGCGATCGACTCGGGCCAGATCCGCGACATGACCGGTAACGACTACGTGGACGACCTGCCCCGCGGCGACGTGGTGGCCGCGATCGGCTGGTCCGGCGACGCCGAGCAGCTGCAGCTCGACAACCCGGCGATCCAGTTCCGGGTCCCGGACGAGGGCTGCATCATCTGGTCCGACGACATGGTGATCCCGGTCGGCGCCCCGAACCCAGGCGCCGCGTACGAGTTCCTGAACTTCATCTACCAGCCCGAGATCGCGGCGCAGATCGCCGGCTACGTCAACTACACGACGCCGGTGCAGGGCGTCAAGGAAGTCTTCGAGAAGCAGGGTTCAGACCTCGCCAAGAGCGA
Source organism: uncultured Solirubrobacterales bacterium (assembly GCA_963742205.1). Lineage (GTDB taxonomy): Bacteria > Actinomycetota > Thermoleophilia > Solirubrobacterales > 70-9 > WHSW01. The sequence continues at coordinate 258,624 of CAVUKZ010000012.1, read as the reverse complement.
CCTGATCTTCCCGTCCGAGGAGTTCGTCGCCAATTGCTCGACGCAGCCGATCCTCCACGGCGACGAGGAGACCGAGATCGAAGAGGCGTGGGCAAACGTCGTCACGGGCTGAGTGACGTAGCGGCATGAAACGGACCGGCGCCCTGCTGTTGGCCGCGCCGGGGGCTCTCTGGCTCGGGCTGTTCTTCGTCGTGCCGATGTTCCTCATGGGCATCGTCTCGCTCGAGAGCGGCTCGCTCGAGGACGGGTTCGCCTTCACCTGGCAGTTCTCGAACTTCAGCGACGCGCTCTCCGACCACGGCGAGGAGTTCGTGCGCTCGTTCGTCTACGGCGGCGCGGCCACCCTGCTCGCGCTGCTGATCGCCTACCCCCTCGCCTATGCGATCGCGCTGAAGGCGGGGCGCTGGCGGAACGTCCTGCTGTTCGCGGTGATCGCGCCGTTCTTCACGACCTACCTGATCCGCACGCTCGCGTGGCAGACGATCCTCTCCGACCAGAGCGCGGTCGTCGACTTCCTCGGCTCGCTCGGGCTGCTCGGCTCGGCCGACCGAGTGCTCGACACCCCGGCATCCGTGATCGCCGGGCTGACCTACAACTTCCTCCCGTTCATGATCCTGCCGATCTACGCGAACCTCGAGCGGCTCGACGTGCGGCTGATCGAGGCGGCGCAGGACCTCTACGCGTCGTCACGGGCGGCGTTCTGGAAGGTGACCCTGCCGCTGTCGGCCCCGGGGATCGTCGCCGGGATGCTGCTCACGTTCATCCCGGCGGTCGGCGACTACGTCAACGCCTACTTCCTCGGCGGCCCGAACCAGGCGATGATCGGCAACGTAATCCAGGGCCAGTACCTGCAGCTGGCCAACTACCCGATCGCCGCGGCGCTCTCGTTCGTGCTCATGGCGCTGATCATGGTCGCGGTCGTGATCTACCTCTGGCGCGTCGGCGCCGGGGCGTTGATGGGCGACGACGACGAGGCTCGCAGCGAGAGTGGCGGGGCGCGGCTCGGCGCCGGCCGGGTGCGGGCGCGGGGCGCCTGGGGCTGGGTCCGCGAGCACGCGCTCGGCGCCTACGCCGCGGTCGCCGTCGCCTACACGCTGATCCCGATCGCGGTGATCGTTCTGTTCTCGTTCAACGACCCGAGCGGGAACTTCAACATCTCCTGGCAGGGGTTCACGCTCGACCACTGGCGGGACCCGTTCGGCAACCAGGAGCTGACCGACGCCCTGCTCACGAGCCTGAAGCTGGCGGCGCTGTCCACCGCGATCGCGACCGCGATCGGGACCCTGCTGGCGCTGGCGCTCGTGCGCCACCGGTTCCGCGGCAGGCGGGCCGCGAACATCCTCGTGCTGATCCCGATGGCGACGCCCGAGGTGGTGATCGGCGCCGCGTTGCTGTCGATGTTCGTCTACCTCGACGTCGCCAGGGGCTTCTCGACGCTGCTGATCGCCCACGTCATGTTCTCGATCAGCTTCGTGGTGGTCGTCGTCCGGTCGCGCCTGATCGGCTTCGACCCGGCGCTGGAGGAGGCCGCCGCCGACCTCGGCGCGGGCCCGCTGGCCCGCTTCCGGACGGTCACCCTGCCGCTGTTGGCGCCCGGGGTGGTCGCGGCGGCCGCGCTCGCCTTCGCGCTGTCGATCGACGACTTCGTGGTCTCGAACTTCAACTCGGGGACCACCGTCACCTTCCCGCTCTACATCTTCGGCGCCTCGCAGCGCGGGATCCCGGTGGAGGTGAACGTGCTCTCCACGATGCTGTTCGCGGTCGCCGCGGCGGCGCTCGGGCTCGTGCTCTGGCAGCAGCGCCGGGCCGAGCGGCTCAACCGCCCGGCGCCGGACGCCGCTCAGGCGCCGGTCGCGGCCTGAACGGGCGCGGTCTCGATCACCCCGGCGGCGGCGAGCTGGCGGAGCTCGCCGGCGTCGAGGTCGAGGCGCTCACCGAGGACGGCCGTCGTGTCGGCGCCCAGCCGCTGCGCGGCTGGCAGCGCGGCGGCGTTGAACTGGGAGAGCGGGGTGCGCGTGAGACGAACGCCGTCGAGCTCGTCGAGCAGCCCGAGCTCCGCGACCTGAGGGTCCGTGATCGCGGTCGCGGCCGGGCGCACCGGCGCGACCAGTACCCCGAGCTCCTTCAGCCGCGCGGTGACCTCCGTGATCGGCTGCAGCGCGACCGCCGCGGCGATCGCGCCGTCGACCAGCTCGCGGTTCGCGACCCGGGCCTCGTTGGTCGCCGCGCGCGGGTCGCCGCGCAGGTCGACCAGCGGCAGCGCCTCGCACAGGCGCTCCCACATGAGGTCGTTGATCGCCCCGATGACCACGAAACCGTCAGCGGCCTGGAACGCGGCGTAGGGGACGATCGACGGGTGGCCGCTGCCCCAGCGTCCCTGTTGGCTCGCCGGGTCGACGCTGGCGGAGGCGATCACGGTCGCGAGGCAGCTGAAGGCCGTGGCGTACAGCGGGAACTCGAGCCGGCGCCCGCGGCCGGTGCGCCCGCGCTCCAGCAGCGCCGCCAGCACGCCGCTCACCAGCACCATCCCGGTCGCGATGTCGACCATCGCGACGCCGAAGCGCACCGGCGGCCCGTCGGGCGTGCCCATCATCGCCATCAGCCCCGTCTCGGCCTCCACGATCACCTCGGTGCCGGCGTCGCCGGCGCGCGGGCCGTGTGAGCCAAAGCCGTTGATGGAGGCGTACACGAGCCCCGGGTTTTGGTCCGCGAGCTGCTCGTAGGCGAGCCCGAGCCGCTCGCCGACCCCGGGGCGGAAGTTCTCGACCACGATGTCGACCTCGCCGGCCAGGCGCCGCGCGAGCTCGCGGCCCGGCTCGCGCTTGAGGTCGATCGCGACGCTGCGCTTGCCGCGGTTGACGGCGGCGAAGTAGGTGCTGATCCCGCCGCTGAACGGGGGCCCCCAGGCGCGGGTGTCGTCGCCGGCGCCGGGGCGCTCCACCTTGATCACCTCGGCGCCGAGGTCGGCGAGCAACATCGTCGCGTACGGCCCGGAGAGGATGCGCGTGAAATCCAGGACCCGCATCCCGGCGAGCGGTCCGAGATCTTCGCCGCGCGGCATCGGCCGGGCATAATATCGGAACCGGGTTTCAGGATAAGGGCCGCGGCCGGCTCCGCCGAGTGCATCTGGCCACCCAACGGGGCAGGTGCACTCGGCGGCCGCGGGCGCCGATAGGCTCCGCCGCCTCATGCGAACCAACGCCGTGCTCACCGAGGGCGTCGAGACCCGGGCCGACGAGGACACCCTGCGCGAGGTGGTTGAGGCGCTCGCCCCGATGGAGCGGCTCGCCGGGTCGGAGGGCGAGCGCGACGCGGCCCACTGGATCGCCGAGCGACTCGATGCCGCCGGGGCGAGCGCGACCGTCGACGAGGAGGAGTTTCTCGACGGCTTCGCCCCGCTGATCGGGGCGATGACTGCCGCCGGCGCCCTGTCCGGGCTCGCCTCGATCGGCGGCCGGCGCCGAAAGCTCGGGATCGCGGGCGGGGCCGCGGCCGCGGCCCTGATCGCCGACGAGGTCTCCAACGGCTTCCGCCCGGCGCGCCGGGCAGCCGGGCCGCGCAAGACGACCTGGAACGTGGTCGCGGAAGCGGGCGACCCGGACGCCGATCGCACGCTCGTGCTCATGGCCCACCACGACGCGGCGCGCACCGGCCTCGCCTTCGACCAGAACCTCCAGCGCAAGCTCACCGACTGGTTCCCCGGGATCATCGAGCGCATCGACACCTCGCTGCCGCAGTGGTGGATCGCCGTCGGCGCGCCCGCGATGGTCGCCGCCGGGGCCGCCACCCGCCGGCGCGGGTTGATCGCCGCGGGCACCGCGCTCTCGGCCGTTCGCCACCGCCGCGCTCGCCGACATCGCGCGCAGCCCCGTGGTCCCCGGCGCCAACGACAACCTGACCGCCGTCGCGGTGCTCGTCTCCGTCGCCGAGACCCTGCGCGAGCGGCCGATCCCGGGCCTGCGGGTCATCCTCGCCTCGTGCGGGGCCGAGGAGGTGCTGCAGGGCGGCGTCTACGGCCTCGCGGCGCGGCACCTGTCCCAGCTCGACCGCGGGCGGACCTGGCTGCTCAACTTCGACACGGTCGGCTCGCCCGAGCTCGCGATGCTCGAGGGCGAGGGCCCGATGGTGATGGAGGACTACTTCGACCGCGGCCTGCGCGACCTCTGCGCGCGAGTCGCCGATCGCGACGGCATCCCGATGCGGCGCGGGATGCGGGCCCGCTCGAGCACCGACTCGGTGATCCCGAGCCGGATGGGGATCCCGACCGTCTGCTTCGCCTCGCTCAACCGCCACAAGGGACTGTCCAACTACCACCTGCCCACCGACACGCCCGACCGCCTCCACTACAAGACGGTCGCGTGCGCAGCCGACCTGGCCGAGGCGGTCGCCCGCGAGCTCGCCGACCCGGCCGCGGCGCGCGCCTAGAGCGACAGCGAGGCCGCGGCGACCCGGCCCTCGCGGTGCGCATCGAGCACCGCGTGCGCGATCCCGAGGTCCTGGATCGCGAGCCCGGTCGAGTCGAAGAGCGTGATCTCCTCCCGGTCGCCGCGACCCGGCGCGCGACCGGCGAGCACCTCCCCGATCTCGGTCACCTGCTCGCGCGTGACGACCCCCGCGCCGACCGGGGCCGACAGCTCGCCGCCCTTCGACGCCTGCTCCCACTCGTCGCAGAACAGCCGGCAGCGTGCGAACGCGTCGAGCTCGACCTCGGCCTTGCCGTGGGCGTCGGCGCCGAGCACCGCCAGGTGCTGGCCCGGGCGCAGGTCGGCGGCGGCGATCACCGGCGCCTCGGCCGGGGTCACGGTGACCACGACGTCGGCGGCCGCCGCGGCCGCCCGCGGTCCCGTCGCTCCAGCCGAGCTCCGCGGCGAGCTCCGCCGCCGCCTCGGGCCGCGGGTCGAAGCACACGCCGGGCGCGTACCCGGCCGCCGCCAGGCAGCGCGCCGCCCAGGCGCCGTTGACGCCGCAGCCGATCAGCCCGACGGTGCGCCGCGTCGTCGCGCGCCAGCGCCAGGGCCGAGACCGCGGCCGCCGCGCCGGTGCGCAGCGAGGTGATCGCCGCGCAATCCATGATCGCCACCAGCTCTCCGGTCTCGGCGCTGGAGACGAGCAGCGCCCCGGTGACGACCGGCAGCCCCCTGGCCGGGTTGGACGGAAACGAGGTCACCCACTTGAGCGTCGCCAGCCCGTCGCCGCGCGCGGGCATCGCGCGGAAGTCGCCGTCCGGCGGCGCGTCGACGTAGACCTTCGCCGGCATCACCCAGTCGCCGGCCGCGTGGCGCTCGAACGCGAGCCGCGTCCGCTCGATCGCCTCGGCGGGCGAGACCGCCGCCAGCACCGCCTCCGAATCGAACACCGCGACCTCCGCCATCGCGGTCCAGGTTAGATTTCGGCGGCGATGGGTGCCAGCAACGGCAAGCGCCGGCCGCCGCGGCCGAGGATCGAGCTCCTCTCGAGCGCCGCCGCGCCGGAGGAGGCGGCGGCGATCGTCGCCGCGGTCGAGCAGTTCCTGATCGACACCGCACCCGGCGCCCACGGCCGCCGGTAGAGCCGGGCAGAGCGGCTGGCAGCGCGCCGCGCTCGAGGAGGGCATCGCGGCCCGCCAGCTCACCGGGTACGCCTGGGGCCACGCGCCGCGATAGAACATCACTCACCGGCCACGTCCCCGGCCGGCCACGAGCGAGGAGGAGAGAAGTGGCAGTAGTGAAGATCATCGAGCTGGTGGGCAGCTCGAAGACGTCGACCGACGACGCCGCCAAGCAGGCGCTGACCCAGGCGCAGACGTCGCTGCGCAACATCCGCGCCGTCGACATCGTCTCGACCGGGATCCGGGGCGAGAACCTCGACGAGTACCGCGCCCACGTGCGGGTCGCGTTCCTGATCGAGGACACAGACGTCGACTAGGGCTTGCGCAGGCGCCGGGCACCGCGCCCGGCGCCTAAATACCCGAATCCCAATCGGGATTTGTGTAATATCGCCGCCATGGAGCCCACCGCCGCCCCGGAGGCGACCGCTGCGGAGCGGATCGCCGCCGAGCACAAGCTCGACGTCGACCACTCCAAGCCCCAGAAGGGCAAGGGCAAGCTCGGCTCGCTCGACCAACCCCGAGGTCTACGAGAACGTCCCCGGGCACCTGATCCCGGCGATCGAGCGCGAGTTCGACGACTTCGACACCGAGGCCGGCAGCTTCCTCGGCGGCGAGCAGACCGAGGAGCAGTTCATCGGCTTCCGGCTCAAGCAGGGCGTCTACGGCCAGCGCCAGCCGGACGTGCAGATGATCCGCGTGAAGCTGCCGATGGGCGGCGTCACCCCGGACCAGATGGACGCGTTCGCGAGCGTGATCGAGAAGTACGCGCCGCTCAACAAGGGCCACGTCACCACGCGCCAGAACATCCAGATCCACCACGTGCCGCTGCCCGACGCGGCGAAGCTGATCCGCGAGCTCTCCGACGCCGGCCTCTCCTCGCGCGAGGGCTGCGGCAACACCGTCCGCAACGTCACCGGCGATCCGTGGGCCGGCGTCAGCGAGGGCGAGCTCTTCGACATCACCCCGTACGCCGCCGCCTACGTGCGCTACTTCGTCCGCCACCCGACGACGCAGCTGATGCCGCGCAAGGTCAAGACGGCGTTCACGGCCACCGACGAGGACGTCGCGATCACCGGCATCCACGACATCGGCTTCATCCCGCGCGAGCGCGACGGCGTGCGCGGGGTCGAGATCCGGGTCGGCGGCGGCACCTCGATCATGCCCCGCGTCGCCCCGACGCTCTACGACTTCGTCGAGCTCGACAACGGCGACTACCTGAAGATCTCCGAGGCCGTGTTCCGGATCTTCGACCGCCAGGAGTGGCTGCGCGTCAACCGCGCCCGGGCCCGGATCAAGGTGCTGATCGACAAGATCGGCATCGACGCCTTCCGCGAGATGGTCGAGGAGGAGCTCGAGGGCGACTGGGTCGCACGAGCGCGACTTCTCGATCGACCACCTCGTCTACGGGATCGACGAGGAGGCCAACGCGCCCGCCCCGCCGACCGGCGACGGCGAGCCCGAACGGCGACCGCTGCGGGTTCGACCGCTTCCGCGCCGCGAACGTCCGGCCGCAGCGCCAGGCAGGGCTTCTCGCACGGTCGAGGTGAAGATCACCCGCGGCGACCTCTCGCCGGAGCAGATCCGCGGGCCTCGGCCAGATCATGCGCGAGTACACCGGCGGCTCGGCGCGCACCACCGTGCATCAGAACTTCGTCCTGCGCTGGGTCCGCGACGAGGCGGTCTACGACGTCTGGCACGCGGCTGCGGCGAGCTCGGGCTCGGCGACGCCGGGGCCGACGAGATCACCGACGTCGTCTCGTGCCCCGGCACCGACAGCTGCAAGCTCGGGATCACGAGCTCGATGGGCCTCAACCGGGCGATCCAGGAGCGGGTGGAATCGATGCAGATCACCGACCCGCTGACCAAGCGCGTGCACATCAAGATGTCCGGCTGCCCGAACGGGTGCAGCCAGCACCACATCGCGAACATCGGCTTCTACGGCGCCTCGCTGAAGGTCGGCGGCCGGCAGATGCCCGCCTACATCCCGCACCTCGGCGGCAACTACGAGGGCGGCGAGGTCGTCTACGGCCACCGGCTGAAGGCGCGCCTGCCCGCCAAGCGCGTGCCCGAGGCGGTCGAGCGCTGGCTGCGCCTGTACGAGGCCGAGCGGACCGACGGCGAGGCGTTCAACGACTTCGTCGAGCGGGTCGGCACCGACGCGCTTCGAGGCCGAGGTCAAGGAGCTCACCCTGCCGGCCGAGTTCAGCCTCGAGACGATGAACGAGTTCATCGACTGGAGCCGCTCCGAGCCCTACAAGGTCGAGCGCGGCGAGGGCGAGTGCGCCGTATGAGCGGCTTCGTCCTCCCCACCCCGACGCCCGACGCGCCGCCGCCCGCGCCCGCGCCCGCTCTGGAGGTCGACGTCGACCTCGAGCGCCTGAGCGCGGAGGAGGTCATCGCCTGGGCGCTCGAGCGCTTCGACGGCGACCTGAGGTTCGCCGTCTCGTTCCAGAAGACGAGCTCGGTGATCGTCGACATGGTCCACCGGATCGAGCCGCGGGCGCGGTTCTTCTACGTGGACACCGGGCTGCTGTTCCCGGAGACCTACGCGACCCGCGACGCGCTCGCCGAGCGCTACGGGATCGAGTTCGAGCGGATCGCGAACGGGCACGACGTCTGGTCCCTCGACGCGAACGGATGCTGCGCCGACCACAAGGTGGAGCTCATGCGCACGGCCCTCGACGACACGAGTTGCTGGGTCTCGGGAATCCGCCGGGTCGACTCGGAGACCCGCGCCGACGCGCCCAAGTTCGGCTGGGACGAGCGGTTCGGGCTCTGGAAGCTCAACCCCCTCGCGGACTGGGACGAGAAGCAGGTCTGGAGCTACATCAAGGACCACCGCATCCCGTACAACTCGCTTCACGACCAGGGCTACCCGTCGATCGGGTGCATGCCCTGCACCACCGTCGCGCTGAACGGCGGCGGCGAGCGCGCCGGCCGCTGGGCCGGCACCGATCGCACCGAGTGCGGCATCCACGGGTAGCGCAGCCGTTCTTGTCTAGCTCGCTCAGGATTGAGCACGAGTCGCTACCCTCGCCAGGCTGAAAGACCCGACACGAACCTGGAGAACGAAGAAACTTGTCTGAGACATCCGCCCCGACCTCCCTGGCGCTGCAGCTGAGCTCGCGCCAGGCCTCCGACTTCGAGCTGCTCGGAAACGGCGGCTTCGCGCCGCTGACCGGCTTCATGGGCTCCGCCGACCACAAGTCGGTCTGCGAGGACATGCGCCTGACCGTCGGGCGAGATCTGGCCGATCCCGATCACGCTCGCGACCGACCTCGAGTGCGAGGTCGGCGACGTCGTCGAGCTCACCGCCCCGAACGGCAAGGCGCTCGGCCGGCTCACGGTCGAGGAGATCTTCGAGAAGGACGTCGAGCTCGAGGCCGAGAAGGTCTACCGGACGACCGACAACGAGCATCCCGGCGTCGCCGCCATCCGCGAGGAGGGCGCCCGCTGCATCGCCGGCCCGATCGAGGTCGACGCGCTCCCCGATCACGAGGAAGCGTTCATGAAGCGCTACCAGACGACCGAGGAGTCGAAGCAGGCGTTCGCCGACCGCGGCTGGAAGCGGATCGTCGCCTTCCAGACCCGCAACCCGATCCACCGGGCGCACGAGTACCTCACCAAGGCCGCGCTCGAGATCTGCGACGGGCTCTACATCCATCCGCTGATCGGCGAGACCAAGAAGGGCGACATCCCCGCCGACGTGCGGATGAGCTGCTACGAGGTCCTGATGGACAACTACTACCACCCGGACCACGTGATGCTCGGGGTCAACCCCGGCAAGATGCATTACGCCGGGCCCGCGTGAGGCAGTGCTCCACGCGATCATCCGCCGCAACTACGGCTGCACGCACTTCATCGTCGGCCGCGACCACGCGGGCGTCGGTGACTACTACGGCACCTACGACGCGCAGCGGATCTTCGACGACATCGACATCGACGAGCTCGGGATCACACCGCTGTTCTTCGAGCACACGTTCTGGTGCAACGAGTGCGAGGGCATGGGCTCGGCGAAGACCTGCCCGCACCCCCAGGAGTCGCACCTGTTCCTCTCGGGGACCAAGGTGCGGGAGATGCTCGGCGCCGGCGAGAAGCCGCCGCCCGAGTTCTCGAGGGAAGAGGTTGCCGAGATCCTCATCGACGCCTACAAGGAGGACGCCGACAATGGCTGACGACAAGGGTTTCTGTCTCTGGTTCACCGGGCTCTCGGGCTCGGGCAAGTCCACGATCACCACGCATCTGGTCAAGGAGCTGCGCAAGCGCGGCTCGAAGCTCGAGGTGCTCGACGGCGACGTCGTGCGCGAGAACCTCTCCAAGGGCCTCGGCTTCTCGAAGGAGGACCGCGACACGAACATCCGCCGGATCGCGTTCGTCGCGAACCTGCTGTCGCGCAACGAGGTCCCGGTGATCACCGCCGCGATCTCGCCCTACCGCGAGATCCGCGACGAGGCGCGCCAGATGATGGGCGACCGCTTCGTCGAGGCCTACGTCAAGGCGTCGGTCGAGGTCTGCGAGGAGCGCGACGTCAAGGGGCTCTACGCGAAGGCACGCTCGGGCGAGATCAAGGAGTTCACCGGCGTCTCCGATCCGTACGAGCCGCCGGAGAACCCGGAGCTCGTCCTCGAGACCGAGCACCAGTCGGCGGAGGAGTCGGCGCAGCAGATCCTCGGGTACCTCGAGGAGCGCGAGCTGATCCCCGCGGCGGTCGCCGCCTAGAGCGAGCCGGTCAGCGCCTGTCGAGCGCCATCGCCGGCCGAGACGCGACCGGAACCCTTCACCCGCACCTATCGCGTCGCGATGGCGGCCTGCGCGCCGTTCGCGGCGTGGTGGGGGCGGATGGAGGTCGAGGGGCTCGAGGCGCTGCCGCGGTCCGGCCCCGTCCTGGTGGCCGGCAACCACGACTCCAACATGGACCCGGTCGCGGTCGGCGTCGCCGCGCGCCACCGCCGCCAGGTGCGCGCGCTGGCGAAGTCGTCCCTCTGGGACGTGCGGGGGCTGGGCCCGATCCTCGACGGCATGGGCCAGATCCCGATCGAGCGCGGCACGGGCGACCGCGGCGCGCTCGACCGGGCGATCGAGGCGCTGCGCGACGGCGCCTGCATCGGCGTCTTCCCCGAGGGGACGCGCTCGCTCGGGCGCGAGCTGCGCGCGCGCAGCGGCATCGGCCACCTCGCGGCGGCCGTGCCCGAGACCAAGATCGTGCTGGTCGCGGTCTCCGGGACGACCGACTTCGTGCGCTTTCCGAAGCGCCCGCGGGTGAGCGTGCGCTTCAGCCTCCCCGCCGAGGGCGACTACCGCCTCGGCGAGGACCACGGCGCCTTCGCCGCCCGCCTGCTCGAGCGAGCTCCGCGCCGGCGTCGCCGCGCGACCGTCGCGGCGGCGCCGCGGCCCGGCCGCGTCCAATAATCTCGGCCGGCGGTGGCCGGGCAGGCACAGAGGCTGTCGATCGGCTGGGCCATCTTCGGCGCGGCCGCGGTCGTCTCCATGGCGCTGATCCTGATCGGGTCGCGGCACACGACCTTCTCCGGCGACGAGCTCGGGATGCTCGTCCGGCGTCGGCGACCAGGCCTGCACGCGCTGTCGAGCCGCCGGCGCGAGGTATCTGATCGCCTTCCCGACGCTCGTCTACGGAGGCTCGCGCGAGACCGTCGGCGCCGGCTCGTAGCTCCGTACCGGATCCTCGGCGCGCTCGTGCTCGTCGCGCCTCGACCGCCGGGCGCTTCGGAGCGCTCGCGCCGGCGCTCGCGCCGCGAGCCGCTCGCCGTGCGCTCGCGCCGAGGCGCTGCGCGGCGCGGCGCTGAGGCGACCGCTCGGCGCGTCGCCGCGCGCGACCGATGCGCCGGCGATCCGCTCGCCCGCGACGCGACGTCGTGGCGGCGATCTGCATCGCTCGGCGCGCTCGGCGCGGCGGCGATCGGCTCGATCCGAGCGCGCCGGCGTCGCGCTGCCGATGCTCGCCTGGCGACGGCCGGCGGTGCGGCGTCGGTGGCTGCGCTCGCGCTCGCCGTCGCGCCGGCGTGGCGACTCGGGAGCTCGCCGGCGCCGTCGAGCTTCGTGCGTGGCCGCGCTCGCGCGACGCTCGCGCTCGCGCGCGCTCGAGCGGCACTCGTAGCCGCGTCGCGCGTCGCGGTCGCGACCGTGCTCGGCGCTCGATCGCAGTCGGCGCGAGCCGATCGCGCGGCCGCGCCGCGGCGCTCGCGGCGTCGACGGTCGCGATGGTCGCTCGGTCGCGCCGCCGGCGAGCTCGCCTGCGAGTCGCTCGCGACGCGCGCGGCTGGCGCGTGCTCGCTGACGGTCGCCCGGCTCGGCCTCGTGGAGCCGCCGGCGCGGCGCATCAGGCGCGACGCGCGTCGACCGCGCGGCTCGCCGGCTGCGTGATCGACGGTCTGCGTCGCCCGGGCGACAGCGCGACAGCGTCGCTCGGCCGCGGCGGCCGTCGGCGCTCGACGTCGCGGACGGCGCGGCTGCCGAGCGCGGCGACTCGCGAGCTCGTCGCGGCGCCGCCGGAGCTGGCGCGCAGCAGCGACAGGGCGTCGCGTCGGGTCGCGCTCGGGTCCGTCAGACGCCGAGCTGCGAGAGGCGGCCGCCGCCGAGCGTCCACGCGAGCGAGGACCGTGCTCGGTGCTCCAGGGCGCTGCGTCGAGCTCACCGCGGGCGCTGCGCGCGTCCACGCGGCGACGCGGCGGACCGGCTCGTCCGTGGGCGACGTGCAGCGCTCGTCGGCCGCGGCTCCGACCGCCGAGCTGCGGCGAGGCTCGCGGATGGCCGCACGCGAGCCGAGCGCCGCAGCGGCCGTGCGCGATCCGAGCGTCGGCTCGGCCCGGCGGTGCGGCCGAGCGCTCGCGTCCTAGCCGGCCTAGGGCTCGGGCCGGGACCTGGGGCTCGCCGAGCCCGTAGGTGTCGTAGGCGCCCCAGCGGCTGAAGGTCTTGTGCGTCGGGCCGTGGAAGTCCGACGAACCGGTGGGGACGAGGCCGAACTCCTCGCAGAGCTCGAGGCAGTGCTTGGTCTGATCGGCGGTGTGGGGCGGGTAGAAGGTCTCGATCCCGTCGAGCCCGACGTCGCGAACGAGGCTCTCGACCAGGTCGCGGACCTGGTCGGGATCCTTGCACGTCCCAGTAGGGATGGGCGACGACGGCGACGCCGCCGGCGTCGTGGATGATCTCCACCGCCTGCTCGGCGCGTCGGCCACTTGCGCGACGACGAACGCCTTCGCGCCCGGCACCAGGTACTCCTCGAAGAACGGGCCGAGATCGGGCCCGGCGCCCGCCGCCTTGGCGATGTGCGGGCGGCCGATCGCGTCGGCGGCGCCGGCCTTGGCGACCGCGTCCTCGAACGTCACCTCGACGCCGTGGCGGTTGAGGTTGGCGATGATCTCCTTCGCGCGGTCGACGCGCTCCTGCTGGGCCTTGGCGCAGGCCGGCGCGATCCGCTCGAGGTCGACCCAGTAGCCGCAGATGTGGAGGTCCTCGGAGTACTTGTGGACGCACGACATCTCGGTCGCCGGGACGTTCTCGATCCCGAGCTCGGCCGCGACGCGGGTCGCCTCCTCGACGCCGGCGACGCCGTCGTGGTCGGTCAGCGACATCACCGTCACGCCGGCCTCGGCCGCCGAGCGGGCGACGTCGCCGGGCTCGAGCTGGCCGTCGGAGACGGTGGAGTGGGACTGCAGGTCGATCATCGGACGCGTGAGCTTAGTGGCTCGCCGCGATTGTTGACTCGAGTTGCGACAATGGCGCGGGTGCGGATCTCAGCGAAAGCCGACTACGCGGTGCGCGCGGCGCTCGAGCTCGCCGCCAGCGACGGGCGAGCCGGTCAAGGGCGAGCGCCTCGCCGAGGCGCAGGGGATCCCGCTGCAGTTCCTCGAGCACATCCTGCTCGAGCTCAAGCACGCGCGCCTGATCCAGGCGCGCCGCGGCGCCAAGGGCGGCTACTGGCTGGCGCGCGACCCGAGCGAGATCACGATCGCCGACGTGATCCGGGCCGTCGAGGGGCCGCTGGCCAACATCCACGAGAACGCGCCCGAGGAGCTGCACTACGGCGGGCCGGCGGAGCGCCTGCGCGACGTCTGGGTCGCGGTCCGCGCGGCGCTGCGCTCGGTGCTCGAGAGCGTCACCCTCGCCGAGATCAGCGGGGGCGATCTGCCCGTGGCGCATCGAGGCGATCCTCAACGACCCCGAGGCCTGGCTCAAGCGCTGAGCTCGGCTGCTAGGCTCTCGCGAGCCTTTTGGGACCAAGTCGGTCCACAAAGGTCATAAGTACGTCCGTAACGGGTAACTCACTCCCCCCCTTCACCCGCAATGGATCCCTGGTTTCACATCTTCGGTCTGGGCATCGACCCGACGATCATGCTGTTCGGGTTCGGCATCGGCCTGCTCGTCGGGATGACCGGCATGGGCGGCGCCTCGCTGATGACGCCGCTGCTTGATCCTGATCTTCGGGATCCAGCCGGTGACCGCGATCGGCACCGACATCTTCTACGCCGCGGTGACGAAGACGTTCGGCGGCTACAAGCACCTGAAGCTCGGCACGGTCCACAAGGGGCTCGCCTTCTGGCTCGCGGTCGGCAGCGTCCCGTCGGCGATCGCCGGCGTCTGGGTGATCGAGTTGCTCCAGAGCCACTACGGCGACGACCTGGACACGCTCGTCCTCGGGATGCTCGGCGGCACGCTGGTCGTGGTCGGCGTCGCCACCCTGCTGCGCTCGCTGTTCCTCACCGGCGTGATCGAGGAGCGCTCGGCGATGCACCTCTACCGCCGCCACATCATCGCCGCGGTGATCACCGGGCATCGACGACCGGCTTCGTCATCGGTCTCACCTCGGCCGGCAGCGGCACGCTGATCGCGATCTCGCTGATCGCGATCTTCCGGCTCACCCCGCAGCGCGTCGTCGGCACCGACGTCTTCCACGCCGCGGTCCTGCTCTGGGCGGCCGGCATCGCCCACTGGATCGGCGGCAACATCGACTTCGCTGCTCGCCGGGACGATCCTGGTCGGCTCGATCCCCGGCGTGCTCATCGGCACCGGGCTCTCGGTGAAGGCGCCGCAGACGCTTCCTGCGCTACGCGCTCGCCGTGGTTCTGATCGCCTCGGGCGACGACGCTGATCGCGAAGAACTACACGCCGGAGATCGTGCTCCCGGCGATCGGCATCGCCAGCATCATGGTCGGCGCCCTGTTCGGCGCCCAGGCGATCTCGCGCAGCCGCGTCCAAGAATGCCCGCCGGACGCCGGCCGGGGCCGCCGCCTAGCCGCTCACCGCCAGCCCCGTCGCTCTAGATTCCCGGGCCATGTTCGTCTTCGCCAGCGCGGTGACCGACCCCGAGGTCTTCGCCCGGGCCGCCCAGGCCGGGGTCGCGCCGGCTGCGGGAGGCGGACCCGACGATCGAGCAGATCGTGTTCGCGAGCGTCGGCTCGATCTTCCGCAACTACAACCTGATCATCGACCAGGTCAAGGACCGCGACGACGTCGAGGCGCTCGTCCTGATCCACCAGGACGCCGAGATCCAGGACCCGCAGTTCCTCGAGAAGGTCCGCGCGGCGCTCGCCGACCCCGACGTGGCGATCGTCGGCTGCGCGGGCGCCGTCGACGTCCGCAGCATCGCCTGGTGGGAGGGCTCGATCACCTGGGCCTCGTTCACCCACCGCTACGACGAGCTCGGCGGCGGCGAGATCCCGGCCTTCTCCTGGCTCAACGAGTCGCTGCCGCCGTACGCGCGGCTCGGCGAGGTCGACTCGATCGACGGCTTCGTGATGGCGCTCTCGCCCTGGGCGATGCGCAACCTGCGCTTCGACGAGTCGCTGGGGCAGATCCACGGCTACGACTTCGACATCTGCATGCAGGCCCGCACCGCCGGCAAGAAGGTGGTCACCGCCGACCTGCAGGTCGTCCACCACCACTCGCTGCGGCTGATCGAGGACCCGGAGACCTGGATCGACGCCTACATGCGGGTGGCCGAGAAGTGGGACGCGCAGATCCGCACCAACGGCAGCCGCGACGCCGACTGGGAGTGGCGCGCGCGCCGCGCCGAGGCCGAGGCCTCGGCGGCGCGGCTGATGGGCGGGCTCGAGGAGCTCCTGCGGGTCGCGCACTGGAAGCAGCTCGAGGCGATGCAGAACAGCCTCGGCTGGCGGATCACCGCGCCGCTGCGGCGCTTCGGCCGCCTGGTCGCGCCGCGCCGCGACGGGCGCCTGGCTAGCCGCTCGAGCGCCCTGCGCACCTGCTCGCGCGTGAACGCCGGCCGCGCCGCGGCCGTGCAGCCGCGAGAGCTGCTCGGCGACCCCGAAGGCGCGCGAGCCGGCGAGCGCCTCGAGGACCTCGCGCTCCGGCGCCTCGCGGTCGACCGCGAGCTCCAGCCGGCGGGTCATCTTGTAGCGCTCGACCATGTGCCGGATCCGGTTCGCCTCGAGCCGCTCGAGCACCGGGTTGCGGTCCCAGGGCGCGATCTCGGCGGCGACCCGATCGGCCGCGCCCCGCGTCGCGGATGCCAGATCACGCCGAAGCCGAAGAAGGCGGGCACGCTTGGCGAATTCGAGCTCGGCGCGGTCGGCGAGGAAGTCCTCGACCGCGGTCAGAATCCCGTTTCGCGGCCCGCCCTCGCGCGCCGCGACGCACGCGAACGGCATCCCGTCGGCGACCGTGCCCGGCTCCTCCGGGGTCAGGTACGTGTCGCGGGCGAGCGGCTGGCGATGCTCGGCCGGGATCCGCTCGGGCGCGTAGTAGCCGTCGCGGCGCGCCAGCGGCCAGCCGATGTCGTGCAGCATCAGCAGCGGCATGCCGGCGCCCGGCGCGCGCTCGTCGATCAGCCGCAGCTCCTCGCTCAGGGTGAAGTAGTTGTGGTCGCCGTCGATGATGATCGCGTCGGCGCGGCGGCAGCCCGGGCAGCGCCTCGTGGCTGGTCGCCTCGACCAGCTCGAGCTCCGGGTGCGCGGCGGCGATCTCGCGCAGGTCGGGCTGCGGCGTCGGGGTCGATCGCGATCACCTGGCGCCGAGCGCTCCGCCCACTCGAGCATCTCGTTCGGTCGACTTGCCGTGGAAGGCGCCGATCTCGACGACCGTCCTCGCCTCGATCGCGTCGAGGCAGCCGAACAGGATCTCGGCGACGTTCGCGAGCGAGGCGGCGTTCTCGTCGGGGTCGGTCGGGAAGAAGCTTGCCGGCACCGGGCCGGGCAGTCTAGTGCGACGCCGCGCTGCAGACTAGAGTCCCGCGACGATGCCGCGCCGAGGAGCCGATCGACCGCCGAGTCGCTGATGCGCGACGTCCGCGCCCGCCACCCGCGGCTGCGCGAGGCGCTCGTCGCCGACGCGGCGGTCACCGCCGAGCACCGCGGCGAGCGCTACGAGTTCCGCTCGCGCGCTCGACGCCGTGCTCCAGGTCCTGCGGCTGATGCTGGGCCAGCGACGCCTTCTGCGCCCAGGCGCTCTACCGGCTGAAGGCGCGGCTGCAGGCGCTCGGGGTCCCACTGCTGCCGCGGATCTGCCACCGGCTGGCGATGATCGTCGGCCAGGTGACGATCGGCGACCCGGTCGTCATCGCACCCGGGCCTCTACCTGCTCCACGGCCAGGTCGTGATCGACGGGCTGACCGAGATCGGCCCGCGGGTCGCGGATCGCGCCGTTCGTCACCGTCGGGCTGCGCCAGGGCGACATCCGCGGCCCGACGGATCGGCGCCGACGTCGAGATCGGCACCGGCGCCAAGGTGCTCGGGAAGTCGCGGTCGGCGACGGCGCGCAAATCGGCGCCAACGCGGTGGTGATCGGCGACGTCGAGCCCGGGGCGACCGTCGTCGGCGCGCCGGCGAAGCCGGTCACGCGCTCGGTGAGCTCGGACCGTGACTGACGCCGGGGCGGCGGCGCGGCTGCGCGATCAGCTCGAGCACCCGGACCCGACGCAGCTCTGGTTCCAGCTCCAGGAGATCGTGATCGACCGCGGCTACCTTCGCCACGGGATCGAGGTCGGCGAGGGCGACGTGGTCTTCGACGTCGGCGCGAACGTCGGGGTCGCCGCGGCCTACTTCGCCGTCGTGCGCGGCGCTCGCCGCGTTCACAGCTTCGAGCCCGTCCCCGAGCTGTTCGCGCTGCTCGAGCGCAACGTGGCGCACCACCCGGCCTGCGTCGCGCATCCCTACGGGTTGAGCGACCGGGCCGAGACCGTCGAGTTCACCTATTACCCGCGGGCGGCCGCGATGTCCGGGAGGTACGCCGATCCCGAGTCCGATCGCGCGGTCGTGCGCAGCGCGATGCTCGCGCTCGGCATCGATCCGGAGCTCGCGGACGCCGAGCTGGCGGAGCGCTACGCGGCGACCACGCGGGTGGAGGTCGATCTGCGTCCGCTCTCGGAGGTGATCGAGGAGCTCGGGGAAGAGCGCATCGACCTGCTCAAGATCGACGTCGAGCGCGCCGAGCTCGACGTGCTCGCGGGGATCGGCGACGACGACTGGCCCCGGATCGCTCAGATCGCGTGCGAGGTGCACGACGTCGCCGGGCGGCTCGACACGATCCGAGCCCAAGTCGAACGGCACGGGCTCACGGCCACGGTCGACCAGGCTCTCGTTTTCGCGCGGACGCCGATCAAGATGCTGTTCGCGAGGCGATGAGCCAGACGCCGACGAGCGGGCAGGCACCGCGGATCCACGACGATCCCGGGCACCCGCACGACGAGTTCTTCGACTCCCTGGCGCGAGGCGCGGGCGCTGCGCTACGGGAGCGCCGAGCTGCCGGGCGCTCGCGGCTGCCGTGGCGGCGCTCACGCAAGCGCCGCGCCGTGGTCACGATCGTCCACAACGAGCCCGTCTTCCTGCCGCTCTGGCTGCGCTACTACTCGCGCTTCTTCGCCGCGCGAGGACATCTACGTGCTCGACAACGAGAGCAGCGACGGCTCGACCGCGCGGGGCTTCAACCGGGTCGAGGTCGCCCGCGACCGCGTCGACCACGTGTGGATGGCGACGACGCTGTCGGACTTCCAGGCCGAGCTGCTCGAGCGCTACGACGTCGTCCTCGTCTGCGACGTCGGACGAGATCCTCGCGCCGGACCCGACGCTCGGCGACCTCGGCGCCTACATCGACCGGCTCGAGGAGGAGTTCGTCAACCCGCTCGGCTACGAGGTCCTGCACCTGCCCGACCGGAGCCGCCGCTCGACCCGGCGCGCCCGATCCTCGCCCAGCGCGGCCACTGGTTCGCCAACGACGCCTACGACAAGCCGCTGCTGGCGACCGTGCCGATGACCTGGGTCCCGGGTCTGCACGCGAGCGCCGACGGTCGCCACAACTACGATCCGGACCTGCGCCTCATCCACCTGCATCGAATGGACTACGAGGTCTGCCGCGCCCGCCACGCCGGCGCGCGCGCGGCGGAGCTGGAACGCGCGAGGACCTCGACGCCGGCTGGGCGGCCTACAACCGGATCGACGCCGGCGACGAGTTCGACCGCTGGTATCTTCGACGAGACCGGGTTCGAGAGCGAGGGGATCGAGATGGTGCTCGAGCGCGATCCCCGAGCGCTGGCGGGAGGTCGTGTGAGCGCCCTGCGCGCGACTCGCCGGCCGGCTCGCCGAGGGGCGCCGACCGGCTCGCCGTTCCCGCCCGCCGCGTCCGGCCGCCGAGCACTGGCAGCGCACGGTGATGAACGAGGCCGTCGAGGCCCACATCGCCGCGCTCGGACCCCCGACGTCTGGCGCGGCCGAGATCAGCGGCGACCTGCACGCCGACAAGCCGTGGCGCGAGTACGCCGGCCTCGCCTGGCCCGAGTTCGACCTCTGCGCGCCGCTGACCGAGGAGCGGCGCTTCGACCTCGTCATCTGCGAGCAGGTGCTCGAGCACGTCGCCGACCCGTGGGCGGCGGCGGAGAACCTGCGCGAGCTCTGCGTCCCCGGCGGCCGGGTGATCGTCTCGACGCCGTTCCTGATCAAGGTCCACGAGTTCCCGTCCTACGGGATGCTGGACTACTGGCGCTTCACGCCACGGGGCCTGCGGACGCTGCTCGAGCGCGCCGGGCTCGAGGTCGAGCGGGTCGAGTCGTGGGGCAACCGCGAGTGCGTGGTCGGCAACTTCGGCGACTGGTCCGCGCAGCGGCGCTGGCACTCGCTGCGCGACGAGCCGGACTTCCCGGTCCAGGTGTGGGCGTTCGCGCGCCGCCCAGCGTGAGCCCGGCGAACGGCGCAGACCCCTGGTACCGTTCGCGCCATCGCGCTCTTCCGCCGCAATCGTCAGCCGACCGCCGCGGTCGCCGAGCGCGATCCCGAGCCGAGCTCTTCGCCGAGATCGAGAGCTCTCGGCGCGCAACCGCGAGCCCGCGACCCCGAGCTGCGAGCGCCGCATCCTCGCACTCCGCCACGAGGCGGGCGCGCAGCTCGCCGGCGCCGGCGCGGGCGACGCCGCAGCTTCCCCGAGCCCGACTACGCCGTGCTCCCGGCCGAGCGCCGGGATCCCCGAGGTCACGCCGGAGGAGCTGACCCCCGGGCTGCTGCGGGCGGCGATGCTGCGCGACGGCGCGCTGATCGTCCGCGGGCGTGATCGAGCGCGACGAGGCGGTCGCGCTCGCGGACGAGATCGAGGCGGCGCTCGAGGCGCGCGCGTCGCTCGCCGCCGGAGGCGGCGCGGCCGAGGGCTACTACGAGGAGTTCGACCCGGGGCCGCCGGTCGACCTCGAGGCGCGCCAGTGGGTCGGCGACGGCGGCCTCTGGGCCGCCGACTCGCCGAAGCTGATGTTCGACATGCTCGAGGCGTTCGAGCGCTGCGGCCTGCGCGAGCGTGATCCACGGCTACCTGGGCGAGGTCCCGGCGATCTCGATCGCAGAAGTGCACCATGCGCAAGGTGCGACCCCGACAGCGACTCGGCTGGCACCAGGACGGCGCCTTCCTCGGCGAGGTGCGGGCGCTCAACGTGTGGCTCTCGCTCTCGCGCTGCGGCGACGTGGCCCCCGGCATGGACATCGTGCCCGAGCGGCTCGAGGAGATCGTCGCCGACCGGGACCGAGGGCGCGACCTTCGACTGGTCGGTGTCGCCGCAGGTGGTCGACGAGGTCGCAGCGTCGACGGGCGTCGTGCGGCCGATCTTCGAGCCCGGCGACGTGCTGCTCTTCGACGAGATGAACCTGCACGCGACGGCGGCCGACCCGTCGATGCCGAACCCGCGCTACGCGATCGAGAGCTGGTTCTTCGGCCTCTCCGGCTTCCCCGCCGAGTACGTGCCGATCGCCTACTAGACGGGCCAACCCCATGGACTTCGACCTCAGCCCGCGCGTGATCGAGCTTCGTGACCGGATCACCGCGTTCATGGACGAGCACGTCTACCCGAACGAGGCCGACGCGCTGGCCGCTCTGGACGAGGAGGTCACGGTGGATTCCGGCCTCGCCTATCCGGAGATCCTCGTCGAGATCCGCGAGCGCGCCCGCTCGGAGGGGCTCTGGAACCTCTTCATGCCCGACGAGGAGCACGGGGCCGGCCTCACCAACTGGGAGTACGGCGTCCTCTGCGAGGAGATGGGCCGCAGCCCGGCGATCGCTCCGATGGCGTTCAACTGCTCCGCTCCCGACACCGGCAACATGGAGATCCTCGCCGAGCACGGCACGCCGGAGCAGAGGACCCGGTGGCTCGAGCCGCTGCTCGACGGCGAGATCCGCTCCTGCTTTTCGATGACCGAGCCCGAGGTGGCGGGGTCGGACCCGCGAACGCTCCAGACCCGGGCCGAGCTCGACGACGGCGAGTGGGTGATCAACGGCCACAAGTGGTTCACCTCGGGAGCCGTCGGCGCATCGGTCGCGATCGTGATGGTCGTCACCGACCCCGAGGCGCACCCCTACGCCCGCGCGTCGATGATCCTCGTGCCGACCGACGCGCCCGGCTTCAACCTCATCCGCCCCGTGCCGGTGATGGGCCACGACGGCGGCCCCGGCCACTGCGAGATCCGCTACGAGGACTGCCGGGTCCCGGAGGCGAGCCTGCTCGGCCCGCGCCAGGCGGGCTTCGTCATCGCCCAGGACCGCCTCGGCCCGGGACGCATCCATCACTGCATGCGCGCCATCGGGACCTGCGAACGGGCGATCGAGATGATGTGCGCCCGCGCCAACTCGCGCGAGGCGTTCGGCTCGAAGCTCGCCGAGAAGCAGTTCGTCCAGGACTTCGTCGCCAAGTCGCGGATCGAGACCGAGCAGGCGCGACTGCTGACCCTGATGGCGGCCTGGAAGATGGACACCTACGGCAAGAAGGAGGCGCGCCGCGAGATCTCGATGATCAAGGTCGTCGCCGCGAACGTGGTCATGGACGTGCTCGACCGCGCCATCCAGGTCCACGGCTCGCTCGGGATGTCCGACGACACCCCGCTCGCGGGCATGTGGCGGTTCTCCCGCATGCTCAAGGTCGCCGACGGCCCCGACGAGGTCCACAAGATGGTCGTCGCCCGGCGGGAGCTCAACAAGGCCGCGAAGGCAGCCGAGCAGAGCGCCGCCCCAGCCCCGGAACCCGCCCGCGCCTAGCCGGCCTTCCGCTCGCCGATCGCCTCAATCCCTCGGCTGACCAGCAACCGCGCGAGCGTCGTCGGCGCGACGCCGAAGTCCGTCGCCGCGTCCCGGAGCGCATACCACTCCTCCATGCGCAGCTTCACGTTCACCTGATGCGTGCGCGGCTCCTGGTAGGGAACGCGCACATCTCCAAGTTCGTCGCGCGGGAGCTGGGAGAAGGAGCGACGAGTCGAACGGCGGGGTTCGTACAGGTCCTTGAGCCGCTGCTGCTCGTCCAGGTACGCCTGAAACGACTCAAAACCTCCTCGCTTCCAAAACGGCTCCTCGTCGGTCATCGCGAGTCCTCCTCCGAGCAACGCCACACCGCCCAAATTGGGTACCCCGTACCTACCGGGTACCCAATTTGGAGAGTGGGCGCCGTCGCGGAGGCGGACATGGCCCGATGATGCGCGAACCGATGTCCCGATCGGCGCGCGGAACGTCCCGAGGGCGTCCCGAAACCGTCACGGGCAGCGTGTGCGCCGCTCAGTCGAGCCGGTCGACGGCGGAGGACGCCGCGTTCACGAGCAGCTCGACCACGTCTCCCTCGCGCGTCTCCTCGGCCTCGCCGTACTGCCCGGCGCGGTAGCGGGCGAAGACGCCCTCGAGGATGATCGCCAGCTTCCACAGCGCCAGAGCGACGTAGTAGTCGATCTCGGAGACGTCGCGGCCCGAGCGCTCGGCGTAGAGGCCGGCCACCTCGTCGCGGTGCGGGAAGCCCTCGGCGAGGGTCGCCGGCTCGAGCAGCGGCTGCAGCTCGTCGCCGTCACTGCCCCAATAGACCAGCAGCAGCCCGACGTCCGCGAGCGGGTCGCCGAGCGTGCACAGCTCCCAGTCGACGACGGCGCCGATCTCGCCGGTGTCGGTGAGGATCATGTTGTCGAGCCGGTAGTCGCCGTGGACGATCGTCGCCGGGCCCTGATCGGGGATCCGGGCGGCGAGCCGGTCGTGGACCTCGTCCACCAGCCGGAGCTCGCGCGTGTGCTGCTTCTGCCACTGGCCCTGCCAGCGGTGGAGCTGCCGCGCGACGTAGTCCTCCTTCTTCGCCAGCTCGCCGAGCCCGACGGCGTCGGGATCGACCGCGTGGATCGCGACCAGCGTGTCGATCACCCGCTCACCGATTGCACGCCGGTCGGCCGGGTCGGGGAAGAGGTCGGCCGCGGCCAGGTTGCGCAGCACCGGGCCCTGGACCCAATCCATGACGTAGAACGGATCGTCGCCATCCTCGGAGAGGCCAACCGCGGGGGCGACCGGGACGTCGGTGCCCTGCAGGGCCGAGATGATCCGGAACTCGCGGCCCATGTCGTGCGCGGAGGCGAGGCGCTTGCCGAGCGGCGGGCGGCGCAGCGCCCAGCGCCTGCCGGCGGTGTCCGTGACCGAGTAGGTGAGGTTGGACCGCCCGCCGGAGATGCGCTCGTACGCGAGCGGCGGGTCGACCGCGTCGGCGTGGCGGCTGAGCCAGCGCTCGGTGGCGTCGGCGTCGATGCCGTCAGGGGTCTGGGTAGCCTGCTCGGCCATGGCCCGCAAGCCTATTGCCCTCGTCGTCGACTTCGGCGGGGTGCTCACCACGAGCATCTGGCCCGCGTTCGCGGCCTTCTGCGAGGGCGAGGGGCTCGCTCCGGAGACGGTGCGCGACCTCTTTCGCGGTGACGCCGAGGCGCTGCGGCTGCTGCGCGGGCTCGAGACCGGTGACCTCGCCGACGCCGAGTTCGAGCGTCGCTTCGGTGACCTGCTCGGGGTGGCCGACCACGAGGGGCTGATCACCCGCATGTTCGCCGGGCTCGAGCCCGATCCCGCGATGCTCGAGGCCGTGGGGGCCGCGCGCGCCGCCGGGGTGAAGACGGGGCTGATCTCCAACTCGTGGGGGCTAGGGATCTACGACCGCCTCGAATCCACCGACATCTTCGACGCCACGGTGATCTCCGGCGAGGTCGGCATGCACAAGCCGCAGCCGGAGATCTACCTGCTCGCCTGCGAGCGGCTCGGGGTCGAGCCCGCCGCGGCGGTCTTCGTCGACGACCTGCGCGAGAACTGCGCGGGGGCCGAGGCGGTTGGCATGACCGCGGTGCTGCACCGAGAGAGCTCGGAGACGATCGCCGAGCTCGAGCGGCTGTTCGGGATCGAGCTGGCCCGCGCCGCGGCCTGAGCTCAGGCGCCCGCGGCGATCATGGCGACGCCGGCGATAGCGATCACGATCCCGACCTGTCGCGACCGCGCCAGGTGCTCGCGCAGGACCGCGCGCGCGAGGAGCACGGTGACCGCCGAGTACATCGAGCCCGCCACCGCCACCAGGGAGAGGAGCCCGTGGTTGGTCGCGACGACGAAGAGCGAGTTCGCGGTCACGTCGCAGACGCCGATCGCGATCAGCGACGGAACCATGTCGCCGGGAATCGCCATCGAGGGGCGAAGCCACGCGGCGGCGGCGAGAAGCACCGCCACTCCCCCCACCCGGGCGACGACGATCGTCCAGGCCGGTTCGGGGCCGGCGCTCAGGTCGAGGAGCCAGAAGAAGACCCCGGTGCCGAGCGCCGCCAGCGCAGCGAGGCCGATCGAGGCCCGGCCGGCGGCCCGCCATTCTGGATCGGACTCGCGCGCCACGAGCAACACCCCGACGATCGCGGCCACCGCGCCGGCCACCTGGATCGCCGCCGGCTCCTCCCCCCGGAGCAGCCCCGCGGCGACCGGAACGATCACCCCCAGGGCGCCGATCGTCGCTGCGACGCTCACGGAGCCGAGCGCCATCGAGCGATAGAAGGCGCCGAGCGCGAGCACGACGATCGCGCCCGCGAGCAGGCCGAGGAGCGCGTCGCGACCGCTGAGGGAGCTGCCGCCGACGATCAGCGCCACGGCGAGGGCGAGCACGAGCCCGACCGGCTGGCTGACGAGGAGCACGCTGAGCGCGGAGATCCGGCGGCTCTGCAAACCGCCGAGGAAGTCGGACACGCCCCAGGCCACGCTGGAGGCGAGCCCGAGGACTATCCCGAGCACGAGTCACCTCCGAGCTCGGCCTCGACCGTGATCGGGCCACTGCCCGGTCGCGCCTCGACGACGGTCTCGCCGTCCTCGCTCTCGCGGACGCAGCCCTCGCCGCCCGTGACGCTCCAAAAGGGCGTCCAGCGGATCGAGGTCTCACGCTCCCCCGGCGCGACCTCGAAGCTGTCGGCGCCAACCTCCTCGGACGCCGAGGCCATCCAGTCCCCACTCGTCGGCGCCATCGACCCTGAAGAGGCGCCAGTTGGCGTCGCTCCACACGGGGTCGAGGTAGTCGAGCCCGGAGTCGATCAACGCCACCTCGTCCTCGGAGAGGTAGTCGAGGGGGGCGTTGGGCACCGCGACGTAGGTGACGCCGTGGTCGCGCAGCCAATCGCGGTAGGCGGCCGCGGTGAGGTTGCCCTTGGTGAACAGGTCGAAGTCGTCGGACTCGAGCTGGCGCAGCCACCCGCGGGCGATCGGGTAGTCGCGGGCGACGTAGTCGGCCTCCCAGCGGTTCTTCGTCGGCGGGACCTCCACTCGGAACGAGCCCTCGGTCGTCGCGAGGTCGTCGAGCTCCGCCAGGAGCGGCTCGTAAAACGCCCGCTCGGTCGACGGATCGCCCGCGGCCTTGCGGACGTCGCGCACCGGGGCGACGAGCTGCCAGTAGATCAGCGGGATCGAGACCGCGATCACGACCCAGCGCCCGCGCGGCCAGAGCACGAGCGCGAGGACGGGCCCGGCGAACAGTGCCCCGAGGCGCGTGATGTTGCCGCCGAGCGAGTTCGGGATCACGAACACCGCGAGCGCCAGGAGCGCGTAGAGGACGGTCCCGATTCGCAGCGCCCGGTACTCGCGGGGCACGAGCCAGATCACCACGGCGGCCAGGATCGGGAGCGCGATGAAGGCCGAGAACACAAACGGCTCCTCGCCGCCGAGCGGGAAGGCGAGGTTGAGAACGGCGATCGGGACCGCGCCGCCGATCGCCAGCGCCACCCCGCGCACGCGCTCGCCGGCAATCGCGATCGCGACACCGGCGACGGCGACGAACAGCCCCGCGACGGGACTCGCGAGGCTGGCCAGGGTCGCCGCGAAGCCGCCGATCACCGGGCGCCCCCGGTCGGCGGCGAGCAGCGCCCCGAGCCCGAACGGCACCGCGAGCAGGAACGGGATGCGGCCGGTGAGCAGCCAGACGCCGGCGGCGGCCGCGAACCAGAGCGACGGCACGAGCGCCCGATCCCCAAACCGGCGCTCGGCGAGCAGCGCAAAGAGCGCGGCCGCGGCGACGACCGCGATTGCTCCGGTGAGCCGCGGCCCCAGGAGGGCGCCCAGCGGCGGGTAGAGCACGCTGTAGGAGAGGACGTACGTGCCCGAGTACCAGGCGTTGCTCCAGATCACGAACCCGTTGTCGGCGAACAGGTCGGCGCGGAAGCTGGCGGCCGCGAGGTCCTGGCTCGAAGGCGCCCAGAGCAGGTAGACGAGCGCCAACGCCGCGGCCAGCAGCGTTGGGGCGATGAGGGTCCTGCGGCTCTGGGCGGCGGCCAAGCGACCTACCTTTACAACATGACGCTGGGAGCGATCGACCTCGGCGGTCAAATTGACCGCGTCTTCGAGGCGATCGGCAACTTCGCCGAGAACCTCGCGCGCATCGATCTCCCCTACCTAGCCGTGGCCCTGCTGCTCTCGCTTGGGCTCCAGCTGTGCCGGGGCCACGCCTGGGCCAACGCGCTGCGCGCCGCCTATCCGCGCGACGCGGTCAGCGAGCGCGGGGTCGTCGGCGCCTTCCTCGTCGGCGCCGGGTTGAACGGGATCCTCCCGGCGCGCGGCGGCGATGCGATCAAGATCGTCCTCGCGAAGCGCAGCGTGCGCGGCGCCTCCTACCCGACGATCATCTCCTCGTTCGCGGTCCTCGCCCCGTTCGACACCGCGATCGGCCTCGTCGTGCTCGTCTACGCGATCACGCAGGGCCTCCTGCCGGCGGCGCCGCGACTGCCGGAGCTGCCGGCGTTCGACATCTCGTTCTGGGCGGCCCATCCCCAACTCCTGCTCTTCGTGGTCACGGTGGCGTCGATCCTGCTCCTGGCCCTGATCGCGTTCCTCGCGCGGCGCGTGGAGATGTTCTGGGCGCACCTCAAGCAGGGCGTGGCGATCTTCCGCGAGCCGCGGCGCTACCTGGCGCACGTGTTCGCCTGGCAGGCGGCCGGCTGGGCGCTGCGCTTCGCCTCGTTCTGGCTCTTCCTCGACGCCTTCCACATCGGCGGCTCACTCGACAACGTCCTGCTCGTGATGTCCGTGCAGGCGATCACGGGCGCGCTCCCGTTCACCCCGGGCGGCGCCGGGGCGCAGCAGGCGCTGCTCGTGGTGGCGCTCAACGGCCCGACCTACGCGGCGGTGCTTGCCTACTCGGTCGGCCAGCAGGTCGCCGTCACCGTGTGGTCGGTCGCGCTCGCCTTCATCACCCTGGGCCTCGTCTTCCGCGCCTGGGACATCCGCGGCCTGATCCGCGAGGGCCGCGCGGCACGCGGCGACCCGAAGCCGGAGACCTGACCGCCCGGCTAGTCCTTCGCGTACTCCACGCGAATCTGTCGCCCCTCGAGCTTCGTGCCATCGAGGCGCTCGAGCGCCAGCTTCGCCTGTTCGTCCGGGAGGTCGACGAACGAGAAGCGCTCCAGGACCCGGATGTCGCCGATCTCGTCCGCGGGGATCACCGCGCCCTCGGTCAGCGCCCAGCGCAGGTTCTCCTCGTTGATCCCGCTCCGGGCGCCGCGGTTGACGAACAGCTTCACGTGCCCGTTGTCGGGCTCGGCGGGGAGCTTCTCGCGCTCGCGCCTGTGGTCGCGGCGCCGGGGACGCGGGGCGTGCTCGATCCGCTCCTCCGGCGGCTCCCACTCGCCGATCGAGGTGCGGGCCTCGCGCTCGATCCGCGGGATCTCGTCGCGCTGCTTCGGGGTGACGAAGGTGATCGCGCGACCCGTGCGCCCGACCCGGCCCGTGCGGCCGATCCGGTGCACGTAGATCTCGGTGTTGTTCGGCAGGTCGTAGTTGATGACGTGGGTGACGTGCTCGATGTCGAGCCCGCGGGCGGCGACGTCGGTTGCGACCAGCAGCGGCAGGTTGCGCTCCTTGAACGAGATCATCACCCCGTCGCGCTGGCCCTGGGTCATGTCGCCGTGCAGCGCCTTGACCCGCAGCCCGCGGTCGGCGAGCTGCTTGTCGAGCCTCGCCGCGCCGATCTTCGTGCGGCAGAAGATGATCGCCTGCTCGGGCTCCTCGGCCTTGAGCACCTGAATCAGCCGGTCGGTCTTCTCGCGCGGTTCGACCTCGACGTAGGCCTGCTCGATCGCGTCGACGGTGAGCTGCTTCGGAGTCACCTTGATCGTCACCGGCTCGTACATGTGCTGCTCGGCCAGGCGCGCGATCGGGGCGGGCATCGTCGCCGAGAAGAGCCCCGTCTGGCGGCCCGAGGGGCACATGCGCAGAATCCGCTCGACGTCCTCGATGAACCCGAGGTCGAGCATCTCGTCGGCCTCGTCGAGCACCACGTAGCGCGCCGAGGTGAGCACCAGCGAGCGGCGCGAGATCAAGTCCATCATCCGCCCGACGGTGGCGACGACCACATGCGCGCCCCGCCGCAGCCGCGACTGCTGCGTCGCGATCGGGGCCCCGCCGAAGACCGCGACCACCTCGATGTCGAGGTGCTCGGCGTACGCCCGCAGCGCCTGGGTCACCTGGATGCAGAGCTCACGCGTCGGCGTGAGGACGATCGCCTGCGTCTCCTGGGACTCCGCGTCGAGGTACTGCAGCAGCGGCAGGCCGAAGGCGGCCGTCTTTCCGGTTCCCGTCTGCGCCTGGCCGATCACGTCGTGACCGCGCGAGCAGCTCAGGGATCGCCTGCTCCTGCACGGCCGTGGGCTCGGTGTAGCCGAGCTCCTCGAGCGTGCGCAGGATCTCGGGCTTGAGGCCCAGGTCGGAAAAACTCTTCATGCAGAGGGGTCCAGAAGCAACTTGCCCGATGTGCGGCGCCCGGCGAGGTCCTCATGAGCCCGACGCGCTTCGGACAGAGGGTAGACATCGCCGATCACGACCTCGAGTTCGCCCGAGGCGACGGCGCCGACGAGGTCGGCGATCATCGCCGCAATCTCATCGCGTCGCGGGATCAGTTGCATGAGCCAGAAGCCGATCACGGCGCGCGAGTGTCGCAGGAGGTGGCCGGTGTTGACGTCGTTCGGCTCGCGGGAGGCGATGCCGAACAAGACCAGGCGGCCGAACGGCGCGAGCGTCCGCAGGCAGGCCTCGAAGGTCGCACCGCCCGTCATCTCGAGCACCGCGTCGACCTCGCGGCCCTCGTTCGCCTCGAGGATCGCCGCCTGCAGGTCGTCGGCGCGGGAGTCGACCGTGGCGTCGGCCCCCAGCCGCGAGGCGAGCGCGCGCTTCTCCTCGCTGGAAGCGAGCGCGATCACCCGTCCTCCGGCTCGTTTGGCGAGCTGTACGGCGAGCGTCCCGGTGCCGCCGCCGGCCGCCTCGACGACGATCGTCTCGCCCTCCTGCAGCCGGGCGCAGCGGTTGACGAGCGCGTGCGCGGTGAGGCCCTGGAGCAGGAGCGCGGCGGCCTGATCGTCGGAGACCTCGTCGGGGAGTGGGACCAGCCAGTTGGCGGGCACGACCACCTTCTGGGCGTAGCCGCCGGTGGCCAAGAGCGCCGCGACGCGCCGGCCGTCGGGGGTCGTGCCGGCGACCTCGCCGCCAGGCGTCATCGGCAGGCTCTGCTCGGCCAGGTAGTCGTTGCGGGTCGCGTGCGTGTCGGCGAAGTTGATGCCCGCACGCGCGACCTCGACCACGACCTCGCCGTCGCTCGGCTCGGGGTCGGGGAGCTCGACCACGTCCATGACCTCGGGCCCCCCGAACCGCTCGATTCGTATCGCCTTCACGACCCCAGTGTGTCACTATGCCGCGCCGTGTCGCTGACTGTGGTCGGATCGATCGCCTTCGACAGCGTCCGCACCCCGTTCGGGGAGCGCGACCGGATGCTGGGCGGATCCGCGGTCCATTTCGCGCTCGCCGCGAGCTTCTTCACCGACGTCCGAGTGGTCGGACCGGTCGGCGACGACTTCACCGACGAGCACCTCGCGGTGCTCTCCGACCGGGGCGTCGGAGTGGACGACATCGAGCACGTCGCCGGCGGCGAGACGTTCTTTTGGCGCGGTCACTACGACCACGACATGAACGTCGCCCACACCGACGACACGCAGCTGAACGTGTTCGCCGAGTTTCAGCCGAAGCTCTCGCCCGACTCCTGCGCCGCGCGGATGCTCTTTCTGGGGAACATCCAGCCCGACCTGCAGCGCGACGTCCGCCGCCAGTCGTCGGCGGGCTTCGCGGCCCTGGACTCGATGAACCTGTGGATCGACACCGCCCGCGACTCGCTGGTCGCCGCGCTGTCAGAGGTCGACTGCGTGCTGCTCAACGACGCCGAACTGCGCATGCTGACCGGGGAGCCGAACCTGGTCACCGCCGCCAAGGCGACGATGCGCATGGGACCGAGCGTCGTGGTGGCAAAGCGGGGCGAGTACGGAGCAGTGCTGTTCACGGGCGACGAGGCGTTCGCGATTCCCGGGCTCCCGCTCGAGGAGGTCCGCGACCCGACCGGGGCCGGCGACAGCTTCGCCGGCGGCTTTCTCGGCTACCTCGACGGCGTCAAGGGCGGCGGCGAGCACGACGTGGGAGCACTGCGGCTCGCGATGGCCTACGGCTCGGTGATGGCCTCGTTCAACGTCGAGGACTTCGGCACCGAGCGCGTCCGGCGCCTGGGCGAGGACGAGATCGCCGCCCGCCTCGGCGCCTTCCGGCGTCTGACCCACTTCGAGGAAGCGTCGCTAGCTGCGAGAATGAGAATCCCCTAAGCACCCACCCCTGAGCGAGGAGACGCGATGGCGGCAGAGCAGGAGACTTCGCAGGACGGCGGCGTCGCAACGGCCGACGAGGCCGCGAACACGCTGACCGTCACCGACAACCGAACCGGCAAGTCCTACGAACTTGAGATCACCGACGAGACGGTGAAGGCGCTGGACCTCCGCCCGATCAAGGTCAACGAGGACGACTTCGGGATGTTGTCCTACGACCCGGCCTTCACGAACACGGCGTCCTGCCGCTCGGCGATCACCTACATCGACGGCGAGGCGGGCATCCTCCAGCACCGGGGCATCCCGATCGAGCAGCTCTGTGAGAAGTCGAGCTACCTCGAGGTCGCGTTCCTGCTCGTCTACGGCGAGCTCCCCACGGCCGCGCAGCTCGAGCGGTGGATCTTCGACATCACTCACCACACCTTCGTCCACGAGGACATCAAGCAGCACCTGGAGGGCTTCCGTTACGACGCCCACCCGATGGGCATGCTGCTCTCCAGCGTCGGCGCGCTCTCGACGTTCTACCCGGCCGCGAAGCAGATCGACGACCCGGAGGAGCGCTACATGGCGGCCGTCCGGCTGATCGCCAAGGTGCCCACCCTGGCCGCCTTCTCCTACTGCCACAACCTCGGTCTGCCCTACGTCTATCCGGACAACGAGCTCAACTACGCCGAGAACTTCCTCTCGATGATGTTCAAGAAGACCGAGCTCAAGTACGAGCCCGATCCGCGCTTGGCGAAGGCACTCGACGTGCTCTTCATCCTCCACGCCGACCACGAGCAGAACTGCTCGACCGCCGCCGTGCGCAGCGTCGGCTCCTCGCAGGTCGACCCGTACTCGGCGGTCGCGGCCGGCGTCGCAGCGCTCTACGGGCCGCTGCACGGCGGCGCGAACGAGGCCGTGCTGCGCATGCTGCGCCGGATCGAGACGGTGGAGAACATCCCCGACTTCCTCGAGGGCGTCAAGAACCGCGATGAGAAGCTGATGGGCTTCGGCCACCGCGTCTACAAGAACTACGACCCCCGCGCGCGGATCATCAAGAAGCACGTCGAGGAGGTCCTCGAGGCCACCGAGCCCAGTCCGCTGCTCGAGATCGCCACCGAGCTCGAGAAGCGCGCCCTCGACGACGACTTCTTCACCTCGCGCAAGCTGTATCCGAACGTCGACTTCTACTCGGGCCTCATCTACGAGGCGCTGGAGCTACCGACCGAGATGTTCACGGTCATGTTCGCGATCCCGCGGACCTCGGGCTGGGTCGCCCAGTGGCTGGAGATGGTCCAGGACCCGGAGACCAAGATCGCCCGGCCGCGGCAGATCTACACCGGGCCGCGGGACGTCGACTACGTCCCGATCGGCGAGCGCGAGGGGCCGGAGAAGATCACCAACGACTCCGTGCGTCGCCCGATCCGCAAGCGGCGCGGCGCCTAGCCGGGCTGCGGGTCAAGCTCACAACCCGGCTCGGTTCGAAGGTCGCGCGGCGATCGTTCGATGACCTCGACGGGGCGCTCGAGGGCCTCAATGAGGAGCTGGATCGGGCGCGACGGGACGGGGGCCTGCCCGAGGTCAACCTGTTGCGGCGGTTTGAGCCCGGCGACCGGGTCGCGGCTCGGATCGAGCTCTCGACGGGCGGGGTGCTCCGCGGTCGCACCGCCGGGGTGGATCTGATGGGCGACGGCGCCCTGGTCGCCTACGCGGGTGGGATCGGACGCCGCGAGCTCGACCTCAAGCGCGGTGAATCGGTGTCCGACGCCCTGCGTCGCGAACTCACCGCCTAGGGCCTGCCGGCGCCCGAGGCGGGCGCGTCGAACGTCCTCACGACGCCGCTCGGCGGGCCGTCGAACATGTTCTCGGTGCCGAGCCACGGCGCGGCGAGCATGAACAGCGTCCGCCGGTCCTCACCGCCGAGAGCGCAGGCGAAGCAGAAGCGGTCGAGCTCGACCGTCTCCAGCACCTCGCCGCCCTCGCGCACCCGGATGCAGGTCTGGCCCGCGGGAGTCCACACGGCGTCCTCGGCGTCGAGGCAGATCCCGTCGCCGCCCTCGCCGAGCTCCGCCCACACGCGCCGGCCCGAGAGGCCGCCATCGGGCTCGATGTCGAAGGCGGTCAGGCGACCCGCGAACGACTCCGCGCAGATCAGGGTCGAGTTGTCCGGCGTCACGATCATGCCGTTGGGGAACTGGAGCCCGTCGGCCACCTGGCGGACCTCGCCGTCGGGGGTGATCACCGCGATCAGCCCGGGCGCGAACTCGCCGCCGCCCATGAAGTCGAAGTTGATCGTGTTCACGTAGACGTTGTCCCGGCCGTCCACCACGATCTCGTTCCACGTGTGCGGCGAGAGGGCCGCGAGTTCGGCGTGGGTGGCGAGCGAGCCGTCGCCCTCCCGGCGCAGCACCTCTCCCTCCGGGCCGGAGACGACCAGGAGCGTGCCATCGCCGAGCCAGTCGATGGAGATCGGGATCGTCGCCTTGTCGAGCTCGACGATCACCTCGCGCTCGCCGTCGCGGTCGACCGCGAGCACCTCGCCCTCCCCCCAGTTGGCGAGCCAGAGGCGATCGTCGTGCCAGCGGGCGCACTCGCCGATTCGCAGGCCGGTCAGGAGCGGTTCGGGGTTTGGGGCGGTCATCGGAGATCCTTCCTCTTGGAACTAGACGGTTCAGTACTATACAGACTGGACGGTCTAGTACTCTCCTCGTCATGGAAGCCACCTCCCCCGCCGACTCCCGCTCGGCTCGCAAGCGGGCCGCGATCCTCGAGGCCGCGACCGCCGCCTTCCTGCGCAACGGCTACCTCGGCACCAGCATGGACGAGATCGCCGCCGCCGCGGCGGTCTCGAAGCAGACCGTCTACAAGCACTTCGCCGACAAGGAGCGACTGTTCACGGAGATCGTCGCCGGCGTCGTCGACGGGGCCGGCGAGCCGCTGGAGGGTGAGGTGCTGGGGCTCGTCGAGGCCGACGACCTGGAGGCCGGGTTGCGCGACCTCGCCCGGCGCCAGCTCGAGTCGGTGATGCAGCCGCGGCTGATGCAGCTGCGGCGGCTCGTGATCGGCGAGGCCGGGCGTTTTCCTGAGCTCGGGCGAGCCTTCTACGAGCGCGGGGCAGCCCGCGCGGTGGCGCTCCTGGCCGAGGCCTTCGCCCGCCTCGCCGACCGCGGCGCGCTCGAGCTCGACGACCCGGAGCTCGCGGCGGCCCACTTCAACTGGCTGGTGATGTCCGCGCCGGTGAACCGGGCGATGCTGCTGGGGGACGCGGAGATCCCGTCACCGGCCGAGCTCGACCGCTACGCCGAGTCCGGCGTGCGCGCTTTCCTCGCCGCCTACGGCCCGCGGGACTAGCCGAGGCCCACGAACTGGGCGACGCGCTCGCGGTGCCCGCTCGAGGTGCCCATGAGGCGGGCGCCCACCCGCGCCCGCTTGAGGAAGAAGTGGATGTCGTGCTCCCAGGTGAAGCCGATGCCGCCAAAGGTCTGAATCGCGTTGTGGGTGACCGACGCGGCGCTGTCGGACGCACGCGCCTTCGCCATGGACGCGGCGAGCGGCAGCGACTCCGGCTCGGCGTCGGCGCACCAAGCCGCGTAGTACGTGAGCGAGCGCGCCTCCTCGACCTCCCAGAGCATGTCGGCCAGGCGGTGGGACACCGCCTGGTAGGAGCCGATCGGCCGGTCGAACTGCTGGCGCTCCTTCGCGTAGTCGGTCGCCAGCTCCAGCGCGCGCTGGGCGACGCCGACGAGCTCGGCGGCAAGCGCCACCTGGCCGATCGCGACGGCGCCGTCGATGGCGCCGCCGAGCGGGTCGCCGCCGTCGGCCGCGACCCGGAAATAGGCCCGGGTTGTGTCGATCAGGTCCAGCCGCTCGAGCGTCGCGTCACCGGTCTCGACCAGCTTCGCGCCCTCTCCCTCCGCCAGCACGAGGACGGCGCTGCCCCCGGCGGCGCCGACGATCGCCCCACCGTCGTTGTCCAGCTCGGCGGCGCCGCGAGCCTCGCCCGAGGCGATGCCCGGCAGCCAGCGCTGCTTCTGCTCCTCCGAGCCGGCGGCCTCGATCAGCGCACCGGCGTAGGCGTTGGCGATGAAGGGAACCGGAGCGCAGACGTACCCGAACTCCTCCTGGAGGATGACCAGCTCGACCACCCCGAGTCCCTGGCCCCCGTACTCCTCGGAGATCGCGATCCCGGGCCAGCCGAGCTCGCAGATCTGGCTCCAGATGGCGTCGTCGTAGGGACTGTCGGACTCGGCGAGCTCGCGCACCTTCGCGGGCGAGAAGCGACTGGCGATGAAGTCGCGCGCGGTCGACTTGATCTCGCGCTGCTCGTCGTTGAAGTCGAAGTCCATTGGTTAGCGCAGCTTCGGCAGGCCGAGGACTCGCTCGGCGACGATGTTGCGGAGCACGTCGCTGGTGCCGCCCTCGATCGAGTTCGCCCGCGAGCGCAGGAACCGGTAGGCCCAGAGATTGCCGCGGGTGAGCGCGTCGATCCCGCCGATCTCGACCGCGAGCTCGGTCAGCGCCTGGTTGGTCGACGACCACTGCAGCTTCGCGATCGAGCCCTCCGGCCCCGGGGTCCCGACCTTCATCGTCGCGGTCAGCGCCCGCATCGCCCCGAGCCGCAGGCCCTCGATGCCGATCTTGAGCCGCGCGACCTTGTCGCGCACCAGGGGGTCGTCGGCGCGACCGCGCTCCTTCGCGAGCTCGATCAGCTCGTCGAGCGCGTTCGCGAGCCCGAGGGCGGCGGACGCGCCGAGGCCTGCACGCTCGTTCATCAGCGTCGTGATCGCGACCATCCAGCCGTTGCCAACCCCGCCGACCACGTTCTCCTCGGGCACGTAGGCGTTCTCGATGAAGAGCTCGTTGAACTCCGCTTCGCCGGTGATCTGGCGCAGCGGCCGGACCTCGACCTCGTCCTGCTCCATATCCATGAGGAAGTAGGTGAGGCCCTTGTGCTTGGGCACGTCCGGATCGGTGCGGGCGACGAGCATGCACCACTTCGCCTCGTGGGCGAACGTGGTCCAGACCTTCTGCCCCGTGATCCGCCAGCCGCCGTTTTCCTGCACGGCCTTGGTCTTGAGCGAGGCGAGGTCCGAGCCCGATTCCGGCTCGGAGAAGCCCTGGCACCAGATCTCCTCGGCGGAGAGGATCGGCTCCAGAAAGCGCTCCTTCTGCTCGCCGCTCCCGTGGGCGATCACGACCGGCCCGCCCATCACCAGGCCGAGCACGTTGGCCGGCCGCGGCGCCTTCGCGCGCGCCAACTCCTCGCCGAAGATCGACTGCTCGATCAGCGTCGCCCCGCGCCCGCCGTACTCCTTCGGCCAGGAGATCCCGGCCCATCCCGCGGCGTGCATCTCCCGCTGCCACTCGCGCTCGAACTCGAACTGGGCCTGATCGCCGGTGGTCGGCGCCGGGCCCGGGTGGTTCGCCTGGATCCAGGCGCGCACCTCGTCACGGAAGGCCGCCTCGTCGGGGTTGAGCGTCAGATCCACGCGCGGAAAGCTAGTACAAGCGTTCAGTCGAACACGTAGAGCACCGCCAACGCCGCCCCGACCCAGGTGACCGCGGCGAAGACCATCCCCGGATCCTCGGTGAGGATCGCCGCGGTCGAGCGCGTGTCGTGGCGGTCGTAGATCAGATAGAGGTAACGGAAGATCCCGTAGAGGACCGAGGGGGCGGTGGCGAGCATCTTCGACCCCGCGAGGGGAGAGTCCACCGCGTAGATGATGTAGGTGATGACCGCCGAGGCGGTGACCATCGCGATCATCTGATCGAGGAACGGGATCGAGTAGTGCTCCAGACGGGGCGGGTGTCGACGTCCCCGGTATCCGACCCCTCCAGCATCGCCTCCTGGCGGCGCTTTGTGAAGCCGAGGAAGAGGGCGAGCATCCCGGTGCAGATCAGCAGGAACTCCGACGCGTGGGCACCGACCGCGACCGCTCCCGCCACCACCCGCAGGATGAACAGCGAGGCGATCGTCATCACGTCGATGATCACCAGCCGCTTGAGCCCCAGCGAGTAGGCGGTGGTGATCACGCCGTAGAGGGCGACCAAGCCCGGCGACCTCGGGCTCGACCGCGAACCCGAGCGCGATCGCGCCGACGCCCAGCACCACCGCGAGTCCGGCGGCGGTCGCCGGGCTGACCGCGCCGCTGGCTATGGGCCGGTTGCGCTTGTCCGGGTGGCGGCGGTCGTGCTCGCGGTCGCGGAGGTCGTTCAGCAGATAGCCGGCGCTGGAGATCCCGCAGAAGCAGATGAAGGTGATCAGCGCGTCGCCGAGCGCCCCGCTCTCGTCGAGCCGCCCCGAGAACAGGACGCCGGCGAAGACGAGCAGGTTCTTGATCCACTCCTGCGGGCGCAGGGCGACGATCAGCGGCGGCATGCCGGGGCAGGTTAGGTACTCGGGTCGACCAGTACCCCGGGGTTCATCACGCCCGCAGGATCGACTGCGCCCTTAGCCGCGCGCAGCGCGTCGGCGAACGGCGGCGGTCGCTGGCGGTCGTACCAGGGCCTGTGGTCGCGCCCGACCGCGTGATGGTGGGTGATCGTGCCCCCGGCGTCGATCAGGACGTCCGAGACCGCGGCCTTGATCTCGTCCCACTGGGCGACCTCGTCGCCGCGCCGGGCGGGCGCGAGGATCGTGAAATAGGGCGCGGGACCGTCGGGGTAGACGTGGGTGAAGCGACACATCACCTTGGCCTCGTCGCCGACCGCGCGGCGCGCGATCGCGACCACCGTCGCGTGGAACTCCTCGAACCGATCCCAGGTGATCGCCGTCTCGAAGGTCTCGGAGAGGACGCCGCAGGCGACGAAGGTGTCGCGCAGGTACGGCGCCGCCAGGAACGCATCCCGCCAGGCGGTCACCGCGCCTTCGCGCCGCTCCGAGGTCACCTCCCCACCGTGGTCGCGGGCTAGCTCCAGCGCCTGGTCGAAGAGGGCGTCCACCGGTTGGTGTGCCGACTCGAACCCGAGCACGAGCACGGCCCGGCCGTGCTCGTCGGCCTGGGTGACCTCCGCCTCGACCTCGTCCAGCAGCCGGCAGTTCGCCGGGTTGAGGCCCGACTGCGAGAGCGCGCGCACCGCCTCGGCCCCTGCGGCAAACGATCCGAACGCGACCGCGGCCGACGCCTTGTGCCGCGGGCGCTCGTGCACTCGCACCCATGCCTCGGTGATCACCCCGAGGATGCCCTCGGAGCCGATCAGCATCCGGTCGGGGCTCGGCCCGGCGCCGGAGCCCGGCAACCGGCGGCTCTCCCAGACACCGGCCGGGGTGAGCGCCCTGACGGACTCGACCAGATCGTCGATGTGGGTCCAGACGGTGGCGAAGTGGCCGCCGGCGCGGGTGGCGATCCAGCCGCCGAGGGTCGAGTACTCAAACGACTGCGGAAAGTGGCGCAGGGTCAGGTCGTGCTCGGCGAGCTGCTCGTTGAGGGCGGGGCCGAGGACCCCCGCCTGGATCCGGGCAGCGCGCGAGGCCGCGTCGACCTCGAGCACCCGATCGAGCCCGCCCAGGTCGACGCTCACCGCGCCGCGATAGTCGCCCTCGAGCCGCGGCTCGATCCCGCCGACGACGCTGGTGCCCCCGCCATATGGGATCGCGGCCACCCGCTCGTCGGTGCACCATTCGAGCACGGCCTCGACGTCGCCCTCGTCGCGCGGGCGGGCCACGAGGTCCGGTGGGTTGTCGATCCGCCCGCGGAACCCACGGACCACGTCGCGGTAGGCCTTGCCCAGCGCGTGGGTGATCCGCTCACGGCGGTCGTCCGAAACGATCGCCTCGAGGCCCGCCGGCGCCCGCAGGCGGGAGTCCGGCAGCTCGATCGCCTCCAACGCCACCGGCTGCTCGGGCTCGCCTCCGAAGCCGAGGCGCTCGCGGATGTCGCGGGCGGCGGCGTCGAGATCGGTCGCCGACGGCTGCTGATCTGCGTATCCCCAGCCCCAGTGCTTGCGCTCACGGCCGGGCATCGGCGGTCACGGTATCGCCGTCGCCCACGTGACTACCAGTGCACTCCCCGCATCAGGTTCGCGAACAGCAGCTGGCGGCGGTTGGCCTCCTCGTCGGTGGTCTGCGGCGCCGGCTCGCGTGGGTCCTTCGGCTTGCCCTTCTCGCCCCGCGCGGCGCTCGAGTCCGGGAACAGGTGGTAGGCGGTGTTGAGGATGTAGTCGATCGACTTCGGGTTGAGCGCGTAGAGGATCTGGCCCAGCGTGCCCATCGGCGTCGCGATCCGCTTCGGCTTGTGGATGATCGCCTCGCAGATCATGTCCGCCGCCTCCTCCGGGGTGATCGTCGGGAAGCGGTCGTACATCTTCGTCGGCGCGATCATCGGCGTCCGCACCAGCGGCATGTTGATCGTGGTGATGTGGACGCCGTCGTCGATGATCTCCGAGGCGATCGAGCGGCTGAACGCGTCGAGCGCCGACTTCGAGGCGACGTAGGCCGAGAACCGGGGCATGTTGGTCTGCACCCCGATCGAGCTGATGTTGATGATCTGGCCCGACTTGCGCTCGCGCATCCGCGGGAGCAGCTTGAGGATCAGCCGCACCGCGCCCAGGTAGTTGAGCTGGATCGTGCGCTCGAAGTCGTGCGGGCGGTCATACGAGAGGGCGACCGAGCGCCGGATCGAACGGCCGGCATTGTTGATCAGCACGTCCACGTGGCCGTGCTCGGCCAGCACCTCGTCGGCCATCCGGTCGATGTCCTCGGGGTCGGAGAGGTCGCACTGGTGAATGTGCGCGATCCCGCCCCCGGCGAGGATCTGGTCGCGGGTCAGCTCGAGCTTCTCGGGCGTGCGCGCGACGAGCAACACGGTGCCGCCCGCGTCGGCGATCTTCAGCGCCGCCGCCTTGCCGATCCCCGAGGAGGCTCCCGTGACCATCAGCTTCCGGCCCCGCACGGCGGCCTCGAGCGAGGCGTTGCCGACGATGTTGCGCCCAAAGCGCAGCAGCTCGTCGGGGATCTGCTGCTCGAGGATCTGCGCCAGGCCGCCGATCACGCCGAGCCGTCCGCGCGCGGCGCCCATCAGGGTCCGGTCGCGGAACAGGTCGGGGTCGAGGTGGCGCTCCCAGTAGTCCCAGAGCTTGCCCGCGTAGGCCTCGAGCGGCGGGACGGAGATCCCGGTGCCCTCCAGCGCGGCCTGCGTCTGGCGGGAGTCGAAGTGCGTCGGGTAGTTGACGTAGACCAGGACCGAGCGCGGGATCCCGAAGTCGCCCAGCACCTGGTCGAGGACGGCGTCCGAGAGCGGGGTGACGGTGAGCGCGGCCTTCACCAGCGGCTCGGCGCCGTCGATCGCCCACGGCGGCACGCGGATCGAGGTCTGCGGCGCGTGCGCGGCGCTGGCGAAGATGTCGATCACCTCGCCGGCCGTGTGCGGGTGCGGGTCGGTGAGGCTGAACGCCCGCCCGTCGAGGCCGTCGAGGTGGGCGATGTGGTCCATGGCCTTGACCACGAAGTCGACCGGGACGATGTTGATCTCGCGCCCCTCGACCCCCGGCACCGGCAGCCATTGCGGAACCACGCCCCGGATCCGGCGGATGAGCTTGAAGAAGTAGTAGGGCCCGTCGACCTTGTCCATCTCGCCCGTCTCGGAGTTGCCGACCACGATGCCGGGGCGGTAGACGCGCCACGGGCGCGAGCACTCGTCGCGGACCACGCCCTCGGACTCGTGCTTGGTCTGGAAGTAGGGGTGGTTGTCGACCTCCTGGGCCTCGTCGAACATGTCCTCGCGCCAGGTGCCCTTGTAGAGGCCGGCGGCGGCGATCGAGCTGACCATGTGGACGCGCCCGGCCTGCACGGCCTCGGCGAACTGGACCATGTGGCGCGTGCCCTCCACGTTGGCGACCCGCTGGCTCTCGGCGCTCGCCTTCATGTCGTAGATCGCCGCGAGATGGAAGAGGTGATCGACCTCGCCCTCGAGCCGGGCCAGGTCCTCGTCGGAGACGCCGAGGCGGGGCTCGGCGAGGTCGCCGACGATGCCGACGATCCGGTCCTCGCCGACTCCCCAGCGGTTGCGGAGCTCGGCCAGGCGGCCCTTGGAACCCTCGCGCACGAGCACGTAGATCGTTCCCTCGCGCTCCAGCAGGAGCTCGACGAGGTTGCGGCCGATGAAGCCGGTCGCGCCGGTGACGAAGTAGCCCACTAGTCCTCCTCGGTCGAATCGCGCGGCCGCCTGACCCTACTATTGATTCCGAGTGTCTTTCGAGATCGCCCCAGACCCCGGCGACCGCGGCGAACCCGACGTCAAGCAAGGACGCACCGGCGGCTCGGCGGTCGGCGAGGACCCTCGCCTCGTCACCGACGGCCGGCAGATCCTCGCCCGCGGGGCGTTCTCGTGCCCGGAGTGCGGCGTGCCGATCTCACCGGCGCCGAAGCTCCCTCCACGGGCCG
The DNA here is from genome assembly GCA_963742205.1 of uncultured Solirubrobacterales bacterium. GTDB lineage: Bacteria > Actinomycetota > Thermoleophilia > Solirubrobacterales > 70-9 > WHSW01. The sequence goes on along the minus strand of CAVUKZ010000012.1, from coordinate 217,307 downwards.
AGTTCGCGTGCCCGTTCTGCGAGCACGTCGCGCCCGCGATCTCCTACCTCGCCGAGGGCGTCATCGACACGGCGTCCAACGAGGTCGTGCTGGTCGCGAGGCTCGGCTGACCGACACCGCGGTCGTCTGGTTCCGGCGCGACCTGCGGGTTCGCGACCACCCGGCCCTGCGGGCGGCGCTCGACGACGCACGATCGGGTCGTCCCGGTCTTCTGCTTCGACGACCGCCTGCTGCACGGCCGGCACGCCTCCGGGCCGCGGACGCAGTTCCTGCTCGAGTGCCTCGCCGATCTCGACCGCGAGCTGAGCGACCGCGGGTCCCGGCTCGTGATCCGCCGCGGTCCGCCCGAGCGCGAGCTGGTCGAGCTCGCGCGCCAGACCGGGGCCGAGACGATCCACGTGACCCAGGACGTGAGCCCGTTCGCGCGCCGGCGCGGCGAGCGCGCCCGGCGGGCGTTCGCGGACGCCGGGATCGCGCTGCGCTCGCACGAGGGCCTCAACGCGGTCGACGTGCGGGCGATCGAGACCGGGCAGGGCAAGCCCTACACCGTCTTCTCCCCCTTTCACCGCAAGTGGCTTGAGCTGCCCCGCCGCGACGTGCTCGAGGCGCCGCGCGAGCTCCCGGCCCTGCCCTCGCGGCTCGGTAAGGGAAGGATCCCGTCGCTCGGAGCGCTGGGGCTGAGCCAGGAGGTCAGCGATCCGGCGCCCGGCGGGGAGGCAGCGGCGCGCCGAACGCTCGACCGCTTCCTCGACGGCCCGATCCGCGATTACACGGACGATCACGACGCGCTCGGGCGCGACAACACCTCGCGCCTCTCGCCCGTATCTGCACTTCGGTTGCCTCTCGGTGCGGGCGATCGAAGAGCGGCTGCCGCGCGGGGCGGGCCCGGAGGCGTTTCGCCGCCAGCTCTGCTGGCGCGACTTCCACCACCACGTCCTGCACCACTTCCCGCGCAACGCCCGGTCGGAGTTCCAGGCGCGCTATCGCGGGCGGATCGAGTGGAGCTACGCCGAGGGGCGCTTCGAGCGCTGGTGCGAGGGGCGCACCGGCTATCCGCTCGTCGACGCCGGGATGCGCCAGCTGCGCCGAGAGGGCTGGATGCACAACCGGGCCCGGCTCGTGGTCGGCTCGTTTCTGACCAAGGACCTGGGGATCGACTGGCGCTGGGGCGAGCGCTGGTTCATGCGCCTGCTCATCGACGGCGACGAGGCGAACAACAACGGCAACTGGCAGTGGATCGCCTCGGTCGGCACCGATCCGCAGCCGGCCTTCCGGCGGATCTACAACCCGGCTCGCCATCAGGAGCGCTACGACCCCGACAACGCCTACGTGCTGCGCCACGTGCCCGAGCTCGAGCGGGTGCCGGAGCGGTACATGCGCGAGCCGTGGACGATGCCGGACGACGTCCAGCGCGAATGCGGGTGCGTGATCGGCGAGGACTACCCGGCGCCGATCGTCGACCACCCCCGTGCTCGGGAGGAGGCGCTGGAGCGCTACCGGGTCTGAGCCGGGCTTCTCGCGCGCGAAAGGTCACATTCTCTGTGGGAAAACCGCAGCACCTCGCGACGCCGAGGTCATACACTCAAACGACCAAGTGGCAAACGCAATAGTCGACCTGCAAATGCCCCAGATGGGGGAGTCGGTTACCGAGGGGACGATCCTCGAGTGGCACGTCTCGGAGGGCCAGGAGGTCGCCGAGGGCGACACCGTCGTCGAGGTCTCCACCGACAAGATCGACGCCGAGGTTCCGGCGCCGGCCAGCGGCGTGGTGACCAAGATCCTCGCCAAGATCGACGACACCGTCGAGGTCGGCCAGGTCCTCGCCCAGATCGACCCCAACGGCAGCTCCGGCAACGGCGCCGATCCGTCGCCGCTCAAGGAGGCCGATGGCGACCTCGTGATGGGCGGCGGCGAGGGCGACGAGGACCTCGGCGACGAGACCGTCGCCTCCGAGTCCCCGCAACCAGGCCAGATCGAGGTCGGTAGCGCCCGGCTGGCCGGGCGGCGGGCGAGACCGCTCGACCGTCTGCAATGCCCGAGATGGGCGAGTCGGTGACCGAGGGCACCGTGCTCGAATGGCGCGTGGCCGAGGGCGACACGGTGGCCGAGGGCGACACGGTCGTCGAGGTCTCGACCGACAAGATCGACGCGGAGGTCCCGGCCCCCGCCGCGGGCACGATCACCAAGCTGCTCGTCTCCCCCGACGACACCGTCCAAGTGGGCCAGGCCCTGGCCGAGATGACCAGCGGGCGCCGCCGCGCCGACAGCCGCAAGCTGACCCGAGCAGCCCCCGGACGCGAAGCGCCGGAAGCCGCTGAACGTCACCGCCGATGCGGGCAACGGCCGCGCCTCCCCGGTCGCCCGCCGCATCGCCGCCGCCAAGGGCCTCGACCTCGACACCGTGAAGGGCTCCGGTCCCGGCGGCAAGGTGGTCAAGGAGGATGTGATCGCGGCGGCCGACGGCAACGGCGCCGCCCCAGCGACCGCCCCGGCCGCGCCGCCGGAGGCGAAGCCGCTGCGCGGCCCGGCGGCGATGCTCGCCCAGGCGATGAACGACAGCCGGTCGGTGCCGACCGCGACCTCGTTCAGGACGCTGCCCGTCGACGTCCTCGACGCGAAGCGCAAGGCGCTCAACGCGGCGCTGCGGGACCGCGGGATGAAGGTCTCCTTCACGCACCTGATCGCCTGGGCGATCGTCGAGGCGGCCGAGGAATGGAAGGTGATGGCCCGGACCTACGCCGAGGCCGACGGCAAGCCGCAGGTGGTCGAGCACGAGGACGTCAACCTCGGGATCGCGGTCGACGTCGAGCGCCGCGGCGGGCGCAGCCTCCTGGTCCCCTGCATCAAGGGTGCCGAGGCGCTCGATTTCGCCGGCTTCCACGCCTACTACGAGGACCTGATCACCAAGACGCGGGAGAACAAGCTCACCGCCGACGACTTCCAGGGCACCAACATCTCGCTCACCAACCCCGGCGGGCTCGGCACGGTCGCCTCGGTGCCGCGGCTGCTGCAGGGCCAGGGGACGATCATCGCCACCGGCTCGATCGCCTACCCGCCGGAGTGGGCGCACGCCCCCGCCGACAAGATCCGCGCCCTCGGCGTCTCGAAGGTGATGACGATGACGTCCACCTACGACCACCGGATCATCCAGGGCGCCGAGTCCGGCTCGTTCCTGCGCCGGATCGACCAGCTCCTGCAGGGCGAGGACGGCTTCTACGAGTCGGTCGCCGAGTCGCTGCGGGTCCAGCCCAACCTGGTCACCAACGCGCACGCCGCGTCGGCATCGGCGCCGCCGCTGTCCGCCGCCGCGGCCGCCCCGGCGCCCGCCGCGGTCACCGCCGAGCCCGACCGCGAGATCCTCCAGGCGGTGCAGGCCGCGACCTCCCTGCTCAAGGCCTACCGCACCCACGGCCACCTGGCCGCGCGCGTGAACCCGCTCGGCGGCGAGCCGAAGGGCGATCCGGCGCTCGAGCCTGAGAACCTCAATCTCACCCCGGAGCTGATGGCGAGGATCCCGGCCTCGATCCTGCGGATCGGGGTCGAGGGCGAGACGCTCCTGGACGCGCTGCCGCGCATGCGCGACGCCTACTGCTCCACGATCGCCTACCAGATCGAGCACCTGGCCTCACACCAGCAGCGGATGTGGCTGCGGGAGATGATCGAGACCGGCTGGCACCGCGCCCCGCTCTCGGCCGACGAGAAGCGCTCCCTGCTGCACCGGCTGATCGAGGTCTTCCAGTTCGAGCGCTTCCTCCAGAAGGCCTATCTCGGCCAGAAGATGTTCTCGATCGAGGGCCTCGACGTGACCGTGCCGATGCTCGACGAGATCGCGACCCTCGCCCGCCAGAACGGCGCCGAGGAGGTCGCGATCGGGATGGCGCACCGCGGCCGGCTCGCCGTCCTGGCGCACAACCTCGGCCGCTCGGTGGAGTCGATCCTCGCCGAGTTCGAGGGTGCCAAGGCGCTCGACCGCGTCAAGGCGATCACCGCGATGCCGCACTCCGGCACCGGCGACGTCAAGTACCACCACGGCGCCGAGGGCCTGTTCAGCTTCGACGGCGACCAGGTGAAGGTCCGGCTGTATCCAAACCCGAGCCACCTCGAGTTCGTCGACCCGGTGGTCACCGGCGGCGCCCGCGCGGCGCAGACCGAGCATTCGGGGCCAAAGCTCCACCACAACCCGCACGTCGCGGTGCCCGTGCTCCTGCACGGCGATGCCGCGTTCCCGGGTCAGGGGGTCGTCGCCGAGACGCTCAACCTGCAGTCGCTCTCCGGCTACAAGACCGGCGGCACGATCCACCTGATCACCGACAACCAGGTCGGGTTCACCACCGATCCCACCGACGACCGCTCGACCCCCTACGCCGGCGACATGGCGAAGGGCTTCAACTGCCCGATCATCCACGTGAACGCCGACGACGTCGAGGCCTGCGTCGCCGCGACGCGGCTGGCGATGGCCTACCGCGAGCAGTGGGGCCGCGACGTGGTGATCGACCTGATCGGCTACCGGCGCTACGGCCACAACGAGACCGACGAAGCCGCTTACACGCAGCCGCGGATGGCCGCGCAGATCAAGGAGCACAAGCCGGTCTCCGAGCTCTACGCGGAGCGGCTGGTGAGCGAGGGCGTCGTCACCGCCGAGGAGGTCGAGGGCGAGGGCAAGGACCGGCTCGGGCGCCTGCAGGCGACGCTCAAGGAGCTGCGGGCGAAGATGGAGGCGGGCGAGTACGAGGACCCGAGCTCGACCGCGATGGGCACCGGGGAACTCGACCGGACCAAGAGCCCGGAGGTCGAGACCGCGGTCTCCGACAAGCGCCTGCGGACCCTCAACGAGGAGCTGCTGAAGGTGCCCGACAGCTTCACCATCCACCGCAAGCTGCGCAAGCCGCTGCTCTCGCGGGTGGAGAAGCTCGAGGACGGGGACATCGAATACGGGCACGCGGAGGCGCTCGCGTTCGCCACGCTGCTCACCGAGGGCACCCACATCCGGCTCACCGGTCAGGACACCGAGCGGGGCACGTTCTCGCACCGCCACCTCGCGCTGCACGACGAGAACACCGGCCTGCGGTACGTGCCGATCCAGAACCTCTCCGGGGCGCTGGCGCCGTTTGAGCTCCACAACAGCCCGCTCTCCGAGGCCGCCTGCCTCGGGTTCGAGTACGGGTACTCGGCCGCGTCCCCCGAGTCGCTGATCCTCTGGGAAGCGCAGTTCGGCGACTTCGCCAACTCGGCCCAGGTGATCATCGACCAGTTCATCGTCGCCGGGGAGTCGAAGTGGGGCCAGACCACGCGGCTGACCCTCCTGCTCCCGCACGGCTACGAGGGCGCCGGTCCCGAGCACTCGAGCGCCCGCATCGAGCGCTTCATCCAGCTCGGCTCCGAGGGCAACATCCGGCTCGCCAACCCGACCACCGCAGCCCAGTACTTCCACCTGCTCCGCCGCCAGGCGCGGATCGCGAAGCCGCGCCCCCTGGTGGTCTTCACGCCCAAGGGCCTGCTGCGCCTCAAGGCGGCCGCCTCATCGCTCGAGGAGCTCACGGACGGCAGCTTCCAGCTCGTCCTCGACGATCCGCGGACGGTCGACCGGCGCGAGCAGATCGATCGCCTCGTGCTCTGCAACGGCAAGGTCTTCTACGACATCGACCAGCACGACCGGCGCGAGGCCGCGACCACCGCGGCGGTCGCCCGGGTCGAGCTCCTCTACCCCTTCGCCCGCAACGAGCTCCGAACCCTGATCGGCTCCTACCCGAACCTGAAGAAGGTCGTGTGGGCGCAGGAGGAGCCGAAGAACATGGGCGCCTGGAGCGTGATGGCACGCCGGCTGCCCGAGCTGCTCCCCGACGGCGTCGAGCTCCAATACACGGGCCGCCCGCAGCGCTCCAGCCCGTCCGAGGGCTACCCGGTGGCCCACCGCCTCGAGCAGGAGCGCATCGTCCTCACCGCCCTGGAGGGCTAGCCCCACCCCGGCGGGGGGCGAACTCCCGCCGAGTGACACCTCAACCACCCTATGGGTGGTCGTGATGACACTCGGCGGAAGGTGTGGGCTCGCGCGCGTCAGCAGCATGGTGTCGTGACGTGGAGCCAGATGCTTCGATGCGGGTTGACGCCACGCCAGGTCGAAGGGCTCGTGGCGAGGGGCGAGGCGGTTCGTGCATACGCGGGCGTGTTCCTGCTCGGCCCGATGACTTCGCCGACGACTGGGCCGATGGCGGCCGTGCTGGCATGCGGGCCTCAGGCCTGGCTCAGTCACCGGTCCGCTGCCCTTTTGTTCGGCGTCGCTCGCCAGCGTCAGGGATCTCCGTTCGACGTCACGATCACGGGACCGCATCGCGGCCATCACGCGGGCATCCGCTTGCACCGCGTCAAGTCCCTGGCGGCCCAGGACCGCGACGTGCGTGACGGCGTTCCGGTCACAAGCATGGAACGCACGTTGATTGACCTTGCAGCGATCTGCGGTGGGTTTGAGCTTGAGACCGCCGTGGCGGAGGCGTTCGCCCGCGGGCTGACCGACCGCGAGCGGCTGCTCGAGGGGATCGGCCGAGCGCGCGGCAGGCGCGGCGTGGCGAGGCTGAGAGCCGTAGTCGAGGCGCCCCGATCGCCCGCCCGGACGCGTTCAGCGCCCGAGCGCCGGCTCCTCCGTCTGATCCGCGAGGCTGGCCTTCCGGAGCCGGAGACCAACGTCCGGGTCGGGCGGTGGGAGGTCGACTTTCTCTGGCGCGAGCAGAAGCTGATCGTCGAGGTCGATGCCTACGCGACGCACTCATCGCCCTGGGCGTTCGAGCGCGATCGCCGTAAGACGGCCGAGCTCGAGGACTCAGGGTTCGCGGTTCAACGGGTGACCGCGGTAGGCATCGCCACGACACCGGTCGCCGCTGTCGCCCGGATCCGCCGCACCCTCACACGCGAGTGACATCTGAACCACCTCTGAGGTGGCTGAGATGGCACTCGGCGGGGGTGGGGGAGCTCGCCCGGATTCGCCGGGCGCTCTAGCAGGACTTCGTCTTGTCCTTGCCGCCGCCGCCCCGGCAGTGGTCCTTGCCCGGGCCGCCCTTGAGTTCGTCCTTGCCCCCGCCGCCGCGCACGGAGTCGCGGCCGGTGCCTGCGTCGACGCGGTCGTTGCCGCCGCCCGCGCGGATCTCATCGTCGCCCGCGCCCGAGCGGATCTTGTCGCGGTCGCCGCCGGCGCAGATCAGATCGTCGCCGCCGCCGGATCGGATCTTGTTGTTGCGCTTGGTCGCCGACGATCACGTCGTCGCCGGGCGAACCCTTGACGGAGCCGTCCGCGGCGACGGTGCGCGTGGCGGGCTCACCGCCGCAGCGCAGGTCGTCGCCGCCGCCGCCGGGCCGCCTCCCGACGGGCACTGCGCCGGGGCGTCGCCCTCGAACCGCGAGACGTCGCCGTCGCCCAGCGAGGCGACGTAGAGGCGCCCGCAGGAGTCCTCGCCGAAGCTCGAGGGCTCGATCGCCGTCGAGGCCCTCGGACGGCGCTCTCCGATCGCGGCGGTGCGCTGGGCGAGAACGAGCGGATCGTCCCGTCGCAGGAGTCGCTGAAGAGGTAGCGGCCGTAGAGGTCGCCGAGGCTCGCGTCGCGGACGACGTAGCCGCCGACGATCGCGCAAGCCCGTTCTGCGGTCGTCCGCGTAGATCGGGATCGACGAACCCGGTCGTGCCGTCGCACGACGGTGCCGGCGCGAGAACGCGCTGAACGCCTCGCGGCAGTCCCAACCGAAGTTGACCCCGCGCCCGGCACCGGGCTGCGCCCGATAGTCGATCTCCTCGAACTGCGTTCTGGCCCACGTCCCCGATCAGCAGGTCGCCGGTCATGCGGTCGAACGAGAAGCGCCAGGGGTTGCGCAGCCCGTAGGACCAGATCGGCGAGCCCGCGGAACGGATTGTCGGCCGGCACCGTGTACGGCGGCGAGCCGGAGGGGTCGGGTCGATCCGCAGGATCTTCCCGAGCAGCGAGTTGAGGTTCTGCGCGTTGCCGCTCGGGTCGCCGGCGCTGCCGCCGTCGCCGGTGCCGACGTAGAGCATCCCGTCGGGCCCGAACTGCAGCTGGCCGCCGTTGTGGTTGGCGAACGTCGGATGCGGGATCACGAGCAAGGGCCGCCGGCTCGAAAGCGGCACCGAGTCGCCGTCGGCCGTGAACTCATCGATCTCGATCGAGCCGCCGGTGTTCGTGAAGTAGACGTAGAGGTGGTGACTGGTCGCGTAGTCCGGAGCCGGCGCGACCGACAGCAGCCCTCGCTCGCCGCCGGCGCTCACGATCCGCGGGTTCGTGAGGTCGAGGAACGTGCTGGCGACGCCGTGGTCGACGAGTTGGATCGTCCCGCCCTGCTCGACGACCAGCAGCCGGTCGGGCTCGCCTGGGAGCGAGGCGACGTGCACGGGAGCATTGAAGGTCCCGATCGAGTCCAGATGAACGGCAGCGCTCGCCCCCGAGGGAACGAGCAGCGCCAGCATCCCTGCCAAGAGCGCGCGTCGCACGAACACATTGTGGCCAACACCGTCCGCGGGGCGCAGTAGCGGCGCCCGGCCGGCGATCCGGCGTCGCTACGCTCGGCGCGTGTCGTCAGAGCCGACTTCGGTCCTGCGCACACCGGTGCCAGGGCCCATGTACATCTGGGTCAAGCGCGCTTCCTATGTGGAGCTCGCCCTGTTCACGGGCCTGATCGTGGTCTGGCTGGCGCCGGGATACGAGGGCGCGACCTCGGTCCTCGGGCTCGCCCACGGCCTCGGGTTCGTCGCCCTGGCGCTGCTGATCTGGGCCTGCGTGCTCCGCCACGAGGCGCCGTACACGCTCCTGGCCGCCACGCTGACCCCGGTCGGACCGGTCGGCAGCGTGATCGCGATCCACTACATCGACCGTCGCCAACCGCCCCCGGAACAGGGGTAAAAGGAGGGGCGGGACCGCGAAGGGGGTCACGCGGCCCGCCCCGTGCCAATGCGAAGTTCCCCCTTACCTAACCCCTATGCCTCGTAAGTACCCCCGAACGAAGGGCGAAAACAACCAACCGTTGGAGGAGCGCCTCCTCCGAACGTAGTTGGCGGGGCGGGGCCGCGGGAGGCAGGGGGTCCACACGGCCCTCGCCACCGCCAGCGCGTCGGTAGCCAGGGAGGGATGCCGACGCGATCGCCCCCGGAGGCGGGACTGGCCGGGGACGAGTTTGTAAGGATCCTCCCTCCCGCGGGTCGAGCCCATCATGACTCATCGCGAGAGCCGGTGTCAACCCGCCCCGCGCGGGTTTTCACGGAGTCAGCGCAGGTCGCGCAGGACCCGGTGGAGGATGCCGCCGTTCTGGAAGTAGCGGACCTCGTTCGGGGTATCGAGGCGCACCCGGGCCTCGAAGGAGATCGGCTCGGAGCCCTCGCGGGTCGCGGTCACGATGACCGTCTTCGCCTCGCCGTCCTCCAGATCGCCGACGTCGATCGTCTCCTCGCCGTCGAGGCCGAGCGATTGCGCGGTCTCGCCCTCGGGGAACTGCAGCGGCAGCACCCCCATGCCGATCAGGTTCGACCGGTGGATGCGCTCGAAGCTCTCGGCGATCACCGCGCGGACGCCGAGCAGCTTGGTGCCCTTGGCGGCCCAGTCGCGCGAGGAGCCGGAGCCGTACTCCTTGCCGGCGAGCACGACCAGCGGCATGCCCTCCTCGGCGTAGGCCATCGCGGCCTCGTAGATCGTCGTCTCCTGACCGTCGGGAAAATGTCGGGTGAAGCCGCCCTCGCGCTCGACCAACTTGTTGCGCAGGCGGACGTTGGCGAAGGTCCCGCGGATCATCACCTCGTGGTTGCCGCGGCGCGATCCGTAGGAGTTGAAGTCGCGGGGCTCGACCCCGTTGTCCATGAGCCACCGCCCGGCGGGGCTGTCCCGCTTGATCGCCCCGGCCGGGGAGATGTGGTCGGTGGTGACGCTGTCGCCGAGCACCGCGAGCACGCGGGCGCCCTCGATCGTCTCGACGCCGGTCGGCTCGGGCGTCATCCCCTCGAAGAACGTCGGCTTGCGGACGTAGGTCGAGTCCGGCCACGTGTAGCGATCGCCCTCGGGGGTCTCGAGGTCGCGCCACCGGTCGTCGCCGGTGAACACGTCGGCGTAGCTGCGCTCGAACATCTCCTGGCGCACCGCGTCGTCGATCGTCCGCTTGATCTCGTCGGTCGTCGGCCAGATGTCGGCGAGGTGCACGGGGTTGCCGTCGGCGTCCTCGCCGAGCGAGTCGTTGAGCAGGTCGATGTCCATGCGCCCGGCGAGCGCGTAGGCCACGCACAGGGGTGGCGAGGCGAGGTAGTTGTTGCGCACGTCCTGATTGATCCGGCCCTCGAAGTTGCGGTTGCCGGAGAGCACCGCGCAGACGACCAGGTCGTTCTCGTTCACCGCCGAGGAGATCTCCTCCGGCAGGGGGCCGGAGTTGCCGATGCAGGTCGTGCACCCGTAGCCGACCAGGTTGAAGCCGAGCCGGTCGAGGTCCTCGTCGAGCCCCGCCCGCTCGAGGTACTCGGTGACCACGGTCGAGCCCGGGGCCAGCGACGTCTTCACCCACGGCTTGCGCTCGAGGCCGCGCTCAACCGCCTTGCGGGCGAGCAGCCCGGCGCCGATCATCACCGACGGGTTCGAGGTGTTGGTGCAGCTCGTGATCGCCGCGATCACCACCCGCCCGTGGTCCAGCTCCACCTCCTCGCCGTCCTCGAGCTTGACCATGATCGGGTCCGCCTCGTGCTCGGCGATCGCCGCGAGGCTCTCGCCCTCGCCGCGGGGCTCGAACACCCGCGGGCGCCCGGCGTCGCCGTCGTGGTCCTCGGCGGGCGGATCGGAGGCCGGGAACGACTCCTCGATCGCCTCGTCGCGAGAGTTGCCGAGCGCCTCCGCGGCATCGGGGTCGAATTCGGCCAACGACTCGATGAACGCGGGCTTCGCGGCCGCGAGCGCGATCCTGTCCTGGGGGCGCTTGGGGCCGGCGATCGACGGTTCGACGCTGCCGAGGTCCAGATCGAGCGTCTCGGTGAAGGTCGGATCCTCCGAGCTCTCGTCGTGAAACATGCCCTGCTCGCGCGCGTAGGCGTCGACGAGCTCGATCGTCTCGGTCGGACGGCCGGTGAACTCGAGGTAACGGAGCGTCTCGCGGTCGACCGGGAAGATCGCGCAGGTCGAGCCGAACTCCGGCGACATGTTGCCGATCGTCGCCCGGTCGGCGAGCCCGAGCGTGTGCATCCCGGGGCCGAAGAACTCGACGAACTTCGAGACCACGCCGCGCTCGCGCAGCATCTCGGTGACGGTGAGCACGAGGTCGGTAGCGGTCGCGCCCTCCGGGAGCTCCCCGTCGAGCCGGAAGCCGATCACCTGCGGGAGCAGCATCGAGATCGGCTGACCGAGCATCGCGGCCTCGGCCTCGATCCCGCCGACGCCCCAGCCGAGCACTCCCAGGCCGTTGACCATCGTGGTGTGGGAGTCGGTGCCGACCAGCGTGTCGGGGTAGGCCTGGGTGACGCCGTCGCGCTCGCGGCTGAACACGACCTCCGACAGATACTCGAGGTTGACCTGATGGCAGATCCCGGTGGCCGGCGGGACGACGCGGAAGTTGTCGAACGCCTGCTGGCCCCAGCGCAGGAACGCGTAGCGCTCGCGGTTGCGCTCGTAGTCGCGGTCGGCGTTGATGTCGAACGCCCGCGCGTTCCCGAAGGCGTCGACCTGCACGGAGTGGTCGATCACGAGGTCGACCGGCACCAGCGGGTTGATCTTGGCCGGGTCGGAGCCGAGCTCGTCGATCGCGTCGCGCATCGCGGCGAGGTCCACGATCGCCGGGACCCCGGTGAAGTCCTGCATCAGCACGCGCGCCGGCTGGTAGGGGATCTCGTCGGCGGGCTCCGCCTTCGCGTCCCAGGAGGCGATCGTCCGCACGTCGTCGGCGGTGACCGAGTCACCGTCCTCGAGCCGCAGGGTGTTCTCGAGCAGCACCTTGAGCGAGTACGGGAGCCGCGCGACGTCGAACTTCTCCTGGAGCGCGTCGAGCCTGAAGATCTCGTACTCGCGTCCGGAGACTTCCAGCGTGGCCTTGGAGGAGAAGGAGTCGCTCATGACTCCAATGTATTACCCGCTCAGCGGTAGTTAGCCGCTCAGCGCTTGTCGGTCTGTCCCGAGGCGATCTTGTCCGCGACCTTGGTCGCGGTGCCGCCCGCGACCCGCCCCGCCAGCTCGGGCGCGTTGGCCGCGATCGCCGACAGGGCCCGTGCTCGCAGCGGGGCGACCGAGACCTCGGCGCGATCGCGCTCGATCGCGCGCACGACCCCGGCGCCCACCTCGGCCGGCGACGAGGTGCCGGTGAGCGCGGGTGCCGCCGCGTTGGCGTCGGCGAACATGCCGGCATCGCGGATCATTCCCGGCATCACCACCGAGACGCCGATCCCGCTCCCTCGCAGGTCCTCGCGCAGCGCGAGCGCGAAGCCGCGGAGGCCGAACTTGGTGGCGCAGTAGAGCGAGGCCCGGGCCGTCGCGGCCTTGCCGGAGAGCGAGGAGACGAAAACCATGTGTCCGGATCCTCGTCCGCTCCACGCGGTCAGGAGCTCGCGCGCCATCTGGATCGGTACCTCGAGGTTGACCCGCAGCGCGCGGTCGATGTGCTCCTGCGAGTAGTGGTCGAGCTTGCCCGAGGCCGGCAGCGCCGCGTTGGCGACCAGTACGTCGAGCTCGCCGGCAGCCTCGAGCAGCGCGAGCGCTCCGCCCTCGTGCACGAGGTCGCTGACCACGATCCGATGGCCGGAACCAGGGAGCGAGCCGGCGAGCGCCTCGAGCTCATCCGACTTGCGCGAGCTCAGCACCAGAAGCGCGCCGCGGGCGGCGAGCGCCTGGGCGATCGCCCGCCCGAGGCCGCCGGTGGCCCCGGTGAGCAGGACGGTCTTGCCGTGGAGCTCCACGGCCCAAACCTACTGGGCGTCGATGACCAGGAGGTTGAACGTATGCGTGCCGCCGGCAACCACGGCGTTCTGCAGGTTGCAGACCCGGATCACCATCGTCCCGCGTTCGCGGCGTAGGCCGTGCCACCGGCGACGGCGATCACCAGCGCGAGGGTGGCGACGACGTTGGCGTAGCTGAGCCTGCGTCGGATTGCGCGCATCGGGCTCTCCTCCCCTTGAGGTGCCGGTCCCGGGACGACGAGACCGGCGTAACTAGTTGACCGGTCTCGACTATATCCGCTGGTAAATGGCCTGGTCAGGGCGCGTCGACGGGAGTAGGTTTCCAGCGGTTTAGGTGTCACCCGAGGAGGAGCAAGCGCTGGTCTTCGCCGCCCAGGCCGGAGAGGCCGCCGCGCGCGCCGAGCTGGTCGAGACGTTCGCGCCGGCGATCGCCGGCGCCGCCAGGAACTACCCCCGGGTTGCACTCGACGAGCTGGTCCAGGAGGGCTCGGTGGGCCTGCTCCGTGCCGCGTCCCGTTACGACTCCCGCATGGGGACCCCGTTCTGGGCCTACGCGACCTGGTGGGTGCACCAGGCGATGAAGCAACTGGTCTCCGAGACGACCCGTCCGGTTGTGCTCCCCGACCGAGCGCAGCGACGACTGGCGCGTCTGCGAGAGGCGCGGCGCCGTCACCTCGAGGCCGACGGCGTCGAGCCGAGCCCGGACGAGCTGGCCGCCGCCACCGGCCTCGACCGCTACCAGGTTGAGGACCTGCTGGCGGTCGAGTTGGTGACCGAGCCGGCGGCCGAGGAGAAGCTCGGCCCGGGCGACGGGCGGGAGCTCGTCGCGTTGCGCGACCTCACGGGAGGGCTCGACGCACGCGAGCGCGAGACCGTGCTCGCCCACTACGGCATCGGACGCTCGCCGGAGAGGCTGGGTGAGCTGGCCGCCCGCTTCGGTCTGAGCGTCGAGCGGGTGCGCCAGATCGAGGCCGAGGCACTGAGCAAGATCCGCGCTGCAGCGATGCAGCCGGCTCTGTGGACGTGAGTCAGGCGCGCCACACCGCCTTCGTCTACGACGACGACGCCGCGTACGTCGATCGGACGGTCGACTTTCTCAGGCAGGGTCTCGACGCCGGTGACGGGATCGTGGTCGCGAACCTGCGCGACCGACTGGGGACGATCCGCGAAGCGCTCGGGGGCGACGCCGAGCAAGCGACCTTCGTCGACGTCACGTCGCTTTACACCCGCCCGGCCCGCACGGTCGCCGCCTACTACGGGATGCTCCGTGAGCTCCTGGAGCACCACCGGTCGGTGCGGCTGATCGCCGAGGTCCAGTACGGGCCGACGTCGACCGAGTGGAACGAGTGGATCGCCTACGAGGCGATGGTCACCCACGCGAGTGCTGCGTTGCCGACCTGGATCGTCTGCACCTACGACGCTCGCGCGACCCCGGACGTCGTCCTCGAGGGAGTCTTCAACACCCACTCGGACGTGCTCACCGACGACTGGCGGGCGAGCGCGAGCTTTGAGGAGCCCGCGGAGACGCTGCGTCGGCTGACGCCTGCCGCCGAGCCGATCGAGGACCTGCACCCGATCGCGACGGGCGGCGACCTCGAGACCCTGCGCGAGAGCCTTGCGGCCGAGCTGGCGGCGGCCGAGGTGCCGTCGGTCAAGGTGCTCGACATGCTGGTGGCCGCGACCGAGATCGCCGCCAACGCCGGCGACCACGGCGGCGGGATTGCGCAGGTGCGGATCGGCGCGGTCGACGGGCGCTTCGTCTGCGAGATCGCCGACCGCGGCGAGGGCTTCGATCACACCCTCGCCGGCTATGCGACGCCGGACGACGGCGACCCCTCCGGGATCTGGATCGCGCGCCAGCGGTCCTGGCGGCTGGAGTACCTGGTCTCCGAGGGGGCGTTCACCGCCCGCCTCTGGCTCTAGCCCGGGCGACTCAGCCGCGGTCTCGGAATGCCCACAGCGCGTTGCGCTCGCGCAGGCTCAGCGGGCGCCACCCCTCGGCGCGGGGATCCCAGACATCCACGCGCAGGTCGGCGATGCTGCGGCTCGCTCGCATCGCCTCGACTACCTCCCGTGCCCCGGCGTCATCGGCGACCGTCCGGCCCGACAGGACGCTCGTGACCCGGAATCTCCGCGGCTGCTCGGGCTCGGCGAGCGGCTGCGGCGCGGGCGCCCCGGCGTGCGGATCGCCGCGCCGGATGACCGTAACCGGCTTCGCGGAGCGCTTGGCTCGTCTGCGCTCCTGGAGCTTGTCGAGCGGCACCATCTCGGCTCCGGTCCCCTTGGTTTCCGTATCGAGCACCCAAATCGGCATACCCTTCAGTTTACAAGATAGTTGCGCTGACAACTAAGTGCGAGGGCGAGCCGCATGAACAAGGGTTTCTTAGGCTTCCATTTGCGTTTTATGTGTTAATTAACACTTGATCATGAGCAGGTCTTTGCAATCCGTTGTCGAATTGTGTACTGTGCCGCAACTCGATAACCGGTAAAGCCGAATTCCGGCCTCCATCCAAACGGTGGGGTCGGAAACGGGGGAACCAGACGTTTGGGGCTAACTCGCCGTTCGCGGCGGGGGCGCAGGCTCTTTCAGCGCCAGCCCGTCAGCTAACCCCGTAGGCCGACGAAGGAGACCGTGAGTTGACCTACACCAGTAGTGCGAGGCCGAAAAGGAAACTGAGCGCCGCGCTCGGACTCGCCACGGCAGCGGCGCTGATCGCCCTCCCCTCGATGGCCATCGCCCAGGACGGCGAGGGCAGCGGTGGAGTCGGGATGGGCGGCGAGGGCACGACGCCCCCCACCACGGGCCAGACCACGGTCGGCCCGAAGGCAAAGCTCAAAGACGGCTTTGCGATCGCACCGGCAAGCGCGCCGAACAAGGTGAAGCGCGCGATCGACGCGGCGAACCAGATCGTCAAGGGCAAGCCGTATTGCATGGGCGGCGGCCACGGGCGCCGTCGCGACACGTGCTACGACTGCTCCGGCTCAGTGAGCTACGCGCTCACCGGAGCCGGTCTGCTCGACGCCTCGATGCCCTCCGGTTCGTTCATGAACTGGGAGAAGGGCGGCAAGGGCGCGTGGATCACGACCTATGCCAACGAGGGCCACATCTACGCGGTGATCGCAGGCCTGCGGCTCGACACCTCGATGACGACTGGCGACGGACCTGGATGGAGCAAGGAGATGCGCTCCTCTAGCGGCTACGTCGCCCGGCATCCGGCGGGCTTCTAAGCCGAAAAGAAACTCGCATACGTCCTCTGTGCACGGCCCGCCAAAATGGCGGGCCGTGTCGTTGCAGGGGCCTTCAACCGAGTCGCCCGAGAGCGAGGCTCGCAACCTCGAGCATCTGAGCCTGCCGCCGCGCGAGCGCCTGCGCATGGGCCTGCGGATCGGGATCCCCTACGCGGTCGCCGCCCTCGTGCTCTCGATCTCCTTCGGCGTACTCGCCGCGCCGATCATGGGGAAGGTCGCGCCGATCGTGATGTCGGTGCTCGTCTTCGCCGGCTCGGCCCAGTTCGCGTCCACGGCCGTGCTCGGAGCGGGCGGCGGCGCGCTCGCGGCGATCATCCCCGGTGTCCTGCTCAACCTGCGCTACGTCCCGATGGGGATCGCGCTCGCTCCGTCGCTGGGAGGCAACGCGTGGCGCCGGGCGGCCACGGGTCAGGCGATGATCGACTTCTCCTGGGCGGCCGCCAGCCGCGGCGGCGGACATTTCGATCCCTGGTTCATGATGGGGGCGACCATCCCGTCGTACCCGTGCTGGGTCGGCGGGACGGTGATCGGCGTCCTCGCCGGAGGCCTGATCGGCGATCCCGCCGCGCTGGGGCTGGACGTGCTCTTCCCCGCCTTCTTTCTCTGCATCCTCGTCGAGGGCGAGCTGCGCCCCGGGCTGCCGGCCGTGGTCGCCGCGCTCGGCGCCCTGATCGCCTTCGTGCTCATCCCCTTCACCCCCGCGGGCGTGCCGGTGATCGCGGCCACCTGCGCCGCCTTCCTCGGCCTGCGCGGCGGCGGCGGGAAGGAGCGCGGATGACCGATGTCTGGATCACGATCGCGGTGCTCACCGTGACCACCGCGCTGATCCGCGCGTCGGGCCCCGTGGTGCTCGGGGGTCGTGATCTGCCCCGGCCGTTCCAGGGAGTGATCTCCCTCGTCGCCCCCGCACTGCTCGCCGCGTTGATCGTGGTCGAGACCGTGGGCGCTCCGGAGGGCGGCTCGCTCGACGTCGACGCCCGGGTGCTCGGCGTCGGCGCCTGCGCGGTCGCGCTCCGCGCCGGGGCCGGCACGCTTCCCGCGGTGGGTATCGCCGCCGTGGTCACCGCGCTGCTCCGCGCAATCTTTTAGGGAGCGGTCCCGCCGATGAGATAACGTCACCAGGCTTGGTAACGAGCCGCGTGTGCGCGCATGGGAGGACGGTTTGAGCACTCCGACGACGGCGTCGGGGCAGCTGGGGGCGGGCGAGCCGAGCACGGCCCCCGATATCCGGCTGCGCGGAGTGCGCAAGACCTACGGCGACGTCGTCGCGGTCGCTGGGATCGACCTCGAGATCGCTCGCGGCGAGTTCTTCACCATGCTCGGCCCCTCGGGCTCGGGCAAGACGACGACGCTGCGGATGATCGCGGGTTTCGAGCTCCCCGACGCGGGCACGGTCGAGCTCGCCGGCCGCGACGTCGGCGACCTCCCGGCCTACGACCGCGAGGTCAACACCGTCTTCCAGGACTACGCCCTGTTCCCGCACATGACCGTGGGCGAGAACGTCGAATACGGGATGCGGGTCAAGAAGGTCGCCAAGGACGAGCGCGCCCGGCGCCGCGACGAGGCGCTCGAGATGGTTCGCCTGTCCGGCTACGGGGACCGCAAGCCTTCGGAGCTCTCCGGCGGCCAGCGCCAGCGGGTCGCGCTCGCGCGCTCGATCGTCAACCGGCCGCGGGTCCTGCTCCTCGACGAGCCGCTCGGCGCGCTCGACCTGAAGCTGCGCGAGCAGATGCAGGTCGAGCTGAAGCAGATCCAGCACGAGGTCCAGATCACCTTCGTCTACGTCACCCACGACCAGGAGGAGGCGCTGACGATGTCGGACCGGATCGCGGTCTTCAACGACGGCCGGATCGAGCAGGTCGGCGAGCCGGCCGAGGTCTACGAGGCGCCCGCCACCCCGTTCGTCGCCGCCTTCGTCGGCGTCTCGAACACGCTCGAGCGGAACGGGCGAACGTTCACGATCAGGCCCGAGAAGGTGCGGCTGGTGGAGGACGGCGAGGACACCGCGGGCCTGACGACCGAGCGCGGCCGGATCGTCGACGTCGCCTACGCGGGGATGATCACCCGCTACCTGGTCGCGCTCGATTCCGGGGGAGAGCTTCAAGTCGTCCGCCAGAACCTCGAGACGTCCTCAGCCGAGGCGCTCGAGCAGATCGGGCGGGAGGTGGTCGTCGGATGGCGGCCGGAACACACGGTCGCGGTCCAGGCCGCGGTAACGAGGGGAGACAGTGATGCGCAGTAAGGGAGGAAGTCCCGCCAAGGTCGCCTGGCTGGTGATCGCGGGGCTGCTCGTGTTCGTGCTCGCGTTCGCCGCCGGCTGCGGCAGCAGCGACGATTCGGCAAGCAGCGAAAGCGACGCGCCCCAGGAGCTCGGCGAGCCCGAGGGCGAAGTCGACCTGATCGGGTGGGCCGGCTACGCCGAGGACGGGTCGACCGACCCGAAGGTCGACTGGGTCACCGACTTCGAGAAGGAGTCCGGCTGCGACGTGAACTTCAAGGTCGCCGGCACCTCCGACGAGATGGTCGAGCTGATGCGGACCGGCCAGTACGACGGCGTCTCGGCGTCGGGCAACGCGACCGCGCGCCTGGTGGAGGGCGGCGACGTCGCCCCGGTCAACACGGACCTGGTGCCGAACTACGCGACGGTCTTCGACGACCTGAAGGATCAGCCGTACAACACGTTCGACGGCGTCAATTACGGCATCCCGCACGGCCGCGGGGCGAACGTGCTGACGTGGAACACGGACGCCGCGCCCGACATCGACGGCTCGACCTGGGCGCCACTCCTGGATCCGACCGAAGCGGCGAAGTACAAGGGCAAGCTCAGTGTCTACGACGACCCGATCTACATCGCGGACGCAGCGCTGTACCTGAAGGCTCACCAGCCGGACCTCGGGATCGACAACCCGTACGAGCTCGACGAGGATCAGTTCAATGCCGCGGTCGACCTGCTCAAGCAACAGCGGCCGAACGTCGGCGAGTACTGGAGCGATTTCGCGAAGCAGATCTCGTCGTTCGCGAACGGCGACGTCGACGTCGGAACGACCTGGCAGTACCAGTACTTCACGCTGAAGGGCGAGGGCGACCCCGTCGCCTCGACCCCGGCCTCAGGCGGCTTCCTCCCGGAGGAGGACGCTACCGGGTGGTCGGACACCTGGATGATCAGCAACGAGGCGGCGCATCCGAACTGCATGTACCTGTGGATGAACCACATCATCAGTCCGGAGGCGAACGCCAAGGTCGCGGCCTGGTTCGGCGAGGCGCCGGCCCAGAGCAAGTCGTGCGCGGAGTTCAAGACCCTGGATCCCGCGTACTTCGGGGCTCCCAACCACTGCGAGCTCTACAACGCCGACAACCCGGCGTTTTGGAAGCGCGTCTACTACTGGAACACGCCGCTCGCCGATTGTGGCGACGACCGTGGCGAGGTGTGCATGGACTACAACGACTGGGTCTCGGCCTGGACCGAGATCAAGGGGTAGTCGCTAGGTCGTGGAGGCCGCTGGCGTAACCACGCCGGCACCGAAGAGGTCGGTGGGCCGCAGGCTCGCCGGCCTCTTCCACGGCCGCCCGCGGCTGCAGGTCGGGACGCTGCTGGCCGGCCCGATCGGCTGGCTGGTCATCGGCTACCTCGGCTCGCTGGTGATCATCCTGATCACCGCGTTCTGGGGGGTCAACGCTCTCAGCGGCGAGATCGAGCGGAACTTCACGATCGACAACTTCCAGACGATCGTCGAGGAGCCGGTCTATCGCACGATCGCGGGAAGGACGATCGCGATCGCGGCGCTGGTCACGGTGACCGACGCGCTGCTCGCCTTCCCGATCGCCTTCTACATGGCAAAGGTCGCGAGCAACCGGATGAAGGCGGTGCTGGTCGTCGCCGTCCTCCTGCCACTGTGGTCGAGCTACCTGGTCAAGGTCTACGCCTGGCGCACGATCCTGTCCTCCGGCGGGATCCTCAACGAGGTCCTCGACCCCTTCGGGATCAACGGGCCCGGATACGGAAACGTCGCGGTCTGGCTGGTGATGAGCTACCTGTGGCTGCCGTTCATGATCATCCCGATCTACGCCGGGCTGGAGCGGATCCCGGACTCGGTGATCAGCGCCTCGGAGGACCTCGGGGCGTCGCCCTGGACGACGTTCAGGCGAGTGATCCTGCCGCTCGCCTTCCCGGCCGTCGTCGCCGGATCGATCTTCACCTTCTCGCTCACCCTCGGCGACTACATCACGCCGGCGCTTGTCTCCAACAACCAGTTCATCGGCAACGTCGTCTACTCGAACATCGTCAACAACCAGCCCCTGGCCTCGGCATTCGTGATGGTCCCCGTAGTGGTGATGATCATCTACCTGCTAATCGCTCGGCGACTCGGGGCGTTTGAGCATCTATGAGGCTCTCGAACCGGTCACAGATCCTGCTCCGGATCGGCGTCGGCCTGACGCTGGCGTTCATCTACATCCCGCTGCTCGTGATCCTGATCTACGCATTCAACGCGGGCAAGACGCTTTCGTGGCCGCCAGACGGGCTCACCCTCGACTGGTTCGGCAAGGCGGTCGACAACTCCGGCGCCCGTGACGCGTTCGTCACGTCGATCAAGGCCGCGACCGCGGCGACCCTGATCGCGATCGTGCTCGGCACGCTCGCCTCGCTGGCGGTCTCGCGCTTCCGCTTCTTCGGCCGCGAGACGATCTCATTCCTGGTCCTGATCCCGATCGCACTGCCCGGGATCGTGACCGGGCTTGCGATCAACGACACCTTCACCCAGATCCTCGGCGTCGACCTGAGCCTGTTCACGGTCATCGTCGGCCACGCGACCTTCTGCATCGTGCTTGTCTACAACAACGTCGTCGCCCGCCTGCGGCGCGTCTCGACCTCGCTCGAGGAGGCGTCGGCGGACCTGGGCGCGGATCCGTGGCAGACCTTCCGCCGGGTCACCTTCCCCAGCATGCGCACCGCGCTGGTTGCCGGCGCGCTGCTCGCCTTCGCGCTTTCCTTCGACGAGATCATCGTCACCCGGTTCACGATCGGCGCCGACCTCGAGACGCTGCCGATCTGGATCTACAACAACCTCTTCCGGTCCAATCAGCTGCCGATCGTCAACGTCGTCGCCGTGATCGTGATCGCGATCTCGGTGATCCCGGTGTACTTCGCGAACAAGCTCAGTCAGGACGTCGGCGGTGGTGGAGGCCGCGCCGGGGGCGCCAAGCCCGAGGGCCTCACCGCCGAGGCGACCGCCGCTCCCTAGCACCGCCGCACACCGGCGAGGGTGGGCGCGGGCTCAGGCCGGGGCGCGATCGACCGACCGCAGGTCGGCGCCCGTCGCCGCGCTCGCCCAGGCAACCAGCACCGCCTCTCCGGCTGCCGCGTCGACCTCCGGGTGGCCGAGCACGACCTGGAGCCCGAGCCCATCCTCCAGCGCGACGAGGCCGCGAGCGACGGTGAGCGGATCGGACCCCAGCTCGAAGGCGCCCGAATCGACCCCCCGCTCCAGCACGCGCTCGTAGAGCATCACCTGGCGGTCGAAGAAGGCGGCGGACAGGGTCGCGAACAGCTTGCTGGCGCCGGTCATCGCGTCGAGTTCGTAGAGCAGGCGACTGTCCTCGTCGTCGGGCCCGGTGGGAACGCCCAGGGAGATCGCGACCCGCAGCTGGCGCGCCGGGTCGGCGAGCCCGCGGACCGCTTCCGCGCGGCGCTCGGCGTAACGGCTCATCGCCTCGCGGGTGACCTCGAGCAGTAGGTCGTCGAGGTCCGGGTAGTAATAGAGGACCGCGCTGGACGAGATTCCCGCGCGGGCGGCGATGTCCTTGACCCGCAAGCCGAGCGCCCCGTGCTCGAGCAGCAGCGCCCGGGCTGCGTCGACCAGCTGCGCCCTCCTCCGCGCTTGATCCTTCCGCCTCATTGTCTGAACGTTATCCAGCCTTTCGGCCGTAGACCCCATTGACATAGGCATTGAATGCTGTTTATTCTTGAAATCTGATTCAAAGTTTGGGCATCGGACGGTCTCTGCGCCTCGGTCTGGCGCTCGCGGCGCTCGGCGCCGCGCTGGCCCTCGCCGCCTGCGGCTCCGACGGGGGCGACGCTTCGTCGACGTCGGGGCAACAGCTGGTCCCGGCCGGTGAGGCCGGCGACGAGCTGGCGATCTCGCAATGGCCGCTCTACGTGGACCCGGGCAAGGACGGCACCGTCGCCCAGTTCGAGGGCGACACGGGGATCGACGTCTCCTACCAGGAGGACATCAACGACAACGCGGCCTTCTTCGCCAAGATCCAGCCGCTCCTGCAGGACGGCCAGTCGGGCGGGCGCGACACGATCACGGTCAGCGATTGGCTCGCCCGCCAGATGTTCGACCTCGGCTACCTCTACGAGCTCGACAAGTCGGCGCTCCCCAACGTCCAAGAGCACCTGATCCCGGCCCTTCAGCATCCGGCCGCGGACCCGAACCGCGACTTCACCGTTCCCTGGCAGGCCGGGATGACCGGGCTGATCGTGCGCACGGACCTCGCCCCCGGCGTCGACTCGATCTGCGACCTCTTCGACCCCAGGTACGCGGGCAAGGTCTCGATGCTCACCGAGCTGCGCGACTCGGTGCCGATGACGCTCAAGTGCATGGGCATCGATCCCGACACCGCGACCACCGAGCAGTGGCTCGCCGCCGTGGACAAGATCAGCGGGGCCGCCGAGTCGGGGCAGATCCGCCGCTTCACCGGCAACGACTACATCCGCGATCTCGCCACGGGCGACGTCGCCATCGCCCTCGGCTGGTCGGGCGACGCCGTGCAGCTGCAGAAGGACGACCCGAACATCAAGTTCGTGATGCCCAAGGAAGGGTGCATGCTGTGGTCGACCAGCATGGAGATCCCGGTCGGCGCGCCCGATCCGCGGGCGGCGCTGGAGTGGATGAACTACGTCTATGACCCGAAGGTGCAGGCTGACATCGCCGAGTACGTCAACTACGTGACCCCGGTGTCCGGGGTCAAGGAGATCCTCGCCAAGCGCGACCCCGAGCTGGCGCGCAACCAGCTCATCTTCCCGAGCCGCAGCTACACCCGCAATTGCACCTTCGAGCCGGTGCTGGACGGCAAGCAGGGGGAGCAGGTCACGAAGGCCTTCGAGCAGGCGCTCAACGGCTGATCGTGCGCACGCTGTCGATCGCCGGGCTCCAGATCGCTCCGGTCGCCGGCGATCCGGACGCGACGCTCGAGCGCTTCGCCGAGCAGGCCGCGGCCGCGAAGCGCGCGGTCGGGCACCTGCAGCTGCTGGTGTTGCCCGAGCTTCACCTCTCGGCCCCGCACCCGATCTTCGAGGAGGGAGGCGGCCACGCTGACCGCGTCGCGGTGGCGGTCCCCGGCCCGCTGACCGAGCGGCTCGAGGGGCTCGCCGCCGAGCTCGGGCTCTGGCTGGTCGCGGGATCGGTCTACGAGCGCGCCGAGGGCGGCGCGATCCACAACACGGCGCTCGCCATCTCCCCTGAACGCGGGCTGGTCGCCGTGTACCGCAAGGCGTTTCCCTGGCAGCCGAGCGAGCGCACCGAGCCGGGCGACCGGTTCGTCGTCTTCGATCTGGACGGCATCGGCCGGGCCGGGCTGGCGATCTGCTACGACGGCTTCTTCCCCGAGGTCTTCCGCCAGCTCGCGTGGCTGGGAGCCGAGGTGGTGTTCCAGCCCACCCTGACGACCACCAGCGACCGCGGCGCCGAGCTGGTGACGACGCGCGCGAACGCGATCGTGAACCAGCTCTACGTCGTCAACGTGAACGCCGCCGCCCCCGCCGGCCTCGGGCGCAGCCTGATCGT
Source organism: uncultured Solirubrobacterales bacterium (assembly GCA_963742205.1). Classification (GTDB taxonomy): domain Bacteria; phylum Actinomycetota; class Thermoleophilia; order Solirubrobacterales; family 70-9; genus WHSW01. The sequence goes on along the minus strand of CAVUKZ010000012.1, from coordinate 193,368 downwards.
CGACCCCGAGGGCATGGTCAAGGTGCAGGCCGGCGACGCCGAGGAGCTGCTCACGGACGTCCTCGACCTCGATGCGGTGACCCGCGTGCGCGAGTTCGGCACCGCGGGCGTCTCGCGCATGTGGACGCAGATCGACAGCGGCGCCGCGTCGGGAGTGGAGCTGCCGATGTACGAGGGAGGCCGGATCCAGCCGCGTAGGCTCCGCGGATCGACGGACTCCTCGACAGGCTCGGCGCCTTCCGGCTGAGATCCAACTGGGCGCGGCTGGCTCCGCCGGCGGCGCTGATCGTGCTCGTCGCCACCTGGGGCGGCCATCCCTCGGCGGTCGTCCTGGCCCTGGCCGCGGTGTTCCTCGCCGGCGCGGTCCTCGCGGCCGTCCACCACGCGGAGGTCGTCGCCAGCCACGTCGGCGAGCCCTTCGGTTCGCTGATCCTGGCCCTTGCCGTGACCGTGATCGAGGTGGGCCTGATCGTCACGCTGATGGTCTCCACCGACCACGCGAACGCCTCGTTGGCCCGCGACACGGTGTTCGCCGCCGTGATGATCACCTGCAACGGCGTCCTCGGCATCTGCCTGCTGTCGGGAGCGCTGCGCCGGGGGACCGCCGAGTTCAACGCCGAGGGATCGGCGACCGCGCTGGCGACGGTGCTCACCCTGGCCACGCTCAGCCTCGTGCTGCCGACCTTCACGAGCTCGGAGGGCGGCTCCGAGTTCTCCCCGGAGCAACTCGCGTTCGCCGCCGTCGCCTCCCTCGCCCTGTACGCGCTCTTCGTCTTCGTGCAGACCGCCCGTCACCGCGATTTCTTCCTGCCCACCGAGGAGGGCGCCGACGCCGACGGCGAGCACCACGCCCAGGCGACCAGGACGGAGGCGCTCACGAGCCTCGCGCTGCTCCTCGTGGCGCTGGTGGCGGTCGTCGGGCTGGCGAAGGTCGAGTCGCCCGGGATCGAGGACGTCGTCGACGCGCTCGGCGCGCCGCAGTCCGCCGTGGGCGTGATCATCGCGCTGCTGGTGCTCTCGCCGGAGACGCTCGCGGCGCTGCGCAACGCCCGCGCGGGACGGATGCAGACCAGCTTCAACCTCGCCCTCGGATCCGCGATCGCGAGCATCGGCCTCACGATCCCGGCGATCGCCGTGGCGTCGATCTGGATCGACGGGCCGCTGGTCCTCGGCCTGGGCTCGACCCAGATCGTGCTGCTCGTGATCACGGGGCTGGTCGGTGCGCTCACGGTCCTGCCGGGCAGGGCGACGCTCCAGGAGGGCGGCGTGCACCTGGTCCTCTTCGCGGCGTTCCTGTTTCTCGCCTTTTTCCCCTAGCCGGCCAAGGCCTTGACGGGCCATGAAAGATTGACTCGATGCGCGACGTGGGCCTTGGAGAGTTGCGGGCGTTCCGCGCCGCCGTCGATCTGGGCACGATCGGGCGCGCCGCCGTCGCGCTACAGATCAGCACGCCCGCGGTTTCGAAGCGGCTGCGGCGGCTGGAAACGGTCGCCGGGACCGAGCTGCTGACGCGATCGCCGTCGGGCGTCGCGCTCACCGCGACCGGACGCCGGCTGTATCCGGAGGTGCGGCGACTGCTCGATCAGGCCGACGTCGTCGACGGCATCCTCGCGGGGGCGGGACGCGAGGAGCCCTCCATGCGGCTCGCGGTCAGCCACACGATCGCCGAGTCGCACCTCCCGTACGAGCTCGTCGCCTATCAAGCCGGCGGGCGCCACAGCCCGCCCGTCGAGCTCACGATCGCGAACTCGCGCACCGTCCGGCGGCTCGTCGCCGAGGGCCGGGTCAACACCGGGATCACCGCGGTCGATCCACTCGATACCGAACACGACGGGCTCGAGCGGCTCGAGCTCCTCGACGACGAGGTCGTGGTCGCGGTTCCGACCAGCCACGCGTGGTACCGCCGCGACTCGATCCCGCAGCGCTCGCTGCTGCGGACCAGCGTCGTGATGCGCGACCCCGAGGCGCATGATCGCCGCTGCGTCGAGCGTGTCCTCGCCGAACGCGGCCTCCCGATGATCCCGGCGCTGGTCGAGGTCGGCAGCACCGCCGTCGCCAAGCGCGAGGCGCTCGAACGCTCGGCGCCCGTGCTGATCTCGGCGCTGTCGATCGACGAAAGCCGCGACCACCTGTACGTCCGCCCCATCGACGGGATCCGCTTCCCGCGCAGCTTCGCGATCGTGTGTCGCTCGCTCGCCTCCCTGTCCCGAGCCGAACGGGAGTTCATCGACTTCCTGCGCCGCGACCGCGCCGCCGACGGGTCTTAACCAACAGGAAACCCCGCCCCTACCCGGGCACGACCACTTTTCGGCCCCGTGGCCCCCCGGAGCGCGCCCGCCGATCTATCGTCGAATGGCGTCGTCATCTGACCCCGACCGAGTGAGGCAGAGCGCCCCACAACGCCGGACGTCTCTTTGACCAGGCGCCATAACAACATATCTCTCCTCCCTGTACCTGAGACGCCCAGCAAAGTGCCGGGCGTTTCGGCTTTCTAGGCGCCGGCGGTCAGGCGATGGGCCGCCCCAGGTCCCCCGCGGCCCGCCGCCCGCTGCGGATCGCGCCCTCCATGAGCGCGTGGTACGGCCCGGCCGTGTGTTCGCCCGCGAACGCAAGCGGGCCGACCGGCTCGGCCAGGGCGGCGGCCAGCTGGGGCGAGGGCGCAACCGAGTACGCGGCGCGGACCCACGGGTCGTCGTCCCAGACCGCGAGCACGGCGCCCTCGGGCTCGAGCGGTAGCTCCGGGCGCACCGCGGCCAGGGACTCCAGCCAGCGCCCCGGCCCGCCGCCGAGCTCGAGGCGCTCGAGCGCCGGTGCCGAGCCGGCGAAGCAGCTGACCACGGGCATCGGCTCGTCGCCGGCGCCGGTCGCCGTCCAGCACCACCAGCGCTCGGGGACGTTCATCACGGCGCCCGGCGCGACGGGCTCGGCGAGCGGCACGAAGAGCTTCGCGGCGTGCCCGTAGCGGACTCGGGCAAACGCCTCGACCTTCGCCGGCGGGAGCTCGGGCTGGAAGCGGATCCGGTCGCCGACGCTGGCGGGGACCGCAACGACGCAGGCGTCGGCCTCGACCTCGCGCCCGGCTTGGGTCCGCACACGCACCTCGCCGGGTCGCCACGTCACCGTCTCCACGGGATCGCCGAGCGCGACCGGCGTGGGCAGCCGCTCGGCGAGCGCGATCGACAGGCCCTGGTTGCCGCCGGCGACGCTCGGCGCCTGCTTGTCGTCGATGTGCGCGAGGCCGGCCATGTCGATCGCGGGCACGTGGTCGCCGGGACTGGCGGAGGAGATCTCCAGCCGGGCGAGGATCGCCTCCCGCGCCCCGGCGGCGATCGCCAGCGAGTCGAGCAGCTCGCGGGCGGTCGGCCGGCCATTGAGCTCGGCCAGCGCGGCCGCCACCGCCGCGACGCCCTCGTCGAGCTCAGGGTCGCTGACGCCGAGCCCGCCCCGCGGCTCGCGCTTGCCGTAGCGCATGCCCTTGTCCCAGAGCCCGAGCCCGAGCTCGGTGGCGAGCGCGCGGACCTCGGTGTTGCCCGGGAGGATGAACTCGGCCCCCATCTCGACCGTCGCGCCGTTGGCCGAGCGGCCGCGACCAGGTGCGCCCGCCGACCCGATCGCGAGCCTCGAGCACCTCGACGTCCCAGCCCGCCGCGGCGAGCGCGTCGGCCGCCGCGAGGCCGGCCAGTCCGGCGCCGATCACCGCCGCGCGCAAGTCCGTCTCTCAGCGCAGGATCAGGCAGTGCTCGGGGTGCCAGCCGAGCTTGACCTTGGTCCCGGCGTCCCAGCGATCGTCGGCGCTCGACCGGTACGTCGCCTGCTCGAGCGCCACGAGGTTCGCGCCGTCGCCCACCGAGACCGTGACCTGGGTGCTGACGCCGAGGTACACGCGCGAGACCACCGTGCCATCCAGGGTCACCATCCCGTCCTCGAGGTCGTCGACGGCGATCTTCTCCGGCCGCACCGAGAGGTTGACCGTGTCACCCCGGTCGACGTCGTCGGGCAGGTTCGCCCGCAGCTGCGTCCCGTTCGCGATCCGGACGCTGCTGTCGTCGGTGACCACGCCCTCGATCAGGTTCGAGACCCCGATGAACCCGGCGACGAACTCCTCGGTCGGGTGCTCGTAGATGTCCTCGGGAGCCCCGCACTGGGCGACCCGGCCGAAGTTCATCACCGCGATCCGGTCCGACATCGCCAGCGCCTCCTCCTGGTCGTGCGTGACGTAGACGAAGGTGATCCCGACCTCGCGCTGGATCTGCTTCAGCTCGACCTGCATCTGGCGGCGCAGCTTCAGGTCGAGCGCCCCGAGCGGCTCGTCGAGCAACAGCACCTTCGGCCGGTTCACGAGCGCGCGCGCCAACGCGACCCGCTGGCGCTGCCCGCCCGAGAGCTCGTTGGTGCGCGCGGTCGACCGTTCCGCGAGGTTGACGAGCTCGAGCGCGTCGCTCACCCGCCGCTTGATCTCGTCCTTGGCGACCTTCTTGCGCCGCAGCCCGAAGGCGACGTTGTCGGCGATGTCCAGGTGGTCGAACAGCGCGTAGCTCTGGAAGACCATGTTGACGTCCCGCTTGTAGGGCGGGACGTTCTCCACCGGCTCGCCCTCGAGGCGGATTGTGCCCTCGCTGGGAACCTCGAACCCCGCGAGCATCCGCAGGGTCGTCGTCTTGCCGCAGCCGGAGGGCCCGAGGAGCGAGAAGAACTCGCCCTGCTCGATCGTCAGGTTGATGTCGTCGACGGCGGTCTGCTCGCCGAAGCGCTTGGTCACGTTCTCGATCCGGATTGCCTCGGCCATCGACTCCTATCCCTCTCCTGCGGTTAGCACCTTGAGCCCGCTCTCGCGGCGTCCGAAGAGCCGTGGCAGCAGCACGGCGAGCGCGATCGCGGTCAGCGAGATGACCATCATCAGGGTTCCGATCGCGTTGATCGTCGGCGTGACCCCAAACCGGATCGCCGACCAGATCCGCACCGGCAGCGGCTGCAGGTCCTCGCCGGTCGTGAAGAACGAGAGCACGAAGTCGTCGAACGAAAAGGCGAACGTGAGCAAGCCGGCGGCGACGACCGACGGCCACAGCGCCGGCACCAGCACCATCCGGACCGCCTGCCAGCGGGTGGCCCCGAGGTCCATCGCCGCCTCCTCGACCTCGAGTGTGATGGCGGCCATCCGGGCGCGCACGACGATCGTCACGTAGGAGATCGAGAAGGTGATGTGGGCGATCACGATCGTCCAGAACGAGAGCGCGATCCCGAGCTGGCTGAAGATCAGCAGCGCCGAGATCCCGGTGATGATCTCCGGCACGACGAGCGGCACGAGCATGAGGATGTTCGCGCCCGGCGCCCAGCGCGCCCGCGAGCGGACCAGGCCGATCGCCAGCATGGTGCCGATCACGGTCGCCGCGAGCATCGTCAGGAAGGCGATCTCGAGCGAGGTGAACAGCGACTCGCGCAGGGTGGGGTCGTTGAGGAACTCGCTGTACCACTGCAACGAGAAGCCGTCGAAGTTGGTCAGCGACTTGATCCCGTTGAACGAGAACAGGACCACGACGAGGATCGGCGTGAACAGGAAGAGGTAGACGAGCAGGCTCCAGACGCGCAGGATCCGCGGCTTGTCGAAGGCATGCGTCTCCATCAGATCGCGCGCGCCCCTCACGTCACGGGCCGCCGAGCGCAGGTAGGCGACCATCCAGACCGAGAGGAAGAGCATCAGCACCACGGTCAGCGCGGCGCCGAAGGGCCAGTTGTTGGCGGAGAAGAACTGGTCCTGGATCAGGTTGCCGACCATGTAGGTGTCGGTGCCGCCGAGCAGCTGCGCGGAGACGAAGTCGCCCACGGAGGGCAGGAAGCAGAGGACGGCGCCGGCGAGGATCCCCTGCTTCGTCAGCGGCAGGGTGACGTGCAGGAACGTCTGCAGCGGCGTGCCGTAGAGGTCCTTGCCGGCCTCGATCACCGAGCGGTCGAGGCGTTCGAGCGAGCCGTAGACCGGCAGGATCATGAAGATCAGATAGCCGTAGACGAGGCCGCCGATGACCGCGACGGGGGTGTTGATGAACTGGATCCCCTCGCTGCGCAGGCCGGTGTCGACGAGGGCCGAGTTGACCAGCCCGTCGTCGGCCAGCAGCGCGACCCATGCGTAGGTGCGGACCAGGTAGTTGACGAAGAACGGCAGCACCAGCAGCGCGATCAGCACGTTGCGGTAACGGCCCCCGTACCGGGCGATGTAATAGGCGACCGGGTAGCCGATCACCAGGCAGAGGACGGTGGTCGTGAGCGCGTAGAGCACCGACCGCAGCAACACCGGGAGGTAGGTCGGGTTGAACGAGTCCGAGTAGTTGTCGAGCTTGGTCGAGTAGACGGCGCGCCCGAGGTCGTCGACGTAGCCGAACGAGAGCGCCAACACGAGAACCAGCGGCACCGCGAACAACAGCAGCAGCCAGATCCCGCCCGGCAGCAGGAAACGGGTCCAGAAGCCGCCCGCGGTCACGCGGCGCTCACGCCGCCTTGACCTCGGTGAACAGCGAAGTCCATTCCTGGCGCGCCTCGGGGTTATCGAGCCGGTACTCCATCGCCCCGGCCGCGAGCGTCTCGAGGTCGACGTCGATCGAGGGCTCGTCCTTGACCAGCTTCGCGAACTCCTGCTTGCCGCCCTCGCACGGCTGGGGGTAGCCGTTCCAGGCGACGTTCTGAGCCGCGTTCTCCGGTTCCAGGATCCAGTCCATGAACAGCATCGCCGTGCCCGGGCTGCGGGCCGTGATCGGGATGCTCATCAGGTCGGTGCCGACCGGAACCCCTTCCGAGCAGGTCTCGTAGTGGAACAGCTCGGGGTTGTCGACCTGGTTGCGGACGTTGACGATGTCGCCGTTCCACGCCTGGTGAATCGCCGCCGCCCCCGAGACCAGGTTCGAGGTGCTGTTGGTCGAGAAGCCGCGCGCGTTCTCCTTCTGGTCGAGCAGCGTCTGCTTCGACTGCTCGAGCTCGGCGGAGTCCTCGGTGTTGAGGTCGAAGCCGTTGAGCAGGTTCGCCTCGCCGATCGCCTCCTGGAAGTCGTCGAGGATGAACATCCGCCCCGCGCCGTCGGGATTCATGAGGTCGTTCCAGGACCCGGTCATCCCTGAGACCTCGTCCTCGCGCCAGGCGATCCCGGTGGTGTAGTACGTGTACGGCACCCCGAGATCGTTGTTGGGGTCCCACCACGGGCTGTCGTAGAAGCTCGAGATGTTGTCGTTGTTGCGCAGCAGGCCGCGGTCGAACTTCGCCAGCAACCCCTCCTTGTTGAGCCGGTAGACGTACTCCGTGCTGGGCCAGATCAGGTCGTAGGCGGCGCCGCTGCGGAGCTTGATCACCATCGCCTCGAGGTTGTCGAAGTTGACCTCGTTGACCTCGACGCCGTACTTCTCGGAGAACCGCTTCTTGAGGTCGGGGTCCATGTACTGGGCCCAGTTGTAGAGCAGCAGGTCGCCGTCGATCTTCGGCTTGATGATCTGGCCCTCCGCCGACTTGTCGACCGAGCGCTCGACCGTGCAGCCCGAGAGGCCGTAGGCCCCGAGGGCCAGGCCGCCGCCCGCCACCAGGAGCTCGCGACGAGAGAGCTGGCTCACGCCGGCACCGCCTCGCCGGCGGACGCCGCGGCGGCGCGGAGGTCGACGCCGAGCATCCGGTCGGCGGACTCGACGCAGATGTCGCGCATGAAGCCGCGGCTGATGGTCGCGTCGCCCAGCGTCACCTGCACGGCGAGCCCGTCGATCAGCGCCGCGAGGCCGAGCGCGGCCTCGTCGGCATTCGTGGGCGCGAAGGTGCCGTCCGCGGTCCCGTCGCGCACGATGCGGGCGATCAGGCCGCGCCAGTCGTCGTCGAGCTGTTGGCGGGCGCGCCGCAGACGATCGTCGTGGCGGGCGCGCGCCCAGATCTCGAGCCACATCGTCCAGTTGTTGTCGTCGACGCAGGCGTCGATCAGCCGCAGGAGCTTCGCCGCCGGATCCGCGATCCCGGCCAGCGCGCTCACCAGTTCCTCGGCGAAGCGCTCCTCGTCGGCGATCAGCGCCTCGGCCAGGAGCTCGTCCTTGGACGAGAACCAGTAGAGGACGGCCGCCGAGCTCGTGCCGACCCGCTCGGCGACGTCGGCGATCCGGGTTCCCGCAAGGCCACGCTCCGCGATCACGTCGGCTGCGGCCGCAAGCAGCTGCGGCCTGCGGATGTGGTCGATCTGCGGTCGGGGGCTCACCCTCCGCTCCTGCTCCTCTCTGCCGGGCCTCCGGCCCAATCCTGAACTCGGTTCAGAAAACTACTCCTGAGCTAACGCGAGCGCAACCTTTCCCCTTTCAGCGAGCACGCATCTCCGAGAGCTCGCGGTGCAAGGCACGCTCCGTTTTCGAGAACCCGCGACGACCCGCGAGGTTGCGGAGCTGGTGCGGATCGGCCTCGTCGTCGTAGAGCTCGCGCTCCCCGGATCGGTATTCGACGTAGGTCCAGCGCTCCGTCCGCAGGCCCCAGAAGCTCGGTGCGACCCCGCCGTAGTGGACGTGGCGGAGCAGGATCGGACGGTCCAGCGAGCTGCGCTCCCCCGTGAGCAGCGGCACGAGGCTGGTGCCGTCGACCGGCGAGGTCGGCGTCGTCCCCGCCAGCTCGGCGATCGTCGGGGCGATGTCCATGCTCCCGGCCAGCGCCCCGATCCGCTGCCCGGCGTCCGTATGCCCGGGCCAGCGGATCCACAGCGGCAGGTGCACGCACTCCTCGTAGGCGCAGTCCTTCCACGGATTGCGATGCGAGCCGAGCGAGTAGCCGTTGTCGGAGAGGAAGAGGATCACCGTGTCGTCGAGCTCGCCCTGCGCGCGCAGCGTCTCGACGAACCGCCCGATCGCCTCGTCGACCGCCTGCAGCGAGCGCCACTGGTCACGCGTGGCCCGCTGCTCGTCGTGGCGCTCCAGGCGCTGTCGCTGTCCCCACCAGCGCGGCGCCCCGTCGGCCACCTTGTTGAAGTTCGCGGGCAGGGTCACGCGAGCGTCGGCGAACGCGCGTTGGTGGCGCGGGGCCGGGGTGCGCGGCGCGTGTGGCGCGTACGGCGCGAACCAGGCGAAGAACGGCTGGTCCGCGCCGCGGATGAACTCGTCCACGCGGCCCGCGAGCACGTCGGTCGAGTAGTCGGCGGGCTCGTCGCCGTACGCCGCGGTCCCCTGCTCGCCGACGAGCGTGTAGTCGTAGTAGGAGGCGTCGGGCGTGAACGCGGCCCAGCGATCCCAGCCGGGCGGCACGTAGCCGGTGCCGCGCTGCCACGGGTAGTTGTTGAGGTACTTGCCGAACAGGCCGGTCTCGTAGCCGGCCCCCTGTAGCCACGTGGCGAGCGTCGCCGAGTCGTCGAAGCGCGACGCCTGCAGGTTCGTCTCGACCCCGGTGTGGTGCGAGTACAGCCCGGACAGGAGGGTGGCGCGGGTCGGGCAGCAGAGCGGGTTGTTGTCGTAGTAGGAGTCGAAGCGCGCGAAGCCCGGGGTCGAGCTGAGGATCGGCATCCTGCTCGTCATGCCGACCGGCTGATCGTCGGTCAGCACGACGAGCACGTTCGGGCGGTCGGGCGCCTGGGCGGTGCCCCAGCCGGCCCCGCCGCACGAGGCGATCAGCGCACCCGCCAGGAGCGCCGCGCCGAGCGCGAGCCGCGCCCGGCGGGCGCCCCTGGGGGCCCTGCCATCGGAGGAGAACATGGCGATCTCGGGTCGTCGCGGTCGGCGGGCGCCTACGGGATCCCGATCGCGGTCTCGCACGCCGTCGCGGTGTCGACACCGTCGTCGCCGTAACAGCTGTCGGTGTCGGCGCCACCGTCGAGCGAGTCGTCGCCGTCCTCACCGCGGAGGGTGTCGGCGCCGAGGCCGCCGCCGAGCATGTCGGCGTCGGGGCCGCCGCGAACGAGATCGTTCCCGTCGTGGCCGTCGATCGAGTCGAGGCCATAGCCCCCGTCGATCACGTTGACGCCGATGCCGCCGACAAGCGTGTCGTTGCCGGAGCTGCCGACGACGTTGTCGACGTCGCTCGTGACGTTGTCGCCCTCGCATTGCGCCGGGCAATCCGTGCCGTCGTTGGTGGCCCCGTCGAGTGAGACCGTGACCCCGTCGGCGAAGTAGCTGTCGTAGTCGCCGACGTAGGTGATCGTGTCGACCCCGAAGCCGCCGCTGTACTGGTCGGGGGTCCCGTCGTCCTGCGGCTTGATCAGGTCCTCGCCGGGATCGCCCTGGACGGCGTCGGCGCCGGGCCCGTCGGAGAGCACGTCGTCCCCGGCCCCGCCGTGAACGAGGTCCGAACCCGACCCGCCGGAGACGTCGTCGGCCTTGTCGGCGGGATTCGCCTCGCCGTAGACGCGGTCGTCGCCCGACTTGCCGTGGACGTCGTCGGCACCGTCGCCGGCGTACATCGTGTCCCCGCCGGGGCCGCCGTCGAGCTGGTCGCGCCCGCCGCCGGAGCGAATCCGGTCGGCGCCGCCGCCCGCGTCAACGTAGTTGCGGCCGTCGCCCGGCCGGACGATGTCCGAGCCCCCGCCGGCGTAGACGGAGTCGTCGCCGTCGCCGGCGCAGATCCGGTCGCCGCCGGCGCCGGCGTGGACCTCGGCAGACGACGTCGCGACGATCACGTCGGCGTGGTCGGTGCCGTTGATCCGATGGGCGCCGGAGACGATCGTCGCCTTCGCGCCGGCGCAGCTCGGCGCCGCGGCGGCCGCGGCGGGGGCGGCGGCGGCGAGCGCGCAGAGCGCGGCCAGGGCGCCGCAAAGCCTGGTGAACGTGAGCATCTTGAGTCCCTTCGATCGGTGTGCGGCCGGCGGCTACCGGCCCGCGATCGATGCTCGGTGCGCGGGTCGCCCCCAACCAGGCACCCTGCGTGTGAAGGCCCGCCCCCCAGGTGTGAGAGCTCTAGCCCTGGGTGTGGTGCGCCGGCCCGGTCAGTCGGTAGCGAGCAGCGCGGCGGGCTCAACGCCGAGCGCGCGTCCGAGCTCGCTCGCGACGAGCTCACGGGCCCGCCCGACATCGACCGCCGGATCGCGGACGAGGGCCCGGATGCCGAGCCCGTCCACCAGGGCGACGGCCAGGTCGGCGAGCTCGACGGCCGGTCGGTCGGAGGTGAACTCACCGCTGCTCAACCCGGCGGCGATGAAGGTCTCAAAGAACTCGCGGTAGCGGCCGTAGAGGTCGGCGGCGAGGTGGCGCAACTCCGGGTCGCGGACCGCTCGCAGCCAGAGCTCGACCCACAGCGTCCAGTCGCGCTCCTGGGCGCCCGGGTACGGGAGCGACGCGTCGATCGCGCGGCCGAGACCGCGGGTCGAACTCGGGTCCGGCTCCGCCTCGTCGGCGAAGCGTTCCTCGCCCGCCGTCTCGTAGGAGTGGATCAGCGCCTGCTCGAGCAGCTCCTCGCGGGTGGAGAAGTAGTGGTGGACGAGCGCGGTCGAGGCTCTGGCCCTGGTGGCGACGCGCGCGATGCGCACATCGTCGATCCCGTCGGAGGCGATCAGGTCGCAGGCCGCCTCGAGAATGCGCGCGCGGGCGTCGGAGGCCACGAATCGAGCCTACTCGCGGGTACGGCGGGAGTTGACTTTGTGGTCAGTGATGCGAAGATGCCGCGGGTGGCAGGAGATGACGCGAGTCAGGGACTCTCGCGCCGACGCGCGATCTCGCGTCGCTCGTTCATCAAGCGGGGAGCGGCGGTGGCCGGCACGGCGACCGTGCTGAGAGGGGGCCTGGCGTTCGGTCAGGCGGCGGCGATCGCCGACACCGTGATCCTCGGCGGCCGAGTCCTCTCGATGGACGGCTCGGTGCGAAACGCCACGGCCGTTGCGGTCGGCGGAGGCAAGGTCATCGCGGTCGGCTCCGACGATCAGGCGCGAGCGGTCGCCGGGCCGCAGACCGAGATCATCGACGCCGGCGGCGCCACCGTGATGCCGGGCGTCCACGACGGGCACAGCCACCCGTTCGACGGCGGCGTACTGCTCACCCAGCCGAGCCTCAACTACGCGATCCTCGACCTCGAGCAGTTCATCAAGCGGATGCGCAAGCTGGTGGAGAAGACGGCCGACCGCGAGCCCGACGGCTGGATGGAGGTCCAGCTGTGGGACGCGACCGCGATGGACAAGCTGCCGACCAAAGAGGACCTCGACAGCCTGCCGACGCGGCGGCCGATCATCGTCTACTCGCTTGACGGGCACATCGCGCTCGCCAACTCGCGCGCGCTGGCGATCGGGGGCATCGACGCCTCGACCTCCGACCCGCCGGGCGGGGAGATCCGCCGCGGGCCCGGGCGCGAGCCGACCGGGATCCTGCTCGACAACGCGATCGGCCTGGTCGCGTCGAAGATCCCGCCCCCGACGCCCGAGCAGGACGCCGATGCGCTCGCCGCCGGTTATGAGCTGATGGCCGAGGCGGGGATCACCACCTGCCTGCACGCCGCCGTGCGCGAGCGCGAGCTCACCGCCCTGGCGACGCTCGCCGACCGCGGGCCGCTGCCGCTGCGCCCGCACGTCGCGCTCCAGGTCGAGGGCGACGAGGCCGCCGACCCGGCGGCGATGCTGGCCCGGGTCGAGGGGCTGCGCTCCACCCACGCGCGTCCCGGCGTCGCGATCGACAACCTGAAGATGTTCTTCGACGGGGTGATCGAGTACCCGACCCAGACCGCCGCGCTGCTGAAGCCCTACCGGGTCAACAAGGGGTCCAAGGACGATCCTCGATGGGTCCGGGGCAACGACCGCGGCCCGACCTACTGGAGGCCCAAGGTCGCCGACGCGGCGATCACCGCGGCCGACGCGGCGGGCTGGCAGGTGCACATCCACGCGATCGGCGACCGCGCTGTGCGGTCGGGCCTCGACGGCTTCGAGGCGGCGCTCAAGGCGAACGGACGCACCGACAACCGGCACACGATCACCCACCTCGAGCTCGTCGACCCGGACGACTTCGGCCGCTTCGCCAAGCTCGGCGTGCTCGCGAGCATGCAGATGCAGTGGGCCGAGCGCGACAGCTACACGGTCGAGCGCCTGCGCGACTACCTCGGGCGCAAGCGCTGGCGCAACACCTACCCGGCCGGCTCGCTGCGCAAGGCCGGCGCGCTGCTGTGCGGCGGCAGCGACTGGCCGGTCGACCCGCTGCTCCCCTTCCGCCAGATCGAGATGGCCGTGAACCGGACCGCGGACGAGGTCTACGCGGGCGACCCGAAGCCGCTGTTCCGCGACCAGGGGATCAAGCTCAAGGCGTCGCTGGTGATGCACACACGCAACTCCGCCTTCCAGCTCCACCAGGAGAACCTCACCGGGCGGCTCGTCCCGGGGCTGGCCGCCGACCTCGTGGTCTGCGACCGTGACCTCCTCAAGGTGCCACTGACGAAGGTCTCCAAGGCGAAGTCGCGGTTGACGATGGTCGACGGCCGCATCGTCCATCGCGCCTCCGGGATCTGAACCCGGCCGCGTCGCGATACTTGGACCGTGTCCGAGGTCCACGAGCAGGCATTGATCGACGCTCCGGTCGCCAGCGTCTGGGCGCTGGTCGGCGACCCGGCCCGCTATCCGGATTGGGTGCCGCGGGTGTTCGAGATCCAGGGCGAGCGCTTCGACGAAGGGGCCGAGTTCATCCAGATTTCCCACCAGCCGCTGTTTGGCCGCGACGAGGCGGCGTTCCTCATCGATGAGGTCGAAGAGCTCCACGCGATCCGCATGCACTGCACGCTCAGCGGTATGTACGCCCACTGGCAGCTGGCCGATGCTCAGGGCGCCACGTTCGTCGATGCGACCTTTGGCCTGGACCCGATGCGCAGGCGCGACCGGGTAATCGACGCGATGGTCGGTCGCCGATTCTTTCGCCGTTGGCTGGCGGAGGCCATGGAGAGCCTCGACCGCGCGGCGATCGGCGGCCACGGGCGCTAGTGGACCGACCCCGGGACCGAATCGAGCTGGCGCGCGAGACGCTGGACGCGTTCTTGCGCGGCGACCTCGAAACGGCGCTCGCGCCGGCGAGCGAGGAGATCGTCGCGGCGCGAGTCGCGCCCCTTCCCGACCCGCAGGTCTACCACGGGCCCGACGGCGTGATCGCGATGTGGAACGACTGGACCTCGGAGTTCTCCGAGTTCTCGATGACGATCGAGGACGCCTTCGAGGTCGGCGACCGGGTGATCGCGGACGTCCTGCAGCGCGGCATCGGCCGGGCGAGCGGCGCCGCCGTCGAGGGCCGGTTCTGGCTCCGCTACACGTTCGACGGCGACGAGGTGGTGCGCTTCGAGGCGTTCGCGACCGAGGCGCAGGCGCGCTCCGACGCCACCGACTGACCCCGCGCGACGGGCGCCTAACGTCCGTCCCACGGACGGAAAGGACCCGTCGCGGGTGGCGGCGGGCCTAGGCCGTCGCGACCGAGGCGCCCTGGTCCGCGAGCACCGCCGAGGCGGCGTTGCGGCCGTTGAGCGCGATCACGCTGCCGGCGGGGTGGGTGGCGGCGCCGCACATGTAGAGCCCCTCGACCGGGGTCCGGGCGGCGAAGCGGCCCTCCCACATCTGGTCCGGGGTGACCTCGCCCTGGAAGATGTTGCCGCCGGTGAGACCGATCCGCGACTCGATGTCCGGCGGCCCCAGCACCTCGTGCTCGGCCAGGCACTCGCGGAAGTCCGGGGCGAAGCGCGAGATCAGGTCGATGAACTGCTTCGCCACGCCGTCGCGCGCCGCGTCCCAGTTCGAGCCCGCGATGTCGTACGGCGCGTACTGGCCGAAGACGCTCAACAGGTGCTTGCCCTCCGGCGCCGGGCTCGGGTCGTAACCGGTCTGGATGTAGATCTCGCCGAAGGCGACGGCGGGCTCGCCGGCGTCGCAGCGCTCGAACGCGGCCTGGGCCTCGGCCATCGTGCCGGTGGCGTCGACGGTCGCCTGCGCCGGCCAGGTCTCGCCGGGCGCCGCGGTCCAGTTCGGCAGCCGGTCGAGGCGGGCGTTGAACTTCACCACGGGGCTGCGGATCTTCCACGCGTCGAGACGCTCGCGGAATTCGCCGTCGACCTCCGCGTCGGCGAGCAGGCCCGCCATCCGCTTCGGATCGGCGTTGCAGATCACGGTGTGCGCCCGGAGCTCGGTGCCGTCCTCCAGCGTCACGCCCTCGCCCGGGGTGATCCGCTCCACGGGGACTCCGCACGCGAGCACGGCGCCGTACTCGGCGGCGGCGTCGGCGATCGCGAACGAGCACATCCCCATGCCGCCCTCGACGTAGCCCCACACGGGGCCCTGGCCGTCGAGGTCGCCCTGGTAGTGCATGAGCTTGATCGACGCCGTGCCGGGCTCGTACGGCCCGCCCCAGGTGCCGATGATCCCCTGGCCGAAGAGCGCCGTCTTGAGCCGCTCGTCCTCGATGTACTGCTCCAGGACGTCGGCGATCGACGCCTCGAAGACGAGGTCGATCATCTCCTGCGAGCCGCCGAGCAGGTCCTCGATCTCGTCACGGGTCGGGGTGTCGCCGACCCAGGTGTCGCGGTCACCCTTGCGCAGCAGCTTGCGGACGTCGTCGAACAGCTCCTCGTAGGCCCAGTAACCGTCGATGTCCTTCTTCGAGACGCCCAACTGCTCGAGGCTCGCCTGCGTCTTGGCCGGGTCGAGCCACTGCGCGAAGGCGCTGCCGTCGTCGAACGGGACCCAGAGGTTGGGATCGGCGACCCAGTAGCGCAGGCCGCGCTTGTGGAGGTCGAGCTCGTCGATCACGAGCTGGTCGAGCAGGCCGACGACGTAGGCGCAGGGGCTGACGACGTAGCGGTCGTCGGAGAACGGCCGCTCCAGCGTCGCGGCGCCGCCGAGGCGCTCGCGCCGCTCGAGCACGAGCACGGACTTGCCGGCGCGGGCCAGGTACGCGGCCGCCGTGAGGCCGTTGTGGCCGCCGCCGACGACGATCGCGTCCCAGTCCTTGGCGGCGAGCTCCGACACCGGCTGCGGCAGCCCGACCTCGCCGAGCTGCTCAGCGATTTCGTTCTTCATCGGCCCCGTCCTCCTCTGCCGCCGCGTCCGCTGCGATTCAAATAAGGCGCCTCAACAGCGGCGCGGCTCGGCTTCGCTTCGCTCCGCCTCACGCGGGCACCTCGACGTCGGAGCGCAGAGCTTCCATGTAGCGGTTGGCGACCATCAGGTCGAAGGCGTGCACGTCGACCTCCTCCGCCGAGTAGCGGCCCGCCGTGTAGTTGCGGGTGCCGACGCCCTTCTGCTGCAGCTCGCACACGTACCAGTCCTGCTTGTTGACCATGTCCCAGAAGCCGATCGCGTCCGAGGGATCGAAATCGTCGCGGGCCATCGTCGCCGGCTCGAAGAACCACTCGCAGGTGACGTGGGTGTGGCCCGGCGCCTGCGGCCACAGGGTGTGCAGCATCACGTAGTCGGGGTGCAGGGAGACGAGCGCGTTGGGGAAGAGCGCGAAGTAGAGGACCGTGTTGGCCTGCTCCTCGGTCAGCCCCTCGATCGGCGGCCGGCTCGCGGTGTGGCCCGCCTCCTCGAGCGCCATCGTGGAGGCGTCCTCGCGCAGGGTCATCGAGCCGCCGCACCAGGAGCCCTCGCCGATCACCTCCTCGCCGCTCATGTAATGGCTGAGCGCGTTGAGCTCCGGATGGACGCCGGGGCAGTGCAGGCACTCGTTGTAGTTCTCGGCGATCCCCTTCCAGTTCGCCTTCACCTCGTATGTGGTGTCGCCGGCCCGCCGCAGCTCGGTGAGGCGGTAGCGGTCGAGGTGCTCGATCAGCTCGCCCACGTGGTCGGTGGGGTCGGGCGCCTCGCCGGAGAGATCGATCAACACCAGCCCGCCGACGACCGCGAGGCGGACGCCGAGCAGGCCGTTGCACGAGTAGTCGAAGTCCTCGACCCCGTCCATGTGCGGGGCCGCGCGCAGCTCGCCGTCGAGGTCGTACGACCAGGCGTGGTAAGGGCAGCGCAGCCGCTTGCGCACCTGGCCCTCGGACTCCTCGACGAGCTGGGCGCCGCGATGGCGACATACGTTCAGGAAGGCGCGCGGGGTGCCGTCCTCGCCGGCGATGATCACGACGCTGTCCGTGCCGAGCTGGCGGACGATGAACTTGCCCGGCTCGTCGACGGCCGTGACGTGCGCGGCGACGACCCAGCCGCGGAAGATCTGGTCGAGCTCCCACTCGAGGACCGACGGGTCGGCGAACGCGGCCGGCGGGAGCATCGTCGCCCGCTCAACGGGCCGTTGGGTGAGCGCGACGTCGCGCGGGTCGAGGTCGAGCTGGATCCTGGTATTGCCCTGCGTGCTCACGGCTCGGCCTCCTGACCGCGTAAAGGGCCGCGCGAGGGGCCCGTTGACCTTGTAGTCAATCGCATGTTACTGTCCATGAGTGATGGAGGTCAAGTCGCTCGAACCGGCGCCCGTGGAGCTTTCCCCCGAGGCGCTCGACCTGCAAGCTCGTGCGCGGCGATTCGTCGAGGACGTGATCATGCCGCTCGAGGAGCAGGCCGAATCGCTGGGCGGCAAGCTGCCGCCGGAGGCGATCGCCGAGGTCAAGCGCGCGTCGATCGACGCCGGACTCGACGGCGGCATGCACGCCCGCGAACACGGCGGCCAGGGCTGGAACAGGGTCGAGTGGACGGTGGTCGAGGAGCAGTTCGGGCGGACGACGAACGCGATCGTCTGGCACGTCCCCCAGGCCTACAACGTCTGGGCGCACGCCTCCGACGAGCACATCGACCGTTACCTGCGCCCCGCGCTGCGCGGCGAGTCGAAGGACGCCTACGCGGTCACCGAGCGCGACGCGGGCTCGGATCCGTCCCAGATCACGTCCACCGCCGAGCGCACCGACGCCGGCTATCGGATCAACGGCGAGAAGTGGTTCGTGACCGGGGGCGACCACGCCGAGGTCTACGTCGTGATGGCGAACCTGATCGACGGCGCCGACAAGCTGCCGACCCTCTTCGTCGTCGACGCCTCGCTCGACGGGATCGAGATCGTCGACAACCCGGCCTTCACCCACAACTATCCCGACGGCCACCCGACGATCCGCTTCACCGACGTCGAGATCGCCGAGACCGACGTCATCGGCGGCATCGGCGGCGGCGACGACGTGCAGCGCGAATGGTTCACGGAGGAGCGGCTCGGGATCGCGGCCCGTTGCAGCGGGGCGATGTGGCGGCTGCTCGACGAGACCGTCGACTGGACGACTGCCCGCGAGCAGGGCGGGCGCCCGCGTCTTCGATCACCAGGGGGTCTCCTTCCCCCTCGCCGACTCGGCCGCCGACTGCGCCGCCGGGCGGCTGCTCACCTTCACCGTCGCCGAGCTCGCCGACGCCGGCGCCGACCCCAAGATCGTCCACCACAAGGCCTCGATGGCGAAGCTGTTCATGAGCGAGGCCGCGTGCCGGTGCGCCGACCGCTGCGTCCAGGCCTTCGGCGGCCGGGGCTACATGCGCTCCAACGTCGCCGAGCGGTTCTTGCGCGAGCTGCGCGTTGACCGGATCTGGGAGGGAACGAGCGAGATCCAGCGGCTGATCGTCGCCAGGGGGCTGGAGCGGCGTGGTGTCGAGCGGATGCTGCACTAAGCCCTTCGTCCCTCGCTACCCGGCCACCCTCGCCAGCTCGACGCACTTCGCCATGGACCTGAGCCCGCTGCTTGCGCCGCGATCGATCGCCGTCGTCGGGGCGACGGACCGCGACGACTCCTACGGCGGCAACGTGCTTCGAAACCTCGAGCGAGCGGGGTTCGAGGGCCACGTCTGGGGCGTAAACCCGAAGCGTCGGGAGGTGCTCGGGCGCGCGTGCGTCCCCGAGATCTCCGAGCTGCCCGAGCCCGTCGACGCGCTCGTGGTCGCGATCCCCGCGCCCTCGGTCGCGGGGGCCCTCATCGCCGGCGTGGAGCGCGGCTGCCGGGGCGCCGTGGTGCTGTCGGCCGGCTTCGGCGAGATCGCGGCGGGCCGCGCCCACGAGGCCGAGCTGCGCGAGATCGCTCGCGCGCACGACCTCCCCGTCTGCGGCCCGAATGGCAACGGAATCGTCGCCGTCGCCTCGCGCGCGGCGATCTGGGGCGACCGCGTCGGGCCGCTCGAGCCGGGCTCGGTGGCGATGGTCACCCAGAGCGGCAACGTCGGGGTGAACGCGCTCGGCTCGCGGCGCGGGATCCGCTGGCACACCGTGGTCTCGACCGGCAACCAGACGGTCGCCGACGCCAGCGACTGGCTCGCGGCGCTCGCCGGCCGCGACGGGGTGCGCTCCGTGGCCCTCTTCCTCGAGTCCGACGACGACGGCGCGAAGCTCGCCGAGGCGCTGGCGCTGTGCGCCGAGCGCGGCGTGGGGGTCGCGGTGCTCAAGGTCGGCTCGTCGGCCGCCGGCGCGCGCGCGGCCGCAGCCCACACCGGCTCGCTCGCCGGCGACCAGCGCGTGTTTCGCGCCCTCGTCGAGGAGGCGGGCGCGGCCTGGGCCGAGGACTTCCACGACCTGCTGGAGCTCACCAAGGCGCTGGCCGAGCCGCGGGCGCGTCCGCGCGGCGACGGGGGGCTCGCGGTGCTCACCTGCTCCGGCGGCGACTCGGGGGTCGCCGGCGACCAGGCGTCGGCGATCGGGCTCGAGCTGCCGGCCCTGTCACCCGCTACCGAGCGGCGACTCGCGGACCTGCTCCCCGACCAGGCGACGATCGGCAACCCGCTCGACTACACGTCGATGATCTGGGGCGAGACGCCACGCCTGCGTGAGATCGTCACCGCGGTGGGCAACGACCCGTCGATCGACCAGCTGCTGCTCTGCTACGACCACCCCGACGACGCGGACCCCTCCTGGGAACCGACCCGCGAGGGTCTCGTCGAGGGCGCCAACGACACCCGGGCGGCGACGATCATCGCCTCGACGCTCCCTGACCTACTCGACAACGCCACCGCGCTCGAGCTCTCCGAGCGCGGCCTGCCCGCGATCGCCGGCCTGCGCACCGCGCTGCTCTGTGCCCGCGCGCTCCGCCGCCCGCCCGCCGATCCCCCGCGCCTGCGCGAGATCGCCGCGGCGACGCGCGCCGCGGGCGCGCCCGGTGACGGGGTGTGGCTCGACGAGGCCGAGTCGAAGGAGCTGCTCCGCGAGGCGGGTGTGGCGGTGCCCCTGGGCGGCACCGCCGGCAGCGTTGATGAGTGCCTCGCGGTCGCGCGCCGCATCGGCTGGCCGGTGGCCCTGAAGCTGTCCTCGCCCGAGATCCGCCACAAGACCGAGGCCGGCGCCCTGGCGCTTGGGATCGCCGACGAGGACGCCCTGCGACACGCCTATGCGCGACTGCGCTCCGCGGCCGCCGGCGCCGACGCACGGATGCTGATCGAGCGCATGGCCGAGCCCGGGCTGGAGCTGGTGGTGGCCGCGCGGGCCGACGCCCTGGTGCCGGCCCTGGTCGTCGGCCTCGGCGGGATCTGGACCGAAGCGCTCGCGGATGTCGCCGTCGTCCCGCTGCCGGCGACGCCCGGCCGGGTCGCCCGGGCGCTGCGCTCGCTGCGCGGCGCGCCACTGCTCACCGGAGGGCGGGGGCTCGAGCCGGTCGCCCTCGACGCCGCGGCGGAGCTCGCCTCGCGGGCCGGCGAGGTGCTGCTGAGCGAGGGGCTGGTATTGCTCGAGCTCAATCCGGTCTCGGTGACCCGCGAGCGGGCCGTGGCGCTCGACGCGGTGGCGGTTCGGGCGTCAAGCTGACCTTGTAGTCAACTGCACGTATTTGCTAGGGTGGCGGGCATGGAAGCTGCCACCACGCCTGCCTCGCCCGTGTCCACCTCGACCAACGGAGGAGCGCCCGGACGAGGTCCGCGCTCGTACGACGCGATCATCGTCGGCGGCGGCCACAACGGCCTCACCACCACCGCCTATCTGGCGCGCGCCGGCATGAAGGTGATCTGCCTCGAGCGCCGCGACATCCTCGGCGGCGCGTGCGTGACCGAGGAGCTCTGGCCCGGGGCGCGCGTGTCGCGGTGCTCCTATGTCGTCTCGATGCTGCAGCCGAAGATCGTCTCGGACCTGCGGCTGGCCGACTTCGGCTACCGGGCGATCCCACTCGACCCCGCCTACGTCTCGCTGACCGAGGAGGGGCCGATCTTCTTCTTCAACGAGGTCGAGAACACGGCGAAGTCGATCGCCAGGTACTCCAAGCACGACGCCGAGAACTACCCGAAGTTCGAGGAGCTGATGGACCGGGCGGCTCGGTTCGTGAAGCCGATGATGCTGCGCGAGCCCCCGGCGCTGGGCTCCAGGGCTCCGGGTGACCTCGCCGGCCTGGTGCGTGAGGCCGCCCGCATGGCCGGCTTTAACAAGCGCGACATCCACGAGCTGGTCCGCGTGTTCACGATGTCCGTCGGCGACCTGCTCGACGACTACTTCGAGCTCGACGGCCTCAAGGGCTCGACCGCGTCCAGCGGCGTGGTCGGCGTCTGGGCCGGCCCGCGGACCCCGGGCACCGCCTACAACCTGCTCCACCACGCGCTCGGCGAGTGCGGCGGAATCGAGGGCGCATGGGGTCAGGTGATCGGCGGCATGGGCGCGATCAGCAAGGCGATGGCCCGCTCGGCCGAGAGCGCCGGGGCCGAGATCATGACCGGCGCCGACGTCGCCTCGATCGACGTCCGCAACGGCGCCGTGTCCGGCGTCACCCTCGCCGACGGCACCGAGCTCCGGGCGCCGATCGTCGCCTCCGGCACCCATCCGAAGACCACGGTGCTCGACCTCGCCGGGGCCGAGAACTTCCCCACCGAGATCGCCGAGGACATGCGCCGCTACCGCACGCGCGGCGCCTCGGTCAAGGTCAACATGGTGCTCTCCGAGCCGCCGGTCTACGAGGGTGTCAGCGACGAAGAGCAGCAGCTGATGCGGACCGCCGGGGTGAACATCTGCCCCTCGATCGACTACCTCGAGCGCGCCTGGCAAGACGCGACCCTGGGCAAGCCGGCCGAGCACCCCTACGTCGAGGCCGAGCTGCCGTCGGCGGTCGACACGACCCTCACCGACGACGGGCGTTGGGTGATGACGATGTTCACGCAGTACGGGCCGCCGAACGAGGAGGACTGGAAGCCCGGTGACCGCGAGCGCTACGGCGAGACCTGCATCGAGCAACTGACCCAGTTCGCGCCCAACCTGAAGGACTCCGTGCTCGAGTACGAGGTGCTCGCGCCGCCGGATCTGGAGCGGATCTTCGGCCTCCAGGGCGGCTCGATCTTCCAGGGCGAGCAGGGCCTCGACCAGATGGCGTTCATGCGCCCGCATCCGGAGATGGCCCAGTACGCGACCCCCGTGGACGGTCTCTACCTGTGCGGGGCCGGCACCCACCCGGGCGGCGGCGTGACCGGATGCTCCGGCCACAACGCCGCGCACCGGATCCTCAAGGACCGCAAGCGGGCCGGCCGCCCGTGGCGCCGCGCCAAGGCGAGCGCCTAGGTCCTAGCCGGTCCAGCCGGCGATGCCCGGGCGCGCGTAGGAACTCGATCGAGGTCCAGGCCGGCCGGAAGCCGAGCCGCGCGTAGAGCTCCTTCGGGCGGTCCTCGTCGTCGGCGGTGATCCAGAGGTCGCCGACGTCGCCGGCCGCGCCAATCGCCGCGCGCGTGAGCGCGGTGCCGCGGCCCGCGCCACGGTGCTCGGGGCTGACGTAGACCTGGGTGATCTCCGCGGCGCCGCCCGACCGCACGACCTGCGCGAAGCCGACCAGCTGATCGCCCTCGCGCGACGCGATCACCTTCACGTCACGGCTCATGGCGAGCTCGCGCGCGTTGGCGAGATACCCGCTGCCGTCGAGATCGGGGAAGTCCTCGTCGTGCCATGCGCGCCGCAGGGGGAGAACGGCGTCGTAGTCGACCTCCTCCACCGTCAACGACGGGCCCGGGGGCAGCTCGCCCGAATGACGCATCCACAACAGCCGGGTCGCCTCCCAGTTCGCCGCGGCGAGCTCCGCCCGCACCCGCTCGCCCGCCTCGGCGCGGGTGAAATCGAGCCGCCGGTGCTCGTACTCGCCCAGGTGGTCGTCGGCGATCGCGATCAGCTCGCGGGCTCCGAGCCCAGGGTCGTCCTCCACGCAGACGACGTTGTAGTCGTAATACGTGGGATACCGGGTCGCCTTCATCACCGTCCCGTGCTCCCAGGCCTCGACGACGTCGCAGACGGCCTCGAGATCGTCGAGGCGCCAGCGCCGCGCGCGTTGCTCGACGCCGTCGTTCACGGCGCGATCTCGGCGATCGCCGCGACCAGGTCGTCGACCTCACCCGGAGTCGTGTAGTGCAGAAAGCCGATCCGCAGCCCGCCGTCGGGCAGCAGGCCGAGCGCCTTCGTCGGGCCGACGGCGTAGAAGTGCCCGTCCCACGCGAACATCCCCCGTTCGCCGAGGGCGGCCGCGGCCGCGGCGGGCGTCGTGCCGGCGATCTCGAGCAGGAAGGTCGGGGTCCTCTCGCCCACCCGCTCCGGGTCGCGGATCCCGTGCAACCGCACGTCATCGATGCCCTCGAGGGCGGCGAGGAAGCGCAGCGTCAGGGCCTCCTCGTGGGCCCGGATCGCGGCGAAGCCCGCGTCCAGCCGGGCTGCGCGGTCGCCCTCGCTGCCGCCCAGGCCCGCGAGATAGTCGATCGCCGCAACCGTTCCCGCGAGCGCCTCGTGGCTCAGCGTCCCGGTCTCAAAGCGGTGCCCGGGCGGTTCGCTGTCCGCGGCACGCACACGGTCGGCCGGCAGGGTCTCGGCCAAATCGCGCCGGATCGCGGCGAGGCCGACGTGCGGGCCGAAGAACTTGTACGGCGAGCACAGGAGCACGTCCGCGCCGAGCGCGTCGCGCTGGAGGAGCCGGTGCGGCGCGAGGTGGACGCCGTCGGCCCAGGCGAGCGCCCCGACACCGTGCGCCGCGGCCGCGATCCGCCGCGCGTCCGGAATATTGCCGAGGGCGTTCGAGGCCAGGGTGTAGGCGACCACCTTCGTTCGCTCGCCGACGAGCGCCTCGAGCGCGTCGAGGTCCAGCGAGCCGTCGGCGGGGTCGATCGGCGCGACCCGGACCCGCAGGCCGCGGTCCTCCGCGGCGCGAAACCACGGGCTGACGTTGGCGTCGTGGTCGAGCTGCGTCACGACGACCTCGTCACCCGGCTCCAGCGTCCGGGCGACGGCGTGCGAGAGCAGGAAGTTGAGGGTGGTCATGTTGGCGCCGAAGGCGATCTCCTCGGGCTCGGCGCCGACCAGCTCCGCGGCGGCGTCGTGCGCCTCGACCAGCAGCGCGTCGGTCTCCCGCGAGGTCGCGAAGGCGCCACCGGCGTTCGCGTTCGAGCGCTCGAGGTAGGCGGCCATCGCCTCGATCACCGCGGCGGGCACCTGTGAGCCGCCGGGGCCGTCGAAGTAGGCGACCGGGCGGCCGCCGACCACCCGCCGCAGGGACGGGAACTGAGCGCGGATCGAATCGAGGTCGAGCGTCGCGGCCGTGGCGGTCATCCGGCCATGCTCGCAGGAGCGCGGCGGATATCGTGCCGCGGCTGATGGCGTTCGACGACGACACGGCGCTACAACCGGTCTCCGAGGGCGTCTGGAAGGGGGCGATCGCCGACGGCTGGGCGACGCCGCGCGGACCGCTCGGCGGCTACGTGATGGCGATCGTGGTCCGCGCGATGGAGCTCGCGGTCGACGACGCGGAGCGCACCGCCCGCTCGGCGACGATGCACTTCCTGCGCGTGCCCGAGCTCGGTCCGGTCACGGTCCGAGCCGTGGTCGAGCGCCAGGGCCGGTCCCTGACCACGGTCAGCGCCCGCCTCGAACAGGACGGCAAGCTGCTCGGGATCGCGGTCGGCGCCTGGTCGAAGCCATGGCCCGGGCCGGTGCTGGACACCGAGGCGATGCCCGACGCCGCCCCGCCGGACGGGCGGCCGCCCAGATCCGCGGACTTCCCCCGCCGACAGCCACCCGCGTTCATGCAGAAGCTCAGCATGCAGCACCGGTTCGGCGACCCGCCGTTCTCGAACGCCGACCGAGGCGAGGCCGGCGGCTGGGTCGGGCTGCTCGAGGAGCGACCGATCGACGCGCCGGCGATCGCCGTCTTCGCCGACGCCTGGTTTCCCGCCCCGTGGCCGCGCCTCGGCACGCTGGTCCCGGCACCGACGATCGACCTCACCGTCCACTTCCGCGTGTCGCTACCGCTCGACGACACGCTGTTGCTGGGCCGGTTTCGCAACTCCCTCGTCCGCGACGGCTTCTTCGACGAGGACGGTGAGCTGTGGCTACCCGACGGCACCCTGGTCGCTCAATCGCGGCAGCTCGGACTGCTGATCGGGATGACCTGAGCGCTTCCTCGCACTACATACCTGTTTACGCGCGGTTAACGACGTGATTGCCTGGCAACCGCCGCTGCTTCTAGACTCGCGGGAGCGTGGGGGCCGGTCCAGACACCACCCAATTCGCGATCGGCTTCGACCGTCGCGACCTGCCGACCCTTCATCGCCTCTGGGACGAGGTGATCGAGTCCGAGCGGTGGTCCGAGGGACCGATGACCGAACGGTTCGAGGCCGAGTGGTCGACCCAAAACGAGCTCGGGGCGGTCGCCTTCGGCGGTTGGGCGGGCGGCGCGCTGGCGGCGCTCGAGTTCGCCGGGGTCGCGGGTGAGACGGTCCTGTGCCCCTCGAACACCTTCATGGCCACGCCGCTGGCGATCCAGCGGGCCGGCGGGCGGGTCGCGTTCGTCGATTGCAACCGCGAGGACCTCTGCATGAGCGTCGACGACTTCGTCGAGCGGGCCGAGGCGACCTCGCCGCGGGCCGCCGTCCTGGTGCACATCGGCGGACACATCGCCTTCGACTCCGATCGGATCGCCGAGTACTGCCGGGAGCAGGGCATCTTCCTGATCGAGGACTGCGCCCACGCCCACGGCGCGAGCTGGAGCGGCACCAGGCCCGGTTGCTACGGCGACGCCGGCGTGTACTCCTTCTACGCGACCAAGACCGTGTCCACGGGCGAGGGTGGCATGCTCGTCTCCCGCCACCCCGAGCTGCTCGAGTTCGCGCGCGCCTTCCGTAACTACGGCAAGCCCGACCACGAGGTTGCCGGGCTCAATTTCCGCGTCAACGAGTTCACGGCGGCGATCGGCATCGTCCAGACCCGGCGGCTGCCGGAGATCGTGGCGGCCAAGAACCGCGTCGCCCGGGAGCTGCTCGACGCCGAACACCCAAATAGGGTGCAGCTGCCCGAGGGGATGACGTCGGGCCTCTACAAGTACATCGTCTTCGAACCCATCGAACGGTCGACGGGGAAGGTGTACGACCAGCCCTGCCACCGAATCATGAAAACGAACGAATCGCTACCGAACACCGACTGGGTTGCCGATAACCACTGGTGCGTGCCGCTGTACTACACGACACCCGTCCCGGCCGAGTCCGGGCTCGAAGCCGTGGAGGCAAAGCTGTGAGGCGGAGTTCCGAAGGAACGAAGCCGAGCCGCGCCGCCGTTGAGGCGCCTGGTGTGAGTACCGTCTTGGTTACCGGGGGGTCCGGCTTCATCGGCTCCCACGTCGTCGATTCGTTGCTCGAGGCCGGGCACGAGGTCCGCAACTTCGACCTCCGCCAGTCGCCGTACCACAACGGCGCCCTGGACACCATGATCGGCGATCTCACGGACGTCGACGCGGTGACCGCCGCGCTGGACGGCTGCGACGCGGTCATCCACCTCGCCGCGCACGCGGACGTGGGCCTGATCGTCGATGATCCGGCCGGCGCCGAGGAGGCGAACTCGCGCGGGACGCTCGCCGTGCTCGAGGCGTGCCGCCGCACCGGCGTCAAGCGGGTCATCTACGGCAGCACGATCTGGGTCTACGGCGAATCGGCCGACGACCCGGTCACCGAGGAGTCCGGGCTCGGCCTGCCGAAGCACATCTACACCGCGAGCAAGCTCGCCGGCGAGATGTACTGCACCTCCTACGCCGAGCTCTACGACCTCGAGCCGACCATCCTGCGCTTCGGCATCCCCTACGGGCCGCGCGCCCGGCCGGCGACGGTGATCGCGGCGTTCGTCCGCAAGGCGCTCGCCGGCGAGCCGCTGACGCTGGCAGGCGACGGGATGCAGACACGCCGCTTCGTCTACGTCGAGGACCTCGCCGACGGGGTCGTGCGGGCGCTGTGCCCCGACGCCGCGGGACGCGTCTACAACCTCGCCGGAACGGAGACCGTGACCATCAAGCAGGTGGCCGAGACGGTCCAGGACCAGGTCGCCGCGACCGGGATCGTCCACACCCCGGGCCGCAACGGCGACTTCGCCGGGGCGGAGATCTCCAACGAGCGGGCGGGCCGCGAGCTCGGCTGGGCGGCGCGCACAAACCTCGAGCAGGGGGTCGCCGGCTACCTCACCTGGCTGCGCGAGAGCGCGGCGCCCGAGCGCGCCCCGCGGCGAGCCGAGGAGCCCGCGGTGCGCGAGGGCATCGGCGCGCTGGCGCTGGGTGTCTTCTGCGCCCTCCTCGGGACCGCGGTCGCCTACTCGATCGGCGCCGGCTTCGACCTCAACGAGCCGCAACTGCACGTCGTCGCGCTCACGACCCTCGCCGGCTCGGCGCTGGCGATGATGCTCTCCCCCGGGCGCCGTTTCGGCAGCCGCGACGCAATCGCCATGGGCGCGATCGCGCTCGCGTACACACTGCTCCTCGCGCTGCCCGAGACGCGCCACTCCCTCGAGTTAATGGCGCCCCACGTCAACGGCGTCCTGCTCAGCGCCGTGGGCACGGCGATCGCCATGTCGACCTTCACAGCCGCGCTGCGCTGGTCGCGCGCCGACGAGGACGCCGAGTTCGAGCGCGCGACTTGATTCGCGTCCGGGGCGGTTCCCCGGGAGCTGACGCCTGCCGGACGAAGGGGGCGTCCCGATGATCGACTCGGACCTGCTCGCCGGCTTCGGTATCGCGCTGCTCGCCGCGATCGCCTACGACTCCGGCTACGCGCTGCAGGCGTTCGAGGCGCGCCGCGCGCCGATCGAGCAGTCGATGCGCGTGGGGCTGCTCGCCCACCTCCTGCGTCGCCCGATCTGGCTCGCGTCGATCGCGCTCGCGATCGTCGGCTGGGGGCTGCAGGTGGTGGCCCTGACCAAGGCGCCACTGACCCTCGTCCAGCCGGTGCTCGCACTCGGCCTGTTCCTCCTCCTCGGGCTCGGCGTGCGAGTCCTCGGCGAGCGCGTGGGCCGGCGCGAATGGGCCGCGGTGGCGATCATCGTCGTCGCCGTCGGGCTGATCGCCTGGGCCGCGCCGCCGGAACCGGGAACCGTCCCGCGCGACGCGGGGCTCGCGGTGGCGCTCGGACTGCTCGGTGTCCTGACCGTGGCCCCGATCGTCGCGAGCCTGCGCGCGACGCCCCCCGTCGCGCTGCTGATCATCGGCGCCGGGGCGGCCGACGGGCTCGCCGCCTTCGTGACCAAGATCGTCAGCGAGGAGATCCAGTCCGGCACGCTCGCGCTGGCGGCGGTCTGGGGGGCCGCCGCGGCGTTCGGCGTACTGGTCGGCCTGCTCTCGGAGTCGAGCGCGCTGCAGCGGGCTGCCGCGACCAGGGTGGCGCCGATCGTGCTCGTGCTGCAGATCGCGATCCCGGTCGCGATGGCGCCGATCGTGGGCGGCGAGTCGTGGGCTGGGACGCCGCTCGGCGGCGCGGTGATCGTCGGGGCCCTGGCGCTGCTGTGCGTCGGCGTCATCCTGCTCGCCGGCTCGAAGGCCGTCGGCGACGTGCTCGCCGAGGAGCCGGATGAGGCCGCCGTCGCGGGCGCGCCCGCGCGGCCTGAGCCACGGAACGCGCCGCCTCGGCGCCGGGGGGCCCTCAGGCCGCGAGCTCGTAGACGCTCTGCGCCGCCGGCGGGAGCTCGGCCAGCGCTCGCTCCGGCCGGCGGGGGCTCGCGAGGGCGCGCTGCAGCGCCGCCCGCAGCTGCTCGCGGTCCGTCGCGACCTGGGCGAGGCCGAAGCGCATGAAGGCGCGGTTGTTCACCCGGACGTGGCCGTGGCCCCAGCCGTATGAGATCACCTGGCAGCCGGTGATCAGCGCCTCGAGCACCGTGAGGCCGGCGGTTGAGTGCACGAGCACGTCCGCTGCCGCGAACAGCTCCGCGATCCGGTCGGTGAACCCGAGCACCCGCACGCGGGGCTCGCCGGCGAACGCCGCCTCCAGCGCCTCGCGGACCTCCTCGTTGCGCCCCGCCAGGCAGACCACCGTCGCGCCGGGCGTCGCCAGCGCCACGGAGATCGCCCCCTCGAGGTCGCCGACCGCCCAGCCGCCGCCCGAGACCACGATCACCGGGCCCACGGCCGGTAGGTCGAGCGCCTCCCGGGCCGCTGCCTGGTCGCGCTCGCGCTCGAACCCGGGCGAGGTGAAGCCGCTCACAGCCCGGATCTCGCTCGCAGGCGCCAGCTCCCGGACCTCCGCGGTCGACTCGGGGTGGGTGATCAGGTTGAGGTCGATGGCTGGGTGGGTCCAGGAACGGAGCGCCGCCAGATCGGTGATCGCCGAGACCGCGGGCACGCCGAGCAGGCCGCGCGCGCGCAGCTCGCCGAGCACCAGGGTCGACGCCGGGTAGGTCGAAACGACGACGTCGGGGCGGAAGGCCTCGATCGCGGCCTGCGTCGGGCGCCGGGCGAGCGCCATCAGGCCCCAGTTCATCAGCCGCCAGGTGGCCTCGACTTCGTTGACGAGCCAGTGGATCGCGTCGAAGATCCGGCTGCCGAGCTCGGTGTGGAACTGCGACCCGCCCATGGCGATCCTCCCCACCAGCGGCACCAGGGCGAGGAAGTCGACGACCTCGACCTCGGTCGCCGGGTCGATCGCGGTCAGGGCCGCGTTCAGCTGGCGGGCGGGGCCATCGTGGCCCTCGCCGATCGCGGCCGAGAAGATCTGGATTCGGGGCGGACGCTCGTGCAAGGCGCTAGATGATCACCCATCAAGTGTCGGGCAGGCTCCGGCGGGCCGGACACGTGGCCC
Organism: uncultured Solirubrobacterales bacterium; assembly: GCA_963742205.1. Classification (GTDB taxonomy): domain Bacteria; phylum Actinomycetota; class Thermoleophilia; order Solirubrobacterales; family 70-9; genus WHSW01. Next base: position 163,514 of record CAVUKZ010000012.1, on the reverse strand, counting down.
GGCCCGCCGCCTCCCACCCTCGCGGGGGCCCCGCCGGCCCCTACGACTGCTCGAGGTTCACGCAGATGTGCTTGGCGACCGTGTAGTCCTCGACCGAGTAGGCCGACATGTCCTTGCCGTACCCGGACTGCTTGAAGCCACCGTGCGGCATCTCCGACGCCATCGTGATGTGGTTGTTGATCCACACGGCGCCGAAGCGGATCGCCTTCGCGACCCGAAGCGCGCGGCCGATGTCGCGGGTCCAGACCGAGGCCGCCAGGCCGTAGCGTGTCCCGTTGGCCCACTCGATCGCCTTCGCCTCGTCGTCGAAGCGCTGCACCGTCATCACCGGGCCGAAGATCTCGTCCTGGATCATCTCGTCGTCCTGCTCGAGGTTCGCGACCACGGTCGGCTCGTAGTAGAAGCCGGGACGGTCCGCGTTGCGCCCGCCGGTGATCACCTCGGCGTTGTCGGGCTTGCGGTCGATGAAGCCCCCGACGCGGTCGCGCTGCCGGTCGGAGATCACCGGGCCCAGGGTGGTGTCGGGATCGTCGAGATCGCCGATCACGTACCCCTTGGCCTGCTCGGCGAGGCCGTTGACGACGTCGTCGTAGACCTTGTCCGAAGCGAGGATGCGGGTCGCCGCGGTGCAGTCCTGCCCCGCGTTGAAGAGCGCGGTCGCGGCGATGAACTCGAGCGCCACCTCCGGGTCGTAGTCGTCGAAGATGATCACCGGCGCCTTGCCGCCGAGCTCGAGGTGGACGCGCTTGAGCGAGTCCGCCGCCGCCTTCGCGATCCACTTCCCGGTCTCGGGCGAGCCGGTGAGCGAGACCATGTCGACCCCGGGATGGGTCACGAGCGAGGACCCCGCCGGGTCGCCGTGGCCACCGATCACGTTGAGGACGCCGGGCGGCACGATGTCGGCCGCGATCTCGGCCAGCTTGAAGGTCGACAGCGGGGTGTTCTCGGCCGGCTTGAGGACGCTCGTGCAGCCGGCGGCGAACGCCGGGCCGATCTTCCACATCGCCATCATCAGCGGGTAGTTCCAGGGGGTGATCTGGGCGGCGACGCCGGCCGGGTCACGGCGCACGAACGAGGTGAAGCCCTCGACGTACTCGTCGGCGGCCTTGCCCTCCATGTTGCGCGCCGCGCCGGCGAAGAAGCGCAGGTTGTCCGCGCACAGCTCGAGCTCCTCATCGACGAACGCCTGCCGGGGCTTGCCCGCGTCGGCGGACTCGATGTCGGCGAGCTCGTCGCCGTGCTCGAGGATCGCGTCGGCGAGCTTCAGCAACACCTCCGAGCGAAAGCGCGGGGTACTGGCCCCCCAGGTCTCGAACGCCTTGCGCGCCGCCGCGACCGCGCGATCGACGTCCTCGGGAGTCGAGAGCGGCGCCTGGGCGATCGTCTCTCCCGTCGATGGGTTGATGACGTCCTCGACCCCGCCGCTGGGATCGACGAACTCGCCGTTGATGAAGTTCTGAAGTTCGGTGCCGGTGACGGTTGCCATTAGGTTGCGCCTTTCCGAGGTTGTAGTTGTCGTGGTTGTTGGTTGTTACGGGGCGTTGGGGGCCGCGTGCGATGCCGTGGCCCCGGCGCCGTCGGCGCCCGGGACCGACGCCTCAGGCGGATCGATGTCGAGCACCTGCTCGGGCGCGACGTACTCCATGCCGACGCCCTCGGCGACCGCCGGGTGGGTGACCTTCCCGCCGGCGACGTTGACCCCGAGCTTCAGGCCGCGGTCGCGCCGCGCCGCCTCGGAGACGCCGTAGTCGGCGAGCTCGAGCACGTACGGGAGGGTCGCGTTGGTCAGGGCGTAGGTCGAGGTGATCGGCACCGCCCCGGGCATGTTGGTGACGCAGTAGTGGATGATCCCGTCGACCTCGTAGGTCGGGTCTCCGTGGGTCGTGGGCCTCGAGGTCTCGAAGCAGCCCCCCTGGTCGATCGCGACGTCGACCAGCACCGCGTGGCGCTTCATCAGCCCCAGTTGCTTGCGCGTGATCACGTGCGGCGCTCGCGCCCCGTGGACCAGCACGCCGCCGATCACCAGATCCATGTCCGGCAGCCGCTCCTCGACCGAAAGGGTGGAGGAGAAGACCGTCGAGGCCCGGCCGCCGAAGGCGACGTCCAACTCTCTGAGCTTGTCCACGGAGACGTCGTAGACGAACACGTCCGCCTCCATCCCGATCGCGATGAAGGCCGCGTTCATGCCGACGGCGCCGCCGCCGATCACCATCACGTTCGCGGGGGCCACCCCGGGAACGCCGCCCAGCAGGATGCCCCGGCCGCCGAGCGGCTTCTCGAGCATGAACGCGCCGGCCTGCGTGGCGATCTTGCCCGCCACCTCCGACATCGGGGCGAGCAGCGGCAGCCGGCCGTGCTCGTCCTCAACGGTCTCGTAGGCGACGCAGGTCGCGCCGGAGGCGCACAGCGACTTGGTCAGCTCCGGCGCCGGCGCCAGATGCAGGTAGGTGAAGAGCGTCTGGCCCTCCCGCAGCAGCTCGACCTCCTGCGGCTGGGGCTCCTTGACCCCGAGCACCATCTCCGAGGCGGCGAACACGTCCTCGGCCGAGGGCAGGATCCGCGCCCCCTGGGCCTCGAAGTCGGCGTCGGAGATCGCCGAGCCCTCCCCGGCCCCCGCCTGGATCAGTACCTCGTGGCCGTGCTCGGAGAGCTCGCGCACGCCGATCGGCGTGATCGCGACCCGATACTCGTCGGCCTTCACCTCGGTGGGGACTCCCACAATCATCGGACCAGCTCCCTTGCGCGTAGTGCCAACCAAAGTTCGATCCTGTCGGTCGCCCGGCTGAGATCGCGACCGGTGAGTTCCTCGATCTTGCGGATCCGGTAGCGCAGCGTGTGGCGATGGCAGTAGAGCTGGCGTGCGGCCCGCTCCCAGTTCCCGTTGTTCTCGATGAACGCCTCCAGCGAGCGCAGCAGCTCGCCACCGTACTCGCCCTCGGTGCGCTCGATCGGGTCCAGCAGCCCGTCGCTGTAGAGGCGCAGAGCGTCGTCGTCCTGGAGGGCGAGCAGCAAGGTGAACGCGCCCAGGTCGCGGTGCGACGCGACCTCGGGGTGCTCGCCGTTGGCGAGCGATGTCGCCTCCAGCGCGCACCGCGCCTCGTGGAAGGCGCGGCGCAGCGAGCCGACGCCGGCCGGTCGACTGGCGGCGGCACGGACCCCGTTTTCCCCGGACCCACCGGCGAGCGCCTCGCGCGCCAGCCGCGCGGTCCCGATGGGCTCCGCGGCGGCCGTGTCGACGACGGCGCAGAGCAACGGCCTGCCCGCGGCGGCGCTGGTCGCGACGAGGGCCGGGACGCCGGCGTCCGCGAGCGCGGACTCCAGCGTCGCCTCGGCCGCGGGAGGGTCCTCGAGGTCGAAGACGAGCACGGCGGCCTCGCCGCCGATCCCGAACGGCCGCAGCCGTCCGCTGAGCTCTTCGGCCTCGAGCCGCTCGCCGAGTGCGTCCGCGAGCAGGTCGCCCGCGAGCCGGCGCTCGGTCTCCCGCACGATCCGCTCGCGCATCAGCTCGAGCCCGACCACGATCGCAGCCTGGCGGGCGCAGAGGCGCTCGAAGTCGCCGAGCGGCTCGTGCTCCGAGATCACGGTCAACCACGCGGCCGGGGCGACGCCCCGCCGGCCCGGGACCGGAACGGCGAGCGCCCGCCCGGCGAGCTGCTTGTGATCCGGGGTAAAGGCCGCGGTCGCCGAGCTCGGCTCGCGCGCCGTGATCTCGCTGGCTACCGCCGCGGCCGCGTCCGCGTCCGGATCGCCGCCGCCACGCGCGAGCTCACGCCCGCCGCGGTCGAGGACGATCGCGCTGCCGCCGATCGCGGCGCCGGTCGCGGCGAGGATCTCGTCGAGCCCGTGGCCCTCGATCACCAGCCGCTCCAGCCGCTCGTGCACCTGGACGCCGCGCTCGAGGATCCCGAACTGCTCGTTGATCAGCCGGGCCGAGGCGCGCTCCGTGATCGCGATGAACGGCATCTCGTACGGGACCTCGAACAGGGGTAGCCCGTGCTCCTCGGCCGCCTCGAGGATCGCCTTCGGCAGCCGTTTGTGGTCGAAGCCGGTCCCGAAGCCGAGCCCGGCGATGCCCTCCCCCGCAAGCAGGCCGACGTAGCGCCGCTGGCGCGCCGGCGTGCCGAGGTTGTAACCCGTGGTGAGCAGAAGCTCGCCGCCCGAGAGCCAGGGCGTCGGGTCCTCGTGCTCGGAGATGTGGACCCAGCGGACCTCGTTGTCCGCGCCCGACTCTGCCGCGGCGAGCGCGAGTCCGCAGTCGTCGACCAACGAGGCGACGGTTAGCATCTGGCGGTCCGGACGCTGCGCATCCCGGACCCCTCGCTCAGAGGTCCTCGGTCTTGAAGCCGCCCTCGATCCGCTCCGACGCCTCGGTGAGCACGTCGCGGAGGATCGACTCGATCTCCTCGAACTGCTCGGTGTCGCAGATCAGCGGCGGCGCCAGCTGAATCACGGGGTCGCCGCGGTCGTCGGCCCGGCAGATCAGCCCCCGCCGGTAGAGCTCGCCGGAGAGGAAGCCGCGGAGCAGGTGCTCGGACTCCTCGTCGGAGAAGCCCTCCTTGGTCTCCTGGTTCTTGACCAGCTCGATCGCGTGGAAGAACCCGGCGCCGCGAACGTCGCCGACGATCGGCAGCTCGCGCAGGCCGTCGAGCAGGCCCCGGAACTCGTCCTCCTTGCGCAGGACATGCCCGCAGAGGTCCTCGCGCTCGTACACGTCGAGGTTCGCCATCGCGACCGCCGCGGCCACCGGATGGCCGCCGAACGTAAAGCCGTGGATGAAGGACTCCGTGCCCTTCGAGAACGGCTCGTAGACGCGGTCGGAGGCGATCATCGCCCCCATCGGGGCGTACGCCGAGGTCAGCGCCTTGGCGGTGGTGATGATGTCCGGCAGGTAGCCGTAGCGATCGCAGCCGAAGTAGTGGCCGAGCCGGCCCCAGGCGCAGATCACCTCGTCGGACACCAGCAGCACGTTGTGGCGGTCGCAGATCTCACGCACGCGCTGGAAGTAACCCTCCTGCGGCGGGATCGAGCCGCCGGCGTTCTGCACCGGCTCGAGGATCACCGCGGCGACCGTCTCCGGGCCCTCGAACAGGATCTTCTCCTCGATCTGGTCGGCGGCCCAGAGCGGGTCGCGGCCCTCGGGCCAGTGGTAGCTGTTGGTGTTCGGCGCCTTCATCCCGCCCGGGACGAGGGGCTCGAAGTCGCTGCGCAGCGCGGTGATCCCGGTCGCCTGCAGGGCGCCCAGGGTGGTCCCGTGGTAGGCGACCTCGCGGGTGAGGAACTTGGTCTTGCGCGGGTTGCCGGTCCGCAGGTGGTAGGCCCGCACGAGCTTGATCGCCGACTCGACGGCCTCGGAGCCGCCCGAGGTGAAGAAGACCCGGTTGAGGTCGCCCGGGGTCAGGTTGGCGATCCGCTCGGCGAGCTCGATCGCCCGCGGGTGCGCGTAGCTCCAGAGCACGTAGAAGTCGAGTTCCTCGACCTGGCGAGCCGCGGCCTCGCCGAGCTCGGAGCGGCCGTGGCCGGCGTTGACGCAGAAGAGCGCCGAGAGCCCGTCGAGATACTGCTTGCCGTTCTCGTCGTAGACGTAGGCGCCGTCGCCGCGGGCGATGATGGGGACGTGATTGACGCTGTCGTACGCGCCCATCCGCGTGAAGTGCATCCACAGGTGGCGGGTTGCCGCCTCCTGAAGGCCGGTGCCCGCAGCGGTGGTGATCGCAGTGTCGGTAGACGCCATCTCTCTCCTTCGACTTCCTCCGGCTCGCGGACCGAACGCTGGGACCAGCCGTCCAGCAAGCCTCGACGTTCCGTATAACGGTAGCTACCCACCGGGCCCAATACAACCGGGATTCGGTTCAACTTCTTGCGCTGGATTCATCCGGGTTGTATAAGTCCGGTTGGACGTTTTGGGGCTTTCGCCACTTGCATCCGCAACGGTTGCGACTTAGCCTCAGCGGCGTCCGCACGCCTTTGGGTTTGTCTGATGAGGAGAGGACGGGTGTGAGCGAAGTAAGCGTCAACCTGCAAGGGGTATCCAAGGCATTCGACGATTTCGTCGCGGTGCGCGAGATGGACCTCGACATCGCCGAGGGCGAGTTCTTCACCATGCTCGGGCCGTCGGGCTGCGGCAAGACGACGACCCTGCGCATGATCGCCGGCTTCGAGCAGCCGACGACGGGGTCGATCAAGATCGACGGCGCGGACGTCGCCGGGCTTCCGGCCCACAAGCGGCCGACCAACACGGTCTTCCAGAGCTACGCGCTCTTTCCCCACCTCAGCGTGGGCGAGAACGTCGCCTTCGGGCTCGAGCGCAAGAAGGTCGGCAAGGACGAGGTCAAGAAGCGGGTCGAGGCCGAGCTCGAGCGGGTCGGACTCGCGCGCGAGATCAACCGCCGTCCCAACCAGCTCTCCGGCGGCATGCAGCAGCGGGTCGCCCTGGCCCGCGCGCTGGTCAACCTGCCCAAGGTGCTGCTGCTCGACGAGCCGCTCGGCGCCCTCGACCTGAAGCTGCGCAAGGGCCTGCAGCTCGAGCTCAAGGGGATCCAGCGCGATGTCGGGATCACCTTCGTCTACGTCACTCACGACCAGGAGGAGGCGCTCACGATGTCCGACCGGATCGCGGTGATGAACCGCGGCCGGATCGAGCAGTGCGCCGGCCCCGAGGACGTCTACGAACGGCCTACCACCACGTTCGTCGCCGGCTTCATCGGGGTCTCGAACCTGATGCCGGGCGAGGTCACGTCAGCCAACGGCACGACCCGCGTCCGGCTCGACGCCGGGGTCGAGATCGAGGCACCGACCAACGGACTGTCGACCGGCGAGCGCTGCCACGCGGTCGTCCGGCCCGAGAAGCTGCAGCTCGACCCCAAGGACGCGCCGGCCCGTGACGGCTGGCCCCACGTCGAGGGCCTGGTCGAGAGCTCGGTCTACCTCGGCACCTCGACCCAGATCGTCGTCCAGCTCACCGGCGGCACGCGGATGACCGTCCTGGTCCCCAACGCCGACGAGGCCGAGCGCGCGCGCCTGCCCGGCGGCGGGGCCGACGTGAAGCTCTCCTGGGCTCCCGAGCACATCCACGTCGTCCGTGAGTCCGAGAGCCCGGTGGCGGCAACGCAGACCGCAGCGGCCGAATGAGCGTCTTCCCCGGCAGCCCCTCCGGCGCGACCCGGCGAGTGCTCGTGGGCGTTGCGGTCCTCGCGGGGCTGGTCTTCGCCGGCTGCGAGCAGGCCGTGATCGGCGGCCCCCAGACCGGCGACGTGCAGACCGTGAACGCGTCCGGCAAGCCGTCCGGCGAGCTCACGATCTCCAACTGGCCGCTCTACATCGACAAGCAGACGATCCCCGACTTCGAGGAGAAGACCGGGATCACGGTCAAGTACATCGAGGACGTCAACGACAACGCCGAGTTCTTCGGCAAGGTCCAGCCGCAGCTCGACCAGGGCGAGTCGGGCGGGCGCTCGATCTTCGTCGTCACCGACTGGATGGCGAACAAGATGCACGAGCTCGGCTACCTGCAGAACTTCGACAAGACGGCGATGCCGAACAACTACAAGAACCTCGTCCCGAGCCTCGCGAACCCGCCCTTCGACCCCAACCGCGACTTCTCGATGCCGTGGCAGACGGGGATGACCGGACTGGTGGTGCGCACGGACCTGGCGCCCGACGTGACCTCGATCTGCGACCTCTTCGACCCCCAGTACGCGGGCAAGGTCGAGATGCTGACCGAGATGCGCGACACCGTGCCGCTGGTGATGAAGTGCAACGGCGTCGATCTCGCAAAGGCGACCGAGCAGGACTGGCTCGACGCGATCACGAAGATCCAGGACGCGGTCGACTCGGGCCAGATCAGGCGTTTCACCGGCAACGACTACGCTCGCGACCTCGCCTCCGGCGACGCCGTCGCCGTGATCGGCTGGTCGGGCGACGCGGTCCAGCTGCAGGCCGACGACCCGAACATCGAGTTCCGGATGCCCGAGGAGGGCTGCATGCTGTGGTCGGACAACATGGTGATCCCGATCGGGGCCCCGAACCCGACCGCGGCCGAGGCGTTCATGAACTACGTCTACGACCCGGTCCACCAGGCGCAGATCGAGGAGTACGTCAACTACGTCTCACCGGTCGCGGGCACGAAGGAGATCCTGCTCAAGCAGGATCCCGAGATCGCCAACAACAAGCTCATCTTCCCGCCCGAGAGCTTCACCAAGACCTGCGACTCCGCGCCCGTGATCACGGGCAAGGAGGAGCAGACCATCACATCGGCGTTCGAGACGGCAGTCAACGGCTGAGGCGAGCCGGTGCGCAAGAGAAAGCTGACGCCGTACCTGCTGCTGGCGCCGGGCCTGCTCTGGCTGATCATCTTCTTCGTCGTCCCGCTCTACTACTCGGGCAAGCTCTCGCTCTACGGCGGCGCCTCGCTCGAGGAGGGCTTCAGCTTCGACTGGGACTGGTCGAACTTCTCCGACAGCCTCTCGGTCTACGACACCCAGTTCCTGCGCTCGCTGGTCTACTCCGGGATCGCGACGATCCTCTGCCTGCTGATCGGCTATCCGGTCGCATACGCGATCGCGTTCAAGGCAGGCAAGTACCGCAACCTGCTCCTGTTCGCGGTCGTCGCCCCGTTCTTCACCACGTACCTGATCCGGACCCTCGCCTGGGAGACGATCCTCTCCGACGAGAGCCCGGTGGTGAGCTTTCTGCAGACGATCGGGGTCGTGGCCGACGGCGGTCACGTCCTGGCGACGGCGCCGGCGGTCATAGCCGGGCTCACATACAACTTCTTGCCGTTCATGATCCTGCCGCTGTACGCGAGCCTCGAGCGCGTCGACGAGCGGCTGATCGAGGCCGCCAACGACCTCTACGCAAGCTCGAGGACGGCGTTCCGCAAGGTCACGCTGCCGATCACCGCCCCGGGCATCGTCGCCGGGACGCTGCTCACCTTCATCCCCGCGATGGGCGACTACATCAACGCCTTCTTCCTCGGCGGCCCGAACAACAAGATGATCGGCAACTCGATCCAGTCGCTCTACATCACCCAGCGCGACTACCCGACCGCCGCGGCGCTCTCGTTCGTGCTGATGGCGGGGATCCTGGCGATCGTGATCATCTACATCAAGTTCGCGGGCTCCGAGGCGCTCATGGGTGAGGAGGAGGCCCCGGCGTGAGCTGGCTCAGGCGCAACGGGCTGATGATCTTCGCGATCCTCGCGGTGCTCTACATGCTGCTCCCGATCGCGGTCATCATCGGCTTCTCCTTCAACGATCCGGCGGGCCGTTACAACTTCACCTGGGTCGGGTTCACGCTCGAGCACTGGAAGAACGCGTTCAGCATCCCGGAGCTCAACGACGCGCTGCTGAAGAGCATCGAGCTGGCCGCGCTGGCGACGCTGATCTCGACCATCCTCGGGACGATGATTGCCCTGGCTCTGGTCCGCTACGAGTTCTTCGGCCGCCGCACGGCGAACTTCCTGATCGTGATCCCGATGGCGACGCCCGAGGTCGTGATCGGCGCCGCGCTGCTGTCGATGTTCCTGATCTACGGGATCAACCTCGGCTTCACCACCCTGCTGATCGCCCACGTCATGTTCTGCATCAGCTTCGTCGTCGTCGTCGTCCGCTCGCGATTGATCGGCTTCGATCGAAGACTCGAGGAGGCCGCCAAGGACCTCGGCGCGAACGCATTCACGACCTTCCGCAAGGTGACCCTGCCGCTGCTCGCGCCCGGCCTGATCGGGGCGGCGATGCTCGCCTTCGCGCTCTCGATCGACGACTTCGTGATCTCGAACTTCAACTCCGGCACCACGGTCACCTTCCCGCTCTACATCTTTGGCGCCGCGCAGCGCGGCATCCCGGTGGAGGTGAACGTGATCGCAGCGATGCTGTTCGCCGTCACCGTGGTCGCGATGGTGTTCACGGTCTGGCAGCAGGGCCGGGCGGAGAAGCTCGCCTCGGTGCGCCCCGAACAGGAGGGCGAGGTCGGGGTCCCGATCTCGGTCCCCCCCGCCCCGGGCACCGCCTCCGCCGGCTAGCGGTCGCGCAGATCGCGCACCAGCGGAGCCCCGAACCAGATCCAGAAGATCGCGGCCAGGGTCGCGGTGGTTGAGACCGCGGCGACCGTGTCGTCGAAGACGACGTGTGAGATCAGCAGGATCACCCCGCCGATCGCGAGCGCCAGGCAGACCATGCCGACGATCGCGTACTTGTGCGAGGAGTCGACGATCCACTTCTTGTCGAGGTCGCGGAAACGGATCCGGTGGCGGGCCACCGGCGCCATCAGGCAGATGCCGGCCGCCGCGGTCAGGAGCAGGTCGACGAAGTAGACGCGCTTCTCGAACTCGGTCACGTCGGTCCAGCCCTGCTGGAACGGGACCACGAGCAGGAACGCGAACAGGAACTGGACCCCGAGGCTCGCCACGCGGAGCTCCTGGAGCAGCTCCATGAGGTTGCGGTCGAGGCGCTCCTCCTCGGACTCGTCGCGCCGCTCGGCGCCCTCGCTCTTCGTCGGTCTGGACAAGGTAGGCGGTGTTTACCCGATCATCCGGCTTCAATCCCCCCGGTAGCCTTGTCCGGATGGGCGAGGTCGAGACCAGGCTCGCGATCGGGGGCGAGCGCGTCGCGGGCGCGGGCGCCGCGATCGCGGTCGAGAATCCCTTTACGGAGGGAACCGTGGCGACCGTCAACGCACCCTCGGACGAGCAGCTCGACGCCGCGATCGCCTCCGCCGCCGAGGCGCAGCGCGAATGGGAGCGCATGCCGGCGGTCGAGCGGGGCGAGCTGCTGCACGAGGTCGCAACCCGGCTGCGGGCGCGCACCGACGAGCTCGCGGAGCTGATGACGCTGGAGGGCGGCAAGCCGCTGATCGAGAATTCGGACGAGATCGGCTGGACCGCCGCGGCCTTCGACTACTACGCGGAGATCGGCCGTGACTCGGCCGGCCGGGTGATCCCGCCGATCGAGGCGAGCCAGCTGGCGATGGTGGTCAAGGACCCGATCGGCCCCGTGGGCTGCATCGTGCCGTGGAACTACCCGCTGCTGCTGCTGTCCTGGAAGCTGGCGCCGGCCCTCGCCGCGGGCAACACCACCGTCTCCAAGCCGTCGGAGCTGACCCCGCTCTCGACCCTCGCCGCCGCCTCGTGCTTTGACCACCTGCCCGCGGGGGTCGTCAACGTGGTGGCCGGCGCGGGCGACGTCGGCGCCGCGATCGTCGCCGACGAGCGGATCGAATGCGTCGCCTTCACCGGGTCGGTCGAGACCGGGAAGCGGATCGCCGCCGTGTGCGCCGAGCGCGTCGCCCGCGTCAACCTCGAGATGGGCGGCAAGGACCCCTTCATCGTCTGCGCCGACGTCGCCGACAAGATCGGCGTCGCCGCCCGCGGCGGCGCCTGGGCCGCGTTCCTCAACGCCGGCCAGGTCTGCACCTCCGCGGAGCGCTTCTACATCGTCGACGACGTCTACGACGATTACCTGCAGGCGTTCACCGACCACACGCGCTCGCTGCGGATCGGCGACCCGATGGACCCCGCGACCGACGTCGGGCCGATGGTCTCGGCGACGCAGCGCGCCAAGGTCGCGGCCCAGGTCGAGGCCGCGGTGGCGTCCGGCGCCGAGCTGGTCGTGGGCGGCGACGCGGCCGGCCACTCCAGCGGCCACTTCTTCGCCCCCGCGGTGGTCACGGGCGCCGCCGCCGACACCGCCCTGCTCTCCGAGGAGACCTTTGGCCCGGTGGCGCCGCTGGTGCGCGTGCGCTCGCTCGACGAGGCGATCGCCTACGCGAACTCGACCCGCTTCGGGCTCGGCGCCAACGTCTACACCGAGGACCTGCGGACCATGCTGCGCTGCATGCGCGAGCTCAAGGCCGGGACGGTGTGGTTCAACGACCCGCTGACCGACAACGACGCTGGGCCGTTCGGCGGCTTCCGGCAATCGGGGCTGGGGCGTGAGCTGGGCCGCGAGGGGCTCGAAGCCTTCCAGGAGACCAAACACGTACACATCGAAACCGAGATCGAAGCCAAGGACTGGTGGTACCCGTATGGCAACTGAAACTGCAACCCGCACCCTGCGCAACTACATCGGCGGCGGCTGGGTCGAGGCGGCCGGCGACGGCACGCTCGAGGACCGCAACCCCGCGACCGGCGAGCTGACCGCGCTGGTGCCGCTGTCGGGCGCCGCGGACATCGACGCCGCGGCCCGCGCCGCGCGCGAGGCACAGCCCGCGTGGCGGGCGGTGCCGCCGCAGAAGCGCGCCCGGGCCGTGATGGCCCTCCGCGAGGCGCTCTGGGAGCATCAGGACGAGATCGCGCGCCTGGTCACCGAGGACATGGGCAAGACGCTCGGCGACGCACGCGGCGAGGTGCTGCGCGGGATCGAGTCGGCCGAGGCGGCGACCGCGATCCCGCATCTGCTCAAGGGCGAGAACCTCGAGGGCGTCGCGGGCGGGGTCGACGTCGAGCTCGTCCGCCAGCCGGTAGGGGTCGTCGGCGCGATCACGCCGTTCAACTTCCCGGCGATGATCCCGCTGTGGTTCCTGCCGTTTGCGATCGCCTGCGGCAACACGTTCATCCTCAAGCCGTCCGAGCGCGACCCGCGCCCGTCCGAGCGGATGTTCGAGCTCATCGACTCGGTCGACGAGATTCCGGCCGGCGTGCTGAACCTCGTCCACGGTGCCCACGACGCCGTCAACGGGCTGCTCGACCACCCCGAGATCGACGCGATCTCGTTCGTCGGCCAGGCCTCGACGGCGCGGTACATCGCCGAGCGCTCGGCGGCGAACGGCAAGCGCTTCCAGGCCCTCGGTGGGGCGAAGAACTCGCTCATCGTGATGCCCGACGCCGACCTCGACGTGACCGTCCCGGCGATCATGTCCTCGGCCTTCGGGGCCGGCGGCCAGCGCTGCCTGGCGGGCTCGGTGGCCGTGCTGGTCGGTACGCGAGCGGAGCAGGACCGGGCGCTCGATGCCCTGGCCCAGGCCGCGGCCGACCTCGGCGTCGGGCCGGGTGACCAGGACGGGGTCGAGGTCTGCCCGCTGGTCGGGCCGGAGGCTCGCGACCGGATCGCGGGCGCGGTCGAGGCGGCCGCGGATGCCGGCGAGGACGTCGTGCTCGACGGTCGCCGCGACGCGGGCCCCGGCGGGACGCTGATCGGTCCCTCGATCGTGGTCACCGAGAACACCGACTCCGACCTCGCGCGGGAGGAGCTGTTCGGCCCCTTGCTGGCCGTGGTCCGCGCCGACGACCTCGACCACGCGCTCGAGTTCGCCAACGGCTCGCGGTACGGCAACGCCGGGTCGATCTTCACGACCTCCGGCGGCGCAGCGCGCTCGTATCGCTGGGGCGCGGAGGCCGGGATGCTGGGCGTCAACGTCGGCGTCGCCGCGCCGGTGGCCTGGTTCCCGTTCTCGGGCTGGAAGGACTCGATCGACGGCGACCTGCACGCCAACGGGACGGACGCGGTCGAGTTCTACACGCGCAAGAAGGTCGTCACGTCGCGTTGGTCGTAGCGCGATGAGCCTGCGCGAGGTCGACGGGCTCGCGGGCGCTCCGTGGGAGCGCCCGCTGGCCGGTTCGCTGGACGAGCTGGTGGTCGAGTCGGACCTGCTCGCCGACAACCCCCTGGGCGACCCGGCGCGGCGGCCCCTGTACGTCTATCGCTCGCCCGGGGTCGAGCTCGACCACCCGAAGCCGCTGCCGACCGTCTACTTCATCCAGGGCTACACGGGGCAGATCGACATGGTCAAGGACCACGACGCGCTGCAGCCGAACATCGTCGAGCGCATCGACGCGATGTTCGCCGCCGGCGACTGCCCGGCGGCGATCGTGGCCTTCGTCGACTGCTGGACCTCGTTCGGGGGCTCGCAGTTCCTCAACTCGACCAGCACCGGTCGCTACCAGGACTACCTGTGCGACGAGGTGGTCGAGTTCGTCGACTCTCGCTACCCCACGGCCGCCGATCGCGACCGCCGCGGGCTGACCGGGAAGTCGTCGGGCGGCTACGGGGCGATGGTGGTGCCGATGATGCGCCCGGACGTCTTCGGGGCGCTGGCATCGCACGCCGGCGACGCCCTGTTCGAGGTCTGTTACGCGTCCACGTTCGGCGACAAGGCGCGCGTCCTCCGCGACAAGTTCGAGGGCTCGTGGGACGTCTTCTTCGAGCGCCTCGCCGAGGCCGAGCCGTTCAGCTTCAACGAGTTCTCGCCGTTCGAGGACTACGGCTACGCCGCTTGCTACACGCCGGACCCCGAGCGCCCGGGCAAGGCGCTGATCCCGTTCGAGATCGAGACGGGGCGCCTGATCGACGACGTCTGGCAGCGGTGGCTGGAGCTCGACCCCGTGCGGATGGCGCCGGGCCATGCCGACGCCCTGCGGTCGATGCGCCGCATCTACCTCGACGCGGGCAAGGCGGACGAGTACTACCTCGACCTCGGCGCGACCGCGTTCGCCCAGGAGCTCGACAAGCTCGGCGTCGAGCACACGCTCGAACTCTTCGAGGGAAAGCACGGCGGCATCGCCTACCGCTACCCCGGCGCCGTTCGCGAGCTCGTGCTCGCCCTTTCGGACTGACGTGGAGGACGAGCGCAAGTACCGCAACTACGTGATCGCGGGCGCCGTCGGCGGATTTCTGCTGCCGATCGCCGGGCTCGTGGGCGCGATGGTGTTCTACTCGCGCGACGACCGCGCGGCCGCGAGCTGGATCGCCGGTGCCTCGGCCGTCGGGCTCCTCTTCTACATCGTGCTGTTCGCGCTGGTCTAGGCGGCCGGCAGCAGGCTCAGCGGCTCGGGCGCGGCATCCGCGTCGGCCTCCGCGGAGGCGAACGCGGCGACCTTGACCCCGAGCAGGCGCACCGGGCGGGGCGGGGCGTAGGCCCGCAGCAGGCTGAGCGCCGTCGCCGCGATCAGCGCCGAGTCGTTGGTCGGCGCGTCGATCGTGTGCACGCGCGTGACCGTGGTCCAGTCGTCGAGGCGGACCTTGATCCCGATCGTCCGTCCCCGGATCGAGCGCTCGCGCAGCTGCTCGCCAAGCCGCCGCGACTGCTCGTCGAGCACTCGCTCGAGCTCGTCGATCGAGGCGATGTCGTAGTCGAACGTGGTCTCGACCGAGCGCGACTTCGCCTCCCCGCGGGCGACCGGGGACTCGTCGCGAAAGTGCGCGCGCTCGTGCAGACCGTGGCCGTGGCTCTGGCCGAACCGGCGCACGAGATCGTGCTCGGGGAAGGCCTGGAGGTCGCCGATCGTCCGCACGCCGAGGGCCTCGAGCCGCTCGGCGGTCTTCGGGCCGACCCCCGGGAGCAGGCGCGGGGGCTCGGGCGCGAAGCGGCGCGCCGCCTGCTCTCGCGTGAGCACGACGAAGCCGCGCGGCTTCTCGGCGTCGGAGGCCACCTTGGCGACCAGGCGGTTGGGGCCGATGCCGACCGAGGCGTCGAGCCTGAGCCGCTCGCGGATCGTGCGCACGAGCCCGCTCATCTGGGCGATCGGGTCCGGGAGGGTGGTGAGGTCGATGTACGTCTCGTCCAGTGACACCGGCTGGGTCGGGACGCCGAGCTCGGCCACGAGCGCCATCACCTCGCCCGAGCGCTCGCGGTAGTGCGCCATGTCGACCGGCAGGTGGACGAGGTCCGCGCAGCGCCGCTTGGCGAACGCGACGGGGATCGCCGAGCCGACGCCGAACGGCCGCGCCTCATAGCTCGCCGTGGTGACCACGGCACGCGGCCCGCTGCCGGCCACGATCACCGGCTTGCCCCGCAGCTCCGGGCGCCGCAACAGCTCGACCGCGACGTAGAACGCGTCCATGTCGAGGTGGGCGATCGTGCGCCGCGCGGGTGCCATTGCCCCATCGTAGGTCGCCGTCCGGCGGCCCAGGGGGTGGTCGATTTCCACCCTTGGGCCCCTGGGAGCGGGGCCCCGCGAAAGCGAATATCGCCTTGTCAATCGAAACCGCACCACAAGGAGATCAACAACATGCTTCGCAACACCCGCCTCGGTATCGGCCTCGCCGCCATCGCCGTCTCGCTGACCGCCTTCACCGGCGCCGCCGGCGCGGCCTCCAACGACACCAAGGTGTCGATCAAGGGCCAGAACGGCGACTACTACGGCTACGTCAAGAGCTCCGACGCCGCGAACTGCGCCGACGGCCGCAAGGTCACCGTCTTCAAGCAGCTCGGTTCGACCCAGGACCCGAAGAGCGACCAGAAGATCGGCAGCGACACGGCCGAGCTCCAGGGCAAGAAGGCCATGTGGTCGATCGGCAACTCCGGCTTCAAGAAGGGCGACTTCTACGCCAAGGCCGCGAAGGTCCCCGGCTTCTGCAAGGCCGCGACCTCACCGACGATCTCGCGGTAAACCCCGCCCACATCAGCCACACCACGCGGCCCGGAGGCACCAGCCCCGGGCCGCGTCGCGTTGGGCCCCCCGCGCCTGCCCCCGCGCGCGGACTCCGCGCGTCGGACCCGGTCCGCCGCGTTAGCGACGAAACTCGGCGCTCGCGAGCCCCGGTCGGAGCTTCCCTCGGCGCGGGCGGCGCTGGGCGATCCGTGGGCTAGCGGCGCTTGGGCTTGCCGCCCGCGACGCGGATCGATCCGCGCATGAACGGGTGGATGCGGCAGAAGTAGGTGTAGGTCTTGCCGGGCTTGGTCAGCGGGGGCGTCGTGTAGACGTTGGAGCCGGTCGTCACCTCGGAGCTGAGCGCGGTGCCGTAGCCGAGCTGGCCGGAGTCGAACTTGATCGGCCCCTGGGCGAGCGGGTAGCCGATTCCCGAGCCCCGGTTGCACGGCGCCCGGCAGGACGTGACGCTGTGCCA
The DNA here is from genome assembly GCA_963742205.1 of uncultured Solirubrobacterales bacterium. GTDB lineage: Bacteria > Actinomycetota > Thermoleophilia > Solirubrobacterales > 70-9 > WHSW01. The sequence goes on along the minus strand of CAVUKZ010000012.1, from coordinate 146,736 downwards.
GACCTGCTCGGTGTCCGACATCGTCGGCAGCGCGTCGATGTTGGTGAAGGTGACGCTGCTTCCCGGCTTGACCACCGGGGGTCGAAGCTTGAAGGTCGGAAAGCCCCGGAAGGCCGAGTAGCCACCGGCCCCGTAGCCGAAGCCGTTGATCTGGAGCCCGCCCTTGGGCACCCGGCGGCCCTTGCTGCGGAGCTTGCGCGGGTCCGCGAGCTTGAGGTCCTTGCTCGCCTTGCGGTCCACGTTCTCCGGCAGCCGGCCGTGGGTGAGGATGCCGCCCTCGTCGTGCATCGCCTTCACCGCCGCCTCGTCCTCGAACGGATCCTTGGCCAGCGGATCGTCGTTGACCGTGCTGACCTCCAGCGGGAACAGCCCCATCGACTCGTACCACGACGCCTTGCGCACGTCGTAGGTGGCGTTGACCGAGACCACGTCGCCGGCCTTGAGGTGGACGCGCCAATCGGGGCGAGTGGCGGTCATCGCCACGTCCCAGCTCACCGCGCCCGCGGGCTCGTAGTAGTGCGCGTCCGATCTGAACAGCGGCCTGACCTCCGACGGGTCATCACCCGCGGTCGAGCCCGCGTCGGGCCCATCGCGAGCCACCTGCATGTCCATGTAGAGCCCGCCGGGATGCAGGTGCCCGACGGCCCAGACGAGCGTCCGGCCGCCGGCGGGCACCGTCCAGCGGGCGGCGCTGCTGACGTTGCGGCGCTCCTCGAACCCGGGCGCGTTCGGGTCCGTCGGGACCTCGTCGGGGAAGGTGTAGAGGCCGTCCCCGTTGGTGTCGAAGCCCCGCTCCGCGTCGAATACGGGGTACACGTGGGGCGTGCCGGCCACATCGAGCCCCACGGTCTTGAGCGGGTCGATGTCCGTGCGCGCCGGCGTCGTCTCCGGCACCCAGTCGATCTGCCAGGTGATCTCCACCTGGCGTCCGCCCCTCGCGGTCAGGTTGTGGATCATGTAGTTGAGGCCCCAGGTCTGGTCGGCGGGGACCTTGAAGCCGTATCCCTGGGGCAGCTTCCACTCGGTCTTCTCCTCGCCCGTTCCGTAGCCCACGCCCGGCCCGAGCCAGACCACGTGATGCAGATGCAGGTCCCACACGCTCGGGGTGGTCAGCGAGCCGTCGCTGTGGACCTCGACCATGCTCGGCTTGAACCTGGTGACGTAGCCCTCGGCGGTCGAGCCCGCGGCGAACACGCCGGGGTCGCCGGGGCCGCTGACCCGTTCGGCGTTCGGGCACGTCTTCGTCGCCCCGTACAGGTTCAGGTTCTGGCCCGGATAGATCGGGATCGGGTCCGTGTGGCAGTTGTAGGTCGTCGCGTCCGGGTAGCTCGCGGCGTTCAGGACGGGGTCGTCGGCGAACGCCGGCGCGACCGCGCCGAGCAACATGCCAATCGTGGCGAGCAAGACGCTCGGGACGAGCCGACGGGCGGACAAGACGGCCCCATCATCGCCGCATTCGGGCCCCGAAGCAAGCGCGCGCGCTACCGCCCGATGTGGATGCCGAGCCGGGCGGGGATCCCGGCCACCGCGGCGGTCAGTGCGTCCGGCTCGGTGCCTCGCTCCAGCGCCGACTCCCGGCGCAGGATCGCGCGGCGGATCACCGAGCCGCCGAGGAAGCGAAACGGCTCCGGCGGCACGCGGATCGCGGGCGGGTTGATCAGCGCCAGGCGGCTCGCCTCGTCGTCGATCTCCAGCGCGAGCGAGGCGAGCGAGCGGCCGATCATGTGCGACGGGCCGACGCCGTGGCCCGTGTAGCCGAAGCCGCAGTGGATACCCGGCTCGAGCTCCAGGATCACCGGCAGGTGGCTCGGGGAGACGTCGATCGGCCCGCCCCAGGCCTGCTCGATGCGCCGTCCGGCGAGGCCGGGGAAGAAGCGCAGCATGTGGCGCTCGACCTCGGCGATCAGGTCGGGGTCGCGCTCGGCGCGTCCGTGCGTGCGCGCGCCGAGAACCACCCGCCCACCGCCCCAGCCGAAGGCGATCCGGCCGTCGGGCGTGGTGCGGAAGTAATGCACCATCGCGCGGGAATCGGTGATGCACTCCCCGCCGGTCCAGCCGATCTCCTCCAGCAGCTCCGGAACCGGCTCGGTGACCGCGATGTGGCTCGAGGTGAGGGTCAGCCGCAGGCGCATGCCCGGGTGCCCGGCCAGCGACGAACCCGAGGCGAGCACCGCGGCGCCGGCGCGGACCCGCCCGCCGTGGGTCTCGGCGACGATCTCATTGCCACTGCGCGCGACGGACCGAACGGGCGTGTGCTCGTAAACGTCCACCCCGGCCTCGCTCACACGCTTTGCCAGTCCGCGCCCGAGCCGCGCGGGCTGCACGGTCGCGGCGCCCGGGTAGAAGGCGCCGCCGCGGAAGATCGGCGAGGCGCAGCGGCGCCGCACCTCGTCGGCTCCGATCAGCTGGCACGCCTCCGGCACGCCGAGCTCGGCGCAGGCCCGCGCGGCCGGCTCCGCCGCACCGTCCCACGCCGGCGCCGTCGAGACCTGCAGGTAGCCGGCCTGGTGAAACCAGGCGTCGACGTCCTGGTCCGCGCAGAAGGCGCCGATGTCGGCGACCGAGCGCTGCGCCGCGTGCGCGATCTCGATCGCCGCCTCGTCGCCAAAGCGCTCGCGCAGCGACGGGAGGCTGAACCAGAGTCCGTTGACGAAGCCGCCGTTGCGCCCGCTCGGTCCCTCGCCGCAGACAGCCGATTCGCAGAGCACGACCCGCGCGTCGCGGCCGCAGCCGCTTGAGATGCCACGCGGTCCACAGGCCCGTGTAGCCGCCACCGACCACGAGCACGTCGGCGCTGACCTCCGAGCGCAGCGGCGGACGGCGCTCGACCGGGTCGGCCTCGGCGAGCCAGTAACCGTGCGCGTCGTGGCGGTCCGCCATGCCCTCAGTGTGCCTGCCGACCCGGTCCAGCCGGGCGCTCAGGCGACTGTGGTCTCGACCTTGGCCCCTGAGGCCGAGCGCTCGACGTGGAGGTCGATCATCTCGCGCTGGACGTTGCGTGGCTCGTCGTCGCCGGGCTCACGGCGGATCCACTCGCCATCGGAGTGGAGCTCCCAGCTGTTGGTGTTGTCGGCCATCGAGCGGTCGAGGACGTCGAGGAGCTCGGCGCGCGCCTTGTCGTCCTCCACCGGGGTCACCAGCTCGACGCGGTTGTAGAGGTTGCGCGGCATCAGGTCGGCGGAGCCGATGTAGACGCTCGCCGGTTCGCCGTGGCGCTCGAACGAGTAGATCCGCGAGTGCTCCAAAAAGCGCCCGACCACCGAGCGCACGGTGATCTGGTCCGAGACGCCCTCGACCCCCGGGCGCAGGGCGCAGATCCCGCGCACGTTGATCTCCACCTCGACCCCCGCCTGCGAGGCGCGGTACAGCGCCCGGATCGACGGCGCGTCGAGCAGCGAGTTCATCTTCAGCCGGATGCGGCCCGGGGTCTCCGGAGAGTGCGACTCGATCGTCTTGTCGATCTCCTCCAGGATCCCCTTCTGGAGATTGAACGGGGCCACCAGAACCTCGCGGTAGCTGCGCGGACGCGCGTAGCCGGTGAGCGAGTTGAACATCTCGGCGATGTCGGCGCCGATCTCCTGGTCGCAGGTGAACAGCCCGAGGTCGGTGTAGATGCGCGCCGTCTTCGGGTTGTAGTTGCCGGTGCCGATGTGCACGTAGTGGCGCACGCCGTCGCCCTCGCGACGGACGACGAGCACGCACTTGACGTGCGTCTTGAGCGCCGGGATCCCGTAGACCACGTGCACGCCCGCCTGCTCGAGCTTCTTCGCCCAGCGGATGTTGGCGCTCTCGTCGAAGCGCGCCTTGAGCTCCACAAGGCAGACCGCCTGCTTGCCGCGCTCCGCCGCCTCGATCAGGTTCGGGACCAGCGGCGAGTCCGCGCTCGTTCGGTACACCGTCTGCTTGATCGCGAGCACGTCCGGGTCGGAGACCGCCTGCTTGACGAAGCGCTCGACCGTGGTCGCAAACGAGTCGTAGGGATGGTGGACGAGGATGTCGCCGGCGCGGATCGCCGCGAACAGGTCGCTCTCCTTGCCCTCGGGGCCGAGCAGCAGGCGCGGCGGGGTCACGGGCGTGAACGGCGGTTCGCGCAGGTCGTCGTGGCCGGGGAGGCCGACCACGTCCCAGAGGTCGGCGAGATCCATGAGGCCGTCGATCTCGTAGACCTCGTCCTTTGAGACGTCGAGCGCCGTGATCAGCTGGTCGCGCAGCGACTCGCTCATCCCGGCGTCGATCTCAAGCCGCACGACCTCGCCGAACCGGCGTCGGCGCAGCTCCTCCTCCACGGCTTGGAGCACGTCGTCGGTCTGGTCGGAGACGTCGTAGTCGGTGTCGCGCGTGACCCGGAAGAGCGAGTGGTCGACCACCTCCATCCCGGGGAAGAGCGAGCCGAGGTTGTCGGCGATCAGGGCACTGAGCGGGACCAGCGTGTGGCCGTTGTTCCCGATCGCGAGGAAGCGGCGCAGCAGCTCCTTCGGCACCTTGACCCGGGCGAGGATCTGGTTGTCCTTCTCGGGGTCGCGGAGCACCACCGCCAGCGAGAGCGAGAGGTTGGAGATGTAGGGGAACGGACGCCCGCGACCGATGACCAGCGGCGTGAGCACCGGGAACACCTGGCGCTCGAACAGCTGGTCGAGCTCCTCCCGCTCCTCAGGCGACGCCTGCTCCGGCGTCAGGATCCGGATTCCGTGCTCGGCCAGCGCCGGGCGCAGCTCGGTCTCGAAGGTGCTGCCGGCGCGCTCGCGCTGCTCGACCACCCGAGCGCGAGCGGCCGTCAGCACCTCCGACGCGGACATCCTGTCGGCCGTCTTGGTCTGGGTCCCCGCCTCGACGATGTCGCGCAGGTTGGCGATCCGGACCATGAACTCCTCGTCCAGGTTCGACTCCCAGATCGCCAGGAACTTGGTCCGCTCGAGTAAGGCGACCGAAGGGTCCTCGGCGAGCTGGAGAACCCGATCGTTGAAATCGAGCCACGACAGCTCGCGGTTGAAATAGAGGTCCGGATCCTCGAGGTTCGGAGATCCGTTCTCGACCGCGACCTCGGTGAGCTCCTCGAGCTCAGTGGGCTTTGCAGTCTCGGTGAGTGGCTCCATCCAGGGACAGGCTACCGCCGCGCGCCCGTTACGCGACCTCCTGGAGCGGCGCGGGACCCGGCTTGCGCGTGGCGCCCGAGAGCGAGCGCGCATAGCCGGCTGCTCAGGGCTTGCCGTGCTTGAACAGGTAGCGGTCGAAGAGGTCGTCGAGCTGTTGACCCGACTGCGACTCGGCGAGCGCGATGAAGTCCGCGGTCGTCGCGTTCGCGTACGCATGCGCCGCCGTCCAGGCCTGGAGGATGGCGAAGAAGGTCGGGTTGCCCACCCGCTGGCGCAGGGCCTCGAGCGCCATCGCTCCCCGGGTGTAGACCGAGGTGGAAAACAGCTGCGCGGGGCTCGGGATCGCCGCGGCCGGCGGGTCCCAGAGGTCGGTCCGGCTCGCGGGCTGCGACTGCAGGCTCGAGAGCTGCTGGGCGGTCGTCGGTCCGCCTGACTCCTCCTGCCAGCGCCACTGGGCCCAGGTGGCGAAGCCCTCGTTCAACCACATGTCCTGCCAGCGCTCGAGGCTGACCGAGTCGCCGAACCACTGGTGGGCGAGCTCGTGGGCGACGGTCGTCTGGCTGGGCGCGCCGTCGTAGATCGGCCGGGTCTGGGTCTCGAGCGCGTAGCCGACCTGCGGCGCGTGGTCCACGATCGCGCCCGTCTGCGAGAACGGATACGGCCCGAAGAGGCCGTTGAAGAGCCCGATGATCTCGTCGCTGCGCTGGAACGTCCGCCGCATGCGCCGCTCGCGGCGGCCCTGCTCGAGCGGGTCGATCGCGACCAGCGACCCGAGCCCGGCGACCCGGGTCCGGTCGATGGCGAACTGGCCGACGGTGGCCGTCGCGAGGTACGTGGCCATCGGCTCGGAGGCGACGTAGTTCCAGGTCACCATCTCGTTCCCCCGACGCCGGCGGCTGGGCGTGCGGCCCTGCAGCGCGCCGTTGGCGATCGCCTCGGTGCCGCGCGGCACCGTGATCGAGATGTCGAAGCTCGCCTTGTCGGTCGGGTGGTCGTTGCTCGGGAACCAGGTGGGCGAGCCCTGCGGCTCGCCGACGACGAAGGCGCCGTCGTTGGTCCGCACCCAGCCCTCGATCGACCCGTCGTCGTCGGTGATCTCGTGCGGGTTGCCGCGGTAGCTGACGACGACCTCGAACGCCGAGCCGTTGGGGATGCCGGCCGCGGGCTCGACCACGAGCTCCTGGCCGTGGCGCGAGTACTGCGCCTCCTGACCGCCGATCGTCACCCCCCTGATGTGGGGGCCGCGGTAGTCGAGGTCGAACGAGCTCAGGTTCTGAGTCGCGGTGGCCCGGATCGTCGCGGTGGCGTTGAGCCGGTCCGAGTGCGGGAAGTAGATGAGGTCGAGGTCGTAGTGGCCGACGTCATAGCCACCGTTGCCCGCATGGGGGAAGAACGGATCGCCGAGCCCGGCCGAGCCGGGGGTGAAGGCGGCGTCGGCGGCGGGCGCCGATGCCGCGCCGAGCGCGCTCGCGAGCACAGAGGCCGCGACCACGGCCCCGCTCCGCCGCACGAACCTGCTCCCAAAACCCACACTGAGGAGGGTACAGCGAGGCCCCCGCAGGTCGAGACGGCTCAGCCGCCCGACTGCTGGGCCGCACGCGCCGCCGCGAGCTCCGCCGCGGCCTTGCGGGCGCGATCGGCCGCCTCGCGCTCCGCCACCTCCGCCCGCTCGAGGGCCGCGGCCGCGCGCTCCGCGCGCTCCGCCACCTCCTGGCGCTCGTGGGCGCGGGCCAGCGCGCGGTCGATCGCCCGCTCGAGGCGCTCCCAGGTCGCCGACCGCTCGAGCTCGGCCCAGAGGTCGACGAAGCGGCCGAAGAGCAGGCGACGGCGAGCCTCGACCCCGGCGGCGAGCTGCTCGAGGCCGCGATAGGCGGTGCGGTTGGGGGCCTCGGCGAGCAGCGCCGGATCGAGGTCCACGGCCTCGCCGGCGCGCTCCCGCAGCACGGCCGCGTCCGCGTCGCGCAGCGCCTTCACGTGGTCGTCGATCCGCGGCAGCATCACATCGCAGTCGTGCAGCTCGCCGAGCACGCCCTGGAGGTCGCGCGCGCGGCGGCGGGCGGTGTCCGCCGGGGCGCCGAAGCAGAAGCCGGTCGACCTCGAGCACGTAGCGCAGGCGCTTGGCGGCAATGCGCAGGTCGTGCTGCTCGGTCGCGTGCTCGGCTTGCAGAGCCCCGGGGGCGAAGGAGCGCAGCTCGTCGAGCCGGGTGCGCAGGATGCGGGCGGCGTTGATCACCAGCGGCGCCTCGGGGTCGAGCTTGCGCACCCGCTTGGCCTTCATGACGGTTGCCCCCCGTTGGCGTCGGCGGTAGCGGCGGCCGCCTCGGTCGGCGGGTCCGTCTCGGGCTCCGGCGCGGCCGCCTCGGCCGCCTCGACCTCGGCGGCGACCGCCTGTGCCCGTGCGGCGGCCACGAGTTCGCCGAGGCGCTCGCCCAGGGCCGCGACGCGCTCCTCGGTCACGTACGGAGCCAGGGCGATGTTGGCCTCGATCTGCTCCACCCGCAGGCGCTCGACGAGGCTGCGGACCCCGCGCCTGCCCGGCGCGCCGAGCGCGGTCTCGTAGACGTCGAGGGCGGCGATCGTCACATCGCGGTCGCGCCGCTCGCCGAGCGCGTCGGCCAGCGCCTTGACCTCGCGGAGGGTCTCCTTGAACCGCTTCTTCGGAAAGCATGGCTCGAACACCTCGAGCGCCGCTCGCAGACGGCGGGTGGCGACCCGCATGTCGTGGACGCGCTCGATGTCGTCGAGGTCGAGCACGTCGGCCGACTGCTCGCCCAGCTCGGCCGCCCGCATCGCGACGATCTCCGCCGCGGCCAGCGCGAAAGGATCGTCCTCTCCGATCCCGGGGATGGGACGGGCCTTTGCCACGCCGGGAGACTAACGCGGCTGCGGCGGAGCGCCTAGGCCGCGAGGGCGCGCGGGGCGCCGTTGGCGGCGCCGTTTAAGAGGTCGAGGATGACGCCCTCGCGAAGCCCGCCCTTGCCGATCTGCAGCGGCTGGCCGAGCAGATCGGAGAGCTTCTCCAGGAGGAGCACGCCCGCGGGCAGAATCCGCACCCGGCGGGGGTCGAGCTCGAAGCGCTTGGCCACCGCGGCGATCGGGTCGCCGGTGAGCACGCGCACGGCGCGCTCGAGCGTCTCGTACTCGAGCACCGCGCCGACCAGCGTCCGCAGCGAGGTGGCGCTGCCACCGACGGCGACGGCCTGCGCCGGCTCGTCGACCTCGACGTCGGCGAAGAAGTCGTCGATGTAGTTACGCAGCGACCGGATCTCGGCCGCCGAAGGGGGGTCGTTGGTGAGGAACTCCTCCGCGACGGCCCCCGAGCCGATCTTGAACGATCGCACCTCGCGCACCCCGCCCGTAACCGTGCCGAGGATGATCTCCGACGAGCCGCCGCCGACGTCCACGACGCCGATATCGCCCTCGACCGGGTGCCCGAGGGTCTTCGTCGCGCCGATGAACGCGAGCCGGCCCTCCTCCTCCTCGCTGAGGATCTCGACCTCGAGCCCGGCCGCCTCGGCGATGCGGTTGGCGGCCTCGGGAGCGTTCTTGGACTCGCGGACGGCGGCGGTCGCCACGATCCGGATCGCCTCCGCGCCGAGCTCCTCAGCCAGTCGGACCTGCGTGGTCACGACCTCGGCGATCTCCGCGATCTTCGCGTCCGTGATCCGGCCCTTGCGCTTCGAGTCCTTGTCGAAGCGCGTGTAGGCGCGCTGCTCCATCACCTTGCGCAGCTGCCCCTCCTGCGGCTCGGCGACCAGTACGCGCGTGGTGTTGGAGCCGATATCGACCGCCGCGCAGAGCACGATCCGATCATGGCAGGTCACGCGGATGAGGATGCAGCCTGATCGAGCCCTCGATAACGCGACGTTCACAACTGCTTCACCCACGTTTCACGACCCCCGCGCGGCCAGCGTCGAATCTGCCCGAAGATGGCGATCAGCGGGACGTCGCAGGCTCGCGAGGCGCACGACGCCGAGCGCGGGGCAGGCCAGCTGCCGACGGGGCGATTCGGGCTCAGCGTCCCGCACGAGTGGTGGCCGTCCGCGCCGCTGTTGAAGTCCTACGAGGCCGCCGGCTTCGGCTGGGTGCAGCTCCACTCGCCCCCGATCTCGGTGCTCTCGCGTCCGCGGCAGTGCACGCAGCACGCGATGGCCACCGGCAAGGCGCTCTCCACCACCGCGCTCGCCGCGGTGGTGCACGCGCCGTCGGACCTTCGCGTCGGCACCAAGTCCGCGGACGTCGCCTTCGAGGGCCTGCTCTCCTACGCGGCCGAGGTCGGCGCGAGCCAGATCGTCTACCACGCGCTGGCGCTCGGCGAGGGGCCCGGACCTCGGCGCGGTGCTCGCCGCCGAGGCCCGCTCGCTCGCCGCGCTGGCGACGGTCGCCGAGCGGATCGGCGTGACGATCGCGCTCGAGAACCTGGCGCCGCTGTTCCCGGGCCCCGAGACCCTCTCCGCGACCCCGATCATGCTTCGCGGGCTCCTGCGGCGCATCAACTCGCCGGCGGTCGCGATCTGCCTCGACGTCGGGCACGCGCACGTGGTCGCCGACATCCGCCACACGGGGCTGGAGGCGCTCTGCGCGCCGGTGATCGAGCTCGCCAGCGTCGTTCCACCTCCACGACAATCTCGGCGCCCGGCGGCGGCACCCGGGCCGCGAGCTGGGCGTCGACCCGCTCCGCCTCGACCTCCACCTGCCGCCCGGTCGCGGGACGCTGCCCTGGGACCGGGTGGCGACGATGCTCGCCGCGACCGAGGCGCCGCTGGTGCTCGAGGTCCACCCGCCCTACCGGGCGCCGGTGGGCGAGCTCGCCGCGACGGCGGCGCGGTTGTTGGCGGCGTAGCGCTCAGCCGCGCGAGCCGCCTTGCGTGAGCTTGTGAGCCTGCCGTGCGCTCAGGCCGGTCGCCGCGGTCGAGTGTCATCTAAACCACCTCTACGGTGGTCAAGGTGACACTCGGCGGGAGGAGGGCTCGCTACGAGCTTCCGCGCGAGACCCCCAGCTGCTCCTCCGGGTCCTGTAGCGGCCAGAGCCCGATCGAGTGCAGCGCCTCGCGGGTCGCCGAGTTGCGCACGCAGGTGTCCGAGTCGTCGGTACCGAAGATCGGGACGACGATCTCCCAGCTGCTCTCGACGTGTGCCGCGGACTCGGTCGCGCCGCTGACCACGCAGTGCTGGCGGACGACCGGGAAGGCCCAGCCGGCGGTGGCCAGCACGACGACGACGGCGAGGATCCCCCCGAGGACGACGAGCACTGTCAGCAGCCGGCCTGCCATCAGGCGACCGGGACAATGACAGAGCCGCCGCGGCTAGCCGCGGCTCAGTTGGGGACGGGGCGCCCGGGGTGCGAAGCGTCCTGGAACTCGCGGAACAGGCCGGTGACGACGAAGGCAACCTGCTCGCCGATGTCGACGGTGTTGTCGCCGATCCGCTCGATCGCCCGGGCGACGAGGATCATCGTCATCGCCCACTCGCGGCGGTCGATGTCGTCGCCGATCTCGAGCGCGATCCTGAAGATCTGCTTGTTGAGGTTGTCGACGACGTCGTCCTGGATGCACGAGGTCGCGCGCCATCTCGACGTCGCGGGCGGCGAACGCTCGCTTCGCCTGGGAGATCTGGGCCTTGACCTGCTTGCCCATCGTCACGACGTCCCTGACGATGCGCTCGTCGGCGGGCGGGTCGTGGCCGGTGAGCGGGACGACCTTGGCGATGTTCACGCACTGGTCGCCCATCCGCTCGAGCGCCTTGATCACGTGCAGCAGAGCCGCGATCAGCCGCAGGTCGGTGGCGACCGGCGCCTGGGTCGCGAGCAGCGTGAGGATCGCCTGGTGGACCTCGAGGTAGCGGCCATCGACCACGTCGTCGTTGGCGACGATGAGCTCCGCGAGCTCGGCGTCGTTGTGCTCGACCGCCTCGATCGCGCGATCGAGCTGCGCCGCCACGATGTCGAGCCCGCCGAGCGCGTGCTCCTCGAGGCGCTCGAGCTCCTCGTGATACTCGGTGCGGGCGACTGCCATCTCAGCCGAACCGGCCCGCTGACGTAGTCCTCTGTGGCCTTCTTGTCCGGGCTGGTGAAGATCTTCTCGGTCGGCCCCATCTCGACCAAGCGGCCGGGCTTGCCGCTCTCGCTCGAGGTTGAAGAAGGCGGTGACGTCGCTCGCCCGCGCCGCCTGCTGCATGTTGTGGGTGACGATCACGATCGTGTACTTGCTGCGCAGCTCGGCGATCAGGTCCTCGACCGCGAGCGTCGCGACCGGGTCGAGCGCCGAGCACGGCTCGTCCATCAGCAGCACCTCGGGCTCGACCGCGGTCGCGCGGGCGATGCACAGGCGCTGCTGCTGGCCGCCGGACAGGCCGGAGCCGGGCTTGTCGAGCCGGTCCTTGACCTCGTCCCAGAGGTGGGCGCCGCGCAGGGCCTTCTCGACCACCTCGGCCCGCTCGGACTTCTTGATGCCCTTCTGATTGAGATTGAGGCCGGCGGCGACGTTCTCGGCGATCGACATCGTCGGGAACGGGTTCGGCGCCTGGAAGACCATGCCCACGAGTCGCCGCACCGTCACCGGGTCGATCCCGGCGGCGTAGATGTCGTTGCCGTCGAGCATGCACCGAGCCCTCGGCGCGGGCGCCTGGCGTGAGCTCGTGCATCCGGTTGAGCGAGCGCAGGAACGTGGTCTTGCCGCAGCCCGAGGAGCCGATCAGCGCCGTGACCTTGTTCGGCTCGATCGTCATGTCGACGTCCGCGACGGCGTGGAAGTCGCCGTAGTAGAGGTTGACGTCCCGCACCTCGACCGTCGTGGCCTGGCGCTCGATCTGGCGCGGCGCGGCCGGGGCCGTCGGCCGCAGCTCGGGGAGCTCGGTCTCCGAGGCGACGCTCCCGGTCGCGGGCGCCTCACCGTCGGTCATGGTCGAGGGGGGCGCGATTTCGGACATAGCTCCATGCTCTCCAGTCAACGTATCAGCGGTTCTCAACGCCCCATCGACGGTAGACGAACCGGGCGATTAGGTTCAGGATCATCACGATCAGGATCAAGGTCAGCGCCGCGGCCCAGGCCTTGTCGAAGGCGGCGGCCTTGTCGACGCCCGGGTTCTTGTACTCGTTGAACGCGTAGACGGCGAGGTTCTGCATCCGGCCCTCGAACGGATTCAGGTTGATCGAGTCGACGACTCCGGTCGTGACCAACAGCGGGGCGGTCTCGCCGATGATGCGCGCGACCGCGATCATCACGCCGGTGACCAGGCCGGCGAGCGCGGTCGGCAGGACGATCCGGACGATCGTCCTCCACTTCGGCGTCCCGAGCGCGTACGCGGCCTCGCGCAGGTGGTTGGGGACGATCTTGAGGATCTCCTCCGCGGAGCGGATCACGATCGGGATCATCAGCACCGTGAGCGCGAGCGAGCCCATGATCCCGAGCCGGATCCCGGGTCCGAGGAAGAGCTCGAACAGCGCGTAGGCGAACAGCCCGGCGACGATCGACGGGAATCCCGGTCATCACGTCGACGAAGAAGGTGAGCGCCTTGCGCAGCCTGCTCTCCCCGCCGTACTCGTTGAGATAGATGGCCGCCATGAGCCCGATCGGCACCGAGATCACGGTGGCGATCCCGGTGATGATCAGCGTCCCGAGGATCGCGTGCTCGGCCCCGCCCTCGGCGCCGATCGCGCCGCGCGCCGAGGTCGTGAAGAAGTCGGCGTTGAACGCGTGCAGCCCGCGCGAGAAGACCTCGTAGAGCAGCGAGAGCAGCGGCAGCAGGGCCAGCGAGAAGGCGAAGACGACCAGCAACGTCATCAGCCGGTTCTTCGCCTGTCGCCTGCCCTCCACCGCGCGCGACCACGGGTAGGTGATGGCGATCGCGACGATGCCCGTGAGCACGACCATCGCGACGATGCTCCAGCTGCCCAGCGCGAGCAGGACGGCAGCGACGATCACCGCCGACGCGCCGACGATCCCGTAGCCGGCCCGCTCAGGCAGGCTGCCGCCGCCGTGGCCGCCAAGCAGCGCAGCGGTATCGGCGCCGGCCATCGCTGGTGTCGGACCCTGAGCCGCCATCTACTGCACGTTGGTGCGGGCGATGATCGCGCGGGCGATCATGTTGACGACGAGGGTGATCGCGAACAGCACCAGGCCCGAGGCGATCAGGACGTTGACGTCGAGTCCAGAGGACTCGGGGAAGTTGAGCGCGACGTTGGCGGCGATCGTCGAGGGGTTCGAGCTCGAAATCAGGTTGAAGCTGACGACGCCCGAGACGGAGAGGATGATCGCGACCGCCATCGTCTCGCCGAGCGCCCGGCCGAGGCCGAGCATCGAGCCGCTGATCACGGCCGACTTGCCGAACGGCAGCACCGACATCCGGATCATCTCCCAGCGAGTTGCGCCGAGCGCCAGCGCGCCCTCCTCGAGCCGCCGCGGCGTCTGCGCGAAGACCTCACGAGCGACGGCGGAGACGATCGGCAGGATCATCACCGCGAGCACAACGCCGACGACCAGCATCGTCCGGCCGGTCACCGACGCCGGCCCCTCGAAGATGGGGATCCAGCCGAGGTGCTTTTCGAGCCAGTCCATGAGCCCGACCGCGGCCGGGCCCGAGGACGAAGATCCCCCACAGGCCGTAGACGATGCTCGGGATCGCGGCCAGCAGGTCGACGATGTAGCCGAGCGGCTGGGCCAGCCGCTTCGGCGCGATGTGGGTGATGAAGAGCGCGACCGAGACCGCCAGCGGGATCGCGATGATCACCGCGAGCACCGCCGCGAGCGCCGTGCCGAAGGCGAGCGGCGCGATGTAGTCGATGAGGCTCTTGCCCTCGGGGAGCTCGGACGAGCTCGCCGTGATCGCGGGTACCGACTCGCCGATCAGGAAGATCGCCACCCCGGCGAGCAGGGCGAGGATCGTGACCCCGGCGATCACCGCCAGGTTGGAGAAGATCCGGTCGCCGGGCCGGCGCCTGCCTCCGGACGCGGCGGCGAGGATCTGCCCCGCGTTCGTTGTTGTGTCTAGGTGCGCTTCCAAGTTGTGTCCCTGCGGGCTGGGATCACGGGGCCCCGCCGCCTGGCGGGGCCCCGCTTCCCGATCCTCTGCCTACTCAGCCGCCAATCGCGTCAACCGACGGCTGGATCTGCGATGTCGTCTTGGCGGTCAGCGGGGCCGAGCCGGCGTTCTTCGCCGCGGCCTGCTGGCCCTCGGAGCTGATCGCGTACGCGAACAGCGCCTTCACCAGATCGGCGTTGTCGCCGCCGGTGCAGGTCGCCAGGTACGAGACGAGGACGATCGGATACGTGCTCGGGTCGGTCGAGGTCCGCTCGAGGTCGAAGGCGGTCACGTACTGATCGCCGCCGACCTCCGTCGACTCCTTCGAGATCTCGACGTCCTTGGCCGCGCCCTCCGGGGACGGAGCGACGTAGGTGTTGCCGACCTTGATCTTGGCGATCCCGAGGTCGCCGGCCTGGCTCGCGTCCGCGTAGCCGACCGTGCCCTCGCCGGCGCCGACCGCCTCGACCACGCCCGAGGTGCCCTCGGCGGACTCGCCGCCCTTCACCGGGAACGCGTCATCGGGCTCGTACGGCCAATCCTGGGGCGCCGCCGCCGACAGGTACTGGGTGAAGTTGTTCGTAGTACCTGAGTCGTCGGAGCGGTTGACCGGGGTGATCCGAGTGTCGGGCAGGCTGGCGTCCGGGTTCAGCTGCGCGATCGCCGGGTCGTTCCAGGTCGTGATCTTCTGGTTGAAGATCTGCGCGATGGTGGGCGCGTCGAGCTGGAGATCCGTGACGTCCGGGAGGTTGTAGACGATCGCGATCGGCGAGATGTAGGCCGGGACCTGGACGAAGTTCTCCGCGCCGCCGCAGTTCTTCTCCGCCGCGGTGAGCTCCTCGTCGGCGAAGGAGGAGTCGGATCCCGCGTAGTCGACGCCGCCGGCGTTGAACTGCTCGCGACCGCCGCCTGAGCCGACCGGGTCATACGAGATCGTCAGGTCGGGGTTGGCGTCCTGGACGCCCGCGATCCACGCCTCCTGGGCCGCCTCCTGCGAGCTGGCGCCCGCGCCGGCGATCTCGCCGGAGAGGTTGGTGGCGCCGGACGAGCTGCCGCTGTTGTCTGAGCTGCTGCTGCTGTCGTCACCGCAGGCGGCGACGCCGAACGCCAGCACCGCGCTGGTCCCGGCGGCGAGTAGCCACTTCTTCGAGATCACTGTGAGCCTGTCTCCTTCTCTGGGGTTGCTTCGCCCAGAGCGTGTTGGCTGCAGGTCCCGAGGAGGTGAAAAAGATGTGAAAAGCGCCGAGAAACCCGGCGCGGATGCGCAGGTCAGGCGGGAGGGTTCAGCCGAGCTGGGCCATGCGGGCCTCGGCGACGTTCTCGCCGACCAGGCCCTCCTCGCCGGGCTCGGCGACCATCGAGGGCGCCGTCCGGAGCGCACCGGGGTCGGCCGGTACCGGCTCAAACCGGTACCCGACGCCGAAGTGCGTGTGGATGTAGTCCCAGCTGGGTGAGAGCTTTTGCAGCTTCGCCCGCAGCTTCCGGACGAAGACGTCGACCGAACGGTCGCCGTGGGCCATCGCGTAGCCCCAGACCTGCTGGTAGATGTCCTCGCGCTCGATCACCCGGCCGCTGGCGTCCGCGAGCACCTGCACGAGCTCGAACTCGCGCCGCGTGAGCTCGAGGCTCTGGTCGGCCACGAACGCCTGGAACTGGTCGGCGCGAATCTCGATCTCACCGGCGACGAGCGGTCCCTGGTCCCCCCGCGCCTGGCTGCGCCGCCGCCGGCGCATGACCGCCTCGATGCGGGCCATGACCTCGTCGGGATGAGACGGCTTGGTGATCCAATCGTCGGCGCCGAGGCGCAGGCCGCGAACGCGCTGGGCGACGGTGGAGGTCTGCGTACAGACGACCACAGCCAGATCGGGCAGCGCACCGCACACGCGCTCGAGGAACTCCCATCCGAGCGGGCCGAGGATCGTGAGGTCGACCAGCAACGCGTTGAGCTTCATCGCCACCAGCTCGTCGGCCGGCAGGCTGGACGACTGAACGCGGTATTCCCAGCCACTCGCGTCAAGGCGTCGCGAGAGGACGCGCAGAAAGCTGGAGTCGTCGTCGATTACGGCGAGACGCACTGTGGCGGACTTCAAAGTCATTCGTCGGGCTGCCCTGCGGTCATGGTAGACGCCCGGGGGGCGTTGAATCGACGGCGTTCACAGGTTTTTCACGCGCAAATTCTCGGTTTTTTCACCCGAGCCGCCCGGCGACGGTCGAGAGTCGGCGCCAACGAGATTCCTCTCTCGTGCGGCGCGCGGTCCCCCCTTGTTCCTGCCCCGGGGTGCCGCGCGCATCTTTTTGGGACTCGATCTTCTCCAAATCGACACGAATTGTTCACGAGATTCGCGGCCGTTTTCGCAAATGTCCGAGCGATGGCCACCGAACTGTCGAGACCGGTGAGCTTCGCCTGCGCGGGCTCGCCGATGAAGGTCGCGAACTTCGAGCTGCGCCCGGCCGAGCTCCAACTGCTCATCGACGGCCAGCGGGCGAACCTCACGGTCCGCGAGTTCGAGCTCTTCTACGTCCTGGCCGAACGGCTCGACCGGGTCGTCCAGCGACCCGTGATCTACGAGCTCGTCTGGCACCGGGCGATGCCCGACCGCGATCGCTCCGTCGACGTCCTCGTCCGCAAGGTGCGCGACAAGCTCCGCCGAGTCGCCCCGGGATGGCGGTACATCCACACCCACTTCGGGGTGGGCTACCGGCTCGCACCGGAGCCGGCCGACGAGCTCAGGTCGCGCTCGTGACGCCGGTCGCGACCAGGCCGAGGACCAGGATCCCGAGGGCGATCCGATAGAAGACGAAGATCTCGAAGTCGTGGCGGGCGACGTAGCGCAGCAGCCACGCGATCGAGGCGAGGGCGACGACGAAGGCGACCACGACGGAGACCGCGGTTGGCCCCCAACCGACACCCGCCGAGATCTCGTCGGCCTTGGTCACCGCCTCGAGGATCGCTGCCGCGGTGAGCGCCGGGATCGCGAGGAAGAACGACATCCGGGTCACGGTGATCCGGTCGAGACCGCGCAGCAGGCCGGCCGTGATCGTGGCCCCGGAGCGCGAGACGCCCGGGATCAGCGCCAGGCATTGGGTGAGCCCCATGACCACCGCGTCGCGCATCCCGAAGTCCTCCTCGGTCCGCTCCTGGGTGCCGTTGCGGTCCGCGTACCGCATGGCGAAGCTCCAGGCGATCAGCGCGACGCCGACGACCCAGAGGCTGCGCAGCGGGCCTTCGATCACGCTCCGAAGCGCCAGCCCGGCGATCGCGATGGGGATCGACCCCACCGCGACCGCGAGCCCGAAGCGAAACTCGCGCGTGCGGCGCTGTTCCGCGTTGACGAGACCGCGGGCCAGCGCCACGACGATCCCCCAGAGGTCGCTCCAGAAGTAGAGGACCACCGCGACCACCGCCCCGATCTGGACGATCGCCGTGAACGCGGTGATGTCCGCGTCGTCGATGTTGAAGCCCATCAGCTTCTCGGTGATCGTCAGATGGCCGGTGCTCGAGATCGGCAGGAACTCGGTGAAGCCCTCGACCGCCCCGAGGATGATCGCCTCAAGGATGGACACGGCGGGCAGCGTAGTGGCGGGACCTGAACAAGACCTGATCGGGCGGCGCTCGCGATAGAGTGCGCCCGTGCGCGTCCGCCGGATCACAGCCGTCCTCGTCGCCGCCCTCACGGCCGCGCTGCTGCTCGCGCCATCGGCCCTGGCCGCCGACGGCGTGGGCCTCTACGGGCGCACCGACGACAAGGTCGTGACCTACTTCGCCTTCGGGCTGATGGTCTTCTTCACCGTGATCGTGATCGTCTTCTCCGTGATCCAGGGCCGGCTCGACAGCCGCAAGGAGCGGGCGCGCGCCGAGCTCGAGCGCCTGCGCCGTCCCTGAATTCGAGCCTCGCGCCACGTCCTCCGCTCTCGCTCGAATCAGATTGTCCGCGGCTGTCGCCGCGGACATTTTCTGCTTCCGCGCCCGAGCGTGCGCGGGAGGGCCTCCCTCGGGCTCCCGTAGGGTCTGCGCATGGCCAAGGTGAGCTATGAGCGCAGCGGCGCGGCGGCCGTGCTCACGATCACCCGGCCCGAGCGGCGCAACGCCGTCGACGACGAGACCGCGGCCGAGTTGCTCGACGGCTTTCACCGCTTCGAGGCCGACGACGGCGCCAGGGCGCTGGTGCTCACGGGCGAGGGCCCACAGGCGTTCTGCGCCGGCGCCGACCTGAAGGCGTTCGCCGCGCGCGCCGAGAGTTTCCTCGCCGACCATCCCGACGGCGGCTCGGCGGCGGATCGCGAGCGGGTGGTCGCGGAGTGGCTCGACCGCCGACCTGACGGCCCGCTGGGCTTCACGCGGCTGCGGGCCTCCAAGCCGACGATCGCCGCGATCTCAGGCTGGGCGCTGGCCGGCGGGCTCGAGCTTGCGTTGTGGTGCGACCTGCGGGTCGCGACCGCGGACTCGAAGCTCGGCTTCACCGAGCGGCGCTTCGGCGTCCCGTTGATCGACGGCGGCACCCAGCGGCTGCCGCGAATCGTCGGCATGGGCCGAGCGCTGGAGATGATCCTCACCGGCCGGCTCGTCGACGCATCGACCGCGCTCGACTGGGGCCTGGTGACCGAGGTCGTCGACCCAGGGCGTCATCTCGATCGCGCGCTCGAGATCGCCGAGGGCCTGGCGGCCTTCCCCCAGGAGACGATGCTCTCGGACCGCCGCGCGGCGCTCGAGGGGATCGGCGTCCCGTTCGAGGAGGGGCTGGCGCTCGAGGCGAAGCTCGGCCGGGCGTCGACCACCACCGGCGCTGTCGGGGCGGCGCGCTTCGCGGCCGGCGAGGGACGCGGCGCCGCGGGCGCCGGGGTCTGAGCGCTAAGTCCCGATCCGGAACTCGGAGAGCAGCCGCTTCTCCGCCTCACCCTCGACCTCGGCGACGACCTCCACATGGTCGGCGAGCGGCGTGCCGCGGAGCTTCGTGGCGAGCAGGTCGTCGACCTGGAAGATCCCGGCCGAGTTGTTGAGCGCGATCTCGATCCGGACGGCGCGCTCGGTGCCGGGCGAGATCTCCACCCGGTCGATGGCGGCCGCCGAGATCGTGTGGATGCCCACCTTCCCCGCCTCGACCGGCAGGCGCGTGCGCCCGTGGGCCATGTCGAGCGCGTCGGCCACCCGGACGACGCCGGCCTCGATCGTGTAGGGCTCGCCGCGGCGGCGGTGACCGATGATCGCGTGCAGCGACTCCGCGATCACGACCGCGCGCTCGGCGGGGTCGCGGTAGACGTCGGCGAGCAGCTCGCGCAGCTTGCGCTCGGCGAGGAACAGGCTGTAGGCCTCGTGGTCGGCGCGGTGGATCGCCATCCCCACGTCGTGCAGCAGCGCGCCGGCGGCGACGACGACCTCGGCGTCGCGCTCGCGCATCGCATGATCCGTGACCATCGCCGGCTGCAGGCCTCCCCTGATCAGGAGCCGCAGGATTCGCAGGGCGATGTTGAGGACGATCCGCATGTGGACCCACGAGTGGTCGGACATCCCGAGCCGCTCGGCGTTGACCTGGGCCATGTGCCACCAGGCGTGAACCTCGGGGTCGGCGTTGAGCCCGTCGAGCAGTGCCTCGAGCCGTCGGTTGCCGCGTGTGGGTGCCCCGACGCGGGCGGCGGCGATCGCCTCCGCCGGGTTGCGCCCGAGCTCGCCCGGCCCCGCGGCCTCCACCTCGGCGGCGGGGTTCTCCTCGGGCTCGGGCATGCTGCCATCCTCGCATGCGATGACCGGCGACCTCCGGACCGGGCCCCCGGGCGCCGCCCGCGGCGAGGCCCGCGCTCGCGTGGCGTTGCTCGGCAATCCCTCTGACGGCTTCGGCGGCAAGACGCTCGGGCTCACGATCGAGGGGATGAGCGCCACGGTCACGCTCGGCGCCGTTGAGGCCGGCGAGGCGTCGGCCCTGATCGGGGCTGCGATCGACCGCTTCAACCGCGTCGCCGGCACCTCGGTCCCCGGGTCGGGATCGCTGCGGACCACGATCCCCCGGGAGGTCGGCCTCGGCGGCTCGAGCGCGATCGTGATCGCCACCCTGCGGGCGCTCTGCGCGGAGTGCGAGCACCGGCTCGACGCGGACGAGCTCGCGGCGATGGCGCTCGCGGTCGAGACCGAGGACCTCGGGATCGCCGCCGGGCCTCAGGACCGGCTCGTCCAGGCGCACGAGGGACTGCTGTACATGGACTTCGCGGATGACGGCTGGCGGTGTGAGCCCCTCGACCCCGAGCTGCTGCCGCCCCTGTTCTGCGCCTACCGCGAGGACGCGGCGGCACCGTCGGGCGGCGTTCACGACGACCTGCGGCGCCGTTTCGAGGCGGGCGAGGGTGGGACCCGCTCGCTACTGGCGCGGATCGGCGAGCTGGCCGAGCGCGGCCGCGAGGCGCTGCTCGATGGCCGCGCGGAGGCGCTCGCCGGTTTGATGTCGCGCAACTTCGAGCTCCGCTCGCAGCTGGTCGAGCTCGCGCCGGCCCACGTGCGGATGATCGAGCTCGCCAACGAGCTCGGGGCGGGCGCCAACTACGCCGGCTCCGGCGGAGCGATCGTCGGCGTCGCGCCGGATGCGGCCGGCATCGAGCGCCTCCGCGACGCGTTCGCCGCCGAGGGCTGCGCGCTCGTTGCGGCGATCCCGCCTCGTTTTTCCGCCGGGCGCCAGCTCTAGTCTCGTTTCCGTGGCGACGCACGGCGTGGGGCAACGGAGATGCCCGGAGACCGGTCTGGCGGTGCCGGAGTGCAGTTGCCGTCGCTGCCTCGAGTTGATGCTCAAGGAGTTCTCGCCGGACCTGTTCGCGGGCGAGATCAAGGTCACCCGCCAGCGACCCAGGCCGAGCCGAGAAGAGGGCGACCGCCGCAAGGCGGCCTGAGCGGCGCGCCCTCGACGAGCGCGGTTCGCGGAGTAGCATCGCGCCCGTGTCGGGTCTGCTCTCGATCGAACACCGCGGGGAGGTGGCGCTGGTCACCCTCCAGCGGCCCGAGAAGGCGAACGCCCTCTCGATCGAGCTCCGCCAACAGCTCGGCGACGCGCTCAGCGCCCTCGACCGCGACGAGGGCGTCGGCTGCGTCGTGCTGACGGGCGCCGGGAACTCGTTCTGCTCCGGTATGGACACGGACGAGTTCGGCGGCGACCTCGAGCATCGCCGACGCCTGGTCGAGACCAGCACGCTCGCCTTCCAGGCCGTCGGCAACTGCCGGCGCCCGGTGGTCGCGGCCGTCAACGGCCCGGCGCTCGCCGGGGGCTTCGCGCTGGCGCTTCTCTGCGACCTGCGCGTGGCCTCCGACCGCGCCCGCTTCGGCTATCCCGAGCTGCCGCGCGGGATCCCCCCGAGCTATGCCGCGGCCCGCGCCGTGCTCCCGGCCACGGTCGCCCAGGAGCTCTGCCTGACCGGGCGCGTGGTGCAGGCCCAAGAGGCCCAGCGGCTGGGGATCGTGCGCGAGGTCGTCGCGGGCGACGTGCTGCCGCGGGGCGTGGCCCTGGCCGAGCGGATCGCGGCCCTGCCACGGCGCGCGATCCTCGAGACCAAGCGCCGGACGATGCTCGAGCGCCGGCACCTGTGGGGCTTCCTCTTCGAGGAGGAGGAGCGCGTGTTCCGCCGCGCCCTGCTCCGCGACGAGGACCCGGACGCCGCCGAGCCCGCCGGCAAGCGCCAGGCCTAGAGCGCCGGGATCGGCGAGACGGCCCTCAGGATCTGGGGCCAGACGTAGACCTCCCAGGTCGCGGACACCACGAGGATCGGGATCGCGATCCCCACCGTGACGAAGGTCGCCGCCAGCAGGTCGCGCCATTCGTCGCGCCGGCTCGCGATCGTCCACGCCGCCAGCGGCAGGAACAGCGGCCACGAGCTCCGGCACCGCGTGCGGGAGCACGGTCAGCACCAGCTCGCCGGTCGAGAGCGCCTCCTGGCGGGCGAGCTGCGCGCCGGTGAGGCCGAGTGCGTAAGCCTGGGTGGCGAGCGAGAAGCAGGTGACCAGCACGACCCAGCCGAGCGCGATCGGGCGCGCCTTCTCGTGCACGAGCCGCGAGAAGCCGTGGCGCCTCTTCGCGGACAACACCAGCGAGCTGCCGGCGATGAACCCGGCCACGCAGGCGCACGCGTGCAGCGCGAGCACCAGCGAGTTGCGGTAGAGGATGTGGAGGACGTCCGTGAGCGTCGCGTCGCCCGTCAGGCCCGGAAGCGACATCGGGGTCTCGTCCGCGGTCGAGACCGAGGCGATCACCCAGACGGCGAACAACAGCGTTGACGCCACCAGCAGCGCGCCGCCGAGCCACACCCGCAGCACGGGCCACGGCGCGGCGTTCCAGCGGGCGAGGGCACCGCGGGTGTCGCGCATGCCCGAGACGAGCACGAAGTCGTCCGCCTTCACGCCCTCCCATCGGCACGGACGTCGCCGGACTCAAAGAGGGCCCCGGCCGACCGGCCCGGGGCCCTCACAGAGGACGCGGTGCGAGCGGCTCGCCTCAGCCGCAGACCGGCCACGGGCTCGAGCCCGCGCGGCTGTAGAGCAGCGACGCGCGGTAGTCCTGCTCGGCCTCCGAGGCATCGGCCGGGCTGCCGCTGCCGCCGACCGATGCCCAGGTGCCGGTGTCGAACTGGTACTTGCCGTAGTAGGTGCCGGAGCTGTCGACCACGGTCGGGTCGCCGCCCGACTCGCACGCGGCGATCGCGTCGAGGGTCGACTGCGAGACGCCGGACGCCAGGCCGAAGTCGGGCTCGGCCTGCGCCGCCCGCTTGGCGGCGGCGACCTTGTGGCGCAGCTGATCGATGCCCTTGCGGAGTTCGGTCTCGGTCGTCTCGGCGCTGTGAATCAGCTTCGCGTCGGGCTTCACGTCGACGTGACGGGCCTCGCGGCTGAGGCCGCGATAGCGAAGCTCGAGCTTTTGGGTGTCGATCGAGCGCTGGAACTGCTCGGCCGGATGGCTCAGGACCTTGATCTGCGGCTGGGCGGCCTGGGCCGTTGCCGTGGCGCCGAGCCCGAGCGCGAGCGCGCACGAGATCGAGGCAAGCTTTGACTTACGTGACACGGGACGAATCACCTCCGTTGAGTGCGCCCGGTCGGCGGACTTCGCCTCGATTTGCATCGGGGTGGTGGGCCGGGCGGCTTCGCGGCCCGGGGCGGCGTCGTTACGCTCGACGCCGGCGTTCACCGACGTCAGACCCCGGGTTTGGATCCGTGTGGCCGAGCAGGGTGACAACGAATTAGCGTTTTATGTGTGACGGTGGTCACACATGCAAGGAAACGCTCACATTCCGATGAAGCCGCGACTACGCCTGATCAGGCAGGGATTTCCCGACCGACCGGCCTACGGGACCGGGGTCTCCGAGGCGATCCTGACGCGGGTCGCCGCCGGCGAGCTCGGCCCGACGTTGCGCCTGCATCGCCCCGCGCGGGAGCTTGCGTTCTCGAAGCAGGATCGCGCCGCCCCCGGCTTTGAGGCGGCGGTCGCGACGGCCCGGGCCGCGGGCTTCGAGCCGGTCGTCCGGCTCGCGGGCGGACGCGCGGCCCTCTTTCACGAGGGCACGCTCGCCGTTGCGTGGGCGACGCCTGAGGAGCGCCCCGCGGCGGGGACGCACCAGCGCTTCGAGCGCCTCGCGGGGATCATCGCCGCCTCCCTGCGATCGCTCGGGGTCGACGCCCGAGTCGGCGAGGTCCCGGGCGAGTACTGCCCGGGCGCCTGGAGCGTCAACGCGCGCGGTCGGGTGAAGCTGGCGGGGATCGGCCAGCGCATGATCACCGGCGGCGCGCATGCGGGCGGGGTGCTGGTGGTCACCGACGGCGCGCTGGTGCGCGCGACGCTGGAGCCCGTCTACGCCGCGCTCGAGCTCGACTGGGATCCGGCGACCGCCGGCAGCGTCGCCGACGAGGTTCCGGGGACGACGCTCGACGACGCGGAGCGGGCCCTGCTGGCCGAGGTCGAGCGCGAGTTCGAGCTTGTCGATGCCGAGCTCGACGCCGAGACCCTCGAGCTGGCCGCCGGCCTCGAGGCGGGCCACCGCCCGCTGGGATGATCTGCGCGATGGAGGCGACGACCACCCAGATGCCGACCGAGCCCGAGGAGGGTCCCGACGAGGAGCTCTCCGAGCAGGTCACCCCGCTCGAGCTGTTCTTCGACCTCGTCTTCGTTTTCGCCTTCACCCAGGTGACGGGGCTGATGGCCGCGCACCCGACCTGGGAGGGCCTCGGCCAGGGGCTGCTGGTGCTGGCGGCGGTGTGGTGGGCGTGGGCCGGCTACGCGTGGCTCACCAACGCCCTGCACTCCGACGACGGGATCGCGCGGGTCGGGCTGCTATCGGCGATGGCGGCGATGCTGGTCGCGGCGCTGGCCGTCCCGCAGGCCTTCGGCGACGACTCGGTCGTCTTCGGCTTCGCGTACTTCGCCGTCCGCGCGATCCACATCCTGGTCTACGCGCGCGGGGTCGAGGACACCGACATCCGCGGCGCCATTATGGGGCTCGCCCCCGGCCTGCTCGCGGCGCCGGCCCTGATCGTGATCGCCGGCTTCCTCGACGGCGGCGCCGCCGCCGGGCTCTGGATCGTCGCCCTGATCATCGACTACGGGACGCCGTACGTGCAGGACATGAGCGGCTTCTCCGTCGCCCCCACGCACTTCCACGAGCGCTTCGGGCTGATCGTGATCATCGCCCTCGGCGAGTCGATCGTCGCCACCGGCACCGGCCTCGCCTCGACCGGGCTCACCGCCGGCGTGGTCGCCGCCGCGATCGGGGGTCTGGTGATCGCCGCGTGCCAGTGGTGGGCCTACTTCGACGTCGTCGCGCTGGTCGCGGGACGGCGCTTCGCGGAGCTGGGCCGGCTCGAGCGCACGCGGGTGAGCCGCGACAGCTACGGGGTCCTGCATCTGCTGCTGATCGCGGGCGTGGTGCTCGTCGCGCTGGGGCTGAAGAAGGCCCTGCTGCACGTGGACGCCCCGCTCGACACGGTGCCCGCCGTGGCGCTGTGCGGCGGCGCTGCCCTGTATCTCGTCGGCCATGTGGCCATCCGCCTGCGCAACCTCGGCACGATCAACCGCCAGCGGCTGTTCACGGCGGTGATCCTGCTGGCGCTGATCCCGTTCGCGACCTCGGTCGACGCGCTCGCCGCCGTCCTGGCCGTCGCCGCCGTCCACGTGGCGCTGATCGCGTACGAGTCGACCCACTTCCGCGACGCGCGCCAGCGGATTCGCCATTCCGGTGGCGGCTCGGAGACGATGGTCCCGCCCGCCGCCGCCGGATAGATTCCGCCGATGCGCGTGCTGGCGTTCTCGGACCTGCACCGCGACCTCGACCAGGCCGCGCGCCTCGTCGAGCTCTCCGGCGACGCGGACGTGGTCGTCGGCGCGGGCGACTTCGCCTCGATTCACGAGGGGCTCGAGGAGACGATCGACGCCCTGGCCGGGATCGAGACCCCGACCGTGCTCGTGCCCGGCAACAACGAGACCGATGACGCGCTGCGGGCGGCGACCGCCGACTGGGCCGCGGCGACGGTGCTCCACGGCGAGCTCACGAGCCTCGACGGGGTCGAGTTCTTCGGCCTCGGCGCCGGGGTCCCGATCACCCCGTGGGACTGGAGCTTCGACCTCTCCGACGAGGACGCCGCGGCGCGACTGGCAGCCTGCCCCGAGGGTGCGGTGCTCGTGCTCCACTCGCCTCCCTTCGGGTACGTCGACACCTCGAGCGGGGGCGACCACCTCGGCAGCACGGCGATCTGCGAGGCGATCGAGGCCAAGCGGCCGCGCCTCGCCGTCTGCGGCCACATCCATGAGAGCTGGGGCGCCGAGGCGACCCTCGGACCGACGCGGATCGTCAACCTCGGGCCGACCGGCACCTGGTTCGACGTCTGAGTCCGCGGGCACGACGACGAAGACGTCACCGGAGCACTCTCTCGCGGGGCGCAGAGCACCCCCCAGGCGGTGACGCCTTCGTCCAGCCCTGCCACGGCCTCCGCCGCTCGCGGGCTGTGACCACCCTCTCACCGGCCAGGGGCCGAATCAACGGTGAGATCCCGCAGATCCGATGTGGAGAACTACGGTGTCGCCGCGCCCGGCCGGTGCGATGATCCGGCGCGATGACCTCGCCGCTCGAGGCCGCCAGGGAGATCGCGCCGCGGGCGGCGGCGCTCGCTGCGGAAGCCGAGGCCGAGCGGCGGTTGCCGGCGACGCTCTCGGACGAGCTCGCGGAGGCCGGCCTCTACCGCCTCTGCGTCCCGGAGTCGCTGGGCGGCGGTGAGGCGCCGCCGCGCGAGCTGCTCGGCGCGGTCGAGGAGCTCGCCCGGGGCGACGCGGCGGCCGGCTGGTGCGTCGCCGTCTGCGCGACCGCCGGGATGCTCGCCGCGTACCTCGAGCCCGACGCGGCCCGCGAGGTCTTCGGCGACTCCGCGGGCGTGGTCGGCGGCGTCTTCGCGCCCATGGGCCGCGCCGCGGCCACGGGCGGGGAGCTCACGGTCGACGGGCGGTGGCGCTTCTGCAGCAACGTCGACAATTGCGACTGGCTGATGGGCGGCTGCGTGGTCCTCGACGGCGACGAGCCGCGGCTGCTGGCAAGCGGCCGGCCCGACATCCGCCTGGTGCTGATGCGCTCCGCCGAGGTCGAGGTGATCGACACCTGGTCGGTGTCCGGGCTGCGGGCGACCGGCAGCCACGACATCGCCGTCGACGGCGCTCGCGGTCCCCGCCGCGCGCTCCGCGTCGCTGCTCACCGACGGTCCGCGCGAGCGCGGCCCGCTGTACGCGTTCCCGCCCTTCGGCCTGCTGGCGGCGTCGATCGCCGCGGTCGGGCTCGGGATCGCGCGCGGGGCGCTCGACGATCTGGCGGAGCTCGCCGGGGCCAAGACGCCGACGCTGAGCACGCGCAAGCTCGCCGAACGGCCCGCGACGCAGTCCGGCGTCGCCCGGGCCGAGGCCTCCCTGCGCGCCGCCCGCTCCCTGCTGTACGAGAGCCAGCGGGCGGCCTGGGAGGCGGCGGTCGCCGGCGCGGCGATCCCGGTCGAGCTGCGCGCGGGGCTGCGGCTGGCCTCGACCCACGCGATCGAGGCGGCGGCCGCGGCGGTCGACACCGCGTACTCGCTCGCGGGCGGCTCGGCGATCTACGAGACGAGCCCGCTCCAGCGCCGCTTCCGCGACGTGCACGCGGCGACCCAGCACATGCTCGTCGGCCCGGCGACGTGGGAGCTGACCGGCCGCTCGCTCCTGAGCCTCGAGTTCGACGCCTCGCAGCTCTGACCCTCCCGCCGCGGCTAGCCGGCGCGCTCGTAGTCGTCGATCCCGGCCGTGATCCGGTCGAGGCGGCGCTCGAGGTCTGACTCGTCGCCCTGCGCGACCCAGAACAGCGCCCGGTGCACGCCCCTGGACTCGTAGAGCTCCAGCACCCGTGGGTCGGTGGTGGCGTTCGCGAGCGTGGTCGGGATCGGGCCGCGGCCGGCGTCCTCGCCGGCCTGACGCAGGCGGGCGATCCGGGCGCTGATCCGCTCGTCGTCGCCGAAGCGGTTGGGCATCCACTCGTCGCCGTAGGCGAGCACCCGGTCGAGCACGTGCTTGCCGTGCCCGCCGACGATGATCGGCGGGTGTGGCTCGGCGAGCGGCTTGGGCCAGCACCAGATGCGGTCGAAGTCCACGTGCTCGCCGTGGTAGGTGGCCTCCTCGGAGGTCCAGATCTCCTTGATCGCCTCGACGCGCTCGCGCATGATCGCGAAGCGGCGGGCCGGATCCGTGCCGTGGTGGCGCATCTCCTCGAGGTTCCAGCCGGCGCCGACGCCGAACAGCAGCCGTCCGCCCGTGAGCCGGTCGACGCTCGCCGCCGCCTTCGCGGTCGCGATCGGGTCGCGCTGGATCACCAGACAGATCCCGGTGCCGAGCTTGATCCGCTCGGTCGCGGCGCCCGCGGCCATCAGGGCGACGAACGGGTCGTGGATGTGCGAGTACTCCCAGGGCAGCTCGGTCCCGGCCGGGTACGGGGTCTCGCGCGAGGCCGGGAATGTGGGTGTGGTCGGTGAAGAACAGCGATTCGAACGGCCGCTCCTCGACCATCCGCGCCAGCGTCACGGGGTCGATGCCGCGGTCGGTCGGGAAGTAGCCGACGGCGAACTTCATCGATCGGGGCCGTGCCCGGTCAGCCGGCCGGCGAAGCCCAGGGCCTTGACCGCGACGCCGACCACGGGCGTGGGACCGACCGCGAGCCGGAAGGTGTCGTCGTACTCGTCGAGCAGGGCGCCGAACGAGAGCGCGCCGCCAACGCCGCCCGCCCGCCCGGCCCGCACCAACGCGTCGACCGCGCGAAACCAGTCCGCGGTGCGCCCGGCCGGGCTCGTGGTCCAGGAGACGCGCGCGGGCTCCTCGTACGGGTTCCACATCTGGTGGGCCACGCCGCGCGGGATCTCGAGCTCGTCCCCGGCCTCGAGCTCGCGCTGCTGGTCGCCGGCCACGGCCCGGATTCTCCCCTCGATCACCCGAAAGCGCTCGTCCTGGGCCGGGTGCAGGTGCTTCGGCGGCGCGGTACCGCCGGGGCCGTAGGTCGCCTCGACCTCCAGACCCTGCGCCCCCGAGCCGACGATCTCGACCGACTCGCTGTCGGTCAGCTTCAGGGTCTCGCCCATCAGCAGCGCTCGACCTGGTGGGCGATCAGCCGCGCCCGCGCGGCGTAGCCGGTGGCGTTCACGTGCGAGCCGTCGGGGGCGAGCCAGCCGCGATTGCGGGCGACCAGTCCGACCCAGTCCGCGACCCTGAGGTTGTCGCGCTGCTGCGCCAGATCCGCGAGCGCGTTGTTGTAGCCGGCGTAGCTGGCGCCGCCGACCGACGGCCGGACGATGTTCGGCACGACGACGCAGCGCGTCTTGCCGGCGATCGAGAGCACGGACTCGACCGCACCGCGAAAGCCGGAGACGTTGTGGGGATCGTCGTTGGTGCCGAGCGCGAACACGATCACGGCAGGAAGCCCGCCGCGGTTGCGGACGATGGAGACGCCGTCGGGAAGGAAGCGCGAGGTGGCGACCGACTGGCTCACCTTCCACCCCGGCAGGGCGCCGGGGAGATACGGCTTCGTGCCCTCGCCGAGCGAGTCGCCGACCGCGAACACGGCGCGCTCGCGGATCACGAGCTTGTCGCGCCCGACCGACCGCCCGTTGGCGAACCAGGCGAGCTTGTACTTGCCGGCGCCGTCGACGTCGAAGCGGGTGCGTGAGAACGAGCCCACCTTGTGCGTGTGGCGATCGCGGCAGTGCTTGCGCTCGCCCGCCTTGCGGAAGCAGAAGCGGTATCGGACCTTCGCCTTGTCGAAGGCGCGCAGCACGGCGACCGGGTGATCGCCCTCGAAGCAGAAGCGATCGGAGTGCTTGCCGCCGGAGTGACACGACGGGTAGGCCCGGAAGTGCTTGTGGGCGGGCGCCGCGGCGGGGAGGGCGAGCAGCGCCGTCAGCGCCAGCGTCGCGATCGCGGCGGCCGTCCTG
Organism: uncultured Solirubrobacterales bacterium; assembly: GCA_963742205.1. Lineage (GTDB taxonomy): Bacteria > Actinomycetota > Thermoleophilia > Solirubrobacterales > 70-9 > WHSW01. Next base: position 117,189 of record CAVUKZ010000012.1, on the reverse strand, counting down.
CCCTTCATCCGGGCACAGGCTATGCGCTGGCGGGCGCGTGCGCCTCAACCCGCCGACCGGCCGCAAACCTCCTCAGTCGGACACGGCGGGCGCCGGCTCCCGCGTCCGTTGGCGCGCGAGGACCACGGCCAGGGTGACGACGAACGCGGCCGCGATGAGCGCGTACGCGGCGCCGTCGGACGTGGCCCCGGCCAACCCGACCAGCGCCGAGCCACCGACCACCTGCCCGCCGGCCCACGCGAAGCTGACCAGCGCGCTGGCGAAGCCGAGGTCGAGGCCCGCATGCTCGGCGTTGTCGGAGAGCAGCGCCATCGCCGGCGTCCAGATCAAGCTCATCGCGAGCACCACGGCGACGAGCGCGAGGGCCAGCACCACCACGGTCTCCGGCAGGGGCAGGATCAGCGCCGTGATCGGGCAGGCGATCAGCCCGATGCGGACCGGCGTCATGCGCCCGCGGCGGTCGGAGACCCGACCGATCGCCGGCGCCGTGAACGCCTCGATCGCCGCGGCGCAGAAGAAGGCCGCGCCCACCCCGACCCCGGAGGCGCCGAGGTCGTTGAGGCGCAGCGGGATCAGCACGTCGAACGCTCCGGACAGCACCGACGGCATGACGACCAGCCAGAAGGCGAACATCACCGGAGCGCTCAGCATCGCCGCGACCACCGCGCGGACGCTCGGGATGCCCCCCGCGGGAATCCCGGGCGCCGGAGCAACCCACGCCGCGAGGACTCCGGCGACCACGGCGACCCCACAGAAGACGACCTTGGGCCCGGTAACCGAGGCGATGCTGCCGACGACCGGGCCGAGCAGGATCCCGAAGATCGCCGCAGCGAGCGCGGCGCCGATCATCTCGCCGCGGCGATCGGCGGGCGTTGCGGCCAAGAGCCAGCCCAGCGCGCCGGTCCAGGCGCAGGCGCCGCCGAGGCCCTCGGCGAAGCGCGCGATGTCGAGGACCACGACGTTCTCCGCGAACGCGAAGACCACGCTCGCGACCCCGAGCAGGCTGAGGCCGGCGAGAATCGTCGGCTTGAAGCCGATCCGCGCCGCCAGGAACCCTGACGGCAGCGCGGCCACGAGCGTGCCGGCGGCATAGGAGGCGCTCAGGATCCCCGCCGAGGCCTTCGAGAGGCCGAGGTCGTCGGCGTACGCCGGCAGCAGCGGCGTGATCGCCGAGTAGAACATCGTCTCGGTGAGGATCACCGCCGCAACGATCGGGAAGAGACGCCGCATGCGACGACGGTAGTGCCCGCTTGCTCGACCGGCGTTCCGAGCCCCGGCCGGGGCTAAGGTTGCCCGCCCACCTGGTCCGGGGCACGATGGACGGCGAACTGCTCAAACAGATCTCGATCCCCGTGTTCACGGGCGTGATCGGTTACGTCATCAACTGGACCGGCGTGTGGATGCTGTTTCACCCGATCCGCTTCGTGGGCTTCCGCGTTCCGGGGCTCAGCGCCGTCGCCCAGCTGTTGCCGCGGCGGCTCCAGGAGATCCCGGGGATCATGCACGGGGGCATCGGCTGGCAGGGGATCGTCCCGAACCGGGCCGCGAAGATGGGCTCGATCGCCGTCGACAAGGGGATCGCGAAGCTGGGGACGGCGAGCGACTTCTACCAGCAGCTCGAGCCACAGCAGATCGCCGAGCACGTCACGGCGTCGGCGCGCGAGGAGGTCGGGGAGCTGGTCGAGCGGATCATGGAGCGCGAGCATCCCCAGCTCTGGCGCGACCTGCCGCCGCAGATGCGCGTCGTCGTGGAGCAGCGCGTCCAAGAGCAGCTACCGGCGATCGTGGAGGAGATCGTCACCGAGGACATCGCCGACAACATCGACCAGATCCTCGATCCCAAGCTCATGGTCATCCGCCACATGGAGGCCAACCCCGAGCTCGCCAACCGGGTGTTCGAGGACGTCGGACGCAAGGAGCTGCGGCTGATGATCAACTTCGGCTTTGCCTTCGGGTTCCTGCTCGGGATCCCGGTGATCTTCATCGTCGGGGCCTTCCCCCACTGGTGGGTTCTGCCGGTGTGCGGCGTGGTCGTTGGCTGGACGACCAACCTCTGGGGCATGCTCCTGATCTTCGAACCGGTCGAGCCACGGCGGATCGGTCCGCTGACGCTTCACGGGCTCTTCCTGCGGCGCCGCAACGAGGTCGCTGAGGTCTACGCGCAGATCATCGCGGAGGACGTCGTCAACCTGAACAACATCGGCAACCACCTGCTCTACGGCCCGCGCTCGGACCGCACCCGCCAGATGCTGGAGACGGCCCTGCGGCCGGCGGTTGACCGGGCGACCGGGCCGGCTCGCTCGGCGGTCCGCGTGGCCGTGGGCTCGTCGGAGTACGACGCGATCCGCGACTCGGTCGCCACCGAGGCCGTCGACTACACGATGACCCCGTTCTCCGACCCTGAGTTCAACCGCCGTCAGAGCGAGCGGATCAGGCAGCTGTTCGCGGAGCGCATGCGTGAGCTGCCAAACCGCGACTTCGTGGAGCTGCTGCGCTCGGCGATCAAGCAGGACGAGTGGATGCTCTACGCCCACGGCGCCGTGCTCGGCTTCGGCGCCGGCCTCCTGCATCTGGCGATCTTTGGCGTCTGACGAGATGACCGACGGGCCACAGCCGACGGGGCGCGACCGGCTCTCGACGGTCGAGTCCCTGGCGCGGCTCGGCGCCGGCGCCTGGTGGCGCACCGCGCGGTGGGGCGTGGAGACCTCGCTGCGGACCGGCGCGCAGGTGCTCGAGGCCCTCGACCGCGACGGCAGGGTCGCCGAGACGGTCTCCGGCCTGCTGGGCGGGGCGAAGCCCGAGCCGCCGCCGACGCTGCGCGAGCGCGGCGAGCGCCTGCTGCACGCCTCGGCCGACGTGGGTTACGAGCAGGGATCGCACCCGGCTTACGACCGGATCCTCTCCGACCTCGCGCCGGACGAGGCGCGGATCCTGCGCCTGATCGCGGAGCGGGGGCCGCAGCCGGCGGTGGACGTGCGGGCCGGCGTCGCCTACGTCCCCGGCTCGCGGCTCATCGCCCAGGGCTACTCGATGATCGGCGCGGAGGCGGGCTGCCGGTTCGTCGACCAGGTCCCCGCCTACCTCAGCAACCTCCACCGGCTGGGACTGATCTGGTTCTCCCGCGATCCGGTCGCGGACAGCGAGCGCTACCAGGTGCTCGAGGTCCAGCCCGACGTTGCGGAGGCGCTCGAGCAGGCCGGGCGCTTCTCGCACATCGTCCGCCGCAGCATCCGCTTGACGCCGCTCGGCAGGGACTTCTGCGAGGCCGCGCTGCCGCCCGGGCAGGCCTAGAGGCCCGTCACCTCGCCGTACTCATCCTCCTGCCAATCGGCCGTAGCACGCTCCAGCAACTCCAGCCGAGGCACGCCGGTGATTACGCCGTAGGCGTCGAGGATCGCGTCACAGAGCGGATCGGACGGGACCGCCATGCCGTTCTCAAGGCGAGAGATGGTCGCCGTGCTCGCCCCCGCGCGCTCAGCGACTTCTCGCTGCGTGGCGCCTGCGCACTCGCGGGCCGCACGTAACACCGGACCGGCGTAATGGAGCAGGCGACCGGCCATGGGTCCAGCTTACGCCGCTTTTCACCGGGTGCAAATCGGGGGGATACCGTCGTTCGACGGCGCCCAAAGGGGGGCGAACCCTCACGAAGGAGAGGCATATGCGGTTCACCGACCATCGAGCGGGCGTCGCGGGCTCAAAGAGACCCGGTTTCCTCGGCGCAGGGCTGATCACACTGGTCGCATTGATCGCCTTGGTGGCCATCGCCGCGCCCCGGGGCGCGAACGCGACGCGCAGAAGGCCCACACGGTGCACGCGACGATGACGCTCGCGATCATCGGGCAGTCGGAGACCGGCTACGAGTTCGTTGCCCGCCTCACCGGCAAGCCGTTGGGAACCGCCGCAGCGGTCGGGGAGACCGTGCTCACCAATACGCCGTAGTCGGGCTGATGGCGTCCGGGTGCGGCACCGACTCGGACGATGGCGACTCCATCGAGGAGACAGCCGTTGCCGCGCCCGGCGCCTGGTCCGACACCCAGAGGGCGCTCATCGCGCGAGCCCGAGGTTCTCGCGCGTGAGGCGATAGCCGAGCGAGCGGCTCGCCCCGAGGCGCTCGTAGTAACCCTCGGTGCGGGTCCTGATATCGAGCTGCACGCCCCCCGCTTGGTCCAGGGCGTCGCGCAGAAGCCTTGAGCCGAGGCCGCGGCCACGCCACTCCCGGTCGATCAGCAGCATCGACAGGTGCGCCTGAAGGACGCCGTCGGATTGCACCTGGATCGCGCCGACCACCCGCCCGCCGGCGGTGGCGACGAGGGTGGTCGCACCGGGCGCCGTCAGCGCACGATAGGTCCGCTCGGCGTCCTCGGAGTATTCGGTCCAACCCTCCCCGTCGACGAGGGCGACCAGCCGATCGAGGTGGCTGCGGGCGAACGTCTCGATCGAGGCGTCGGTCATGCGTCGGGCACCTCGGCTGCGCTTACGCGGGAACCGGGGAGCTCGCCAGCACCTGTTCGGCGGCGATGCGGCCGTTGAGCGCCGAGTCGATGAACGCCCCGTAGGAGGTGCCGTCGTCGAACGGGCACCAGAGGTTGGGGTCCGCCGGGGTCACCTCGTAGCCGTGGCGCTCGAGCGCGAGCTCGGAGATCACGACCTCGTCCAGCAGACCCACGAGGTAGGCGCATGGGCTGACCACGAAGCGCTGATCGGCGAACGGGCGCTCGAGCGTCGCCGCGCCGCCCAGCCGCTCGCGGCGCTCGCAGACCAGCACGTCCTTGCCCGCCCGCGCCAGGTAGGCCGCGGCCGTGAGCCCGTTGTGTCCGCCGCCCACCACGATCGCGTCCCAGCGCCGGCGCGCGAGCTCGGCGACGGGCGCCGGCAGGCCGACCTCGCCCAGCACCGAGTAGACGCCGCCGCCCATCAATCGAGATAGCGGACGTCGGTGAGCTGCTCGGAGACGTCCCACAGCCGGCGGGCGGTCTCCTCATCGCGGGCGCGGCCAACCGGCTGCACCTCGGTTGGCCCGCCGCGGCTTTGCTGGAAGCCGTCCGGCCCGAAGAACTGGCCGCCCTCGACCCCCGGGGCCGTGGCCGCGTAGAGCTGCGGCAGGGCGCCGGCGTCGGCGCCCTGGGCGAGGAGGCGATTGCTTACCGCGAGCACGGCCTTCATCAACCCGGTGGGGCCGGTGCTCTGCAGGTTGGTGGCCGAGTACCCGGGGTGGGCGAGGACGCTGATCACCGGCAATCCCGCGGCGCGCAGGCGGCGGTCGAGCTCGAGCCCGAAGACGGCGTTGGCGAACTTCGACTGCTGGTAGGCGCCGCGGGGCGAGTAGCTGCCCTCGGACTGCAGGTCGTCGAAGTCGAGCTTGCCGGGGCGGTGCTCGAGGCTGCTCACGGTGACCACCCTCGAGGCCTCGCCCGCGGCGAGGGCGTCGAGCAGCAACCCGGTGAGCGCGAAGTGGCCGAGGTGGTTGGTGCCGAACTGCAGCTCGAAGCCGTCGGCCGACTCCGAGCGCGGGGGCATCATCACGCCGGCGTTGTTGACCAGGACGTCGATCCGCGGGTGGTCGGTCGTCACGGCGCCCGCGAACTCGCGGACGGACTCGAGGCTCGCGAGGTCGAGGATCCGGGGATCGAGCTCCGCATCGGGAGCCTCGGCGGTGATCTCCGCGCGCGTCGAGGCGGCCTTTTCGGGGTCGCGCGCGGTGGGCACGACCGTCGCGCCGGCGCGCGCCAGCTCGCGCGCGGTGACCAGCCCCAGGCCGCTGTTGGCCCCGGTCACAACCGCGATCCTCCCGCTCAGATCGCCGATCTGCCCTGCCGTCCACGTGCTCATGCGCGTAGGATCATCCCGCATCCCGCCCACCACCAGAGGTCGAGCCTTGTCCAAGATCCGCGTCCTGTTGTTCTGTTGCGCCATCGTCGGCGCCGCCTTCCTCGTCGCCTGCGGCAGCAGCGACGATTCGAGCGACGACTCATCCTCGACCACCGGGGGCTCGGTCTCGCTGAGCGACTGCACGCCCGACCAGCTGGAGACCGTGAGCTCGGGAACGCTCACCGTGGGCACCGACAAGCCGGCCTATCCGCCCTACTTCGAGGACAACGACCCGACCAACGGCAAGGGCTTCGAGAGCGCGACCGCGTACGCGATCGCCGACAAGCTCGGCTACACGCCCGACCAGGTGAAGTGGACCGTCGAGCCGTTCAACGCCTCGTACGCGCCGGGCCCGAAGGACTTCGACTTCGACGTCAACCAGATCTCGATCACGCCCAAGCGCGCCGAGCAGGTCGACTTCTCCAGTCCCGTACTACGAGGCCCAGCAGGCGGTCGTGGCGCTCAAGAGCTCGGACCTCGCCAAGGCGACCTCGCTGTCCGAGTTCGCCGACGCCAACATCGGCGTCCAGATCGGCACCACCAGCCTCGACGCGGTCAACGACGTGATCCAGCCGTCGAGCGACCCGCAGGTCTTCGACACTTCCAACGACGTCGTCTCGGCGCTCAAGAACGGCCAGGTCGACGCGGTCGTGGTCGACGTCCCGACGGCCTTCTATTTGACCGCGGCCCAGGTGCCGGAGGCGACCACCGTCGGGCAGTTCCCCGCCCCGGGGGGCGACACGTGGGGCGCGCTGCTGCAGAAGGACTCGCCGCTCACCGACTGCGTCTCGGCCGCGGTCGACGAGCTGCAGTCGTCCGGCGACCTGCCGGCGATCGAGAAGCAGTGGATGAGCGACGCCACCGACGCACCGACGCTGCAGTAACGCTGCGGCCGGGCTGAGCGATGGCGGACCGCCGCGCAGAGCGAGCGGCTGCCCGGCGCGCCAAGGACCGCCGCGGGTTCGCGATCGCCGCGGGCTCGACCGTCGATCGTGATCGGCGGGCTCGCCCTGCTGATCCTGACCAGCTCCGGCTGGCCCGAGGTCCGCGACACGTTCTTCGACCCCGAGGTCTTCGCGGACTCGTTCCCGGACATCCTGAAGGCCTTCTGGCTCGACGTGCGGGTGTTCTGCATCGTCGAGGTCGTCGTCCTGATCCTCGGCCTGGTGGTGGCGCTGCTCCGGACCACCAACGCCCCGGCGCTGTTCCCGGTGCGGCTGATGGCGACCGTCTACACGGACGTCTTCCGCGGGATCCCGACCGTGCTCCTCGTCTACCTGGTCGGCTTCGGCGTCCCGGCGCTCAACCTCAGCGGGCTGCCCACCGAACCGGTGATCCTCGGCGGGATCGCGCTCGCGCTGTCCTACGGCGCCTACGTGAGCGAGGTCTACCGAGCCGGGTTGCGGTCGGTGCACCCGGGGCAGCGCGACGGCGCCCTCGCGATCGGGCTCACCGAGCGTCAGGCGATGCGCTACGTGATCCTGCCGCAGGCGGTGCGCCGAGTCGGCCCCCCGCTCCTCAACGACTTCATCGCCCTGCAGAAGGACGTCGCCCTGATCGCGATCATCGGCGTCAGCGGCGAGGCGTTCCGGGTCGCGCAGATCGATGCCTCCACCGACTTCAACTACACCCCCATGGTCGCGGCGGCGCTGCTCTATCTCGCGGTGACGATCCCGCTCGCGCGCCTGCTCGAGCGCTGGGGCTACACGGAGGCGGCAACGTGAGCACGCCCGTGCTCGAGTTCCGCGGCGTCACGAAGGCGTTCGGCGAGCGCCGGGTCCTGCACGGCATCGACCTCGAGATCGCCGAACACGAAGCCGTGGCGGTGATCGGCGCGTCGGGCTCGGGCAAGTCGACGATCCTGCGCTGCGCGGACCTGCTGCTCCAGATCGACGACGGCGACATCCTGCTCGACGGCGAGGTGATCACCGACCCCTCGGTCGAGCCGGTCGCGGTCCGCCGACGGCTCGGCCTCGTGTTCCAGGCGTACAACCTCTTCCCCCACCTCTCGGTGCTCCAGAACGTGATCCTCGGCAGCTGGCGCGGCCACGGCGTCCCGCGCAGCCAGGCGGAGTCGGAGGCCCGCGCGCAGCTCGAGCGCCTCGGCCTGGGCGGGCGCGAGGCGGACCGGCCCGACGACCTCTCGGGCGGTCAGCAGCAGCGCGTCGCGCTGGCGCGCGCGTTCGCCTCGCGACCGCGGGCGATGCTGCTCGACGAGGTCACCTCCGCCCTCGATCCCGAGCTGGTCGGCGAGGTCCTCTCGACGGTGCGCGCCCTCAAGGACGAGGGCGTGACGATGCTGATCGCCACGCACGAGATGGGCTTCGCCCGCGAGGTCGCCGACAAGGTCTGCTTCCTGCACGAGGGCCGGATGCTCGAGGTCGGCCCGCCCGCGCAGGTGCTCGACGACCCGCAGCAGCCGGAGACGAAGCGCTTCCTGCGCCGGCTGCTGGAGGCGGGGCGCGCGTAAACGACAGGAAGCGCGCCACGTCCTCGGCTGCGCCTGCGGGCGTCGCGGCGGCGTATGTTTCGCGGACATGGCCGATCGAGCCCGGTGGGGGCCCGAGATCAAGACGCTGGGCGATGCGGCGCGCGAGTTCGCCCGCCGGCACTCGCCGTGGATGATCGCCGGTGCCGTGCTGGCGCTCGTCGCCGTGCGGGTGCTGATCGACGAGCCGCTCACCTGGCGCGACGCGGTCGCGGTCGCGGCGATGCTCGTCATCTATCCGTTCGGCGAGTGGGCGATCCACGTGTATCTGCTGCACGCGAAGCCGATCGCGATTCGCGGCCGCCGCTTCGAGCTGCCGACCACGCGCGACCATCGCTACCACCACCGACATCCCAACAACCTCTTCACGCTCCTGCTGAGCCCCAAGGAGCTCGCCGAGCTACTGCTGCTGGCCGTGCCGTTGGTGGTCGTCCTGCTCGGCGTCGTCGTCGGGCTGATCGCCGGCACGGTCCCGATCGGGCCGCTGGTGAGCGCCGCGATCGCCGGCTACGCGCTGGTCGGGATCTACGAATGGACGCACTACCTGATCCACACCGCCTACCGGCCGCGCTCGCGCGCGTACCGGCGGATCTGGCGCAACCACCGCCTGCACCACTTCAAGAACGAGCATTACTGGCACGGGATCACCAACACGGTCGCCGACCGCGTGCTCGGCACCGACCCGGACCAGCGCGAGGTGCCGCGCTCCGAGACGGCGCGGACCCTCGACCCCGGCGCGGCCTCCTAGGCGGCTAGCCGACCGACGCGACCTGCGACGGCAGCGTCGCCCGGCCGCCCGCGACGAGCGAGCGCTCGGTGCGGGAGACGAGGTCGAACGACGACGTGTTGGGCCCACGGCGCACCCGCTCCGGGGCGAGCGGGCGCCCGGCGCGGATCCCGGCGACCACCGAGCGGTAGGCCGCCTCGTGCAGGCGGCTCCAGCGGACGCCGAACATGCGCTTCACGCGGTCCGGCAGCGTGCCCGCGAGCACGAGGTTGTGAACCTCGCGCGAGGGGTGCATGTGGCGCGGCATCGGGATCCTGAACGCGACCGCGAGGGCGACCGCCCGCGCCTCGTCGGTGAGGTGCAGCTCGCCGCCGGTCCACATCGCCTCCCAGTAGTCGCGGAACCCGGCGTAGGTCGGGGGCGCCACCGCGCGAGGCATGCCGAAGAGCTCGCCGAAGCGCACGTAGTCGGCCCAGAGCGCGTCCTTCTCGTCCGGGGTCAGCCGCCGGACCAGGAGCTCGAAAAAGGTCTCCGCCGAGTCGGCGATCACGGCGACCGTCCACAGCATGAGCTCGGGATCGAAGGCCGTGTAGCCGGTCCCGGCGGGCCACGGCCCGGCGTCGGCGTCGAGCTCGCCGGCAACCCGGCTGTGCATGCGCTCGACGAAGGCCAGGACCCGGTCGGCCTCGGCGCGGGTGCCGAAGAAGATCGTCTCGAACGCCTTCGCGGTGTGCGCGAGCCGCAGGAACGGCCGGTTGCCCGAGCGGGTGTTGGCCTGGGTCCCGACGAAGTTGACCGGGTGGGCGGCGCCGAGCATCAGCGCGCGCTGGCCGTAGTTGAGCCCGACGACCCGCTCGGCGTGGACCATGCGCAGTACCGAGCCGCCCTCGGGGAAATATCCGTCGCCCACGATCCGCGATTCCTGGCTCATCGCCCGGGAAATTATGGCAGAGCGTGTTGTCAGATTAGGCCGCGCCGAGCGCCGCGATGGCGACCGCGAGTGCGATCTCGGCCCGCGGGCGAACCGAGTCGACGGCGACGAACTCGTCCGGGTGGTGGGCGTGCCCGCCGCGCGGCCCGAGCCCGTCGACGGTGAGCTCGATCATCCCGGCCAGGTGGCTGGCGTCGCTGGCGCCGCCGCGGGCGCCGACGGTCAGCGGCCCGGAGAGCAGGCGCAGCGCCGGCTCGACGAGCCGCTCCGCGGCGACCTCGCGCGAGTCCATCCCGGGCCACCGCCGGACGAGCGTCGCATCGAGCTCGACCCCGTCGACGCTCGGGGGCACCAGGTCGCGCACGGCCTCCAGCGCCTGCAGCCGCTCCGCCGCGCAGGTCGCAGACCAGCTCGCCCGCGGCGGGCACGACGTTGAACGCGTCGCCGGCGCGGATCACGGTGGGCGTCGCCGTCAGCCGGTCGGGTCCGGCCGGGTCGGAGCCGGCGGCGACCAGCCGGGCCGCCTCGCCCAGCGCGAGCAGGGCGTTGCGACCCTTTTCCGGCGCCGAGCCCGAATGCGCGGCAACCCCGCGCGCGAGCACCCGGAGCGTGGCGGCCGCCTTGCGCTTTGCGACCACCGCCTCCTCCCCGCCGGGGCCGAGCTGGCCGGCCTCGAAGCACAGGCAGGCGTCGTAGCCGGCGAAGTGGTCCGTGTGCCCGAAGCCGCCGGTCCGCCACTCCTCGTCGACCACGGCAAGAAGCGCCAGCTCGGCGAAGCTGTCCGGGACCTGCGCCAGCGCGCGCATCACCCCGAGGGCCAACGCGATCCCACCCTTCATGTCGACCGAGCCCGAGCCGATCAGCTGCTCCGGCGTGCGCTCGAGCGGCCGGTGCTCATCGTGGGCGACGACGGTGTCGAGATGGCCGAGGAGCAGGAGGCGGCGGGTGCCGGTTCCCGTGAGCGTCGCGAGCAGATCGGGCGCGAACCCTGGCGTCGAGCAGGGAGGGCGCTCCACCGTCGCCTCGTCGGGCAGCAGCGCCAGCATCAGGGCGCAGATCTCCTCGGCCGCCGCAACGTCCCCGGACGGGGTCGAGACGGCGACCAGGGCCTCGAGCTCGCGCTCGAAGTGAGCGGCGATCAGCTCCCCACGCTCGGCGACCCACGCCGGCCCGAGCGATGCCCCGCCGTTCATTCGGCGAGCTCGGGGATGTGGCGCTCGAGGTGCTCGGCGATCGTCCGCCGGACCCACGTCTGGGTGTCGGCGTCCGCCATCCGGTAGCGCCCCAACAGCATCTTCTGGTCGTCCAGCGGCAGGCCGGCGATCACCCAGCGAACCGCCAGGTGCTCGAACAGCATCTCCATGCGCCGATGCCACGCGTCCTCGGCTGAGGCCGCCGCCCGCGACGGGGGCTCGCCGAGCTTGGCGATCGTGCGACCGCTGAGCTCGCCGCGCAGCGTGAGCACGTTGCCCTCGGCATCGGTGTAGTCGTAGGTCGTCGCCGGCTCCCGCCGGCCCCGCTGCTTGCGCCTGGCCACGCGCGAATGTTGTCAGGTGCGCAGGCCAGCGTGACATCGCCCACACGCGGGCACCTGCGCCTTGACATGGTCTCCGACCGCGGGTTACGTTTGCCGCGCTGAGGTCATAGCCGGGGGTGGCGAGGCCGAGGCGGAGTTCAAACACCACGACACCACCGGAGGGATTTTGATGATCGAGCGCAGGCTCGGGTTGATGCTGTCCACGTTCGTCGCCGCGGCGGCGGCGATCGCCGCGATTCCGGCCGCCGCGGGCGCGGCGGTCGCGTGCACGTTCACGCCGGCCACGGCGACCGTGAGCGTGACGATGAACAACACCAGCGACTCGGCCAGCCTCGGTCGCGCCGGCGCCGCGATCCAGGTCAACGGCGTCAACTGCGGCACGGCCACGGTGACGAACACCGATCTGATCGACGTCGCCGGCAGCACCCACAGCGGCCAGCGCGTCTCCGTCGATCTGACCGGCGGCCCGCTGGCGCCCGGCAAGACCGCGGAGACCGGAACCGGTGCGATCTCGGAGATCGAGATCAACGCCGACCTGCGCTCGGGCTCGAGCGAGGAGATCGCGGTGGTCGGCAGCTCCGGCGCCGACACGGCCGTGTTCGGCAGCGCCGGGGCGCGGCTCAACACAGACAAGGACATCGACCTGACCTTCTCCGGCCTCGACCAGGTCGAGCTCGACGGCAACGACGGCGCCGACACGCTTTCGGTCGGCGGTGGCGGCGGGAGCGGCGAGCCATTCGCGCGGTTCGCCGACATCGATGGCGGCAACGGCAGTGACACGCTCACCGGCGGCCGCGCGAGCGACACGATCAACGGCGGCGCCGACGACTCCACCGCCTCGACGCCCGGCGACGTGCTCCGCGGCGGCCTCGGCGGGGACACCCTCGCCGGCGGCCCCGGCAACGACGAGGTGCTCGGCAACGATGGCGGCGACACCGTCGACGGCAACCTCGGCGACGACGTCATCAACGGCGGGCCCGACGCCGACACGATCGGCTTCAACGGGGGTCTCGCGACGCTGGACGGGGCCGACGACATCTCCGGCGGCCCGGACTTCGACACGCTGTATCTGACCGCGCGGACCCAGAACGTGATCGTCAAGCTCGACGACCTCGCCAACGACGGCGGCGACGTGGGAGCCGACGGCACCGCCGAGGAGGGCGACAACGTCGAGCACGACGTCGAGGGCGTGCGGACCGGGACCGGCAACGACCTGGTCGACGCGCGCTTCCGCTCCGCGCGGCTGCTCACCCACCAGTTCGAGGGCAACAACGGCAACGACTCGCTCTACGGCGGCGATGCCGACGATTCGCTCTACGGCGCGGTTGGCAACGACACGCTCGACGGGGGCGACGAGGACGACCTCCTCGACTCCGGCGCGGGCCTCGACACGCTCAAGGCCGGGGACGGCGTCGACCAGCTCTACCCGGGCGCCGACAACGACACGGTCGACGCCGGCGACGGCGACGACTACCTGGACGGCGGCGGCACGGCGGCCACGGGCAGCGACTCGTGGGTCGGAGGGCCCGGCTTCGACCGGCTCTACCTCGGCAGCCGCAACGCCGACCTGACGATCGACCTCGACAACCAGGCCGACGACGGCGAGGTGGGCGAGAACGACAACATCCGCGTCGACATCGAGCGCTTTGACCTCGGCGTCGGCAACGACACGCTCAACATCGCCACCGCGGCGGCGAACGCGGTCGGTGCCGACAACGAGGTCTACGGCGGGAACGGCAACGACACGATCAAGTCCGGCCCCGGCGAGGACTACCTCGACGGCGGCAACGGCAACGACGAGTTCACCGGCGGCGAGGGCGAGGACCGTGCCTTCGGGTTCGCCGGCACCGACCGGTTCCTGATGAAGGACGGCTTCTTCGACCACGTCGACGGCGGCGCGGGCGACGGGGTCAACGACACCGGCCAGTTCGACACGTTCGACGAGCGGCTGAACTTCCCGTAGGCCGCGCGGCGTGCTTGACGCGACGGCCCGGGGCTCGATGGCCCCGGGCCGTTCGCGTTCGCTGGCGAGCGCGGGCTATCCTTAGGGCACGGGGGCGAACCAGATTCGACGTGGAATCGTTCGTCTCGGTGTTGCGAGTCGAGGATCCCGGGTTGGCCTCGTAAAAAACTCCCGGGAACCAATCAAATGCGGACTCCGATCACGAGTTCGCCCTCGCCGCCTAACTAGCGGTTTGAGGGAGTCGCTCCGGGAAGCCCGCGTCCCGGGTCAGCGGCTTCAGCAGCGGGCTCACCCACCCGGTAGCACCCTCGATCGGGCGGGGACACCATCAGGAGGGCATGGCACCGGCAACGTGTCCCGCGGATTGACCAAGCCGGAGGCCGAGATCAGACTCCGACGGGAACACTCGTAGACGCATCGCGGCAGGTTCCGCGGACGTGGGGGCAATTCCGACCGCCTCCACTGACCACCGCCCTCCGGAGACACTCCGGGGGGCGGTTTGCTTTGTCGGCGCGGGCGATGAATTTCCGCGGCGCGACCGGTCTCAATCGACGACCACTACGACCCGGGAGCTGAATCAGATGACGAAGGTAGTTGCGACGATCACGACGTCGGTCGACGGATACGTGGCCGGGTCCGAACGACGGCCCCGGGAAGGGCCTCGGCGAGGGTGGCGAGCGCCTTCACTACTGGGTGTTCGGCGGCCCGTGGACCTACGAGGACCCGCGCGGCGAGGCGACCGGCGAGGACGCCGCCGTTCCTGCAGGAGGGGATGAGCCGGGCCGGGGCGGTCGTGGGCGGCCGCTTCACCTACGAGGCCGCACGGCATTGGGGCGACGAGAACCCGTTTGGAGTCCCGATGTTCATCGTCACCCACCGGCCCGAGGAGGAGCCGGACACCGGCGAGTTCACGTTCGTGGACGGGGTCGAGGATGCGGTCCGCCGCGCGGTCGAGGCCGCCGGCGACCGGGACGTCAGCGTGATGGGCGGGGCCGACGTGATCCGCCAGGCGCTCGCGGCGGGGATCGTCGACGAGCTGATAATCGTGGTCGCGCCGGTCGTGCTCGGCGAGGGCAAGGGGCTCTTCGACGGCTTCGAGCAGTCGATCGACCTCGAGCACATCGGCCTGCGCCAGTCGCCGCTGGCGACGTTCATCTCCTACCGGGTCCGAAAGTGACGACGCCGGGGCTAGGCGTTAGCCCCGGCCCCGGCAGCCGGAGCGCAGCCTCCGTCAGTCCCAGGCCGCTTGATTGCCCCAGCGGGCGGTCAGCTGGTAGAGGATGATCACGTCGAGGACGATCAGCAGGAACGCCCACAGGGGCGCCGCTGGGAACCAGACGATCTGCGAGATCGCGTTCACGCCGACGAAGAAGATGCCCAGCCACCGGGCGGCCTCGTTGCCCATCAGCAGCCCGAGTCCCGTCAGGGCGACGAGGATGCCGAGGATCAGGTGCACCCAGCCCCAGGTCGTGATGTCAGCGACGATCGCTCCATGGCCGCCGACGACGACCACATTGTCATTGAGGATTCCGCCGAGGCCCCAGAGGGCGTCGAGCGAACCGACGATGAACATCATGACGCCGGCGAACGCCGCCCACCCCGAATCACTCTTCCGCGACCTCGCGCCTGACTCCATCGTTAGCTCCTTCCAACGAGCTCCGAGCGGTTTCTCGGCGGCCTAATTCGACACCCCGGGCGGGTCTCCTGCGATCGGAGATGCTCGGCGCGATGTGCGCTCAGAGCACGCGGGCGACGAGCTCGGCGATCGTCGTGCCGACCATGCCCCCGATCAGGACGTCGCCCGGGTAATGCACGCCGGTGTGGACCCGCGAGTAGGCGACCGCCGCGGCCAGCCCGCGGAGCGGTCCCGCCGCGCCCGGCAACACCTCGCCGACCCCCGCCGCGAACGCGAAGGCCGCGGCGGAGTGACCGGACGGAAACGACCGCGTGACCGGCATCGGGACGTGCCGGGCTACCGGCACCTCGTTGGCCAGCCGGTCCGGACGCGTGCGGTGCGCGCCGAGCTTCAGCGGGCCGTTGATGACCGCGGCCGTCACCGCGATGGAGACGAGCCCGGAGCGCGCGGCGCGGCGACCGCGACGGCCCCCGAGCAACGCCATCGTGCCCGCGAGCCCGATCGAGATCTTCGAATGGTCAGCGGCTCGGGAGAGGGTGCCCATCGCGCGGTCGAGGCGAGGGGTGGGCGTGCGGGCGATCGCGGCGTAGACAGCGAGGTCCACGCGCTCGAGGTCGGCGAGCCAGCCTTCGCGGATTGCCTCGGGCGCCGGCTCGGTGTCTGGGAGCGATTCGGACAACGGGTGGCGATCCTACGACCCGTGCCGCGGCCGGTGGCGATCGCCACGGCCGTTCACGCCCCCAGCCGCTTTAAAGTCACGGACATGCGCGAACGGCCGACGCTTGTCGGAGTGGTCGTCGGCATGGCCCTGCTGGCCGCGGCCCTCCTCGTCGCGAGCCTGTTCATCAACTGGTACGAGCTCACCTCTCCGGGCGGCGACGTCTCACTGGCGCTCACGGGCTGGGACGCGCTCGAGACCAGCGACGCCCTGCTGCTCGTCTTCGCCCTGACGACGATCTACTTCCTCATCGTCCGGCGCTTCGGCCTCCTCGTGCCGCTCGGCCTCTCGGCGATCGCCGTGGTGCTGGTGGTGTTCGCCACCGACACGCCGACGATCGCGCTGGCCGACCAGGGCGGCTCCGGAGTGCAGGCGGCGCACGAGACGGGCATGTACGTGGCCCTCGCGGGATCGATCCTGTTGCTGGGCGCCGGCGCGGTCGCGATCACGACCCGCCCCACGGGCAGCGCCTGATCCTCGGGTGGGCTCAGTCGCCGTCGAGCGTGGGCATCGCGGCCGTCGCCGTCAGGCACGCGTTGAGGAAGACGGCGACGCCGAGGTCGCCGGTCCAGAGGCTGAAGCGCCCGCGGCCGTACTCGCCCCGGAAGCGCTCGACCTGCTCGGTCGCGTGCATCGCGAACGCCCGCGCGCGCTCGAGCCACAGCTCGTCGCCGGTGCGCTCGAACAGCTTCAGGAACGCGTAGCCGTTGCCCGCCGTGCCGTGGCAGAGCCCCGGTCCCTTGACCAGCGGCCCCGCACGCCAGGTGAGCTCGCCGCCGGCCACCAGCAGCTCCGTGAGCCCCGCGTCGGCCGGGGCGACCGTCGCCAGCGAGGTCACGATGCCGGGGGCGCCGTGGCACCACTGGGTGCGGATCGCGCCGGCGATCGCCTCGCCTGCCAATGGGGGCCACTGCGCGAGCTCGCCCTCGCGCTCGGCGAACCGGTGCGCGACGGCGATCGTCCGCGCCTCGAGCTCGGCTCGGCGGCCGCCGTCCAGCAGGTCGCCGCGTGAGAGCGCCCGCACGTTGGCGGCGAAGCCGTGCCCGGCGCCGAGGTACTGGGTGCGCCGGCCGTAGAGGTCCTGCTCCCACACCGGATCGCCCCACGCGGCCCACAACCGGTCGGCCGACTCGCCCCAGGCACGAGCCCAGCGCTCGTCGCCGGTGCGCTCGTGCATCGTCTGGGCCGCGAGCATCGTTCCCGGCGAGCCCCACAGCAGCTCCCAGGTCGGGTTGGCGGCGTTGGCCCGCACGCAGGCGAGGAGCCGCTCCTCCTGCCAGGCGGCCGGCGCGAGCCGGTTGGCGACCAGCAGGATCCCCGCCTCGCCCATCAACAGCGACGGGACCGGCGCGCCGCCGGTGATCTCGGGGAAGTCCGGCGCCGCCAGGTAGCGCTCGTGCAGGCCGACGGCGACCGCGGCCCAGTCCCTCGAGAGCTCGGCCGCTCCCGCGCGCTCGAGGTCGTCGAGCGCCCAGATCACGCCGCTGGCCCCGAGATAGACCGTGGTCGGCGCCGGGAGCGGCCCGTCCTCCTCGTCAAGTGGATGCGCGGGCCACAGCCGGTCGTCGTCGATACGAAGCCTCGGCCTCCGCGGCGATCGCGGCGATCCCGGTGCGCGCCTCGGCCTCGGTCCACGGCCGCTCGGTCAGCGACTCGTGGGCGGCCGGATCGAAGAGCACGTCATCCGTTGTAGCGGTTGGGCCGCGAAGCCGGGTCCGTACCATTTGTGGAGATGACCGCGCCCGTCCGAGACGAATGGGGGGCCCCGGCGCCGGTACCGGCGCCGTCCCCTCCGAGCCGCGACTACGAGCCGATCCACCCTGGATCGGGGCGCGAGAGCTGGCGCGAACGGCTGAAGCGGCTGGGCGGGCCGATCGTCGCGGGGCTCATCCTCGTGGCCACGAAGCTGAAGGCCGTCCTCCTGCTCCTGCCGAAGCTGAAGCTGCTCACGACCTCGGCGACGATGCTGGTGTCGATCGCGGCGTACGCGCTGATCTGGAGCTGGTCGTTCGCGATCGGGTTCGTCGTCTTACTGTTGCTCCACGAGCTGGGCCACGTGTTCCAGCTTCGTCGCGAGGGGATCAAGGCCTCGGCGCCGATGTTCATCCCCTTCCTGGGCGCCGTCGTGACCGCGAAGTCGATGGGCGACGACGCGGCGGCGGAGGCGCGGGTTGGTCTCGCGGGCCCCGTGCTGGGCACGCTCGCGACCCTCGTCCCCCTCGGGCTCTGGCTCACCACCGGCAACGAGTACTGGCAGGCGCTCGCCTACGTGGGCTTCTTCATCAACCTCTTCAACCTGCTGCCGGTGCTGCCGCTGGACGGCGGCCGGGCCATGGCCGCCCTCTCCCCCTGGGTCTGGCTCGCCGGCTACGCGGGCCTGATCGCGCTCACGATCGCGTTCTTCAACCCGATCCTCCTGCTGATCGTGGTGTTCGGCGGCTTCGAGCTCTACAGCCGGTGGAAGGCGCGGAAGACGCCCGAGGCGCGGGCCTACCACGCGGTACCCGCTCGCACGCGAGCGATCGTCGCCGCCGTCTATCTGGGGCTCGTGATCGCGCTCGCCATCGGCGTCGACCAGACCTTCCTGCACAAGACGCTCAGCGACGTCTAGCCGGAACGGGGATCGCGCGCCAGTCACGGGTCCGCTCGCCCGGCACGTAGACCGAGTCGAGCCGCTTGCCGACCACCCCGGCGAGGCCCTGGATCCGGGCCGCCTCGCGCAGGGCGTCGCCCTCGCCGCGGTGATAGGCGGGCGTGCGCCACGACTCGCCCTCGAGCTCGAGCGCCTCGAGGCGCTCGCGGCGCTCGGTGTAGGGGAGTGAGAGCAGGCCTTCGCGGGCCTCGTGCAGGAGGTCGAAGATGATCAGCGTCGCCGGCGTCTGCGTGCGGCGACGGCGGATCTCGGACGCGGACGAGGCGCCGAGGCGCCGCTCGAGCCGCTCCGCCGACGGGGCGCCGTCGTCGTCGAGCACCGTGATCACCCCGTCGAGCGCGACGGGAACGCCGCCGAGCTCGAGCGCGATCGCGAACAGCTCAGGGAAGCGCGGGCGCAGGTCCGCGCCCTTCGCGTCGAGCAGCTCCAGGTGCCCCGTGTTGCAGAGGGCGATCGCCCGCTCACCTGCCCAGTTGATCTCGAACCCCCAGCGGTCCTGGTCGCTCGGCATCCGCCCCGGCGTCGCCGCCATCGGCGCCAGCGCCCCCGGGAGCGGCTCGCCCGGCTCGGGGGGGTCCATGCGGTGGATCATCCAGTCCTTGCCGCGGGTGTGAAAGAGCGCGTAGCGCCCGCTCACGCGCTCGCCATGGAACACGATCACGACCTTGCCGCGCTCCCACTTCTCGGTCTCGTAGGTGCCGGTGTCCCAGATCCGCATCGTGCCGCCGCCGTACTCCCCCTTCGGGATGTCGCCGGCGAAGTCGATGTACTCGAGCGGATGGTCCTCGGTGTGGACCGCGAGCCGGTTGGCGTCCGGGTCGCGGGGGACGCCGCGCGGCAGGGCCCATGAGGCCAGCACGCCGTCGCGCTCGAGGCGGAGGTCCCAGTGCAGGCGGGTGGCGTGGTGCTCCTGGATGACGAAGCGGTTTTCCCCTGGCGCCGCCCGCCGCTTGCCGCTCGGTTCGGTCGTCCGCTCGAAGTCCCGCTTCGAGCGGTAGGCCTCGAGCTGTTCGCGCGTCTTCGCCACTACTGCTTATGTACCCGATCGATGGGCGACAGGGAGTTCGACGTGATCGTGGTCGGGGCCGGACCCGCGGGCGAGGTCTGCGCGGGTCGGCTCGCGGGCGCCGATCTCGACGTGGCGATCGTGGAACAGGAGCTGATCGGCGGCGAGTGCTCGTTCTACGCCTGCATGCCTTCGAAGGCGCTGCTGCGCCCGGGTGAGCTGCTCGACGAGGTCGGGCGGGTGCCCGGGCCGCGCGAAATGGTCTCCGGCGACCTCGACCCCGCGGTGGTGCTCGCCCGTCGTGACGAGGTGATCCACGATCGCGACGACAGCGGGATGCTGCCGTGGCTTGAGGATCGCGGGATCGAGCTCTTCCGCGGCCGGGGCGCGCTCGACGGCGAGCGCACCGTGGTCTGCGGGCCCGACCGGCTGACGGCGCGCCGCGCGGTCGTGATCGCCACCGGCACGACCGCCGCCGTGCCGCCGATCGACGGCCTCGCCGATGCGCGCCCGTGGACGAACCGCGAGGCGACCACCGCCGAGCGGGTACCCGGCCGATTGCTCGTCCTCGGCGGTGGCGTGGTCGGGGTCGAGATGGCCCAGGCGTGGTCCAGCCTCGGCGCCAGCGTCACGCTGGTCGAGGCGCTCGACCGCGTGCTCGCGGCCGAGGAGCCGTTCGCCAGCGAGCAGGTCACCGCGGGGCTCAAGGCCGGCGGGGTCGACGTACGGACCGGCGTCAGCGCCGAGGGCGTCTCCCGCGGTGAGGGCGGACAGGTCGCGCTGCGGCTCGCCGACGGCGACGAAGTGCGGGGCGACGAGCTCCTCGTCGCGGTCGGCCGGCGCCCGCGCACCGCCGAGCTCGGGCTGGCCAGCGTGGGGGTCGAGGCCGACGGCTACCTGGGGGTCGACGACGAGCTGCGGGTCGGGGGCTCGGATTGGCTGTACGCGATCGGCGACGTCAACGGGCGCTCGCTGCTCACGCACATGGGCAAGTACCAGGCGCGCATCTGCGCCGATCAGATCCTCGGACGGCCGGGAGCGGCAACGGCCGACCTGGCCGGCTCCCCGCGCGTCGTGTTCACCGAGCCGCAGGTCGCGGCCGTCGGCCTGACCCTCGCGGCGGCCGAGGAGCGCGATCTGCCGGTGGAGGCGGTCGACGTCGCGACCTCCGCCAACGCCGGCGCGAGCTTTGTTGGGCGCAACGCGCCCGGCACCTCGCGCCTGGTGATCGACGAGGAGCGGCGGATCATCGTCGGCGCCACCTTCGTCGGCCCGGAGATCGCCGAGTCGCTGCACGCGGCGACGATCGCCGTCGCCGGCGAGGTGCCGCTCGAGCGACTCGTCCACGCCGTGCCGGCGTTCCCGACCCGTAGCGAGGCCTGGCTGTACCTGCTCGAGAAGTACGGCTGCTGAGCGAAGCCGCCTACCGCTGGCGGTCGCGGAGCTCGCGTTCGACCTCGCGCTGGATGTCGCGGTCGCGGATCTCGTGCCGGCGGTCGCGCTGTTGCTTGCCCCGGGCGAGCGCCAATTCGACCTTCGCCCGCGAGCCCTTGAAGTAGACCCTGGTCGGGACGAGGGTGAGGCCCTTGCGGTCCATGCGCCCGACGAGGCGATCGATCTCGTAGCGGTGCAGGAGCAGCTTCCGGGGCCGCTCGGGATCGTGGTTTTCCGTGCTCGCCGGGTCGTAGGGCGGAATGTGGGCGTTGCGAAGCCATACCTCGCCGTCCTCGATCGCGGCGTAGGCATCACCGATCTGCGTCTTGCCCTCCCGCAGCGACTTGACCTCCGAGCCCTCCAACTCGATCCCGGCCTCGAAGCGCTCGATCAGCTCGTAGGTGTGCGAGGCGCGCCGGTTCGTGGCCACATCGCCCGACGCCGCCTTCCGCTTGCCCTTCTTGCTCACGACTCAGCCTCCGGGACCGGAACCAGGTCGACCCTGCCGCGCGGGGCCTCGACCCCGTCCACGCGGACCTTCACCGGGTCGCCGAGTCGAACGCGCCGGCCCGTCTTGCGGCCGACGATCGCCGTCTCGGTCTCGTCGAGGTCGTAGCGCTCGCGCCCGCCCATCCGCCGCGCCGGGAGGAAGCCCTCATAGGTGTCGCCAAGTGAGCCGCCGAAGGCGACGAACGCACCCGCGTCGATCAGCCCCGTGACCTCCCCATCAAACGTCGCCTTGGGCCCGGCCTCGAACAGCTCGCGCTCGAGCAGGAAGGCGGCGCAGACGTCGTCGGCGTCGCGCTCGATCGCCATCGCGTCGCGCTCGCGCTCCGAGCACCACACGCCCGCCTCGCGGACCTGGCCCCGATCGGGCTCGGCCTCCCCCGCCCCGAGTCCCGAGAGCAGGGCCCGGTGCGCCACGAGGTCGGGATAGCGGCGGATCGGCGACGTGAAGTGGCAGTACGCGGGGCTGCCGAGCCCGGCGTGCCCGAGGTTCTCCGCCGAGTACACGGCCGGTTTCAGGGCGCGAAGCACGAGTGATGTATACGCCGCCCGGCCGTGCCCGCGGCGCGCCGCCTCGCGGCTGACGAGGCGACTCGCCTCGGCCACCAGCTCCGCGGCGACGCTCGGCGTGATCGTCTCGGGGACCGGCGGCGTCGGCAGGTCGAGCGCCGCCAGCTTCCCGATCAGGGCGGCCACCCGCGGCCCGTCGGGGCGCTCGTGGACCCGGTACAGCGTCGGCGTCCCGCGTCGCTCGAGCTGTTCGGCGACGCGCTCGTTGGCGCAGATCATCAGCTGCTCGATCAGCGAGTGCGCCTCGGTCTGCTCCACCGCCACCGAGCGCGTCACGTGCCCCTCGCCGTCGAACTCGAACTCCGGCTCGGTGGTGGTGATCTCAAGCGCGGAGGTCCGGCGACGGTCGGCGAGCGCCGAGGCCGCGCGCCGGGCGAGCCCGAGCGGGCCCGCGATCCGCTCCGGCGGAGCGGCGCGCCCGGAGAAGAACTCGTCCAGCTCCTCGTAGGCGAGCCGCGCGTCCGAGCGGATCCGGCTGCGATAGAAGCGGGTCGAACGCGCCGCGCCGTCGGCGCCGAGCAGGATCTCGACCGTGACCGCGAGCCGCTCGACGCCCGGCGCCAGGCTGCAGGCGTCGGCCGAGAGCTCCGGCGGCAACATCGGCTCGACCGTTCCCGGGACGTAGACGCTCGTCGCGCGGCGCTCGGCCTCCTCGTCGAGTCCGGTCCCCGGGCGGACATGCGCGGCGACGTCGGCGATGTGGATCCAGAGGCGGATCCCGTCGCCGTCCTCCGACGCCGAGACGGCGTCGTCGAAATCCCGAGCGGTGGCCGGGTCGACGGTGAACGTGTCGAGCGCGGTCAGGTCGTGGCGCTCCGGAAACTCGCCCGGCGCCCGGTCGGCCGCCTCCCTCGCAGCCGCCGCGAGCTCCGGGTCAAAGCCGCGTTCGCGGCCGCGGTCGTAGATCAGGGCCGCGGCGACGTCGCGTGCCCGCGCCGGGTCGCCGAGCTCGGCCCGCACCCGCGCGCGCTGCCCGATCGGCTCGGCGAGCACCAGCTCTCCCCCGCGGACCCGGACGCCACCCGCCACGCTCAGCTGGGGCCCGCGCTCGAACAGCGGCTCGACGACGAGGAACCTGCCCCGCCGCCCGACTACGCCGACGAAGCTCAAAGCCCGCCGACGACACCGAGCGCCCGGTTGAGGCCCTCGTCGCGATCCTGGGTGTTGGGGTTGTCCTCGGCCCGGACGTCGGGCTTGACGCCCTCGCCCAGGATCGACGTCCCGTTCGCGGTCAGGTACTCGCCGACGGTCAGGTCGAGCGCGCCGCCGGCGGGCAGGTCCATGACCTCCTGGAACGTGCCCTTGCCGTAGGTCCGCGTGCCGACCACCTCGGCGAGATGGTTCTGCTGGAGGGCTGCGGTCAGGATCTCGGCCGCCGAGGCGGTGTCGCGGTTGACCAGGACCACGGTGGGCTTGGGCTCGATCGCGTCGCCGATCGCCTCGTAATCGCGGTCGCCGTCGGTGCGGCTGCGGGTCGAGACGATGTTGCCGTCCTGGACGAAGATGCTCGCCGAGAGGACCGCCTCGTTGAGCAGTCCGCCGCCGTTCCCGCGGAGGTCGAGGATCAGGCCCTCGGCGCCCTTGCGGTAGAGGCGCTCGATCTCCGCGCGCAACTCGCCGTGGGCGCCCTCGCTGAAGGTGCTGAAGACGACGTAGGCGATCGGCGTGCCGTCGATGTGCTTGATCTCGCCGGAGACCGCCGGCTGGCGAACGTCGGCCCGCTCCACCGTCAGCTGCTGGCGCCCTCCACCGCCCGCCTTGTCGACGGTCAGGTCGACCTCGGTCCCGGGCGGCCCCTTGATGCGGGCCGTCGAGACCTGCGAGGCGACCCCGGCGATCGACTTGCCGTCCACGGCGACGATCACGTCGCCCTCCTTCAGCCCGGCGTCCTCGGCGGGCGTGTCCGGGAAGACGTCGGAGATCCGCAGCCCCTTCGGCACCTCGGTCACCGCAAGGCCGATCCCCTTGTAGCGGCCCGAGGTCACCGCCTCGAACTGCTTCAGCTGCGCGGCGGTGAAGTAGTGGGAGAACTTGTCGTCGTAGCGCTTCTTGACCTCGGCGACCATGCCGGCGATCGAGGCGTCGTCGAGCGCCTGCGGATCGGGGTCATGGAAGTAGTGGCCCTCGATCACCTCCCGGGCCTGGGCGACCGGGTCGTCGTTGGAGTCGTCGAAGAGCTTGCCGGTGAGGATTCCGACGAGAACAGCGACTAGCAACCCGCAGACGAGGCCGATGACGACGCCGGAGCCGAACGGGCCCCACCGGCCGGGGTTCAAACCCTCAGGAAGCGGCGCAGCGTGATGCCACTGCCGAGCGCGGAGACGAGGACCGCAGCGCCGACGAGCATCGCTACCAGGGGCCCGAAGCCCATGGTCGACAGGTTGTCTACGAGTGCGAAGTCGTTGGCCAGTGGATCCACGATGGTGACCTTGCCGAGTAGAAGTATGCCGACCGCGATTCCCGCGCCCAGCAACCCGACGATCACGCCCTCGATCATGAAGGGCCAACGAATGAACCAATTGGTCGCCCCGACCAGGCTCATCACCTCGACCTCACGCCGGCGGGCGTAGATCGAGAGCCGGATCGTGTTCGCGACGAGCAGGAGGGAGGCGATCAGCAACAGCGCGGCGATCACCAGCAGGACGATCTTCACGGCGCCCGTGACCTCGCGGATCTTGTTCGCCTCCTCGCGGCTCTCGCCGATGGGCGGATCGATCGCGGCGCTGATCGGGGTCGGCTTGCCGGACGCGTTCGTCGGCAGCAGCGACGCCCGCACCGCCTCGAGGTTGTCGGGATCGTCGAGCGAGAGGCTGAACGAGGGCGGCAGCGGGTTTGAGTTGAGCTCGGAGATGGAGCCCTCCAGGTCGCCCTTCAGCCGCGACTGGAGGTCCTTCTTCGCGCACACGGGCGAGCAATACTCGACGCCGTTGACGTGCGGGAGCGCGTTCAGCTTCTTCTGCAGCTGATCCTTCTCAACCTGGCTCGAGTCGCGATAGAGGAAGACGCGGAGCCCGATCTGGTCGCGGACGTCGGAGGCCTTGGACTCGCTCGCGTGCAGGACCGGCACCAGCACCCCGAGCAGCAGGGTGGTGATCACGATCGTCACGATCGCGGCGACGCTCGGGGCGGCGCTGCGGCGGAGCGCCCGGAACGCCTCTGAAAGGAAGAAGAACAGCCGGCCCATGAGTCAGCTCAGTCGTCCAGACCCATCTCGGCGCGGACGCGGGCCGCGAACTCGGTCGTCGACTCGTCCTCGTGGTAGCCGGCGGCGGCCTGGTCGCGGACCAGGCGGCCCTCCTCGAGCGCGATCACGCGGCGGCGCATCTTGTCGACCATCTCGCGGTCGTGGGAGACCACGAGGACGGTCGTGCCCGTGCGGTTGATCCGGTAGAGCAGCTGCATGATCCCGATCGAGGTGTCCGGGTCGAGGTTGCCCGTGGGCTCGTCCGCGAGCAGCAGCGGCGGATGGTTGACGAAGGCACGGGCGACGGCGACGCGCTGCTGCTCGCCGCCGGAAAGCTCGTCCGGGTAGTTGCGGATCTTCGCCTGCAGGCCGACGAGACGGAGGATCTCCGGCACCTTCTTGCGGATCTGCGAGCGCGGCTCGCCGATCACCTGGAGCGCGTACGCCACGTTGTCGTACACGGTCCGGTTGGGGAGCAGCTTGAAGTCCTGGAACACGGTCCCGATCCGGCGGCGCAGGTAGGGCGTGCGGTCGGCGGGCATCGAGTTGATGTCCTTGCCGGCGATCTGCACCGTCCCCGCGGCGGGCTCGATGTCGCGGATCAGCATCTTGATCAGCGTCGACTTGCCGCAGCCGGTGGGCCCGGTGATGAACGCGAACTCCCCGCGCTGGACCTCGAGCGACAGGTGCTCGAGCGCGACGTGGCCGCCGGGGTAGACGACGGTGGCGTCATAGACGCTGATGATCGGCGGCTGCCCGCTGCGCTTCGGCGACCGGGCGCCCGGCCGGCGCTCGGCGACGGCGGTGCTCGCCCGTGTCGCGGTCCCGTCTACGGCTTGATCTACGTGTGAGAAGTGGCATTGCGCGGCCTCTTTCTTCGGCGTCCGCCCCAGTCCTGCGTGCTCACGCCCGCGGGCGTCGCCTGCATCGAAACCTGCGGAATCGGCTCCCTCCGATCCGGGCGCGGGAGAGTAGCGAAGCGTGTTAGCGGGCGCTAAAGATCGGCGCCCGCGGGCCGCAAGTTGCAGGTGGCGAGACCTCAGTGGGTCACGTTGGTCTGAACCCGCTTGCGCTCGGACTCACTCACGGGGCCCTTCGCCTCCAGCGTTTTGATGGCCTCGGCGATGTCGTCGTCGAGCTTGTCGACGAGCGACCGAGCCATATTGAGCTTGACGAGCGCCCGCATCATCTTCACGTCCTGCGCGTTCGGAGGCATGGTGTAGGCGGGCAGCATCCAGCCCCTCTCGGCGTGGAGCTGGAAGGCGATGTCGAACTCGTCATAGGGATGCTTCTCGGCGAGATTGAAGGCGACCAGCGGGAGTGTCTCCTCTCCCTCCCCGATGATCTGGAACTTGCCCAGAGCGGCGATGTCCTTGGCCAGCGACCGGGCGTTCTCCTGCATCGTCTCCATCGCCCACCGATAGCCCGCCTTGCCCCAGCGAACGAAGTTGTAGTACTGCGCTAGGACCATCGAGGAACCGGTTGAGAAGTTCAGGGTGAAGGTCGCGTCGGTCTTTCCCAGGTAGTTCTCGTAGAAGACGAGGTCCTCGGCGAGGTCGGTTTTCTCCCGGAAGATCAGCCAGCCGATCCCCGGGTACACCAGTCCGAACTTGTGGCCGGAGGCGTTGATCGAACGCACCTGCTCGAGCCGGAAGTCCCATTTCGAGTCCGGGTACAGGAACGGCCAGACGAAGCCGCCGCTGGCGCCGTCGATGTGCAGCGGGACGTCGAGCCCCTTGTCGTTCTTCAGCCCCAGCAGGAGGTCGTTGATCCCGACCACGTCGTCGGCGTGGCCGGTGAAGGTGGTGCCGACGACGGCGGCGACGCCGATCGTGTTCTCGTCGATGTGGGGCTCCACGTCCTCGGGCCCGACCGTGTACTTGCCGGGCTGCAGGGGCACGATCCGCGGTTCGACGTCGAAGTAGCGGCAGAACTTCTCCCAGACGACGTGTACGTCTCCCCCGAAGACGAGATTGGGCGAGTCGGTCGCTTTGTTGTCGGCCTCTCGTCGCTTGCGCCACTTCCACTTCAGCGACAGCGCGCCGAGCAGGATCGCCTCCGATGACCCCTGTGTGCTGGTGCCAGTCGTCTCCCCGGGCGCATTGAAGAGCTCGGCCAACATGCGGATGCACCGCTGCTGGATCTCGAACGTCATCGGGTACTCGGCGTGGTCGATGAAGTTCCGGTGGAGGTTCTGGTCGATGACGAAGCGAGCCTCCGGCTCCATCGCGGTGGTCACGAACGTCGCGAGATTCCGCTCCGGGATGCCCTCCACCGCGAGCTCTTCCTGGACCAGGCGCGCCGCCGCGATTGGCGCCATCGCCCCTTCGGGGATCGCGCCATCGGGGGCCTTCTCGGTAATCCAGCTCCCGGTGGCCTCGGTGGGGAGTTGGGCCTTGCGCTCAGTCACGCGATCGGCGGGAGTCCGTCGAGGCGAGCCGGTCGATCATGTTGACGCCATCCATGTCTCATCCTTCCGTTCGTCCATCCCGGGCGAATATCTGAAGCGTCACGAGCCGGGGAACGATCCTATCCCGCTTCAGATCCCCTGCGCGGTCCTGGGCATAGGCCGCCCCCTCCGCACGCGCGCTTGCACGTAGACTTCCGGGCAAGGGTCGGGGGACCGGTCGACTTCCATGCCATGACCCAACAAACTGAATCGAGGGGTGTCCCCACGCGGGAGCTGCTCCGCCACCACGGCCGGCGGCCGCACCTAGCCGGTCGCGAGTTGGTCCCGCGCGAGCGCGTGCTCGCCCCCCGCCTCGAGCGGCTGGAGGAATCGATGGTGCTCGTGGCAGCGCCTGCCGGGTACGGCAAGACGACGTTCCTCGCCCAGTGGGAGGACGCCGACGAGCGCCCGTTCGCGTGGATCACGCTCGACGAGCGCTACAACGACCCGGTCCTGCTGCTGGGCTCGATCGCCGCGGCCATCGACGAGATCACGCCGCTCGACGACGCGGTCTTCGCCCCCCTGCTGTCGCCCCGTCCGAACCTGTGGGACGTCGTCGTCCCGCGCCTCTGCCACGCGCTGCGCCAGTGCGAGCAGCCGTTCGTGATCGTCCTCGACGACGTCCACAACCTCAACAACCCGGAGGCCTTGCGGCCGCTCCCCGAGCTCGCCTCCTGCCTGAACGCGGGCTCCACCCTGGCGATCACCTCCCGCGACGAGCCGGAGATGCCGCTCGGCCGTCTGCGGACCCAGCGCCGGCTCGGCGAGGTCCGCGCCCGCGAGCTGATGATGACCGTCCCGGAGGCGGCCGACCTGCTCGAGGAGGCCGGGCTCGAGCTCGACCACGCGACGGTCGAGCGCCTGGTCGAGAAGACCGAGGGGTGGCCTGCTGGGCTCTACCTCGCGGCCCTCGCGCTGAGCGCCGAGGATGACGTCGAGCGGGCGGTCGCGGACTTCTACGGCGACGATCGCTTCGTCGCCGACTACGTCCGCGACGCCTTCCTCGACGGGCTCTCCGCGCCCGACCTCGACTTCCTCACCCGGACCTCGCTCCTCGACCGCCTCTTCGGCCCGCTCTGCGACGCGGTCCTCGAAAGCGGTGGCTCGACCGAGATGCTGCGGCGGATGGCGCGCTCGAACATGCTGCTCGTACCGCTTGACCGCCGCGACCGCGAGTACCGATATCACGCCCTGCTGCAGGAGATGCTCAGATCCGAGCTCCGCCGCCGCGATCCCGAGGCAGAGGTCGAGCTACACCGGCGCGCCAGCGACTGGTACGCCGAGCACGACGATCTCGAGGGCGCGGTCAAGCATGCGATCGAGGCCGGCGATCGCCGGCGCGCGGGCGATCTGATCTGGGCGAACACGGCCGCGTACGCCAGCGGCGGACGCGACGCGACCCTGCGGCTTTGGCTCTCGCAGTTCAGCGAGCGAGAGATCACAGAATCGCCCTCCCTCTGCCTGACCGCGGCGACCACGAGCCTCAGCGCCGGGGACGGTGCCCAGGTTGAGCATTGGACCGCCGCCGCGCTCGAGGGACTCAAGGACGTTCCACCGGGCGGCGACGAGATGCTGGCGCTCGCCGCGCGCGTGATCCGGGCCACCGGGGCAGCCCGCGACGGGGTCGCCCAGATGGGCGCCGACGTTGCCGGGATCTACGAGTTGCTTCCCGGAGACAGCCCCTGGCGATCCGTCTGTCGCCTGATCGAGGGCACCTCGCAGCAGCTCGTCGGTGAACTCGAGCGAGCCCAGACGCTGCTCGAGGAGGGATCGCGTCGCGGCGAGGCCAGCGCGCCACACATCCAGACGCTCTGTCTCGCCCAGCTGGCGCTGATCGCGCTCGACAACGACGATCAGGCGCGAGCCGACGCGCTGGCCGAGGAGGCGATCGCGCAGGTGCGCCACTTTGGCCTCACCGAGTATCCGAGCTCGAGCCTGGTCTTCGCCGTGGCGGCGCTCTCGCGGGCGCGGACCGCAAACACCGCGGACGCCACGCGAGATCTGCGCAAGGCAACCGAGCTGACGTCCGAGCTCAACGACCTCAGCCCCTGGTACGAGGCCGAGGTGCGGGTGGTGGCCGCGCGCGCCCTGCTGCTGCTCGACGACGTACCAGCGGCGCGCGCCCACCTCGCGCAGGCCGCGCGCTACCTGCACCGGACCCCGGACGCAACCGTGATCAGGGAGTGGATCGAGCGGGCCTGGGCCGAGATCGACACCGCGCGCTCGGTCGTCGGGCGCTGGCCGCTGAGCCCCGCCGAGCTCCGCCTTCTGCACTTCCTGCCCACCCACCTCACCTTCCGCGAGATCGCCGACGACCTGTTCGTGTCCGCGAACACGGTCAAGACGCAGGCGCGCTCGATCTACCGCAAGCTCGGGGTCTCCTCGCGCGCGGAGGCCGTCGCGTGCGCCCGCGGCGCGGGCCTGCTCGACGAGCCCGGCCCCTCGCCGTCCTAGACCCGGGCCTCCGTCGCAGCCGGCGCCGGAGCGAGGTCCGGTTCGGCCAGACCCCGCCGCCAGCCGAGCAGCAGCGCATGCACCGCCGCCGCGCCGACGATCGGCTCGTCCGGTAGCGGCAGGTGCGGCGGGTGGAGGATGAACGCGCGCGTCTGCGGCCCGCCGAGCCCGCCGTGGAAGCTGATCAGTTCCTCGAACGCACAGCCCTCGTCCAGCGTCGGGTCGTAGAAGCTGCCGACCATGATGTCGGCGACGTGAGCGAAGCCGTCGGTGCGCCGTAGATGCTGCGCAGCGTTGGGCGAGAAGTCGGCGAGTGGGTCGGAACCCTCCACCACGCCCTCGTCGAGCCAGTTCGCCCCGTTGGGGCCGAGGGCGACGGCGCCGCGCTCGCCCGAGCGGACGAGCAGCCAGCCGATGTGCGGGTGGCTGCGCAGGGCTCCGATCAGGTTCGGGTGGCGTGCGTCGATCTCCTCGAGCGTCAGCCGGTGCTTCGCCTGCATCAGATAGATCAAGCCCAGGTTGCCGGAGCCGAGGACGACGACGTCGCGATCGGAGACGTCGTTCTTAGCGCGCTTTTCGGACTTGTGGCCGGTGGCCTCGTCGGCTGCGTGCCCGACCATCGCCTGCTGCTCGTCGCCGCCGGCCCACCCGGCGACCCGGCCGGCGGAGATCGAGCGCTCGACCAGCTCGTCGAGCCCGTAGCCGTGGCGCTGCTTGAACGTGGCTCCCTGCGTCTGTCCGTGGTCGGAGAGGACGACGATCTCGTACGGCCGCGGCGCGTAGCGGCGGGCACGGGCGATGCGCCCGAACTGCTGGTCGAGCTTGCGCAGGGCCTCGAGCGTGTCGGCCCGCATGAGGCCAGAGTGGTGGGCGACCTCGTCGTAGCTGGCGAAGGTCGCGTAGACCGCAGGCCGCCCGCGCATCATGTCGGTGAGCACGGAGAAGACGACCAGGTCGCGGACGACGACGCACATCGCCCCGCGCATCAGCGGGTAGATCCCGCCGCGATGTCCTCGCGGGCGCACGTCGCGCCGGGCGGCCCGGATCGCCGCGGTCCACTCGATGATCACCTCCCACACGAAGAGCACCAGCGCCCTGGTGACGTTGAAGCCGTTGGCGAGGAAGGCCCGATAGCCGGGGTTGGCGCCGCGCTCGTCTTCGGTGCGGCTCACCGTGAGGATCGCGGTCTCTGCTTCGCCCGAGAGCAGGTTGCCGCGACTGGCGCCGCCGTCGGTGAGCAGGCCGTTTCCGGTCGCGTGGCGCCGTTCGATCTCGGCACAATCGGCGGGCGAGGAGCAGACCATCATCCGCCCCTCCTCCTTCTCCACCCACCGGAAGGCGGGGATGTCCTCGTTCGAGCCGAGCAGGATCCCGGCCTGGCTGGCTCCGGTCTGCGATGAGAGGTCGGTCTCCCATTCCGCCAGCCGGTAGCCGTCCTCGGAGACCCAGCGGGCAAGGTTGGGAGCGCTGCCGTCGCGCATCGCGTCACCGAGGATCGGCAGGGCGAGCCCGTCGATCTCGAGGAAGACGATCCCGGGAACGTCGGTTTCGGCCTTGATGCCTTGCCGCCGTGCCACCCGCCGGATCACGCGGACGTTGTAGGCATCGTCGGCGTTGCTGCCGAAGATCACCTCCAGCACCACGGTGACCGCCGCGATCACCAGCGAGGCCAGCAGCGCGTCGCCGAACGAGTCGACGCGAACCCGGTCGATCACGGCCTCGGCGAGCTGCAGGATCAGCGCGTCGGCGAGCAGCACCAGCAGGAAGCCGACGACGAGCATGAAGGGCAGCCGCAGCGCCGCCAGCACCGGCGGGACGATCGCGTTGAGGATCCCGATCAGCCCGGCGACCAAGAACGCCGCGCCGACCCCGCCCAGCGCGACCCCAGGGACCAGGGCGGCGGCGACCCAGACGGCGATCGCCCCGACCACCAAAGCGAGGATGAAGTTCACAAGGCGAAAACGGGGCACGGCCGGCTGCCAGCGCAGCTGCTCACCGTATTCGGACGAACTCACCCCGCAAGCCTAAATCCACGCGGTCGCGGCGACATCGTCCGGAACGGGTGATCCGCGCCCGCTGATTCCACCCGGAAATCACCCCGTTGGGGCGATGACCGGCTCACACGTCGGCGTAGGCTGAAATCGGTCGCCGTATCGGCGACGCGCCAACCCGACCGGGAGGTAGCAAATGGATACAGAGAACCGCGGCGACGGCTGGGTGCTGTTTGCCGGGGTGATGATCATGGTCGCGGGCTTTTTGAACTTCATCTACGGGATCGCGGCGATCGACAACTCGTCGGCCTTCGTCGGCGGCAGCCACTACGTCCTCTTCGACAACCTCAACACGTGGGGCTGGATCGGCCTGCTGATCGGCATCGTGCAGCTGTTCGCGGCGTTCTCGATCTGGAGCCGCAACCCGTTCGGCCGCGTGATCGGGATCGCAAGCGCCTCGATCAGCGCGATCTTGATCCTGCTGTACGCGAACGCGTTTCCGTTCGTGGCCTTCGGCATCTTCATCATCGACCTGCTGGTGATCTACGGCCTCGTCGCCTACGGCGGGCGCCCCGAGCCCACAAGGAGGGCCCGTACATGAGCAACGTGACCCAAGACACCCACGACGCGCTCGCCGGCATCTCCGCCGGCCAGGCGGACGTGCTCGAAGGAGCGCTCGAGCTGCGCGAGGCGCAGCTGGAGGCGACCGGTCTCGACGCCCGTACGTTCGGGCTGGTCAAGATCGCGACGCTGATCGCGCTCGACGCACCGCCGGCGTCCTACGCGTGGCAGGTCGCGAACGCGATCGACGGCGGCGCAACCGCCGAGGACATCCTCGGAGTGCTCCGCGCCGTGGCGCCGCAGGTGGGCGGCCCGAGGGTGATCGCGGCGGCGCCGGAGATCATGCTCGCGCTCGGGCTCTCGCTGCCCGACATGACGGAGTAGGGGTTTCCGATGCCATTGATGAGGCGCCGGCCCCTGCTACGCGCCGCCGCGATCGGCGGCGGCGCGTACTACGCCGGCAAGAAGCGAAGCGAGGGCCAGCAGCAAGCCGCGGAGCAAGCCGCGCCGCCTCCACCGCAGGCCGCGCCGCCTCCGCCGGCGGCCGCACCGGCCGGCGGCATGTCGGAGGACACCGTGACCCAGCTCGAGCAGCTCGGCAAGCTGCACAACGACGGCGTGCTCACGGACGAGGAGTTCGCGGCGGCGAAGGGGAAGCTGCTGGGCTGATCAGGCGGCGCGAGGGGCGGGCTGCGCGCTCGCCCCTCGGCGCGGCAACAGCATCAGCGCGCCAATCAGGAAGCACAGGGCGCCGAGCGCGGTGCCCGCGTTCGCGGCGAGCAGGTTCAGCGCGTCGCCGCTCGACGGCAGCACGTAGCCGCCGATGGTGGAGATCCCGAACAGAACGCAACCGGCGAAGTTGATGACCGCGATCCTGTAGTCGCGCGTCCCGCGGAGATGGCGGACGGCGCGGAGCGCGATCCAACCTGAGACCAGGAAGCAGATCGAGCCGAGCGCCTCCGGTCGCCAGACCACCCGGTTGACGTCCTCGGTGTCGAAGCTGTCCTGCATCGCCCGGAACGTGTCGACGTTGAAGTAGACGGTCCCGACGAGCTGGACCAGGCTCGCCCACCAGTCGGCGGTGGAGCGCTCAGAGCCGAGTAGCTGCAGCAGGGCGGCACTGGTGAAAAAGATGGAGCCGACGAAGAAGACGACGCCGTCGGCCGACGACCCGACCAGGTCCACAAAGCCCGGGAACGGCCCGAGGAAGAAGCAGAGCGAGCCGATCGCGAACAGGACCCCGACCCACCAGTTGAGGCGGCGGGGTGCCCAGAGGCCGGATCCTGGTTTGCGATCGGCGCCGCCGTCCACTCGCGGAGCCTAGGCCCAGCGGCGGAGCCTGAGTCGGGATAGGGCTGCGCCGACAATCCGCGACGCCGAAGGGGAGGTCAGGGATGGCCGACAAGCAGCCGAACATCGTCTTCTTCTTCTGGGACAACTTCGGCTGGGGCGAGCTCGGCTGCTACGGCGGCGGAGTGCTGCGCGGCGCGCCGACGCCGCGGATCGACGCGCTCGCCGGCGAGGGCCTCCAGCTCCTGAACCACAACGTCGAGGCGCAGTGCACGCCGAGCCGATCGGCCCTGCTCGACCGGGCGCCACGCGATCCGCTCGGGCACCCAGAGCGTCGCCGATCGCCGGCGGGCCGGACGGGATGACCCGTGGGAGGTCACGATCGCCCAGGCGCTGTCCGACGCCGGGTACGCGACCGGGATGTGGGGCAAGTGGCACCTGGGCAGCGACCCCGAGCAGCGCAGCCCGGTCGACTTCGGGTTCGACGAGGCGGTCTGGTGCCCGCGCACCGCCGATGAGGTCCTGTGGACGATGCAGTCCTACTTCCCGGACGGCCACGGTCACCGCCGACCCCGTATGCCGGCGCAGACGAAGATCCCGCTCGAGCCGGAGCCGATCTACTCGCGGAAGAAGGGCGAGAAGTCCGAGGTGATCTCGACCTACGACGCCGAGTTCCGGGCCGGGTTCGACCGCAAGATCACCGAGTGGGCGTGCGACTTCATGACCCGCTCCAAGGAGGCGGGCAAGCCGTTCTACACCTACCTGCCCTACACGCAGGTGCACATCCCGCCGATCCCCGACCCGGAGTACGCGGGCAAGACCAAGCGCGGGCAACTGGGCCGACATCCTCACCCAGATGGACGACTTCACCGGCGTGATCCTCGACAAGCTCGACGAGCTCGGGCATCGCCGACGACACGATCGTCGTCTGGGCCTCCGACAACGGCGCCGACACCACCTACCGCTTCCCGGCGATCGACCCGGACCCGGCGGGCGGTCAATGGCACGGGTTCTCGGGCCCGTGGCGCGGCGGTCTGTTCACCTCGCTCGAGGGCTCGAACCGGACGCCGTGCATCGTGCGCTGGCCGGGCAAGGTGCCCGCCGGCAAGGTCAGCAACGAGCTCGTGCACGAGGTCGACTTCTTCACCACGCTGGTGAACGCCGGCGGCGGCACGGTGCCCGCCGACCGGCAGATCGACGGCATGGACATGACCGACTTCCTGCTCGGCGACGCCGAGGAGTCGGGCCGCGACATCGTCCTGTGCCTGCAGGGCAACCGGCTGCAGGCGGCCAAGTGGCGCCAGTGGAAGGTCCACCTGTTCAAGCAGGACGACTTCTACTCGACCTGGGTCGCCGTACAACATGCCGATTGCTCTACAACCTCGAGTGGGACCCGCGCGAGGAGCACCAGGTCGACTTCCCGCACGGCTGGGTGGTGCACCCGATCGCCGCCGCGGCCGGCGCGTTCCTGAAGTCGCTGGTGGTCGAGCCGCCGATCAAGCCGGGCACGCCCGACCCGTACGTGCCGCCCAAGCCCGGCGAGCTGCTTCCGCAGACGCACCTGCAGATCGGCCCGATCATGCAGTACGTCACCACGCTCGTCGAGTACTCACGACGAGCCTCCCGACCCCGACCACGGCATCGAACACCAGTCGCGGATGAGCGCAGGCCCGGAAGGGCGACCGGCCGCGGAGGAGCCGCTGGGCGCCGGCGCCAGCGTGCTGCTGGCCTGCTTTGCCGAGGCCAAGCGGGCCGCCAAGGTCCGCAGGCAGCTGAACGAGCGGATCGTGCAGGGCGGCGACGCGATCCTCGATCAGGTCGTGGTCAAGGTCAACGCCAAGCACAAGGCGCAGGTCCATGACCCGCGACGGGCGCTGGCAGGCACCCTGACCCCGGCGCTCACCTGGGGCCTGTTCGGCCTGCTCGCCGGCGGGCTTGAGAGTCTGGAGTGATCTGGGCCGTGATCGGCGCGCATCTGCGGCGGGCTGTACGGCTACTACTTCGAGCACCTGGCTCACCAAGGACGAGCTCAAGCGCATCGGCAGCCGGCTCCCGGCCGAGTCGTCGGCCATCGTGGCCTGGCTGCGCGCGGCCGACCCGCGGCGGATCCTCTCGTCCGCCGCCTCGTTCCAGCCCGCCACCGCCAGCGTCGCGGCGGTCACGGCGGACCTGTCGGCGCAGGTCTACAGCGATGGCTCTCCGCTCGGCCGCGCGGCGCATGACGCGGCGCTGAACATGCTCCTGGTCCGGTTCGCCGGTGAGCACGCCGCCCGGCAGGCCCTGGCCGAAGTCCGGCTCCAAGGACCAGAAGGAGCCGCAGGTCGAGCTCTTCATCGAGGCGAACGAGCACGGCCGGCGCCGGGTCATCGCCCCGAAGACGGGGACCGCCGCCTTTGCGAAGACGCGACATCCTCGGCTGGGGGGTGTTCGGCGTCGCGTGGGGGCTGATCGTGGGCTTCGCCTCCGGCGACGACGGAGTCCTCGGCGCGATCGAGAGCGGGGCCGCTCATCGGCATCCTCTGGGGCATCTTCGGCGCTGTTCGCCGGCGCCCTGTACGGCATGTGGGCGGGGCGGGGCGTGTCCGCCCGGCGCCTGAACGGCCTCGGCGCCTTCGTCCCACCCGACAGCTCCCTGGTGGTGGCCTGGGCGGAAGGCCCCGTCAGTCAGGAGACGGTTGAGCGCTGGGCCCCGACCGGCTCGCAGCGACTGATCCTGCGCTTCGACCCGGTCGGCGACGGTGCCGTGCTGAAGGCGTGAGAACGCGAACGACCGCCCAAGAAAGGGGCATCCGATGATCGAACAGCTCCCTCTGGCCAGCTCTGGGGTCGACTTCGGGGCCTTCACAGTGGACCGGGGATTTCACGACCATCGATCTGATCGCGGCGTCGACCAACTCCCTGAACGGAGCCCTGCTGGCGCGCCGGCCCGACCACTACAAGAACTGGACCGTCGTCGGGATCATGTGCATGGCGCTGCTGATGGGTCTGGGTGGCGGGATCACCCGAGACGTCCTCGTCGGCGAGGTCCCGGGCGCGCTGACCAACCCGGCCTACATCACCCTCGCGCTCGCCTTCGGCACGGCCGGATACTTCATGGCCTACAAGGGCGGCCAGCTCTTCCGCGAGGGCCTCTTCCAGTTCGTGACCTCCTTCTCACTGCCCTGGTACGCGATCGCAGGGGCGCAGAAGGGCGTCGACGTGGACCTCCCGGTCCTGGGCATCCTTCTCCTCGCGGTCGTCGGCCCGACCGCCGGGCGGTGGTACGTCGACGTCAGCAGCGGCGTGCCGCCGAAGCAGTTCGTCCGGGGCGAGTGGTTCATCGCCACGGCGGCAATGACCGGCCTGATCTGGCTGGTGGTCTATGAGCTCGGCGCCTCGATCGCCCTGTCCGCCGGGATCGCGTTCGCGATCGGTTACACGTTCCGCGTGCTGGCGCTCTACCGGGCCTGGGAGCCGCCGCTCGCCAAGGAGCCGACCGGTGTGTACGTGCACGACGACGGGCGTCCGATGCTCGGACGAAAACTCAAGGACAAGTCCGTGCGTGAGCGTCACGCCCTCGGCTTGGTCGTCGACAAGGACGAGGACCTGGAGGTCGATCCGAAGTTGGAGCAGCCCGCCGGGAAGCCCTCGACGCCTGATCGCCGACCGGACGCCGGTCAGCGAGCGTCGCGCGCGCAGCGAAATCCGACGTTGCCGGCCGAGCTGTCGGGCGTGTTGCCCTGCCGGGCCGACACCCTGTAACGACGGCAGTACGAGGCGTGGCAGAGGTAGGACCCGCCCTTCTGGAGCTTCAGGGTGCCGGTCGCGGGGGCACGAAATCCTGCGTCGAACCAGTCCGCGGCCCACTCCCACACGTTGCCGGTCGCGTTGTGAAGCCCGTAGCCGTTCGGCGGAAAGGCATCGACGGGACAGGTGCCGTAGTACCCGTCGGCCTCGGTGTTCTTCGTCGGGAAGGTGCCCTGCCAGACGTTCATCCGATGCTCGCCGCCCGGCTCGCGCTCGTCCCCCCAGGGAAAGACCTTGCCCTCGAGGCCTCCCCTGGCCGCGAACTCCCACTCGGCCTCGGTCAGCAGGCGCGTGCCGGCCCAGGAGCAATAGGCCTGCGCATCGGCCCACGAGACATGGACGACCGGATGGCGGCCGCGCTCGTCGACCGATGACTGAGGTCCTTCCGGGTGTCGCCAATCGGCGCCCTCGACCTTGCGCCACCATGGCGCCTGGACCACCGATTGGGTCGGCGGGAAGTCGTCTGGCAGCAACCCCTCGAAGACGAACGACCAGCCGAACCGCTCCGCCTCGGTCGCATATCCGGTCGCCTCGGCGAACTCCGAGAACTCCTCGTTGGACACCGCGAAGCGGTCGACCCGGAAGGGATCGACCGAGACCTCGCGCACCGGCCCCTCGCCGTCGCTCGGATAGACCCACGGATCGTCGCTGCCGATCAGGAACGAGCCGCCCGCGAGCGGCACCATGTTCCGGTCGGCTGCTGGTCCTGAGCTCGGGGCTACCGGTACAGCGGGCCGGGACGGTGCCCCTCGGTCCCCGACCGGGGCGCAACACGGGGACCTCGAAGCTTCCTTGCGCATCGCGCTCAGCCTAAGCGAAGATGTTCACCGCTCGGGCGATCACCAGGCCGAGGATCGCGAGCGAAATCATCGATTGCACGGCCATGGCGATCTTGGCCCAGGGCTTGAGCGGCATCGCATCCGTGGGACTGAACGCGGTCGCGTTGGTGAAGCCCAGGTACAGGTAGTCGATGAAGCCAGGGCGCCACTGCGGGGGCGCGAGGTTCGGGCTCATCTGCTGCGGGAACGCGAAGTCCACTACGCGGTCGGCAGGGTGGTGAGCGCGCTCCGGCGCGCCTCCGCCGTCCAGCTCCCAGTACAGAAAAGCGAACGCGATGATGTTCGACCCCCAGACGATCGCGCCCGCCTCCAGCACCGCTGAGGCGTCATGAGTTTCCTTGCCGCCGTTGATCAGATGGGAGATCAGCAGGACCGTCGCCCATAGCGAGCCCAAGATCAGCACGGAAACGAGGCCGAGGGAGAGCCACCAGAGGGGGGCCGTACGGCGGTCGATCTTCCCCGGATCGCCGAGGATGAGAGCGACGAGCAGCCCGCCTTCGATAACCGGGAGCAGCCAGTTCGGGCCGAGCCGCAGTTGGTCCGGCATCAGGATGGTGAGGACGATCGCGGCGACTACCGCGCCCGCCATGGGCCAGCGCGATTCCCCGACCACCGCGTCTTCGGCACCAGGCTCATCTGCCACGACTCCGACGATCCTATGCCGGGACTTCGACCCGGAGGCCTAACTCAGGAGCTCGATCGCCCCCCGCAACACGAGCAGAACGCCGATCACGAGGGCGGCCCTGGTGGCGATCCGGCGACCGTCCCTCGAGATCCAGGTTTGGAAGCGCTTCACGGCGCTGACCGTCGAGTCCGGGGCGAAGGCGAAGCCGAGGAGCGGCAACTCGAGGAGCAACATCTCGATCAGGCAGAACGCGATCACGCAAACAGCCGTCCTGCCGCTCCCAGATCCTGCTTGTGAAGGAGGTCGAGCGCGATGAGATACGACGCGCCCGGCGAGGCTGAGTGCCGCCCCCACCGCAAAGGCGACCCGAGGTGAGCCCTGATCGAGCGCCCGGCGCCATCGGGGAGGACCCTTTTTCTCCTTCGCCAGCTTGCGCTTCTCCCGCCGCCCTTCGGCCCGCTCGTGTGGGCCGGTGCCGAGAACGAGGGCGATCAGGAGGGCGATCATGCCGAAGGCCAGGTCCAAGGCCGGACTGAGGGTGTTCCTCGCCGTGCTGACGGCGCTCGATTCGGGCAGCGCGAAGACGATCACCAAGCCGGCCGTGATGCTGGTCGCATAAGCGCCCAGCAGGTAGCCGAACATCAGCCGCTTCGCGTTGGTGGAGAGCAGCATCACCATCAGCGCGGCGAGAAGCGTTGGGTTGAACGCGGCGCTCAGCGAGAAAGCGAAGGCCTCTCCCATCCGACCCACCCTCTCAGACCGCCGCTGCGGCGAGTATCCGCCTGGTGGCTCCACTCTCACGGGCGTAACCTCCGGAGGAGGACACGTCCGAGCCGACAACCAGGAGGCCATGCCCTCCGCGACCACCAAATCTCCGCTCGTAGCCACCGTCTCCCCCGAGGAGCGCGCAGCGACAGGCAAGGCGGCCCGGGAGCAGGTTCCGCGAGCGAGCCACGGGGAATGGAAGCCGGCGGCGCGCCGGCGAGATCCGGTCAAGGTGCTCGAGGACCAGGACAAGAGCCGCGTCCCGGAGCTCGTGCCGATCCGCTACGGGCGGATGCTGGCCTCGCCGTTCACGTTCTTTCGTGGCGCGGCGGCGATCATGGCGATGGACCTCGCGAAGACCCCCGAGTCCGGGTTGCGCGTCCAGGCATGTGGCGATGCCCACCTCTCGAACTTCGGGATCTTCGCCGCACCGGATCGCAGTCTGGTGTTGGACGTCAACGACTTCGACGAAACCCTTCCGGGGCCCTGGGAGTGGGACGTCAAGCGTCTCGCGGCGAGCTTCGCGATCGCCGGGCGCGACCGCGACTTCACCCCGAAGGAGACCCGCGCCGCGGTCCTCCGGACGGTCCGCTCCTACCGTGAGGCGATGCGCGAGTTCGCCACGATGCACAACCTCGACGTCTGGTACGCGCGCCTCGACGTCGACACCGTCCTCGCCGACCTGGCCAAGGTCGCCAACCACAAGCAGATGAAGGCGGCGCACAAGACCGTGGCGAAGGCCGAAAAGAAGAACAGCATGAAGGCCTTCGATCGCCTCGTCCGGGTGGTCGATGGCGAGCCGCGGATCATCAGCGATCCGCCGCTGCTGGTCCCCGCCGCGGAGCTCGTCCCCGAGGATCAGGCCCACGAGCTCGAGGAGCGGATCCTCGAGATGCTCGGCCGTTACCGCGAGAGTCTCCAGGGCGATCGCCGCCACCTCTTGGACGGCTTCCGGTTCGTCGAGATGGCCCGCAAGGTGGTCGGGGTCGGCAGCGTCGGGACGCGGGCCTGGGTGGCGTTGATGATGGGCCGCGACGGACAGGACCCGCTCTTCCTGCAGGCCAAGGAGGCCGAGGCCTCGGTGCTAGAGCCCTACGTCGGCGCGAGCGAGTTCAAAAACCACGGCGAGCGGGTGGTCGAGGGCCAGTGGCTGATGCAGGCCGCGAGCGACATTCTCTTGGGGTGGCTGCCGGCGGATGGGATCGACGACCAGAAGCGAGACTTCTACGTGCGCCAGCTCTGGGACGGCAAGCGATCGGTCGACGTCGAGAACCTGCCGCCGAAGGGGCTGGAGATATACGGCCGGGTCTGCGGCTGGGCGCTTGCCCGAGCCCACGCCCGGTCCGGCGACCGGATCGCGATCGGGGCCTACCTCGGCAAGAGCGAGAGCTTCGACCGGGCGATCGCCGACTTCTCAGAGCTCTACGCGGACCAGAACGAGCTCGACTACGGCGCGCTGCCGACGCCGCCAAGTCGGGACGCATCGAGGCTGAGACGGACCTCGACTAGCGGGAGGAGGCCTTGACCAGGCCGATCAGCTCCTGGCAACGTGGAGCGCCAGGTGGTCCCCGCAGCGATCAATCGAGGGAGGTACCCGGCGTGTGGATGAACATGGGCAGGTCTGGCGCCCCGCCGGGGCGCCCCCTTCCTCAGTATCCCCCGCCATTCCAACGGTAGTTTATACGACTCGAGTCCCACCGAGAACGGTGATCTAATGACTAGTGTCCTCAGCCACGGCGCGCGGCCAGCTCGTCGGAGCTCGGAGGGAGCATCGCTGCTTGCATCGGTGGGATTGCCGTCGTAGACACCACCGACGAGCCCTCGGTCTTAGCGCATGCCCGATGGCGCGCACAACCCCGGAAGGCCGATCAGCAGGACGCCGCCCGGGACCCGTGGCGTCGCGACCGAGCGCGCGCGCGACCGGCCCCCCGCTCAGGCCGTAGAGCAGCCCGGTGGCGACGATAGATGAAGGTGATCGGGATCAGGTCCTCGGGCCCCGGCGACCCCGGCGGGAGGCCGAGGGCAAACGTCGATGACGTGGCTGAGCGACGATCCCGCGCGGCGCATCCAGG
Source organism: uncultured Solirubrobacterales bacterium (assembly GCA_963742205.1). GTDB lineage: Bacteria > Actinomycetota > Thermoleophilia > Solirubrobacterales > 70-9 > WHSW01. The sequence continues at coordinate 75,135 of CAVUKZ010000012.1, read as the reverse complement.
CGATGAACTCGCGCTCGCGCATCGGAAGGACGAGCCAGGGAACAGGAGGGGAAACAGACGGGATACCGAGGTCACCCACTTCGCCAGAAAAAAAAACCGTTAGGGGGCGATCCGCCTCGCGCCAGGCGCCGGGTCGACCTTTGCCATCTGGATCTCAGCCCCGCGGGCACCCCCGAGGGTGGCCTGTTGACGAGGATCGCGCCCATGACCAGGCCGGTGATCAGGCCGCCGTGTCATCGCGCAGCAGGTCCGCGCAGACGACCATCGCCACGACACCACCATAAAAAACAACGGCCGTCGCTTGCCCGGGATCACCGCGTTGAAGACGACGACGCCAGCGTCGCGCCGATCGGGTCGGCGAAGTGCCCCACTGAGGACGGAGTTGACCTCCTTCGAGGGACGGATGAAGTCCGAGCAGCGGCGACCACCGTCGGGCGGAGAGACGAGCACGGCCCCGAGCACGAGTGAGACACGAGAGATCAAGAGCAGGTAGGCTCGGCCACCGTCCGCCACCGCCCAGGTGACGAGGATCCCGAGGGTCACGAGCCGGCGGTAGACGCGAGCGACGCTGCCGCTTAGCCTGCTGAAGTTCAGGCCGAGCCCGGCGTCGAACAGAATGATCCCCACGGCGATCGAGACGATGGTGGAGATCAGGGTCTCGCCCAGCAGTGCGTTGGGGTCGAGTGCGTCGATCACCCCCGCGCCGAACCCGAGCGCGAGCAGCATCAGGATCGACGGGAGCCGGAGCACCTGGGCGAGCAGCGGCGCCGCGGCCGCGAGCACGAGGATCAGCCCAGCTTCGAAGAGGGTGCGGGAGTCGCTCAGCGCGGCAAGTGGGGAGTGGTCAAGGAGCTCGATTGGCTCACCCCGATTCTCAGCCGGGATCGAGAATGAGCCTCCGCTAGGCGCCCAGACGTTCGAGCAGGTGATCCCCCACCCGGAGGGCGTTGGCCATCGCCGTGAGCGCCGGGTTGACGGCGCCGATGCTGGGAACGAAGCTGGTGTCGACGACGTAGAGGTTGTCGAGCTCGTGCGCCTTGCAGTCCGTGTCGAGCACCGAGTCGGCGGGATCGGTGCCGAAGCGGCAGGTCCCGGCCTGATGCGCGACCCCCGCCACCGGGATCTCGTTCTTCAGGTAGGCGTGATGCGGAAGAAGGTGGCCCTCGTGCATGCCGATGTGGCCGAGGATGGACTTGAGCTTGTCGTAGAGCTCCTTCTTCGGCTTCTCGTTGGAGTAGCTGTAGCTCAGCCTGATTGCTCCGTCGTCCGTGAGCGTCACCCGGTTGTCCGGCCTCGGCAGGTCCTCCGTCGAAAGCCAGAAGTCGACGGCGTGGGCGGCGATCTTCTCGAGGGTCCAGCTGGGGGCCAGCTTCGTCTCGAGCGGCTTCTCGCCCCGGTACATCGCAGCCTGGGACTTGCCGATCATCTGGATGTTGCCGAGCGGGTGATCGAACTCCTTCGACAGGCGAAGTAGAAGTCATTGAGCCCGAGCGTCTTCTGGAAGACGGTCGGGTTTGGCTCCTTCGACAGGGCCAGGATGGCCTGGCTGTTGTGGAACATGTAGTTGCGGCCCACCTGGTCCGAGCCGTTCGCCAGGCCATTCGGATGCTTGTCGGTGGCGGAGGCGAGCAGCAGCTTGGCCGAGTTGGCCGCCCCGCACGAGACCGCGACGATGTCGGCCGAGTAGGTTTCCCGCTCGCCGTCGCGCTCGACCACGACCTCCGTCACCGCCTGACCACCGGCGTCGGTGTGGAGGGCGACCGCCTCTGAGTTCCTCAGCAGCGTCACGTTCGCGTGCTCGAGCGCCGGCCGCACCGCGATCACCTCGGCGTCGGACTTCCCGTGGACGAGGCAGGGCCAGCCATCCATCGCGTCGCAGCGGACGCAGGCGCTGTAGGGCATGTTCGCCTCGTCCAACATCACCCCGCAGGGAGCGTGGAAGGGTCGGTAGCCGGCGGCGGCGAGATCGTCCCAGAGCTGCTGGATGCGCGGCTCGTGGGAGACGGCCGGGAAGGGATAGGGAGCGCTTGCCGGGGGCCTCCTTGGCGGGTCCTCGCCTCGAGCACCGTGCACCTGGTAGGGCGCTCCGCCTGCGTGTAGTCGGGCTCGATTTCGTCGTAGAGATGGGCCACGCCGCGAGACGCCATCCTCGTAACGGACCTGCCGAAGTCCTCGGCGCGCAGGCGGTAGAGCGCGCGCCGAACATCGAGGCTTGGCCCCACCGACGAAGTCGAGTGCACGCTGCGGGGCAACTCCTTCGTCCTTGGGTCGTACCACGGTCCGCCGACGGTAGCGGGTCTTGACAAACACGTCGGCGGGCCGCCAGGTCTGCCGGCTCGCGAGGCAGCAAGTCCGCCTCGCTCGGCCGCAGGACCGTCTGGCCCATGGAGCGAGCCGATGCGACCAGCGTGCTCCGCCACCGGCCCCGCTGCCAATCACGATCACCGTCGTAGTGGCGGCAGCGCTGACCACGCACCTCCCTCAGGCGCTCGCTCAGGATGATCCGCCCCGGCTCCCTCGATCAACGCGAGATGGGAGAAGGCCTTGGGGAAGTTCCCCAGGTCAGGCGTCCCGCGCTCGGGTCGAACTCCTCGGCGTAGAGCCCGAGCGGCGGAGCGAGCTCCGACCCAGCCTTCCATCAGATCCCGCGCGCGCTCGGAGATCGTTGACGACGCAAGGCCCGAGACCAACCAGAACGAGCAGATCAGGAGCTGCCCTCGTGGCCGGAGGCCCCAGCCATCGTCCAGGGTACAGACCGGTGACTTATCCGGAGCACGTAGCGTCCTCGGTCGAGATCGGTCCGCGATCGCGTCGAACACGCTCTCGCGGAGACGTTCGTCGAACCCAGAAGGAAGCCAAAGATGGCCGCCGACGGCTCGAGGCATCGAGCGCATCGGTGTCGTAGTGCTGCAACAGACCGTCCCTGCCGTACTTCAAGACCTCGTCGGCGTTATCGATCTCGTGTCGCCGTCGCGCGCCAGGCTCGGCCTCGTGGTCGGGCGGATCGCGGATCGCGGCGAGCTTCGCAGGCCCGGTTAGTCGCCGCCCGGCGCATGCATTGGAGGACGGTGGCCTGGCGCCGCAGGGCCTACGCGGTTCCCTGGTCAGGGCTCGGTCCACGCCTCGGTCGCGCGCCGCCTGCGTCTCGACGATCGGCCATAGTCAGCCGCGGCAGGCGCTGGCGCTTCGACGCCGTGCTGGAGCAGGATCGAATCGAGCGCGGCACCGAACACGTCGTTCTGGCGCTGGTCGAAGGCTCGTTGCCAACCCGACCGCCGACGCCCTGCGTAGCCGAAGAGGTCGTCGCGGATCGACTCGGTCAGGTCCCGGCGACCATCGATCCCGTACATGATCGGCAGTGCCCCGTCCTCGTTGGCTCGAGGTCGACGACGAACTGCATGAACTCGATGGCCTCCCAGTCCAGGTTCAGGTAGTGCAGCGCCTGCAGCGTGAACGTCGAGTCCCGCATCCAGGTGAACCGGTAGTCCCAGTTGCGCTCGCCACCGGGCGTCTCCGGCAGCGAGGTCGTCAGGGCGGCGACGGTGGCGCCCGTCGGCATGTAGGTGAGCCCCTTGATGGCGAGGGCCGAGCGCTGGATCGCCCCCCTGAAGCGGTGATCCGCCATGCGGGCCTTGGAGATCCAGCTGCGCCAGTAGTTCACGGTCTCGCTCATGCGTGCGTTGGCCTGGTCGATGTCCTCCGGCGAGGCGAGCTCCTCCGCCCAGGAGAGCGAGCAGAACGCCTGCTCCCCCTTCTGGAGCGTGTGCCGCGCCTGCGCCGCCTCGGTTTCCGCGCCCAGCGGGATGCTGCTGCGCAGCCTGACCGTGACGCCCGCTCCGCTCGCGTCGGCGGTGTGTGGATCCTGAAGCGACCACTCGGCGAGTGTGCGCCCGTAGTCGAAGTCCGGCTCGCACAGCAGCTCCATGTCGACCGAGCCCTCCATGCAGAGCACCGTTCGCACGAGCATGTGATGAGCGTCCTCGTCGGCGGGCGCGCGTGTGTGCGGGGTGACCTCGTCCTCATGCTGGGTGGGGCCGATCGTCAGCGCGTCTCGCACCATGGCCCAGCCGGTCGGCGTATGCCAGGTGGTGTTGAGGACGTTGGTGCCAGGCTCGTAGATCCGATTGCTCGGGACATTGATCCCGAACGGGCCGAAGCGGAACGAGCCGGCCTCGCGGTCGAGCAGCGTCCCGAAGATGCTGGGCGAGTCGAACCGCGGCACGCAGAGCCAGTCGATCGCCCCATCGGGCGCCACCAACGCGCCGGTATGGCAGTTGGACAGGAACGCGTAGTCCGCAATCGGCGGGAACGGCGACGGCATTGCGGCGCTCTGAGGCATTCCCTCCTCCTTGCCGGCCGCGGGCGCTTTGCCCTTGCCGGCCCGCTTCTGCTTCGCGGGGCTCACGACCCCGTCCACGGCTCGTGCCAGCCGCCGTAGTCCGCGACGAGCCTGTCGGCGGCCTTGGGCCCCCAGGTACCCGGTTTGTACGGGAGGACCCTGGGGGGCTTCTCGATCAGCGGGCCGCAGACCCGCCAGGTTTCCTCAATGTTGTCCTGCCGGGTGAAGCGCGTGCTGTTGCCGACCATCGCGGCGTGCAGGAGGACCTCGTATGGGGTAGGCCCCTCGCCGCCCTCCTGGGCGAACTCCATGTCGAGGTTGATGTGCTCCGGTCCGGTTTCGTCACCGCGCTGTGCGTTGACCAGCAGACGAATCCCGGTGGTCGGATGGAGCCTGACGACTAGCTGGTCGGGCTCGGCCGGCCGCCTGCCCCTCGCGCTGTAGCCGAGGCGCGGCGGCTCCTTGAAGATCAGCCTGAGCTCCCACTGCTCCACCGGGAGTTCCTTCCCCGACCGGACGAAGAACGGGACTCCGGTCCAGCGCCAGTTGTCGATCTCAAATCGCATCGCCGCAAAGGTCGCGGTCTTCGAATCCTTCGCGACTCCCTTGATCTTCCGGTAGCCCTCGTACTGCCCTCGCACGTACTGCTTCGGGTCGGCCTGCGGCATGGCCGAGAAGACACCGAACATCGCGTCCTTCAACGCTCGGGCGCCACGGCTGGCGGGCGGCTCCATCGCGCAGGCCGCCACCACCTGCATCAGGTGGTTGACCACGACGTCCCTGAGGCAGCCAACCGGGTCGTAGAAGCTGCCGCGGTCAGCGACCCCGAAGTTCTCCGCCATCGTGATCTGAACGCAGGCGACGCTGTTGCGATTCCAGACGGGCTCGAACATCGTGTTCGCAAAGCGCAGATAGAGAATCTCGGCCAGCCCCATCACGCCCAGGAAGTGGTCGATCCGGTAGAGCTGGTCCTCACGGATGTACTGATGGATCTGCGCCGCAAGCTCGCGCGCGGAGGCGAGGTCGTGGCCGAAGGGTTTCTCCACCACCACCCGGGCGATCTTCGTGAGACCGGCTTCGGAGAGCCCCTTGATCGTCATCCCGAAGAGGGAGGGCGGGATCTCCAGATAGAAGACCGGGTCCTCGCCCCCCTTGATGTGGGCGGCCAGGCGCTCGTAAGGTCGGCCTCGGCGAAGTCGCCCCGGACATAGGAGAGGCGCTTGGCGAATCGGTTGAAGATCTTCGGGTCGGGCTTCTTCCCGGATGAGGTCTCGATCGCCTTGCGGGCGTGATCACCGAGATCCTCGTCCGACCAGTCGTCGAAGGCCACGCCGACCACCGGGCAGTCGAGCAGCCCCCGGGCCTCGAGCCGGTAGAGCGAGTTGAAGGTCATCACCTTGGCGAGGTCGCCGGTGATGCCGAAGGCGACGAAGACGTCGGCGGGGCGCGCCGTGCCTGACGGGGGACTCTTCCGCTTCGCCCTGGTCGCTTGTCCCGTCGTTCTCGCCACGTAAGCCTCCAGTACCCAGGGATTGTCGATCCTCTTCGATCAACATCCTCGCGCATCACCCGATCTGGGTGAACCGGATTTGTTGACGAGAAAGCAAACGAGCTTTCTCTGGGTCGGCGCATCCGGCAATAGGATCGCGTCAGCCCGATGAATTCGCCGGAGGGGCAGCACCATTCGAACGACGCTTCGCGCCGATGATGCAGCTCGAGGTCTTCGGCGAGTCCGCCCTGATGGCCAGGGTCGCCGAATCCCTGATCGAGCGCGACGGCGTCAGCCGCGTTCGCTGCGTCGACGCGGCCCAAGCGGGCCACGCGGTTGTCACCGCCGGAGTTCGACCGCGCTCCGTCGATCCGCTGCTCGATGATCTGAGCCGGCTCGGCGTCACGGCGTCTGACACCGTCCTGACGCGGGTCGAGGTCGTCGACTGGGCGGCGAGCAGGCACCCGGAGGTGAGCCTCGTGTGGGCGGACGTCCTCGGTCAGGCGTGGCTCAACGCCGGCCGGTCGCCCGCTACCTCGCGCTGATGGTGATCGCGGGAGTGATCGCAAGCTACGGCGTCACCGAGGCGAACACGATCCTGATCGTCGGCGCGATGGCGGTGAGCCCGGACCTCCTGCCGATCACCGCGATCGGGGTCGGCATATTGGGCCGTCGCCGGAAGCTCGCCGTCGAGGCCTCGCTGACGCTCATCGTCGGGCTGGCGGTCGCCGCCGGCACCGCGGCGGTGAGCGCGGCGGTGCAGAACGGTTTCGACCTGATCCCCACCGGATTCAGCCTCGACTCCGCCTCGGCCACGCTCGGCGGCCTGACCACCGTCAGCCACGAGACCGTCGTGGTGGCGTTCGTGGCGGGCGTCGCGGGAATGCTGGCGCTCGAGACCCGCGCCAGCTCAGCCGTCGGAGTGGCGGTGTCGGTGACGACGATTCCCGCTGCCGCCTATCTCGGGGTAGCGGCCGGGATCGGTGAGCTGTCCACGGTCACGAGCACCTTCGCCTTGCTTGCGGTGAACGTGGTCATGATGGTGGTGGGCGCGGTGCTGACGCTCTCGCTCCAGCGCGCGCTGAGGCGGCGGCGCTCCGAAGCACGCACGGCGAGCCGCTGATCGGGCCGTACCGACGCGACGTGCTGCGGCTCGTCGCCCTCGCGGTGCTAGGCGCTGATCGGATGGCCGAGGAGCCTCGGGCCGAAGCGACGAAGGCTGGGGACCCTCCCGCCGAGACGGAGCTCAGGGTTCGCCACCGGCTAGACCTCGAGTTCGGCTCGCGCGAGGAGTGGGACGACCCGAAGCTCGAAGGGCGGCGGCTGTTCTCCGAGCTCCTCGGGACGTTCTTTTTGGTGCTCGTCGCCGCCGGGGGAGGAATTTTGGTCGGCGAGGGCCAGATCGTCCTTGCTGCCGCGGTCGTCGCGCCGGGCCTGATGGTCATGGCGATCATCCTGTTCATGGGCGGGGTCTCCGCGCGCACCTGAACCCGGCCGTCTCGCTGGCATTTGCCCTGCGCGGTGACTTCCCTGGGTGCGCGTCCCGGGCTACATCATCGTCCAGCTCGTCGCGGCAACGCTCGCCTGCCTGTTCCTTGACGCGGTGTTCGGGAACATCCAGCACCTCGGGGCCACGCTCCCCGGTGCCGGCTACGAGAATTGGCAGGCGCTGCTGATGGAAATCGCCCTGAGCGCGGGCCTGGTGAGCGTCATCCTCGGACGGCATCGGCGGCCCAGAACGTCGGCGCGATCGCGGCGCTTGGCGTCGGCGGCTACATCGCGCTGGCGGGGCTCTGGGCGGCTCCGGTGAGCGGCGTGTCGATGAACCCGGCGCGCTCGTTCGGACCGGCGCTCGTCAGCGGGGACTTCACCAGCTACTGGGTGTATGTCGCAGGCCCAACCGCTGGCGCGTTGATCGCCGTCGGCTGCGCGTACGTGCTGCGCGGACGGGGTGGCGACCCGATCGCGAGGGCAGCGGGCTCAGGCGTGCTGACGCCGGGGAGACTGAAAGAGAGACAGCGTCTGTCGGGGGCCATCGAGCGTGGCGAGGTGGAGCCGCCCGGGATCGCCAAGCGCGAACAGCCTAAGGATTGACCGCTTGAGCCATAGCCGTTCTCACGCCCCGGAATGAGCACGCGCGCGCCCGGCGAGGACTCGCCTCAAAGCTCAGAGAACGTCGCTCTGACGCGGTCGCCCGGGTTCTGGGTGATCGTGCGCCACGCCATCTTGTTCGGCGTAGTGCTCGGCTTTGTCGGGCTCGTGTTTCTGGGATTGCTGGATGGCGGCATCGACCTCTGGTTCACACTTCCCGAACACCCCGGATGGTTCGACGGGAGCCTGTGGTGGGTAGCGGTGACCGCGGGCGCCGGGGTGATCGTCGGCGTGCTGCGACGCCTCTTTCGCGTCCCGGTCAAGGGGGTCGGCACGGTCAAGGAGCTCAAGGACCAGCGGGTCGAGCCCTCCACGGTGCCCGGGGCGGTTGCCGTCTCGCTCGTGTCGCTGGTGGGCGGGGCGAGCCTCGGGCCCGAGGACGCCCTGGGGAAGTTGGGGGTGGGCTGGGAACCTGGGTCTCGGACCGGCAGAAGCTCAGCGAGGACGTGCGCGCGACGAACACGCTCAGTGGGATGTCCGCCGCGTACGGGGGGCTGTTGTCGTCTCCGATCCTGGCGTCGATTCTCACGCTCGAGATCGCGCGTCCAAAGGCGGCACGCCTCGCCGACACGCTGGTCGCAGGTCTGCTGGCGTCCACGGTCGCGTTCGCCGTGTTCTTCCCGATCGCGGGATCGACGTTCGTCGGGCTCTACGAGGCGCCGGCGTACAAGTACGAGGACTGGCAGTTGCTCGCGGCCGTTCCCCTCGGCCTCGCCGCCGGCGCGCTCGCGCTGATCACAGCCGCCGCGATCGGGGTCATGGCGAAACTCGCCGCTCCGCTAGCCAAGCGCACGATCCTTCGCCCGGCGCTCGGGGGGATCGCGTTCGGGCTCGTCGGCGTCGCGCTGCCGCTGACGCTGTTCACAGGGACCGATCAGCTCGCGACCGTGATCCGCGACGGGACGGCGCTCGGCGCGGGCCTGCTGATCGCGGTCGTGTTCGCGAAGATCCTCGTGTTCGCGCTGTGCGAGGCCACCGGGTTCGTCGGTGGACCGTTCCTCGTGATGCTGTTCATCGGCGGCACGGCCGGTACCGCGGCCCATGTGCTGATCCCGGGGCTGCCGGAGGGACTCGCGTTCGCAGCGATGTTCGCCGCGCTCCCCGGGTCGCTCGTCGCCGCCCCGTTCTCGCTGATCCTGCTCGCGGCCCTCACGACCCAGGTCGGGACGCTGCAAATCGCGCCGGTAGTCGTCGCGGTGCTTACGGCGTACCTCGCCGTCTCGGGATCCGGCGTGCTGATGTCCCTGGCCCGCAAACGGGGCAAGGCGCGCCCACGACGACGTGAGGTCCTGAGCGCCGCCGGCCGCAATACGGTTCTCCCGTGAGCGAGCCCGCGAGCGCGGCAGGGCGACGGGCCCAACCCGATAGCGGCGATGCGCCAGCGCGGCTTCCTCGCGGTCCTCCTCCTGGCCGCGATCGTCGGCGTCGTTGCCTCGGCGGCGTCGTTTGGTTTCCTCGAGCTCGCCCACGAGCTCCAGCCGTGGATCTACAACGACCTTCCCGACGCGCTCGGGTTCAAGACCAGGCCCGACTGGTGGGCGCTGCCGGTGCTCGCGATCGCGGGGTTGCTCGCCGCGGTCGCGATCGTCAACTTGCCCGGGATCGGCGGGCATATCCCCGCGAACGGCCTCAACCCGGCGCCGACGCAGCCGATCGAGCTCCCCGGGGTGCTGTTCGCCGCGCTCGCCTCGATCGGATTCGGCGTCGTGCTCGGCCCCGAGGCACCGCTGATCGCGATGGGCGGCGCGATCGGCTTTCTGGTCATCCGCCTGGTCCGCCGCGACGCGCCGCCCGAGGTCCAGCAGGTGATCGCCGCCTGCGGGACGTTCGCCGCGGTCTCCTTCCTGTTCGGCTCGCCGGTGATCGCCGCGGTGCTGATGATCGAGGCGGCGGGGATCGGCGGATCGCGGCTGCCCCTGGTCCTCGTTCCCCGGGCTGCTCGCCGCCGGAATCGGCTCGCTGATCTCGACCGGCCTCGGCTCGTGGACCGGCGTCGACACGAGCGACATCGCGATCGGCACCGTGACCCTGCCCGACTTCGCCCGACCCGAGCTCTCCGACTTCGCCTGGACGATCCCGCTCGCCGCGGCGATCGCGATCGGGATCTACGTGATCTTCACGATCGGCCGCCGCATCGTCCCGATCGCGTCCGCCCGGCCGTTCCTGGTGCTGCCGGCGGCGGGCATCGCGATCGCCGGGCTGGCGATCCTGTTCGCCCAGACGACCGGCCACAGCATCGACCAGGTGCTGTTCGGGCCAGGAGGACATCTCGCCGCTCGTCTCCAACGCGGCGACGTTCTCGACCGGGGCCCTGCTCGCCGTGATCGGCTGCAAGGGACTCGCGTACGCGATCTCGCTCGGGACGTTCCGCGGCGGCCCGGTGTTCCCGGCGCTCTTTCTCGGCACCGCGGTCGGCCTGCTGGTCGACGGGCTGCCCGGCTTCTCGACCACGCCCGCGGTCGCGGTCGGGATCGGGGCGGCGACCGCCGCCGGCCTGCGGCTGCCGCTGACCGCGGTCGTGCTGGCCACCGTCCTGTGCGCGCAACCGGCGTACGGCGCGGCGCCGCTCGTGATCGTCGGCGTCGTCGTCGCGTACATGGTCACGATCGCGCTGCCGTCACCGCGCCGGCCGAGCCGCCGCGCAAGCTCGCCTGATCAGTCGGAGATGTCGGCCCGCCGGATGGTGCCGACGAGTACCAGCCCCGCGACGACGACGCCGATGAAGATCGCCACGATCCCGGCGACCGCGCCGACGAAGAAGAAGCAGATGAGGGCCACCGCGAGCCAGATCACGACCGCGATCGCGAGCTCGGCCCCGATCAGGTCGGAGACCTCTGGCGAGTCCGGGTGACGCCGGCGACGATCCTCGCTCACGACTCCAGCCTAGCCGGAGCGGCATCGATCCCGTCGACGGCTTCCTTGACCGTGTGGAAGACATGCTCCGGGCCGCCGATCGCGTCGATCACGCCGGCTCGCTGCCAGAGGTCGGAGACGTCCGACTGCACCCGGGCGAGCGCGATCGAAATCCCGCGCGGTCGCAGCTCCGCGCCGAGTCGAGCGAGGATGTCGGCCCCGTCGGTGTCGGTCTGAAAGACGGCCTCGGCGTCGATCACCAGGGCGTCGACCGGTTCCGGCGCAGCAGCGATAAGCCGGTGGATCCGGTCGTGAAATCCACCTGCGTTGGCGAAGAAGAGTGGCCCGTCGAGACGGACTACGAGCACCCCGGGCGTCGTCACCAGGTTGGTGTGACGCGCGCGGTCGAGGTAAGCGTCGGACCCGGGGCGGCGGCCGAGGACCCGGACCTCGGGGACGGACGCGCGCGCGACCAACAGCAGCAGTGAGAGCCCGACGCCGACGGCGATCCCGGCGATGATCCCGAAGAACAGGATCCCGGCCATCGCGACGACGAAGACGAGCCAGTCGGAGCGATTGATCCGGTAGTACCGGCGGCCGTCGGCAAGCGAGAGCAGGCCGACCATCGCGTCGATGACGATCGCTCCCAGGGCTGCCGTCGGGAGCTGATCGAAGAGCCCGGCCAAAAGCACCATCGTCAGCAGGACGAAGGCGGCATTGATCAGCGACGCCATCTGAGTCCGCTGGCCTGCCGCGTCGGCCACCGACGTCTTCGAGAGGCTGCCGTCGTTCACGAAGCCGCCGGCAAAACCGGAGGCTCCACACGCGACGCCCTGGGCGATGAGCTCCTGGTCGACGTCGATCTCGTACGAGTGGCGCGATGCCATCGTGCGCCCCGCCGCCAGCGTCTCCGCGAACCCGACGAAGACGACCGAGACCGCACCGACCGCGAGCTTGCCGATGTCCCCGGCGTCGACGTCGGGGATCCCGACCGAGAACAGCCCGGTCGGCACGTCCCCGGTGAGCGCCACCCCGTGGTCGTCGAGGTTGAACGCTGCAGCGGCGGCGGTGGCGATCACGACGACGAGGAGCGCCCGAGGCCACCGGGGCTTCCGGTACCGCAACGGGAGCAGGACCGCGAGGCACGCCGCCCCGACGGCGAGCGTCGGCGCGCTCACGTTGCCGAGCTCGCCGAGGACGTGCAGGAGCTCCTCCGCGTACGAGCCCTCGCCCACGCTGACTCCGAGCACCTTCGGCGACTGGTCGATGATGATCCCGAGGGCGAACCCGAAGATGAACCCCGCGAGCACCGCGCGGGAGATGAAGTTCGAGATCCAGCCCAGGCGCAGGATCCCGCACACGAGGTAGACCCCACCCGTGACGAGCGCCAGCGCCGCCGCCCAGGGCGCCGCCGCGTCGGTGCCGATGGCCGCCGCCCCGGCAAGCGGCGTGATCACCACCGTCGACACCGCGGCGACCGTCGCGCTCGGTCCCTGGACCACCTGCCGCGAGGTGCCGAAGATCGCGTAGGCGATCAGACCGGCAAAGGCCGTGTAGAGGCCGTACTGGACCGGGACTCCGGCGATCGTCGCGTAGGCCAGCGCCTGCGGGACGAGCAGCGCCCAGACCGAGATCGCCGCGACCCCGTCGTCGCGAAGCCAAGCCGGCCGATAGCGGGGAAGCCAGGAGAGGATCGGCACGTAGCGGGTGAGCACGCCAACTATCCGTATCAAGCATCGCCGACCCGCGATCACCCCGAACGGATGATGCGTTCCACGGCAACCGGCATAGGGTTGGTTTCATGGCAACGATCGCGGCAGAGGCGCGACGCGCGGCCACACCCGAGGCGACCCCGGAGGAGCGCGCGAAGCTCGGCAAGTCGGCCCGCTCCGACGTCTCCCGGACGACTCCACGGCGACTGGGAGCCGGCGGCCTGATCGGCCGGATCCGGTGGACGTGCTCGAGGGCCAGGCCGAGACCAGGGTGCCCGAGCTCGTGCCGCTGCGATACGCGCGCATGCTGGTGTCCCCGTTCACCTTCTACCGCGGGGCCGCTGCGGTCATGGCCGCCGACCTCGCGGCGACGCCGACGTCCGGATTCTGGGCCCAGCTCTGCGGCGACGCGCACCTGTCGAACTTCGGCGGCTACGCCGCACCGGACCGCGAGCTGGTCCTCGACGTCAACGACTTCGACGAGACGCTCCCCGGGCCGTGGGAGTGGGACGTCAAGCGCCTCGCGGCGAGCCTCGAGATCGCCGCCCGCGACCGCGGCTTCAGCGACGCGCAGCGTGAGGCCGTCGTGCTCGCGGGCGCCGAGGAGTACCGCCAGCGGATGCGCGACCTCGCGGCGCTCACCAACCTCGACCTCTGGTACCTGCGGCTCGACATGAGCCGCCTGCTCGAGCGGTTCAGCGACGAGCTGACGAAGAAGCGCCGCAAGAAGCTCGACCGCGCCGTCGTCAAGGCCGAGGCGAAGAACCGCATGCGCGCCCTTTCGCGGCTCGCGCGACGCGTCGACGGGGAGCTGCGGCTGATCAGCGATCCGCCGCTGATCGTGCCGATCGAGGACGTCGCCGCGAGCGAGGGGGCCGAGCTCGACGAGCGCGATCTGAAGGCCGTCATCAACAGCTATCGCCGGACGCTCGAGGGCGCGCGCCGCTACCTGTTCGACACCTACCGCTACGTCCACAGCGCCCGCAAGGTGGTCGGCGTCGGCAGCGTCGGCACCCGCGCCTGGGTCGCGCTGTTCGTCGGCCGCGACCAGGGCGATCCCCTGTTCCTGCAGATCAAGGAGGCCGAGAAGTCGGTGCTGGCGCCGTATGCCGGCTCCGAGCGCCTTCTCCCAGCACGGCCGGCGGGTCGTCGAGGGCCAGCGCCTGATGCAGGCGGCGAGCGACATCATGCTCGGCTGGATGACCGCTCGGGCGCCCGATGGCCGGCCGCACCTTCTACGTCCGCCAGCTCTGGGACGCGAAGGTCTCGGCGCGGATCGAGACGATGGACCACGAAGGGCTGACTGCCTACGCCCGCGTCTGCGGGGCGATCCTGGCGCGTGCCCACGCGCGCACCGTGGATCGGATCGCGATCGCGTCGTACCTCGGCTCGGGGGCAAAGTTCGACCAGGCGATCGCCCGCTTCGCCGTGGCCTACGCCGACCAGAACGAGCGTGACTACGCGGCCCTGCGTGAAGCCGCGGCCACCGGGCGGATCGCGGTCGCCGAGGACACCTGGTGATAGAAGGAGAGTCGAGATGACCCCAGAGGGGAACCGGCCGCGGGTGCTGATCCTTGGCGCGGGGTTCGGCGGCCTGGGTGCCGCGCGCAAGCTCAAGGGCGCCGACGCTGACGTCGTGATCGTCGACCAGCACGACTTCCACACCTTTCAGCCGATGCTGTACCAGGTGGCCACGGCGGTGATCGACACCAGCGCGGTCGCGCACCCGGTGCGCGACCTCTTTCACGATCAGCCGAATGCCACTGTGCATCAGGCGACGGCGACGGCGATCGACCTGGACAAGCGGCAGGTTGAGTTCGAGCAGATGGAGCCGATCACCTACGACTACCTGGTCCTTGGTCTCGGTGCCCGCGTGAACTACTTCCACGTCGAGGGCGCGGACGAACACGCCTTTCCGATGTACACGCTCAACGACGCGATGCGGCTCAAGGACCACGTCCTAAGACGCTGGGAGGCGGCTGACCGTGACCCATCGCTGATCGACGACGGCGCTCTGCACGTGGTCGTGGTCGGCGGCGGCCCGACCGGCGTCGAGAGCGTAGGCGCTTTGTCCGAGCTCTACCGCAGCGACTTCTCCAAGGACTACCCGCGGATGCCGACCGAGCGGGCCCAGCTCTCGATCGTCGAGGCGGGCCCGGCGCTGTTCTCGATGTTCGACAAAAAGCTGCAGAAATACGCGCAGGAAACCCTCGAGGGCTGGGGGGTGGAGGTCCTGCTCGGGGAGGTCGTCGAATCGGTCTCGCCGACGCGGGTCAAGCTCAAGTCCGGCCGCGAGCTGCGGGCGCACACGCTCGTCTGGGGCGCGGGTCTGGAGGCTCACCCGCTGGCAGGAGCGAGCGGGATCAAGCTCGAGCGCGGGAACCGGATCCCGGTCGGCCCCGCCCTCAGTCTCGAAGGCCGTCCGGAGGTGTTCGCGGTCGGAGACATCGCCTGGATCACAGATTCGAAGACAGGCGAGGTACTCCCGCAACTCGGCTCCGTCGCGCTGCAGGCGGGCGAGCACGCCGGGGAGAACATCGCCGCGCTGCTGGCGACAAAAGACATCCAGCCCTTCGCCTACCACGACAAGGGCACGATGGCCACGATCGGGCGCGGCGCGGCCGTGATCCAGTTCGCCGGTGGTCGCACGATGAAGGGGAAGATCGCTTTCTTGGCCTGGGGCGCTGTTCATCTGGCGCTGCTCTCGACGGGCGAGGACCGGACCAAGGCGATGCTCGACTGGACCTGGACCGGGTTCACCCACGAGCGCGGAGGCCGGATCGTGGTCGACGACGACGATTGACGCCGTGGGAGTCGGCACGCGCACGATCGACGAGTTCGAGGCGCTGACGCTCTCCTCGGAGGCGGCCGGCGGGCTCGAGGCTGCGCTCGTTCCTGGTGCCGGAATGGTCGTCTGCTCGCTGCGCCACCGCGGCGAGGAGCTCCTCGGACAGCGCGGCGGTCTACGAACCTACGTCGAGCGGCACTCGACGATGGGGATCCCGTTGCTCTACCCCTGGGCGAACCGCGTTGCCGAAATGCGCTTCGAGGTCGCCGGACGCAAGGTTGACCTCGAGCTCGCCTCGCCGGCGCCGGCGAAGGATCCCGCGGGCCTTCCGATCCACGGCCTCCTCAGCGCGGCGAGCGGCTGGCGGGTCGAGCGACACACTGCGCACAAGGACGGCGGCTCGCTCGCCGCGAGCTTCGATTTCGGGGCCGCTTCCGGTTTGATCGAGGCGTTCCCGTTCCCGCACGTGTTGCACTACGAGGCGGACCTGAGCGGACCGACGCTGTCGATCACGACGACGGTCCACGCGGGCGGTGAATCCCCGGTGCCGATCGCCTTCGGCTATCACCCCTACTTTCGCCTTCCCCGGGTCGCCAGGAGCGAGTGGGAGGTGCAGATCCCGGTTCGCGAGCGGATGGTGCTGGACGAGCACCTGCTCCCGACGGGCGAGCGCGACCCGATTGACATCGGGGCTGGCGCGCTCGGCCGTCGCACCTTTGACGACGAGTACGTCGCGCCGGCCGAAGGGCAGCCGTTCGTCCTGTCCGGGGGCGAGCGCCGGATCGAGGTCGAGCTCGGCCGGGGCTACTCCTTCTCCCAGGTCTACGCACCCGCCGACGACGACGTGATCGCGTTCGAGCCGATGACCGCGCCCACCAACGCGCTCGTCCGCGGCGGGCCGGAGCTGCCGATCCTGCAGCCCGGGGACCAGTACGAGGCCAGCTTTCGGATCACCGTCGCGGATCAGACGTAACATGGCCGGGGCCGCCCCGTGAGCACGGTTCTCACCACTCTCGCCGCGTCCTCCGAGCTGCTTCCAGCTCGGAGCCAGATGGCGTTCACGCTCGGCTTCCACATCATCCTCGCCTGCATGGGGGTGGCCTTCCCGGCGATGATGCTGATCGCCAACTACATCGGCCTGAAGAAGGGCGACGCGGTGGCGCTCGAGCTCGCCAAGCGCTGGTCGAAGGTCGCGGCGCTGTTGTTCGCGGTCGGGGCGGTGACCGGCACCGTGCTCTCGTTCGAGTTCGGCCTGCTGTGGCCGGCGTTCACCGGCCGCTTCGGCGACGTGTTCGGGATCCTGTTCGGGATCGAGGGGATCTTCTTCTTCCTCGAGGCGATCTTCATCGCGATCTACATCTTCGGCTGGAAGCGGCTCTCCGGCTGGGCGCACTTCTGGACCGGGGTGCCGATCGTGATCTGCGGGCTCGGCGGCGCGTACTCGGTCGTCGCGGTGAACTCGTGGATGAACACCCCGCAGGGCTTCACCATGGACGCCGCCGGCAACGTCACGGACATCGACGCGTGGTCGGTGATGACCACACCCGCGGCCGGCTACGAGGTCCCGCACATGATCCTCGCCGCCTACCTCGTGACCTCGCTTCCTGATCGCCTCGGTCTACGCCGTGGGCATGCTGCGCGGACGGCGCGACCGCCACCACCGGCTCGGGCTGCTGATCCCGCTCACGGTGGGCTGCATCCTCGCCCCGATCCAGTTCTTCGTCGGCGACACGGCGGCGCGCGAGATCGCCGATCACCAACCGATCAAGTTCGCGGCGATGGAGTGCGTCGACCACACCCATTCCGACGTCACCGAGTACATCTACGGGGTCTGCACCGATGACGGAGTCAAATGGGGGGTTCCGATCCCCGGGCCTCGACTCGTTCCTGGTCGGCTGGAGCACCGACACCGAGGTCACCGGGCTGGACTCGGTGCCAGCGGACCAGCGACCGCCGGCGAACACGATGCTGCACTGGGCCTTCGACACGATGGTCGGGATCGGCACCGCGATGATCGCCCTCGGGCTCTGGTTCGGGATCGCCTGGTGGCGCAAGCGCGACATCCCGAAGACCCCCTGGTTCCTGCGCATCGTCGCCGTCTCCGGGATCGCAGCGATCGTGGCCATGGAGTCGGGCTGGATCGTGACCGAGGTTGGGCGACAACCCTGGATCGTGCAGGGGATCATGCGCACCAAGGAGGGCGTGACCGGCGCTAGCGGGATCTGGCTCACCTTCTCGATCGCGCTCGTCCTCTACACCGTGCTCGGGGTCGGGACCGTGCTCGCCCTGCGGCGCCTCGCGCGGCGCTGGCGCGAGCAGGGGTCGGATGCCGTCGACGTCCCGTACGGGCCGCACGACGAGCCGCCCTCGCCCGTCGCCGGAGGGCCGGCGTGAGCAAGGCCGACGCCGCCGCGGCGATCCTCTGGGTCGGGGCCACCCTCTACGCCGTCTTCGGCGGTGCGGACTTCGGCGCCGGGTTTCTGGACGCTGCTGTCGCGGTGACGACGAGCGCTCCGGCCGCGCGCGGCGGCTGATCGACTCGGCCATCGGGCCCGTGTGGGAGGCCAACCACGTGTGGCTGATCTTCGTCTTGGTCGTGCTCTGGACGGCCTTCTCGGCCGCCTTCGAGGCGATCATGTCGACGCTCTTCATCCCGCTGTCCCTCGCGGCGCTGGGCATCGTGCTCCGCGGCTCGGGCTTTGCCTTCCACGAGGTCTCCGACGCGGGAGGGGCGCACCTTCGCCGAGCGACTGTTCGCCGCCTCGTCGGTGATCACGCCCTTCTTCATGGGCACCGTCGTGGGCGCGATCGCCTCCGGCCGGGTGCCCGTCGGCAACGCGGAGGGTGATCCGTGGTCGAGCTGGCTCAACCCGGTTTCGATCCTCGTCGGCGTCCTGTTCGTCGCGACCGGTGCCTATCTGGCCGCCGTCTTTCTGATCACCGACGCGCGCCACGCTGGCGACGACGACCTCGTCGACTACTTCAGGCGCCGCGCGTACGTGACGGCGATCGTCACCGGCGCGATCGCCCTGGTCGGGATCTTCGACCTGCACGCCGACGCGCGCTTCATCTACGACGGCCTCACCTCCGACGGCCTGCCGCTCGTGATCCTGTCGGCGGTCTGTGGCCTCGGCGCCCTCTTCTTGATCCACCGAGGCGCCCGGCGCGGGGCGCGCGAGCTCGCGGTCGGCGCCGTCGTCGCGATCATCTGGGGCTGGGGAGTGGCGCAGTTCCCCTACCTGCTGCCGCAACAGCTCACGATCTCCGAGGGGGCTGGGACGAGCGCCACGCTGACGATGGTGTTCATCGTCTTCGGCGCCGCCGTGCTGCTGGTGCTGCCCTCGCTCGGCTATCTCTACACGCTCGCCCAACGCCGGATGCTCGGTGCCGCAGCCGAGAGCGAATCTCGCGGAGCCCTAAATAGAGGGCAAGCTCGTCATCCTGGCCATCGCGGCGGCCTTCTATCCAACGCTGCTCGCGGTCGTGATCATCATCCTCACGCGGCCCCAGCCGGTGCGGCTGCTGCTCGCGTTCCTGGTCGGTGGGATGCGACCAGCATCGTCGTCGGCTTCGTCCTCCTCGAGGGTGATCGACGGGACCGGGATCGCCACCGGGAGCACCGGCGAGTCGGTCGGTCCGGGATCGACATCGCCGTCGGTCTCGCGTCGCTCGCGCTCGCCTGGGTGGCGGCCACGGGTCGAGAGCTGCCGTTCGCGGCGCGACGGGCCGCCCGTAAGCGCAAGCGCGAGGAGAAGAAAGCGCTCGAGGACGCCAAGGACCCGTGGACGAAGCGGATCCTCGCGCGCGACTCGCTGTGGCTGGCGTTCGCCCTCGGCGTCGGTCCTCGACCTGCCGAGCGTCTGGTACCTGGCCGCGCTCAAGGACATCGCCGAGGGCCAGCACGGCGTCACGATCGAGCTCGGCCAGATCCTGGTCTTCAACCTGATCATGTTCGCGCTGATCGAGGTGCCGCTGATCTGCTACCTGCGTGGCGCCCGAGCGCTCGGCGGCCGCATGTCAGCCGGTTCGCCGCCTGGGGGCACGCGAACGCGCGCCAGATCGGCGCCTGGGTCGCCGGCGTGGTCGGCGTCTACCTCGTGATCTCGGGGATCCTCGACCTCCGTCTGGAGATGATCCAACCCGAGTCGTCGCCGACGCGTGCACGTGAAAGGGGGTCGCCATGAGCGACACGACACCACAAGACCAAGGAGCAGCTCGCAATGCTGATCGCAGCGGATTACCCGTTCCTCAACGTCCTCTGGACGATCATCGTCTTCTTCGCCTGGTTCGCCTGGATCTGGATCGCGGTCACCTGCTTCATCGACATCTTCCGCCGCGACGACATCGGCGGCGTGGAGCAAGGCGCTGTGGGTCGTGTTCATCATCGTGATCCCGTTCTTGGGCGTGCTCGTCTACCTGATCGCCCAGCACGACGGGATGCGCGAGCGACAGCTCAGCCAGGCCAAACAGCAACAACAGGCCTTTGACAGCTACGTGAAGCAGACCGCCGGTGGCTCGGCGAGCGAGATCGCCAAGGCCAAGGAGCTGCTCGACTCTGGCGCCATCACCCAGGACGAGTTCGACTCGATCAAGGCGAAGGCGCTGGCGAGCTAGGGAGATGCTCAGACGAATCGCGGACATGCCCGCCGGGACATTCGGCTTTGAGGGGATCGGCGAGGTCGAGGACGACGACTGGGAGGAGGCGGTCGAGCCCCTGCTGCGCGACGAGATCGCGGCCGGGCGCAAGGTCCGCCTGCTCTACCTGTTCGGGACTCAGAGCCAGGAACTCGAGGGCGACGCGATGAAGGCGGGTGCCGGGTTCAGAGCCCGCCACGCGAGCTCCTTCGAGCGGGTTGCGGTCGTCAGCGACGAGGACTGGGCACCCGCCGCGCTTCGCGTGCTCTCGGCCCTGCTGCCCGGGAAGGTCCGCGGCTTCGCCGTCAGCGACCTCGCCGAGGCCAAGGGGTGGGTCGCCGAGGACGGCGACTGGCGCAGCGCGGATTTCCGGCATGTGGCCCGTGATCATCACCGTCGTCGTCATCGTTCCGCGACTGGCGTTTGCCTGGTGGCACGTGCGTCGGCGCTAGCCGGCCTACAGAGCGCTCGTCATTCGCCGACCTGACGCGGCGGGGCCGTCGGAGCCCGTACCTAGGCTTCGCGCATGATCCGCGGCCGCATGCGATGGCACGGCGATCGCCCGGAAGCCGAGCCGGCCGAGCCGCAGTACATCGAGATCGATCCCCGCGAGCTGAGCGGGATCTTCAAGGTCCCCGACTGGCTGCGCAACGTCGGGCTCATGTCGTGGCTCCTGGTGGGGGTCGCGATCTTCCTCGTTGGCGCGGTGTGGCTGGCGTCGCTCACGGCCGTGATCGTGGTTCCGGTGATCACCGCCGGGATCGTCGCCGCGGTCGCCTCGCCGCTCGTCGACTGGCTGCACCTCCACCGGGTTCCCCGCGGGCTCGGGGCGGCCCTCCTGCTCCTCGGGATCGTCGCAATCGGGGTCGCCGTAGCGCTGATGATCGTCGGCGGCATCACCGGCGTGGCGTCGGCGGTCAGCGGTCACCTCGCGGACGCCGAGGACACGATCGCCGGCTGGCTCAAGGACCTCGACATCGACCCAACCAAGGTCGACCAGGCCAAGGACCACGTCAGCTCCGGCGCCTCCGGCGCGGTCTCCGCGCTCCTGGACGGTCTCGCGATTGGAATCTCGAAGCTCTCGTCGATCGTCTTCTTCGTGGCGATGACCGTGCTCAGCCTGTTCTTCCTGCTCAAGGACGGGCCGCTGATCCGCTCCTGGGCGGACGACCACCTCGGCGTCCCGCGGCAGGTCGCGCAGACGATTACGCAACGCGTGCTTGGGTCGCTCCGGGGCTACTTCCTCGGGGTCACGATCGTGGCGGCGTTCAGCGCGTGCGTCGTGGCGATCGGCGCCGTGATCCTCGGCGTGCCGCTGGTCGGGACGATTACCGCGGTCACGTTCCTCGCCGGGTACGTCCCTTACCTCGGAGCATGGACGGCGGGCGCGTTCTCGGTCCTGATCGCGCTCGGTGGCTCGGGCACCGACGCCGCGATCGGGATGATCGTCGTCCAGCTGCTCGCCAACGGCCTGCTGCAGCAGCTCGTGCAGCCGCTGGCGATGGGCGCGGCGCTCGGCATCCACCCGCTCGCGGTGCTGATCGTGACGATCGCCGGCGGCGCGCTGTTCGGGGCCATGGGCCTGATCCTCGCCGCCCCGCTGACCGCCGCGGCGACCCGGATCGCCGCCGACCTCGCCCACGCCCGCGCCGAGGAGGCCGCGGCCGCGACGCCGCCTGAGCCGGCTTAGGTGCGATCGTCGAGGCGGCTGCTTGATCTGCTTGAGCTCGGCGCCGAGCTCGTCCAGACGCGCGAGCACCTCGTCCGGCGCGTGCGTCTCGACCTGCTGCCGCTGGCGGGCGACGAACAGGCTGGTGATCATCCCGGTGAGGACGGCGAAGAACGAGAGGCCCCCGATCATCAGGATCGAGGCGATCAGCTGTCCGCCGGCCTGATTCGGCACCGCATCGCCATAGCCGACCGTGGTCACGGTCTGGGTCGCCCACCACATCCCGAGCCAGATGTTGTCGAAGCTCTTGGGATCGACGAGGTGCTCGACCACGCCGAAGACCGCGATCGCGGCGATCCAGATCACGGCGATCACGCTCGCGGCGACGCGAGGCCGCAGGCCGTGGCGGGCGATCCGGCGCTCGACTATGCGCTCGGCCGCCGACATTCCCTTTTTGCCCTCCATCCAGGCCTGATTCGCGCCATCGAGGTCCGGTCCTGCGCCCCAAATCACCCAGATCGGACGATGCCCGGCGCCCGACGGCCGGAATAGGGTTGGCGTGTGGCTCAGGTGTCTTGCTGCCTATAGGGTGGACTTGTGAGCGAGGGGGACGCGAAGAAGAAGACCGGCCGCCGCGCGCTGCCGATCATCATCATCGTCCTCGCGACGATCATCGGCGATCGTCTCGGTGTTCGCGCTCTGGGCCAAGCGCCAGGTGCTCGAGACCGACACCTGGCGTACGACCAGCGAGCAGCTGATCCAGGACGCCGACATCCAGGCGCGCCTCAACACCTTCATCGTCACCGCGATCTTCGACAACGTCGACGTCCAGGCGGAGCTCGCCGACCGGCTTCCCCCGCAGCTCGCGCCGCTCGCCGCCCCGATCTCCGGAGCGCTTCGCAGCGCGCGCCGACGACGTCGTCGCCAAGGCGCTCTCCGAGCCCAAGGTCCAGCAGCTCTTCGTCGACGCGAGCGCGGCCGCACAGAGCAAGCTGATCGCCCTGATCGACGACGAGGGCCAGTTCGTCTCGACCACCGGCGGGGTGGTGACGCTCGACCTCACATCGGTGGTCACGTCGGTGACCGCAGAGCTCGGGTTGCCGGACGTGGCCTCCAAGCTGCCGCCGGAGGCGTGCTCGATCGAGATCATGAAGTCGGATCGAGCTCGGCCGCCGCCCAGACGGGCCTCAACCTCCTGAAGAAGGTCGGCTACGTGCTCACCGCGCTCGTCCTGCTGCTCTACGCGGCCGCGATCTTCGCTCGCCGGCGACCGCCGCCGCCAGACCCTGCGCGCCGTCGGCTTCTCGTTCATCTTCGTCGGCATCGTCGTCCTCTTCGCCCGCGGGGCGGCCGGCAACCTCGTCGTCGACTCGCTGAGCGGGGCGGCGTCGTCCGATGCGGCGGTCAGCTCCGCCTTCAACATCGGCAGCTCGCTGGTCGCTCGAGACGGGCCAGTCGATCGTCCTCTACGGGATCGTGATCGTGCTCGCCGCCTGGCTCGCCGGCCCGACCCGCTGGGCGACCTCGATCCGTCACTGGCTCACCCCCTACCTGCGCCAGCCGGCCTACGCCTACGGCGGGCTCGCGGTGCTGCTCCTGCTTGTGTTCTGGTGGGATCCGGTGGTCGCCACGCACCGGCTCGTCCCCTCGCTGCTGCTGATCGTCTTCGCGGCGCTCGGCACGGAGATGCTGCGCCGCCAGGTGATCCGCGAGTTCCCCGACCACGTCACGACCGGCTCGCCGGCCGGCGTGGCGCAGGGGATCGCCGAGCGGATGCGAGCGGGGCGCCAGACGCAGCCGGCAACCGCCGGGGCACCCGCTGCCCCGACCGGCGACCCGCGCGTCACCGAGCTCGAGCGGCTCGCCGGCCTCCACAACTCGGGCGCCCTCACCGACGAGGAGTTCGCGGCCGAGAAGGCTCGCGTCCTCGGCCCCGGGTAACCATGAGCGCAACTCAGCGCTCGGTCGCCGGGACCGGGATCATCCTGGCCACACTGGCGGCCGGGCAGTTCGTCATGGCCCTGGACTCGACCGTGATGAACACGGCGATCGCCACGGTCGCCAAGGACATCGGGACCACGGTCACCGGGATCCAGACCGCGATCACGCTCTACACGCTGGTGATGGCCTCGCTGATGATCACCGGTGGGAAGATCGGCGAGATCATCGGGCGCAAGCGGGCGTTCGCGATCGGCTGCGTCATCTACGCCTGCGGCTCGTTCACGACCGCGCTGTCCCCGAACCTGACCGTCCTGATCATCGGCTGGTCGGGTCTCGAGGGCATCGGCGCGGTGCTGATCATGCCCGCGATCGTGGCGCTGGTCGCGTCGAACTTCGGCAAGCCGGAGCGCCCGCGTGCCTACGGCCTGGTAGCGGCGGCGGGCTCGATCGCCGCGGCCCTCGGGCCCCTGATCGGCGGCTTCTTCACCACCTACGCTTCGTGGCGCTGGGTGTTCGCCAGCGAGGTGCTGATCGTGCTCGCGATCCTGCTCCTGACCCGGCGGATGAAGGACACGCCGCCCGAGGAGGGGGTCAAGCTCGACCTCGTCGGCACGGGTCTCTCCGCGGCGGGGCTCGGCCTGATCGTGCTCGCGATCCTGCGCTCCGGCACCTGGGGCTTCGTGCAGCCGAAGCCCGACGCCCCGGAGTGGCTCGGGCTCTCGCCGGTGATCTGGATGATCCTCGCGGGCGGCGCGGTGCTGGCTTTGTTCGTGGCCTGGGAGAACCGGCGCATCGCTCGCGGCGAGGGCGCTCTGTTCGACCCCTCGATGCTGCGCAACATCCAGCTGCGCGGCGGCGTCGGCTCGTTCTTCTTCATGTTCCTGATCCTGGCCGGGCTCTTCTTCTCGATCCCGCTGTTCCTTTCGATCTCGCTCGGCCTCTCGGCGATCGACACCGGGGTGCGGCTGCTTCCCCTCTCGCTTTCGCTGCTGGTCTTCGCGGCCGGCATCCCGAGGCTGCGCCCAAACGCTTCGCCGCGGCGGGTCGTCCGCTTCGGCTTCCTCAGCCTGTTCGCCGGCCTCGTCCTCCTCCTCGTCCTGCTCGACGCCGGCGCCGGACCGGAGATCGTGACCTGGCCGCTGCTGCTGTGCGGCGCCGGGCTCGGCGCGATGGCATCGCAGCTCGGCGCCGTGACGGTGTCCGCGGTCCCCGACGAGCAGAGCGGACAGGTGGGAGGGCTACAGAACACCGGCAGCCAGCTCGGCTCCTCGGTCGGCACCGCGCTGGCGGGGGCGCTGTTGATCTCGGCCCTGACCGCCTCGTTCTTCGCCGGGATCGAGAACAACCCCGACGTCCCCGACTCCGTGGTAACGCAGGCGCAGACCGAGCTTGCAGGCGGCGTCCCATTCGTCTCCGACGACGATCTCCAGGCCGCGCTGTCGGACGCCGGCGTCCCCTCGGAAGCCGCGGACGCGATCGAGGAGGCGAACGCCCAGAGCCGGATTGACGGCCTGCGGGCCGCGGTCGCGGCCCTGGCGCTGCTGGCGCTCGTCGCGCTGCCGTTCACCCGCGGCATCCCGACCGTACAGCCCGGCGCCCAGGCTGAGGCCGGTGCGGCCGCCGCGCCCGCGTAGTGTCACTTTTGATTAGACAAACAATGGAAAAGGAGTCCCAGTGCTCATAGCCGCCGACTACCCGTTCTTCGACGTCTTCTGGTCGATCGTCGTCTTCTTTGCCTGGCTGGCGTGGATCTGGATCGCGATCACTTGCTTCATCGACATCTTCCGGCGTCACGACATCGGCGGCTTTCACAAAGCCGTCTGGGTGGTGTTCATCATCGTGATCCCATTCCTGGGCGTGCTCGTCTATTTGATCGTCCAGCACGACGGGATGCGCGAGCGCAGCGTCAAGCAGGTCCAGGATCAGCAGGCCCAGTTCGACTCATACGTCAAGCAGACCGCCGGCGGCTCGGCGAGCGAGATCGCCAAGGCCAAGGAGCTGCTCGACTCGGGTGCCATCACCCAGGAGGAGTTCGACTCGATCAAGGCCAAGGCGCTGGCCTAAAGCAGCTCGATCGCGCCGCGGATCAGGAGCAGGGCCCCGACGACGAAGGCGGCCCATGCTCCGATCCGCCGCTTGACGGACGCCTAGGCGCGCCTGGCGATGACCGTGGTCGCGATCACGACCGACACCGCTACGAGTGCGCCGAGGGCACCGAGCCAGTTGACACCCGTGGTCTGTTTGACGTGGTCTGCGTAGGCGACGAATGCGATGGGGATCGCGATCGAGAGCACCAGGAGGCCAGCCCGCAGCAGGTCGCGCTTGGTGCGGCCGCCGTCTTCGTCAACGCCCGCGGACTTAGCGGCGAGCTCCGCGGCCGCAGATTCACCGCCGTAGAAGCTCAGCGTCCGGCTTCCGAGGCTGCGAGCATGGCTTTCACAGGCCCAGGCCATGACGATCATCAAGGTGACTGGCAGGACCCAGGTCATGACCCAGATGACGCCTCCGACCACGAAGCCGATCGTCGCCTTGAGCCGCCAGTGACCCTCCTTGGCGACCTCCTCCGTCGGCGCCGATACGAAGCCGCCGAAGATCAGCAGCACGTAGCCGCTCCGCACCCAGGTGCGCAACGGTCGTCGCCTTGCCGGCTTGTCCGGCAGCGCGGTCTCCGCGACCTCTTGTAGGGCTTTGCGAGCGGCCTCGATGGTCGGATGGACGCCGCGCAACATCAGCGTCCGCGCGCAGGTCTCGACCTCGCGAGGATCGGACCCGTAGACGGCGGCGATCCGACGCTCCATCACGGCCTCCTGCCAGAGGTAGGCGAGGTAGCCGGGGACGAGAGCGATCAAGAACGGCGTCCCCGAAACCGCGCCGTCGATGCGTGCCACCTGCGCGGTCTGGATCCGGACTTCCTCGGCGATCTCGGCCTTCGGGGCCTCCGGCCGCTCCGCTCGGACGCGGCTCGCCCACTCGAGTGATGGGTCGCCCAGACGCTCCGAGCCGAACAGGGCGAGCCGCTCTGCGACGTGCTCAGGGTCGCGGTAGGCGATCCGCCCCAGGCGGCGCCACTCCGCCCACCTCTCCCTCATCCGCCGCCTCGGCTTGCCGGTCTCCTCGTTGCTCGGGGGCGCATCAACCCCTCCACCGGTCATGTGTTCAACCTATCCCAGGGCGTGGGGAGCCTCGTGCACGGGAAGGACCGGCTCGGACACGCCCGAACGTCGAGTGGTGCCGGACGAGTCTGCGAACCGTGGCCGACTTGGCCGTTTGCGCTCCCCCCGCGAGACCCGCCTGGAACTCGTGGAGCGGATCGGCGAGGCCTACGGCCTTGTTCTCCTGCTGATTCTCGTCACGTTCGTGGTGATGATGACCCTGCCACCCGAGGGCTGGGGCGGGCGGGTAGCGGCCGTCGCGGTTGCCGGGCTGACTGCTGTGATCGGGCTCACGAGCTCCGACGTGCGCGCGGCGCGGGTACGTCTGGCCGTTGCCGTCGCCGCTCTCGCCGTCCTCGCCGCGCTGATCGCGCAGGCCGTGTCCTCGGTGCGGTTGGTCGGGCTCGCCTTCGGCGCCGACGCGATCCTCCTGGCGATCGCCGCCCTCACCATCCTGCGCCGGGTCATCCTTGGCGCGAGCCAGGTCGACTTTCGCACGATCCTCGGGGCGATCAGTGTCTTTACGCTGCTCGGCCTCCTCTTCGCATTCCTGTTCGTTGCGTTCGCCAACGCGAGTCACGCGGACTTCTTCACCGGAGTCCCCGACCCGAGTTCCAGCGACTACCTCTTCTTCAGCTACACGACGCTCACGACGACCGGCTACGGCAACCTGGTCCCCGCTGGGACCGTCGGGCAGTCCTTCGCCGTCTTCGAGATGCTCGTGGGCCAGTTCTTCCTCGTCACGCTCGTCGCTGGGCTAGTGAGTCTCTGGCGTCCCGGCGCAGCAAAGGCGGCGGTCGACGCGGACCGCTGAGGCCGAGCGGCCTCGTCCTCGCGGGTGGATGAAGGCCTCGCCTTCGCCCACGTTAGGCTCGCGTCGTTGCAAGCTCCGCGAGGTCGAAGGAGGCTGGGTCGGCGCGGTTTTGACCGCGAGCGGGCGATCCGAAGCCTGACGTTCTGGCTGCGGCCGGCCTTCCTACTTCGTGTCGTCCATCGGTTCCAAAGGATCGCGGGGTTCGATCGCGCCCTGGCGCTGGCGTCGATCGCGCTGACCGCGCTGATCCCGCTCGTGATCATCAGCGGCGCGGTTCTGACGGAGATCGGGGCGGAGGACACCGCGGCCCGGATCATCGACCGCTATGAGCTCACCGGGGGAGGGGCCGAGGCGGTCGAGCAGCTGTTCTCACCCACCGGCGACACGACCATAAGCGTCGATCTGTTGAGTGCCCTGTTCGTCCTGCTCGCGTTGCTGAGCCTGACGCGAGCGGTGCAGCGGTTGGTCGAGCAGACGTGGGAGCTGGATGCGCTCAGCCTGCGCAACACGCTCAATGGCCTGCTGTGGGCGGGCGGATTCGTCGCGTACCTGGCGGCCGCCGCTTTGATCCATGCTCTGGTGGGCCGGGGCGGCCCCGAGCTGGGCGCGTCCCTGCTGGTGCTGCCTCTGACCGCGGCCTTCGTCGTCTGGGGGAGTTGGGTTCTCAGTGCGAAGCGGATCAACCGGCGGGACCTCCTGCCCTTCGGTGTCATCGGGTCGATCCTGATCGCCGCCTACTCCGTTGGCGCGACCGTCTATGTGCCCCACCTGTTCAGCTCCTACACCACCGACTATGGCGTCGTCGGCGCGGTCTTGGCGATCATCTCGACGCTGTTTTGCCTCATGCTCATCGTCGTCGGGTCGGCGGCGCTTGGACGCGAGGTCGGCGACGAGCTCAAGCGAATTCGTCGCGGCGAGCGACCGCCTGATCACGAGGTGCGCCGCCAGTGGGACAACGTGGTCGGCGAGGCGCGATCACGCTGGCAGGTCGCTCGTGAGCGGGTCGACCGTCGCCGCCGCCGGGAACACGAATGACCGCTCGACCCATGACCGCCGCCATGGATTTGGGGGAGAGGAAAGCCTGTGAGATGCTCGACCATGGTCGAATCGAAGGAGCGGACGAGCATGGGACGAGACAGACGCCAACGCAGACGGCGTATGGCCGCACTCGGTGGAGCCGCCGTCGCTGCGAAAAAGCACAGGGACAACAAGCTCGCCGCAGAGGAGCAGGACAGCGCGCCGGAGGCTGAGCCCACCGACCCTGCCCCATCGGCGTCGGGTGGCGTTACTGCCGACACCACGGAGCGACTGAAGGAGCTCGGTCAGCTTCACGAACAAGGCGTGCTCACGGATGAGGAGTTCGCGAGCGAGAAGGCGAAGGTGCTGGGAAGCTGACGCCCTGCCTCAATCATCGGGGGCGACGGCGATACCGGAGTCCAACCCCATTTCTTCGTCGGCCCGGTTCGAGCGAGAGTCGAGCTGGCGCGCGGCCCTGACCGCGGCGCGTCCGAGCGCGTTGGCGTAGGTCGGGAAAGAGAAGGGAACGAGAGCGAGCTGCTCGACCTTCATGCCCGACGCGACCGCTACCGCTGCCAGCTGGGCGAGTTCGACGGCCCGCTCGCCGACGATGTGACAGCCGAGGATGGTGTGCTCCTCGCGGTCGACGACGAGCTTGCAGAAGCCCGTCGGGCGACCGTCGATGATCGGGCGTGGCATCGACGCGAAGCCCTCTTCCCCCACGACGACGTCGTGGGTCTCGCGAGCGATCGCCTCGGTGAGACCGACAGAGGCGTACTCGGGGTCGGTGAAGCTGCCCAGAGGGCTGACCTCCGCGGGGAGGACCTCGGTCCTCCCGACGGTGGCGTTGGTGGCTGCGAGGTAGCCCTCGCGCGCGGCCTCGTGTACGACCATGAGGTGCCCGGTGACGTCTCCGGCGGCGAAGATGCCTGGGGAGGTCGTGCGGAGCTGGGAATCGACCTTGATGTAGCCCCGGGCGTCGGTCTCCACGCCGGCGACCGCGAGATCGAGCGGGTCGGTGTTGGCGACCCAGCCGACCGCGACCACGGCCAGCGTCGCGTCGATTCGTGCCTGCCCATCGCTTCGGGTGTAGACGAGTCGCACTCCCGCGGGAGATGGCTCGAAGCGCTCGATCGTCCCAGCGTGCTCGAGGACGCGGACGCCCGAGGCCTGCAGCGCCGTGCTCATCGCCGCCGACACCCGCTCGTCTTCGCTCATGAGGATGCGGGGAGCGGCCTCGAACAGGGTGACCCGCGACCCGAAGGCGTTGAAGATCGAGGCGACCTGAACCCCGGTCGCACCGGCGCCGATGACCAGCAGCGAGTCGGGTGCCGATTCGAGGCGCCAGGCGTCGCTGTGGGTGGAGGTGAGCTCGAAGCCGGGCAGCGGGAGCTGCCGCGACACGCCGCCGGTGCAGATGATGACCTTCTCGCCTCCCAGTCGCGGTCCGTTGTCGCTCTCGATCACGTGCGGCGCGACGAAGCGGGCGGCTCCGGCGTTTTCGTAGAGGCTCACGCCGGCCTGCTGAAGCTCGTCGCGCAGGATGCCCGTGCGCGCGCACGGCATCGGTGACCTCACGCACACGCTCGAGCAGACGCCGATAGTCGAGTGTCGGTTCGCCGGCGCTGATCCCGTAGTGCCCGAGTTGCCTCGCCTCCCGCATCAGGCGCGCCGCGTGGGCGAGGGTCCGGACCGGCACCGGCCCTTCACTGGCGGCCATTCCGCCGAGCTCGTCGCGCGTGACGAGGGCCGTTCGAGCCCCGAGTCGCGCCGCCCGCAACGCCGCCACGACCCCGGCGGGCCCGGCTCCGATCACGATCACATCGAGGTCGTCAGTGGGCAGGCTCGTAGGGTCGCACCTCCTCGGCTCTCTCGGGGCCGAATAGCGGCTGACTAAGAAAGCAGCTCGATCGCGCCGCGGATCAGGAACAGGACCCCGACGACGAAGGCGGCCCATGCTCCGATCCGCCGCGCGTCCGTGGGTCACGAAGGCACGAAAGCGTGCGATTGCGGCGACGGTCCGGTCCGGGGCCACGGCGAAGCCGATCAGCGGCAGCTCGAGCAGGATCAGCTCGATCAAGACGAACGCGATCACGCTGAGCACGGTCGCGGCCGTGCTCAGATCCTCCCTGTGCAGGAGGCCGAGCGCGACCAGATATGAGGCGCCGGGGAAGCTGAGCACGGCGCCGACCGCGAACGCGACCCGCGGTGAGCCGCGGTCGAGCGCCCGCGCCAGCGCGGCGGCCCCTTCTCCTCTCGCTTGCGCCTGCGCTTCTCCTGCCGGTCGCCGGCGCGGTCTCGAGATCCGCCTCGAAGAACGATCCCGACGACGATCGCGATCAGGCCCAGCGCCAGGTCCAGGGCCGGACTCAGCGTGTCCTGCGTTGTGTCGACCGCACCCGAGTCCGGCAGGGCGAAGACGATCACGAGCCCGCTGGTGATCGCGGTCAGGTAGGCGCCGAGCAGATAGCCGAGCATCAGCCGCTTGGCGTTGGCCGAGACCAACATCACCATGCAGCGCCGCGAAGAGCGCTCGGGTTGAACGCGGCGGTCAGGGAGAAGGCGAACGCTTTGGCCAGGCTAGGTCCACTCGGGGCCGAAGAGCGGCGGGCGCGACACGATCGGCTTCAACAGCAGCGCCTCGCGCGCCCGGTCGGCGATGCCGCGGGCCGTGAGCCCGAAGTGCTCCATGCAGGCCTCGCCGGTGCCCGAGAGCCCGAACTCGTCGCCCATGCCCACGGCGAAGATCGGCACCGGGTGCTGCTCGGCGGCGACCGTGCGCACCGCGTCGG
Source organism: uncultured Solirubrobacterales bacterium (assembly GCA_963742205.1). Classification (GTDB taxonomy): domain Bacteria; phylum Actinomycetota; class Thermoleophilia; order Solirubrobacterales; family 70-9; genus WHSW01. The sequence goes on along the minus strand of CAVUKZ010000012.1, from coordinate 43,783 downwards.
CGAGCCCGCCGGCGACCCGGTGCTCCTCGGCGGTCACCGCGACGCCCGTCTTCGAGAGCGACTCCAGGATGGGCGCGGAGGCGAGCGGCTTGATGATCGAGACGTTGATCACCTCGGCCTCGACCCCGTCCTCGGCCTCGAGGCTCTCGGCGGCCTCCATCGCCCGCCAGACCATGTGCCCCGTGGCGATCAGCGAGATGTCCTTGCCCTCGCGCAGGACGTCGACCCCGTCGCCCAGCGTCTCCGGAATGTCGTCGTAGACGATCGGCGTCGACGGGCGGCCGAAGCGCATGTACATCGGCTCGTCCTTGGCCTCGTAGCTGTCGATCACGGCGCGGTAGGCCTGGTTGTAGTCCGCGGGGACCACGACCTGCATCCGCGGCATCGCCCGCATCAGAGCGATGTCCTCGATCATCTGGTGCGAGGCACCGTCCTCGCCCAGCGAGACGCCGCCGTGCGAGGCGCCGATCCGCACCTTGAGCTCGTTATGGGCGATCCCGAGCCGCACCTGGTCATAGGCGCGTCCCGAGGCGAAGATCGCGAAGGTCGAGGCGTACGGGACCTTGCCGGTGACCGCGAGCCCGCAGGCCATCGACATCATGTTCGCCTCCGCGGCCCCGCAGTTGAAGAACCGGTCCGGGAAGCGCTTGCCGAACTTCAGCGACTGGGTCGAGCCCGCGAGGTCGGCGTCGAGGACGACGATCTCGTCGTGCGCCTCGCCGAGGTCGGCGAGCGCCTCGCCGTAGGCGGCGCGGGTCGCGGTTGGCTCGGTCTTGGCCTCGGCCGGCATCTAGGCGTCGTCCCTGGTCGCCGCCTGCAGCGCCCTGGTCTGTTCCTCGAGCCGGGCGCTGAGCTCCTCCAGCGCCTCGGCGGCGAACTCCGGGCTGACCGCGGCCTTGCCGTGGAAGCCGAACCGCCCCTCCATCGTGGAGACGCCCTTGCCCTTGGTCGTCTGGCAGACGATCGCCGCCGGCCGGTCGAGCCCCCGGCTGCGCTCCAGCGCCGCGACCACCGCCTCCATGTCGTGGCCGTCGATCTCGATCGCGTCCCAGCCGAAGGACTCGAACTTGGCGCGCACGTCGCCGATGTCCATGACCTCCTCGGTGGTGCCGTCGGTCTGGAGGTGGTTGTAGTCGACGATCGCGGTGACGTTGGTGACCCCGAAGTGGGGCGCCGCCGTCGCCGCCTCCCAGGTCTGGCCCTCCTGACAGTCGCCGTCGGAGAGCACCCCGAAGACGTGCGCGGTGCGATCGAGGCCGTCGAGGCGGAGCGCGAGCCCGATCCCGACGCACATCGACAACCCCTGACCGAGCGAGCCCGTGGACACCTCGACCCCCGGGGTCCGGTTCATGTCCGGGTGGCCCTGCAGCTGGGCGCCGATCTGGCGCAGGCCCATCAGGTCCTCGAGCGGGAAGTAGCCGTGGTGGGCCAGCGCCGCGTACTGGATCGGCGCCGCGTGGCCCTTGCAGAGCACGAACCGATCGCGCTCGGGCCAGTCCGGCCGCTGCGGGTCGTGGCGCAGGACGCGGTAGTAGAGCGCCGCGAGGATGTCGGCGGCGGAGAGCGAGGAGTCGAGATGGCCCGACTTGGCGACGGCGAGCATCCGCACGCACTCGAGCCGCAGCAGGGTCGCCCAGCGCTCGAGCTCGGCGGCCGTGGCGGGGGCGCCGGTGGGCTCGCCGTGGCGTGCGGGGGGCTTCGGGTCCGGCACCGGGCGCAGGTGCGTCACGGGCGCGAGATTAGCGGCGTTCTCGGAGAGCGGCTCGGCTGCGGACACCGGGTGCCAAGGTATGCGACACCCCGGACGCCAGGCCTCGCCCTGTTTCGTCGGAAAATGCAGCGAACCAGTCAGTGGCTGACACTCACCCTGTGCGCCGCGCTCGCCGGCGCGGCGCTCGCCGCCTGCGGCTCCGAGGAGAGCCCCGCCCCGACGACCGTCACCGTGAGCACGACACCGCCGGCGACCACGACCGGCACCGCCGCGGATGGCGCAGCGGCCGGCCAGGGCGAGGTCTCACCGCAGACCGCGACCAAGCCGCAGGGCCCGGCCGAGAGCGGCGAAGCCGATCCGCGCGTGACGGCCGCGGAGCGAGCGGCGGGCGCCACCGTCCGCGCGTACGTCCACGCGCTTGACGACCGAGACGGCCGCCGGGTGTGCGCGCTGCTCGCTCCCGGGGCTCTGGCGGAGGTGCGACTTCCCGTCGCTCGAGCGGACGCGTGCGCCGCGCTCGGAGCGTCGATCGGCTACCGCGACCCACGCGGGCTCCCGGTCTGGCAGCACGCTGAGGTCACCCGAATCCGCTCGGTGGAACTGCAGGGCTCGCAGGCGCAAGTGGTCGCGACCACGTTGACCACGTTCGCCGACCGCGACGAGCGCTCGGTGGAGGACGACGTCGTCTATCTGGTGCGTTCCGGCGAGGCGCTGGCTCGTGGCTAAGCCGAGCTCGACCCTCTACCGTTCGGTCGGGATCGCCGACGTCCCCCCGTCGGTGCTCGCCCCGCCGGGCTGACCGCCCGTCCCTGATCTCCCCCAGGGCTCGTTCGGGGAAATCCCCAATTGAGCGCGCGGCACGGAGCCGCGACCATGCTCGTCCCCCACCTGGAAAGGAGCTCGACTTGAACCAAACTCCCCCGGACTCGATCGTCAGCGCCACGGACCTCAGCCGCGTCTTCGGCGAGGGCGAGGCCGCCGTGCGGGCGCTCGACGGCGTCACCGTCGGCTTTCCCAGAGGACGGCTGACGGCGATCATGGGCCCTTCGGGATCCGGCAAGTCGACGCTGATGCACTGCCTCGCCGGGCTCGACCGCCCGACCTCGGGCACCGTGGTCATCGACGGGGTCGACCTCGCCCCGCTCGACGACGCCGAGCTCACCGAGCTGCGCCGCGACAAGGTCGGCTTCGTGTTCCAGTTCTTCAACCTGCTCCCGGTCCTCGACGCGCGCGAGAACATCATCCTGCCGCTGAAGCTCGCCGGCCGCGACATCGACCAGGCGCGCCTCGACCGCCTCGTCGACGCGGTCGGTCTCGCGGACCGCCTCGATCACCGGCCCGCCGAGCTCTCCGGCGGCCAGCAGCAGCGGGTCGCGATCGCGCGGGCGCTGATGAGCGAACCGGCGGTGGTGTTCGCCGACGAGCCAACCGGCAACCTGGACTCGCGCTCGAGCGAGGAGGTGCTCGACCTGCTGCGGACCGCCGTCGACGAGCTCGGCCAGACGGTGGTCATCGTCACCCACGACGCCACCGCCGCCTCCGTGGCCGACCGCGTGCTGGTGCTGGTCGACGGGCGCATCGTCCGCGACGAGGACGCCGGCACGCCCGAGGAGGTCCTCGACCTGATGAAGGTCGCCGGCTGATGACGGCGATCGCGATTCGCAACCTCGCGGAGCGCAAGCTCCGCACCGCGCTCACCGCGCTGGCGATCGTGCTCGGCGTGATGATGGTCGCGGGCACGTACGTGCTCACGGACACGATCGACAACTCGTTCGAGCAGATCTTCACCCAGTCGAACGAGGGCACCGACGCGGTGGTGACCACCAAGCAGGTGATCGACACCGACGACGGCTCCCTCCCCGCGTTCCCGGCCTCGATCCTCAACCAGGTCAAGCAGGTCGACGGGGTCGCGGAGGCCGCCGGCGGCGTCGCCGACCAGCAGGTCTCGATCATCGGCTCCGACGGCGAGCCGCGCGGCGGCAACGGCGCCCCGAGCCTCGGCTTCTCCGTCGTTCCGGAGCGCTTCGACCCGCTCACCTACGTGGAGGGCGGCCCGCCCCAGGCGGACGACGAGGTCGTGATCGACAAGGCGTCGGCCGACGACGAGGGCTTCTCCGTGGGCGACCGGATCGAGATCGCCGGCAAGCAGGCGGCGAAGGAGTACACGCTGGTGGGGATCGCGACCCTGGGCAACGTCGACTCGTTCGGCGGCGCGACGATCACCGAGCTCACCCTGCCGGAGGCGCAGCGGATCACGGGCAAGGAGGGCAAGCTCGACCAGATCAACGTCGCCGCGGACCCGGGGACCACGCCCGAGCAGCTCGCCGCGAACCTCACCGCGGCGCTGCCCGGCTCGGTCGACGTCGAGACCGGGGCCCAGAACGTGCAGTCCCAGCGCGACGACGTCGGGGAGTTCATCGGCTTCCTCAAGACCGCGCTGCTGATCTTCGCCGGGGTGGCGCTGTTCGTCGCCGCCTTCCTGATCTTCAACACCTTCTCGATCACCGTCGCCCAGCGCACGCGCGAGTTCGCGATGTTGCGCACGCTCGGCGCCAACCGCCGCCAGATCCTCACCTCGGTGGTCGCTCGAGGCCTTCCTGATCGGGCTCGGCGCGGCGATCGTCGGCGTCCTCGCCGGGATCGCCTTCGCGCCCGCCATCGGCGCCCTGTTCGACGCGGTCGGCATCGACCTGCCGGACTCGGGGACCGTGATCGCCACCAGGACGATCGTGGTCGGCCTCGTGCTCGGCACCGGCCTCACCGTGCTCGCGTCGCTGCTGCCGGCCTTGCGCGCGACCCGCGTGCCGCCGGTGAGCGGGCTGCGCGACGGCGCCGTCCCCGCGACGCCCAGCGAGCGCCGCAAGCGCAACATCGCCGCCGTCGTGCTCAGCCTCGGCGGGGTCGCGCTGATGGTGCTCGGGGTCTTCGACGCGATCGATCCGGCCGTGACCTGGGTGGGGGTCGGGGCCGCGGCCACCCTGCTCGGGGTGGCGCTGCTCAGCCCGCAGCTGGTCAAGCCGCTCGCCTCGGCCTTCGGGGCGCCGCTCGAGCGCCTGCGCGGGATCCCGGGCCGGCTGGCGCGCGAGAACGCCGTCCGCAACCCGGCGCGCACGGCATCCACCGCGGCGGCCCTCATGATCGGCCTCGCGCTGGTCTCGTTCGTCACCGTGTTCGCGGCCGGGATCAAGGGCTCGATCGACGACGCGATCGACAAGACGATCACCGGGCAGCTGATCGTCTCCAACGACGACGGCTTCTCCGACATCCCGGTCTCCACCGTCGACACGGTCTCGGCGGTGGACGGGGTCGCCGTGGCCTCGCCGCTGCGCTACACGCAGGACATCGTCGAGGGCGGTCCGGGCAAGGGCTTCCTCACCCTGCTCGACCCGAAGACCGCGAGCCAGGTCGTCTCCCTGGACTGGGACGAGGGCTCGGAGGAGCTGCTCTCCCAGCTGGGCCCGAACGACGCCGTGATCGACACCAAGTGGGGTGACGACAACGGGATTGGGGTCGGCGACACGTTCGACGCCAAGACGGCGACCGGCAAGACCCTGACCTACACGGTCACCGGCACCTTCACCGACAACACCGACTTCATCGGCGACTACGCGGCCTCGGACGTCAACGCCGACGCCTTCGGAGAGGGCAAGAGCACCACGAACGTGTTCGTCGGGCTCGAGCCCGGCGCCGACGCGGCGACCGTGAAGACGGCGATCGACGACGCGGTGTCGACGAAGTTCCCGACCGTGAAGGCCGAGGACCGCGAGGGCCTCAAGGACTCGATCTCCGACCAGCTCAACACCCTGCTCGGCGTCGTCTACGCCCTGCTGCTGCTGTCGGTGATCGTCTCCCTGTTCGGGATCGTGAACACGCTGGCGCTCTCGATCCACGAGCGCACCCGCGAGCTCGGGCTGCTGCGGGCGCTGGGCACGTCGCGCCGCCAGGTGCGGCGGATCGTGCGCTACGAGGCCGTGATCACCGCCCTGATCGGCGCGGTCCTCGGGGCGCTGCTCGGGGTCCTGTTCGCGGTCATCGCGAGCCGCCCGCTGGCCGACGAGGGCTTCATCCTCACGATCCCGGTCGGGACCCTGCTCCTACTCCTCGTGCTGGCCGCGATCGCGGGCGTGATCGCGGCGATCGGCCCAGCGCGCCGGGCCTCGCGCCAGGACGTGCTGGAGGCGCTGGCGTATGAGTGAGCCTGCGGCGCGCGCCGCCGCCGCGACGGGTCAAAAACGTCCCGTCTGAGGACGTAAGGCACCCGTCGCGGCGATATCGGCGGCGGACTAGCGGGCCACCGAGACGATCTTCTGACGCGGGTGGCTGCCGTGGATCACGGTGACGTAGGCGCGCCCGGCGTCGAGCGCGGTCGACCACAGCGTCCCCGTCGGGCGCGAGACGAGCGTTCGTCCCTTGCCATGGCCAGCGAGCGATCGCAGCTTCAGGTGGTCCCCGCGGCGCGTGCTGCGGACGTAGAGGAGCAAATTGCCGCGGACGGTTGGGTTCGAGAGGCCCTCGGTGCGCGACCGCACCAGGGTCGACTTCGCCCGCTTCTTGTGCTTGGCGCTCAGACGCCTGCTGACGATCACGTTCTCGTGCGTTGTCGCCCGCGCGTACACGAGCCGACCGCCGTCGAGGCTCGGGCGCCCGAGCTGGGCGCTGCCCGCGGCCTTGCCGAGCGAATGCTCGGGCCCGGGCCTCGACGGATCCGTGAGGTTGCGGGCGCGCATGAAGTCGCGGCCGTGGCGCCGCGCTCGCCACGCGAGCCAGTGACGCGAGATCGCAACAGCGTCGGCTCGAGCGGCAGGAACGCGCCCGATCTCCTCCAGGCTCTTGCCCGAGAGGATCACGATCTGGCGACCGGCGATGACCGCAGCGCGTCCGTCACCAAGCGCTGGATCGTCACCCGGCAGCCGGATGTCGCGACGGCCGCTCCGCAGGACCCCGGAGCCGTTGGGCCGCTGAAAGGCAAGGTCGTTGCCCCCCACCGACGGGTCGGCGGCCGGGTGCGACTCGGTGCGCGCAGCGCCCGCTGGAGAGGCGACGATCAGCGCTACGGCGGCCGCGAGCAGCGCTAGCCCGTCGCCGAAGCGGACGCCCCGGTAGATGCCGGGCCGGTCCGCCATCGTCTCCGTGATCCGGATACCGGCGCCGCGATCAGCGATCGGGGCGACGAGCACGATCGGCAGCGCCCGCCCGACCCCGAAAGCGAGCCCGACCGCGAGCCCGACCGACGGGTCGCCGAGCGCGAAGGCGATCCCAGCGAGAGCGAAGACGCCAAAGGTGAGTACGAACGTGGTGAACCCGAGCCCGAGCAGGACGCCGTAGAGCCCGGCCGCGAGCGGCATCGGCATCACTCGGCGCCAGTGCTCAGGCAGCTGGCGGCGAAGCTGGGGCAGGATCCGCATTCCGCGGATCTCGGCGAGCCCCGCAGCAACGGCGATCGCCGCCGCCACCAGGTACGCCGAAGCGCCACCGGCGCCCTTGAGCAGTTCGCCGAGCGACGCGAGCAGGCTGAAGGTGAGTACGCCCCCGACGAGCGCACCGAGCGCGAACGTTACGCAGGCCGACACGGTCACCGATCGGCCCCCGGTGTGACCGACGGGACCGATGGTCTCGATCATCGAGAAGCCGCAAGGCGACCAGGTGCCACAGACTCCGGCGAGCAGAGCGGCAACGATGAGGGTGAGCTCGAGCCCGCTCAACAGGGCACCTTCGTCTGGAAGAACTGGACGCAGAAGACCTTGCGCCCGCTGTAGCAATACCCCTCGAGCGCCGCGTCGCCGTTGATCCGCTGCTGGCTGTAAGCGCAGCAATCGACAAGCTTGCGTACCGTCCCGCCGCAGCACCGGTACCAGCCGCCGTCGATGTGCGGCTCGAAGCCGTAGATTCGCCCCGTCGCCTCGCAGACCTTGGTCCGGGGAGCCGGAGGCAGCGGGCGTCCGTCGGGGTCCCGCAGTGCTTTCCCGTGCGTATCGACCGGTTCGCCCTTCGAGTTGACCTTGCGTCCCAGGTCGTCCACCGGCGCCCCGTCGCCAGCGTTCAGCGGGTAGCCGTGACCGTCGATCCGGGGCAGGCCCGTCGGGTGGATGCACGACCCCGTGGTAAAGGTATGACCGCAGAAATGATGGGCGTCGGCTTCGCCGGGCTTTACCGCCTGGGCCACCAGGGTGCCGGCGGTGAGGGCCGTCAACGCCGCGCCGGTGCGCGCGAGGAACCCACGCCGTGACGTGTCGCCGGCGAGCGTGTCGAGAGCTCGGGCCAGGCGGTCCGGGCGGGACTCAGACACCGACCGCTCCCGCAAGCTCACGCTCGGCGCGCCGGCGTTCGGCGGTCGCCAACACGCTCTCCAGCTGGGCGAGGTTGTTGAACGTGCCCTTCGCGAGCACGGTCCCATCGAGGTCGAGCGCCACCGCGAACGGGCTCCCGGGGATCTCGAGCTCGCTCCAAACCGCGGCGTCGCCGGCCTCATCCAAGGTCGCTACCGCGACCCGAGGGTCGTTGGCGAGCGCCCGGATCGAGGGCTCAAGCGCGCGGCAGACGTGACAGCCGGGCGAGACGAACGCCGCCAGCGCCAGAGTCGCCTCCGGATCGGGGGAGAAGCGGGTGATGAGCGCGGTGCGGGCGAACAGCGGCGGCCCCTCCTCGGCGATCTCGAGTGCGCTCCCGGGGCCGAGGCGAAGGCGCAGCAGGCCGACCTCTCGCGCGAGCGCGAGCACTGCGACCCCGAGCGCGACGCACGCGAGCAAGGCGACGACCAGGCCGAGGCCGAGCCACTCGTCGGTGGCCAGCTCCCTCGTCGGTAGAGCGGGGAGAGCGGCGAACGCGACCGCGAGCCCGGCGTTGCGGGCCACGGCTGGCCAGCCGACGGTCGAGCGGGCGCCGAAGCAGGCGCATGGAGCGCCGGCACGTCCGCGGAGGATCGCGCCGACCATCGTCGCGGCGAAGGTCGCCATCAGCGCCGCGGCGAGATACGCGGCTTCAGTCGAGCCGGCGATTACACCGGCCGCGAGCCCGAGCTCGCAGGCGATCAACAGCACCCACGCGCCGCCCTGCGCCCGGCGGCCATCGATGCCAAACGTCGCCATCGCCGCGCGACTCGATGCGGGACTGGCGAGCTTGGCCAGGCTCGCGCCCGCGAGCACCCCCCCGAGGACCAGTCGAACTACCACCTCGAGCACGGCCGCAACCTACACCCTCCGAGGGCTCAAATCGACGCCTATCGCGCGTTTACACTCGCGCCGCCGTGCCCACCGGAAGATCCCTGCTGGCTCGCGACGTACGGTTCACACGCGACGACGCCGAGTTCGATCGCGCGATCGGGTTCGTCGACGCCACCTACGCGCTGGCGCTGACCCTGCTGGTGACGACGCTCGACGTGGCCAACCCCGCGGAGGCCTTCGAGGACCCCGGATCGCTGTTCGACGCCGTCGGGCCGCAGTTCATCGCCTTCCTGATCGCGTTCGCCGTGATCGCGAACTACTGGCTCGAGCACCATCGGATGATCTCCGCCTGGGGAGCGATCGACGGTCCCGCGATCGCCGCCAACCTCGTGTTGGTGTGCGCGATCGTGCTGCTGCCCTTCAGCACTCAGTCCGTCGGCGACCCCGACGTCGAGGGGCTGGCGCTGCCGACCGTGATCATGGCCCTCAACGTCGCGGCGGCGTCCGTCCTGCACGCCTGGGTGTTCTCGATCGGCGTCCGCCGCGGGCTGCTCGCCGACGCGCGACCCCAGGCGGAGCTGCGCGGCTACGTGATCCTCGGCCTGATCCCGGCGACGGTGTTCCTCGTCTCCATCCCGGTCGCGATTCTCGTCTCCCCTGAGATCGGGCGCGCCTTCTGGCTCATCCTGCTCGTGGTCGAGCCGGTCGCGCATCGGACGGTCAGCGCCTCGGTCGCGCGAGCTCAAAGCGCGGCCGGGTGAGCGTCGAGGCCGAGGCACCCCGCGGCCGCCGCGCGGTGGCCGCGGTCGCGATCGGCGCGGTCGCGATCGACTCCGCGCTACTCGGGCTGGTCGCGCCCCTGCTGCCGGAGATCCAGGAGCGCACCGGGGCCGGCGACGAGGCGGTCGGCGTCGCGCTCGCCGCCTACGCGGTCCCGATCGCGCTGTTCTCGCTGCCGCTCGGCCGGGCCGCCGACGCCCTCGGGCGGCGCAAGCTGCTCGTGGCGGGCCTCCTGCTGGTCGCGGCCGGGTCGGTCCTCGTCCCGCTCACCCACTCGGTCGGCGCGCTCATGGCTGCCCGGGCGGTCCAGGGCCTGGGCTCGGCGGCGAGCTGGATCTCCGCCCTGGCCCTGGTGTCCGACACGGCGCCGCCCGGCAAGCGCGGCCAGGCGCTTGGTGCGGCGCTCGCCGCGACGGGGATCGGCTCGATCGTCGGCCCGGCGCTCGGGGGCGTCACCGCCGACCTGCTCTCGTTCGCGGCGCCGTTTTTGATCGCCTGCGGGGCGGCGCTTGGACTGCTCGTCGCGGCGCTGATCGTGCTGCCCCCGGAGACCCGGCGCGCGCGGTCGACGACGCCGGCGCTGCCGACGATCCTGCGCGCCTGCCGCTCCGGGCAGGGCGCCTGGGCGGCGGCGACTCATCGTCGTCACCTCGTTCATCCTCGGGCTGATCGAGGTGGTCGCCCCGCTCGACCTCGACGCGCGACTCGGCCTCTCGGCCTCCGTGATCGGCCTCCTGTTCGCGTCCTCGATCGCGGTCGACGCGGTGTTCGCGCCGTTCGGGGGGCGGTGGGGCGACCGCAGCGGCCGCGCCTATCCGGCGTTCGTCGGCCTGCTCGGGACGGCGCTCTCGGCGGTCCTGCTCGCGGTGCTGCCGGGTGTCCTGGGGACGATCGTCGCGCTCGCCGCCTACGGCGCCGGTTTCAGCCTCGCGATCTCCGCCGCCGTCCCGTGGCTCGACGAGGCCTTCGACGAGGGCGAGCGCGGGCTCGCGTACGGGGTGCAGAACCTGCTCTACGCCGGGGGTTACGCGATCGGCCCGCTCGTCGGCGGCGCCCTGCTCGCCGCGAGCGGCGCGGACCTCGCCTACGCCGTGTGCGCGATCGTGGTCGCCGCGGCCGCGGTGGGCCTGTGGTTTCGCTGGCCCGCCGAGGAGAAGACCGGCGACGAGGCGACGAGCCCGTCACCCATCTAGAGCCAGGTGATCCCGTACCGCTCCGAGACCTCCGCGTAGGCGTCGGGCCCGATCGTCCCCGCGGCTTCCGCCGCCGCGAGGTCGCGGAAGAAGCCCTCCAGGCCGGCGGGGGTGACGATCGCGAGAATTCGGCCCTGCCTCGGCACGACCCGCCGCTGCGCATGCGGCACCCCGCGAGGGCCGAATACGGCGCCGCCCGGACCCACCCGGTGCTCGTGGTCACCGACGCGGATGACGTGCTCTCCCTCGAGCACGTAGAACAGCTCGTCCTCGTCGCGGTGCACGTGCAGCGGGGTGTCCAGCGGATCGATCTCCTCGATGATCCCCAGCGCGCCGCCGGTGGTCTGCGCCGACGCGCGGATTACGAACTCGGCGCCGCTGAACCGCAGCCGCTCGCCTTCGTCCGATCCCGCCGCCACGACCGTCAGCCGATCGCGACCATCCGCTCGATCGGGAGCCGCGCGCGCTCGGCGATCTCGGCCGCCACCTTGACCTCGACCTTCATCTCGCGCAGCGAGTCGCGGACCTTCGGCAGCGTGATCATCTTCATGTACTTGCAGAAGGCCATCCGGTTGGCCTCGATCAGGTTCGCCTGCGGGGCGGCCTGGTGCAGCGGGTAGAGCATCCCGTTCTCGGTCGCGACGATGAACTCGCCCTCGGGGTTCGCCTCGACGTGGGCGAGCATCCCCGAGGTCGAGAGCATGTGCACGCCCTCGGCCGAGATATCGCCGGAGGCGACGTACTCGAGCGCCTGGGTCGAGCAGCCGCACTCGGGGTGAATCAAGAACTCTGCGTCCGGGTGCTCCTCGCGGGTGCGGACGATGTCGTCGGGGCGGATGCCCGCGTGCACGTGGCACTCGCCGTCCCACACGTGGAAGCGGGCGTAGCGCTCGGGGTCATCCACCAGGCCGGTCTCCCGGGCGACGAACGAGCCCAGCCACATGTCCGGGCCAAAGAGGATCTCGGTGTCCGGCCCGTGCTCGGCCCAGATGTGCTTGACGACCTGCACCGCGTTGGAGGACGTGCAGCAGTAGTCGGTCTCCGCCTTGACCTCGGCCGACGTGTTCACGTACATGACCACGACCGCCCCGGGGTGCTCGGCCTTCCAGGCGCGCAGCTGATCGGCGTCGATCGAGTCGGACAGCGAACAGCCGGCGTTCGGGTCGGGGATCAGCACGGTCTTATCCGGCGAGAGGATCGATGCCGTCTCGGCCATGAAATGGACGCCGCAGAACACGATCGCCTCGGCGTCGGTGGCCGCGGCCTCGCGGGAGAGCCCCAGCGAGTCGCCCATGTGGTCGGCGACGTCCTGGACCTCGGGCAGCTGGTAGTTGTGGGCGAGGATGACGGCGTTGCGCTCCGCCGCCAGCGCCCGCACCTCGGCGGACAGGCGCGCGATCTCCTCGGCGCTCAGCTCCGCGGCGGGGTTGGGTTGAAGTGTCGGCAGCTGGTGCATGCTCGGACTTCCTTCCTATGTTCGCCGGCCCGTTTGGGTCCGCTGACCCACCTCAAACCGGGCGAATGAACCGCTGCACAGTTTACTTGGAGTCGTGCCTGAGCTGCCTGAAGTCGAGATCACCGCACGCCGCCTCGGCGCGGCGCTCGACGGCGCCGAGGTCGAGTCGACCCTGGCGCCCGGGATGGTCGCGGTGAAAACGCTCGATCCGATGCTGAACGCGCTCGAGGGGATGACCGTCTCGGGAACGAGACGCGTGGGCAAGATGCCGATCGTCCGGTTCTCGGGCGACGAGGAGCTGGAGCTCCTGGTGCACCTGATGAGCGCCGGGCGGCTGCAGGTGTTCGACAAGCGGGCCTCGCTCAAGGACCGCGCGTCCCGCGTCCTGATCCGGCTCACCGATGGGCGCGAGCTACGGCTGCGCGAGTTCGGCACCAAGCAACGGGCGTGGACGAAGCTGTACCGGCCCGGCGGCGTCGAGGCCGACGAGATGGTCGAGACGCTCGGGCCGGAGGCGTGGCCCGCGCCGCCGCTGGAGCGCCTCGCAGAGGCGGTCGACCAGCCGCGCCAGCTGCACCCGCTGCTGCGCGACCAGCGGGCGATCGCGGGGATCGGGCGCTCCTGGGTGGACGAGGTGCTGTGGGAGGCGAAGCTGGGACCGTTTCGCAAGGGAGCCGAGCTCGACGCGGAGGAGGTCGAGCGCCTGCACGCGGCGCTGCACGTGCTGGGGGACGCGATCGACCAGTACGAGGAGGTCGTGGGCGAGCAGGTGCCCGACAAGCTCCCGATGCCGCTACGGGTACATCGGCGAGAGGGCGAGCCATGCCCGCGGTGCGGGACGACGATCGAGGCCGTCTACTTCGCCGAGCACCAGACGAACTACTGCCCGACCTGCCAGACGGGCGGGCGGGTGCTCAAGGACCGGCGTCTGTCCCGTCTATTGAAGTAGCACCCTTGTCGGGTCGGGTGAGCACGGCGAAGATCGCGAACGCCATCAACGCCACGGCGGCGGCAATCGCGCCGATCTTCTCCCAGTCGGAATCCGAGGCGCCGGCACGCTCCTCCACCGGGGTCGTGGCGACCGGAACGATCGCGAGGTCGTCGGTGAACGTGGCGGGCGCGGCGCCGGTCGCCTCGAGCCGGGTCACCTCGCTGCCCTCCGCGAACAGATCCGCCAGCTCCGGCGGGGGCGGCGGCGACAGGTCCGCGACCGAGCCCGCGTATGCCGTCCGCAAGCCCTCGACCGTCCGGGCGCCGTCCGCGAGCGTGTACAGCGTGAGGTCGACCGGGGAGCTCGCGAGCTGCTCGAGCCGCATCGGATACACGGGGGCGTCGGTGGCGAACGAGACGTCCAGCGGCTTCAGCCGGCCCTCCTCGCCCTGCGCGAGACGGATGGCGACGAAGCGCCAGCCGCGGTCGACGTAGTCCGCCAGGATCGGCTCGGCACCGTCCGGGAGCGCGTAGCCGTTGCGGCGCAGCCAGGCATTGAGCGCGCCGGCCTCGCCGGATGCCAGCCGGGCGACGTCATAGCCGCCGACGGTCTCGCGCCCGATGACGTCCACGGGCGAAGCCGCGCTCTCGTCGGGCGCGCCGCCGCCGACCGCCCCGGGCTCGACCTCGGTCGTCGCCGTGTCCAGGTAGGCGAGCGGGTCGCCATGCTCGATCGCCTCGACCTCGGGCACCCCGGGGACGGGCAGCACCACGGCCGGGCGTCCCCCTGGGTCACCGGCGAGGTCGAGGCTCAGCACGATGCGCTCGTGCCCGGGGTTGTCGACCACCAGCGCGCGCTCGTCGCTGACGCTCGACTCGAGCGCAATCCCGCACCCGCAGGCCTGCGCGGGACCGGCTCCGCCGGGCACCGCGAACGCCGCCAGCGCGAGCGCGGCGATCGCCGTCCGCCGGGCGCTCAACGCCGCAGCAGCTGGCGCGCCAGCGCCTGGCCGACCGTCAGCGGATGGTTGAGGACGGTCGCCACCCGGCCGCGGAGGGTGAGCGGGTCGTGCGCAATCCCGAGCTGGCGCAGGACGGTGGCGGCGTCGAAGTAGACCCGCTCGCAGACGAGTTCATCGTCCTCGAAGACGAACATCGCGCAGAACCGCATCTCGAACGAGCGCCCGGTCGGCGGCAGCCCGCGGTAGGGCCCGAGGTGGGTCCCGTAGAGCATCGCCTCGACGAACACCGCATCGTCGGCGTGGTGGAGCGCGAGCAGCTCGTTGCGCTGGTCTGGGAACGCGGTCCTGGTCTCGTCGAAGTAGCTCGCGACCTCGGCCTCGCCGTCGTAGACGTCGCCGGTCGCGATCAGCTCGTAGCGCGGGTGCCCGAACGTCTCCATGGTGACGTCGAACTCGTGTCGGTTCTCGGACTCCATGTGCTCGATCACCAGCGCCTCACGGCGCTCGCGCATCGCCTGGTCCGTCGGTGACATCGGCGGCGAGCCTACCGGCCGCGGCCGCTCAGCTCGGGTCGAGCAGCATGCTCAGGTCGAGGGCTGGCGCGGAATGCGTGAGGGCGCCGATCGAGATCATGTCGACGCCGCTCGCGGCGATCTCGGCGACGCTCGCCAGCGTGACGCCGCCGGAGGCCTCGAGCGCGGCGCGCGACCCGGCGGCATCGCGGGCGGCGACCGCGGCTCGCAACTCATCCGGGGTCATGTTGTCCAGCAGCAGCCGGTCGGCCCCGGCGGCCAGCCCCTCCGCGACCTCGCCCGCGTCGCGGCACTCCACCTCGACCGGGAGCTCGGGATGGGCTCCCGCCGCGAGCTCCACGGCACGTCGCAGCCCGCCCGCCAGGGCGACGTGGTTCTCCTTGATCAGGATCGCGTCGTCGAGCCCGAATCGGTGGTTGCGCCCGCCGCCGGCCGCGACCGCCTGCTTCTCGAGCGCCCGCAGGCCCGGCGTGGTCTTGCGGGTGTCGAGGATCTGCGCCTTCGTGCCGCGCACGGCCTCGACGTAGCGCGCGGTGAGCGTGGCGACGCCGGAGAGGTGGCAGAGCAGGTTGAGGGCCGTGCGCTCGGCGGCGAGCAGCGCCCGAGCCGGCCCCTCCACCGCCGCCACCTCCACCGGCACCTCGTCCGTCCACCGTCCCTCGGGCACAAGGCGTTCGAGCTCCCCCGCCCCGGACTGGCGGAAGACCTCGGCCGCCGCTTCGAGCCCAAACAGCACGCCGGGCTTGCTTTTGATTGAGACGCGCTCGCGCCCGGGCCGCCGCGTCAACCGTCGCCTCGGAGGTGACGTCGCCGGACCCGACATCCTCCGCGAGCGCCCGCGCGACCAGCCCGGTCAGCTCGGCGTCGACGGCCTCCGTCGCCATCAGCCGGAGCGCGGGAACACGGCCATCGTGGCCGTGAACCCGTGCAGGAAGTTGCGCCCGCCGACCGGGCCGATCTCACCGGCGCAGAAGAAGCCCGCGGCCGGGACGCCCAGCGCGTCCTCGATCGCGGTCGCGTCGTGGTCGGGAACGTCGAACATGTGCGACCCGCGGCCGTTGCACGTGAACAGCAGAGCCCCCGCCGCTCCCTCCTCCCCGAGCGCCAGCGCCTGCGCCTGAAGCGCGGTGCGGAGGTCCTCGTCGGCGGTCGCTCCGTCGCGTACGTGCATGCGGACCGTCTGCCCGATCCTGACCCGCTCGCCGAGCGCCACCCCGCCGCTGTCGGGGTCGGCGCCAAGGATCGGGCGGACGAGGAAGTCGCCGCGCTCGTAGTCGGGCTGGTTGCCGTCGATCACGATCCCGAGCATCAGCCCCTGGGCGGCGAGGGCCTGCAGACGCGGATCGAGCTCGGCCAGGGCCTCGCGCAGGCGTTCGGTTGCGGGCTTGGAGGCGAGCTCGGCGATCACGTTGCCCTCCCCGGCCGTGATCGTCATCTCCGGGCCGATCGGCGTCGCGCCCTGGGAGACGCACGGGATCACCGCCACTCCGCCGACGCTCGCGGCGACGGCCCCGGCCGCGAGCACCTCCCCGTCGCGAAAGAGCGACGCGGAGCCGGCGGCCGCGGCGCTCGACAGCCCGCCGAGCACCGGCATTCCGGGCCGGGCCTCGTTCAGCGACTCGAGCAGCGCCTCGGCGCTGAACGTGTACGGGTCGGCGAGCACGAAGAGCACGTCGCCCAGACCTTCGGGCTCGGGCAAGCCCGACAGCGCGAACCCGTCCTCGCCGCGCTTGGCCTCGAGGTGGTGGGTGGCGATCTCGGCCCCCGGGGCGGCGAGGGCCCACACCGCGGCGCCGGGGCCTGTCTCGAGCTCGCGCCCGGCGCCCACCACGCCGCCGGCCCCGCAGCCGATCAAGGAGCGGGGCTCGAGGCGCTCGTGCACGGTGGAAAGGATCGTCTTGGCGTGCGCGAGGTGAGGCGCCCCGACGAAGATCACCGCCAGATCGCAGGGGCCGTCGAGCCCGCGCGCCGCCTCGCCGGCGGCGAGGTCGAAGGCCTCGATCGGATCGAGCTGGTCGGAGACCCCGACGGAGACGCTGACCGCCATCTTCAGTTCCGCGCTGCCTGCTGGTTTAAGTACTCGCGGATGAAACCGTCGAGGTCACCGTCGAGGACCCGGTTGGCGTCGCCGACCTCATAACCCGTGCGGTGGTCCTTGACCCGGGTCGAGGGATGGAGGGTGTAGCTGCGGATCTGCGAGCCCCACTCGGCCGCCTTCTGCTCGCCACGCTCCACCGCGAGCTCCTCGGCGCGCCTGCGCTCCTCCTCCGCCAGCAGCCGCGCCCGGAGCATCCGCATGGCGGTCGCCTTGTTCTGCGTCTGCGAGCGCTCGTTCTGGCACTGGACGACGATCCCGGTTGGCACGTGGGTGAGCCGCACCGCCGAGTCCGTCTTGTTCACGTGCTGGCCGCCGGCGCCCGAGGCGCGATAGGTGTCGACGCGGATGTCGTCCTCGTCGAGCTCGACGGAGACCTCATCGTCAACCAGCGGGGCGACGTCGACCTGCGCGAATGCGGTGTGGCGTCGTGACTGCGCGTCAAACGGGGAGATCCGCACCAGGCGGTGCACGCCGCGCTCGGCTGCGAACAGCCCGTAGGCGTTCTCGCCCTTGGCGATGAAGCTCGCCGACTTGATCCCCGCCTCCTCCCCAGGCGACGCCTCGGCCATCTCGACGCCGAAGCCGCGGCGCTCGGCCCAGCGCAGGTACATGCGGAGCAGCATCTCGGCCCAGTCCTGCGAATCCGTGCCGCCGGCGCCGGAGCGCACGGTGACGACCGCGTTGCCGGTGTCGTAGCTGCCGCTGAACAGACGGGCCTCCTCGAGCTCAGCGAGTCGCGACTCGAGCCCCGCGAGCTGACCCTCCAGCTCGCCGGCGAGCTCCGCGTCGCCCTCCGCCATCTCCGCGAGCTCGTCGAGGTCGGCGGCGTCGGACTCGAGCGACCGAAACCCCTCGAGGCGCCGCTGCGCCCGTGCGTGCTCCGAGGAGACGGCCGCCGCCCGCTCCTGGTCGTCCCAGAAGCCGGGCTGTCCCATCTCCCCCTCGAGCCGGGCTAGCTCCGATTCGAGCGCGGCCGGGTCAAAGGTAGTCCGCGAGCAGGGTCAGCCCCTCCCGGATCTGCGCGATCCGCGAGCTCACGGCCTCCGTCGTCTGCGGCTCCGCCATGGACTGAGCCTACTCGGCCGCGGCGGCCGCGTCGCGGGCGTCGGCCTCCCTGAGAAAGGCCTCCGCGCGCAGGATCCTGCCGTCGCGCACCTGCAGGACGGCGAACGTGGTCCATGCGATCGGCGCCCCGCTGGCCTGCCCGAGCCCGCGCGCGGTCCACTCCGAGAACACCACGCCGCCCTCCGCCTCGGCGCTCGTCGCGGTGAACTCGATCCCGCCGATCCCGCGCAGGTTCGCCATCCAGGCGCGGACTCCGTCGTGCCCGCGAAATCCCTCCTGCGGCGTGTCCGGCACCTCGGGAGGCTCCACGATCGTGCAGTCCTCGTCGAACGCCGCGAGGACGCCCTCGACGTCGTTGCCGTTGAAGGCTGTGAGCATCCGGTGCATGAGTTCAACGTCGTCGTTCGTGACGGCATCGCAGAAGGCGCGGACCGCGCCGGCGAAGGTCGGGCTGCTCGCGCAGGTTTCCTGGCAGATCGCGGTCCGAGCCGCTGGGAACGCGGCGACGACATCGTCGAAGCCCTCATCCGTGCGGCCGAGGCAGCCCTCGTGCTTGGCGAGGAGCAGCGGCAGCCCGAGCGCTGCCAAGTCGTCGCCGATCGGCTCGGACTCGGCCGCGATCGCTTCGATGGTTGCCGAGACGAGCGCCATGTCGGGGAAGCGCTCGATCATTCGCTGCGCGACGTCCTCGGTGACGCCGCCCTGCGTCGCCTGGGCGATGCCGTAGCGGACGAACTGCTCGCTCCCCTGGTGCGCCAGCTGCGCCAACACGGCCCAGATCGCGGCGTTCATCGGCGGGCGATCCCCCGTGGTCGCATGCGAGAGCGACGCGTGACCGAGCGCGAGCCCCAGCACGGCGTCCCGGCGACGCTTGGCGATCCCGACCGCCGTCGGCGCCCCCAGGTCGTCGGTGACCACGAAGAACCGATCCCATCCGAGCCGATCGACCTCCCGCAGGCCCGCCTCGACCCCGGCGGCGCGCCAACTGGCCAGGAGGTTTGGCGCCCGCGTGGGATCGGGCGCGATCTCGTCGGGCGTTGACTCGTCGCCGATCCCGGGCATGTCGAACGTCGCCACCTCCGCCCAGTCCTCGAGCTGCGGGCGGATCCCCCACTCGAGCTCGGTGAACGCGGGCACGAGCAGCAGCCGCGCGGCCATCAGGCCGCCGGGATCGAGTCGATCGCCTCGATGATCGTCGGATACTCCTGGTGCCAGCGATAGACGAGCCCGTCGCGCAGCTCGAACAGGGCGCCGAAGCGATCCTCGGCGCCGACGTCGCCGTTCTCCTTCCAGACCCACTGGCGCCGGGCGTCGGCGGCCACGTAGCGGTCCCCGACCTCGCGCAGCTCGTCGATTTCGATGTGCGACGACAGGTGGCCTTCGTCGTTGGGCCGCGCCCAATCCACCACTTCCTCGATCCCGCGAAACGGGCCGCGTCTGCCCTGCGCCTCGATCTCGGGGTGCAGCTGCGCGGCGACCGTCTCGAGGTCGCGCGCGGTGAGCGCGGTCAGCAGCCGGTCGACGGTCTCGGCCCCGCTCATGCCAGCGCCTTCGCGGCGCGGGAACGCTCGGCCTCGACCTCGTCGCGGACGACGCAGCCGTCGAGGTGGTCGTTGACGATGCCGACGGCCTGCATCAGGGCGTACGCCGTCGTCGGCCCGACGAAGCGAAAGCCGTGCGTTTTGAGCTCCTTGGCCAGCGCCTTGGACTCCGCCGTGGTTGCGGCGAGCAGCTCGCCGGACCGCGGGGCGCGCTCGGACTGAGGCCGAAACGACCAGGCGAGCGCCGCCAGCGACTCGCCGCCGGCGGCGAGCTCCCGAGCCGCGCGGGCGTTGGCGATCGCCGCCTCGACCTTGGCCCGGTTGCGGACGATGCCCGCGTCGGCGAGCAGGCGCTCGACGTCGCCCTCGCCGTACTCGGCCACCCGCTCGATCTCAAACCCGTCGAACGCCTCGCGGAAGTTCTCGCGCTTGCGCAGGATCGTCAGCCACGAGAGCCCGGACTGAAACGCCTCCAGCGTCAGCCGCTCGTAGATCCCGCGGTCATCGATGATCGGCCGGCCCCACTCGGTGTCGTGGTAGGCGACGTAGTCAGGGCTCGACGCCCCCCACCCGCAACGCTGTTTGCCGTCGTCGCCAACGGCGAGGTCGCTCACCGCGGCGCCGGCACGCGCAAGCGGAAGCGCTCGCTCGCCGAGCCGCCCGCTCCGTCGACGAGCTCGGTCGTCACGCGCGACTTACCCCTCCGCGCAGCGCCCGCGATCGGCAGGCGGATGCGGTCGTTGCCCACGGCCACCTTGGCGTTGCGGCGCGGGCCGACCCGCCCGCCGTTCTGGCGCAGCGTGACGCGCAGCCGGAGCGACTCCGCGGCGTCGATCCGAACCGCGACGAGCCGGCGGCGGCCATCACGCACCGCCTTGACCTTCTCGATCGAGCCCACCGCCACCCCGGCGCCCAGCGGTCGCTCGCCCGGGGAGAGCTCGTACGCACCCCACGGGGGGTTGGCGTTGACGATCCGTCCCGGCTCGCAGGTGGCGAGGAAGCTCGCGAAGGAAGTGGAGGGGCTCTTCGTGATCACCCGATAGGTGCCGGCCGGCACCTCGGTCCAGATGATCCCGCCGTCGCCCGAGGTCGCCGGCTGGGAGCGGTCCGGGATCACGTTCTCGTTGAAGTAGGTCGGCTCGGGCAACGCCGGCTTCGCGTGGGCGGTCGCGCCGGCCACCCCGTGCGGCGTACGCGCGTGGAACGTGTCGTAATCGACCCCGCGCACGTCGCGCTTCGACGCCGTGGTCACGATCGCGCACTGCTCGGGCCGGCCGTCGGGCCCAAACGGCACCTGCAGCAACGCCGCGAGCCCGTTGTACTCGGCGTCGCCGGGCGTCTGGAAGTTGGCGTTCTCGATCGGCTCGCCGCGGGGGTGGAACGTCTGCAGGTCGATCTGGTGATAGCCGGGCGGGGGATCGATGTACGGGGTCACGTTCGTGTCGTCGGGGACCTCGAGGACGTAGTCGCCGTTGGCGTCCGTGGTCGCCGAGAGGCCGGGCAGCTCGCGGACGCGGATCGTCGCGCCCGCCAGGAACGTGTCCATGTGGTTGAAGGCATAGGCGCGACCGGAGATCGCTACGCCGCGCTTCGCCGACTCCGCCTCGCCCGTGGGCACCAGCAGCGCGGCGACTGCCGCGAGCACCGCAATCGCGGCGCCGGCTATGCCCCGTGGCACTTCTTGTACTTCTTGCCCGAGCCGCACCAGCAGGGATCGTTGCGGCCGATCTTCTCGGTATCGGCCTTGACCACGGTCGCCGGGTTGACCCCGGCCTGGCCGTTGCCCGCCTGCGGTTGAGGCTCCGCGCCGCCGTCCGCGGTGGGCGCGGTGGCGACCGCGCCGGCCTGCGCCTCGCGGATCGCCGAGGGTCGCTCCTCACCCGCGGCGCCCGAGTACTGCACCTGCCCTGAGCGGCGCGGCTCCTCGCCGCCGCCGAACATCTCCTCGGCCTGGGCCGGCTCGATGTTGACCTCGACGTGGAAGATCACCCGGACGAACTCCTCCCAGATCGAGGCCATCAGCTCCTGGAACATGCCGAAGCCCTCGTTCTTGTACGCGACGAGGGGATCGATCTGGGCGAAGCCGCGGAGGTGGATGCCCTCGCGCAGGTAGTCCATCTCGTAGAGGTGCTCGCGCCAGCGGTTGTCGATGATCTGCAGCAGGACCTGGCGCTCGAGGTAGCGCATCAGCTCGGAGCCGAACTCCTCCTCACGCCGGTCGTACGCGGCGAGGGCGTCCTGGATCAGCTGCTCGGAGAGCTGCTCACGGTTCGCGGTCTCCGGCTGCAGCTCGGCCACCTCGATCCCCAGCGGCCAGAGCGAGCCGGCGTGGCTCTCCAGGCCGGCGAGATCCCAGTCCTCGAAGATCTCACCCGGGGTGTAGGTCTCGACCGTGCGGGTGACGACCTCCTCGAGCTCGTCGTGCGCGACGTCGGACATGTCGCGTCCCTCGAGGATCTCGCGCCGGTACTTGTAGACCACCCGGCGCTGCTCGTTCATCACGTCGTCGTACTCGAGGACCCGCTTGCGGATCAGGTAGTTCTGCTCCTCGACCTTCTTCTGCGCGTTCTCGATCGTCCGCGTCAGCATCTTGGCCTCGAGCGGGTACTCCTTGCCGTCGTCGTCCACGGGGCCGAGCTTGTCCAGGATCTTGTAGATCCGCTCGCCGGCGAAGAGGCGGATCAGGTCGTCCTCGGCGGAGAGGAAGAAGCGCGACTCGCCCGGGTCGCCCTGGCGCCCCGAGCGCCCACGTAGCTGGTTGTCGATCCGGCGCGACTCGTGGCGCTCGGTGCCGCAGATGAACAGGCCGCCGGCCTCGCGCACCTGATCGCCCTCCGCCTGCGTCTGCTCCTTGAAGCGGGTCGCGTGCTCGGCGAGCTCGGCCTCCCAGCTCTCGTGCTCGGGCGTCAGGCCCAGCTTGCGCAGCTCGTCGGCCGCGAGCTGCTCGGGGTCGCCGCCGAGCTTGATGTCGACACCGCGCCCCGCCATGTTGGTGGCGATCGTGACCGCGCCGAGCCGGCCGGCCTGGGCGACCGTCTCGCCCTCGCGCTCGGCGTACTCGGGCTTTGCGTTCAAAACCTCGTGCTTGATCCCCGCGCGCGTGAGCTCGCCGGACAGCATCTCCGAGATCTCGACCGAGATCGTGCCCACGAGCACCGGCTGTCCGCGCTCGTGGCGCTCGCCGATCTCGTCGACGACGGCCTGCCACTTGCCCTGCTTGGTCTTGTAGATCTGATCGTTGTGGTCGGCCCGCACCATCGGCCGGTGGGTGTCGACCTCGACCACCGCGACCTCGTAGATCTTCATGAACTCGGTCGCCTCGGTGATCGCCGTTCCGGTCATCCCGGCCAGCTTGTCGTAGAGGCGGAAGTAGTTCTGGAGCGTGATCGTCGCCAGGGTCTGGTTCTCCTCGCGGATCGCGACGCCCTCCTTCGCCTCCACCGCCTGGTGTAGCCCGTCCGACCATCGCCGGCCCTCGAGGATGCGGCCGGTGAACTCGTCGATGATCTTCACCTCGCCGTCGATCACCGCGTAGTCGGTGTCGCGCTTGAACAGCGATTCCGCCTTCAGCGACTGGATCAGGTGGTTGACGAGCGTGCCGTGCTCGGAGATGTAGAGGTTGTCGACCCCGAGGAACTTCTCGGCCTTGTCGACGCCCCCCTCGGTCGGGGCGACGGTCTTGTGCTTCTCGTCGAACTCGTAGTCGTGCTCGGCCTCGGACGTATCGCGCGACTCGCCGAGCGACTTCAGCTTCGGCTTCATCTCCTCGCCGACCATCTGCTTCGCCAGGCGGGCAAACGTGTAGTAGGTGTCGGCGGCCTGCTCGGGACGGCCGGAGATGATCAGCGGGGTGCGGGCCTCGTCGATGAGGATGTTGTCGACCTCGTCGACGATCGCGAACACGTGCTCGCGCTGTACGCACTCCTCGATCGTGCTCGCCATGTTGTCGCGCAGGTAGTCGAACCCGAACTCGGAGTTGGTGCCGTAGGTGACGTCGGCGGCGTACATCTGGCGGCGTTGCGCCGGGTCCATCTCCGACTGGATCACGCCAACCGAGACGCCGAGCAGGTCATAGATCGGCTTCATCCACAGGGCGTCGCGGCGGGCGAGGTAGTCGTTGACGGTGACCAAGTGGACGCCGTCGCCAGCGAGCGTGTTGAGGAACACCGCCAGGGTCGCGGTGAGGGTCTTGCCCTCGCCGGTCTTCATCTCGGCGATCGTTCCCGAGTGCAGGACCATGCCGCCGATCAGCTGCACGTCGTAGTGGCGCTGGCCGATCGATCGCTTGCTCGCCTCGCGGACGAGGCCGAAGGCCTCGGGGAGCAGATCGTCGAGCGACTCGTCGTCCTCGCGGGCCCGCTGGCGAAGCTCATCGGCGCGCTCGCGGATCTCGGCGTCGTCGAGCAGCTCGAGCTCTGGCTCGAACAGGTTGACCTGCTCGACCCGCTGCTGGAACTCCTTCAGCTTGCGGCCCTCTCCGAGCCGCAGGGCGCGATCGATTATTCCCCGGGCCATGAGCGATTCAGGGTAGCGCTCGGGCCGCCGCCGCTCAGGCCCAGCCCCGCGCTACGCCGTGCGATGCAACCGCCCGACGGCGCGCCTGGCGCTCGCCCGGCCACGGCGCTTCTCGCGATGTCGCTTGACCTGTCGACGGATGTCCTCGGCGATCTCGTGGATCGAGTGCAGCATCTCCGGCGAGGCCTCGTGCGCCCGCAGCGTGACGCCCTTGAGGTACAGGGTCGCCTCGGCGACGTAGCGGTCGGCGATCGAGGGGTTGCGCTCCTCGGTCAGCTCCACCTCGAGCTGGGCGAGCTCGGAGACCTGGCGTGCGGTGCGTGCGAAGCGCTTAGTCACCGCGTCCTGAAGCTCGTCGGTCACCTCGACATTTCGCCCCCGAACCTCGATTCGCACGGCCTCTCCTTTCGTCGGCTGAGTGCTTACAGATCCTACGCCCACGGGCTCGTCGAGCCAAGGGCACGAGCGAATACCGCCGCCTCGATCTCGACCGCCCCAGCGTGCCGGAGCGCCCGGGCACACGCGCCCAGCGTCGACCCTGTGGTCAGCACGTCGTCGACCAGCAGGACGCGCGCGGGCGGCGAGCCGGCGGCGCGCACGCGGGGCGGCGACGCCCGCCTGGACTCGCGGGAGCGCCCCACCTGGCGCGGCCCGTCGGCGCGCTCCAGAGCCCGCGAGCGCGGCAGCCCCAGCCGCGCGGAGAGCGACGCCGCGATCAGCTCCGCCGGGTCGAAGCCGCGGCGACGAAGGCGGACCGGCGCGGGCGGGACGGCGACGAGCTCAAACTCGGGTCGAGGCGTGCACAGGGCCTCGGCAAGAGCCGCGGCGAGGACCGCCGCCAGGCCCAGCCGCGAGCGGAACTTGAGCGCCGTGACCAGCTCGCGGGCGATGCCCTCATAGGGCGCCGCCCACACGACCCGACCGACACCCGCGACCGCCGCGGCACCCGCGGGTGCGCGCGCCAGCCGCCCGATGCACGCGGGGCAGATCGCCTCCACCGGTGCACACGCGCGGGCGCACGCGGCGCACCGCGGCGGCGCGACGAGGCCGGTGATCGAGCGCAGCGCTGCAACTGGCATGCGCCGACGATCGCGGGCGCCGGCGCGCGCGTGGCGCGGGCGATGCGCCGAGGTGGTGACGGGACCGTCAGCTCTTGCTGGCGGCGATCGACCGGTTGCGCCCGGCCCGCTTGGCCCGGTAGAGGGCCGCGTCGGCGCGGCCCACCAGGGTCTCGGGGCGCTCCTCGCCGTCCCACTCGGCGATCCCGGCCGAGCACGACTCGCCCTGCGGGGTGCAGGCGCGCAGCCGCTCGACCAGCTGGACGGCGTCGTCGACGTCGCAGCCGGGAAGGATGACGCTGAACTCCTCGCCGCCGTAGCGGGCGAGGATGTCGTACGGGCGGAGCACCACGCGCCAGGCCGTGGCGGCCTCGCGGAGCAGGCGGTCGCCCGCCTGGTGGCCGTGGCGATCGTTGTAGTCCTTGAAGTAGTCGAGGTCGAGCATCGCCACGCACAGCCGGCGGCCGTCGCGCCAGGCGCGGGCGAGCTCGCGCGGCAGCTGCTGCTCCCAGTGGCGCCGATTGGGCAGGCCGGTGAGGCCGTCGGTGCGCGCCAGGTGTTCGAGCTGGCCCAGCAGGTCGGCCCGCCCGATCGCCACCGCGGCCTCGGCGCCCAGCAGGTCGATCATGGTCGAGATCCGCAGCGGGACCCCCGCGACCTCGGTGCGCCAGGCGATCGCCAGCACCCCGATCGCCGCCCGGTCGCGCACGACGGGATGAAAGAGCACGGCGCGGGTCCGGGACCGGTTCATGAACTCCCGGTCCGCCTCGTCCTCGCTGTCGTCGAGGCCGACGAAGACCTCCTCGGCCCGCGAGAAGGCGAGGGCCGCCCCGCCCTCACCGCCGAGCGGCATCTCGAAGCCGGCGATCTCGGCCCCCACGGTCGCCTTGGCGATCAGGGAGGAGCCGCCCGGCGTGGGCTCGAACAGCGCGGCGACCGGAGCGTCGGCGACCTCGCTCGCCCCCTCGCAGACGGCCATGCGGGCCGCGGTCGGATCGACGCTGCGCGCCAGGGCGCGGGTCGCCTCGGTGACCGCATCGAGCTCCGCCGGGCGGGTGCCGTCGCGATCGCCCCGCCGCCGGTCGGTGACGTCGAGGGCGACCGAGAGCGCCCGCCGCACCCGCCCCCGCTCATCGGTCAGCGGGACGATCCGGACCTGGTACTCGCGGCCCGTCGTCGCGGAGCGAAATTCAAACGAGCGCTGCTCGCCGCGCAGCGCGGCTCGGTAGTGGATCAGCAGCGGCTCGCGCTGGGCCTGTGGGACGTGGCCAAGCAGCGGCTTGCCCTCGACCTCCTCAGCGGCTCGCCCGCCGATGTCGAGCGCCGGCCCGGCGGCGTAGCGGACGCGCAGCTTCTGATCGAAGACGGCGACCGCCGTCTGGGGCATCGCGTCGAGCAGGCGGCGATGACGGCGCCGCGACGAGCGCAGCGCCAGCAGCGCCGCGATCAACAGTAGACATGCGACGCCCAGGCCCACCCCCAGTGCAGCTTCCGCCCCCATGCTCAGTCATACATACCTGAATCCTGGGCCCGCGTAGCGCAGGGTCAGTCGAACACGGCACGCTCGACCGCCGCGAGCTCGGGCTCGCAACCGATCACCGCAGGCGCCTTGCTGAGCGCCGTGTCGGGGTCCTTGAGGCCATGGCCCGTGAGCACACAGACCACGGTCTCCGGCGCTGCCTGGCCCTCCGCCACGGGCAGCCCATGCTCGAGGATCCCCGCGACCGAGGCCGCCGAGGCCGGCTCGCAGAACACCCCTTCGCGCGCGGCGAGCAGCCTGTAGGCGTCGAGGATCTGGTCGTCGGTGACCGCCTCAACGCGGCCCCGGGACGTGGTGAAGGCGGCCATCGCGTCCTCCCACCGCGCCGGGTTCCCGATCCTGATCGCCGAGGCGATCGTCTCCGGGTCGGCCACCGCGGCGCCTCGGACCAGGGGCGCAGCCCCGGCGGCCTGGAAGCCGTAGAGCAGCGGTGCGACGCCGAGCTCGACGAAGCCACGCTGGTAGGCCGTGACGTTGCCCGCGTTGCCAACCGGGATCGCGAGCGCACCGGGCGGCTCGCCCAGCTCCTCGACGACCTCGAACGCGGCCGTCTTCTGACCCTCGATCCGATAGGGGTTGACCGAGTTGACGAGCTCGACCGGGTGCTTGGCGGCCAGCTCGCGGACGATCCGCAGCGCCTCGTCGAAGTTGGCTTGCAACGCGATCACCCTGGCGCCGTGCATGAGTGCCTGGGCGAGCTTGCCGATCGCGATCCTGCCCTCGGGCACGATCACCGCGCCCCGGAGCCCGGCCCGGGCGGCGTACGCGGCGGCGCTCGCCGCCGTGTTCCCGGTCGAGGCGCAGATCACCGCCTCCGCCCCGGCGCCCTTGGCGCGCGAGACCGCGACCGTCATCCCGCGGTCCTTGAAGCTGCAGGTCGGGTTCGCCCCCTCGAGCTTGAGCAGCACCCTGGCGCCGACGCGCTCCGAGATCACAGGCGCCTCGACCAGCGGGGTCGAGCCCTCGTTCAAGGTCACCACCGGGTCACCCGGCTCCAGCGGCAGCCGGTCGCGGTAGCGCTCGATCAGCCCCGCGGGCACCGGCCGGTCCTCATGCGAAGACCTCCTCGACCACCCTGATCGCGCGCGGGGACGCGCGCAGGAAGTCGAGCTCGGCGATCTCCGCGAGCGCGGCGTAGAAGTCGGTCTCGGGAGCCTCGTGCAAGACCATCACCAGGCGCGCATCGTCGCCGAGACCGCGCTGGACGACGCTCTGCACCGAGATCCCGTTGCGGCCGAGGATGTCGGCGATCCCCGCGAGGACCAGCGGCCGATCGGCAACCTCCAGGTGGAGATAAAACGAGGAGCTCACCTCCCGGACCACGTCGAGGCGCTCGCGCGGCACGTCCACCGGGGCCTCGCCCGAGAGGATCGACACCAGGTCGCCGAGCACCGCGGTCGCCGTCTGCACGCCCCCGGCCCCGGGCCCGGACATCGTGATCTCCGTGATCGAAGGCGCCTCGACCGTCACGGCGTTGAAGGGTCCCTCGACGGGCGCCAGGGGGTGGTCGGCGTTGAGGAAGCACGGGAAGACGCGGACGCTGATCCCCTCGTCTCGCCGCTCGGCGACCCCGAGCAACTTGAGTGAAAGGCCGAGCTCGGATGCATACGCCAGGTCGTCGGGCTGGATCTCGGTGATCCCCTCGTAGGTGACGTCGGCGAGCCCCACCGGGGTGTCGAAGGCCAGCCGCGCCAGGATCGCCATCTTCGCCGCCGCGTCGGCGCCGCCGACGTCCTCCGTGGGGTCGGCCTCCGCGTAGCCGAGCTCCTGCGCCCGGGCGAGGACGCTGTCGTAGCCGGCCCCGGTGGCGGCCATCTCCGAGAGGATGAAGTTCGTCGTCCCGTTGACGATCCCGAGCACGCGCTCGATCCGCGTCGCCGCGAGGCTCTCCTGGATGACCCGGATCACGGGCACCACCCCGGCGACGGCGGCCTCGAACCGCAGCTGAACGCCGGCCGTCCGGGCGGCCTCGAAGAGCTCGTCGCCGTGCTGGGCGACGAGCTGCTTGTTCGCCGTGATCACGTGCTTGCCCGCCTGCAGGGCGCGCAGCACGTAGGCGCGGGCCGGGTCGGTGCCGCCGATCAGCTCGACGACGACGTCCGAACCGGCGAGGATCTCGTCGAAGTCGCCCTCCGATCGCCTCAGGACGCCGGCGAGCTCCGGCCGCCGGCCGCTGATTCGCTCGACCTGGAACGCGCGCTGCTCCAGCTGCTCGACGAAGGCCGCGCCGACGTTCCCCCGCCCGAGGACACCGATGCGCGCCGGCTCAGACATCGCGGGCCGTGAGGTCGTCGAGCGTCTCGCGGCGGACGACGACGCGGGCATCGCCGTCGCGGCAGAAGATCACCGGCGGACGCGGGACGCCGTTGTAGTTCGAGGCCATCGCGTATCCGTAGGCGCCCGTTGCCGGGGTCACGAGCACGTCGCCGACCGTGGGCGCGGCCAGGCTCACGTCGCGGACCAGGATGTCGCTGGACTCGCAGTGCATGCCGGCGATCGTCACGGTGCTGTCGGCGGCCGCGTCGGCGCGGTCGGCGACGATCGCCTCGTAGCGGGCGCCGTAGAGCATCGGCCGCATGTTGTCGGACATGCCGCCGTCGACGGCGACGTAGGTGCGCACGCCGGGAACCTCCTTCACGGTGCCGACCGTATACGCGGTGATCCCGGCGTTGCCCACCAGCGAGCGCCCGGGCTCCACGAGGATCCGCGGGACGGGGTCGAACACGCGGTGGACCCCGCCCACCTTGACGTCGACGTATTCGGCGATCGACGGCGGATCGTCGGCCGCCGTGTAGGCGATCCCGAGGCCGCCGCCGACGTTCAGCAGCCGACACCACTCGGGGTCGGCGAGCTCGCCGAGCGCCTCGATCGCGCGCACGTAGGGCTCGAGCTCGAAGATCTGCGACCCGATGTGAGCGTGCAGCCCGACCAGCTCGAGGTTGTCCGCGCCCCGGACCGCCGCGATGGCCT
Organism: uncultured Solirubrobacterales bacterium; assembly: GCA_963742205.1. Classification (GTDB taxonomy): domain Bacteria; phylum Actinomycetota; class Thermoleophilia; order Solirubrobacterales; family 70-9; genus WHSW01. The sequence goes on along the minus strand of CAVUKZ010000012.1, from coordinate 14,271 downwards.
CCTGGGCCAGGCCGTCGGCAAGCCCGAGGCCGAACTTCGAGTCCAGCTGGCCGGTCTGCACGTAGGTGTGGGTGTCGGCCTTGACCCCGGGAGTGATCCTGATCAGCACGGGCTGGCGGCGCCCGGCCGCGGCGCAGATCGCGTCCAGGCGGTCGATCTCGGCCAGCGAGTCGCAGATCACGTGTCCGACCTCGATCTCGACCGCGCGCCGCAGCTCGGCCTCGGTCTTGTTGTTGCCGTGCATGTGGATCCGGTCGGGCGCGAAGCCGGCCCGCAGCGCCATGTGCAGCTCGCCGCCGGAGGCGACGTCGACCGAGAGCCCCGCCTCGCACAGCACCCGATAGGCGGCGGTGAACGGCGCGGCCTTGCTCGCGTAGAGGACCTCGAAGTCGGGCGTGCGCGCGCGAAAGGCGTCCAGGTAGGCGGCGGCGCGCGCGCGGATGTCGTCCTCGGCGTAGATGTAGGCCGGGGTGCCGAACTCGCGCGCCACCTCGACCACGTCGCAGCCGCCGACCTCGAGGTGTCCGGCCGCGGTCACGCGGCTCCCGAGTGGGTAGACGGCCGAGCCCTCGACCGGGTTGGCTTGCGTCGCCGGCGGCATAGGGCCGGTCATTATCCAGGCCGATGGCACGCCCGCGCCGGTCCCTTGCCCCGCCCACTGAGTCCGGCGAGCACGAGGGGCGGCCCTACCTGACCTGGCTGCCGAGCTCGCCGCCGCCGTGGCCGGGGATGGTGATCGTCCACGGGGCCGGGTCGCGGAAGTCAAACCACGGCGACTTCGGCCGCGCCTGCGCGGCCGCGGGCTGGGCGGCGCTCGCCTACGACCAGCGCGGCCACGGGGACTCGCCCGACGAGATGTCCGCGGAGGCGCTCGCGGACGTCGGTCGCATGGCGCGCTTCCTCGGCGCGCGGGAGGAGGTCGACGAGGAGCGGGTCTGCGTCCGCGGTTCGAGCATGGGCGGCTTCGTCGCGATCCACGGCGCCGCGACCAGCGACGCGATCGCCGGGGTGATCGCCATCTGCCCGGCCGGCGAGGAGCACCTGCTCCGCGGCCTGCGGGCCGGGACGCTCGAGTTCCGCGCCTCCGACCGCGCCCGCGCCGACCTCGCTGCCTGGCTCGGCGAGCACGATCTCCGCGACGCCGTCGGGCTGCTCGGCGCCAAGCCCCTGATCCTCATCCACGCCGAGGGCGACGAGCGGATCCCGAGCGAGTTCTCAGCCGAGCTCTACGGGCGGGCGGTCGAACCGCGCAAGCTCATCGTGCTCCCGGGCGGGCACCACCAGTCGGCCCAGCACGACGCCGAGCTCCAGGGCGTGGCCCTGCGGTGGCTGGAGCGCTCGCTGCGAGGGCGGGCGGCCTAGCCGCCGCCGAGCACGGAACCCGCGGCGTTGGTCACCTGCGAGCCCAGGTTGTCGACCGCGCCGCCGACCTGGTCGAGCGTCTCGTCCACGGTGCCGGTGACCGGGGCGGTCGTCTCGCTGAGGTTGAGGGCTCCGCCGGTCGCGTTGTCGAGCGTGTCGACCACGCCTCCGACCGTGCCGCTGGAGCCGGAGCTGCCGGAGGGACTGCCGCCGGAGCTGGTCGGGTCGACTGGGGCCGTCGGGTTCGCCGCCGCCGGGGGCGCCGCGGCCGTCGTGGGCGCCGTGCCGGTGGCCGGCGCGGTGAGGTCGGTGGGCGTGGTCACGGTGCCCGCGTCCTGGCCGGTAGCCGTGACCGCGGTGGCCGGGGTCGCGCCCGGGACGCCGGCGACGGCGGGCGGAGCAGGGGGCGGCGCGATCGGCGTCGAGGCGGCCGGACGCGCGGCGACGACCCGGCCGGCGCGGCCGAGGGTCGCCGCGGCGGCCTTCGGCGCGCCGACCGTGACGCTGTCGGCCGGCGGATCGTCGGTGCGCACCGGCGAGCCCTTGAAGGCGACGTAGGCTGCGAGCGAGCCGAAGACGACCACCGCCGCGGCGATCAGCGCCGCCGTCGCGGTGCCGCCGGCGACGAACGCGCGCAGGTCGAGCTTCCGGCGAACGGTCGGTTGTGGGCTGGCGATCGTGCTCATCGTTGTGCTTCGCCCGCCGGGTTCGGGCGATGCAGAGGGGCTCCCCTACGGGGGCCTCTATTCCCGATTAGCCGAAGAATATGCACGGGTCGCGGCCATCCCGCGACGCGAAGGCCGCGAACTACCGCAAAGCGGGGCGGCTACTACAGGTATCCCAGCGGATCGACGGCCGCGCCGTCGACCCTGACCTCGAAGTGGAGGTGGTCGCCGAAGCAGCTGCCGGTGCAGCCGACGTAGCCGATCACGTCGCCCTGGGCGACCGACGCGCCGACGCTGGTGGCGTAGCTCGACTGGTGCGCGTAACAGGTCGAGAGCCCGCCGCCGTGGTCGATGCAGGTGTAGTTGCCGTAGCCCGACGTGTAGGCGGCGAGGATCACGTTGCCCGCCTTCGCGGCCCGGATCGGCGTGCCGGCCGGGACGCCGATGTCGACGCCCTCGTGCATGCGGCCCCAGCGCCAGCCGAACGGCGACGTCACGGAGCCGTTCACGGGCCAGATGAAGCCCGAGCTCGCGCCCTGGATCGGGCCGGCGGGCAGCGGCGTGGTCGGGGTCTCCGTCGCCGCCTGGATCTGGGCCTGAATCTTGCCCTGGATCTCGCCGATGTCGCCCTCGAGTCGGTGAATGTCCGACTGCACCTCGTCCAGCGCCGCGGCCTTGCGGTCGCGAACGGAGTCCAGCGCCGCTTCGCGCGATTCGAGCTGGGCCCGGGTGCGCTCGAGCTCGGCCTTCTTGGCGGCGATCTCGTCGCGATCGGCGGTCACGCGCTCGACCGTGATCCGGGTGCCGTCACGGAGGTTGCGCACCTTGCCGACGATCGCCGAATCCTGGTCTGAGATCCGCCGCAGGTACTCGTAGCGGGAGAGCAGGTCATCGAAGCCGTCGGACTCGAGCAGCACGGTCAGCAGATCGGGGTCGCCCGACTTGTAGATGTCCACGAGGCGGTTGCGAAGGTCGTTGAGGGAGCGCTGCAGCTGCGCCTTGAGCTGCTCGAGGCGCTCCTTCTCGCGGTGCAGACGCGCCTGTACCTGGCGGAGCTCGGCGACCACGATCGCCTCGCGGTTGCGAAGCGTCGCCACCTCGCCGGCGAGCTGGTTGAGCTGGTCCTCGTAGCCCGCGAGCTCGGTCGAGAGCACGCCCTTGCGGTCGCGCTGGCCCTCGAGCTCGGACTGGCGCTCGGAGAGCTGCGTCTGCAGATCCTGCCCGTCGGCGAGCTCGGCGCCGCCGATCGCGAGCAGCGACGCGCACGCCGCCAGGGCGGCGACGCGGGGGGTTCGCGGGGTACGCCGGGTCTCGACTGCGGGCATCGTTCTCCGTGGTTCGCGGGCGGGCGAGTCGCCCGCGAGAGCTGTGGCGGGCAGCCGCGAACTTAGCCCGTCCGGGCGCCGACCTCGACTGCGTCGGGACTTCTGCAACCGCCGCTGCAGGCGCACGACGGGCGCCGCCCGGGCGGCTTCTAGGCTGGGCCGATGAGAGCGTCGGCGCTGATCTGCGTGCTCGCCGTGATCGCGGTCGCCGGCTGTGGCGGCTCGAGCGCGCCCCGCTCGGAGCGGTTTGAGGCGACGGTCAAGCACGCCGACGCCGATGGGACGCAGATCGCCTGGTACGAGCGCGGTCGCGGGCCGGCGCTGGTGATGCTGATGGGGACCGGCTCGACGATGTCGGAGTGGGACCCGGCGCTGCTGCGGCTCCTGGCCCGCCACCAGCGGCTGATCCTGTTCGACTACCCCGGCGTGGGGCTCTCGGGGCCGTGGCGTGGCCGCTCCTTCGACTCGCTCGCCGATTCCACCGCGGCCCTGATGGACGCGATCGGGGTCGAGCACGCAAATGTGCTCGGCTGGTCGATGGGCGGCTTCGTGGCCCAGCGGCTCGCGGTCGATCACCCGGAGCGGGTGGGCCATCTGATCCTCGCCGGCACCAATCCGGGCGGCAGCGAGGCGGTGCTCGGTACCAGGCAGGCGCAGCGGATCGACAGCGAGCCCGACCCCAGCGACGCCGACATCCTGCGAGAGCTCTATCCGCCCGACCAGCAGGCCGAGGGGCGGCGCTTCCTGCAGCGCCTCGTGACCGCGAGCCGCAGCGGCGAGATCCCCGACGACTTCCACGTCCCCGCCGCGACCACGGACCGCCAGGTGGCGGCCGAGGACCCGTGGCTGCGCAGCGACCGCAACTACCGCCAGCTCGCGGGGGTCGATGCGCCGACGCTCGCAGCGGCCGGGCGCGAGGACCCCGTGGTGCCGCCGGTGAACCTGGAGCGCATCGCAACGCGAGTCCCGGAGGCGGAGCTACGCGTATTCGACGGCGCGCACGCGTTTTTGTTCAGCGATCGGCGCGCCTTCGCCGCCGCGGTGGAGGAGCTGGTCGCGCGCTAGGACGTGGCGGCCACGGAGCCGCCGAGGGCCGGCTCGGTCGCCTCGGCGGCGATCGCGGCCGCTTCGAGCAGCCGCTCGCGGTACTCGGCGGCCTGCATCCGCGAGATCACCAGGCGCTGGATCTCGGCCGTGCCCTCGAACAGCTCGTAGATCTTCGCGTCGCGGAACCACTTCTCGAGCGGGCACTCGCGGGTCCCCGCGTACGGCCCGACGAGGTCGATCAGCGTTCGCGTCGCCCACACGGCGACCTGTCCCGACTTCAGCTTGGACATCGAGCCCTGCCCACCCGTGAGCGGGATGCCGTTGCGGCCCATCCAGGAGGCGCGCTGGACGAGCAGCCTCGCGGCCTCGATCTCGGTCGCGACCTGGGCGAGCACCTGCTGGACCGACTGGCGCTCGAGCGGCGGGCGGCCCGCGGTGGAGCTGTCGTCGAGGGCCAGCTCGAACACGTCGGCGCTCAGGTTCGGGTCGTCGAGGTACTCCAGCGTCCACTCGTACGCGGCCTGGGCGATGCCGAGCGCCGAGGCGCCGACGATCGGCCGGGTGAGCTCGAAGGTCGCGAGCGCGCCCGAACCGCGCGAGGCCTCGCCGCGACGCGCGCGGTCGAGCTTGCGCTCGAGCTTCTCCATCCCGCCGAGCAGGTTGTCCAGCGGGATCCGGCACTCCTCGAGGACGACCTCGGCGGTGTGCGAGGCGCGGATCCCGAGCTTCGACTCCTTCTTGCCCTGGCTCAGCCCCGGGGTGCCCTTCTCGATCACGAACGAGGCCTGACCGCGGTGACCGAGCTCGGGAGCGGTGTTGGCGACGACGACGTGGACGTCGGCGATCCCGCCGTTGGTGATGAAGACCTTGGTCCCGTTGAGCACCCACTCCTCGCCGTCGCGCCTGGCCGTGGTGCGCAGGCTCTTGACGTCCGAGCCGGCCTGGGCCTCCGTGACGGCGTAGGCGCCGAGCTTGATCTCGTCGCCGACGCCGAAGCACTCCGGCACCCAGCGAGCGATCTGCTCGGGCGTTCCGGACGAAGCGAGTCCAGCCGCGGCCAGCCCGGAGCCCGAGATCGCCAGCGCGATCCCCGCGCAGCCCCAGTGGAACTCCTCGGAGCCGATGACGCCGAACATCCCGTCAGGGTCCGAGCCCATGCGCTGGATGTGCTCGATCCCGTGCAGGCCCTGGTCGCGGGCCGCCCTCATCACCTCCCACGGGGTCGACTCCTCAGCGTCGTGCTGGGCGGCGACCGGGCGGATGTGCTCGGCGGCGAACTTCCGTGTCAGCGCCTTGTAGGCGAGCTGCTCCTGGTTGAAAGCGAAATCCACGCTGGCTGATCTCCTGTGGTGGTGGAAAAAAACCGACTGACTGACTGGTCAGTCAATAGGCGCAGCATATACCCCACAGGCCGCGAGCCGGGCCTGCCGGCCGCGGGCGTGCCGTAAGTTTTCCCGCCCGTGCTCGCCTGGCTCAAGGCCCATCGCTGGCAAGTCGCCGGGTCGATCGTCGTGATCGCCGCCGTCGGCGTCGCCGTGTACTTCGCGACCACCGACGAGGGCGGCTCCGAATCGACCCAGACGGCGAAGTCGCCCGCGCCCGAGGTCGTGGTCCGCGAGGTGCCGGCGCCCGACCAGCAGGCCGACGAGCTCGGGTTCCCGGCGTTCGCGACCAAGAACACCACCAGGATCTCCGGAGCGGACCCGATCGCCGACGCCGCCGCGGCGGCGCTCGCTGTCTTCCCCTCCGCGGGCGACGCCGCCGGTCCCGACGCGGTGACCATGGTCGACGCGGGCGACTGGCCGGCGGGGATCGCGGCCGGCTCGCTGGTCGCGGCACCGATCGGTGCCCCGGTGCTGATCACGGACGGGGGCGAGGTCCCCGACCTCACCGCGTCCGCGCTCGACCAGCTGAACCCCAAGGGCTCGGCGGCGACCGCGGGGCGGCAGGCGTTCGTGATCGGGGCCGCCGCGGCCCCCGAGGGGCTGGAGACCCTGGAGGTCAAGGGCGACGGTCCGGCGGCGGTCGCCGGCGAGATCGACAAGCTGCGCGAGCGCCTGGCCGGCAAGCCGGACCACATCCTTGTCGCGAGCTCCGACGAGCCGGCGTACGCGATGCCCGCCGCGGCCTGGGCGGCGCGCTCCGGCGACCCAGTCCTCTTCTCCGGCCGCGACCGAGTGCCGAAGGAGACGGTCGCGGCCCTGCGCCGCAACGACGGTGTGCCCGTGTTCGTGCTCGGTCCTGAGGAGGCGATCGACGCCGAGGCGATGAAGGCCATCAAGCACGTCGCGCCAAACGCGGTGCGCGTCGGCGAGGAGGGTCCGGTGGAGAACGCGATCGCCTTCGCCCGCTACTCGAGCGGGACCTTTGGCTGGAACATCAACGACCCCGGCCACGGGCTCGTCCTCGCCAACTCGCAGCGCCCGCTCGACGCCGGGGGCGTGGCACCGCTCTCGGCCAGCGGGACGTGGGGGCCGCTGCTGCTCACCGACGACGCGGACCGCCTCCCGGCCGCCCTGACGGATTACCTGCTGGACCTCAAACCCGGCTACGCCGACGATCCCACCCGTGCGGTGTACAACCACGTGTGGCTGATCGGCGACCCGAGCGCGCTCTCGGTCGAGCTGCAGGCGGACGTCGACCAGCTAGCCGAGGTGGCCCCGGTAACTTCCGGAACCGGGGAATCCTCGCTCGGGCCCGCGCCCGGAACCCCGGAGTCGCAGCCGAGCACCCCCGACCGGAACTCGAACCAGAACTGATGAGCGAGAGCGAGAGGCCAGACAGGCTCACCGGCCGGGTGACGGTCGAGGACGTGCGGGCCCTCGCCGGCCCCTCGACCCCGCACTTCGCGCTCCAGATCCGCAACCGGATCCAGCGCCTGATCGCTCCGCTGGAGCCGACCGACCCGGCGCGGGTCGCGGGCGAACGCGAGATCGTGAGGCTGACCGAGCTCGCTCGCCATTCGGGCGACCCGCGCGGCACGTGACCACCGAGGCCGGCCCGGCGAACGCACTCGAGCGAACCCTCGAGTTGCTCTCCGAGCCCGCCGCCCGCCTCGCCGCGGAGCGGGGCGTCAACGACGCCGGCTACCTCGACCTCCTCGAGGGCGAGCTCGAATCCACCGGCCCCACGCAGGACCTCATGGTCACCCGGCTGGTGCCGGCGATCTACGAGCGCTACTGGCGCCCCGCCCTGGGGCGGGTGGCCAAGGGCGTCACCGGCCCGGGGATGGCGGAGGAGCTGCGGATCGCGCGGCTGCTGCTCGGGCTGGGCGCGGGCGACACCGTGCTCGACGTCGCGTGCGGGCCCGGCAACTTCACCCGCGAGTTCGCGCGCACCGTCGGCCCGAGCGGGCTGGCGCTCGGCATCGACGGCTCGCGGACGATGCTCGAGCGCGGCGGCGAGGAGCTACGGCGGACCGAGCTGGGCAACCTCGTCCTGATCCGGGGCGACGCAACCGCGCTGCCCTTCCGCGATGCGACCGTCGACGCGGTCTGCTGCTTCGCGGCCCTGCATCTGTTCTCGGACCCGTTCGCCGGCCTCGACGAGATGCGCCGCGCGCTGCGTCCCGGGGGCCGAATCGCGCTCATGACCTCGGTGCGCCGCGAGCTCACGGTCCGCCCGCTCAAGCCGGTGCTCGAGCGCGCGAGCGGGATGCGCATCTTCGAGGGCGACGAGATCGTCGCGGCGCTCGAGCGGCGCGGCTTCACGGGGATCCACCGGCGGCTGTCGGGGATGGTTCAGTTCGTGGGCGGCCGGCTCGCTACATAGCCATCGTCCGCTCGGCCGATGGCTCGGCGGCCGGGGCCCGTCCTGACTTGCCGAGCAGGCCAAGCGCGGTGAGCGGGAAGACCAGCACCGTGACCAGGCCGGCGGCGATGAAGCCTGCCGACGTCGCCGCGTCGATCAGGCCGAGATCCTGGCCGATCGCGGTCGCGGCGACGATGAACGGCAGCGACGTCGCCTGTAGCAGCGCCGCCGCGGCGACCCGGCGGGGGTCGAACTGGTTGCGGTACAGAAGCGCCGGCAGGCCGCGGGCGACGAGCAGCGCGGCGACGAAGGCCGGGATCGAAGCGATCGCGGTTGAGGAGGCGAAGAGCGCGTCGAGGTCGAAGCGGACCCCGCTGGTGACGAAGAAGACCGGGATGAAGACCCCGAAGCCGACCGCCGCGAGCTTCAGCCGGAACTCGGGATGGGTCATGCCCCGGTCCTGGTCGAGGTGGTTGAGGATGGCGCCGGCGGCGAACGCGCCCAGGATCAGCTCGAGGCCGAGTTGCTCGGCGAGCGCGACCATCCCGATCAGGAGGACGAACGAGCCTCGCACGCGGATCTGGGCGCTGGTGTCCTGAAGGCGGACCAGCGCCGCCGACAGCTTCCGCCAGCGTTCCGCCTGAGCGACGCCGACCGCCACCGCAGCGATCACGAGCACGAAGGCGCCGATCAGGATCAGCTTCTCGGCGATCCCGGTCGACTCCCCGGAGAACAGCAGGGTCAGCAGGAGAACCGACGCGAAGTCGGCGATCGAGGCAGCGGCGATCACCAGCTGGCCGAACCGCGACGAGATCTCGCCCGAGTCCTGGAGCACCGGGACGATGACCCCGAGTGAGGTCGAGGCGAGGATGATCGCGATGAGCAGCGGCTCATCGGCGATCCCGGCGAGGTCCAGGAGCAGCCCGGCGACCACCGCCAGTCCGAGGGAGATCGCGAATCCCAGCGAGGCAGCGCGCAGGAGCGCGCCGCGGAGCGCCGAGAGGTCGATCTCCAGGCCGGCGAGGAAGAGCAGGAACGCGAGCCCGACGACGGAGAGCACCTCGACGGGCTCGTCGACCTCGACCCATCCGAGCACGGCAGGCCCGATCAGGATTCCGATGACGATCTCCAGCACCACCGCCGGGAGCCGGAACCTCGGCACCAGGCCGAGCGCAAGGGGGGCGGCGAATCCGGCCGCGACGACGATCAGCAGGTTCGTGAACGAGATCTCCATCCCGCGGCCTCTGTCGCGCAGGGGACGCGGGCGTTACGCGGCGACGTGCGCGCCCGGCACGAACGCCTCGACGATCCGCTGCTGATAGGCGGCGATCTGCTCGGGCGCCAGGAAGTAGGTGGGCGGCCCCAGCCAGATCCCGTCGCCCCGCTCGGCGACCGCCTCGACGCGCTCGCGCACCTTGTCCAGCGGTCCCGCCGCCGTATAGGTGTCGACCATCTCGTCGGGGATGTGACTCGCCATGTCCGCGAACTCGCCGCGGCGGAACGCGTCGCCCACGGCCGCGGCGGCGTCGCCAAAGCCGTGCATCTCCCAGAGCGGCATGTACGTGCGCACGGTCGCGTAGAAGGCGATCGTGCGCCGGGCGGCCTCGATCGCGGCGGCCTCGTCGTCGTCGATCGCGCAGCACACGGTCGGCAGGAAGTCGAAGCTGGAGCGCTCGCGATTGGAGCGGTTCAGCCCGAGCTCGAAGTTGGTCACCAGCACCTCGTCCAACCATCGCATCGAGCACATCGGGTGCCCGATCATCCCGTCCGCGACGTCGCCGGCGACCCTCGCCATCCCCTGCTGCACGGCGGCCGTGTAGATCGGGATCGATTCCCGGACCTTGGGGTGTGGGCGGATCCAGCCCTTGATGTCGATGTCGTGGTAGGTGCCCTCGTAGCGGATGGGCTCCGCGCCGCCGGCGCTCTGGATGATCAGCCGCACGGCCTCGACGGTCTCGCGCAGGTGCGGCGCGGGGCGCCCGTACTCGGCCCCGTGCCAGGTCTCGTTGAGCCGCTTGACGCCGGCTCCGAGCCCGAGGCGGAAGCGCCCGCCCGAGGCCTCGTCGATGTCGAGCGCCGAGAGCGCGATGATCATCGGGCTGCGCGTGAAGCCCCAGGCGATCCCGGTGCCGACGCCGATCGTCTCCGTGCTGGAGGCCAGCCACATCGCCTGGGTCAGCGAGCTGCGAAAGAGCTCGACCGCCCAGACGCAGTCGATCCCGGCCGCCTCGGCCGCGCGCGCCTGCTCGGCGAGGTCGCCCAGGGAGTCGCCGAGGCCGGCGATCTGCACTCGGTCGAGGGCCGTGGGGGAGCTCACCCGCGCGAACCTACCTCAGCTCGCACTCGGCCGAGCCGTACGCGCGCGCCAGCCGCCCCGCTTTGCGCAGCGCAGGCGGTGGCCCGTCGACCACCCCGGCCGGGTCCGCCTCGATCTGGGCGATGCCCCGCTTGGTCGCGCGGATAATCGCCTCGACCTCGCTCTCGTCGCCGCGCGGGGACCCGAGCGAGCTGATCGCCTGCACCTCGGCCTCGAGCGCCGGGACGGCGACGTTCAGCGCGACCCGGCGTGCCTCCGCCGGTCGCGGGTCGTGGCCGCTCGTCGCGAGGTCGTCGGCGGCCGCCTCGACCCGGGCGCTCGTCGAGTGACAGATCCTGTCGGCCTCGGCCAGGAACCGGACCTTGGCGATCGGCCGCGACACCCCGGTGGGGTAGGTCGTCGCCGGGTCGTCGCCGCCGCAGCCGGTGAGGATCGCGGCCGTCGCCGCGATCGCTAGACCCGCTCGATCAGCGTGCCCGTGCCGAGCCCGCCGCCGCAGCACATCGTCACCAGGCCCGTCGCCTTGTCCGTGCGCTCCATCTCGTGCAGGAGCGTGGTCATCAGCCGGGCGCCGGTGGAGCCGAGCGGGTGCCCGATCGCGATCGCGCCGCCGTTGACGTTGACCCGGTCCATGTCGGGCTCGAGCTCACGGCGCCAGGCGGCGACCACCGAGGCGAAGGCCTCGTTGATCTCGATCAGGTCGATGTCGTCGATCTTCATCCCGTTGCGCTCCAGGAGCTTCCTGGTCGCCGGGATCGGGCCGGTGAGCATGATCACCGGGTCGACGCCGACCGTCGTCTGGTCGACGATCCGCGCGCGGGGCGTCAGCCCGAGCGCGTCGGCCTTCTCGCGGGTCATCAGCAGCACCGCGGCGGCGCCGTCGGAGACCTGGGAGGAGTTGCCGGCCGTGACCTTGCCGTCCTCCTTGAACACGGTCCGCAGGCCCGCGAGGGCCTCGAGGCTGGTGTCCGGACGGATGCCCTGGTCGGTCGTATAGGTGTCGCCGTTGACCTGGAAGGGGAGCATCTCGCGGTCAAAGCGGCCCTCCTCGGTCGCCTTCGCGGCGAGCTGGTGGGAGCGCAGGCCGATCTCGTCGAGCTCCGAGCGTGGGATCTCCCACTTGTCAGCGATCATCTCGGCGCTGATCCCCTGCGGGACGAGGTTGTAGCGCTCCATCAGCTGCGGGCTGAAGGCGAAGCCGTGCTCCTTTTGGACCTCGAGCGAGTCGGCGAAAGAGATGTGACCCATGTGCTCAACGCCGCCGCCGATGACGACGTCGTGGACGCCGGACGCGATCAGGGCCGCGGCGAAGTTGATCGCCTGCTGCGCGGAGCCGCACTGGCGGTCGACGGTCGTCGCCGGGGTCTCGATCGGCAGCCCGGCCTCGAGCCAGGCGTTGCGCCCGATGTTGATCGCCTGCTCGCCGAACTGCTGCACGCAGCCGGCGACGACGTCCTCGACCTCGGCGGCATCGATGCCGGCCCGGTCGATGAGCTCCGAGTACGTCCGCGCCAGCAGCGTCGACGCGTGGACGTCCTTGTAGTAGCCCTTCTCCGGATGACCGCGTCCCACCGGGGTCCGCACCGCCTCGACGATCACTACCTCGCGCCCTGAGAACTTCCCGGTGCCGGTCATTGCTCTTGGTCCTCCGTAGTCAGTTTCTTGATGCGACTGTAGGTGATACTACTCGTCGGTCGCGGCCCGCGCGTGATAGTAACCCGCCGAATGGGAGGTTCAGCGGGATACGAGCGCCCCGGCGTGGCCGGCAGCGGGCTCATCGCCTGCGGGCTCGCCGCGTGCGCGACGCAGACGGGCACGGTGCGGCTGCTCGCCCGCAGCGACGCGTCGGCATGGCGCGCGGAGGAGAACGCCCAGGGCGAGGCGCGCAAGCTCGACCGGGGCGCGCCCGAGCGGATCAAGGTGACCACGAACCCGGCCGACCTCGCCGACTGCGACGTGATCGTCGAGGCGATTGCCGAGGACGGCGACGCCAAGGCCGAGCTGCTCGCGACCCTGGGCGGTGCGGTGCCGGCGGCCCACCTCGCGACCACGACCTCGTCGCTGTCGATCGCCGAGCTCGCGCAGCGCGCCGCCAGCCCGGAGCGCTTCTTCGGCCTTCACGTCTTCAACCCGGTCGCGCGCATGGAGCTCGTTGAGCTCTGCCTGCCCGAGGCCCTCGCCGACGGGATCGCCGATCGCGCGCGCGCCTGGTGCGCGGCGATGGGCAAGACCGCGATCGAGGTCCCCGACCAGGCCGGCTTCGTCGTCAACCGGCTGCTCTTCCCGTATCTGTTCGAGGCCGTGCGCCTGATGGAGTCGAGCGGGATGGCGGCCGAGGACGTCGACTCCTGCATGCAGCTCGGGGCCGGGCACCCGATGGGGCCGCTGCGGCTGCTCGATTTCGTCGGCCTGGACGTAGCGGCGGCGATCGGCGAGAGCCTCGACCGCGACGGCGCGGGAGGCGGCGCCGACGTGGTCCCGCAGCTGATCGGGGAGATGGTCGCCGCCGGGAAGCTGGGCCGGAAGTCGGGAGAGGGGTTCTTCGAGTACTGAGCGACGGTCTGGCCGGCGCGTGGCTGGCGCACTTCCGGATCGCGCACGACGACGACCGCACCTACACCGTCGTCGTGGTCGCCGCCGCGGCCAGCGTCCGCTACGCCGTCCGCGTGATCTGCCACGACCGCGGGCTGTCCGGCCGCGACGCGTCCGCGTAAATCAGAGCGGCCCGGCCCAGCGCGCTCCTACCTTCCTCCACCTGAGCACGTCGGTCGTCCCGGAGGCGAACGCTGCCGTCAGCGTGAGCCCCTTGCCGTGCGCGGAGAATTTAAAGCCTCGAACTTGATCGGTGCCGATGACGCTAGGAACCGACGCGGCCTGAACGTGGTGGACGACCACCCCGGCCTTTCGATCGACCTCGGCCGTGGCCGTGTACCAGAGCGCGGTCCCGGCCTCGAAGGACGCGCGTGAACCCACGATCGCCCAGAGGTCACCGCGCGGCGTGTACGTCACCTTGCCGACCGGATCGGCGAACAGCGCGCCGACTGTCTCCCCGTTCTGATCGACGAGGGTCTCGGACACGATGCGCCAGGTCCCGACGAATTTCGCCGGGATCGCCGACGGTGGTGCCGCCGCTGCCCGGGCGCCCCGATCGGCCGCCGACGCCGGGATCGCAGCGACGATCGCCACGGCCACCGCACTGACCAAGAGGGCGGATCTGGTGGTTCGCGAGGCCATGCCGGCGCCGCTCGATCGACCATCCGTGCATCGCATAAGCTCCTCCTCCGTGAGGGTTGCGCCCTGCGCAGGGCGCCCTCCGGCGAGCCTATCGGCCCGATTTACAGCCCATGCAAAGGGGCAAAATGAAGGATCAGAGTGACCGCGCGCCTGCTTGACTTCGCAGCGCCCGTCCTGCGCGCCGCTCGCATCGAAGCCGACCTGAGTCAGGCTGAGATCGCCACCCGGGCCGGGGTCAGCCACGCGACGATCTCGCGCATGGAGACCGGAAAGGCGTGGCCGAGCGGTAGCAATGTCGAATCCGTGATCGACGCCTACGCAACCGTCACCGGCCTCAGCCAGCTTGATCTCTTGGAGCGCATCGTTCTCCTCTGGCGCGAGGAGGAGCGCGGGGGTGGGCGCTCGGGCCGTGATGCCTGATCGTCCTCGTCCCCGAGCGCTACTCCGACAGCCCGGCGGCCTAGAGGGCCTCCTGAGGGTCGAGATAGCCCCCTCGGCCGAACGATCCTCCCGGCGCGCAGGGTGGAGAGCTAAGCGGCTCCGCGAGCCGGCCGCCTGTGCCCGCTCCTCG
>CAVUKZ010000011.1:0-282774 GCA_963742205.1 uncultured Solirubrobacterales bacterium | reverse complement strand
TGGGGAGTCAGGCCACGACTCGTCGCCCATGGGTCTGCCCGCTGTTGAACTTCATCACGCTTGAGAGTATTCGCACCAGCGGACGCCTAAAGCACAGGAGCCGCCCTGAGGCGGCTCCCAGCGATGAAGTCCATTCAGACCTTGGCCATCTTCGCAGACGCCGTGGACGGTTCCCACGGAAGGATCGGCTGTCGGAGGCGAACCTCCGCGCCCAAGATCGCGTCGAGCCTCGAGATTGCCTCCTCAGCCTCCGTCTGGAGGGCCACGATGCGAAGCGCCCGTGCGAGCGAGCCCAGGCGGGCGTCCCCGTGAACCTCGTTGACAGATCGGCGTTAGGAGGCTCGCGCCTGAGGCCGCAACGCGACGGGCGCACCTGCGTCACCGGGCCCCCTCGCACCCCACATCAGATGCTCTGTTAAGGAGGGGTGAGACGCCGAAACCGCAGTAGCAGAGCGGAGAAACGAGGTTACCTATCCCCCGGCCCTGACGATCGCGTCGAGCTTCGCGACCGACCCGGAATCGTCCAACTGCGCCGCCACGACGCGGAGCGCGCGCACGAGTGAGCGCTGGCTTGCCTCTTGGTGGGCTTCCGCGGTCATTTCAGCGTAGACGTCAGCGTGCTGGTCCTGGGACCAGCGTTCAAGGGTCCGCTTTGAGATCGGGTGTCCGTCAGCATGAAGCGCACGCGCGGCGCGGTTTAGGTTGCCGCCGAACCACGCCAGCAGGCGTAGGGCGATGTAGACGTCGTCCAACGTATACGGCGAGCGCAGTTGTCGGGAGCTGTCGAGGCTCGCTTTCGCCACAGAGGAGAGGGTAAGTCCGCCGTCTGATGTTGCCTCGCGTCGGTGCCGCCGACCACCCCTGTCGTACAGCGCATAGCCAAGCTTTGGCAGAGATCGTTGCGTCGGCAACGTTCCTGCCGACGATCAACCGGACCGCGAGCCCGGCGCGCTCAACGGGGCCGGTGCGCGCGGACGGCCGCGGTCGCCGACGGTCGCGATCGCATCCCAGAACAGCCTCCGATCCCAGTCGCAGAGCCAGAAGGCCGATGTTGGCGCGACCTCGGACCGACCGCTTGCGTCCGCTCGGGGCGGCGGCCGGCGTACTACCGGGGAGTAGGCGGGTCTCGGGTAGGGTCGGGCGACCGGCCGTGGCGGACCTGTTCATCTCCTACTCGCGTCGTGACGAACCGTTCGTCGAGCGCCTGCGCGAGGCGCTCGGCAAGCGGGACAGGGACGTCTGGCTCGACCGAGAGGACATCGGTCCGGCGGTCGAG
The DNA here is from genome assembly GCA_963742205.1 of uncultured Solirubrobacterales bacterium. Lineage (GTDB taxonomy): Bacteria > Actinomycetota > Thermoleophilia > Solirubrobacterales > 70-9 > WHSW01. The sequence continues at coordinate 281,498 of CAVUKZ010000011.1, read as the reverse complement.
TGGCGGCGCGAGATCGAGCTCGGGATCGAGGGCGCCGACGTCTTCGCCTTCGTCATCTCCCCGGACGCGCTGCGCTCCGAGCCCTGCCGCCGAGAGCACGAGTACGCGGTGACGAAGAACAAGCGGATCGTGCCCTTGTTACACCGCGAGCCCGAGGAGATCTCGGTTCCCGAGGACCTGGCGAGCCGCAACTACATCTTCTTTCGCACCGACGAGGAGTTCGACCCCGGTGTCGTCTCATTGCTGGCGGCGATCGAGGACCTTCCCGAGTGGGCGCGCGATCACACCCGCCTGCTCCAGCGGGCCGAGGAGTGGGAGCGCAGCGATCGCGATCCGAGCTTCCTCCTTCGCGGCAGCGACCTGACCGAGGCGGAGCGGTGGCTCTCGGAGCAGGCGGCGCACAAGGAACCGCAGCCGACCCCGCTGCAGACCGAGTACCTGCTGGCGAGCCGCAAAGCGGCGACCAGGCGCCAGCGGATCACGATCGGCGCCGTCGGGGTGGCGCTCGCGGTGAGCGTGATCCTCGGGTTGGTCGCTGCTGCAGCGAGCGAAACGAGGCGGTCCGCCAGGCCCAGCTGGCGAAGTCGCGGGAACTCGCCGCCACCTCGGACACCGCCGTTAGGACGGATCCTTGGGAGGCACTCGATCTGGCGATCGAAGCGGCCGAGACCTCCAGCACCCCGGAGGCCACCGACGCGCTCAGGGGAGCGCTCGAGGCCCCACGCGAGAGCGCGGTGCTCGAGGTGCCCGGGAGCACAATCACAACCGCCGGGTTCATTGACTCCGCTCATGTTCTGACGACCAGCGGGGGACGGCTGCAGCGATGGAACCTTGCGACGGAGGATTACGTGAGCGTCGGCAGGCAAACGACGTTTGGGCAGCATTCCCCATCTAGCGAACTCAGTCCGGACGGCGGCCTTCGCATCACCGCAGCAATCAAAGGTGTTCGAGTCTCCGATGCAAGGAGCGGCACTCGGCTGATCTGGCTCGACCGACTGGGAGGTGGGGTCGAGGGTGCCATCCGGGGCGCAGAGTTCAGTCCTGACGGTCGGTCGTTTCTGACGGTCGGATACGACGGACGCGTTCAAATCTGGCCGCTCGGATTTACTTTGCTGGGTGAGCGCGAGGCCGCCGCGGGGGCGATCAGCGAAGACGGCGGGAGGTGCCTGACGGCCGACCTCGAGGGCACTGCCGCGGTGTGGTCCTGCGCGAGCGGCGAGAAACTCTGGAGCCGGCATCTTCTGGCGCCAAACGACGTCAGAACCCTGGACGTCGATTCCCTGGACGTCGATTTCAGCGCGGACGGCGCTCAGGTTGTTGCCTCCACAGGGCTGCGCACAACCGTCATCGACCCACAGAGCGGTCAGAAGTTGTCTCGGCTCCGCGGGTCGCCTGGCCTCGGGGTCTCGCCGACCATCAGTCCAAGCGGCTTGCTCGCGCTTCGTGCGCTCGCCGATGACCGAGCAGAGGTCATCGGGCTACCCGAGGAAAACCAGATCCGGACGCTTCCGGTCGACCTCAGCTTCGGGCGCCAGGTCGTGTTCTCTGACAACGATCGACGAGTGGTGACTTCGTTCCGCCAGGATCCAGTGGTCCAGGTCTGGGGTCTGCCAAGCGATCGAGTCGTGCCGATCAAGCGTCCCGAGGGACCCACCGAGGACGTCGATCTGAGCGCGGACGGCTCAATTCTGCTGACCGCCGGTGGGTCCTCGAACTCGACGTCCACACTCGAGCGCTGGGACGCCGCCTCCGGCGAGCGCATCGGGGCCTTCACAACACCGGGTTACGTGTTCACCGCAGCGTTTGCCGCGGACGAGCGCTTCGTCGTCACCGGAGGCGTCGTCACCGCAGAGAGTGACGGCACGGCCCGCGTCTGGGAGACCTCGACCGGACGCCCGGTGGCCGCCTACCCCGTCGTTGGCGAGCCGCCGCCCGAAGCCTCGTTGAGCGCGGATGGAAGGCTGCTCGCCGTCGGGCTTCACGGAGCAGCACTCGTGTTCGATTGCCCCGCCTGTCATCCGTCCTCTGAGCTGCTCGATCTCGCCCGGGCCGAGCTCGAGCGCAGGCCGGCCTCGGTCGCGCCCCCAGCCGGCCCGTAGCACCCCGCAGAGCGACGGAGGCGCCGACTCGGACGCGGCGGTCGCCTGCGAGGAGTTGGTGGCCGTCCCGTGAGCTGATCCGGGATCTACGTAAGCGCGCAGGCGGGAGTTGCGCATCCACTGGCGAGGCTTCCTGCGGTCCGGCCCGGACAGTCCCCTCGCATGACGCCGCGAGTTGCACTTGCCATGCGAAGTGCAACATCCGGATGCCTGGCTCCGGTGCGTGGTACCGAGATCCGATAGGTGGCCCGACGCGTCTCTCGCTACCACCCACGGATCGTCGAGCGAGCGCGCCTGACGGCCTGATCGCGGCCTCGTTCGAAGCGCTTAATCTGAAGTCCCGCGGCTCGCCTTTTACAGGCGCTAGCCCGTCAGCCTCACCAGCAGCTTCTCGATCTCGCGGTTTTCGACCGCGTCCGAGAGCTCCACCGTGAGCTTCGCCTTCGCGTTCTGGCCCTGCTTGAGCGCCTTCGCGATCTTCCATGCCCGCTGCTTCGGTTTTAGCTTCAGCCTCTTGGTCTCGCCCCTTGTGAGATCGACCTTCATCGGCCGCAGCTTGTAGGTGGCGTTGACCTTGATCTTGCCGGTCGCCTTCGCGATCAGCTCCTCCTTGGCCTGCACCTTGACCTTGACGACGATCCGCCTCCCGGTTTGCCTCTGCGTCCTGGCGGCCCGCGCCCTGCCCTCGGCCCTGGGGTCGCTGAGGGCGTCGACCGCGACGCTCGACGTGTCGGCGCCATTCGCCGGAGTGATGAAGTGCTGGTCGAGGTTCGAGCCGTCGAGGTCGGCGCGGCCGATCGTGTTCGTGGGTTCGCCGTTCGTCCAGTAGACGTGGCCAGCGTCGACCGCAACGTCGGTGGGCTGCGGCGCAAAGGTGGGGCTCCAGGCGGCGATGAAGCTGACGTCGATCGCGGTGCCGTCGAGGTTGGCGCGCGCAATGGTGGGCTGCACGGAGCCTGGCGAGGCGCCGGCCGCTGCGTTAAGCCAGTAGACGTGCCCGGCGTCGACCTCGACCGCGCCCAGCGTCGCCGACGGACTGTTGGCCGGCACGGGGACGGGGATGAACTCTTGCTCTATCCGCGTCCCATCGATGCTGGCGCGGTCGACGGCGTTGCCATCGGCCCAGTAGATGTAGTTGTCGTCCACGGCGATGCCATACGCGAAACTCCCAGGGGAGACGAACTCCCTGTTGACCGCGCTGGCGTCGAGGTTGGCGCGCGCGATCGCCGTCTGGTTGATGCCGAGCTCACCCAAGAAGTTTTCGGTCCAGTAGATGTGCTCGTCATCGAGAGCGACCAGCGCGCCTCCGTCGTGCTCGTCAAAACCGGTGATGAAGTCCTGGTCGACGCGTGTGCCGTCGAGCCTCGCTCGGCCGACTGCGCCCGGAGCAGCCGGCGGTACCCTGACCGACCGGCTCCCCGTCCCCGAGGACTGCCGCGAGGACATCCGGTACGAGGACATCCAGTAGATGTGCCGCGCATCGACCGCGAGGCTCGTCGGGTCGCCGTGGCGGAGATCGATGAAGCTCTCGTCGATCGCGGTGCCGTCGAGGTTGGCGCGTCCGATTGACTCGCCGGTCGTCCAGTAGATGAACGCCTCGGCGCGGCGGGCGAGAACCAGCGGCAAGGTGAGGAGCGCTACTAGCACCCCGAGCCCCGCGACGGCCGTCTGCACCGACCGCACCCCCTCGCTGCGCCTTATGGCGATGACTGGCTCCCGACTTCGCCTGCCTTCGGAGTGTCCATCGAACCAACCGAGCCGTCAAGCGCGGCAGGTACGCAGTTGTGTAGGTAGCGAGCGCTTAGTGGCCGCAAACGCTCCGCGAAAATGCTCGCATTCCATGCGAGCGCAAATAGTTGGGCGGCGCCTGCTCGGTCGCCGCCGGGGATCGTCCATCAGAACCATCAGCGGTTGCCCTAAATGCCGACGGCGCGGGGGCGGTCTCGCCGACGATCACCCACTTCCACGCCAGCTCGCAGACCGGCCAGCTGACCGGGAGCGTCGCGGCACGCGTAGTCGCGTTTACCCCGACGATTGCCAGCTGCTCGTTCACGATGGACATCCTCGGGTAGGGCACGGGCCGCGTTCCCGTGCGTGTTGGGTGGGCGCGGGGAATACTGGCTGCAGAGCGTCAGGGTCGTCGACACGCCGGGCAGGGTAGGACCCCGACGGCGTCGTCGCCGGGACGAGCTGGGCTAGCGTGCGGCCCCCTGCCCCCACTGCGACCGGGGCAGGCGACGATGTGAACGTCCGTCAACGGGCGATCGCGACCGCCGTCAGGTTGCTTCTTTCGAAAACCCCGGCCTCTACCTACGTGGCCCAGGCGATCAGACTGCCGCTGTCGAAAGTGGCGCGGTCAAAACCGGCCCCGGGATACCAATCCTCTGACCTGCAAACCACGTTTACGAGGTAGTCACCGGGTGTGCTGCGGGTCAACCCTCCGGAAAGGGAGATCGACTCTTGACCAACGGGTCGACTGTCATCTCTCACGCCGAACGAGACCTCTTGCTTGACGGCCTGGCCGAACGAGATTCGAAAGCCGTCGGACCTGACCAGCCCAAGCTCGCAGGTGACGGCCGAGGTGCCCCTGTACCTCTGGAGGAGGTTCAAGCTGGCGCTCGCCATGATCACGCCCGGAGCCCTGGAGGTGGATCGTCGGGTCCCCGTGAATGCCATCGCCAGAGTAGATCACCTGAGCGTAGGAGCCGTCGGCCGGCAAGTCGAAATCGGCCGGGTTGTGCTCGGCGAACACCGGCGTGTAGGCGACGCCGTCCAGCAGCGACTCATTCACGTCCGCTCCGCCGATCGTGTCGTCCTGGATGTCGTGTCCGGTCAGCGACTCGTCCAGGACCTTGCCGGTTCTGACAGCGTTGTTCGCGAGGTCGGCGGTCTTCACCTACCCGTTGACGATGTCGCCGCTGAAGACCGTGTTCGCGGCGTAGGCGGTACCGCCTGCGACTGCGATCACGAGCGCGATGTAGCCGACGAACTGACTGCGGAAGTGCTGGAGCAAACGTGCTTCTCATTGTGCGTCTCCTCTGGGTGGCGATGAGGCAAGCCTGCGCGCCTAGTCAGAACCCCAATCGCTTTGCCGGGGTGGGAAAGGCAGCGCCTTGATCAGCCGGCGGTGGGTCCCGTCCGGGCGCATCCGGTAGAGCCCGAATCGCTCGCGTTCGACGTTCTCGACCCGGAAGACGATCCAGCGCCCGTTCGGTGAATAGGAGCCGGCAAAGGCTCCCTGCTCGCCGCCTTTGTAGTGGGTCAGCATCCGCAGGTGAGAGCCGTCGGGCCTGATCGTCGCCACGTTCGGTGATTTGTGGTTGGGGTAGTCGGCGTTCGTGGTGATCACGATCTGCCGTCCATCGGGCGCCCAGTCGTGCGTGATCGCGACCTCGCGCTCGTAGCTCGTCAACTGCCGCGGCTCGCCGCCGCCGATGTCGACCGCGAAGAGCGCCTGCAGCTTGCCGCCTACCTTGTGGCGGACGAAGGTGACGGTCTGGCCGTCGGGCGAGACCTCGGGGTCCTCGTCGCCCTGATCGCGAAATGGGTTCGTCGTCAGCCTCACGCCGGGGGCATCGGAGCCATCGTCGCGGATCAGGAAGACGCCGTCCCCTCCCTCGCACGCGTCGCACCAGTACACGAGATGGTCCCCGTCGGGGATAAACGCCGGCTCGCCGCCCGGCGCCGTCACCCGGTGCAGGTCGCCGCCGTCGGCGTCCATCAGATAGACGGCCTTGTCCTCGATCCCGAACACAATCCGGGTGCTGTCGGGTGACCAGTCGGGCGAGCCAGCGTCGCCCTTGACGTGCGTCAGTCGGCGCAGGCCGCTGCCGTCGGCGTTGATCGTGTAGATGTCGGCGCCCGAGCCCCTGTCCCCGGAGAACACGATCGGGCCATTACCGGCGGGAGAGGTGGCCTGGCTGGCCTGTCCCCCGAATGTGATGGCGACGACCAGCCCGGCCAGGATGATCGCGGCGGTGGCCGCCGGGCGCGGTCGAGCCGTGATTCGTTGGAGCGCGGTCACGGCGCCATCCCCCAGTCCGAGTTCGTCGGGAACCGCTTCGGCATGTGGGTCAACCGCTTGGCCCCGGTTCCGTCGGGATGCATCGTGTAGAGGTCGACGCCACCCCCGTCGGCGAGCCGCTTGTTGACGGCGTTCGTGAACACGATCCGGGTCCCGTCCGGCGACCACGACGGCCTGAAGGAGAACTGCTTTCCGTCGCGATTGTGGGTCAGCGCGGTGCGCTTGCCGCCCGAGGCCGGGATGGTGATCAGGTCCGCGGACTTGCCGCCGGGAGAATCCCAGTAGGTGTTGAAGACGATCGTCGTGCCGTCCGGCGACCAGTCGGGACTCGCGGCGTCGAGCTTGTACGGGGTCAGCTGGGTGAGCCCGGTGCCGTCGACCCGGATCGTGAAGATCGCCGCCTTGCGCTCGTTCTTGACCCGGGTAAAGGCGATCGTCGACCCGTCGGGCGACCATTGCGATTCGGTGTCGAACCCCTCGTGGGTGGCGAAGCTCGTGGTCAGCCGGTGGGCGTTCGTGCCATCGCTGTTGGCAATGAAGATGCCGTGGACCAGCCCGTCCGCCCTCTTGCCCACGTCCTGATCGAAGGAGATCTGCTTGCCGTCCGGCGAGTACGCCGGGTCGCCGTTGAAATTGCCGACGCCGAGCGGCAGTTCGGTCAGGCTGCTCCCGTCGGGCGCGATCGTGAACAGGGTGACGCGCGTGAAGAACGGTGCCGCGAATCGCGTACCCGTGTTGAACGCGATCCGCGACCCACCGGGCGCCCAGGCAGGTTCGAAGGCCCCAGGCCCCGGATCATCCGAGCGCAGATTCGTGACCTGCGTCAGGCCCTTGCCGTCAGGCCGGATCGTGAAGATCTGCGCCTTGGCGTTCTCGACGCTTGCCTCGAACGCGATCCGCCCGTTGGTCGAGGCGGTTGCGGCAGCCGCGACCTCTCCGTCGACGCCCGGCGGATTGACGAGCACCCATGCACTGATCGCCGCCGCGAGCAGGGATGCGGCGACCGCCAACGCCCCCAGGCCGCGTCCGATCAACCCGGGCAGGCTGCGATTCCCGGCTCGCAGAGCGGTCGGATCTTCGCAAGCTCGTTCTACTCCGGTCACTCAACCACCCCTCCGCAGCTGTTCGCGAAGCCGGTCGATCTGACCCTGCTGTTGCTTGACCTGATCAACGAGCCGGCGGACGGTGGCCTCGAGCGGCTCAGCCGCACGGGTCGTCGCGGTCCCGAGCTTGCCGGCCGCGTTGATCACCACGGGCTGTGTCGAGCCGCCGACCGAGACACCGCTCACCCCCGCGAGGAAGGCGGCGTTCTGCTTGCCGGCGGTGCCGATCCTGATCTTCCCCGACTCCCCGGCGACCCCCGCATTCGCGATCTCGACGTTGTTGGAGCCGGCGGTCAGGTTGGTCCCGGCGCCCGAGCCGAGCGCGACGTTGTCGTTGCCACTGGTGTTCTGGAAGAGCGCGTTAGCGCCCACCGCGGTGTCATCGTGGCCCGTCGTGTTGTTGAAGAGCGCACCTTTTCCGGTCGCGCTGTTGTTCGCGCCCGTGGTGTTCAGCCGAAGCGCGTTGAGCCCGGTGGCCGCGTTGTTGTTGCCGGTCGTGTTGTCACCGAGCGCTCGGTCGCCGACAGCGACGTTGAAAGCCCCGATAGTGTTGTCGTGGAGCGCGTCCCGTCCGGCCGCGGTGTTCTGGGAGCCGGTCGTGTTGAGAACAAGCGCGTTGGAGCCGGTCGCGGTGTTGTTGTCGCCGGTCGTGTTCGAGAGCAGGGCCGCTTCGCCGATCGCGGTGTTGATGTTGCCCGTTGTATTGGCGGCGAGCGCGTTGGCGCCGGTGGCGACGTTCCTGACGCCGGTCGTGTTGAAGCCGAGCGCGTTGATCCCGGTAGCGATGTTGTTGAAGCCCGCTGGTGTTGTGCGTCAGCGCACTCAGCCCCGTGGCCGTGTTGTTGCTACCAGTGGTGTTGCTGCCGAGCGCGCTGTCACCGACGGCGACGTTGTAGATACCGGTGACGTTGTCTTGGAGCGCGTTCGCTCCGGTCGCGGTGTTCTGGTAGCCGGTGGTGTTGAAGAAGAGCGCGTTGCTTCCGGTCGCGGTGTTGCGGTCACCGCTCGTGTTGTGGGCGAGGGCCTGAAAGCCCGTGCCGACGTTGTCGTTTCCGATGCCGTTGCCTTCGAGCGCCGAGGCGCCCGTCGCGACGTTTTGGCCGCCGGTGGTGTTGTCGTGGAGCGCATTGGCGCCCGTCGCGACGTTGTTGAAGCCGGTGGTGTTCGAGAGGAGCGCCAGGTGGCCGACAGCAACGTTGACCTCACCGATGGTGTTGCTGCTCAGCGCTTTGAAGCCGGCCGCGATGTTGCCGCTGCCGGTCGTGTTGTTGGTGAGCGACTCCCAGCCGAGCCCGACGTTGAAGCTGCCCTCGGTGTTGTCGCTGAGCGCCCGGTTTCCGGCCGCGAGGTTGTTGTCGCCGTCGGTCAGCGAGGGCATCATCGTGTGCCCGAGCGCGGTGTTCTCGTTCCCCGTGTAAAAGGCGTTAAAGGGACTGGGGCCCGCGCCGACGTTGAAGCGTGAGTCGAAGAAGACGCCGGTGGAGTCGGCCGAGCTCGTCGCCGCGCCCGCGCCGAGGCTGATTGCCGCCACCAGCGCGGCGGCCAGGGCGACGGTGACGAAGCGGCGCCGAGGCCGTTCGGTTCGCGGACCCGATCCGGACCGGCCCGCAGGCTCCCGACGGGCGCGACGCCCGAGCATTGTCGACGGGCGGTTGACGGCGCTCTTCATGGTGTTCTCCGGTCTCGGTTGCCTAAGGCTCGGATCCGGTCCCTCCGTCCACGAGGGCGCAGCGCTACCGGTCATCTGCGCTCGATCCGATCGGAGGTCGCGCCGCCGGTCGACCCCTCGGATGCGGCCTCGATCGCCGCCAGCGCCCGGTCGCGGTCGCGAAAGATCTGAATGCGGCTGAGCAGGCCGGCGTCGACGGTCCATAGGTGGCCGATGAAGTGCTCGACCTCGATGCCGCTGCCGTGGCCGCGGCCGTGAAATGTGCCGAGACCGAGGATCTCGTCGCCGCGCTCGATGAGCTCGTCGAGCTCGAGCTCGACCCGCTCCCAGCAGTCGAGTTCGCGCTCGAACACCTCTCGAATCCCACGATGGCCGCGGTAGACCGTGGTCCGGTCGTCGAGACGGAGCTGCACGTCTGCGTGGCAGAGCCGAGTCGCGGCGTCGGCATCCCGCATCTGCCATGCCACGTAGCTCGACGTCGACGACTTCTCGGCTCGTCTCTGACAACTCGTGGTTTCCTCAGCTCGAAGCGACATCCACGGGTCGATGATCAGCGGCCCGAGACCGCACCGCAACGGGGTCGAACCCGAGCATCGACCCGAGCATCGGTTTGCGAGGAGCGGTCTAGATGACCGGAGGCCCGGGCTCGCCGAGCAGCGCGCCGAGCTCGCCCCGCGACGAGATTTCGAGCTTTCGGTATGTGTTTCGGAGGTGGAACTCGACCGTCTTTACGGTTACGAACAGATCCTGCGCGATCTCGTGATTGGTCCTTCCGGCCGCCGCCATCCGGGCGACTCGGAGCTCGCTCGCGGTGAGCGCGTCGACACCGGTTCGGAGCATCTTGCGTCTATGCACGCCGGCGGCGGCGAGCTCCTCATAGGCGGTTTCGACCAGGGCCGTCGCCCCGCAGCTTCGGGCGAGGTCGAGGCCCGCGTCGAGGCTCTCGCGCGATTTGCTTCGCCGCCCCTCGCGGCGAAGCTCGGACCCGAGCGCGACCAGCGTATGCGCGTGCTCCAGCGCGGCTCCCGAGCCCTCGAGCACCGCCGCCGACTCGCGGAGCCGCTCCTCACGGTCGCCCTTTCTCGAGACCCGCGCCAAGGCACGCAGCGCGACGCCGAGCGCCCGCCTCGAGCCCATAGCTCGGGTCAACTCGACCGCCTCCGCCGCCTCGCGCCGCGCGTCGCCGTGACGACCAAGCAAGCGCAGCGCAAGCGCCCGCAGCGACCTGTGATCGATCCACGCCTCTCCGGGGTAGCCCATCGCCACCTCCCAACCTCCAACCCGGTCGAGGTAGATGAGCGCGCGCGCCCCGTCTCCGCGGGCCAGCGCCAGCGCGCCGCTCGCCTGGTTGAAGAGGGTGAGTGAGAACAGATCGGCGGGAAGGCCAGATGCTTCAAAATCCGCCTGGGCACGCTCGGCCTCGCCGAGCTCGCCGCGTTCGATCAACGTCAGGATCAGCGCCGCGAGCGCCACGGGGCGAATGATGTGGTCGCCGGCCAGCAGCTCGATGCTCGCCGTCGCGTCAGCCTCCGCCTCTCGCAGGTTGCCCGCTCGGTACGCGTTCCAGGCTCGGAAGGCGGACGCCGGGGCGAAGCCGCGTGCCGAGCCGCGCGACCGCGCCTCGGCGATCGCCGCCGAGAGCCAGCGGTCCGTGGCGTCGTAGCGATCGGCGAGCGAGAGCGCGTACGCGCACGCGTAGACCGAGGGGAAGTCGGCAGTGACGACGTCGATCAGTCCCCCGAGAAAGGCTCGCTCGGCGAACTCGGCGGCTTGCTCGAGCTCGGCGTCGACGACCGCCCGCTCGAGCGCGGCGTGGGCGAGCACCACCGGCGAGGCATCCGCCGACTCCGCATGCTCAGCCGCGAAACGGATCTCGTCGACGGTCTTGCGACGGGTCGAGGCCGCGTGATGGGCGCCGATCAAGAGGAGCGCCTGCAGTGGGGCGCGGAGTGCGGGCTCATCGGCAGGGATCTCCGCAAGGGCTTTGACCGCGAGATCGATCGCCTCCTCGCCGCGACCCAGGAAATGCAGCGCCATCGCCAATTCGATCGAGGCCAGCGTGCGCAGGCGCGGGCTGGCCGCCAGGGCCACGGTCTCGTGTAGGAGCTCAATCGCGTCCGCTTCGCCGGCCTGCCCGGCAGCTCGCGCGAGCTCGAACAGGATCTGAGCCCGCTCCTCCGCGCGCGGCTGCTCGCGCAACGCTCGCTCGAAGAACTCACGCGCCGTGGCCGGCTCGCCACGGGCGAGCGTCATCGACGCGGCACGCCGCAGGCAGCTGAGCGCCCAGGCCTCACCCTGGACCAGGGGCGGAGATCAGGTGTAGCGCAGCGGCATCGATCTCGCCCTCCTCGTAGAGGAGTCGGGCCGCGTGGGCGTGAAGCGCGCCGCGTCGCCCGTCGGCGAGGCCGTTGTAGACCACCGCGTGCAGGATCGGATGGGCGAAGCGAATCGGCCTCACCGGCTGTAGAACGTGTGCGTCTGCGAGCCCGTCGGCGATCACCTCGATCCGATCGCTGTCGAGGCCGGCGAGTTCAGCAACGTGCCGCGACTCCGCATTGTCGCCGAGCACCGCGACCGCCGAAGCAACGCTCTCGGCGTCAGGGCCGAGCCGACGAATTCGCGAATAGACGGAGCCCGCGACGCGCTCCGGGCCCGTCTCGCCCACGTCGGCGGCGCTGAGCGTTTGCAGGTCGCGATGCTCGCCTAGCTCGTGGACGAGCTCCGTGACGAGGAAGGGATTCCCACCGCTGGCGTGATAACAGGCGGTGGCGAGCGTGCCGGCCACCTGGTCGCCGAGCCTGTCGCCCACGAGGCTCGCGACCGCGGACTCGCTGAGCGGCGGCGGGTGGACCAACAGCAGGTCCGGATGTTCGGTCAGCTCGCTGCGAAGTCCAGGCCCGATCTCTGACTCCCCGGGCCGCGACGAAAGCAAAAGCAGCAGCGGCAGGCCGTCGAGGCGAGGAGCGAGGAAGGAGAGGAATCGAAGCGAGGCCTGGTCGGCCCAGTGAACATCGTCGATCGCCAGGACCACGGGGCCCTCCTCGGCGAGGTTCGCGGCGAGCCAGTAGAGCCCGTGCAGGTGTCCGTACTCCGGATCCGGTGGCGCGGCGACGGAGTTGTCGGGAGGCTCGAATACTGCAATGGCCGGGGCCGCTGCGGCCCCGAAGAGCACCTCGGTTCGCTCCGGGCCGGACCCGTTCAGCACCGGCTCGAACAGCTGCCGTACGAGCCCGAACGGAAACCCGCGCTCAAGCTCGGTCCCGCGCGCCGAGCAGATCCGGAAGCCGGCCATAGTCGCTTGCTCGACTGCGGCCTGGGCGAGTCTCGTCTTGCCGATACCCGGCGGACCCCGGATCAGAACCGGGCGGCCAGCGCCTTGAGCGGCGAGCGCCAGCGCCTCGCCGATCGCGCCGAGCTCGGCCTCGCGTTCGAGCAGGGTCGTAGCGACGCCAACGCTCCGGTCCGGGTCCTGGGCCAGCACCTTCACCTTCCCGAGGACAACTGGGTAATTGTAGGTCGGCGCCGAGGTGGCAGTGTGAGCCCGGTACGGACCGATCTGGTCTCGCCCGGGCCGCTACTTCGACGGCCGCCGGTTCCCAGGCCTCCGCCACTCAGAGAATCTCGCCGAATGAGCTAGGGACCGTTCGCACGCCGTGCGGCTGCTGCTCCGCGCGCAGAGCGACAGCGGTGCCCGCAAGGCCGAACCGTTGGAGGCAATCCGGGGAGGTCGAGTACCTGGCGAGGCTGCAAGGCTTGCTTCGTGGGCGGACACGCGAGGAGAACCAACGGTCCTGATTGAAGGTTCCGACGTCGAGGTCGGCGATTCATGAGGACACTGGTCATCGGGCTGGTGGGCCTCAGTGTCGCGGGGTTCGGACTCCTGGCCGTTCCCGACTCGAGCGCCATCATCGTTCGCCACGATGTGGCCGATGCCGAGTACGTTGTCGCCGACGCGGACTATCCCGCGCTGGCCGACTTGATCAGCAGGGGCGACTGCATCGGCACGCTGATCCACGAGTCGTTCGTGTTGAGCGTCGCCCATTGCGCGGTGGACCTGAGCCCGGGCGACTCCCTCGAGATCGGCGGCGCCGCCCATGTCGTGGCCGACGTCTACCTGCACCCCCAGTGGGAGAACCGCGACAAGTACGACATCGCCCTGGTCCGCCTCGAGGAGCCGGTCACCGGTGTGGATCCGATCCCGATCTATCGCGGCTCCGACGAGCTCGGCGCTGTGGTCACGCTGGTCGGCCGCGGTGTCACGGCGACGGGCGTCGACGGCGAGGCCGGTGGTCACACCGACGGCAAGCTCCGCAGGGCCACGAACGTGGTGAGCGCCGTGAACGACCAGTTCCTCGAGGTCGTCTTCGAGCGCCCCGGAGAGGACGGCGTTACCGATCTCGAAGGCGTCGGAGCTGCTGGCGACAGCGGCTGCCCCGCGTTCCTCGACGTGGACGGGACGCGATACGTCGCCGGACTCAACTCGTGGGGCGACGGAGATCGCGGCACCGGCATTGGCCAGTACGGCGCGCTCGACTACCAGACTCGCGTGTCGCGCTTCGCGGGCTGGTTGGACGCGGTCATCGGGTCGCGTGTCGAGTCCGGACCCGAGGGCGACGACCGCGCCGGCGCGGGCTGGTGGACGGTCCGAATGGGAGCCATCCTCGGCCTGTTGCTCGTGATCGGCGTTGCGATCGCCGGACGGTGGCTACGGACGCGAGCACGTGGCTCGTGATCGTTGCCGCCGCTCGCGCATCGGCCAGACGCCGCCTGCTTGGTGCTGAATCGTGAGGCGACCGACGCGTCCCTCAACAGATGACTCAGTAGCGGCAGTTCTCTTTCGCGCAGAGGAGCAGTGGCTCCGATGAGCCGCTATTAGGAGCTACCGCCGGTCGTCCGAAGCGGTAGACGAAGGCACGGTCCGACGGTTGCCCGACTCTCGTCGACTCAGGCAGCGTGCGCGAGTGCCGAGGGCGTCTGACAGCCGACGATCGCCGGAGCCTCCTGGACCAGCTCATCGTTGGTCAAGGCGTCGACCATGAACAGCGCGAAATCTATGCGGCGCGTGAGGTTGCTCTCGAGGATCGGGTCGCCCACATGGCGGCTCCACACGGGCAGGCCCTGACTCTCGCCCTCCTCGAGGTCGCTCCCTCGCACGACGGTCCACCGCGTGTCGCTGGCAAATACCCGCCGGCACGCTTCCACCTGGTCGTCGAGGTCCGCGAAGCGGACGAGTCGTGCGAGCGGAGTGATGATTTTCACGAACAGGCGGAGCTTCCACGTGTACATGTCCTGACCGTCGCGGGTGATGTGCCACCCGGACGAGAACACCAGCCGCGCCCTCGGTGGCGCGTGGTCGAGCACCGCCTGGGCGGTGCCGGTCGAGTAGCCGTGCACGCCTCGTGGCACCAGAACGACGAGCACCCCGTCGCACCCCGCCACCGCTTGCCTGATCACGTCGCGGTCGTCCGTCGCTCCCGGAACGACGGTGATGCGCTCCTTGAATGCATCGAGCTTCGCGACGCTCTGCTCCCTGCAGACACCGACTACCTCGTAGTCACGGTCCAGCGCGTGCTGGACCATGTACTGCCCGAGCTTTCCGGAGGCCCCGACGATGCAGACCCTCATCGTGTGCCTCCCGCGGTTTCTACGAACGCTCTCTTCATCTGGCGTCCCTTCGTTAGGCAGACGCGAGCGACGCTACTCGACCGTTCCCGGCTCCATGCGCAGAGGCGCTGAGTGGCTCGGCGGGACTGGCTCCGCTCCCCGTGATCCCGGTGCTGGTCCTCGCGCGAAGCGGGAGGGGCCGGGTGGCCGGGACACCGGCGAATAGATGGGTGATCCGCTCATCTCAGAAGTCAGCCTCCATCGTCGTCGCTACTGCTAGGAGGACCGCGGGATGGCGTCGAACTCGTCGGTCCTTCTGCGTTCGCGTGATCCCGGGCTGCTCCCCGGCGCGCGAAGGAGGCGTGAGCTCGGTCGGTCAAAATCGAGCCGCGTTGCGTGGAAAGCGGTGAATCCGCGAGATACTCCGCGGGCGATGTCGGAGGAGAACGTCGAGGTCGTGCGCAAGGCGATCGCGTACGAGTACTACGGAGTCGGCGACCGCGCCGAAGCGGACGCAATCTTTCGTCCCGATGTCGTGATGAATCCGCTCCACGTAATCGATGAGGAACCGTCATACGGCCCGAGTGCGATGCGAGACGACTGGGAGCGGTGGGCGAGCGCCTTTGAAGAACTCAACGTGACGTTCGAAGAATTCATCGACGCCGGCGATCGAGTCGTCGTGGTCGCGCATCACCAAGGACGCGGCCGAGGAAGCGGGGTCGAGGTCGATGCCCGCTTCTACGAGGTCTATACGTTGCGCGAGGGAAAGGTCTCGCGTGTCGATGAGTACGCCGAGCGGGAGGAAGCCCTCGAAGCCTCCGGGCTGCGGCAGTAGCCGCTTTCGACGACGTGCAGGCATCTCGGCTGCCGCGACGCTCCCTTCCGCAAGTCGCGCGGAGGGACAGCTAGGCCTGAATTGCGTCAGCCGGCCGCGGCAACGGCCTCATCGGGCGAAGGAAAGACCTGGTTGCGCGCAATCAGCCCGTCGCGCACCTCGAACACACCTCCAACGTCCATCGAGTAGAGAAGCTCATCCGTCGCGACCTCGCGGTTGGTCATCTCAAGCGTCGCGACAAACCGATCCCCGGTGCGAGCTTCAAGCGAAGTCAGCGTGACGCCCTGCTTTTTGCCGTCAGCCTCAGCATGCTTGGAGGCGAACTGGCGGGCGCCTTCCTTGCCATTGAGGGCCGTGCCGTCAGGAAGTTCGATCACCGCATCGTCGGCCGTCAAGGCTGCTGCTGCGTCTCCATCCGCCGCTGAAGTCGCTTCCACGTAGGCCCGTATGACGTCTTCCGGAGCGGTCATGAACGGATCCTCTCAGATCCGAGCCGGGCAATCCTTTTCCATTCCGGGAAGCACTGAGCTCGCTTACGCCCGGCGCGCCCCCTCCCGCGTGCCTGGGACTGCCCTTCGCGGCTCCTCGTCGCGCGGTGCGACAGTCGCAGATGGTGCAGGGGATTCCTGGGAGCATGGCCCTCCGTGATCCGCAAGCGAGGAGGCTGAGATGGAGGTGCACCCGGGGGTGTTCGTTTCCAACGTCGCGACGGAGGAGTGGCTGACCGACCCTGAGATCGGAGGGGGTGCCGAGGAGCATGTGCTTTTCGACACCGGAACCATGCGAGCTGGGTTGTCGCGGTTCTCAACGGAGGCCGATCAACAGCCGCCGGACTGGACGCTGCCGGCCACCCAGGTGCTCCTTGTACTCGAAGGTGAGGCGCAGGTCCAAATTGAGGATGGACCGGTGTTGGAGCTGAAGCCTGGCGACATGGCGTGCCTGCCAAAGGGAGCGGTGACGACCTGGCGTCTCACTCTTCCGTTCAAGGAGATGTGGGTGCTCGGCGGGTAGCCGGCGGTCCGTCGATCTCCCTCGCGCTGGCTCTTCCTGTTCGCGCAGATGAGAACCGCCGCTGCCGTGTTGCATTGATGTATGAGAGGCTCGGCTGGTGGCGACCTTCGCCTTGGTGCATGGGGCGTGGCATGGGGCCTGGTGCTGGTATCGGCTGATTCCAGCACTGGAAAGCCGCGGCCACGGCGTCATTGCGATGGACCTGCCCGGTGACGACCCGACGGCGACGTTCGACACCTACGCCAATGTCGTTGCAGACGAACTCGAAGCGGCAGAAGGCGACGTAGTAGTCGTCGGACACTCCCTCGCCGGGCTGACGATTCCTCTCGTCCCGGCGCGTCAGCGAGTGAGCAGACTCGTATATCTATGCGCGCTCGTCCCCATGCCCGGCGCAAGCTTCATGGACCAGCTCGCAACGGAGCACAACATGCTCGACCTCGGATACGTGGCGGGCCTCGGCGAACCTGACGCCGAAGGCCGGCGCGGCTGGGTCGATGAAGGGCTGGCTCGCCACTTCATGTATGCGGACTGCGACTCCCCAACGACAGAGGAAGCCCTCGAGCGGTTGCGACCACAGGCTCAATCACCGTATGTCCAGCCGTGTTCGCTCGACGCCTTCCCGGCAGAACCGTCGACCTACATCCTCTGCAATGCGGATCGGCTGGTCAACCCTGCCTGGTCCAGGAGTATTGCCCGCAAGCGCCTGGACGCGGATGTGGTCGAATTGCCCGGCAGCCACTCGCCGTTCCTTTCACGACCAGCCGAGCTGGCGAGCATCCTGCACGACGCCGCCGTAACTCAACGGTAATCAGCGCTGCTCCTTTCGCGTGAAAGCGGCTGCGGAGCACCGGATCCATTGGGCACCAAACCCGTTCTAGTGCCCAAATCCAACGACATCCACGGTAATCCACGGCTATCCGACGTTGGCTGCGTTCGCAGCGCGTCGGGCAGATTCCGCTTGATAGAGGCGCAAGCGCCGCTTCCTGGCTCCGAGCGTCGCCCCGCTTCGCAATCAGGAGGTCGTCGGTTCGAGCCCGACTAGCTCCACTGCCTCGGGTCCCGCATGGCGATGCGGGATTCGGGGATCCGCTCTCTCAGCCGCCATCGCTCCCGCCGCCGCCCGCCTTGGAGAACCCGCCTGCCGCGGATAGGGTCGGCTCGCGTAACTCAGACTGGGCGCTTCGCGGTCATCTCGCCAGCAGGAGGGTCATGCGCGCTCTGATACCACGGGACCAGTACGAGGCGTTGAGCCATAGCCTGTATCTCAATCAGGCGTCGTTGGGCCTCATCCCGCGCGACTCGGTCGAGGCCATGACGGCCTTTCTCCACGATGTTGCCCAGCACGGCAACATGCGAATGTCTGACGTGGCCGAGGCTCGCGTGCTCGACGACCTGCGGGCAGCTGCCGCGACGCTGCTAGACGCGCCGCTGCGCGGCATCGCCATCATTGGGGGAGCGAGCGAGGGTCTCAGCCAAATGGCAGCGGCCGTCGCCACGAACTCTGGCGAGGTAGTCCTAGTACCCACGGATTTCCCAAGCGTCACCTATCCCTGGCTGGCGGCCCGGGATAGGTTGGGCACCGCGATCCGTTGGGTGGAGGACAGCCCGCACACGGACCTAACCGCGGCCTTGATTGAGGCGGTCTCAAGGTCCACCTCGGTGGTCTGCGTCAGTGCGGTGCAGTATGCGACCGGTACGGCGCTCGACGTTGCGGCCGTTTCGCGACGGGCTCACGAGGTAGGCGCGAAGATCGTCGTGGACGTTACGCAGCTCGCTGGCGCCGCCTCGGTCAGCATGCGGGAATGGTCCGCGGATGCGCTCGTCTGCAGCGGCTACAAATGGCTCTCTGCGCACGGCGGCGTCGGGATCTTGGCTGTATCTGACGAGCTCATCGCCACAACGCCGGGGATCATCGGATGGAAGGGAGCCAGCGACCCCTTCAACTTCACGGCGCAAACGCTTCTCTTGGCCGACGACGCTCGACGGTATGAACTATCCACGATGTCGTACTGCTCGGCAGTCGGGTTGAGTCGGTCGCTTGCGCTGCTTGCCGAAGCTGGCGCAGAGGCTCTCGCCGAACACTCCCGCGTTCTCGCTGAAGAGCTAGCCGGTCAAGTGGAACCCCTCGGCTGGACGCCGTTTCGAGCGCTTGGCGGAGGCAGTGCATGCGGTCACATCGTTTCCTTGCGGCACGCAACTCTCAGTGCGTCGGCGGTCCAAGCAACGCTGGCGGCCGAATATGGCGTGATCGTCAGCTCCCGCGGTGGCGGAATCCGGATCTCACTGCACGGATACAACGACAGTTCCGACGTCGCTGCGATCGCTGATGCACTCAAAGAACTGGCACCTTGAGGTCATTGCTCGCCGCGTTCCCCTTGGCGGCCGAACAACTCCTGCTTGCACGGCCACTTACGGCCGGTCTTCCGGGTGCCCTTGTCTTCTCAGCTCGCGAGTCGCGGCGGCGACGCGGATCTGGAGCTCCGTCGCTGGCCGGCGAGCGGGGTCATCCCCTTCGATTGGCGCGCCTTCCGTTCTCACGGCCGCGCGGGCCGCGGCGTCCTCTATCAGCGCGTAGCGGTCTGGCGCTGGGCGTGGCGTCGTACGTGTGAGAAGTTCTCCGAGATCATTGGCCTGCGACACACGTGTTCCCATGTGCCGGGGGTGCCCGGCGCTTCTGAGCCGCGCTAACAGCCCTTGGTGCCGCTTTGGCTCGTCGAGGGCTCCCGGGCAGAAGCGCAGCAGAATCGTCTTCATGATCGACGTGTGATCGAAGAGCGTCTTGGATACAGACGCTGGTTCCACCCACGGCGAGACGATCAGCGCCGGTATCCGAACGCCGTAGCGTCCGAACGTGTCGGGGTCGTCGTCTGGCGCGGCAGGCGGCGCGACGTGATCGAAGAAGCCGCCGTGCTCGTCGTAGAAGATGATGAGGAGCGTTCTCTCCCATTGGGGGCTTGTTGCGAGCGCGTGGTAGACGGCGAGCACAAGCTCCTGGCCGTCCTTGATGTCCGCGGGCGGGTGGTCGTCGTTGGGCTGAAAGCCGATTGGGTTGAAGTTGCTGAAGTTCGGGTCGATCCATGAGACCGACGGCAGCGCACCGTTGGCGGCGTCTTCGAGAAAGCTGGGCGCTTTTGCGTCCATCCTGAGCTCGAGGCTGGTCCTCCAGTTCAAGTTGGTCTTGCTGAAGAACGCGAAGTTGTGGTGGTGGCCCAGCTTGTAGTGCCCATCGGCGAAGCGCAGGGTCCCCGCCTCGAACGAGTACCAGTGCCACGAGATGCCGTTCGCGTCGAGGTGTCGCACAAACGACGGTTGGTTGTACATGGGCGGGAGGTGGAGCGGGCGGTCATCGCGAGTGCCGGCGGCGCGACCACAAATCGCGTACAGGCGGTTGGGCCAGGTCGCCCCGGGAACAGAGCTGAACCAACGATCGCAGACCGCGAACTCGCTCGCCAGGTGATCGTAGACCGGGACATCGGTGGCGTTGTAATAACCAATCACGCGACCAGGATCCGCATCCTGGATGTCGATGTGCGCGAGCGTCTCGGCGTAACTCGTGACGAAGCCGTCCATCTTGCCGCCCCCGATCTGGAGGTCGACGGCGCTGGCGGAGTGATTGGGATCGTCCTCGATCACCGTGCTGTCGAGATGGTGGACCGGATAGTTGCGCCCGCCGTGCTCGTTGGCGAACTCCTCGCGCAGACCATCGACATCGCCGCGACCACCCTCGAGCGAGAGATACCCCAGCATGTGGTCGAAGGAGCGGTTCTCGAGCATCAATACAACGATGTGGTCGACCTTCCCGAGGTTGGTCATGCTGGTCTGCTCAGTCACCACCGCCTCCTTCGCGGTCGCGTTGGCAGGTGGTCGAAAACGGCTGGGTCAGCGACTGGCCCGGCAGTGGGCGGCCGGGATGGCGATACCTGATCGTTTAGGCGGAGCCTGAGGGCGTTAGAGGTCGGGTAGGCGTTGACCAACTCGAGGACGTTGTAGCGGATCTTGCCCGGAGACAAAGCGAAGCTTTGACTCAAGGCCGTGCCGGGTGTGAATTGGCCACAGGTTCGAATCCTGTCGGGCCCGCTTCGGAGCAGCACCGAGCTCGTCATGGATGGAGATGCTCGCTCCCGCAGCGGAGCACCAACTTCCATTGGGCACCAAACGCTTTCTGGCGCCCAAATCCAACGACATCCCCAGTAATCCACGGCCATCCGCCCGGGACTGCGATGGCAGCGAGTGCGAGGTCCTCAGCTTGATAGAGCCAAAACCACGCGTCGGCGTCATGCGGTGCCGCCCCGCTTCGCAATCAGGAGGTCGTCGGTTCGAGCCCGACTAGCTCCATCGGAGAAGGCCCTGCTAGCGGCAGGGTTTTCTCGTTGTGCCGATGAGAGGCGGCCTGGGTCCGCCTCTCTCGCGTCGCGGTCTCGCCCCTCCGCTACGGATCAACCACCACCGTGCAGGTGTAGGTGCCCGGCTCGAGGTCGAGGGCGGTCGTGTCCCCATCTCCGTCGGCGCCGGTCGTACCCGACGCGACCGTATTCGGCGGATCTGCCGCGTCCACGCAGTCGATGGTCGAGGCGGTGCCGCCGCCAATCTGCGAGTTGACGGTAACCGTGATGTCGGTCAGCGGCGTGTTGTGGAACGTCCTCGACTCACCGACGTACGGGACATCCCCACACGTCGCCTCATTGTCGACCGTGACGATCTTGTCGGCCTCGCCGTGGTATCCGGCCGGCAGCACCTCGTGGACCGTGTAGTTGCCCACGCCGGCGTGGCTGCTCAGCACGAGCCCATCGAGGCAGATCCGCCCGTTCGCGTTCGTGGTCCTGGTCACGCCCCCGGCTGGCAGCTCGCCGCCGGTGATCGTGAAATCGACCCCCGCGTGCGGGTGATCGCCGGGTCCATCGACAGCGTGCTTGCGCAACTTCGTGATCCGGATCGCGCCCGTCTCCCGTGCGTCGTGGAACGTGCACGTGACGGTCTCGCCGGGGCTCAGGTCGATTGCCGCCGGGTCGCTTCCATCGTCGCAGGTCCCTGACACCAGGTTCCAACCGTCGGGCACCGTCTCCGCGACGTCGTAGAGGTCAGGCACCAAATTACCGAAGGGCCGCGCGTCCTTGTTTGCGGCCCCGGCGCCCGTCGTGGTCAGCGTGAACGGGGACGGCGTCAGCGTGTCCGACGTGAACTCGAACGACCCGTTCCCGTCGTCGGTGATCTTCTCGACGATGATCCTGCCGCGCCTGGTGTTCGTGTAGGTGCAGTGCACGGTCTCGCCGGGGGCCAGGTCGATGCTGGCCCGGCGGGCGAGCAGCGAGGTGGTGGTCCCGCCGGAGGGATCGGTGCAGACCAGGTTCGTGAGGTCATAGCCCGGCCTCGGGTCGTCCTCGGTGACCTGATAGGAGCCCGGGAGCAGGTTGTTGGCGTTCTGCTGCCCGTTGTCGTCGAGCGAGAAGACGTCGTTGGGGCCCGGCAGGTTGCTGGTGAAGCCGAAGCCGGTGCCGCCGGCCGGATCGGTCTGCTTTTCGATCTCGATCCTGCCGCGCCTGGTGTTCGTGTAGGTGCAGTGCACGGTCTCGCCGGGGGCCAGGTCGATGCTGGCCCGGCGGGCGAGCAGCGAGGTGGTGGTCCCGCCGGAGGGATCGGTGCAGACCAGGTTCGTGAGGTCATAGCCCGGCCTCGGGTCGTCCTCGGTGACCTGATAGGAGCCCGGGAGCAGGTTGTTGGCGTTCTGCTGCCCGTTGTCGTCGAGCGAGAAGACGTCGTTGGGGCCCGGCAGGTTGCTGGTGAAGCCGAAGCCGGTGCCGCCGGCCGGATCGGTCTGCTTTTCGATCTCGATCCTGCCGCGCCTGGTGTTCGTGTAGGTGCAGTGCACGGTCTCGCCGGGGGCCAGGTCGATGCTGGCCCGGCGGGCGAGCAGCGAGGTGGTGGTCCCGCCGGAGGGATCGGTGCAGACCAGGTTCGTGAGGTCATAGCCCGGCCTCGGGTCGTCCTCGGTGACCTGATAGGAGCCCGGGAGCAGGTTGTTGGCGTTCTGCTGCCCGTTGTCGTCGAGCGAGAAGACGTCGTTGGGGCCCGGCAGGTTGCTGGTGAAGCCGAAGCCGGTGCCGCCGGCCGGATCGGTCTGCTTTTCGATCTCGATCCTGCCGCGCCTGGTGTTCGTGTAGGTGCAGTGCACGGTCTCGCCGGGGGCCAGGTCGATGCTGGCCCGGCGGGCGAGCAGCGAGGTGGTGGTCCCGCCGGAGGGATCGGTGCAGACCAGGTTCGTGAGGTCATAGCCCGGCCTCGGGTCGTCCTCGGTGACCTGATAGGAGCCCGGGAGCAGGTTGTTGGCGTTCTGCTGCCCGTTGTCGTCGAGCGAGAAGACGTCGTTGGGGCCCGGCAGGTTGCTGGTGAAGCCGAAGCCGGTGCCGCCGGCCGGATCGGTCTGCTTTTCGATCTCGATCCTGCCGCGCACCCGGTTGCGGTACGTGCAGTCGACCACGTCGGCGGAACTGTCGATGTCGAAGGTCACCGTCCCCCCACCGACGTCGATGATCGGCGACACGTTGTCGCTGGCGTCGCAGTTGATGCTCTGCAGGTCCCACCCGTTCGGGATCACGTTCTCGTCCACGACGTAGTTGGAGCCCTGCCTCACCGTCTGGCCGTAGTCCTTCACGCCGTCGTCCTGAAGCGTGAACGTGTCGGCGCTAGTCGGGTCCGTCGGGAAGTTCTTCGTGAACCCGAAGTTCGTCGTGTTTGGATCCTCCTCCGGAGTGGTCTGCTTGCGAATGATCACCCTGGCGCAACTGTTGAGGTTCACGCTCGTCGGGGCGATGAAGTCCTTCAGCGCCGAGGTGAACGAGTCCGAGGATCGGCTCTTCAGGTAGGCGCTGCCGAACGACGTGCACCTGGTGGTGCCACCCGTGAGGCGGTCGAAGTCGATCTGGGCCTCGCCGAAGGTGCGTGGCGAGATCAGTCCGAGCCCGTCGGACTGCGTCGCCGGAATGGGCGAGGTGTTGATCGATCCGGTGGCGTCGCCCTGCGCGCTCAGGTTGGACTTCGTCGACCAGCAGGGCACCGTATTCGACGCCTGGCAGTTGGCCGGGTTACCAGCGGGGCCGATCCAGCGCGAGAGGAACAGCTGCGGGTTGGTGCCGCCGTTCGCGAGGTCGTACTGGATCAGCAAGTCGCCAGCGGTGCGGACGGGCGTCACCCCATTCGCCGAGACGGTGCTGGACTGGTTGAACTCGAAGTCCATATTCGTCGTGCCGCTTGGCTCCTGCACTCGGTGCCAGAAGACGTTCAGGAACCTGGCGCCCGACGGGGTCGTCTCGAGGTAGACGCCGAAGTTGAGCAGGTCGCTCTTGTTCGGGGGGATGCTGCCGCTCACGACGCTCGGAACGGCCGTGTCCTCCTTGGTGCCGTTACCGAAGGAGTTGTCACTCGCGCCACTCGGCTGGTCGGCCTTGCGGGTCTCGGTGACGTTTGCCCAGTCGAGGGAGGCGGCGCCGAAGGTGCCGTCGACTCTGAGGTTTGCGTCGTTGTCGATCTCGAAGCTGCTGCCGGGCAGGCTGGTCCCGCTCGCGATGATCGCGAACGCGAGCCCGGTGACGAGTGCTGTCGCAACGGCAAGCGGCAAGCGGCGACTCCGCCGCAACCAGTTCCTAAGACTTCCCATTAAGACCCCTCCCTCGAGGAAAGTTTGAAGTGCGATCTGACGTCGGAGCCCCCTTCGTCAGATCTGGCCCGGTTGCTCAACCCTCTCCGCAACGTCCGACGAGGGCAATGGATCGTTGGATCTAAATTCGATCCATGCCCCGCACGAGGCGCCGGTCGGTCAGTCGGGGAGGCCGGGCCCCGGCCGCGGCCGTGGCCGTGAACGCCGAGCTTTCTCGAGCACGCTATGGACGTGGTTCCTGACCGTGGGGAGCTGGATCGAGAGACGACTGGCCCGAATCCACCGATCTGCGACTTCCGCCGGTTCGCCGGGTTGTTAAGTGCAGAGGGAGATCCGAAACCCGCCTGGACCGTGTTCCGTGATCTCGTCCGCCGGAGCACGCAGCTCGAGGAGGTTCTCCGATGACCGTCCGCTCCAGATGCGCCAAGGCGGTCTGCCTAACGCTCGCGAGCGCCGCATTCTGGGCCCCCCAGGCTTCCGCGACGTCGATCGAGCTCAGCGGTCCCGATTCGCGATTCGGCTCTCCCGGCACGATCTCTGTCTCTGCGTACACGAGCGGGAAGAGCCACGTCCTCAACCTTGCCTACAAGGCGCGCATCGATTCCTACGTGGCCACCGACACGCGGCCGTTCGGCCGGATCGATCCTGGCTGCGAACGGCTCGCGAGGCGCAAGGTGCGCTGCCCGGATCCCGCTCCGAGCGACGACGCGGACGTAGCAATGGGTGGCGGGAATGCCGACGACCGACTGCGCGTCGACGACACGGTGGCGGGGTCGCTCGACCTATCTGGCGGCGCGGGCCGTGATCTGGTCAGGGTCGCCTCCGGCGCCCATGGGTACAACAGCATCTTCGCCGGCCCGGGACGCGACCGCATCCTCGCGGGCGCTGGGGACGGCACCCTATGGGGCGGCACCGGGCGCGACGAGATCTACGGCGGTCCCGGGGACGAGACCGTCTACGACGGAGGCGGCAAGGATCTCGTCCGCACCGGCGAGGGGGACGACATCGCGTACGTCGAGACCGATTTCTCCTCGCAAGATCGCCCCTTCAGCACCGAGAACCGGATCTACCTCGGCCCCGGCATCGATGAGATCTCGGCGAGCAACGGACACAGGGACGGACTCCTGAACTGCGGTCGCGGCGGCGACGACGAGGCGATCGTTGACGCCGTCGACTCGGAGCCGCGGTCGTGCGAGATCATCCAGCGTCGGCGGGAGTCGATGTGACGGCCTTGGGAAAGGTCGGCTTGACCCTGCTGGTCGCCGTGATTCTCGCGCTGCCGCTGCTACTCGCCCCGTGGGCCGCGGCCTACGTGTATTGGGCGCAGGCGAACCCGGACGGCAGCGCCAGAGAGGTTGCGCGCGCGAATCTCGACGGCTCGCAAGCGGGCCAAAGCCTGGTCGCCAACCCCTCGGTCAGCCGCGGGATCGCAGTCGACTCCGCCCACCTCTACTGGGCCGGTGGCGGGGCGATCGGGCGCGTCGCGCTCGACGGATCGGATGAGCATCCGCACTTCATCACCGACCTGAGCGACGCGACGACGTCGGTCGCCGTCGACGCCGACCACATCTACTGGACGGATTACGTGCCGAGCTCGGCTGGGGTGGAGCAGTGGGGAACGATCGGCCGCGCCAACCTCGACGGGTCCGGTGCCGACCGGACCTTCATCAGCGGCCTTCCACCATGGGCAGTGAGCGGGATCGCGGTCGACGACGCTCACATCTATTGGGGGGCCGATTTCACCGACCGCATCGGTCGTGCCAATCTCGACGGAAGCGACGTACAGACCGACTTCATCCACGCCAGCAACTCGGGCGGCGTGGCCGTCGATGCCGATCACATCTACTGGGCGAACGGAACGGAATCCAACTCGATCGGCCGTGCCAACCTCGACGGCAGCGCGGTCGAGCCAACCTTCATCCCGCTCCCCACGTATCCGCTCTCCATCGCCGTCGACGCAGACCACCTGTATTGGACGCTCGATGAATGCGTCGGCAACTGCGAGTTCTTCCGCGGCCGGATCGTCCGCGCCAAGCTCGACGGCACCGATGTCGAGAACAGGTTCATCAGTACCGGCAGCAAGACCCCGTTCGGCCTTGCGGTCGACGCCCTGGGGCCGCCGGGAACGGCCAGCGCCAAGCAGAGCCAGCGACAGCAAGGCCACAGGATCGGGGTCACCATCGAGGTGGCAGCGGGCGAGGACCTCGATTACCGGGCCACGGGAGCGATCCGGGCCAGTCGAACGTACCGGCTGAAGCCTCGCGCGGGGACGGTCCAAGGCGGCCAGTCGGAGAGGCTGCGGCTGCGGCCGAAGCGAACGGCGGCGAAGAGGGTCGCCGGGCACCTGGAGCGCGGCAGGAAGGCCTGGGCGAAGGTCTCGGTGAGGCTCACCGACGCGACGGGGAACAGCGAAACCGACAAGCTCCGAGTGAAACTGAAGCGATGACGGACCCAAGACAACAGCGGGCCCGACCGCCTTCGCCGACCCTCGCCACCGCCTTCGCGCCGCTCGCAGCGTTGTTGGTCTGCTTGCCCTTGATCGTTGCCGCGCAGGCCGATGCTTTCGTCTACTGGACGAACCAGGGTCGGGGTACGCTCGGCCGCGCCAACCTCGACGGCTCCGGCGTCAACCAGCGCTTCATCAGCGGCGCCGGGGGTCCGACAGGCATCGCCGTCGACGCCGAGCACATCTACTGGGCGAACAGCGAGACGCGGGCCATCAGCCGGGCCGACCTCGATGGCACGCACGTCACCGAGACGTTCATCAGCGACGTCGGCTCCCCGCAGGGAGTCGCGGTCGGCGCCGGCCACATCTACTG
Organism: uncultured Solirubrobacterales bacterium; assembly: GCA_963742205.1. GTDB lineage: Bacteria > Actinomycetota > Thermoleophilia > Solirubrobacterales > 70-9 > WHSW01. The sequence continues at coordinate 254,683 of CAVUKZ010000011.1, read as the reverse complement.
GGCGAACGACGCGGGCGCTATCGGCCGCGCGGAGGTCGGCGGCACGAACGTCAACCGGGCCTTCATCGCCGTCCCGGGCATGCCGACCGGGATCGCGGTCGATACCGGCCACGTCTACTGGGGCAACTACCTCGGCGCGATCGGCCGCGCGGACACCGACGGTACGAACATCAACCAGAGCTTCATCGGCGGCACAGGTTCTCCGACAACCGGCATCGCGGTCGACGCCAGCCACATCTACTGGGGCAGCGGCGGGCGCATCTCCCGAGCCCGCCTCGACGGCACCGCCGTCAGCCGGACCTTCATAGCGGGGAACGTCAACCCGTACGGCATCGCGGTCGACGCCGAGCACATCTATTGGGCGAACCGCCCAGGCCCGATCGGCCGCACGAATCTCGACACCTCCGGGTTCACCCCGGGATTCATCAGTGCGGATGATCCGTACGGCCTCGCGGTCGACTCAGGGAACGACCCATTGCCCGGGATAACCCATCTGCGGGTTAGGCCCAGGAGTTTCGTCGCCGATCCCGCGCCGACCTCGCTGGCGCGAGCCCGCGGAGCCCTGATCAAGATCTCTCTGTCCGAGTCCGCCAAGGTTCGATTCCGAATCCGGCACGACCCACCGCGACGGCAGGGAGGACCCCCGCCTCGGCACCCGCACGTGTTCAAGCGCCGGCTCCAACGGGGCGAAAGCAGCGTTCCCTTCACCGCGACGCTCGGGCAACGCACGTTCTCGCCCGGCCGCTACAGGCTGATTGCCCGGGCTAGAGATTCCGCCAACCAGCCCTCCAAACGCGTGACCGCGAAGTTTCGGATCGAGTAGTAGGAGGCGGCCGGCCGGCGGTGAGAAGTCAGGCATCCATTGGGCACCAAGCGCGTTCTGGGTGCCCAAATCGAGAGTCGCAAGCGTTGGTTCTAGGCTTCGAGCGCGCCCCGCTTCGCAATCAGGAGGTCGTCGGTTCGAGGCCGACTTAGCTCCACTCCCTCGGGTCCCGCCTGGCGATGCGGGATTCGGGGATCCGCGGGCGCTCGCACGATCGGCGCTTTGACATGGTTGTGCTGGTTGCCGGCATGGCCGCGCGACCCGCGGGAGGGTAGGTTGACTTCCGGCCGGTGAAGCGTCGTGAGCGCGTGTTTCCATCGCTGAGGGCTTACCAGCGCGACTGGGCTCGCCGGGACGTAGCCGCTGGGCTGACCGTCTGGGCCGTTCTCGTGCCCTCGGCTCTGGCCTACGCGACGATCGCCGGGGTCTCACCCGTCGTCGGTCTGTACGCGGTGCCGGCAGCGTTGGTTCTCTACGCGGCCCTCGGCAGTTCTCGCCAGCTGATCATCGGGCCGTCCGCGGCCTCCGCGGCTCTTTCGGCCGCGATCGTCGGGAACGCCGTCGCGGGTAACGCAGGCCAGTTCGTCGTGACGACGGCTGCGCTCGCCATCGTCGTTGGGCTCGCCGCGTTGGTCGCCGGTCTCCTGCGGCTCGGCTTCGTCGCGAACTTCATCTCCGAGCCGGTACTCAAGGGTTTCATCGTCGGCCTGTCGCTGACGGTCATCGCCGGGCAGATTCCGAAGCTGTTCGGAGTCGAGCCTGGCAGCGGCGACTTCTTCGAGCGGATCTGGGACTTCCTGATCCATGTCGACGAGACCGACGGCCTCACGCTCCTGGTCGGGGTGGGCTCCCTCGTGGTGCTGTTCGGGCTTCGTCGAGTGGCGCCCGCCATCCCAGGGCCGCTGGTGGCGGTGGTCCTGGGGATCGGGGCAACTGAACTCTTCGACCTCGGCGCCCACGGCGTGGCGATCGTCGGCTCGATCGACCCCGGTCTGCCTTCGCTGGGTCTCCCCGACGTCAGCCTCGACCGCTTCGGGGCTCTGGCGGCTGCGGCCCTGGGAGTGATGCTCGTCGCCTTTGCCGAGGGCCTCGGGACCGCGAAGATCTACGCCCAGCGGGAACAGCGGGAGATCGATCCGAACCGGGAGCTGATCGGCCTCGGAGCAGCGAACCTCGGCGCCGGGATCTCCGGCGGCTTCGCCGTCAACGGCAGCCTCTCGAAGACGGCGGTAAACAGCAGCGCCGGCGGGCGGACCCAGCTCGTCGGTCTGATCGTCGCTGTGCTGACGGTCTTCACCCTGCTGTTTCTCACCGGCTATTTCGAGAGCCTGCCCGAGGCGACTTTGGCGGCGATCGTGATCGTCGCCCTGATCAAGCTGATCGATCTCGCGGCGTTACGCGATTTCTACCGCGTCTACAGCAGCAGGCTCGGGCGCGCGTACGGCTTCGCGACGCGAGCGGACTTCGTTGCGGCGATCGGAGCGATGCTCGGGGTGATGGTCCTGGGCACGCTCGCGGGGCTGTTCGTCGGAGTCGTGATCTCGCTCCTGCTCCTTCTTTACCGTGCATCGCGGCCGCCAATAGCTGAGCTCGGCAGGGTTCCCGGGATCAGCGGTCACTTCTCGGATCTGGATCGACACCCGGAAAATCGGCGGGTCGAGGGCATCACGGTGTTGAGAATCGAGGGGGGGCTGTTTTTCGCCAATGCTGGCGCGATCGCCGCCGACATCCGAAGCGCCGCCCGAAGCGATCAGGTTCACGCAATCGTCATCGACGCCGAGACGATGCCGTTCATTGATGTGACCGCCGCTCAGGTGCTCGACCAGGTGGCGCGGGAGCTGCGGGCCAACGGCGTCCGGCTGGTGATCGCCCGCGACGTCGGTCAGGTTCGCGACGTCCTCGATACCGCACCAGGCGACTCGATCCTCGACTACGCATATCCGACTGTCGACCAGGCTGTAGCGCGGCTCGTTGCCGAGCACTGAGTGGTGCTGCGCGTGACCAGCGGGCGACGTCGAGTATCGGAAGCGGTGCCCTACGCGTCCTTGACCTTCCTCCTGGGACTCGTTACTGAGGTCGACCCGGCCTGGTTGGTGGCCCTCACGGTGCAGCTGTAGGCGCCGGCCTGGTTGGGCGTGAACGTCGAACCGGCGGCGATGTTCGACCCATTTCTCTTCCACCGGTAGGCGTAGCCGGAGGGGGCCCTGAACAGGAACGACGCGAGCAAGTCGGGCGCCCACGTCCCGCTTTGGCAGGTGAGCTGCCTCCCCACCTTGGCTCCCCCGGAGATCCTCGGGCGCTGCGTGTTGAGAGGCGCCTTCAGCAGCGCGGCGAACACCGGCGCGGTCTCGCCGCCGAAAAGGGTCGAGACCGTCTCGGTGCCGTCGAGGTTCCCGGACCGGATCCCAAGGCTGGACGTCCAGCTTGCCCAGTAGATCTTGTTCTCCGTTGGATCGATCGCTGGGCCGCTCGGCGACGGGCTGTTGAACAATGTCTGAGGGATGCCGACGGTGCTGCCCCCCAGTGGCCCGACCCGGACCGTGTCGGAGTCGAGGTCGGTCCAGTAGATCTTGCCGGCCGCCGGGTCGGCCGCGACCCCGATCGGGTTGTCCTCGCCGGCAAACAGGGTCTGCGGGGTGCCCGAGCCATCCAGGTTCCCGGCCCGAACCTCGTCGGAGAACTGGTTCGTCCAGTAGATCCTGTTGTTCGCGGGGTCGATCGTCACTCCGCTCGGGGCGCTCCCGGCGGGTTCCGTGAACAGGGTCACGGCGCGGGTGCCGTTCAGGTTGGCGACCCGGATCTCGTTGGTGCTGAAGTTCGCCCAGTAGATCTTGCGGGCTACGGGATCGACCGCGACACCGCAAAGCCTGTTCCCGGGTGCCGCCAACAGGGTCGAGGCGGTCCCGGTGCCGTTCAGGTTGGCGACCCGGATCTCACCTCCGGCCCAGGTGGCCCAGTAGATCTTGCGGGCCGTGGGGTTGAGCGCGATCCCGCACGGACGGCCGGGGTCGTTGAACAGGGTCTGGGCCGGGGTGGAACCGCCATTTTCGCCGGTCAGGGGCCCGTGCCGGATCGACTCTCCCAACGTCTCCCGGGACCAGTAGATGCTGTCAGCCGCACTCGCGGTACCGGCCGCGTCCAGCGCCATCACGCAGGCCGCAGCCACCCCTAATGCGACTCGCGAACAGCCTTGCCATGTAGTCCTGCCCCTCTGGGAGTGCTCGAAGACCCGACGCGACACCGCGCCGATTAACCAATGAGGAATGAACGACCGCGCGGCGCGTCTTTTTCCGCCCCTCGCGGATTTGCGTGTCCCCAGGCGCGGGAGTAGGCTGACGGTCATGATCGTCGGGAGGCCGGTCCGGGTCGTTGCGGTTGCAGCCGCGATCCTGATCGGTGGCGCTGCGGCCTACGCCGCCGTCCCCGCGATCACCGCCGACGGCGTGGGCGACGTTGAACTCGGCGCCAAGGCTTCCAAGCTCAAGCAAGCGGGCCTGATCAAGGGCCTGCGCGACGGCTGCGAGCTCGCTCCCAACACCCGCACGGCGAAGCTCAAGGCGCCCCTGCAGGGTGAGGTCAATTTCACGCAGACCAAGCCACGCCGCGCCAACGACATCATCGTCCGTGGCGGGGCCAAAGCCTCCGGGGTGGGGGTTGGATCGTCCAAGCACGCGATCAAGGTGGCCTTTCCGCACGTGAAGTTCGACCACGGCACGGAGGACGTGTTCGGGATCACCCTCGCCAAGATCCCGAAGTCCGACGGCGGCAAGTTTCAGTTCGCGGTCGACGTCGGGACCAAGAAGGTGACCTTGATCGGCGTCCCGTTCATCGCCTTCTGCGAATAGGGCTCGGGGGTCAGCGCGGAGCGCCAACGCCGGGAGTGTCTCGGCGCCGGCGCGAAGCTCGTGAGGTCGATCGGTGCCGATCGCGTCCGGAGCGAACTCGAGCACCCGGCTCAGGAGCTCTCGGTGGTTCACGGTGCCGGTGTTGAGGCTCAGTCCGGCGTCCCGAAGCACTCCGACGAGTCGGTCAGTGAGTAGGAAGTGCTCGACCGAGATCCCATCCACGCCCGTCCGGAGAGCCCAAGAGGCGAGCGCTTCGGGCGCATAGTCGGCCCAGATCACGAGGCGCGAGAAGATCCCGTTCGCAGCGGCGACGGCGCATGCCTCGCCATGGAAGCTGATCAGCTCGACGCGGTCGCGGATCGGCTCCGCGCGGAGCCGATCACAGAGCGCCGCCGCGGTGCGGCGCGCAAGGGCGGGATCAGCGTGTGCCTTGACCTCGAGCTGGAGGCGAACCGACTCCGGGACCAGCTCGATCAGCTCTTCCAGCAACAGCGGATGCTCGGCCGTCGGCGTTCCCGCGGCGTCACGGATGAGCGCCGATCGGATCTCCTCGGCCGGCGTCTGGTGCGCCCAGCCATCGAGCGTGGTCCCGAGCGTCAGCAACGGATCGTGGAGCAGAACGAGCTCGCCGTCGCGCGTCAGGCAGACGTCGGTCTCGAGGCCTTCTATCGGGCCGCTCAGGGTGCGTTGAAGCGCGGCCGCCGAGGAATCAGGACCGTAATGACGGCCGAGTCGATGCGCGTATAGCGGGGGCAGTGTCGAGGCGTTCTCCGATCCACACGAATGCGATCACGAAGACGCGTGCGAGCTGTTAAGGACCTGGAAAGCGGGTGTTTTGCTGGTGTGAACGAAGCAATGCCGCCCGCCCGCGGCCCGCGGTCAGTCGAGCGAACCGGAGACGAGCGCCCCGATCAGCCGTTGATGGCTGTCGATGGTCGGAGCGTCGATCAGCTCAAAGCCCTCGAAGCCCGCGTGACGGGCCATCGCGTCCAGACCTCCGGGCGTGAAGCCCCAATAGACGAAATCGTCGTGCGAATAGACCTCTCCTGGCTCGGGGACCTCAACGGCCGCCGCGGAATCGAGAGCCCGATCCGTCGGCCCGAGAGTTTCGACTAACACCCGCCCCCCGTCCGCGAGGCGTCGGCGAAGGATCCTGAGCAGCCCCAGCGGATTCTCAACCCGGTGCAGGATCCCGAAGCAGAGGATGAGATCGAACCTCTCCGCGAGCTCATCCAGATCGAATGCGTCGAGGCGGTGGTAGTCGACGTCCGAGTCGAGTAGCTCCCGGATTGCGGCAAACCCCTCGCCCCCCTGAAGCTCGACGCCCCAGCGGGAGCTGATCCACTCCCGGTACTGCTCGTTGTCGACCGCGACGACCCGCTTCGCCCCGCGAGCCTCGGCGAGGAACGCGTAGAAGCCGTCGAAGGTGCCGACGTCGAGCACGCTCAGGTCGCTGAGGTCCTCGGGCAGCGCCGGGATCCGGTAGCGGTGATCACGGGCGATGCCCGGTGTGTAGAGCTTGCTGCCGCGGTCGAGGGCGAAGGTGTGGAACCAGAGCGGGACTCGATCCAGGACGGCTTTGGCTGCGTCGGCATCGGCGTCGATCGGCAGTCAGATCCGCGACCTGGCGCTCGGCGGCGGTTGGTTTGGGAGGGGTCTCGAGGAGCGCCGGACCCTCATCGGCAGCGGTCACGCCCGCGAGAGCAGCCTCCGCTTCGTACGGCCCGCGGTTGCGTCGTGCTGACGTCGGATCGGCGTTTGCGGCGATGCTCTCTCCTTTGATCGGTGTCCAGCGAGGCTAGCGGCGTCACGCCGGATAGTGCTCGCGCTCGCGCGATGCGGAAGCGATGCGCGGCACTCCCGTTGGTGGCGGGGGTACGGTGTAGGCGTTCCGGGCAACGACGACAGACCGCTGGCCCTCACGGTGGGATGTACGGTCGGTCTCGAGACGCCGCAGCCCGTCTCCGCGGTCCTCCAGGTCGCGCCATCGGGGCCCGACCTCCAGGTGCAGGCCGAGCGCTGGGACACCGACGCCGATCACCACGGCTACATCGACCTGTTTGGCAATCGGTGCGAGCGGGTCACGATCCCCGCGGGCGCGTCACGAATTGTCTACGAAGCCGAGGTCTTGCTCTCGCGGCCCACGGATCCGACCGCCCGGGGCACGCCGGAGACGCCGATCATGGCGCTGCCGGACGAGTACATCGCGTTCATCATGCCGAGCCGCTTCTGCCTGCCCGATGAGCTCGGCCACGACGCCTGGCAGCGCTTCGGCAACCTCCCGCCCGGGTGGGACCGCGTCCAGGCGATCGTCGACTTCGTGCACGGTCACCTCGAGTGGGTGGCCGGCGCTTCGAACCCTTGGACCACGGCGGTCGACGCCTACCGCGCCGGTCAGGGCGTCTGTCGCGACTTCGCCCACCTGGCGATCACGTTCTGCCGTGCGTTGAACATCCCGGCGCGTTACGTGTGCGGCTACATCCCGGAGATCGACGTGCCGCAACCCGCCGAGCCGATGGACTTCGCCGCCTGGTTCGAGGTCTACCTCGATGGCGCATGGCACACATTCGACGCTCGCAACAACCGCCGCCGGGTGGGCCGCGTGGTCGTCGGGCGTGGCCGGGACGCCGTCGACGTGGCGCTGATCACGTCGTTCGGCCCCGTGACGCTGCTGGAGTTCGCCGTTCGCGCGGCATAGCTCCGTCGCGGGGCAGGCAGAGCTTCGGGATCGATTCGTCCCGCATGGTCAGCCTGGCGATCCGCGGTTGGCGCGCAGCTCGGCGAGCCGCGCTGCGCTCTCCGGGTTCATCGGCAGGAAGGTCTCAATCGCGAGGTTCGCGGCCGTGACGTCGAGCGGGGCTCCGAGGGTGGCGATGACCGTGAACAGCTCGACCTCGCCGACAGGGGTCTGCAGCTTGAGCGAGACCACCGGCTGGGTGGCGAGGCCCGCCGGCGGCTCGCCGGGAAGGTAGGACTCAACCTCCTCGATGAGCTTGGCGAGGGCGGGGTCGGCGTCCTCGCGGCTCCTGCGCTTGAGCCGGTGAATCAGTGGGGCGTTGCACGCGGCGGTCATCGAGGAGATCCGCGGCAGGCCGCCCGGGTGAACGCCGAGGCGAAGCATGTTGATCGGTGGCTCCAGTAGCTCGGGGTCGACCCCGTCCCAGAGAAGCGACGCGGCTCGATTGGCCTCGATCAGGTTCCAGAGTCCGTCGACGATCAAAGCCGGGTTCGGTTCGTGCGCCTCGAGCAGCCGCTCGAGCGACTCCCGAAGCGGCTGCATCACGTCCCCGTCGTAGGGCAGCTCCAGATAGGGAGGCGCAAAGCCGCCCGCGAGCAGCAGTCGATTGCGCTCGGTGATCGGCAGATCGAGGTGCTGGGCCAGGTGGACGAGGAGCTGGCGACTCGGGCTGGACCGGCCGGTCTCGACGAAGCTCAGGTGCTTGGTCGAGACGTTCGCGTCCAGGGACAGCTCGAGCTGGCTGAGGCCGCGTCGCGCGCGCCAGAAGCGGATCAGTTCGCCCGCGGTCTGGGGCTCCTGCTCGGTCTGGACGACCACCCGATTGAATTTAACGGGCGTCCGATTCGGTTCCACTACCCGACGTGCGGCACTTGCTCGGCGAACGCACAACATGAACCTGCACCGCGGCGCGAGAATGTCCGGGCGAGATGGCAATCACGACCGATCTGCCTTCGGGGGTTATCACCTGCGTCTTCTCGGACATCGAGGGGTCGACCCAGATGCTCCGCGAGCTCGGCCCTGACTTCGAGCGCGTGCTGCGCCGGCACAACGAGCTCCTGCGCGCAGCGTGGAAGGCTCACGAAGGGCACGAGGTGAGGACGATCGGGGACGCGTTCTTCGTCGTCTTCGGCGATAGCGGCAGCGCGGTCGCCGCGGCGGTCGCCGCGCAACGCGCGCTCGCCGCCGACGGGTGGCCGGGACGCGTGCGAATCGGGATGCACACCGGGTACGCGCGGCCCACCGAGGGCGACTACACGGCGCTGGTGGTGAATCAGGCGGCGCGGATCGTCGGCGCCGCCCGTGGCGGTCAGATCCTGCTCACCCGGGAGACGGCAGGCGGCCTCGATGAGTCTGTGGTCCACCCGCTCGGCCTCTTCCGCGTCCGCGACTTCGAGTCGCCGATCGAGCTCTTCGCCGCGATCGGCGAGCACGTCCCGGAGATCGATGCGCCACCGCGTGTACCTCCCGCCGAGCACCACAACCTGACCCGGCCGACGACGTCGATCATCGGCCGCGACGATGACGTCGCTCGCGTCGCCGAGCGGATCGAGGCTCGGACGCTGACGACCCTGATCGGCCCAGGTGGCGTGGGCAAGACCCGGCTCGCGATCGAGGTTGCGCTCAGCGTCGCGGACGAATGGGAGGACGGAGCGTGGTTCATCGACCTGGCGCCGCTCGACGACGGGGCCTTGATCGCGGAGGCGGTGGGGGCCGCCGTCGGCGCCCCGGTTGTCCCGGAGGCGGAGCGGTGGCCGAAGGTGTTGTCCTACCTCGAGCAACGCCACTCGCTGCTCGTGATCGACAACTGCGAGCACCTCGCCGAAGCGGCCGCCGGCGTGGCCGCGGAGTTGATTGCGAGTTGCCCGCGAGTGAGCATCCTCGCCACCAGTCGCCAGCCGCTCGGCCTTCGTGGGGAGCAGAGCTACCGCGTCCGCCCCCTGCTCACCGAAGGGGCGTCCGAGCTGTTTGCGGATCGTGCCGCGGACGACGCCGAGCGAGAGGTGGTCGCGGCACTCTGCACCGAGCTCGACGGCCTCCCGCTCGCGATCGAGCTCGCCGCCGCCCGCACCGCGACGTTGCCAACGGCAGAGATCCTCCGCCAGGTGCGCCGTTCGCCCAGTGTCGTGCGCTCGCGCGACCCGACCCTGCCCGATCGCCAGCGCAGCCTCGAGCGCCTGCTGGACTGGAGTCTCGACCTCCTGGCGCCCGCCGCTCGAATCGTGCTCGGGCGCCTGAGCGCGTTCGCGAGCGGATTCGACGTGCGCGCAGCGGAGGCGGTCGCTGCCGGCGGTGTGGTCGACGAGGGCGACGTCGCCGAGTTGGTCTGGGACCTGATCGACGCCTCGCTCGTCCGGCCCGTCGAGACCGCGGGCGCCAGCCGCTACCGCCTGCTGACAACCGTTCGCGCCCATGCCCGCGCGCGCGCCGACGCCGCCGATCTCGCCGATGCGACGAAGCGGCTCAGCTCGCTGCTGCTCGAACGGGTCGGCCCGGCCCGCGCAACGCGGCGCTCTTGGATCGTCGCGATCGAGCTCGAGCTCGACAACGTCCGCGGTTGCGCCGCTCGAGTGGACGACGCGTCCTCCGCCAACGCGCTCGCCTGGTGCGTCGGGCGTTTCCACGACGTTCGGGACACCTACCGCGACGGTATCCCGGAACTGCGCCGCTTCCTGGAGGCGCGCCGGGACCCGGGGCCGGAGCGGGTCGCGCTCCTGACCCTCCTCGCCGACCTCCATCTGCGCCTCGGTGAGCTCGATCAGGCCGAGGAGATCCTCGCTGAGGCGGCTGAGCTGGCATCTGTCGGTCGGCAATCCTGAGTGGGACGAAGCCGGCGTCGTCCGCGGCTACGGGGACCTCGCCTTGCGGCGCGATGACGCGAAGGGGGCGGCCGTTGCGGCGCGCGACGGGCTGGGTTGGGTGCGATCGCTGCAGGCTCGCGCTCGCCTCTACAACCTGCTCGGAATGGCGACCGCGGCCTGCGGCAACCTCGCGGCGGCGGCGGAAGCCTTCAACGAGGAGCTGCGGGCCGCGACGGCAGCGGGGATCGAGACCAACCTCGCGACCCTCCACGGCAACCTCGCCGAGACCTATCTGCGGCTCGGCGACGAGCCGGCGGCCGCGCGCCACCAGGCGGTCTCGCTCAACCTCGCCCGCGACTGGGCCCAACCGGTTGTGATTGCGTTCGCGATGATGGTCGCAGCGCGGTTGGCCGCTGCCCGCGGGCGGTTTCATCACGCCATCGTCCTCGAAGCGAAGGCCGACGAGATCCTCGCCGAGGCCGACTATGCGCTCTACGAAGAGGATCAGGCGATCCGTTCGGAGCTGCTCGCCGATGCTGCCTCGCGGGTCGGCCCGGATGACTTCGCCGCGGCGCAGACAGAGGGCGTCGCGCTCACCGTGGACGCGGCCGCGGACCTAGCGGAGAGGGTGCTCGCCGAGGTAGGTTTGGTTGCGACCCAGACTTAGGCAGGCGAAATGACCGAAGGCAACGACGCTTCCGACTCCACGCCGCCACCCCCGATCGCGTGGTCCGGCGGTGCTACCCCCTACGCCTATGTGGCAGGACGAGCGCTCGTTCGCGGCGAGGAGGCCGCGGAGCACCTCGACCGACTCGTCGGGCGCAACGAGCGGCGGGTGATTGGCGGCCGGGAGGATGCGCCGGACGCGCAGTGGACGGTGATGGAGGGTGGCGGCATTTCGCTCGAAGCGATCAGCTTGTCGCGCGCGGACGGGTTCCAGGTCCAGCCCGATCACGTCTTCTTCGCGCACGGGTGCGACGAGTGCTGCGGGAGCCCGCATCCGTCCTGGACCTTCGACGCGCTTGCCGCCGATCCCTACCGGGCGAACCCCTACCGGGCGAACCCGTACCGGGCCAACCCCTACCGGGCGAACCCCTACCGGGCGAACCCGTACCGGGCCAACCCGCACGATGCATATCTGCAGACCTCGTCGGCGATTCCGGCGGCGGCTCGCGAGTTTCCGGTCCGCGATCTGGACGGTCCGGGGACGCATCCGCGGATCGCGGTCATCGACACGGGACTAGCCGCAGGCCCGCAGCTCCCCGATCTGCTCGGCAACCCGGGTGCCTCAGCCCGGATCAGCGGCGACCCCGACAGTCCCGACAACAACCTCGTCAACGAGGCGGGGATCACCTGGGCGGGCGACAACTGGCTCGACCCCGTGGCCGGGCACGGCACCTTCATCGCCGGCATCATCGAGCAGCTCGCGGTCGGATGCACCGTTCAGATTCTGCACGCGATCAGCGGGCTCGGCGAGGCGATCGAGAGCCTCGTGATCCAGAAGGTCCAGGACCTCGCCGCGCTTCCCGACGGGGACCGCCCTGACATCCTCTCGCTCTCATTCGGCGGCAACGCGCTGGCGGGGGCGCCCGGGCTCCGAAGCGCAATCGCAACGGCCCAGCTCGCGGGCATCGTCGTCGTCGCCTCGGCCGGTAACGACGGGACGTCTCAAGCGCAGTATCCCGCCGCTTACGAAGGGGTGATCGCGGTCGGCGCCCTCGGCCCTGACGGCCCCACGCCTTGGACGAACTACGGCGAGTGGGTGGACGCATGCGCTCCCGGCGCCGATCTGGTCTCCTCGTTCTTCGCCAGCTTCGACGGCCCCACACCCCGCGTGAACACGATCGATCCCGACAAGTTCGAGGGCTGGGCGACCTGGAGCGGGACATCGTTCGCCGGCCCTGTCGTGGTGGCCGCGATCGCCCGGGAAATGGTGCTCGGGAGCTGCGGCGCACAGCAAGCGGCCAACCGCGTCGTCTACGCGCCGAGTGCGCTCCGCATCCGCTGCCTCGGCACCGTCGTCAACGCCTGAGCCGGCCTTGTGTGAGGCCCCGCGCCGTGAGACCCTTGATGGTCCACGAACCAGGGGGTAACGGCCGTGAGCAAAGCGAGCTATGACGCGATCGTCATCGGAGCGCGGTGCGCAGGGTCGCCCACCGCGATGCTGCTGGCGCGCAAGGGGTACCGGGTGCTGCTCGTCGACAAGGCGACGTTCCCGAGCGACACCATGTCCACCCACGTCGTGCATCCACCCGGCTTGGCGGCACTCAAGCGCTGGGGGTTGCTCGAGCAGCTGGAGGCGACCGGCTGCCCGCCACTTGAGACCTACTCGTTCGATTTCGGACCGCTCACGATCGCCGGAGCACCGCGCCCGATCGATGGGATCGCCCATGCCTGTTGCCCGCGACGCACGCTTCTCGATCAGCTGCTCGTCGAGGCGGCGGCGGCAGCGGGCGCGGAGGTGCGCGAGGGCTTCACCGTGGATGAGGTCCACGCCGACGATGGGGTCGTAACGGGCGTTCGTGGTCACGGCAAAGGCGCGAGCCCGCTCACCGAGCGGGGCAAGGTCGTGATCGGTGCGGACGGCAAGCACTCCCTGGTGGCGAAGACCGTCGCGCCGGAGGCGTACGAGGGGCGGCCCTCGCGCCTGGCGATGTACTACGCCTACTGGAGCGACCTGCCGACCGATCGCTTCGAGACGACGATCCGGGCCGAGAACCGCCGTGGCTGGGCCGCAGCGCCGACCAACGACGGCCTTACCGTGATGCCCTTCGGCTGGCCGGTGGAGGAGTTCAAGGCGAACCGTGGTGACATCGAGGGGAGCTTCTTCGCGATGCTCGACACCGCGCCCGAGTTCGCCGAGCGCGTGCGCGGTGCGAAGCGAGAGTCGAAGTTCATCGGCTCAGCCGAGCTGCCTGGGTACATCCGCAAGCCATTCGGGAGCGGCTGGGCGCTGATCGGCGACGCCGGCTACCACAAGAACCCCATCACGGCGATGGGCATCAACGACGCGTTTCGCGACGCCGAGCTGTTGGTCGACGCTCTGGACGCTTCGTTCTCAGGGAGGCGCTCGTACGAGGACGCGATGGCCGACTACCAGCTAACCCGCGACCGCGAAGCGTTGCCGGTCTACGAGTTCACTGACGAGTTCGCACAGCTCCAGCCACCGCCGCCGGAAATGCAGCAACTGCTCGGAGCGATGCGGAGCAACCAGGAGGCCATGGACGACTTCGTCAGCGTGCAGGCCGCGACCCTCCCCGCCCCGGAATTCTTCGCCCCCGAGAACGTCGGCCGGATCATGGCGCAGGCGTGAACTCCGACCGACAGGCTCCCCAACGCTTTCGTAGCCGAACGGTCGACTGTGATCGAGTCCGCGCGGTCTCGATCCCATAAATGTCGCCGACTTCCCGCTCGGACCCGGGCGCTGGGCTTCGGCGGGTGGGATCCGCGCCTACTCCAGGCCAGTGGCTTCGAGGGCTTCGGCGCGGGCGTCATAGGCGTCGACCCGCGTGATCCTCCCGCCGCGAACCGTGATCACCTGCGCCCATTCCATGTCCATCGGCAGCCCGCTCTGTCGCCCCTTGCCGTGCTGCCAGGTGAGGACAACGATCCGGCCATCCGGGGCGGCAAGAACATCGTCGACGCCCGCTTCCCAGGACTCCCAGACCTCGAGCCACTCGGTCAGCCCGCGGCGGACGCCGTCGACACCACGATAAATGGGATCCGGCCATTCGCGGAAGTGCGTCAGGTCATAGATGGCGTCGGGGTCGAAGTACCGGGCGAACAGGGTGTCCAGGTCACCCCGAAGCCACGCGCCCCACGCCGCGCGCACGAGCTCGACGTTCTCCTCCGGCATCGCTCGGGAGTATCTCGCGCCGAGCGCCACCTCACCCGACGTCGCTCCGCCGAGTTGCTCGCCCTAAGGGGCTTGGAGAACGGCCGCGGTCGGTTCGGAGAAGCGCACGACTCGCCTCTCGGCTATTCGAGAAGAAGGCGTCGAGCGATGCCCTCGGCGGGCGGGAGGGAGTACGGTCCGCCGCCGGATGCGAAGCGAGACACCGGTCCTGATCGTCGGCGGCGGTCCCGCGGGGCTCGCCGCATCGTTGACGCTGTCGCGTCTCGGCGTTCCGTCGATGCTCGTCAACAAGTACCCGGGCACGCTCGAGCATCCCAAAGCAGTCGGGATCATGCAGCGGACCGCCGAGCTCCTGCGGCTGTGGGGCGCCGAGGACGAGGTGCGCCGCCGGGGAGTTCCGGGGGCCTTCTGCGATCGCATGATCTGGACAACGACCCTCTCGGGTGATGAGCTGGGCCGCACCGAGACGGTCGAGCCCGACGACAGGTCGCCTGAGCCTCAGAGCCCGACGACGGGGCTCCGCTGTCCGCAGAACATCACCGAATCGGTGCTGCGCGAACGCGCGCAGGCCCACGAGATCGCCGATCTGCACTACGGCTTCGAGATGACCGGGTTCGAGCAAGACGACAACGGCGTGACGGCGACGATCACCGCCCGCGACGGAGGGGAGACGAGCACCGTCCGCGCCGGGTACATGATCGCCGCCGACGGTAACGACAGCACGGTGCGCGACGCATGCGGGATCGGCCGGACCGGCGACGCCGATATGGGGCACTTCGTCAACGTCTTTCATCGGGCGGCGCTGGGTCCGCTTGTGCGTGATCGCCCGGCCTGGAGTTACGCCGTGATCACGCCGGACCTGACCGGGTCGTTCGTGACCATCAACGGCGACGACGTCTGGCTGTTGCACGTGAACCTCGGTCCCGGAGAAACCGTCGAGGACTTCACCGAGCAGCGCTGCGTGGAGACGATCCGCGGCGCGGCCGGCGTCCACGACCTCGACGTCGAGATCATCAGCATCAAGTCGTGGATCATGGGCGCCGAACTCTCCACCGCGTTTCGCGACCGGCGCGTCCTGCTCACCGGTGACGCGGCGCATCGGACGACGCCGGATGGCGGGGTCGGGATGAACACCGGCCTGCACTCGGCCCACAACCTGGCATGGAAGGTCGGGGCGGTGGTGTCCGGCTGGGCCGGTCCCGATCTCCTCGACACCTACGAGACCGAGCGTCGGCCCGTGGCCGAGACGAACGTGGGTTACAGCGCCAAACGTGGCAGCGGGATGATCAAGATGGTCGAGGCGGTGCGAGCGGGCGATCTCGACACGGTGCGAGCGGGCATCGCGGCCCGGCCGCCGGGCGGTCGCCAGGGAATGGACCTCGGGTTCCGTTACGAGGAAGGGGCGGTGGCCTCCGACGGGACCGTCCCGCCGCCGGTCTCAAACCCGGTGGCCGACTACGTGCAGAACGCGTGCCCCGGGGGTCGCGCACCACACCTGTGGGTGCAGCGCGACGGCGAGCGCATGTCCACCCTCGACGCCTTCGGCACCGGCTTCGTGTTGCTCGCCGGGCCCGACGGCGCCGCCTGGCGCGGTGCCGCGGAGCAGGCCGCGGGCTCGCGAGGGATCCCAATTGCCGTGTACACCGTCGGCGAAGCGGGCGACCTCGAGGCCCCCCTCGGCCGCTTCGAGGCGCTCTCCGGAGTCGAGTCCGATGGAGCCGTGCTGGTCCGCCCCGACGGCTTCGTCGGCTGGCGCGCGCCGCGGGCCGGCGACTCGGCTACCGACGATCTGGACCGCGCACTCGCAACGATTCTGAAGCAGAAATAGAGGGCTAGGAGGAGAACATGAGTGAGTCAGGCTCGACCGCGGATCGGCCGGCATCCGAGCAGATCGACGAGCGGATCGCCGAGCTCGGGGACTGGCGCGGAGAGACCTTGAGCAGGATGCGCAAGCTCATCAAGGAGGCGGACCCCGACGTCGTGGAGGAGGTGAAGTGGGTGAAGCGGACGAGCCCGGGCACACCGGTCGTGGTCGCACGACGGGATCATCTGCACCGGCGAGACCTACAAATCGGTCGTCAAGTTGACCTTCTTCAAGGGGGCTTCGCTGGAGGACCCGGCCAAGCTCTTCAACTCGAGCCTCGAAGGGAACACGAGGCGCGCGATCGACATCCACGAGGGTGAGGAGGTCGACGCCGGCGCGTTCAAGGCGCTCATCCGCGCCGCGGTCGCCCTCAACGCATCCGGCTAGGAATGTTCGGAGCCCCGGGGTAGGCTCGCCCGAGAGCCGGATAACTCGGCTCGTGAGGGGGCGCTTGATGCGATTCAGAAGCGGCGTTGTGATGGTGGTGTCGGCCGGCGCGCTGGTCTTCGCCGCCCCGGCGTTCGCCGCCCCGCCCAACGACAGCTTCGCCGCCGCGCAGGCCATCAGCGGCAACGCGGCCAGCGTCGCCGGCACGACCGCCGGTGCGACGCTCGAGGCGGGCGAGCCGAATCACTTCGTGAGCGGCAACGGCAGCGTCTGGTATCGCTGGACCGCGCCCCAAAACATGCTCCTCCACCTCGACACCTGCGCCGGCTCGGGGGGCACGAAGGTGCAGCTCTGGCGCGGGACCGCCGTCAACTCGCTGACCGAGGTGCAGCCTCGATCCGACACGCCGAACTGCGACGGGTTCAGCCCCGGAGACCGGAGGGTGTTCAACGTCGCGGCAGGGTCCACCTACGCGATCTCGGTGATCGAGTACGCGGACGACTCCACCTTCACGCTCGCGCTGGCGGCCGCGCTGTCACCGCCCAACGACAACTTCGCCGCCGCGCAGGACCTCGGCCAACAGCTCAACGTCGACGTCGACGGGACGACCGTCGGCGCGACGCTCGAGCCGGGCGAGCCGGACTACTTCGGCGGCGTCGGCGACGGCGAATCGGTCTGGTATCGGTGGACCGCGCCGAAGCGAACGCGGATCTGGTTCGACAACTGCAACGCGCAGAGCAACTCGCAGGTCGCCGTGTACACGGGCACCTCGGTCGCATCCCTGGGCCAGCTCGAGCCCAGCTACTTCGGTGACCCCCTGCCACCTGGGTGCGAGGGCGACGGCCTCTACGGTGCCCGCGACGAGTTCCTGGCCCATGCGGGAACGACCTACATGATCCGCGTCCAGACCGACCTGTACGAGGCGGGCGCGTTCCACCTCCGGCTGCGCGAGATCCGCTTCGACGCGAGCCTCGCCCAGGAGGCTTCGGCGAAGAAGGTCAAGAAGGGCAAGGCCGTGACGTACACCGTCTCGGTCGAGAACCTGGGCACGGTCCCGATCGACCCCGACGTCGACCTGGTCACCTCGAAGCCGAACAAGCTCGCCAAGCCGGTGGTCGGGACGAAGTACGTCTCGCTGGAGACCACGAACGGAACCTGCAAACGCGTCACCTACTTCGCCGTTCACCCCGGGGCGATCTGCCGGCTCGACCTGGCGCCTGGAGAGCGGGCGCGGATCGTCGCCAAGGTAAAGCCCTCGCAGTCGCTCAGCCACTGGGCGGAGCTCGACTATGCGCACGGCGCCGACTCGCCGATCTACGACGAGGACCGCGGCAACGAGGACGAGGCGCCCGCGAACACTGTGGTCAAGAAGCGCAAGCACAAGCACCGTCACCACCATCACCACCACCACTAGCGGCGGGCCGGGCTACTCAGGCAGGGTCCGCGGCAGCCCGAAATGCGCCATCAGGCTGCGCTCGCCGAACCACGTGATCGCCGAGATCCGCTGTTCGGTGAGCGTCAGCACCATCACCCCATAGGCGCGCGCGATCGGCGCCTGCGCGTCGGGGAGGTAGCAGCCGAAGGCCGGCTGTCCGTTGGCGCGGGTGGGGACGAGCCGCAGCGACGCGCCGCGGCGGGCCTCGCGGTCGCGCAGGAACCGCGCGATCGCCTCGCCGCCCTGATACTCGTAGGGCTCGGGCGGCATCGTCAGCCACGCGTCGTCGGTGAGCAGCGCGACGACGCTGTCGGAATCGCCGCTCTCAACCGCCGTCGCGAAGCTGGCGACGAGCTCGCGTTCGCGTTCGGAGCGCGGCAGCGGCGCGCGCTCGCGCCCGCCGAGCGGTAGCCGTTCGTCGAGCGTCGCGCGCGCCCGCTGGAGCGCGCTCTTCACCGAGGCCTCGCTGCTGTCGAGCATCTCGGCGACCTCGGCGGCATGAAAGCCGAGCACGTCGCGAAGCACGAGCGCGGCCCGCTGGCGCGGCGGCAGGATCTGCAGCGCCGCCATGAACGCGACCGCGACCGACTCCCGGGTCTCGTAGCGCGCCGCCGGCCCGGGCGCCGTGTCGGCGAGCCCCTCGATCAGAGTGTCGGGGTACGGCTCGAGCCAGATCGGCTCGGCCCTGCGCGTGGGCTCGGGTGGCTCGACCATCGAGGACACCTCCTGTGGTCGGCGTTTGCGGGCTCGAAGCACATTCAGACACTGATTGGTGGCGATCCGGTACAGCCACGAGCGCATCGAGGAGCGCCCCTCGAAGCCCTCGAGGCCGCGCCAGGCCGCGAGCAGCGTCTCCTGGAGCTGGTCCTCGGCGTCCTGCAACGAGCCGAGGATCCGGTAGCAGTGCAGGCGCAGCTCGGCCCGGTAGGGGTCGAGCAGCTCGCGGAAGGCGTCCTCGTCGCCCGCGCGTGCACGGCTGAGCGCGGCTTCGCTCATCACCCGCTACGACGCCCGCTCGCCACCAAAGGAATCGGCCGATTCGTTTGCGGCGGGGGCGGTGTCGGAACCACTAGAACCGCAACGCGAAGACCGAAAGGCTGATTCCAGATGGACACACCCCCGATCGTCTCACCTGAGCAGTGGGAGCAGTCGCGCCAGCAGCTGCTCGTCGAGGAGAAGAAGCTGACCCGCGCGCGCGATGCCATGGCCGCCAAGCGCCGGCGGATGCCGTGGATGCCCGTGGAGAAGGAATACGAGTTCGAGGGCGCGGACGGCAAGCTGAGCCTGCTCGACCTCTTCGGCGGTCGCCGCCAGCTGATCGTCTACCGGGCCTTCTTCGAGCCCGGCGTCTACGGCTGGCCCGAGCACGCCTGCCCGGGCTGCTCGCTGGTCGCCGACCAGGTCGCTCACCCCGCCCACCTGAACGCCCGCGACACGTCGCTCGCCTTCGTCTCGCGCGCGCCACAGGCCGACATCGAGCGGCTGAAGGAACGGATGGGCTGGGGGCACATCCCCTGGTTCACGCTCACCGACGACTTCGACGCCGACTTCGGGGTCGACGAGTGGCACGCCACGAACGCGTTCATCCGCGACGGCGACAGCGTGTACCGCACGTACGCCATCGACAACCGCGGCGACGAGGCGATGGGCAGCACCTGGAACTACCTCGACATCACCGCGCTCGGCCGCCAGGAGGAGTGGGAGGACTCACCCGAGGGCTACCCGCAAACGCCGACGTACGAGTGGAACAACTGGCACGACGCCTACACCGACGCCGGCCCGACCGAGGGCTGGACCGAGATGATCGACCGGGGCGTCGATGCGATGGGCAAGGGCGGTGAGGCCGCGTGATCGTCGCCCACGTCGCCGGCGTCCCGCTCGAGGAGACGCTGCTGCCGTTCGCGGGCTCCGCGGGCGCCGCGTTGCTCCTCGCCCGCGCCTGGCTCGCCCGGCTAGGGGCCGAGCGAGCCCCGGATCGCGCCGCCGTCGATCCACGCGAGCGCGGCGCTCTGGCCCACGACGCTGATGTGGCCGCTCGACGAGCGCGGGGGTCTCCCCGGGGTCGGTGAGCGTCTGGGTCGCGCGCAGCGACCCGTCGGGGTCACGCACGCGGGCCTGGATCACGTTCGAGGGTGAAGCGGTCTGCTCCCAGGCGAAGACGGCGCTTCCGCCGGACGTCATGCCCACCCGCGGCGGTGCGTCCGGGAGGCGTCCTGGCCAGCGACCGAGACGTACTGGCTCGGGGAGAGGGCTCCGGACGCGGAGCGGGCGCGCGTCTGCACACGCCAGTTCGTGCCGTCGCGACCGAGCCAGGCGAATACCGCGTCGCCGTCGGCATCGATGGCGACAGCCGGATCCCAGAACTCGTTGCCGATGATCGGAACCGTGGCGACGTTCTGAATCCGGCTGAGCTCGCCGGCGGCGCTCCGCGCGCGGGTCCGGACGATGAACTCGTCGACGCCGCTGGGCGACGCGCGCCCAAGAGAACACGGCGTCGCCGTCTGCGTCGACCGCGAGCTCAGGGTTTGAGGAATCCTCACCCGGGGGCGCGAGGGTCTTGATCGGGCTCAGGACACCCGCCGCGCTGAGCCCCCGGGTCTGGCTGCGGATGGGATTCTCGAAAAGGCCCCAGACGAAGACCGCATCCCCGGCCTCGTCCACCCCGACGTGGCAGAACCCTACGTCGGTCCGCGGCGGTGTAATCGTCTGCATCGGACCGAGGACACCGGTCGGGCTGAGCCTGCGGACCTGGATCCGATTGGGCTCGGTCCCGGGGTTGTCGAGCACCCAGGTGAAAACGGCGTCCCCGCTCGCGTTCATCGCAAGCTCGCACGCCAAAAGTGTCCGCGCCGGGCGCGGAGACGTCCATCACCGGACCGAGGACGCCGGCAGAAGTGAGCGTCCGGGCCTGCACCTGGTCCTGACCGCCGACCGTGGCCTCCCACGCGAGGACGGCATCGCCGTCGGCGTCGAGGGCCGCCCGCTCGGAGATCGTGTCCAAGCCGGGCGGCGAGACGACCATGACCGGGCTCAGGACCCCCTGGGCGGTCAGAGTTCGCGCCGCAACGCGGTGGGGGGTGGTGGATCTGCGCACCCAGACGAACGCTGCGTCGCCCACCGCGTTGGTCGCCACCTGGGTTCCGTCAGCGGCCTGGGCGGGCGGCGCGATGTTGAGCGGCGCGCCGAAGCTCGCCGACGCCGTTGTCGGCGCCAGCGCCCCCAGGACCAGCAAGGCGATGGATCCGAACAGGAATCTCGTTGCCTTCATGCTCACGGGCCGATGGCCGCCTGGATCGAGTCGCTGGTGTCGTCGGACCGCCGCCAGACGACGGCCGCGTTGCCGCCGCTGAAGCCGGCCTGGGCGAACGTCGCGCTCGATTCGCCATCGTCCTCGGAGAGGATCTGCGTGGCCGAGAGCGCGCCGGACGTGGTCAGCCGGCGCGCCTCGATCACGGTGTAGGAACCGAAGGTCTGCTGCCAGGCGACGACCCCACCGCCGGCGGGACCGACGTCGACCTGCGGCTGCGCCGCGCGCTGGCCCTGCAGCGAGAGGGTCAGGTCGGGCCCCAGCGTGCCGGCGGAACTTCGAGTCAGCGCCTGCGTCCGCTCATTGGTCCCGTCGGACCGGAGCCAGGCGATTACCGCATCGCCGTCGCGGTCGACGCCGACCTGCGGAAGGTCGGCGTCCCGTCCCGCGTCCGACAGGGTCTGCACCGGGCTGAGGAGGCCGGTCGCGGTGCGCGCGCGGGCTTGAACTCGGTCGACGAGTTGATCTTGGACCACCCAGGTGAAAACGGCGTCGCCCGTGGCGTCGACCGCGAGCTGTGGTGCGCTCCCGTCCTGTCCCGCCGGAGAGACGGTCTGGATCGCGGCCAGAACCCCGGACGTGCTCAGGGCGCGCGCCTTGACAGAGAAGTCCGTGCCGTCGAAGGCCAGCCAGGCGAAGACGGCGTCGCCGTCGGCGTCGACCGCGACCTGGTGCTGGAAGAAGCCCTGGGCGAGCGGGGAGAACAGGTCCTGCGGCGCGCTCAGCGAGCCGGCGGCCGTGCGGGTGCGCGCCTGAATCCAGCCGGTGCCGCCGCTCGAGACCTGCCACGCGTACACGGCGTCGCCCGCGTTGTCGACGGCGAGCTCCGGGAACTCGGCGTCCTGTCCCTGCGGCGATACCTGTTGTACGGCGCTCAGCTGGCCCGCCGCGCTCCGGGCGCGGGTCTGGACCGTGTCGTCCGACCGGTGCCACACGAACACCGCGTCGCCGTCGGCGTCGATGGCCACCCGAGCGCCGGACGCATCGTTGCCGGGCAGGGAGATGTTCTGCACGGAACTCAACGCGCCCGCGGCGTTGAGGGTCCTGGTCTGCACGCGGACGTTGGAGCCGTCCGAGCGCAGCCAGGCGAACACCGCGTCACCGTTGTTGGCGACCGCCACTTGGGGCTGATCGGCGCTCTGCGCCGCGGAGGACAGGTCCAGTGGCGCGTCGAACGTCGCGTTCGCGGGAGTCACGATCCCGGCGGACATGATCAGGGCAGCGACCAGCACCGTGACGGACCGCCGGCGTTTGACCCTCGCGACCATCTAGGGGCCGACCGCGGCTTGGATGAAATTGTTCGTCATGTCGTCAGCCGGCCAGGCGACGACCGCGTTACCACCGCCGAAGGCGACATGCGGACCGAATCCCTCCGTACCCGGGTCGGAGAGGATCTGGGTGGCCCGCAGTGCCCCCGTCGCCGTTCGTTCGCGAGCCTCGATCACGCCCAACCGGTCGCCGGCCTGACCGATCACCTGCGTCCAGGTGACGACCGTCCGCCCGGTGCCCGTGATGTCGAGATCCTGATCCCGTGCGTCCTGACCCGCGGCCGAGAGCCGCTGAATGGGCGACAGCGCGCCGGCGGCGGTTCGTTCCCGCGCGAAGATCAGGGTGTTGTCGCCGGTGGCGTCCTGCCAGGCGAAGATCGCGTCGCCGGCGTTGTCGAGCGCCACCGACGGCTGGGCATTCCCGTTGACGAACCCGGTGGCGATGTTGGTGATCGGGCCCAGGGCGCCGGCGGCGCTGCGGGTGCGCGCGCGGACCCGTGGGCCGAACATCCCGGGGACCGGGGACACCCACGCGATCATCGCGTCGCCCGTCGGGCTCACTGCGACGGCGGGGACTAAGGCAAACTGCCCCGCCGGAGAGACAGTCTGGACCGAGCTCAACGCGCCGTCAGCGCTGCGGGCCATGGTCTGAATGCGGCCGTTCGTGCCATCGGAGCGAACCCAGGCGAAGACCGCGTCGCCGGTCGGGTCGATGGCGACCCGGCCCTCCTCCGCCGCCTGTCCCGGCGGGGAGAGGTTGAGCGTCGGACCGAGTACGCCGTCGGCGCTCAACGCCCGCGCCTGGATGCGGCTGGTGGTCCCATCGCCACCCTTGAAGACGATGAGGGCGTCCCCGTCCCTGTCGACCGCGACCCCAGGGGTCTCGACCTGCGTGTTGAGGGCCGGAGAGCCGAGCGCCTGGACCGGGCCGAGGACGCCCGCGGCGCTGAGGGTGCGGACCTCGAACACCGACCCGGCATCGAACCCCGACCATGCGATCACCGCATCGCCGTCGTTGTCGACCGCGACGCTCGCCTGTTCGCCGCTCTCTCCCGGAGGAGAAATGTCCCGCACGGGCCCGAGGACGCCGGCGGCGCTCAGCGTTCGGGCTTGAATGACGGTGCGCCCGCTGCCGTCCGTCCCGTTCCACACGAACAGCGCATCGCCGTCGTTGTCGACCGCGACGTCAGCCTCCGTGTTCGCGAAGCTCTCGATGGGCGCAGGGGCTCCCAGGTCGAGTGGGGCTCCGAAGGTCGCGGACGCAGGACTCGCCGCGATCGCTGCCACGACCACTGCGGCGCACCCCCCCGCTAGGACACGCGCTGACCTCATCACGGCGGCAACCTATAGGTCGCGCGGTGGTGATTGTGTTCACGGGGCCGCGGAACTCGACGGATGGACGAGAGTTGTGTCGCCAGAGTGCGCTACGAGTGAAACGCGGCGAGCCGCTCGGCCTCGTCGTCGACCGCGCGCCGGTCGGGACCCGCCAGGCGCCCGAACGGCGTCACGTCGATTCGCCCCTTCTCGAACCGCCAGGTGCCCGGCGACCTGGCCGTCGACGAGGAACGTGTTGATCGACTGTGGCGTCTTGGTGCTGAAGACCTTCCCGCGGTGCTCCTCCGGCAGGATCTGCGTGCGGCGGGCGTGGACGAGCAGCGTCGCGTCCCAAACCGGCAGGAACCGCGGCGGCGCAGGCGTCTCGGGGTCGGGGATCGGCTGGCGCGGCAGGTCGAGCAGCTCATCGCCGTCCTCGGCCCGGAACCGGCGCAGCTCGAGGCCCGCGAGGGCCGCGGTGATCGCCTTGATCGGCAGTCCCGCCCACGACTGGATCTCCGCCGGCGTCGCGGGCCCAAACCCGCGCAGGTAGCTGCGCACCAGCTCCTTGGTCGCCTCGGCCTTCGCGAGCTTCGGCTCCCGCCCGATCCAGTCCGAGGCGAGCGCGAACAGATCGGCGCGGCGTCGGTCCCAGGTGCCGGACGGCGGCACCCGGACGAGCGACAGCCACGCGTTGATCCCCGAGATTCCCGGAGACCCCAGGCCGATCGTCTCCTGCAGGAGCTTGCGCTGCACCGGCGGGTCGGCGAACAGGGGGCGGGCCCGCTTCGTTGCGGCCGCCATGCCCGCGGCATCGGCCGTCTCGCGGCGCGAGCGCAGCCACTGCTGGCGCCGCTCGTCGGTGATCGCGGCGGCGAACGTCCACCAGTCCCGCGGCGTCAACAGGTGGATCGTGGACCGCAGCGAGGTTCCCTGCACCAGCGTCCGGCGCTCCAGCGCGCGGTCGAGCTTGATGCGCTCGAAGCCCGCCAGCCGCGTCCAGAGCCCGACGTACATCGACGGCGCGTACTGCGCCTGGATCCCCGCGATTCGCTCGACCGCCTTGGGAAGCGAGGCGGGGCTGCGCTCGAGCAGCAGCTGGCGGGCCAGCAGGGCGCGGTTGAGCTCGCGCTCGCCGAGGACACGCTCCGTCGCCATCACTCCGGCCAGAGGTCGCCGTCGGCGATCTCCAGCAGGTTGCCGGCCGGATCGTTGAAGTAGAACGAGCGGCAGCCGCCTTCCCACTCGTGGTCGTGGGTGATCTCCACCCCGGCGGCGATCAGCCGCTCGCGCCAGGCGTCGTACTCGTCCGGGCCAGCCGCCAGGAGGCAGGCGTGTCCGGGGCCCTCGGTGCCGTGGGCAGCGATCGGCCCGTCGCGCTCGGCCAGCGACTCGCGCTCGAACAACAGCAGCACGCCGCGCCCGACCCGCATCGCCAAAGCCCCCTTCCAGCTCGAGACCGGTCGGAGCCCGAGGGTCTCGGTGTAGAGGCGCTCGATCGCCTCTCCCTCGGCCGCCGAGTAGTAAAGACTCGTCTCGAGCAGCCCTTTAAAGCCGGCGCTCACCCGATCGCCTCCGTGAGCGCCGCGCGCCCGTTCACGAGCACCGGCTCGCCGTGCGAGACGAGCACGCGCTCGATCGGCAGGTCGAGCAGCGGGCGAAGCAGCAGCCGAAGCTCGTCCAGCGTCAGCCCGCTGGGCAGGTAGCCGAGCCACGACTCGGGACAGAGCCGCAGGGATCCGTCGCTCCCCGCCGAGCACGCGATCGCCGACGACCAGCGCCCGCTGCTCGGGCAGCCAGAACATCACCTCGCCCGCGCCGGCGAGGCGGATCGGCCGCAGCCCCGACGGGAGCTCGCCTCGCGCCCGCGACGTGGCCGCTCCGTAGCGCTCGACGAGTTGGGCGCGGCTGCGGCGATGAAACGAGATGGTCGTCAGTGCGTGGCAGCGCTCGGCGTCCCGCCGGCGCCCATCGGCCCAGTCCCAGAAGCCGCCCTCGTCGCCTGGCACCAGAGCGTCGACGAACACCGCCGCCCCGTCGAGCTCGCACAAGAGGCAACCGACGCTGCGCTCCCAATCGCCCGGGCTGCCCGGCAAGGCATCGGGCCGCCAATCGGGATGGTCGGCCGTCCACCGCCACACGCCCGGGGCGACCTCGGCGACGCTGAACGGGCTCGGTTCGCTCACCGGCGCGTCGAGGGGCCGCCCGGCGGGATCACCAGCAGACCCTGCAGCCGGCGCCGGAGGCTGCCGGAGGAGATCGCCGATCGCAACGCGCGGCGATCGGCCGGGCCGGGCGGGGGCGTCGTCTCGGCCGCGTAGCGATGCTCCCGCAGCATCCGCAGGTACCGGCGCAGCGGGCCTCGGCCGGCGGCGCTGTAGCGGTGCTCGAGCCCGAGCAGGGTGACGTTTGGCTCAAGCTTCCAGCCGAGCCGCTCGAGCGCCCGCCGCAGCTCGCTGACCTGCTCGTCGACCAGCTGGCCGGCCGCGAGCGCACGGCGGCGGCGGTTGACGACCACGACCCCGATGACACACCCGGCGAGCGCGAGCGCGAGCACCAGCCCGAGCGCGACCCACGGCACGCCGCCGCCCGAGCCGGAGCTCGCCGCGACGTCGGTCCCGGTGCTCTGATCGGACCCGCCCTTGACGCTGCTCGGGTCGAGCTGCGGGTCCGGCGCCGGTCCACGCGTCCCGGCGAGCTCGCCGTGCTGGCTCTGCGACCCCGCCGGCGCCGCGGCCGGCGTCGGGTCGAAGGTCACCCAGCCGATGCCCCGGAAGTAAGCCTCGACCCACGAGTGGGCGTCGAGGTCGCGCACCTGGAACGTGCCGTCGTCGGAGTGCCGGGTGCCGGGGGCGAAGCCGGCGACAACCCGGCTGGGGATCCCCATCATCCGCAGCATCAGCCCCATGGCGCCGGCGAACTGCTGGCAATAGCCGGCGCGATCGTCGAACAGGAACGAGCCGAGCGGGTAGGTGTGCGAGATGACGTTCGGGTCGTAGGTGTAGTCGTTGCGCAGGTGGTCCTCGATCGCGCGCACGGCCGCGTACGGGGTGGTCGCGCCGGCGGTCCAGTCGCTGGCGAGCCGGTATGTCGCCGCGTAGGGCGAGTCGAGGACCCGCTGGACTGCCGCGTCGTCGCGGGTCCCCCAGAGCGGCATCGCGATCCCGTACCCCGGGTCGAGCGAGTTGGGGAGCCCCACCACGGTGGCCTGGCCAAATCGCTGCGCCGGGTAGGTGGACGGTGCCTCACGCAGCTCGACGGGAGTGGGCCGCGGCACGTAGGAGGTGACCGAGTACTCGGCGCCGCTGATCAGCGGCCCGCCGAGGTTGGTGACGGTGCCGTCGGCGCTGCGATTTGGAGCCGAGAGCCCGCGGGTGGCGATCGCTGTCCCGGTCCCAGTCACGAACTGGCTCCGCAGCCCGTCGACCTGGAACCGAACCGTGGTGAGCCACTCGGGATGGCGGCCGCGCAGGACGCCCTTCGGCGTCGCGTAGCGGGCCTGGCGCTCGACCGTGGCCAGCGGGTCCGACGACTTCGCGCGCTGCCAGGCAAAGCCGTCAAAGCGATCCAGCACGCTGGTCTTCCAATACAGGGGCGTCGGGCTGTGCACGGTGAGCATCGTCGTCCCGTCCGCCGGCCAGTCGAGCGGGCCGTAGGTGTGGTCCCAGTCGAAGCTCACGTCGGCCGCGGTGCCGAAGATGCTCCACGACTGATAGTCGAGGAGCGGCTCGGAATCCAGCCGCGATGCGACGGGTAGCGCGATCACGCCGGCCGCGACCGTGAGCGCCAGGGCCTGCGCCCGCTGGGAGCCGCGGAGACGGGTGATCCAGAGCCAGCTCGCGGCCAGCGCCAGCAGCAGCACTCCCAGGAGCAGGTCGGCGCCGGGGCGGTCGAGGCTGATCGCCACGGCGTAGGCGAGCACGAGGATCGCGAGCGCGACGAGGCGCCGGCGATCGCGGCGCCGGGCGGGCCAGAAGGCGACCGCGGCGGCGATCGCGGCGGCCGCCGGTGCGGCGAGCGCCATCGCCAGCCGCACGTCGGCATCGGCGCCGCGGTATGGCAGATGGACCTCCTGGATTCCCTGGATCCCTGACCCGATCCCGTCGAAGAGTTCTCCCCAGTGGTTGGGGAGCAGCAATCGCGGCGCCACCCCGGCGAGCACGAGGGCAGCCACGAACATCAGCAAAGCGGTCGCCCAGGCCGCGAGCCGTCGTCGGCGCGCGGCATCGCCGCGTGCCGCGATCCGGCGCAGTACCCAGCCACCGAGGCAAACCGCAACGAGTGACAGGAACAGCCGCCCGAGCGGCGGATCGATCATCAACCGTGCCCACTGCGCGGCCACGAAGATGCCGAGGCAGCCGAACACGATCAGCTCGTAAGCGCTCGACGCATCGCGCCTCGGCTCGGCGCTCGCATCCGCACCGCCGGGGACGGGCCGCGGGGCAACCCCGCCCCAGCCCGCGCCGCGTACCGCCGCCTCGCTCATGCCGCGCGGCCCACCGGGCGTCGCTGAGCCCGGCCGACGCGGCGGCCGACGCAGCCGGCGACGGTGAACGTGGCCGCGCCCGTCCAGCTCTCCTCCGGCGTGACCAGGAACCTGGTACCTGAACCGCCCCGCATCGACGCCGGGATCGTCGCCTTGGCCCGGGCGCTGACCAGGTAGACCTCGCCCGTGCGCAGCGTCTTCAGTAGCGCCGGCGGCGAGGTGCTCGCCTCCACCAGTGCAAGGCGGGCGTGTACCTGGGCCCAGGCGCGCATGTCGGTTTCGATCTCGGTCGGGCGGCGGTCGTTGGGGAGCAGCACGGCGCAACCACCGGCGCCGGCGAGGTGCGCGCACAGCGAGGCGGCGGCGCGAACCGCGGCGTCGAGCGCCTGGGGGCTCGCCGGTTGCGTGGCGTCGAGGACGACCAGCGGCGCCGCGTCGGCCCCCGCGACCAGGTTGCGCTCGAACAGCTCTCCGGTGCGGGCCACCGCCGCCCAGTGGATGCGCGACGCCGGGCTCCCGTCGCGATAGGCCCGCAGTCCGTCGACCTCGAGCTCGATCGCCCGGGCGTCGATCTGGCTCGAAGCGGTTCCGGTCTCAAGCCCGGCGAGGGCACTCGCCCGCGCGCCGCCGGCGCCGGTGCCGGCCGCGATCACCGGCTCGACCCGCGGCAACACCAGCAGCTCACCCGGCTCGGCGCTCTGCGTGGTGCGCACATGCAGACCGAGCGGGTCGCGGATCTCCAGCCGCGTCGGCGCCAGCCGGTGGCGCCCGCGGCCCAGCAGGGTCACCTCCTCCTCGACCGCCCGTCCCCAGCGCGGACCGATCGGGACCGGCTCGGCGAGCACGGAGTCGGTGAGCTCGCCCCCGGGCGGGGGCAGATACCCGCCGACCGCCCGCACCTCGAGCGCGAACGGGTCGCCCTCGATCACGCGTGACGGACCCGGGAGGCGGATCAGCGTGCGCGGCAGCGAGAGCTGCACCCAGATGACCGCGATCGCGGCGAGCCCGACCATTCCGAACCCGGCCACGATCAGCGACGGCAGGCCGAAGCCGAGACCCACGAGCGCCAGCACGCCACCGAGGAGCGCTGCTGTCGGCGCACCTGGCATCGGCGCTGCGCGCCTAGAGCGCGGGGACGCGCTCGAGCGCGTCGGTGATCACCACCGAGGCGTCCCCCTGGGCGGCCTCGGGCGCCAGCAGCAGGCGGTGCGCGAGGACGGCCGGCGCGAGCGCCTGGATGTCGTCGGGCAGCACGTGATCGCGGCCGTCGAGCGCGGCGAACGCCTTGGCGGCCCGGAACAGCATCAGCACCGCGCGCGGGCTTGCGCCCAGCTCGACCCGGGTATCGGTCCGGGTCGCCTCGCCGAGAGCGACCGCGTAGCGGCGCAGGGGCTCGGAGCCGTGGACGCCGGCCACGGCCGCCTGCGCGGCGCGCACGGTCCCCACCTCGGTGACCGGGCCAAGGTCGAAGACGCGGTCGTGGGCGGCGTGCTGCTCGAGCATCTCGGCCTCGTCGACGGCGCTGGGGTAGCCGAGCGAGACGCGGACCATGAACCGATCCAGCTGCGCCTCGGGAAGCGGGTAGGTGCCCTCGTACTCGGCCGGATTCTGCGTGGCGATGACGACGAACGGCCGCGCGAGCTCGTGCTGGTGGCCGTCGACGGTGACGTGGCGCTCCTGCATGCACTCGAGCAGCCCCGACTGCGTCTTGGGTGAGCTGCGGTTGATCTCGTCGACCAGGACGACGTTGGCGAACACGGGCCCCGGGTGGAACTCGAACCTCGTCTCCCGCTGGTTGAAGACGTTGGTGCCGACGATGTCGGCCGGCAGCAGATCCGCCGTGCACTGCACGCGCGCGTACTCGGCGTCGATCGAACGCGCCAGAGCACGGGCGAGCGCCGTCTTGCCGACACCCGGATAGTCCTCGATCAGCACGTGGCCTTCAGCGAACAGCGCCACGAGCAGGTCCCGAACAACCGTGTCGTCGACCTTCACGGCCCGCTTCACGTTTTCCTTCAGCCGCTGCCCTACTTCGGCGACCGCTGCTGGATCAAGCTCCTCGATCGTCGCCACTCAACCATGGTACGGGTGTCAGCAATGCCGGGATTGCCAACGGCGGGGGCGGGCGGGCTAGCCAGAGGCGGAGTTCCGGGGTTCGCCTCGGGCGCTCGCTCCCCTGATGCGCCCCGGTCGCACGACCCGTGGCGGCAGGCCAACCCGAGCCGACGGCGACGCTCGCCGCAGTTCCAAAGTTAGGGACCGGCCCGGACGACGATGTGACATTTGCGTCTCCGACCTTTTCGAGAACGCGCAAATCGCTTGCCGGTGCGCCGTCCGCGAGTGAGCCTCGCCTTGCAGGCCACGAACCCGAGGTGACGCATGCCCCCCAAGTCTCGCTCGTCCGTCCCGATCGCCCTCATCCTCACCGGAGCCACGCTCTTGTTCGGCTGCGGCGGCGGCGATGACTCGGGGACGTCGGCAGACGACGCATCGAAGCAGTTCGCCGCGCCGACGTCGGCGCCGGACGGCGCGAAGGAGGGTGGCTCGCTGACCGTCCTCGCCGCCTCGGACGTCGACTACATCGACCCCAGCGCCACCTACTACCAGTTCGGCTACATGGTCACGAGCGCGACTCAGTCGCCCCTCGTCGGCTACGCGCCGGCCGACATCGACGCCCAGCCCCTGCTCGCCGCCTCCGAGCCCACGGTCTCCGACGACGGCAAGACGATCACCTACAAGCTCCGCGACGACGTCAAGTTCTCGCCGCCGGTCAACCGCGCCGCCACCGCCGCCGACGTCAAGTACGCAATCGAGCGCTCCGTGCTCCCCGGCGTCGCCAACGGCTACTCGCAGACCTACCTCAAGGGGATCACCGGCTTCGAGGACGCGGTCAAGCAGGCCCAGAACGATCCGACCGGCGGAGCGCCCGAGATCAGCGGGATCACGACGCCCGACGACACGACGCTGGTCATCAAGCTCGACGACACGAGCGCGCTCGGGGTCGCGGGCGCGCTCTCGCTGCCCGTGTCGGCCCCGGTCCCGGAGGAGTACGCGAAGCAGTACGACGCCGAGAACCCGTCGACCTACGGCGAGCACCAGGTGTCGAGCGGCCCGTACATGATCGAGAACAACTCCAGCGGCGAGCTCACGGGCTATACGCCGAACAAGGAGATCCACCTCGTCCGCAACCCGAACTGGAAGGCCTCGGACGGCGACTACCGGCCCGCCTACCTGGACGAGATCACGATCCAGGAGGGCTTCGCCGACACGGTCTCGGCCGGCAAGAAGATCCTCACCGGCGACGCCGAGGTCAACGGCGACTTCACCGCGCCGCCGAGCGTGATCAAGCAGGCGGCGAGCGACGGCGAGCCCGGGCCAGCTCACGCTGACCCCGAGCGGCGGCAACCGCTACGTCGCCCTCAACACGAGCGTGCCCCCGTTCAACGACATCAACGTCCGCAAGGCGGTGATCGCGAATGCCAACCGCACCGACCTGCGCAACACGCGCGGCGGCGTGCTCACCGGCGAGGTCGAGAATCACTACCTGCCGCCCGAGTTCCCCGGCTTCGAGCAGGCCGGCGGACTCGAGGGCTTCAGCGACCTCGACTATCTGGCGAACCCCGACGGCGACCCGCAGCTGGCGGCCGAGTACATGAAGAAGGCGGGCTATCCGAGCGGCAAGTGCGAGGGCTCGGACTGCGGGATCACGATGGTGGGCGACGACTCGCCCCCCGGCTCCGACACCGCCGAGGTCGTCAAGAGCCAGCTCGAGCAGCTCGGGTTCGACGTCAACCTCCAGAAGGCCACCCACGACGTGATGTACACGAAGTTCTGCTGGGTGCCCGACAACACGCCGGACGCCTGCCCGAACTTCGGCTGGCTCAAGGACTTCAACGACGGCCAGTCGATGTTCGACCCGACCTTCAACGGCGAGAACATCGTCCCGGAGAACAACTCGAACGCCTCGTTGCTCAACGACAAGGCGCTCAACAAGGCGATCGACAAGGCGAAGCTGATCGACGACCCGGTGGAGCGCAACCAGGCCTGGGCCGACATCGACCACCAGGTCATGGCGCTGGCTCCGGTGATCCCCTACATCTGGGACAACCAGGCGAACATCGCCTCGGCCGACGTCGCCGGAGTGGTCAACAAGTTCAACGCCAACTGGGACCTGGTCGTACACATCGCTCAAGTAGGCGTAGGTCTGGGTTAGGCGTGGTCGTAGAGCGCGACCAGGCGTCCACCGCGCGCGGTGCGGTGGACGATCACGCGGCGCCCCTCGCGCTCGCGGATCACCAGGCCGGCGGCCTCGAGCGCCCCGACGTGGTGGGTGGCCGCGCTCGGCACGGCGATCAGCGCCTCGGCCAGGGTGCCGACGCTGCGCGGCGTCTCGAGCTCGCGCAGCACCAGCGCCCGCTGGGGGCCGATCAGCGCCTCGAGCCCGGCCGCCGGATCGGGCCGGCGGTCCTCCCATGCCTCGACCAGCGGGTAGGTGATCCAGTCGAGGGTGCCGTCGGCGTGCAGGCCGGCGCCGGCCGAGTCCGAGCCACCCAGGATCGGGATCAGCGTGAGGCCGCGCTCCGGGACCTTCAGCATCGTGAGGTCGGGGTCAGGGATGCACCAGTAGCCGTCGCGGATCCGGGCGCGGGGATGAATCGAGGCCAGCACCTCACCCGCGGCCCCGCGCGCGCCGGCGGCGCCGACGCGCCGCACCTCGCGCTCGAACAGCTCGCCCGCCTCGGTCCACGGCCCGCGGACACCACGCCACGCCTTGCGCAGGACCTCCGCGTAGCGCACCAGCCAGCGGCGGGGGTGGCGCGCGACCGTGCCCCAGGCGCCGTTGGGGTCCGGCCCGCGGGCGAACTCGATGTCGTCGAGCAGCGCCTCGGCGGGGAGCTCGGCGATCCGGTCGAGCTCCTCGAACAGCTCCGCCTCCGTGGCCCCATGGCGGGGCATGACGCTGGCCGGGGTGAAGGCGCCCGGCGGCACGGCAAGCGGGCTCAGCGTGGCGAGGTCGCGTTGATCGAGCTCCGCGCGCACCCGATCCAGCCACACGCGCGGGGCACCGCGGCGAGCGCCCGCGGCATCGGCCGCGAGCGCGAACAAAGATGGGGCCGGGCTCAGCGCCACCCGAAGCGGCCGGCGCTCGAGCTCAGCCAATTCGAGCGTCGCGCAGGGCTCCATCTGCTTCGTCAGCCTCGTGTCGAGATCTTCTGCCCGCCGCGCCTGTTTCGGTGCATTCGAGACCTACCTCCAACTCGTCGGATGGGGAATTGACTCATGCCGCGGTGAGAGGGGCGGCAAACGGCGGTAGGAATCGGGTAAGAGAGCGGTTGCGCTCAGGCGTGGGCGGGTACCGGGCGCGGCTCGGAGACCTTCGGCAGGCTGACCACGAGCCGCGCGCCGCCGCCGGGCGGGTTCTCGGCCCAGACCTTCCCGCCCACGTTCTCGGCGACCTGGCGCACGATCGCCAACCCGAGCCCGGAGCCCGGCAGGCCCCTGGCCATCGCCGAGCGATAGAAGCGGTCGAAGACGTGGGGAAGGTCAACGTCGGCGATCCCGGGCCCGTGGTCGCGCACCGAGACCTCGCCGTCTCCGACCTGAACCTCGATCCGGCCGCCGGGCGGGCTCCACTTCACCGCGTTGTCGAGCAGATTCGAGAGCGCGCGCTCGATCCGGCTCTCGACCGCGAGCACGGTGGTCGGGGTCGCGTCGACCTCAAACGTCGCGGTCGCGGCGTGCGAGCGTGCGCGATCGACGGCGGACGCGACGAGCAGGTCGAGGCGCACCGGGGTGGGGGGCTCCTGCTCGGGCTCGGTCTCGCGGGCCAGGTCCACGAGGTCGCCCACGAGCTCCGTGAGCTCCTCTAGCTGCGACACCACGTCGGCGAGGAGCGCCCGGCGCTCCGACTCGTCGATCAGGTCCGCATGCATGAGGACTTCGATGTTCGTCCGCAGGCTGGCGAGCGGCGTGCGCAGCTCGTGCGAGGCGTCGGCCACCAGCTGGCGCTGGGCGCTCAGCGAGCTCTCGAGCGCGTCAAGCATCTGGTTGAAGCTGCCGGCGAGCGCCGTGAGCTCGTCGTTGCCCGCCGCCTCGATGCGCCGGCTGAGGTCGCGGGTCGTCGCCACCTGCACGGCCGCCCGCTGCAAGCGCTTCAACGGCGCGACGGCCGCGCGCGAGACGAAGTAACCGAGACAGCCGGCGAGCGCGATGGCGCCGACGCTCACGAGGACGAGAATCACCGCGAGATGGCTCAACGTGTCGTCCTCGTCGTTGAGCGCGCGCGCCACCTGGATCGCTCGACCCGACTCGGTCTGGGCGGTGTACACGCGCAGGTGCGAGCCGCCGATGGTGACGTCGCTGAAGAACGCGTCGCGGCCTCCCGCGGCCACCTCGCGAGCCGCCTCGGTGTCCGGAAGGTTGGTGTGCGGTCCGCGCGGTGGAATCACGCTGCCGTCGTCGTCGACCAGTTGCGCGTAGACGCTGCGGCCGCCCAGCGGCCCGGGAGGCAGGTATAGGCGCACCGCCGCCTGGCTGCTGCGGTTCGCCGGCACCAGCTCGGTGCGCCCACCGTTGGAGGAGGAGCGGCGGATCTCGAGCTTGGGCGGATCGCTGGAGCTGAGCAGCGGCACGTCGAAGGTCTCGGTCACATCGCGGCGCAACTCGGCGTCGACGCGCCCGCGGAGCTGGTCGCGGACCAGGACGTACGTGAGCACCGAGACCCCGGCAACCGCGATCGCCACGGCCAGCCCAGAGAGCAGGACGACGCGCCGGCGAAAGCTCACGGCTCGCGGAGCACGTAGCCGACCCCGCGCACCGTGTGGATCAGCCGCGGCTCGCCTTCGGCCTCGGTCTTCCGCCGGAGGTACCCGATGTAGACGTCGAGCGCCTTCGAGCTCGGCCCGAAGTCGTAGTGCCAGACGCGGTCGAAGATCAGCTCCCGCGAGAGGACGCGACGCGGGTTCTCGAGGAAGAACTCCAGCAGCAGGTGCTCCGTGCGCGTCAGCTCGAGGGTCCGCTCGCGGCGGGTGACCGTGTAGCTGACCGGGTCAAGGCGCAGGTCGGCGAAGGTCAGCGGCGACTCCCGGGGCGGCGCCGTGGTTCGGCGCAGCAGCGCCCGCACGCGCGCGAGCAGCTCCTCGAGCGCGAACGGCTTCACCAGGTAGTCGTCCGCGCCGGCCTCGAGCCCCTCGACGCGGTCGGCGACGGCGTCGCGCGCGGTGAGCATGAGGATCGGCGTCCGGCTCCCCTGCGCGCGCAGCTCGCGGCAAACCTCGAGCCCGTCGACGCCGGGCATCAGCACGTCGAGCACCACCAGATCCGGGCGGATCTCGGCCGCGCTCTCGAGCCCCTCGCTGCCGTCCGCCGCGAGCGCGACCTCGAAACCGCCCAGCTCGAGGGCGCGTTTGAGCGCAGTTCGCATCGGCGGCTCATCGTCGACCACCAGCAACTGCCTGCCGTCGAGCTCTCCCGATCCAGCGACCACGGGCTTCACATTGTGTCAATGCGCGGTAAGAGAGGGGTGAGTGCGCTCCCTGACGGCGCCCGTGAACGCGCAAAGAAAAAGCGGTTCAGGGGTGACATCGCATTGCCTGCCTCGCACGTAGCCTGCGCGCGATCAAAGCTTTGCGAGTCTCCTTAGAGAGGCTCGGCTGCTTGGCTTTCGCTGCCGTATTCCTCTCTCCTGAACCGCAGGATCAACGTATTGCCGATCGATCACGATTGCAAGGGTGGCGGGAGCGACAATCCCGCAATCTGCGCAAAAACTTGATCGGCGTCAGCGCCGTGGAGCGGCGGGCTCCTTGCGGGCGAGCTCGCGGAGGTTGCGAAGCGCCCGCCCGAGCAGCAGGACGATCATCGTCCCCGCGATCCCCAGCCCGATGATGTCGAACACGGTGAGCTGGAGGTCGGCGACCACGAAGTCGAGCCCGGCGCCGAGCGCTACCGCCGTGTTGAGCGCGATCAGGATCAGCCGGATCTCGGTCGGGCCCACGTAGCCGTAGCCGATCGAGAAGCGGTTGAAGGCAAAGCTCTCGAGATAGACGTTGATCGACAGGATCAGGTACGCGACCACGATCAGGGTCCCGATCGACAGCAGCATCAACGGCGAGAGCCCGAGGCCGATGCCGATGGCGGCGGTCGCGATCGCGTCGACGAGGTGGTCCAGGTAGTAGCCGTACGTGGGCCGTTCGATCTTGCGCACGCGGGCGAGCGTGCCGTCGAGCGAGTCGCCGAACCACTGCACCACCAGCAGGCCGCTCGCGACCCAGAGCCAACCGAGCGAATCGTTGGCGAGTTGGTAGGCGACCGCAACGCCGATCGCCGCGACGACGCCCAGGGCCGTGAGGTCGTCGGGCAGGATCCAGCGCGGCAGCCGGCGCGCGGTCCACTGCAGGAGGCGCTTCTCCGGCTTCGCGAGCAGGAAGCTGGGTTCGCGAGTCGCCTCGACCGACTTCTCGAGTCCCTCCATCCGCTCAGGTGTACTGGATCGTTAGCCTCGGCGCATGAGCGATGAGAAGCGCATCGCGCTGGTCACCGGCGCGTCGAGCGGGATCGGGGAGGCCACGGTGCGGGCGCTCGCCGAGGCTGGGTTCGACACGGTCGCCGCCTCTCGGCGGCTGGAGCGCCTCGAGGCACTCGCGGCCGAGGTGGGCGGACGGGCGCTCCGCCTCGATGTCGCCGACCCGGACTCGGTCGCGGCGCTCGCCGCCGAGCTGGACGCCGTCGACGTCATCGTCCACAGCGCCGGCGGGGCGCTCGGGCTCGAGCCGGTCGCCGAGGCCGACGAGGACAACTGGCGCCAGATGTGGGAGTCCAACGTCGCCGGCGTGATGAGGGTGACGAAGGCGCTGCTCCCCGCGCTGCGGCAGGGTCGCGACCCGCAGATCGTGATCGTCGGCTCGGTCGCCGGGGTCGAGGTCTACGAGGGCGGCGGCGGCTACACGGCCGCCAAGTTCGCGGCGCACGCGCTCGCGCAGACGCTGCGGCTGGAGCTGCTGGAGGACGGGATCCGGGTGACCGAGGTCGCGCCCGGGATGGTCGAGACCGAGTTCTCGCTCGTCCGCTTCGAGGGCGACGAGGAGCGAGCCGCCGGCGTCTACGAGGGGCTGACGCCGCTCACCGGAGCCGACGTCGCCGAGACGATCGCGTTCTGCGTCACCCGTCCGCCGCACGTCGACGTCGACTACCTCGGGGTCAAGCCGACGCAGCAGGCGACCGCGAAGATCGCCCACCGGCGCGGACTAGGTTCAGACGTCGCGCAGGGTGATTGGACCGCTGGTCGCGCCGGTCACTAGCTGGCGCACCAGCGGCTCGTCGGAGCCCAGCACCTCAGCGGCTGGCCCGCTCTGGACGATGGCCCCGTCGCTGATCACCGCCGCGTGGTCGGCGAGCCGGCGCGCGGCGCTCATGCTGTGCGTGGTGACGAGGAAGGTGGCGTTGGCCTCCCGCTGGGCGTCGGCGAGCATCTCGCAGAGGAGGCCGAGCCGCACGCCGTCGATCCCGGAGTCGAAGTCGTCGACGATCACGATCCGGGCCTCGAGCGCCAGCGCCCGCGCGATCGCGACTCGCTTGCACATGCCGGCCGAGAGCTCGTCGGGCATCGACGCCGCGCGGTCGCGCAGCCCGACCATCTCCAGGTGCGTCAGCGTCGTCTCGTTCACACGCGCCTCCGACCACAGCCGGTTGCGCTGACGCAGGGCGAAGGCGACGTTCTCGTAGACGTTGAGCGAGAAGAACAGCCCGCAGGTGAACGGCAGCGTGCCCTGGAGCACCACCGCCATCCGTTGGCGGAGCTCGTTCAGACGCGTATCCGTGATCCGCGCGAGGTCCTCGCCCTCGACCCGGACGACGCCGCGGTCCGGGTTGAGGAGCCCGACGACGTGGCTGACGGTGACCGTCTTGCCGGCGCCCGACGGTCCCAAGAGCACCGTGATCTCGCCCGCCGGGACCTCGAGGTCGACGCCGCGCAAGACCTCCGCGCCGCCGAAGCGCTTGACCACCCCCTGGAGCTCGATCGCGGGTGCGGGCGCGGCAGAAGCCGACATCGAGGTCAGTCTAGGCGCTCTACCATCCCTCGCCAAATGCACATCGACGAGCTCCTCACCACCCAGCGGCCCGTGTTCTCGATCGAGTTCTTCCCCCCGAAGACGCCGGAAGGGCTCGAGCTGTTGTTCGAGACCGTCGCGGCGCTGAAGCCGCTCGGGCCCGACTACGTTTCGGTCACCTACGGGGCCGGCGGGGCCACCAGAGACGGCACCGTTGAGATCGCCGAGCGGATCAAGCGCGACCACGGGATCGAGGTCATGGCGCACCTCAGCTGCGTCGGCGAGACCCGCGAGGGGCTGGCCGACATCCTCGACCGCTTCGAGCGCATCGGAATCGAGAACGTGCTCGCGCTGCGGGGCGACCCGCCGCGCGGCGAGTCCAACTTCACCGCGCCCGACGACGGGCTCTCGTCCGCGGCCGAGCTCACCGGATTCATCACTGACGGGTACGGCTTCACGATCGGCGGCGCCTGCTTCCCGGAGGTCCACCCGGAGGCGCCGGACCTGGCCTCCGACCTCGCCTACCTCAAGACCAAGGTGGAGGCGGGCGCGACCTTCCTGATCACGCAGCTGTTCTTCGACAACGGCGCCTACTTCGACTTCGTCGCCGCGGCGCGCGAGATGGGGATCGACGTCCCGATCATCCCCGGGGTGATCCCGATCACGAGCTTCGGCCAGGTCGCGCGGATCTGCAAGCTCTGCGACGCGACGATCCCCGACGACCTGGAGCGCGCGATGCTGACGCTGGGCGGCGACGCGGAGGCCGAGGCGCTGCTCGGCGTGGCCTACGCCGCGCAGCAGTGCGAGGAGCTGCTCGCGGGCGGCGCGCCCGGGATCCACTTCTACGCGCTCAACCGCGCCCCGGCGACGCGCGCGGTGCTCGCGGCCCTACAGGCGTCGCGCCCGTGGGAGCGAGCCGAGGCCGAGCGGTCGCCGCGCGTCCGCGCCGACTGAGACACTCGCCCGCGATGACGCCGGTCGAGGGCTCGTTCCGCTACAACGGCCGCCGGATTGCGTACGCCGAGTGGGGGGAGGGCGAGCAGGTGCTCGTGCTCGTCCACGGCCTGCTGATGAACCGGCACATGTACGACAACCTGGCGCCCGAGATGGCGGCGCGGGGCTTCCGGGTGATCACGGTCGACCTGCTCGGGCACGGCGCCTCCGACAAGCCCACGGACATGCGGGCCTACAGCATGAGCTCGTTCGCCGACCAGGTGGCGGCGCTCGTCGATCACCTCGGAGTCGACCGGCCCGTCGTCGGCGGCACCTCGCTCGGCGCGAACACGGCGCTGGAGGTGGCCGCCCGGCACCCGCGCGTGGCTCGCGGCCTGTTCATCGAAATGCCCGTGCTCGACAACGCGCTCGTGGCGGCGGGGGTGGTCTTCCTCCCGATCCTGGTCACGCTGCGAGTCGCGAAGCCGGTGCTGCGGGGCGTCGCCGCGCTGACCAACCGCATCCCGCGCACCAACTTCTTCGTGGACATCATGCTCGACTGGACCCGGCGCCCGCCGGAGGCCTCCGAGGCCGTCCTGGAGGGGCTGTTGTTCGGCCGCACGGCCCCGCCGCGCGAGGAGCGCGAGCTGATCACGGTGCCCGCCCTGGTGATCGGACACCCGGCGGATCCGCTGCACCCGTTCACGGATTCGGACATGGTCGCGGAGGAGCTGCCTCGCGCTCGGCTGGTCAACGCCGAGTCGATCTTCGAGTGGCGCATGCGGCCGGGCCGGCTGGACAACGAGCTCGCCGAATTCCTCGCCGACGTATACGCCGCCGAGCCCGCGTCGAGCGCCGCGGGCGCCGGTTCCTGAGCCCCCGGTCCCGCCCCGAAGCCCTTCAGATCGGCTGAAGGTTGTTCGCTACGCTGCCTCGCCGATGTCGAGTAAGAGCGAACGCGAAAAGCGCCGAGAAGAACGCCTCGCCGCCGAGCAGGCGACGCAGGCGGCCGCGCGGCGGCGGCTCATCTTCGGCTACGTCGCCGCGGGCGTGCTGACGCTCGCCGTCGTGGTGGGCGTCGGCGTGGTGATCGCAAGCGGGGGCAACGACACCAACCAGGTCAACGGCGAGGACATTCCGGCCGCGGCCCACATCCAGGTCAACAGCGGCTTCCTGCACGGCGTGACCCCGGACGGGCGCACCGGGACCCCGCCGCCGGCGCTGCAGCAGGGCGACCTGC
Organism: uncultured Solirubrobacterales bacterium; assembly: GCA_963742205.1. GTDB lineage: Bacteria > Actinomycetota > Thermoleophilia > Solirubrobacterales > 70-9 > WHSW01. The sequence goes on along the minus strand of CAVUKZ010000011.1, from coordinate 214,341 downwards.
AGAAGGCCGCGGCTGCAGCCGGCTGCACGCTGCAGCTCGATCTGAAGGACGAGGGCAACACCCACATCACCAAGGAGAGCGAGATCCCCGACTACGGCACCAACCCGCCGACCTCGGGCAACCACAATCCGGAGCAGCTCGCCGACGGCGCCTACAGCGAGATGCCGGCGCCCTGGTACTTCGTGCACTCGCTCGAGCACGGCCGGATCGAGATCCAGTACTCGCCCGACCTCTCCGAGCAGGACCAGCTGGCGCTCAAGGGCGTCTTCGACGAGAGCCCGCCCGGGATGCTCTTCTTCCCCAACGACGAGATGCCGTACGACGTCGCCGTCACCGCCTGGACCCAGCTCATGGGGTGCAAGGACTACAAGGGCCGCGCCACCCTGGACGCGATCCGCGACTTCCGCGACACCTATCGCGGCCTCGGCCCCGAGCCACTGCCGATTCAGACCGGCTGAGCCGTTTCATCGATGCGGGCGGGGGACGATACGCCTGCAAATGTGCCACGGTGACCGCGGCGAATCCATCGCCCGGGGGGAGTGTTCGAAGTCTTGGTGAGGGTCAGAATCCGATACGTGGCGGCCGCGGCCGCTGTGGCCGTCGCGGCGTGGGTTGCCGCGCCCGCGCTGTCCTCGCAGCTCTACATCCCGGAGGCCACGGACTTCGAGCAGGCGCTGCCGCCGGTGCAGGCCGCGGCGGGCGTGCCGGCCGGCAAGCTCGAGCGCGCCAAGGCCGCCGCCGGAACCGGCGCGGTGAGCTATCGCTCGCCGGCCATCGTCGCCCCGGAGCGCTTCGACCTGGTCGGACTGGCCGGGGAGATGCGTCCCGCGGAGTTCAGGGTGCGTGACGACGGGGGTCAGTGGAGCGACTGGGTGGAGACCGAGGACGGCAACCCGGTCTACGTCGGTGGCGCCGACGAGGTCCAGGTCCGCGCCCGCGGCTGGCGACCGACCGGGACCCTGCACTACGTCAACGTCTCCGGCACGACGAGCACCGTCGGCGGTCTGCTGACCAGCGCGCGGCGCGCGATCAACTCGGCCTTCATCTCGGTCACCGGCGCGCTCGAGCCCGCCGCGGACGCGGCCCTCACGCGGCCCGACATCGTCACCCGCAGCGAGTGGGGCGCGGACCGCCGCAACGGCGGCTGCAAGCCCCGCACCGGGCCTGTCAAGGGCACGGTGAAGGCGGCCGTGATCCACCACACGGTGACCGCGAACGACTACACGCCGCAGGAGGCGCCCGGGATCGTGCTCGGCATCTGCCGCTATCACCGCAACGGCAACGGCTGGAATGACATCGGCTACCAGGCCCTCGTCGATCGCTTCGGGACCCTCTACCAGGGCCGCGCCGGCGGCCTCGCGAAGCCGATCGTGGGCGCCCAGGCCCAGGGGTTCAACGCCCAGACGACGGCGATCTCATCGATCGGCACCCACACGAAGCTGCCGATCAGCCCGCAGGCGAAATCGTCGATCGTCGACTACCTCGCCTGGCGCATGTCGGCGGCCGGCATCGACGCGGTCGGCAAGACGACGCTGACCTCGGCCGGCGGCGACCTGAGCCGCTACCCGAAGGGCGTGCGGGTGCGAATGAAGAAGGTGGTCGGCCATGGCGACCTCGGCTACACCGCGTGCCCCGGAAAGGCGCTCGACCGTGAGATCCCGAACATCCGCCACCTCATCCAGGCCCGGATCGATTCCGGGGGCGACCCAACCGAGCCGCCGCCGGACACGCCTACCGACCCGCCCCCACCGCCCAACGGCGGCACCGGCGACGCCGGCGGGACGCCGTCGCACTAGCTCGGCGCGCGGTAGGCGGGGAAGAAGCCGGCCGCAGCGTCGGCCGGAGCGAGCCGCTCGTACTCGTTCGGGTCGCAGACGACCTCCTGCGTGCGCCAGCCCATCGCCGAGTTCGCGAACCCGCGTTTGAACTCCTCCAGCCCGTCGCCGGGGGCGACGCCGCCGCCCAGGTTGAGCGGCAGACCGAGCTCGTCGGCGAGATCGAGCATCGCCGCGACGACGTTCTTGAACGGCGAGGCGCGGCGGGCGTCGTCGAGCGTGGCGCCGAGGAAGTAGTGGAGGACCGAGTCGCTGACCGCCGCGATCGCGCCTGCCCCGAACTCCCCCGAGCGCCGAGCGACCACGAGCCAGCTGCGCTCGAACGCGAGCGCAGCGTCGAAGTAGGAGCGGGCGAAGAAGTAGCGCTCGGCGGCCCCGGCGCGGCGCATCGTCTGCTCGTATGCGAGCGCAAACGAGTCGACGTCATCGACCGTCGGGCGCTGGGCGACCTCGGTGCCCCAGCCGTCGCGCGCGTTGGCCCGGATCTGCTCCGCCAGCCGCGCGCGCACCCGGCGCGGCCGCGCTGGGTCGTGGACGAGGACTCCCGAGCGCTCCGGCGCCCCGGCGAGCCAGGGCTCGGCGGCGAGCCGCTCGCGGCCGAACACGCTGACCAGCGCGGTCGCCGACCAGTCGACCTCGGCGCTCCGTGGCGCGGCTCCGTCGCCCTCGACCGTGCCGCCGGGATACCCGTACGGCGAGGTGGCGTCGCGAAGCTCCGAGCCCGGGATCTCGCGGACGACGAGGGGAATCAGCGCCGTCCTCTCCGGGGAGGAGATCCGCAGCGTGTCGGTCGCCCCCTCCGCGGCGAGGAACTGCGGCGAGCGGAAGAAGTCGTCGGCGCTGGCGGCGGCCGTGCCGTGATCGGCGAGCAGCTCGGCGGTCGCGCCCGGCGCCCCGCCGCCCGGGCCTAGTCCCACCCGGTGAAGTCCTCAGCGAGCAGGCCCCAGACCTGGTTGTCGACCCGCTCGTCGCCGCGCCGGATCGCGGCGCGCATCGTGCCCTCGAGCCTGAAGCCGAGGAACGTGACGACCTTCTGCGCCGCCTGGTTGGTCGCCGGGATCTCGGCGTGGATGCGGTGCGCGTCGTGGTCGGAGAAGGCGCGGTTACAGGCCTGCCGCTCCGCCTCGCGGGCGACGCCGCTGGCCCCAGGCGCTCGGGTCGCCGACGAGGACAGCGAGCTCCGGCCCGAGCTGGCGGTCGAGGCCGAACAGGGCGACGAACCCGACGGCGCCATCGTCGCCGTCGATCGTGATCGCCCATTTGCGATCCGTTGCCGTGTCCATCGCCCGCTCGACCCAGCCGGCGGCGCTCTCCAGCGTGAACGAGTCGCGGCTGCCGACCAGGTCGGCGGTGACCCGCTCGTCGTTGAACCACCGGTGCACCGCCGGCGCATCATCGGGGCGGAAGTCCCGCAACCGGACCTCGGCTCGCTCGGCCATGCGCGAGAAGCTACCCGTAGAGGCCGTGCCCGGTGATCAGCAGCCGCGCCGTCCGGCCGAGGATCCGCAGATCGAGCAGGGTCGAGCGGTGGTCGACGTACCAGACGTCGAGCTCGATCCGCTCGTCCCAGGGGATCCCGGCGCGGCCGTTCACCTGGGCCCAGCCCGTGAGGCCCGGTTTGACGTCGAGCCGCCGGCGCTGGCGCGGCGTGTAGGCCTCCACCTGCGCCCGCAGGGTCGGGCGTGGGCCGACGATCGACATCTCGCCACGCAGGACGTTGATCAGGTTCGGGAGCTCGTCGAGCGAGAAGCGCCGCAGCACGTCGCCGACGCGGGTCACGCGGGGGTCGCCCGCAAGCACCGGCGTCCCGACCCCCACCGGGTCGTTGCCGGTGTGCATGGTGCGCAGCTTGTAGAGGTCGAACTCGACCCCACCGCGGCCGACGCGGCGGGCGAGATAGAGGGCCGGGCCGCGGGAGTCGAGCTTGATGGCGATCGCGGCGAGCGCCAGCAGCGGCGCCGCGATCACCAGGCCGATGGTGGCGAGAACCAGATCCAGCACTCGGGTCACCGCGTGCCCTCGGCCTTCTCCCACGCCCCCGGGGTGCCAAGCCGGATCCGGTCCCAGAGGCCGGCGGCGATCGAAGCGGTGACCAGCACGTAGTAGCGGGCGAGGAGCAGCGGGCGGGCCGGGAAGGGCCCGGCCAGCGCGGCCGCCGCGAGCAGCGCGAGCTGCAGGGCGAACGTGACCACGTACAGCGCCGAGGTGCCGAGCAGGACCGCGTTCGCGACGAGCGCGATCAGGTGCAGCAGCGGCGACGCGTAGCGCAGCACCCGGTGGCTGGCGATCTCGAACGCGTACAGCGGCCCGTAGCCGCGGGGGGCGAGCATCCCGTCGGTCACGACCTCGTCGTAGACGCCGCGCATCATCCGCCGCTTGCGGGCGAACTCGCCCTCGACCGTCTCGACCTCCTTCTCCTCCGAGATCGCGTCGGGCGCGTAGACCGCCCGCCAGCCGCGCTTGGTGAGCATGAACGGGAACGAGAGATCGTGGCTCGACGCCGGCCCGAGCGGCAGATACGCCTCGCTGCGCACGGCGTAGATCGCCCCGTTGCCGGCGGTGACCCCCGCGAGGGCGGACTCGAGCCCTCGCACCGCGAGCTCGGCCCGCCAGTAGATCCCCTCCTGGTTCGTCCCGCCCTGGTCGATCAGCCGCGCCTGGCCGCAGGCGTAGCCGACGTCGGGATCGGAGAACTCGCCCACCAGCAGCCGCAGGGCGTCGGCGCGCCATTGGGCGTTGGCGTCGCTGAACGCCAGCAGCTCACCACGGGCCGCGGCGGCGGCGGAATTCTGGGCCGGGACCTTGCCCGCGCGCTCCAGCTCCAGCACGACGTCGGCACCCGCTGCGCGGGCGAGCTCCGCCGTGCGGTCGGTCGACCCGTCCGAGGCGACGATGACCTCGAGCAGCTCGCGTGGGTAGTCGAGTTCCAGGGCGTTGCGCACCTTGTCGGCGATCACCCGTTCCTCGTCATGGGCGGCGACGATCAGCGAGACCGAGGGCAGCTCCGCGAGCGCCGGGGCTGACGGGCGCCGGCGCTTCAGGCGCGCGATCAGCGCCAGCACCAGCGGATAGCCGACGTGCGTGTAGACCAGCAGCCCGACGGCGACCCAGAAGACGACCTCGACCACGGCCATCAGGAACCGCCCTCGCCAATCGTCGATCGGTAGAGATCGAGCGTCCGCGCGCCGATCTCCCGCCACGAATACGGGCCGGCGGCCGCGCGCGCCGCGGCCGCGGCGAGTTCGGTGCGCGCTGCCGGATCGGCGAGCAGCTCGCCGAGCGCCGCGGCCAGCGGCTCCGGGTCACCCGGCGGCACGAGGCGCAGGGCGCCGTCGCGCTCGCCGACCTCCGTGAAGCCGCCGACCGCGCTGGCGACGATCGCGTTGCCGAAGGCGAGCGCTGTGTACAGCACGCCCGACTGCTCGATCGCGCGATACGGCAGCACGACGACGTCCGCGCGCCGGAAGTAGGCGGGGATCTCGGGATCGGTGATGAAGCGCTCCACGAAGCGCACCGGCGCCGCGCATTCGGCGGCGAGCCGGCGCAGCTCGGTCATGTCCATCCGCGGCATGCCGACCACCCAGAGCTCGGCGCCCTCGAGCTCCCGAAAGGCCCGCAGCAGCACGTCGACCCCCTTGTACGGGCGCACGAGCCCGAAGCACAGGACGACCGGGCCGTCGACGCCGGCGAGCTCCTCCGGCAACGGGCGCTCGTCCGGCTGCTCGGTCAGGTGGGTGAAGGCGCCGTGGGGGATCCTGTGCACGCGCGCGGGGTCGTCGAGCAGCGCCCGGAGCTCAGCGGCCCCGTGCTCGGAGTGGGCCACGATCGCGTCCATGCGCGCGAGCAGGGCGCGCTGGCGGGCCCGCGCCGAACGCGACGTGGGCAGCGGGTAGTGCACGGTGAACGCGCGGGGGCGGTCGGGCAGCAAGAAGCGGTCGAGGTCGGGCACGCTCAGCCACTGCAGGTGAACGATGTCGGCCGCCCGCGCGTGAATCCGCAGCCGCCGCATCCCGGGCACGTGCTCGGCGAGGCGCAGGCCCCGGCGTGCCGGCGACCCGAGACCGCGGCGGGTGGACCGGCGATAGAACAGCTCGGCCACCTCGTAGCCGTCCGGCGCCGCCACGGGCCCGTACTCGAACCGGCTCGTGACGAGCTCCACCTCCGCTCCGGCGGTCGCCAGCGCCGCGCACAGGGCGCGGTCGTACGGCGGCGTAAAGGCCGGCGGATCGACGACTTGGACACGCATCAGGAACGATTCTTCCGGTGGACCTCTCCTATTGCGTCGTGAACACCAATGGCCGGGAGCTCCTGCTCGCCTGCCTGGTGGCGATCCGCGACCACGGTCCGGCCGAACTGGAGGCCGAGGTGCTGGTGGTCGACAACGCATCCGACGACGGGTCGGCCGACGCGGTCGAGGCCTGGAACGCGGGCCCCGAGGGGCTCGGAGAGCGACTGCGACTCCTGCGCCGGTCCGAGCGCGAGGGCAAGGCGGCGCTCGACAGCCTGGTGCTCGCCGAGGCGCGCGGGGAGCTCTGCCTGCTGCTCAACGAGGACAGCCAGCTGCGCCCCGGGACCGTCCGCGCGCTGGTCGACGCCCTGCGTGCCGACCACGGCGCCGGCGCGGCCGGCGCGCAACTCGTCGATCCCGCCGGCCGCCCGCAGCCATGCGCCTGGCGTCTTCCCGGGCCCGGGGCGGCCCTCGCGAGCGCCTTGTTCTTGCACCGGTGGCTCGTGACCGAGAGCCGCGGCGATCGCGTGCGGGAGGTCGGCTGGGTGCAGTCGGCCGCGATGCTCGTCCGGCGGCGGGCGGCCGAGGCCGTCGGGTACCTGGACCCGGCGTTCTTCGTCTACTCCGACGAGACCGACTTCGCCAAGCGCCTGCGCGACGCCGCCTGGCGCATCCTCTACGTCCCCGCAGCCGTCGCCGTCCACCACGAGCAGCTGGCGACGGACGCCGCGGCTCGCGAGCGGCGGGTGGTGGAGTTTCACCGCGGGCGCGACCGTTACCTGCGCAAGCACCACGGCGAGGCCGTGGCGGTGGCGCTGCGCCCGTTGCTGGCCTTTCCCTACGCGGTGCGGGCGCTGGCGGCGACCGTGCTACCCGGCCACGACCCGCGCCTGTACGCGCTGCACGCGCGCCAGGCGCTGATGCCTGGGCGCGGCGAGGGCCTGCGCGAGGCCGCGAGCGCCTACAACGCGGCGCGGTCGCGGCGCGCCTGAGCAACGCCGAGCCCGAGGAACAGGAAGCCCGTGACGAGGTGCAGAACGGCGTCGCGCTCGTTGTTCGGGAACGTGAACACGTAGGCCGGCTGCGTGCTGAGCAGCGCCCAGACGCCGGTCGCGATCAGCGCTCCGGCCGCGGCGAAGGAGTACAGGACGGCCCAGGCGGGCCGAGTTGCGAAGACGAGCCCGGGGCCGAACAGCAGCAGGCCCGACAGCGCGTGGACGCCGTTGAAGTCGACCCAGAGCACGGTCGCTGTCGGCGCTGAGTCACCGAGGTCGAAGCTCGGCTCGGCGATGAAGCCGGCCAGCGCCCAGGCGAGCTGCAGCACGCAGATCACCAGCACCCCCTTCTGAGCCAGCGTCCAGGCGCCGGCGGCGGTCGCGTTGAAGGAGCGGGGTGCAGCTGCGGCGGCTTGGTCGGTCATCGGAACTCCAGTCGTAACCTAGTGAGCATTAGGTATGACCGAGACTCTACCTAACATGCGTTAGGTATGGCAACCCGGACCAGAATGAGCCCGGCGGAGCGCCGAGCCGTGATCGAGGACGCGGCGACCGAGGTGTTCGCCGAGCACGGCTATGTCGCCGCGACGATCGACGAGATCGCGCGGCGCTCGGGCGTCTCGGCCCCGGTCGTCTACGACCATTTCGAGTCGAAGGCGGATCTGCACGCGCGCCTGCTCGAGCGCCACCTCGCAGGAGATGCGCACCGTGTGGGCGACCCATCTGATCGGCGACGAACCCGCGGAGATCAGAATTCCGCAGGCGCTCGACGCCTGGTTCGCCTACGTCGAGTCGCACCCGTACGCGTGGCGGATGATCTTCCGCGACACCAGCGGCGACCCGGCGGTGCAGGCGGCCCACCGAGAGATTCAGGCGCAGTCGAGCCGAGGTCTTTTGCCGCTGCTGCAGACGCTTCCCGGCGGCGAGGAGATCGCGGGCGGCGGGGGCGACGCGGCCCGCGAGATGGTGATCGAGCTCCTGCGCTCGGCCATCGCGGGGCTCGCGCTGTGGTGGTACGACCACCGCGAGGTGCCGCGCGAGCAGGTCGTAGCCGCTGCCATGAACGCGCTGTGGGTGGGGTTCGGCCGCCTGGCGGAGGGCGAGCGCTGGCGCCCTCCCGAGGGCCGCGGCGGCTGACGGCCTAACGCTCGCCGATCTCGCGCGCGTAGTTGGCCAGCGATCGCTGGTAGCGCGGCAGGTGCGGCGCCAGCGCCTCGAGCGCGAGCGCGGTCGCCTCGCGCTCCCGGCCGGCGTCGACCAGGGCCAGGGCGAGGAAGGCCGCCACCGCGTCGTCGAGCTCGTCCGCCGGCCGATCGCGCTCGGCGCGCAGCAGCGCGACGCTCTCTGAGACCTCGCCGAGGTTGCGCAGCGAGCTCGCCATCTGGATCACCGCCCGGCGCCGCCGCGCGCCCTCGAGGCCAAGCTCGAGGGCGCGTCGGTAGTGCGGGATCGCCAGGTCCGAGTGGCCGGTGGAGTCCAGCGACGAGCCGCGCTCGAAGGCGGCCACCGGGCTCTCGTCGCCGAGCTCGGCGGCCAGATCCTCGATCGCCGTCAGCAGCTCTTGCTCCTCCAGCTCGTCGCCCGAGGCCCACACCTCGTCGACCCGTCGCTCCCAGTCAGCGTTCGGCTCTTCCACGCGTCAAGCGTAGGCCTCCCGCTCGGCGTAGGCGGTCGCCACGCGGTTCAGAGCCAGGGCGGCGATCAGCAGGCCGAAGTCGCGCAGGACGATGTCGCCGTAGCCGCCGACCAGCAGCAGGCTGCCGATGATTCCGGCCAGCCACGCGGCGACCAGCAGGCCGCCGAAGCGGGGCGAGACGAGGACGACGAACCCGGCCGCGATCTCCACGATCCCGACCAAATGCATCGCGTCCGCGGCGCTGCCGGGGATCAGGTCGTTGTACTCGGGCGCCAGGTACGCGGCCCAGTTGTCGTTCATGACCTCCGCGAACTTGTCGATCCCGAACAGGATCGGCGCGACCGCGAACCCGATCCGCAGCAGCAGGAAGGCCTGAGTCAGCGGGTCGGTGCGCAGCGACCCTGCCCGTGGCATCGGGATCGGGCGCATGACGGCGGTGATGGTGCTCATGACGTTGCTCCTTTCGGTTGCACTCGACCCCTGAGCGACCCGAGGCGGCGATTCCTTACCCCGAGGTAAGACCGGGCGGTCGCGGGTCGCAAAGCCGGCATGAACAACATCGAACAGCTGGCGGCGCCCCTGCGGCCGCTGCCCTCCCAGAAGATCGAAATCGACCGCGAGCGGGCCGTGCGTGCGGCATCGGAGCTGCTCGAGGCACTCGGGGTGGATCTCGCCACCGAGGCGACGGTCGAGACCCCGCGCCGGATGGTCGACGTCTACGCCGAGCTCCTCGACGCCCCGAACGGGTTCGTGCCCACCACCTTTCCCAACGACGGCGAGTACGACGAGCTCGTCGTCGCCCGGCGGATCCCGTTCCACTCGCTCTGCGAGCACCACCTGCTGCCGTTCGTCGGGGTCGTGTCGATCGGCTACCTGCCGGGCGAGCGCATCATCGGGCTCTCCAAGCTCGCCCGAGTCGTCGACCTCTTCGCCCGCTCCCTCCAGGTTCAGGAGCGGCTCACGACCGACATCGCCCGCTGGCTCGAGCGCGAGCTGGCGCCGCGCGGGATCGGTGTGGTGATCGAGGCCGAGCACATGTGCATGTCGCTGCGCGGGGTGCAGAAGCCCGGCGCGACCACGGTGACCTCCGCGCTCGTCGGCCAGGTCCGCGACGACGCCAGAACGAGGCAGGAGTTCCTCGCGCTGGCGGGAGGGCCCAGCCATGGCTAGAGCTGCCCACGTGATCGTCGGCGCGGGGATGGCCGGGGCGAAGACGGCCGAGGCGCTTCGCACGGAGGGCTTCGAGGGACCGATCGTGCTGATCGGGGACGAGCCCGAGGCGCCCTACGAGCGCCCGCCCCTGTCGAAGGACTTCCTGCGCGGTGAGCTCCCCAGGGACGACACGCTGGTCCATCCCCGGGGCTGGTACCGCGACCACGCCGTCGAGCTGCGCGAGGGACTGGCGGTCGACGTCGACACGGCGGCGCGGACGGTTGAGCTCGACGACGGCGCGTTCGTCCGCTACGACCGGCTGCTGCTCGCGCCCGGGGCCGAGCCGCGGCCGCTCCCGATCGCCGGTTCGGAGCTCGACGGCGTGCACTACCTGCGGACGCTCGCCGATTCGGAGGCGCTCGCCCGGCGCCTCGATGCGGGTGGTCACGTGGCCGTGATCGGCGCGGGGTGGATCGGCGCCGAGGTCGCCGCATCCGCGCGCCAGCGCGGGCTCGAGGTGTCGCTGATCGAGCGCGAGCGGATGCCGCTGCGAGCGCGTCCTCGGCAGCGAGCTCGGTTGTTTCTTCGCCGAGCTGCATCGCGACCGGGGCGTCGCTCTGCACACCGGGCAAACGGTCGAGCGCCTCGAGGGGGAGGCCGCGATCGAGGCAGTGGTGCTCGGCGACGGGCGGCGGATCGAGTGCGACTTCGCCGTCGTCGGGATCGGCGTGCGCCCGCGGACAGCTCTCGGTGAGCGGGCGGGGCTCACCGTCGAGGACGGCATCTGCGTCGACGACCGCCTGGAGACCTCCGTCCCCGGCGTGTTCGCGGCCGGCGACGTCGCGTCGGTGCTGCACCCGTTCTACGGCCACCGGCTGCGCGTCGAGCACTGGGCCAACGCGCTGCACCAGCCCGAGGTCGCCGCCCGAGCGATGCTCGGTAAGCCGGCGCGGTGGGACCGGTTGCCGTACTTCTTCAGCGACCAGTACGAGGTCGGGATGGAGTACACCGGGCTCGCCGACGGGGCCGGCCGGGTCGTGCTGCGCGGTGACCGTCCGGGGCGCGAGTTCATCGCCTTCTGGCTCGACTCCGAGAACCGCGTGCTGGCGGGCATGAACGTCAACGTCTGGGACGTCGTCGACCCGATCGCGGAGCTGATCCGCAGCCGGGCCGAGGTCGACCCGGAACGGCTCGCCGACGCCGACATCCCGCTGGAGGCGCTCGGCGCGAGCCCCGTGAGGTAAGAAATGAGCGGCGACCGTCGCGAAGCCTCAGATGAGCCAACTTGCGAGCGCGGCCTATGCTCCGCCTGCGTTGGACCGCCTGCTCGAAGATCCCGAGGCGCCGGCGGCAGCGCAGGCCAAGGCGTGGATCGCGGCGCTCGCCGAGTCGGGACCCGACCGCGACCGGGCCCTCGAGCGTCTGCACGCGCTGCTGCTGCGAGCGGCCCGGTTCGAGCTCGGACGGCGCCGGGCGGCGCTCGCCCAGGTGCGGGGCGAGGAGCTCGAGGACCTCGCGACGCAAGCGGCCGACGACGCGCTGGTGGCGGTGCTGGCGAAGCTGGGCGAGTTTCGCGGGGAGAGCCGCTTCACCACCTGGGCCTACAAGTTCGCGCTGCTCGAGGCGGGCGTGCGCGTGCGGCGCCGGGCCTGGCAGGACCGCGAGGTCGTGCTCGAGCCCGGCGGCTGGGAGTGGTTCGCCGACCGGGCTGGGCCGGTGCACGAGGCGCTCGAGCGCGCGGAGGTGCTGGAGGCGCTGCGCGTCGCCATCGAGGGTTCCCTGACCGAGCACCAGCGCCGCGTGTTCGTCGCCCTGGCGCTCAACGAGGTCCCGATCGACGTGCTGGCCGACCGCCTCGACACGACGCGCGGCGCCCTCTACAAGACGCTCCACGACGCTCGGCGGCGGTTGCGCGCGACGCTGGCCGAGCAGGGGCTGACGGTGACCGCGGAGGAGGATGCGTGAGATGAACGGCGACGCCGAACTCGAGCGGTTGCTCGGCCCGCGCGAGCGGGAGGTCGGATGCGAGGAGTGCTTCGACCTCCTCGACCGCTACGTGGAACTGGAGCTCGAGGGCCAGGACGCCGACGCCCGGATTCCCGGGCTGGCCGCGCACCTGCGGGGCTGCCCCGCCTGCCGCGAGGAGCACGAGAGCCTGAGGGCGCTGCTCGCCGACGACGCCCGCGGGCCGGGTTAGAGCCTGTCCTCGTCGCGGCGCACGGCCCCTACTCCGCGACGCCGGGCCAGCGGCGGGCTCCGAGTTCGCGGGAGATGCCGCGGGCGGCGTCGCCGACGGCGGCGCGCAGGCCCTTCGACGGCCCCCGCGGCATGATCGTCTCGGTCTCGCCAACGACGGCGATCGCGCCCACGGCCGCCCCGGAGCGATCGAAGATCGTGCCCGCGAGGCTCGACTCGCCGAGCACGGCCTCGTCTCGCTCACGGGCGATCGCGGTCTCGCGAACCGCCTTGAGCTCCGCGCGGAGAGCCTTGGCCGCCAACGTACGCCCGGTCAGCTTCGGCAGGCCCTCGGCAACCAGATCGTTGACCAGCTCTCGCGGTGCGTAGGCGAGGATCGCCTTGCCGAGAGCGCTTGCGTGGACCGGGAGCTCTGCCCCGACCTCGAGCACCTGAAAGGTGGCGTCAGGGCGGAACACGTGATGGACGACGACCACGCTCGGGCCGTGCATGACGCCGACACGTACCGAGGCCGAGGTGCGCTCGGCCAGGCGCTCCGCCTGGACGATCGAGCGACCGCGAAGCTCGTTCAGATCGAGATAGGAGTTGCCCAGATGCAGAAGGCCCGGGCCGAGCTGGTACTTCTCGGACTCGCGGTCCTGCTCGACGAACCCGTGCGCCTGGAGCGTCTGGAGCAGCCCGTGGACCGTCGGGCGCGTGATCCCGAGCTTGTCGGAAAGCTCGCTGACCCCGAGCCTGCGCGGGCCGCTGGCGAGCGCTCGCAGGATCCGCGCGGCGCGGTCGACGGACTGAATCGTTCCCTTGGTCCTGCCCGACTTCGTGTTCTGATCCTCCTGGGTTTGTTCGATCTTATTCGGCATTGTCGAATCGCCTTCGGTGATGTAGACTACCCCGGATGACGGACGAGGCACCCCAGACGGTCGGGATCGTGCTCGTTTCGCACAGCGCCGCCCTCGCCGAGGGTCTGGCCGAGCTCGCCGCCCAGATGGCCGGGCCGGACGTCGACATCATCGCAGCGGGGGGCGGTCCGTCGGGCGAGCTCGGAACCGACGAGGACCGTGTGCGAACCGCGGTACGGCGCGCGGATCGCGGTGGTGGAGCGGTCGTGCTCGCCGACCTCGGCAGCTCGGTGCTGACCACCAAGCACGTGCTCGAGAGTCGCTCAAACGGTCACGTACGCCTGATCGACGCCCCATTCGTCGAAGGCGCTCTGGCAGCCGCGGTCGCCTCGTCGGCCGGCAGCCCGATCGACGGCGTCGTCGATGCTGCGGAGGGAGCGCGTGGTGTCAACAAGTTCTGAGACCGTCGTCGAGTTGCCCGCGGCGGTCGACCTGCATGCCCGTCCGGCTGCGAACTTCGTCCGCGCCGCGATGCAGTTCGACGCCGAGATCACGGTCGCGGCCGACGGTGGCGAGGCCGACGCGAAGAGCCTGCTCGCCGTGCTCGCGCTAGGCGCCAGAGGCGGATCGACGCTGCGGCTCAGCGCCAGTGGCGCCGACGCCGACCGGGCGCTCGAGAACCTCGCCGTCTGCGTCGGCTCGCTCCAGTTCCGCCCTGAGCGAACAGCGCCCAGATCGCAAACGCACCGGCGACGGCCCCGACCACCTGGCCGGCCCAGTAGGCAGGCACCTCACGCCAGGGGAACCGCTTGGTCGTCGCCAGTGCGAAGGTGACGGCCGGGTTGATGTGACACCCCGAGACCTTCCCGATCGCGTACACCATCGCAGCGATCACGAGGCCGAAGGCGAATGAGATCCCGAGCAGGTCCGCGCCCGTGAACGCGGCGTCACCGCCGAGCTTCAAGGTCGCCACCACAGAGCCCGGTCCGACGAGTACGAGCAACGCGGTGCCGAGACCCTCGGCCAGCGTGCGCTGCTTCAGTGAGTGCTCCATCACCTCTCCTCTGTTGAGTTGCATTCGACAATGTCGAATACGATTCAGCGACCATACACGGTTGGGGATGGATGTCAAGCGAGCGGAAGGATGGCTGTTGCCATCGGTGAACGGGCCCGCGGACCCCGGCCCGCGGGCCGGGTTAGAGCCTGTCCTCGTCGCGGCGCACGGCCTCGTAGACCTCGGCGGAATCGCCGGCCGCCGAGTCGGGCTCGCGGTTCGCCGGCTCCGGCTCGCTCGCCAGCGCCCGCAGCCGCTCGCGGACCGCGTCCGGGCTGAACATGGCGCGCAGCCCGACGCGTTCCTCGCGGGTGAGAAAGCCGGCGGCGAGCAGGATCACGGGGATCGCGAACCAGAGCAGGGTGCGCAGGGCGAAGCCACCGATCCCGTGCGTGGGGAGCAGGAGCTCGCCGGCCGCCACCGTCGCGGCGGTCACGCCGAAGAGCAGGCCCAGCCGACCCCACTCGTACGGAACCGGGAACAGTCGCTGCGTGAGCACGTACATGAGCACCAGCACGACGAGGTAGGAGGCGACCAGCGCGATCCCCGCGCCGACGATGCCCAGGGGCGGGATCAGGATCAGGTTGACGACGATGTTCACCACCGTCCCGGCGATCGTCGCCGGCAGGTTGAACTCCGTCCGCCCGGTACGGCCGAGGATCACGACCAGGACGAGGTAGAGCGCGTACAGCGCGATCCCGGTGGAGAGCAGCCCGACCGCCTCGTATGAGTCGAAGTAGGCGGGGGCGGCGAGCAGGTCGACGATCCACCGCGCCAGCAACCACAGGCCCGCGACCCCGAAGGCGCACACGGCGGCGAACCAGGTGAAGACGAGGCTGTATGCGCGACGCGCCTCGTCGTCGTCGGCGATCGAGTAGGCCAGCGGCGGCCAGGCGAGCTGGAACGCCCGGGCGATCACGTTCATCCCCTGGGCGAATTTGATCGCGAGCGCGTAGAGCCCGGCCTCGGCGAGCCCGGCGAAGCGGACGATGAGGATCCGGTCGATGAAGTTGAGCGAGTAAAGCGAGAGCTCAGCGGGCATCGTGGGCAAGCCGAAGCGGGTCATCCGCCGCAGCAGCGGCCACTTGAACCGGAGCGACAGCCGACGGCGCTCCTGCCACAGCAGCCAGGCCAGAAAGGCCGCTCCGGTGCCGAACGTGCCCCAGAGGATCCCCGCCGCGCCGTCGTCGGCCACCACCACCAGGTAGACGGTCACCGGGATGGTCGCCACGACGTTGAGCACCGTGAGCCAGAAGTAGGCTCGCGCGCGCTCGTCGACCCGCAGCAGGGTGAGCGCGTACTCCCACAGCGTGAGGGTCCAGAGACCGAGCACCGCGAGGCGGCCCAGCTCCGCGTCGGTGTGGTCGAGCAGCAGCTCCGAGATCGGTCCGGCGAAGGCGAGGCAGATCGCGGCGATCACCGTCGTGGACCAGAACAGGGCCGCGAAGCCGGTCCGCACGACCTCGGGGCGGTCGACGTCGGGCAGGTAGTAGAAGCGCAGGAGGGCCTCGATCAGCCCGAGCCGGACGACGATCGAGATCGCGATCACCGAGGCCAGCACGACCTCGGCGGCGCCGTAGTCGGCGGGCGACAGCGCCGCGGTGTAGACGGGCAGCAGAAAGACCGCGATCAGCTTCGAGAGCACGCTCGAGGCCGTGTACGCGGCGCCCGTGGTCGCCAGCCGGCGGAGGTATTCGAACACTAGATGGGCGAGTCCCGAGCAACGTGTGCCCGGGGGCGCGCCTGGCCGAGCAGCTCAAGGACGCAGGGTGTGATGCGTGGCAGAGCCACGCGAACACCCGAGGACGCAGAGATGCGATGCGCCAGGGGCGTCATCCGGGCGCGCGAGGGTCGGGGCTCGGCCATCTATTAGCCCGGAATCGTCGCGAAGTCCTCGGGCGGATCGCGGCGGGCCACGATCCCGAGCCCGAGCAGCGCCCAGGTCGCCGGGTCGATCACGAAGCCGGTGTAGCCGAAGCTGTCGACCAGGATGGCGACGAAACAGGCCGCGGCCACGATCCGCATCAACGAGCGGCCCGGGTGCGAGCCAAGCAGGGTCGCGAGCGCGCAGACGAGCAGACCCACGTACACGACGAGGCCGATCAACCCCTGCTCGGCGGCCACGCTGACCGGCTCCGAGTGGGAGACCGTGGTTCGCGCTTGCTCGACGTGCTCGAAGAAGGCACGGCCGAACGACCCGGAGCCATAGCCGGCGATGGGGCGGCCGAAGTCGCCCTGGTCGCGGGCGTCGGGGTCGTCGATCGCCCCGGCGAGCGCGAGCCCTCCCTTGATCAGGTCGGCGTGCCCGGCGTCGATGCTGCGGACGTCCTCGATGTCGCTGGTCGGGGTGCCGCCGGCGATCACGAGCACGGCGAGGCCGGCCAGGCCGAGCGCTCCGTAGGCGATCGCACCGCGCCAGCTGTAGCGCAGGATCGCGACGATCCCGAGCCCGGCGAGCAGCGATGCGGCGCTGGTGATCGAGTAGCTGAACGCAAGGGCCACCAGGCAGACGGCGCACACCAGGCCGGCCAGCGTCAGGTCGCGGCGGCTGCCGCCCCAGGCGATGCAGGCCGCAAACGCTGTGATCGCCAGCGCGAGGTAGCGGCCGTAGACGTTTGGGTCGAAGAAGATCGAGTTGACGCGGAAGTAGACGTGCAGCTCGTTCGCGTCGAAGAGCTCCGCGTTGAGGAACAGGTCGCGGGCGAAGTACTGGTAGATCCCGATCAGCGCGCACCCGACGGCGACGATCCCGACCGCGATCAGCGCCCGGCGGGCGAGCTCCCGGCTCCAGCGCGCCTCGCAGACCAGGACGAAGAGGACCGAGAACGGAACGAGGAAGAAGCCGATGTTCTCGATCGCGTTGGGGACGTCGACCGAGTAGGCCGATTGGATGGCGTAGAGGACGACGGTGGCGGCGAGCAGCCAGCGCAGGCGTTTGGGCCAGGGGCTGGAGTCGTTCGTCGTTCGTCGTTCGTCCTTCGGTTCACGCCCGGAGAGGATCGAGGCGATCACTCCCGAGCCGATCACCAGGTAGAGCGGGACGAGGAGGTTCGCCGTCTCGCCGCCGATCTCCACCGGGACGCGCAACGGCAGGACGGCAAACGCCGCGATCGCGAACCACTCCGGGCGGCGGCGGAAGGCGGCGGCCAGCAATGCGAGCGCGATCGCGCCGACGACCACCGCGCCGCCGAGCTGCGCGGGGCTGTGGCGGAAGTCCACCACCCGGGACTCATCCCAGACGTCGCCGAGCACCAGCACGGGCGCCGCGATCAGCGCCACCACCATCGCCGCCTGGCGGCCGCGCCGATCCTCGGCAACCAGCGCCACCGCGGCGGCGCCGCAGGCGATCAGGATCCCGATCAGCTCGATCGCCGACGTGTTCATCCCGGAGCCGGTTCGGGGATCGGGCTGCCGGCGGTGAACACGGTGATCCGTCGCGGCCAGATCATCTCGCGGCGCTCGCCCGGCAGGTCGACGCGCAGCCGGTAGCGCCCGGACGGCACGAAGCCCCCCGCGTCCGTGCGCCCGTCCCAGGTGTAGGTGACCGGGTCGTCCTCGTCCAGGGCGACGTCGCCGTCCAGCGTGCGGACCAGGTTCTCCTCCGAGTCGACGATCCCGACCAGGGCGTGCGGGTCGGACTCGCGGACGAAGAAGGTGATCTCGACGCTCCGCGGTGGCTCGCCCCCGGTGCGCAGGGTTGCGGGGTGGTTCGCCGGTGGCTGGGTCACCTCGAGCACGAGGTCGGGCGTCCGCGCGCGCACGACGAGGACCGCCGTCGTCAGGACGGCGACGACGAGGACGAAGAAGAGGATCGTTCCGAGCGCGAACGGCCGGCGCAGAACTGGGCGCCCGTCCGCCAAGGGGCTATGCCCTGTCCTCGCCCGCGATCACGACGACGTCGGCGCCGGCGGCGAGCTCCCGGGTGTCGCGGTCGACGGGCTCGACCTTCTTCTTCTTGACCCCGAGATCGCCGGCGACCTTCTGCGCCGCCGGTTTTTGGTGCTCGGCGTAGAGGACGACGGTGCGCGCGTACCCCGGCGTGGTGCTGGTGGTCGCGACGACGTCGTACCCGCTCGAGTCGAGGTCCGAGCTCACCAGGCCGGCGAGCCCGTTGATCGCTGTGCCGTTGAAGACGGCGACCTTCACGTCCTTCGGGTTCACCGCGCCGACGTGCGGTCCGCGCGGGCCCTCGTCGTCGGAGAGCAGTTGCTGCGAGGCGTAGATCGCTCCCGCCCCGAGCAGCAGCGCGATGGCGCCGATCGCGACCAGCACGCGCGGTTGGGTGATCCGGCCGACGAAGCGCCGCCACCGCGGGTGTGGCTCGAGCGCCGCCCGCTCCATCGTGATCCGCTCGAGCGCCGGGCGCTCGTGCGTCACCCGCGTCGCCGCCGGCAACGGTTCCGACGGGGTCGTCTGGCCCGGGGGCTCGGCCACGACGGTCGGCCCGAGCAGGCGCTCGAGCTCGGCCTCGGCGTTGTCGAGGGCCTGGTCGCTGGCCGACAGCTCCTCGGTCGCGTACCCGGGCTCGCGCTCCATCCAGGCGCGCATCCGCCGCACGTCGCGGCGCTGGGAGAGGTAGAGCGGCAACAGGAGGAGGATCCCCACCAGGGCGGCGAGGGCGATGAAACCGCCGACGGTGTCGAAGATCTCGCTGACCGACATTTGCGGCTTAGGTGCCGAAGTTGGAGTCGTCCCTGCCGATCACGAGCGCCAGGGGCGCGTTGCCGGCCAGGTCACGCACCTCGCCGATCATCGGTGTCACGTCCGGTTCGCCGAGCTGATCGGACACCGCCTTCGCGAGCTGGTCGGCCTCCTGGTCGCTTCCGGGCTCGAACATCACGGTCGTGTTCTCAAAGCCCGACGAAGCATCGGCCTTCTCGCCCACCGCGAAGCCGGCCGGGCGCACCACCTGTTTGGCGACCTCGTCGGCGAGGCCGGGAACGCCGACCACCTCCCCGCCGGCGACGGTGTCCTCCTGCGTCGCGTTGAGGACCGAGACCTCGACCTTCTCGGGCTTGCCTCCCCCGCCACCGTGCTTGCCATTGCCACCCCCGCCCGTGGCCTCGTCGCCGCCGAAGATGCCGAAGCCGCTCGTCAATACGGCAGCGGCGATCACCGCGGCAGCGAGCACGGCGAGCACATAGCGCGGATCGACGGGTAGCCGCCGGTCGGCGGCCTCATAGCGATCCGCGAGTGCGCCGCGAACGCCCGTGAGGCGCCCGTCGCCGCGTGGCTCGGGGACCGTCTCGCCCTCGGTCGAGTGGGCCTCCTCGCCGCGGGCCTCCGCGACGGCGGCGAGCGCATCGGCCGCCTCGTCCTTGCGCTCAGGGGCGCGCCCGGCCCACTCGCGCAGGCGCCGGATGTCCCGGGCCTGCTGAATGATCAGGAAGGCGAGGATCGCGAGGCCCAGGAACGCGGCGATGCCGAGGTAGGGCCCGATCCGATCGATCAGGTCGGTCATAGCTGGAGGGCGGGAGTATTAGCCAGATCGTCGGTCGGGGCGGCGAGGGCGGCGCCTGCGAGGTGGTCGATCAAGCGAGCGTATGGCGCGCGGTGCCCTCGCCGCGCATGAGCTCGACCACATGCTCTGCGAGGCCCGCCTCGTCGCCCGAGGCGACGAGCGTCAGCAGCCGCGACACCGTGTCCTCGACCCATTCCGCCTCCAGCGGGGTTGAGCGGACGGCGCGGACGATCCGGTCCGCGGAGGTCGGCTGCGGGCTCTCGTCGGGGTTGAAGAGCTCCTCGTGAAGCTTCTCGCCCGGGCGCACCCCGATGATCTCGATCGCGATCTCGGCGTCCGGCTCGTAGCCGGCCAGCCTGATCATGTTCTGGGCCAGGTCGAGGATCTTCACCGGCTCACCCATCTCGAGCACGAACACCTCGCTCGCGCCGGCGCCCAGGTTGCCCGCCTGGATCACGAGCTGAACCGCCTCCGGGATGGTCATGAAGTAGCGCGTCATCTCCGGGTGGGTGACCGTCACCGGTCCGCCGCGCTCGATCTGCGAGCGGAAGATCGGGACCACGCTGCCGGAGGAGGCCAGCACGTTGCCAAAGCGGACGATCGTGAACGAGGTCTGCGGATGGCGCGCGCCCGCCGCGGCCACGATCCATTCGGCGAGTGCCTTCGTCGCTCCCATGACCGTGCGGGGGTTGACCGCCTTGTCGGTCGACACCAGGACGAAGCGTTCGGCGCCGGCCGCCGCGGCCGTCTTTGCCGTCACCTGGGTGGCGATCGCGTTGTTGCGCAGCGCCTCGAGCGGGTTCGCCTCCATCAGGGGCACGTGCTTGTAGGCGGCGGCGTGGAAGACGACCTCGGGCTTGAAGCGCTGCATCACCTCGAGCATCCGGTCGCCCTCCTTGCAGTCGGCGAGCACCGACTCGACCCGGGTGAAGTGCCACTGCGAGGTCATCTCGCGGTCGATCTCGAACAGGTTGTCCTCGGCGTGGTCGAGCATCACCAGGAGCCGCGGGCGCACACGAGCGATCTGGCGCGCGAGTTCGGCGCCGATCGAGCCGCCGGCGCCGGTGACCAGCACCCGCTTGTCCTCGAGGTACGCGCCGACGCGGTCGAGCTCCATCACCACCGGGTCGCGCCCGAGCACGTCCTCGACCTGTACCTCGCGCAGTTGTCGGGTGAGCTGCACGCCGCCGCGCAGGAGCTCGAACACGGTCGGCAGGGTCCGGACCGGGATGTCGCGATCACGACACTCGGCGACCACCTTGCCCCTCAGCACGCCGGGCGCCGACGGGATCGCGATCACGACCTCGTCCGGGGTCAGCCGGTCGAGGACGGCGCCGATCTCGTCCGTCGTCCCGAGCACCTTCAGCCCCTCCGTCCGCATCCCGCGCTTGCGCGGATCGTCATCGAGGAAGCCGATCGCGTGCGCGCCGAGGTTCGGGTTGAGCTTCAGCTCGCGCACGACCATCTGTCCGCCGGAGCCCGCGCCGACCACCAGCACCTCGCGTTCGCGACCCGACCCGATCCGGCGACTCGGACGCTCGGCGAGCGAGCGGCGGGCAAGGCGCGCCCCGCCCAGCAGTGCGCAGGCGAGGATGAAGTCGAGAATGATCACCGAGCGCGGCAGGCTGTAGTCGTATGGCTTCGCGAGCACGAAGA
This sequence comes from uncultured Solirubrobacterales bacterium, assembly GCA_963742205.1. Taxonomy (GTDB): domain Bacteria; phylum Actinomycetota; class Thermoleophilia; order Solirubrobacterales; family 70-9; genus WHSW01. The sequence goes on along the minus strand of CAVUKZ010000011.1, from coordinate 193,289 downwards.
CGAGCACCATGAGCACGGTGGCCACCGCGAGGGCGCGGAACAGCGGCCACAGGTCGGGGAGCCGGAAATAGCGCCACCACTGCTGGTGCAGGCCGAATAGCTCGACGACCAGCGCCTTCCCGATCGCCACGAAGGCGACCGAGCCGAGCAGCATCGTCTCGTAGCGCTCGGGCAGGTTCCCGCCGTCGTCGAGAAACCGCAGGGTGAACGCGAGCGCGAAGGCGGCGGCGGCGAGCACCGCGTCCGCCGCGAACTCAAGCGCCCGCCGCCTGTTGACGGGGTCCGTCAGGCGATGCATGGCGAAGCGAGTTTACGGCTGCGGGGGGAGGGTCCGGCGGGTAACCTCCCCGCCCCGCATGGACCCGGCCATCCTGCACGCGGCGTTGCCCGCGGCGTCGATCATCGACTCGATCGTCAACGCCGCCACCGACTTCATCGATTCAGTCGGCGTCGTCGGCGTGTTCATCCTCATGGTGCTCGAGAGCGCCTGCATCCCGATACCGAGCGAGGCGACGATGCTGTTCGCCGGGTTTCAACGTCTCCACCGGCGACATGTCCCTGTTCGGAGCCGTGTTCGCGGGCGTCGCCGGGAACGTCGTCGGATCCTGGATCGCCTACGCGGTCGGCTACTACGGGCGGCTCGAGCTGGTCGAGCGCCACCACCTGATCAACAGCAAGCACGTCGAGTGGGCGGACAAGTGGTTCCACGCGCCACGGCGACGCCACGGTGCTTATCGCGCGCATGCTGCCGATCATCCGCACCTTCATCTCGCTGCCGGCCGGCGTCGCCCGGATGCCGTTCTGGCGCTTCACGGTGCTCACGGTGATCGGCTGCATCCCGTGGGTCCTGGCCCTGACGCTGATCGGCCAGGCCGTCGGCGCCAACTGGGAGGACTGGCGCGACAACCTGCACTACCTCGACTACGTGGTGCTGGCCGCGATCGTGATCGGCGCCATCTATCTGATCGTGCGTTGGCGCCGCACCCCGAAGACGGCTTAGATGGACGGCCCTCGGGCCGAGGCGGTGCAGGCACCCGGGCTGACCCCGGCGCGCGCGGTCGCGCTGGGCGCGATCCAGGGCCCGACCGAGCTGCTTCCCGTCTCGAGCTCGGCGCACCTGTCCCTGGTCCCGCGCCTCGCGGGCTGGGGCTGGGGCGAGATCGACCCCGAGGCCCGCAAGAGCTTTGAGGTCGCGCTGCACGCCGGCACCGCGGCGGCGCTGCTGATCGGCCAGCGGCGGGAGATCGGCGCCGAGCTCGCCGCCTTCGACGCGCGCCGCGCCGCCCTGGTCGCCCTCTCGTTCATTCCCCCGGCGATCGCCGGCTACGGGCTCGAGCGCCAGATCGAGACCCACCTGGGCGGGCCGCGGACGATCGCCGCCGGGCTCGTCGCCGGTGCGGCCGCGATGCTCGCCGCCGACCTGCGACCGCAGGACCGCGGCCCGGGGGACGCCGGGTTGCTCGACGGGCTGGCGCTGGGGATCGCCCAGGCGACGGCGCTCGTGCCCGGGGTCTCCCGCAACGGGGCGACGCTGACCGCGGCCCGAGCGCGTCGCTTCACCCGCGAGCACGCGAACCTCCTGTCGCGGACCGTCGCCCTGCCCGTGATCGTGGGGGCGACGGCGCTGAAGGGGGTGCGGCTGCGCAAGCGGGGTGTCTCACCGGGGCTGGGACGCGCGATGGCCGCCGGGGTCGGCGCCTCGTTCGTGTCCACGCTCGCGTCCCAGCGGCTGATCGGCCTCGTCGAGCGCGACCGCGCGCTGTGGCCGTACGCGGCCTACCGGGTGGCCCTCGCGACCGCGGTCGCGGTCAGAATGAGACGGTGAACGGAATCGGCGCCTCAACAGCCCGGCCGCTTCGCTCCGCGTCGCGAAACGCCGCCGCGCGGGCGTCAGCCAGCAGGGTGCCGACGCGGCGGTCGAGGCCCTGGTCCGCAGCCTGAAGCTGATCGACACCGGCAAGCCCTCACGGGTGGTGCCGCTCCCAAACCACTATGCGAGCGTGCTGCGGATCGACGACCGCACCGGGGTCGCGTTCGGCACCGACGGCGTCGGGACCAAGATGCTCGTGGCCGAGCGGCTCGGTGACTTCACCACGATCGGCATCGACTGCATCGCGATGAACGTCAACGACCTGATCTGCGTCGGGGCGGAACCGATCGCGATGCTGGACTTCATTCTCTGCGCGGAGGCCGATCCGGAGGTCTGCGGTGCGATCGGCGTCGGCCTGCGCCGGGGAGCGGAGCTCGCCGGGATCGAGATCCCCGGCGGCGAGATCGCCCAGGTCGGCGACATCGTCTCGGGGGTCGAGCTCAGCGGCAGCGCCATCGGCCTGGTCGAGCTCGACGCGATCGTCGACGGTGGCCGCGCCGAACCCGGCGACGCGCTGATCGGCCTCCCCTCGTCGGGCCTGCACTCGAACGGCTACACGCTCGCGCGGCGCGCGCTCGCCGAGTTGCCTTTGGACGACGACCGGCTCGGCCGGCCGCTGGGCCAGGTCCTGCTCGAGCCGACCGAGATCTACGTCCCCGCGGTGCTCGACCTCCTGCGCTCCGCGGTCGACGTCCGCGGCCTCGCCCACATCACGGGCGACGGCCTCAACAACCTCACCCGGCTGGCGGCGCCGGTCGGGTACGAGATCTCGGACCCGTTCGAGGTCCCCGCGGTGTTCGCGCTCATCGCCGAGCGCGGCGACATCTCGCAGGACGAGATGTACGAGGTCTTCAACATGGGCTGCGGCTTCGTCTGCGTCGTGGCGGCCACGGACGCCGAGGAGGCCGTGCAGTTGCTGCGCGGGCACTACCCCGGTGCGAAGCGCATCGGCACCGTCACCCAGCGCGACGGCGTGGTCGAGCGCTAGACGGCGGCGAAGGCGCGGCGGTACGCGGTCGGCGTCGTCGCCGTCGCGCGACGGAAGTGCTCGCGCAGCGACGGTGCCGAGCCGAACCCCGACCGCGCCGCGACCTGCTCGACGTCGAGGTCGGTGTGCTCGAGCAGCCGGCGCGCCTCGAGCACGCGCTGGGTGTTGAGCCACCGAAGCGGCGTGGTCCCCGTCTCGGCGACGAAGCGGCGGGCGAAGGTGCGCGGGCTCACCGCCGCGCGGCGAGCGAGCGTCGCGACGTCCAGCGGCTCGTCGAGGTGGTCCAGCGCCCAGCGCCGCACGGGCTCGAGCGAATCGTCGCCTGGCGTCTCGGGGAGCGCCCGCTCGATGAACTGCGCCTGGCCGCCGTCGCGGTGCGGCGCGGCGACCATCGCGCGCGCGACGCGCGAGCCGATTCGCTCGCCGTGGTCGGAGCGCACGATGTGCAGACAGAGGTCGATTCCCGCCGAGAGCCCGGCGGAGGTGAGGATGCGCCCGTCCTCGACGTAGAGCGAGTTCTGCTCCACGTCGACCGCGCCGAACCGGCGCGCCAGCTCGTCGGCCGCGAACCAATGGGTAGTGGCGCGCCGGCCGTCGAGCAGGCCCGCGTAGGCGAGCGCGAACGCGCCGGTGCAGATGGATGCCATGCGAGCGCCGCGAGCGGCGGCGGCGCGGAGCGCGTCGAGCACGGGATCCGGCGGCGGGTCGAGAACCTCGACGTAGCCGGGGACCAGGACCGTGTCGGCTCGCGCGACCGCCTCCAGCCCCGCGACGCCGCCGATCGCAAAGCCCGTGGTGGTGGCCACGCTCCCCGGCCGCGCGGCACAAGCCTCGAGCTCGTACAGCGGCCGGTGATCCGACCACGCGAGCGAGAACACCTCGGAGGGAACGGAGAGGTCGAACGCGATCACGGGCTCCAGGCACAGCAGCGCCACCCGATGCGCTCGTGAGGCCATTGGCAGAAATCTAGCGTAGATGGGCATTTCTGCCACTTGCGGCGCCGGGCGCTGACGGTCACGATCCAGCGCATGAAAATCGCCTTCCTGATCTTCGACAAGCTCACTGCCCTCGACGCGGTCGGGCCGTACGAGGTCTTCTCACGCATCCCGGGCGCCGACGTGCGCTTCGTCGGCATCCAGCCGGGGCCCGTGCGCACGGACACCGGAGCGCTCGGCCTCCAGGTCGACGCCGCGCTCGCCGACTTCGCCGACCCGGACCTCCTGCTGATCCCCGGCGGGGAGGGCAACCGCCCGCTGATGACCGACGAGGCCGTCCTCGACTGGGTGCGCGGCGTCCACGCGCAGAGCAAGTGGACGACCTCGGTTTGCACCGGTTCCCTGGTGCTCGCCGCGGCCGGGGTGCTGAAGGGCAAGCGCGCCACGAGTCACTGGGCCTACCGCGAGGAGCTCGCGCCGTACGGGGCCGAGCCGGTGGCGGAGCGCGTGGTCGTGGACGGCAAGGTGGTCACCGCCGCCGGCGTCTCGGCCGGGATCGACATGGCGCTTCACCTGACCGGCCTTGAGTACGGCGAGGACGTGGCGCGCGCGATCCAGCTCGGGATCGAGTACGACCCGCAGCCGCCGTTCGACTCCGGGTCGCCGGAGAAGGCACACCCCGACCTGGTCGAATTCGTCCGCAAGGTCGCCTGAGCACCGGGGCGGCCACGCGGCTCGCTCCCGGACACGACCTCTCCTCAGCGTCCTCAGCCGCTACCGATCGAGCGTTTCCAGGGCCGTCCGCCGAGCGGGCGAAGCTCGACGGGCATCATGCAGTCAGGAGGCGGTGAAACCCAGGCTGCGCGTGAGGGTTGAAAATAGGCGCATGGCCGACGAGCCGATGACAGGTCGATGAGCGAGACGACAGCAGGTCCGGCTGGAGCGCTCACCGGAACGGTGCTCTCCGGTCGCTATCGGTTGGAGTCGAAGCTCGGCAGCGGTGGCATGTCCACCGTCTACCTGGCGCGCGACGAGACCCTCGAGCGCTGGGTCGCCGCCAAGGTGCTCCACCGCGAGATCTCCGACCAGCCCGACCAGATCGAGCGCTTCCGCCGTGAGGCCCGCGCCGTGGCCCAGGTGTCGCACCCCAACGTGGTCGCGGTGATCGACGCCGGCGAGGACGGCGGTCGTCCGTACATCGTCTTCGAGTACGTCGACGGCGAGACGCTCAAACAGCGCATCGACCGCCTCGGCCGCCTCCCGCTCGACGAGGCCGCCGCGTACTCGATCGAGGTCGGGCGCGGGCTCGCCGCCGCCCACGCCAGGCGCCTCGTGCACCGAGACGTCAAGCCGCAGAACGTTCTCATCGACAGCGAGGGTCGCGCCAAGGTCACGGACTTCGGGATCGCGCGCGAGCTCGAGCAGGACGGGCTGACGAAGACCGGGCGGGTCCTGGGCACGACCGACTACGTGTCGCCCGAGCAGGCGATGGGCAAGGGCGTCGACGCGCGCTCGGACATCTACTCGCTCGGGATCCTGCTCTACGAGATGCTCATCGGCGAGGTCCCGTTCCAGGCGGACAACCTGGTGGGCGTCGCGATGAAGCACGTCAACGAGCGGATGCCCGACGTGCAAAAGCAGCGCAAGGACGTCTCGTCAGCGCTTGCGGCGGTGATCGAGCGGGCGACCGAGAAGAAGCCCGAGAAGCGCTACCCGGACATGAACGCGATGCTGGCCGATCTCGAGAACGCGCTCGAGGTCGAGGTCGCGCGAGCCGGCCGCTCGACCGCCGAGGCGACCACGGTGCTGGACTCGGTCCCCCGGCGGCGCCGGATGGTGCCCTCCCGGCGCGTCTCGATCGCGGGCGTGCTGCTCGTCCTGGCGGCGACCGCGGCCGCCCTGCTGATCGCCGGCATCGGGAGCAAGGACCACCCGCATCCGACCGGCAACGGGGGTGGTGGCGGGGGTGAGCCCAGCGGCGCCGAGGTCGAGCTCACGGGCGCCCAGGACTTCGACCCCGAGGGCGGCGACGGCGAGCATCCCGACGAGGTCAAGCTCGCGATCGACGGGATCCCGAACACCACCTGGCAGACCGAGACCTACACCGCCGGCCCCGACCTCTCGCTCTCCGGCAAGTCCGGCGTCGGCCTGATCGTGGAGGCCGCGGAGCCGGTGACCGGGCAGACCCTGACGGTGGGCACCACCACGGGCGGCTGGAGCGCCGACGTCTACGCCGCGGACAGCGGCCCACCCGACGACCTCGCGGGCTGGGGCGATCCCGTGGGCTCGATCTCGGGCGCCGAGGCGCAACAGCTGATCGATATCAACGTCCCCTCGCCGGCCAGGTACTACCTGATCTGGTTCACGAAGCTGGCCGAGGCCGACGGGGGCGGCCGGGTCGAGGTCAGCGACGTGACGCTCTCCGGCGCTTAGGATCGACGTCATGGGAGAACGCGAACTGGTCGAGGCGCTGGCGAGGGTGCCCCTCTTTGAGGCGGTGCCGAAGAAGGAGCTGCGACGGCTCTCGCGGAGCTTTACCGAACGCTCCTTCTCAGCGGGTCGGAACGTCGTCGTGGAGGGCGACCGAAGCGGCATCGGCTTCTTCGTCATCGAGTCCGGCGAGGCCGCGGTGACGCGAGACGGTGAGGAGATCCGCCAGCTTGGGCCGGGCGACTGGTTCGGGGAGATGGCGCTGATCGACCAGGGGCCGCGCACGGCCACCGTGGTAGCCCGCAGCGACCTGCAGTGCCACGCGATGACGCCGTTCAGCTTTCGCCCCGTGGTCGAGGCGCACGGCGAGATCGCCTGGCCGCTGCTCGAGGGGCTGGTCGCCCGGCTGCGCGAGGCCGAGGGCCGATCCGGCCGCTGAGTCGGCAGGCCCTAGTGCTCGTAGCCGCGCTCGCGCTCGTGGCGCTCGACCGCGAGTGAGACCAGGCGGTCGCAGAGCTCCGGGTACGACACGCCGCTGGCCTCGAAGAGCTTCCCGAAGACGCTCGTCTCGGTGAACCCGGGGATCGTGTTGATCTCGTTCACCAGCACCTCGCCGTCCTCGCGGACGAAGAAGTCGCAGCGCGCGAGGCCGGTGCCGCCGATCGCGGTGAACACCAGCTCGGCGAGCTCGCGGACCCGGGCGACCCCCTGCTCGCCGATCGGGGCGGGGACGAGCAGCTCCATGCCGCCCTCGTCGTACTTGGCCTCGTAGTCGTACCACTCGGACGCCTTGGCCACGATCTCCCCGGGGATCGACGTCTCGACGCTCGAGCTGGGCCCGATCGCCGTATTGCCGATCACCGAGCACTCCACCTCGCGGCCGCCGGCGTTCGCCTCGATGATCACCCGCGGGTCGTGCGCGGCCGCGAGCTCGATCGCCTTGTCGAGGTCGCCCTCGGGGCTCAGGACACGCGAGATCCCGACGCTCGAGCCGAGCCTGGACGGCTTCACCCACAGGGGCCGCGGCATCGCGGCGGCGTGCTCACGCCAGCCGGGCTCACCGACCTCGCAGAACTCGACCTGCGGCAGCCCCCAGTAGGCGAGCAGCCGCTTGCAGATCAGCTTGTCCATCGCCACGGCGGCGGCCAGCACGCTCGGCCCCGCGTAGGCGACGTCGAGCGACTCGAGCAGCCCCTGGACGCTGCCGTCCTCGCCGAACGGCCCGTGGAGCACGGGGACCGCGACGTCGCAGCCCAGCAACCCGCTCGCCGCGCGCATCGACACCTCCTCGCCCGCGGCCAGCCAGCGTCCGTCGGCCTCGATCAGCACCTCGGTGACGTCGTGGCCCGCGGTGCGCAGACCCGATGCGACCGACGCGCCGGAGCGCAGCGAGACCTCGCGCTCGGAGGAGCGCCCGCCTGAGATCACTGCCACCTTCATCGCGTCAAGGGGTCGTCGTCGTGGTGGTGGTCGTCGTGTCGTCGGTCGTGGTGGTGCTCGTGGTCGAGGACTCGGGCTTCTGGAACACCCCGACCACGATGGTGACGGTGTCACCGGCGCGTACGCGACTGCCGGCGCCGGGCGCCTGCTCGAGCACACGGCCGTCCTCGTCGGAGTTCGTGGTGTCCTGCTCGACCACGTCGGCTCCCAGCGAGCGGCTGGACAGGGCGCCCTTCGCGGCGTCCTCGGTTTGGCCGACGACGTCGGGGACGAGCACGGACCCGGCCCCGGTCGAGACCACGATCGTGACCGTGTCCCCGCGCAGGACCCCGCTCCCGGCGGCCGGCTCCTGATCGATCACCGTGCCCTCGGGCTCGTCGGCGTCGCGGGTGTCGACGTTGGGGATCAGCTTCAGCTTGCTCAACTCGGACTCCGCCACCTCCTGCTGGTCGCCCACCAGGTCGGGCACCGTGATCTCGTTGGCGCCCTTGGAGACCGCGAGCGTGACCGTCGACTCGCACTCCGCCTGGGAGCCCGCGACGGGGTCGGTGGAGATCACGCGCCCCGCCTTCACCGACCGCGACGCCTGCGACTCCGACTTCGCGAGCAGGTCCTCCTTCTTGATCCGGGCGACCGCGTCCTGCTCGGCCAGGCCGACGACGTCCGGGACCTGCTTCTCGAGGCCCAGGCTGACGGTGACGGTGACCGTCGAGCCCTTGTCAGCGCTGGCGCGCGCGGGCGGGTCCTGCTCGGTGACCGTGTCCTTCGGGCTGCAGGTCGGGGCTGTGACCTGGGCGAAATCGAAGCCCGCGCGCTCGACCTTCGCCCGCGCGTCGGTGACGGTGTCGCCCAGCACCAGGGGCACGTTGGCCGTCCCCTCGCCGCGGGTGAGCGCGAAGGCGGCAACCCCGCCGAGCAACAGCAGGATCACGGCCAGGGCGATCACCCAGGGCCGGCGCCACCAAGGGCGCTCGTCCTCCGCCGGCGGCTCGGCGGCCACGACCGCTGCCGCGACCCCGGGATCGGCCTCGGCCGCGTCGAGGGCGATCAGGAACTCGTCCGCCGTCGCGTAGCGTGCCGTCGGCTCCTTGGCGAGGGCGCGCAACACGACCGCGTCGAGCGCCGGCGGGACCGCCGGGTTGAGCTCCGAGGGCGGGCGGGGCGGCTCGGAGATCTGCTTCAGCGCCACGGCCACCGGGGTCTCGGCCTGGAACGGCACCTGCCCGGTGAGCGCCTCGTAGAGCATCACCCCGACCGAGTAGACGTCCGACGCGGTCGTGGTCTCGAGGCCCTGGGCCTGCTCGGGCGAGAGGTACTGCGCGGTGCCGAGCACCGAGCCCGTCTGGGTGATCTCCGAGACGCCGGCGCGGGCGATCCCGAAGTCGGCGACCCGGGCGCGGCCCTCGCGGTCGACGAGCACGTTCTGCGGCTTTAGGTCACGGTGGATGATCCCGTGCTCGTGGGCGAACTTGGCCCCGTTGAGGATCTGGCGAATCAGCTCGACCGCCTCGCCGATGCTCAGCCCGCGCTTGATCAGGTCCTTGAGCGAGGCGCCCTCGACGTACTCCATCGCGATCCAGTACCGGCCGTCGGCGTCGCCGCGGTCGAAGACGCCGACGATGTTCGGGTGCTGGAGGCCGGCGGCGGCCTGCGCCTCGCGCCGGAAGCGCTCCACGAACTGCGCGTCCTGGGCGAAGCGCTCGTGCAGGAACTTCAGGGCGACCTGCCGCCCGAGCATCTCGTCGGTGGCCAGCCAGACGTCGGCCATCCCGCCGCTTCCGAGACGCTCGATCAGGACATAGCGGTCGCCGATCCGCTGGCCGGCCTCGAGCGCCATCAGCCCGGTTCACCCACCGGTGAGCGCCTCCATCACCTGGGTCGCGATCGGTCCCGCGACCTCGCCGCCGAAGCAGCCGGTGCACTTCTCGAGCATCACGGCGACGGCGATCTGCGGGTCGTCGACGGGAGCGAAGCCGATGAACCAGGGGCGGTTGAGGCTGGTGGCGACGTCGATCTCCGCGGTGCCCGTCTTGCCCGCGAACGACTCTCCGCCGACGGTCAGCCCGGCCGCCGTCCCCTCCTGGGTGACGTGGGTCATCATCGCGGTGAGCTGGTTGGCGGTGTCGGACGACATCACGTCCGACTGCTCGTCCGGGTTGAGCTCCTCGATCGTCCGGCCGTCGGGGTCCTTCGCGGACTGCAGGAAGGTCGGCTTCATGAGCTTGCCGTCGTTGGCGACCGCCGCCGCCACCTCGGCCATCTGGATCGGGGTGACGAGCAGCCGTTCCTGCCCGATCGCAACGCGGCCGATGTCGATCGCGTCGCCGGCGTCGAGCAGGCTGCCGCTGTCGTAGACGCCGCTCGGCGCCATCTTGTTGTCGGGGAAGTCGAGCTCCGGGTCGCTGAAGAACCCGAAGCGGTCCATGTACTCGAACATCGTCTCGGTGCCGAGCTTCTCGCCGACCTGGGCGAAGTAGGTGTTGATCGAGTGGGTGAGCGCGAAGTCCATGTCGATGTCGCCGGGGCTCTCGCCCCCGGCGTTCTCGAGCGGGACGCCGCCGATCTCGATCCCGGTCTGGCCGCTGAGCACCGAGTCCGGGGTGAACTCGCCCGAGTCGAGCGCCGCGGCGGCGGTCACGACCTTCATCGTCGAGCCGGGCTGGTAGGTGCCCTGGGTCGGGCGGTTGAACAGCGGCGCGCTCTCGTCGCGATTGAGCTGCTTGAGGAGGTCGGCGTCCTTGACGTCGTTGGGGTCGTAGCCCGGGACCGAGGCCATCACCTTCACCGCCCCGGTCTGGGGGTCCAGCGCGACGACCGACCCACCTCCGCCGCTGGACCCGGGCGTCGAGGCGATCGCCGACTGCAGCAGGTCCGTGGCCAGCTTCTGGGCGCCGGCGTCGAGCGTCAGCGTGATGTCGGCGCCCTCCGGGGTGCGGTTCGCGAGCTGGTCGATGATCGACGCGAACTCGTTCTTCTCGCCGCTGAGCAGGTCGTTCTCGGACTGCTCGATCTCGGTCCGCCCGGCGGTGACGAAGTTGTAGCCCACGGGATTGCCGAACAGCGAGCCCTGTGGGTAGTCGCGCACGTACACCGGATGGGCTCCACCGCCCTCCGGCTTGGACTCGGCGATCAGCACCCCGTCGGCGCTCGTGATCGAGCCCCGGGGCACCTGCTGCTCCTCGATCAGCGGGCGGCGGTTCTGATCGCGGTCCTGGAGCGCGTCGGCGTCGAACACCGACCACTTCGACGTGAAGTACACGAGCAGGCCGAAGAGCAGCAGGACGAGCACGTACACGCGGATGATCTGGCGGTTCATGCGGGCAGCTCCGCGAGGTCGATCGGGTCGTCGGCGACCCGGTCCGTCGGCGGGCGGCGGGCGCGGTCGGAGATCAGCAGCAGCAGCGCCAGCAGGATCATGTTCGCGACCACGGAGCTGCCGCCGAAGGAGACGAAGGGCAGCGTCACGCCGGTCAGCGGGATCACCTTGGTGACGCCGCCGATGATCACGAAGGCCTGCAGCGCGAAGACGGCCGTCAGGCCCGTCGCGAGCAGCTTCGAGAACCCGTCCGGCGCCATCACCGCCGTCTTGAACCCGCGGGCGGCGATCAGGGCGTAGATCGCGATCAGGGCGCAGGAGCCGAACAGGCCGAGCTCCATCGTGATCACCGCGTAGATGAAGTCGGTGTGCGGCGCCGGGAGGATGCTCCCGCAGTCAGGGAACGGCTGCTCGCAATGGGGTGCGAACGGGCCCGGAAGCTTGAGTAGCGATTCGCCGAGCCCCTGGCCGAAGAGCCCGCCGTCGGCCTGCGCGAACAGCGACTGCTGTACCTGGCCGGCGCCCTCGGGCTCGGGCTTGGCAAACGGGTCGAGCCAGATGTCGAACCGGTCGTGGACGTGGGTGATGCTGGAGCCGATCGCGTAGGCGCCGATGGCGAAGGCCAGGAGGCCGATGAGCACGTAGGAGAAGCGCCCGGTGGCGACGTAGAGCAGCGCCAGGAAGGCGCCGAAGAACATCAGCGAGCTGCCGAGGTCCTTGATGAAGACGAGCATCAGCATCGCCGCGCCCCAGACGACGAGCAGCGGCCCGAAGTGCTTCAGGGGCGGGATCGTCAGGCCGGCGATCCGGCGGGCGGCGATCGAGAGCATCTCCCGCTTCTCGGCCAGGTAGCTGGCGAGGAAGATGACGATGCAGATCTTCGCCAGCTCGGCCGGCTGGAAGGAGATCGGGCCGACGTCCACGCTGAGGTAGGCGCCGTTGGTGGCGTTGCGGGTGATGAACGGCGCCAGCAACAGCAGGATCCCGACCGTGGCGATGACGTAGCGGTAGCGCTGCAGGACCGTGTAGTCGCGCAGGAACAGGATCGTCAGGCAGAAGAGGACGAGCCCGAGGACGAACACCGAGGCCTGGTCGAAGGCGAGCTTGTCGTCGATCCGATAGATGACGACGAGCCCGATCGCGGCGAGCAGGGCGCAGAGCGGGAACAGGTACGGGTCGGCGTAGGGAAGGCGGATGCGCAGGAAGATGTGCGCCGCGAGGCAGAGGCCGAGGAAGTAGCCGGCGTAGGTGAGGCTGACGTCCGAGACCTGTTTGTCCTTGACGATGAACACGGCCGCGAAGCCCGCGGCGACGACCACCGCCACGGGCACCAATGCGAGCAGCTCTCGGTTGCGTGCGCTCAAGCGCCGCCGCCCCTAGCCGCCGCCGTTGTTCTGGCCGCCGCCGCTGGGCTTGCGGCCGCCCGAGCCCTGCTGACGGCCGCCCTGCTGCTGCGACCCCGGCTTGCTGCCGCCGCCCTGGGTCTGGCCGCCGCCGCCCTGGGTCTGGCCGCCGCCTCCGGTGCCCGGGGTCGTGGGCTGGGGCGCCGCGGCGGCCTGCTCGAGATCGTCGAGGAGGTTGACGGCGTCGTCGTGGGAACGGAGCTCGTGGTTGGTGATCGAGTCGCGCCGGTCCGCGGGCACGGACGCCGCCTGGACCGGGAGCGAGTACTGCTCGCTGTAGAGGCTGATCCCGAGGGGCAGGTCGTAGGGCAGGCCACGGTAGAGGCTCACCCTGCCGCCCTCGTCGATGCCGAGGAAATAGACCTGGCGCACGCCGTACCAGGCGCCGAAGCCGATCAGGGCGACGATCGCCAGCGCGACGAGGACCTTGGTGACGGTGCGCCAGCGGCGGCGCTTCTCCGGCGCAGCCGTCGGCTCGTTCGCCGTCTCGTCGTTCGCCGTTCGGCCGCCGCCCTCACGTGCTCGCGGGAGAGGCCGGTTTCCGCGGCGCTCGGGCCGATCAGCGTCGCGTCCTCGGGCGCGGCGCCCTCCTCGGCGCCCTCGACCCGAAAGGCGACCACGGTGATGTTGTCGCGGCCGCCGGCCTGGTTGGCCTCCGCGACGAGCCGCGTGACGGCCTCGTCGAGGCTCTCGCTCGACGAGAGCGCGGCGGCGATCCCGTCGTCCTTGACCATCGTCGTCAGCCCGTCCGAGCACAGCAAAAACACGTCGTCCGGCCGGGCGCTGAAGGTGAGCGTGTCGACCATCACCTCCTCCTCCGGCCCCAGGGCGCGGGTGATGATCGAGCGCTGCGGATGGTCCTCGGCCTGCTCGGAGGTGAGGCGGCCCTGGCGGCGGAGCTCCTCGACCAGCGAGTGATCGGAGGTCAGCAGCCGCAGCTCGCCGTTGCGCCACAGGTATGCCCGGCTGTCACCGACGTGGGCGAACGAGACCTCGTCGCCCTCGACCATCGCTGCGGTCAGGGTCGTTCCCATCCCCGAGCGGGTGGAATCGTTCTGGGCAAGGCTGTGGATGCGCTCGTTGGCGCCCTCGGCGATCGAGCGCAGGTACGCCTCCGGCGGCTGCTCGCCGCGGACCGCGGGCTCGAACGACTCGGCGGCGATGCGCGAGGCGACCTCGCCCGCCTGAGCGCCGCCCATCCCGTCGGCGACCGCGAACACCGGCGCCTTCGCGTAGTAGGAGTCCTCGTTCGCCGTCCGCTGGCGTCCGGTGTCCGACCGAAACGCCTGCTCTGCCACCCGCAATGCCATCAACCGTCTCCGGGAACCTGCAGCTCGAAGCGGAATTCGGTGTCGCCGATCTTGATCTGGTCGAGGTCGGACAGCTCAGCTTCGCCGGAGAGGGACCGCACCGTTGAGGAACGTGCCGTTGGTCGAGCCCATGTCCTCGACGAAGTACGAAGCGCCCCGCGAGTAGATGCGGGCGTGTATCGACGAGGAGAAGCGGTCGTCGATGCGCACGTCGGCCTCGCCGGAGCGACCGATCGTCAGCCCGCCGAAGAGGTCGTAGCGCTCGTTCGCGGGCAGCCCGCCGCCCGTGACCGCGACGAGCCAGGCATCGGTCGGCGCCGCGCGGCCCCCGGGCCCGATCGGGTGAAAGCCGGTCGCCTCGGGCGCCGGCGCTCCCGTCTTGCGCAGCTCCCGCAGCGCGCTGCGGGAGACCCAGAGCAAGAACAGGTAGAGCACGGCGAGGAAGCCGAACTTCAAGGCGACGGCGATGGGCTCGGTATCCACTACTGCTCGATGTCGAAGGTGAACCTGACGGTCCCCAGGACGACCTCGTCCCCCGGCCCCAGCCGCGACGCGTCGACCCGCCGGCCGTTGACCTTGACGCCGTTGGTCGACCCGAGATCCACGATCTGCCAGTCGCCGCTGGAGCCGCGGCGCAACTCGGCGTGACGGCGGGAGACGTTGGGATCGTTCAGCACGCAGTCGCACTCGCGGGAGCGGCCGAGCACCGCCACCGGCCCGTCGAGCACGTAGCGCCGGTCGTCGAGGGAGACGATCGCCTTGGTCTCGGTGAGGTGCGCCGTCGGTCGTCGCTTGCGCGACTTCGTGTCCTTCGGCGGAACGCTGTAGACCATCGTGTGGCCCTGCTCGCCCTGCTCGGGCGCCTCGCCCTGGCGCGCGGGCGGCTTCACCAGCCGCGTCTGGATGCCGAACTCACCGAGGCGCAGGCGCTGGTCGCTCTCCAGGTTGACCTCCGGCCGCGTCAGCAGCGCGTAATCGTGGCGGCGGGCGTGCTCGAGCAGATACGAGGAGAGCTCCTGCTCGAGCGAGCTCTCGTACCCCTCGAGGCGCTTGCGGTCCTCGGTCGAGAGCCACACCGTGTACTGATTGGGCACGTAGACGCGCGAGACCGAGGCGGTGCGGTGGGCGTCCATCTCCTTGGCCAGCTTGCGCGCGATCTCTACCGGTTGCACCTGCGACGAGAAGGCACGGCTGAACACGCCCTCGACGAGGTTCTCGATCCGTTGCTCAAGGTTGCGTAGAACGCTGATGGCAGACCTTCTTCGGGCACGCGGGAAGGGCGGGTACCCGCCTTTGGTGATGCGAAATCCTAGAGACCGGGTGCCCGTTAGCGATCCGCGCGCCGCCCGGGCGCCAGGTCACCTGCCGGAGGCGAACAACGGGCTGGCGGCGCCCCGCAGCCGCCCGCCGGGCAGCCCCGCCCGCGAGCGGGCCGCGAACTCGATCGCGACCGCGGCCGCGCCGGCGGCGACCACAGCGAGCGGCGCATGGCCAAGGGCCCCGTTGCCCACCACTCCGAGCGCGGCCACGGCCCCCGCGGCCCAGAGCATCGCGCCGAGCAGCGCGAGCGATATATGCCGTGCCTCGAGCACCCAACCGAGCACCACTCCGGCCACAGCGAAGATCAGCGCGGCGAGGAGCGAATCGACCGACACCAGCGGCGCGAGCACGTCGGCGGCCGCGGTGGAGGTGTCGGAGGCCCAGCCCGCCGTCGCCTGCGAGGCGATGCCGAGGTCGGGGCCGGCGCCGAGTCCGATCGAGGCCGCGAGCAGCCAAAACCACGCACCGGCGCCCAGAATCGCGCGCCCGGTCACGCTCGGCCCCGCCGCGCCCAGCGCCGCCCCCGCGCCACCGAGCCCGAGCGCGGCCAACGGCGCCGCCGCGAGCGGAGCGAGCGACGCGGTGGTTGCGCCGAGCGCCAGGGTCGGGATGCTCAGCAGGGCGATGACCAGCGCCAGGCCGGGTCGCCCGAGCGGCCCTGCGAGGGCGATCAGCCCGAGCGCGAAGCCCACGAGGGCGGCGAGCTTGGCCGCCGCCGGGCGGGCGCGGCCATGGTCGACCTCCTGCTCGTCGTCGGACGGGTAGCGAAGCGGGACCAGCGCGTCGAGCTCCTCCATCTCCGCCTCGAGGCACTCCCGGAGCTCGACCGGGGACGGGCGCAGCTCGGGTTCCGGCTCCAGGCAGGCGTCGATCGTGTCCGCCAGTCCCTCGGGCAGGTCGGGGCGGTGCACGCGCAGGGGCGGCACGCCGGCGCCGATCCGGCGCGCCGTCTCGGCGGGCGTGCGGGCGGCGACGGGGTTGACGCCGGCCCAGCACTCATAGGCGGTCAGCCCGAGCGAGTAGACGTCCGTCTCCGGCCCCACCAGCTCCCCCTCGGCCTGTTCCGGGGACATGTAGGCCAGCGTGCCCACAACCTCGCCGGTGGCGGTCAGCGTGCGCTCGTGCGCGATCCGCGCGATCCCGAAGTCGAGCAGCTTCGCCCGCCGGCCCGCCTCGAACTCCTCGCGGACGATCACGTTCTGCGGCTTGACGTCGCGATGGACCACCCCGCGCTCGTGGGCGTGCGCGAGGCCCTCGCAGAGGTCGGCCGCGATCTCCGCCACGTCGCGATCGCAGAGCCGACCCTCGGTGCCGAGGGTGGCCAGCGTGGCCCCCGGGACCAGCTCGGAGACGAGGACGGCCCGACCGTCGCGCTCGCCGAGCTCGTAGAGGGTCACGATCGCCGGATGGTTGAGGCGAGCCGCGGCCTGTGCCTCGCGCAGCACCCGGTCGCGATCGAGGGCGTGGACCTCCTTCAGCGCCACCTGCCGTTGCAGCCGCTCGTCGAACGCCCGGTAGACCGTTCCCATGCCCCCGGAGCCGATTCGCTCGATCACCCGGAAGCGGCCCATGACCAGCTCGTCCGCCACGACCTTCTCCGTTCGCCGGGCGTTCGCGCTCTCCTGCTCCGCGGCGGCAGACGTGGGGCTACCTCCGCGGCAGGGTTCATACTCTGCCCGCCGAAAGCGACCCCGGGGCTCATTTGGCTTTCCTCGACGAGGACGAACTACAACCGGCGGATTCCGGGCCCGGCGACGGCCGGGGGGGCGAGCGCCAGCGCCAGCTCATGATGCGCCGCGTGATCGCGCTCGGTGTCGGCGTGCTCATCATCATCCTGCTCCTGCTCGCGGTGAGGGGCTGCCTCAACGCCCGCAAGGAGCGCGGGTTTGAGAACTACGTCTCGGACCTGAGCTCGATCGCCACCCAGTCCAATCAGCTCTCGAGCGAGTTCTTCGCGCGCCTCGAGGATCCGCCGAAGGGCACCGACGAGCTCAGCCTCGAGGCCCAGATCGCCGCCGACCGCGGCAGCGCCGAGGGCCTGCTGAAGCGGGTCGAGGCGCTGGACACGCCGGACGAGGTCAGCAACCCACAGACCGAGGTCACCGAGGCCTTCGAGCTCCGCCGCGACGCGCTCGCGTCGATCGCGGACGAGATCCCGACCGCGCTCGGCAACGACGGGCGCAGCGAGGCGATCGACGCGATCGCCGGGGACATGCGCGCCTTCCTCGCCAGTGACGTGCTGTACGCGCGGGCGAAGGCCGCGATCGAGTCGGTGCTCGCCGACCAGCAGGTCAGCGGCAAGGTCCCCGACAGCGTCTTCCTCCCAGAGCCCGTCGACCGCTGGCTCGACCACCTGCAGCTGACGACGATCCTGAGCAGCTTCGCGGGCGACGCGGGCGCGACGCAGGGCGTGCACGGCCTGGCGTTGCTGTCGACCAAGATCGGCAAGACGACGCTCACGGCCGACGCCGACAACCCGGTCACCCTGGGCAGCGACCCACCCGACGTCGAGGTCGAGGTCCAAAACCAGGGGGACACCGAGGAGAGCGACGTCGCCGTCAGCTACAGCTTCTCGGGTGGCGCGGTGCCGCTCCAGGGCGAGGGGTCGATCGCCAAGCTCGACGCCCAGGGAATCGAGACGATCACCCTCGGCCTTCAGGACACGCCCGACACCGACGTGCCGCTGACCCTGCAGATCGAGGTCCTGCCGGTCCCCGGCGAGGCCGTCTCGGACAACAACGCCGCCACCTACACGGTGACCTTCCAGTAGCGCGGTGCGGCCCGGCGTCGGGGCGCGCCTAAGCTTCGCCGCCATGCGCGTCGCCTACCTCGGCCCGGCCGGCACCTTCAGCGAGGACGCCCTGCGTGCGGCCGCGGACGGTGCCGAGCTCGAACCCGTGCCCTCGGCGACGATCTACGACGCCGTGGCCGCGGTGGGCAACGGCGCCGCCGAGCGCGCGCTGGTGCCGTTTGAGAACTCGATCGAGGGCTCGGTGCGCGCGACGCTCGACGCGCTCGCCTTCGACGCGCCCGCGGTGGCGATCGTCGGCGAGCACGACCAGCCGATCTCGAGCCACCTGATCGCGCGCGAGCCGCTCGAGCTCGACCGGATCGAGGTGGTGATCTCGCACCCGCAGGCGAGCGCACAGTGCTCGCGCTTCATCCGCTCCGAGCTTCCCGGCGCGAAGGTTCGCTCCTCGTCGAGCACCGCCGAGGCCGTGCGGGAGGTGGCCGCGTCCGATGCGCCGTGGGCCGCGCTCGGCGCCGCCTCCGCTGCCCCGCTCTATGAGTGCGTGATCCTGCGGTCCGGGGTCGAGGACGAGGCCGACAACGTCACGCGCTTCGTCTGGCTCGCCCCGGCCGGCACCGAGCCCGGCGGCGAGGGGCCGTGGAAGACGACGTTCACGTTCGCCGAACTGGGTGCCGACCACCCCGGCGCGCTCGTGGACGCGCTGACCGAGTTCTCCAGCCGCGACGTCAACCTGACCCGGATCGAGTCGCGGCCGCTGCGGCGGGGCCTCGGCCGCTACATGTTCTTCTGCGACCTCGAGGGGGCCCTGGCCGAGGCGGCGGTCGCCGATGCGATCGACGCGCTGCGGGGCAAGGCGGAGAGCGTTCGCGTGCTCGGCAGCTATCCGCTCGCGTCGAGCGGGATCCCCGGCGCGGCTTAACGGCCGATCGACCGGTCTACAATCGGCCGTCATGGAGGACCTCGCTGACCCCGAGGTAGGGCGCCGCCCCCGGCGGGGGGCGGGCGCGGCGGAGATGACGCTGCGGGCGCAGGCAGCGCACTCGCTGAGCGGCAACTCGAGCACCCACGCCCGGGCGACCGCCGGCCGCGTCCTGGTGTTGAACGCGAGCTACGAGCCGATCAACGTCTGCACCGTGCGGCGGGCGACGGTGCTGGTGCTCAAGTCGCGCGCCGAGTTGCTCGAGAAGGGCGAGGGCGCGCTGCACTCCGAGTTGCTCGAGTTCGACCGGCCCTGCGTCATCAGGCTGGTGCGCTACGTACGCATCCCGCGCGACGTCCACCGCCGCAAGATCACCCGCAAGGCCGTCCTCGCCCGCGACTCCTACACCTGCCAGTACTGCGGCCGCGAGGCGTCGGGGCTGACCGTCGACCACGTGATTCCGCGCAGCCGGGGCGGGCAGTCCGTGTGGGAGAACATCGTCGCCTCCTGCGCGCCCTGCAACCGCAAGAAGGGCAACCAGATGCCCCGCGAGGCCCGGATGCATCCGGCGAATCGGCCCCGGCCTCCGGGCCCGACGGTGTTCATCCGGATCGCGGCGCCCCGGGTCCCCGTGGCCTGGGAGCCGTACCTGATCGCGGCCTAGATAGCGAAGGGCCGCCCCGAGGGGCGGCCCTTCCAAGGTGCGATTCTGGGCGGATCGCGAATTCGTGGCCGGGTGGGACTTATTCCGGCCTCCGGAACCCGCCGGTGCCTGGGGTTGGATTCCGCCAGGCGGCTCGCACGCTGCTCGTCCGGATCAACGGTCGCCCGCGAACCGAACGAAGCGGCCGACTAGCGGCCCCGCACCTCCAGCGTCCCGAAACTACTGTCACTCAAGTTCGGACCACCTCCTTTCTCTGGTAATCCGATTGAAGCAGATCCGGAGGTCGTGCTCGGCAACGCTTAAATCGCGCCGATGATTTCGGGCCGCGTGATCGGTCTCACGTAATGGAGCGCCGTGATCACCGAAGCTGCAGATGTGAACCAGCAGGACGCTGTCGACGTAGTCAACGCCGGGATGGAATCCGACGGCCCGCAGGCAAGGACGCCGCAGGCTGGTGGAGATCGTCGTCTTCGCCGCCCTGATCGTCGGCGCCGTGGTCACCCTCCCCGGCCTCGGCGACGTCCGCGACCGCCTGGCCGGCGCCAACCTGCCCCTGATCGTCGCGATCGCCGTGGTTGAGGTCGGCTCCTGCCTCGCCTTCGTCGCGGCCTTCCGCGGCACCTTCTCGCGCCGCCTCGGCTGGCGCTTCTCCTACGAGGTCGGCATGTCCGAGCAGGCCGCCAACGTGCTCCTCCCGACCGGTGGGGCCGGGGGATTGGCGCTCGGGGCCTGGGCGCTGCGGCGGATCGGGATGCCGGCGGAGCGGATCGGCCGCCGCACGGTCGCCTTCTTCATCGTCACCAGCTCGATCAACTTCTTCGCCGTGATCATCGCCGGGGTCGGCCTCGCCCTCGGCGTGCTGCCGGGTGAGGCGGCGCTGGGCGTTGCCCTGATCCCCGCCGTGGGAGCGGCCGCCGTGCTGACCGCGATCGTGCTGCTGCCCCGGATGCTCGAGGGCGGCTACCGAAAGGGCGGGCGCGGCGGACGGATCCGCGACGCGATCGCGGCGGGGCGAGGCCACCTGGCGGGCGGCATCCGCGACGCCATCTCGCTGCTCGGCTCCGGGCGCCCCTCGGTGACGCTCGGCGCCGTCGCCTACATGGGCCTCGACGTCGCGGCGCTGGCGCTCGCCTTCGCCGCGCTCGGCGGCGGCGCGCCGGCGTTCGGCGCCTTCGTGCTCGCCTACGCGGTCGGCCAGCTCGGCGGGCTCGTCCCGCTGCCCGGCGGCGTCGGCGGCACGGACGGCGGCCTGATCCTGGCGTTCGGCCTGCTCGGCACCCCGGTCGCGATCGCGACCGCTGCGGTGATCGCCTACCGCGTCTTCCAGCTCGGCGTCCCGGCGCTACTCGGGCTCGCGGCGTTCGCGCAGCTGCGCCGGCGCCTGGCCCGCGAGCCGGAGCCCGCGGTCGCCCGCGAGCCCTGCCTCGGCTCCGGCGTCACGCTCGAGCCGCACCCGGCCTAGCCGGCGTCGCGGACGATCGGCCGACAAGCCCGTGCTCGCCGCCCCGCAAGGGCTGCGGCCGGAGCGGGCGCTCAGTCGCTGGCGGGCTTGGCGCCCTCGGCGGCGGCCTCGGCCACCGACTCGGCCTCGTCCGCGACGTCCGCGCTGGACTCGACCACGAGGGCGACGGCGCTGACCCGGTCGTCCTCGCGCAGGTTCATCGTGCGGACGCCCTGCGTGGCGCGCCCCATCTGCGAGATCCCGCCGGCGTTGGTGCGCTGCACCATCCCGTTCTGGGAGATGAAGAGCAGGTCCTGGTGCTCGCGCACGATCAGCGCGCCCGCCAGGCCGCCCTTCTTCGCCGTCATCTTGATCGTCAGCACGCCCTTGGTCCCGCGGCCCTTCACCGGATACTCGGCGACCGCGGTGCGCTTGCCGTAGCCGTTCTCGGTGACCACCAGGAGCTCGGCGTCGTCGCGGGCGACGTCCATCGCCAGGACGCAGTTCTGGCCGCCGTTGAACTTGCCCGAGACGTTCATCCCCTTGACCCCGGACGTGTCGCGGCCCATCGGACGCACCGCGGCCTCGCTGAAGCGCGAAGCGTGGCCGGACTTCGAGACGAGCAGGAGGTCGTCCTCGCCGGAGGTCAGGCGCACCTGGACCAGCTCGTCGCCGTCGCGGACCTTGATCGCGATGATCCCGTCGGCGCGGATCGGCGTGTTGTAGGCGGTGAACTCGGTCTTCTTCACCAGGCCCTGGGAGGTGGCGAAGGCGAGGTACTTGTCCTCCGAGAAGTCGCGAGTGGGGATCACCGCCATCACCTTCTCGCCGTCACGGAGCGGCAGGACGTTCACGAGCGCACGGCCCTTCGACGTCCGCGAACCCTCTGGCAGCTCGTAGACCTTGAGCCGATAGACCTTGCCCCGGTTGGTGAAGAAGAGCAGGAAGTCGTGCGTCGAGCAGATGTGCAGGTGCTCGATGTAGTCGCCCTCCTTCATGTCCATCCCCATCACCCCGATCCCACCGCGGCGCTGCTGGCGATAGGTGACCAGCGGCAGGCGCTTGACGTAGCCGGAGTGGGTGAGCGAGATCACCATCTGCTCGTCGGCGATCATGTCCTCGATGTTCATGTCACCCTCGAAGTGGGTGATCTCGGTCCGGCGATCGTCGCCGTAGCGCTGGTCGATCCCGTCGAGCTCCTCGACGATGAGGGCGTCGACGCGGCTCGGGTCGCCGAGGATCGCCCGCAGCTCGGCGATCGTCCCGAGCAGCTCGGCGTGCTCCTCGCGGACCTTGTCGGACTCGAGCGCGGTGAGCCGGGCGAGGCGCATGTCGAGGATCGCCTGCGCCTGGATCTCGGAGAGCTCGAACCTCTCGATCAGACCCTCGCGAGCGGAGTCGGTGTCGGCAGACGCGCGGATCAGCTCGATCACCGCGTCGAGATTGTCGAGCGCGATCAGCAGGCCCTCGAGCACGTGGGCGCGGGCCTCCGCGCGGCGCAGCTCGTACTGCGTCCGGCGGGTGACGACCTCGCGCTGGTGGCCGACGTAGGCCTCGATCAGCTCCTTGAGCGAGAGCGTCTTCGGGACGCCGTCGACGAGGGCAACCATGTTGACGCCGAAGGTGTTCTGCATCGCCGTGTGCTTGTAGAGCTGGTTCAGGACCACCTCGGGCGGGTCGCCGCCGCGCTTGAGCTCGATCACCAAGCGCATCCCGGAGCGGTCGGACTCGTCGCGCAGGTCGGAGATCCCGTTGATCTTCTTCTCCCGCACGAGGTCGGCGATCTTCGTGATCAGGCCACCGTCGCCGCCCTTCTTGACCTGGAACGGCAGCTCCGAGACGATGATCGACTCGCGCCCGCCCTTGAGCGGCTCGACGTGGGCCCTGGCCCGGACCTTGACCGAGGCGCGCCCGGAGGCGTAGGCGTCGCGGATGCCCTCCATGCTCATGATCCCGCCGCCAGGGAAGTCGGGGCCCTTGATGTGCTCCATGAGCCCCACGAGGTCGATCTCCGGGTTCGCCATGTACGCCTTGACCGCGCCGATCGACTCGCTCAGGTTGTGGGGCGGGATGTTGGTCGCCATGCCGACCGCGATCCCGGAGGAGCCGTTGACCAGCAGGTTCGGGAACCGCGCCGGCAGCACCAGGGGCTCGGTCTGCGATTCGTCGTAGTTGGGCCCGAAGTTGACGGTGTCGGCGTCGATGTCGCGCAGCATCTCCGTCGCCAGGCGGGCGAGCCGGGCCTCGGTGTAGCGCATCGCAGCGGCTGGGTCGTCGTCGATCGAGCCGAAGTTGCCCTGCCCGTCGACGAGCGGGTAGCGCAGCGAGAACTCCTGCGCCATGCGGACGAGCGTGTCGTAGATCGCCGAGTCGCCGTGCGGGTGGTACTTACCCATGACCTCGCCGACGATGAAGGCGCTCTTGCGATAGGGCCGGTTCGGCTGCAGCGCGAGGTCGTGCATCGCGTACAGCACGCGCCGGTGCACGGGCTTGAAGCCATCGCGAACGTCGGGCAGCGCCCGCCCGACGATCACGCTCATCGCGTAATCGAGGTACGAGCTGCGCATCTCCTGCGTCAGCTCGCGCTCTTCGATCCGGCCGGTCAGTGCGTCGAGTGAACCTTCCATAAAAACGCTGCCGCTAGTTAGAATTAGTTGTTAGTAACGGTGACAGTTCGACTAACAACTAACAGACTAAACGTCGAGGAACCGCACCTCCTTGGCGTGCCGCTCGATAAACGCCTTCCGGGGTTCGACCTTGTCGCCCATGAGCTCGGTGAAGATGCGGTCCGCGAGCGTGGCGTCGTCGATTGTCACCCGCTGCAGCGTGCGCGAGCCGGGATCCATGGTCGTCTCGCGCAGCTGCTCGGCGTTCATCTCGCCGAGGCCCTTGAACCGCTGCATCGTCACTCCCTGACGGGCGAGCTCGAGCACCGCCCTGCGCAGCTCCCCGAAGGATTCCGCCTCGCGCGCCTTGTCGCCGTGGGCGACCGTGAACGGCGGCCGGCCGACCTGCTTGAGCAGATCCTGGTGGACCTCCACCAGGTGGCGGTAATCGGTGGAGGCGAAGAGGGCCGAGCTCAGCTTGTAGGTGCGAGCGAGCCCGTCGCTGCGATGGACGGCGCGGACCTCGAGCCCGTCGTCGGACTCGGCGAGGATCTCTGTGTCGAAGGGCTCGCCCTCGGGGTCAGGGGCGGCGAGCAGCTTGCGCACCCCGGCCAGCGATGCGGCGCCCTCGTCGAGGATCTGCGACTCGAGCAGGAAGCGGACGATGTCGTGTCCGTACTCCGCCTGCAGCGAGTCGGCCCAGCCGTCGTACTCCTTGTAGCGACGGTTGAACCGCTGCCAGCGCGCGGTTGTGAACTTGTGCTGCGTGCCGGAGACGTCGCGGACCTCGATCTGCTCGAGCTTGTCGCGCAGCAGCAGTTCCTCGAGCTCGGACTCCTTTTCGATGTAGGTCTCGACCCGGCCGTTCTTGACCTTGTACAGCGGCGGGGTCGCGATGTACACGTAGCCGGCCTCGATCAGGTCGGGGAGCTCGCGATAGAGGAGGGTGAGCACCAGGGTGCGGATGTGGGCCCCGTCGACATCGGCGTCCGTCATCACGATGATCTTGTGGTACCGCGCGTCCTCACGGTTGTAGTCCTCACCGACGCCGGTGCCGATCGCGGTGATCATCGCCGAGATCATCTCGTTCGAGAGCACCTTGTCGATGCGGCTCTTCTCGACGTTGAGGATCTTGCCGCGCAGCGGCAGCACCGCCTGCGTGTTGCGGTCGCGGCCCTGCTTCGCGGAGCCGCCGGCCGAGTCGCCCTCGACGATGAAGAGCTCGGCGAGCGACGGGTCGCGGACCGTGCAGTCGGCGAGCTTGCCGGGCAGGGTCGAGTTCTCCAGCGCCGACTTGCGCCGGGTCAGATCGCGAGCCTTGCGGGCCGCGTGGCGGGCGCGGGCGGCGTCGACCGACTTCGAGACGATCCGCCGCGCATCCGTCGGATGCTCCTCGAGGAACTCGCCCAACTTGCGGTTGACGGTCTCCTTCACAAGACCCTCGACCGGCGGGTTGCCGAGCTTCGCCTTCGTCTGGCCCTCGAACTGCGGGTCGGCGAGCTTCACCGAGATCACCGCCGTGAGCCCCTCGCGGACGTCTTCGCCGGACAGGTTCTCGTCCTTTTCCTTCAGCAGCCCCTTGTTGCGGGCGTACGCGTTCAGCGTCCTGGTGAGCGCCGAGCGGAAGCCGGAGAGGTGCGAGCCGCCCTCGTGGGTGTTGATGTTGTTCGCGAACGAGAACACGGACTCCTGGTAGCTGGAGTTCCACTGCATCGCGACCTCGACGGCGCCGTCCTCGGTCTCGTTCTCAAAGAAGACGGGCTTGCGGTGCAGGGCGTCCTTGTTCTCGTTCAGGTGCTTGACGAAGTCGACGATCCCGCCCTTGTAGAGGAAGGTGTCGCGCTGGCCGGCGCCGCGCTCATCGACCAGCCTGATCTCGAGGCCGCGGGTGAGGAACGCGGTCTCCCGCATCCGCTCGGCCAGGGTCGAGTAGTCGAACTCGAGCGTCTCGAAGACCTCGTCGTCGGCGAGGAAGGTGATGATCGTCCCGCTGCCCTTGACCTTGTCGCCGCGCTTCAGGTCGTTCTTCGGCTCGCCGCGCTCGAAGTCCTGGGTCCACTTGTAGCCGTCGCGCCGCACCTCCAGGTGCAGGCGCTCGGAGAGCGCGTTGACCACCGAGACGCCAACCCCGTGCAGGCCGCCGGAGACCTTGTAGCCGCTGCCCTCGCCCCCGAACTTGCCGCCGGCGTGCAGGGTGGTGAGCACGACCTCGGCCGCGGGCCGCTTTTCCTCCGGGTGCTCGTCGACGGGGATCCCGCGGCCGTTGTCGGCGACGGTGACCGCGTTATCGGGGTGCAGGGTGAGCTCAATCCGATCGCAGTACCCGGCGAGCGCCTCGTCGACGGAGTTGTCGATGACCTCGTAGACGAGGTGATGAAGGCCCCGCGGCCCGGTGGAACCGATGTACATCCCGGGTCGCTTGCGCACCGGATCGAGACCGCGCAGGACGGTGATCTCTCCGGACGTATAGCCGTTTGATTCTTCGTTCTCCAGGCGCGCCGCAGGCTCGCGGTCGGCGCCCGCCTCAGTTGCCACTCGAGTTAGGCCCTTCGTTCGCTGTCACGAGAAACCCCGACCGCCAGAGCCCAACGAGAGGGCCGAGTCCGGCGGTGCGGGGCCGACGTACAAGTCTCCATAAGGATACCAGGAGCGCCCCCCGGAAAGCATCCCGCTCTGGGATAAAATACCTGCAAATCACGGACTATTGTGTGTCGGGGCCGTGAAATCTCCCACGACCAGGCGCAGACCGGCCACGCGGGGCTCGTCGAGCGCCGCGTTGAGCCGTTCGAGCAGCTCGTCCTGCATCAGATCGAGCTCCTGCGCCCAGGTCGCCGCGCGGCACTCGACCGTGATCACGCCGTCGCGCTCGCGGACGGGACGCGCCTCGGCGGCGATCCGCTCCCCGAGCGCCGCTCGCCAGCAGCCCTGGACCGCGGCCAGCAGGGTGGCCGGCTGCGCGTCCGCGCGCAGCGCGCGCACCGACTCACCGAGGCGGCGAGGCTTGGCCTGGCGGGTCACGCGGCCCGCTCGCCGGCGCTGGCCGGGCCCAGCGGCCGCCCGTCCCGGATCGCGATCTCATGCCGATCGCCGATCGCCGGCAGGTGGTCGGGCTCGGTCGCCGTCACGAGCGCCTGGCCGCCGCCCTCGGCGAGGTGCTCGACCAGCAGTCGCCGGTGGCCGGCATCGAGCTCTGAGCTGACGTCGTCGAGCAGCATCAGCGGCGCCGGCCGGCCGTCGTCGAGCAGCACCGAGCGCTCCGCGAACAGCAGCCCCAGCAGGGCCGTGCGCTGCTGGCCCTGCGAGCCGTACCTGCGCAGGGCGCGGCCGTCGGCCTCGATCGCGAGCTCGTCGTGGTGCGGTCCCCAACCCGTGTAGCCGCGCGCGATGTCGCCCTCGCGGCGCTCGGCGAGCTCGGCGGCGAGCTCGGCCGGGTGCGTGGCCTCGCTGCGCGGGCGATAGCGAAGCGTGGCCGCGGCCGAGCCCCAGGGCCGCCGTCGCCTCGGCGAACCCGGACGCGAGGCGCTCGACCGCACCGGCGCGGATCGCCGCCAGCTCGGTCCCGGCCGTCGCCAGCTCCAGGTCCCACGCGTCGAGGCTCTCCGGGCCCGCCACGCCCGCGCGGATGCGACCGAGCAGCGAGTTGCGCTGCGCGAGGGCCCGCGAGTAGCGGCGCCTGGCCTCGCCACGGGTCGGCCACAGCGCGGCGCAGAACCCGTCCAGGTGCGAGCGCCGGCCCGCGGGCGGGCCCTTGACCAGCGCCAGGCGGTCGGGCATGAAGACGGCCAGGGCCGGGCGCAGCGCGGCCGCCTCGGTGCCCGCGGGCGAGCCGTCGACCAGGTGGCGGCGGCCCTCCGACCGGCTCACCGACCACAGAAAGCGGCGGCGTTGATCGCCGTCGGCCACCACGACCTCGCTGCGGGCCAGCGACTGACCGAACGCGATCGCCTCGCGGTCGTCGCGCGTCCGGCACGAGCGACCGGCGAGGGCGGCGTAGATCGACTCGAGCAGGTTCGTCTTCCCGGCGCCGTTCTCACCCCAGACGAGGTTCAGGCCCTGGCCGATCCGGACCTCGCACGCGGCCAGGTTGCGGAAGTCGAGGACGCTTACCGACTCGACCAGCATCCGACCGCCACCGTCATACGTTGAGGCGGATCGGCATCACGAGGTAGGAGAAATCGTCGCCGTCGACCGGGCGCAGCAGACCGGGTCGCAGCGGCGAGCTCAGCTGCACCGCGACCTGTTCGGTGCCGACGCTCTCGATCCCCTCGATCAGGAACTGCGGGTTGAAGGCGATCTCCAGGGGCTCGCCCGAGTACGGCGCCGGCAGCCCCTCGCTCGCGTCGCCGATGTCAGGGGTCTCCGCGGCGACCGTCAGCTCGCCCTCGGCGAACGCCAGGCGCAGCGGCGCGTTGCGCTGGGCCAGCTGGCTGATCCGGCGGGCGATCTCCAGGAACTCGCCGCGGGGCAGGCGGACGTCGTGCTCGAACGCCTCCGGGATCAACTGGCGCCAGCTCGGGAACTGGCCCTCGATCAGGCGCGACGACAGCACCACCCCGGCGATCCGGAAGACCGCCTGGTTGCGCGGCAGCGCGATCTCGACCTCCTCCGCGCCCTCGGCGCCGATGATCCGGGCGAGCTCGCGCAGCGCCCGGGCCGGCACGTTCGCCTCCAGCGGCTGTGTGATCGCCGACTCGAGCGTCGCGTGCTTGACGCTGAGCCGGTACGAGTCGGTGGCGACCATCGTCAACCGCTCGCCCTCCGCCTGCAGCAGGACGCCGGTGAGGATCGGCCGCACCTCGTCGCGCGAGGCCGCCCGGGCGACGAGATCGATCGTCTCCGCCAGCGGACCGCCTGGCAGCCGGACGGTCTCGCCCTCCAGCT
Organism: uncultured Solirubrobacterales bacterium; assembly: GCA_963742205.1. Classification (GTDB taxonomy): domain Bacteria; phylum Actinomycetota; class Thermoleophilia; order Solirubrobacterales; family 70-9; genus WHSW01. Next base: position 165,014 of record CAVUKZ010000011.1, on the reverse strand, counting down.
CCGGCAGTCGTGGAAAGTCCTCGGCCGGGAGCGTGCGAAGGTGAAAGCGCGCCCCGCCGCCGGCGATCTCGACGTCGCGCTGTTCGGCGCGGAGCTCGAGCCGCACCTCACCCGGCGGCAGGCTCCGCACGACGTCCGCGAACAGGCGCCCCGGCAACAGGACGGTGCCCTCCTGCTCGGCGGTCGCGTCGTCGAGCGTGCTGGTGAGCGCCAGCTCCATGTCGGTGGCGCGGAGGGTGAGGCCGCCCTCGGCGGCGATGACCAGGATGCCTCCGAGCGAGGGCAGGGTGCCGCGGGTCGAGACAGCACGACCGACGAGCTGCAGCGCGCCGGAGAGAGAATCGCGAGGAACGGAAAGCTTCATCGAGGGTTGCTCATCTTCCTACTTGGATCAGATGTATCTGAATCGTTGACGGTTGGGGATGGGGGTCGCATCTTGGCTTGTTCAAGCGCACGGGGCCGGTGGATCACCGAGCCGTCGTCGGTGGATCATGCCCGGATCCGGTGCGCGGGTCGTCAGCGGCCTGCTTCATCCCCAGGTCGACGTGGATCCTGTGGATGGCGGCGGCGGTCTCCGAGCCGGGCTCGAGGCGATCGGAGACGGCGCGGATCGCGTGCATGACCGTGGTGTGGTCGCGGTCGAAGGCGCGCGCGATCTCGGCCAGCGACAGCGAGGTCAGCTCGCGGGTGAGGTACATGGCGAGCTGGCGGGGGCGGGCGACCCGGGGCGACCGCGACGGCGAGAGCAGCTGCTCGCGCGTGAGGCCGCTGGCGGCGCAGACGGCGTCCTGGATCGCGTCGAGGGTTGGCGGCTCTGCGGTCGGGAGCGGGTCGCCGGCGTCGACGCGACCGAGGGCCCGGTCGACGACGGGTCCGCTCAACGGCTCGCTGTGCAGGGAGGCGAACGCCATCACCCGGGTCATCGCCCCCTCGAGCACGCGCACGTTGTCGGGCGCGGCCGACGCGATCCGGTGCAGGACGCCCGGCGCCGGCGCCTGGTCGCAGGAGGCGCTCGCGATCCGCCACAGCACCGCGATCCGGGTGCGCAAATCGGGTGGCTCGAGCTCCACCCGCAGGCCCCAGTTGAAGCGGTCGCGTAGACGCTCGGCCAGCTTCGAGAGCGCCTCTGGCGGCCGGTCGCTCGAGAGCACGATCTGCTTGCCGGCGGCGTGCAGGGTGTTGAAGGTGTGGACGAACTCCTCCTCGGTCGCCTGCTTGCCCTCCAGGACCTGGACGTCGTCGATCAACAGCGCGTCGAGCTCGCGATAGCGCGCCTTGAACACCTCCGGTCCCTCGCGACGCAGCGCGGATACGAACTCGGCCGTGAACCGCTCGGCGGTTGTGTAGTGGACCTCGAACTCCGGGTGGTTGCGGCGCAGGTACTCGACGACCGCCCCCAGCAGATGGGTCTTGCCCAGACCGGGCGGGCCGTGCATGAACAGCGGGTTGTAGGCGTCGCCCGGGCTCTCGGCGACCGCGAGCGCCGCCGCGTGGGCGAGCCGATTGCCGGGGCCGATGACGAAGCTCGCGAACGTGTGGTTGCGGTCGAGGGGCAGCGACTGCGGCCGATTGTCGACGGCCGCGGCCGCCCGGCTACCGCCTGCGGTGTCGACAAAGGCGACCCGGGTCAGCTCGGGCGCCCGCCGCGCGACGGCGTCGGCGAGCCGGTCGGCGTAGCGGCGCTCGACCCAGGCGCGGACGGACCCCGGAGCGGCTACGAAGAGGGTGGAGCCCTGGGCGGAGACCGGACGCAATGGGGCGAGCCAGAGGTTGAAGGTCGAGGCCGGGAGCGAGGCGCGGAGTTCGTCTCGCACCTGCTCCCAGAGCTGCGCGAGATCGTCGTCTGGTTGCGGCGTGGGCACCGCGCGCGACCATACAATTGCCCACGCTGGCCGCCCGCAGGCCACCCCGCAATACGCGTCAAAACAAATCCGGCCCGCAGCCGGCCGGCCGGGGCGGCGTAGCGGAGCGCCGTCTGTAGACTGGCCGATCCGATGAAGCGCACCTGGCAGCCGAAGAAGCGCAAGCGGGCCCGTACTCACGGGTTCCGTGCCCGGATGCGCACGCGCTCCGGCCGAGAAATAATCCGCCGCCGCCGCGCCAAGGGCCGCAAGCGCCTGACTCCGTAGCGATGTGCCCGGCGGTATCCCGGCGCCCGCTGACGGCACGTCCGATTTGATGAGTGAGCGGCGAAAGCGCGGGCGCCTGTCCCGCAGCGGCGACTTCGATCGCGTCTTCCGAGACGGCAGTTCGCACGCGAACCGCTACCTGGTCCTGTACTCGTTCCCGCGCCCCGGAGACGACGCAACCGCCGAGGAGCTGCGCCTCGGGATCTCGGTTGGGCGCCGGGTTGGCGGGGCCGTGCAGCGAAACGCCGTCAAGCGCGCCCTGCGCGAGGCCTTCGAGGGCATCAACCGCGGCTTGCCGGCGGATCACGACTACGTCTTGGTGGCCCGACCCGACGTTCGAGGTCTGGTTGAGCGTGAGGGAACCCCCGGAGTTGACCGCTCGTTGCGGGAATTGATCGCCGAATCGGGACTCGGGACGGCGGCGTAACACGTGAAACGCTCCGAATCCGCGGTCTCCACCGCCACCCGCCTGCTCCGGGAGGCGTTCCTGCTGCCGCTGCACGCGTACCGGTGGTTGATTTCGCCCAATCTCAAGCCGCGCTGCCGCTATTACCCGAGCTGCTCCAGCTACGCCGTGCAGGCGGTGCGGGAGCTCGGAGTGATCAGGGGAACGGTCCTCGCCGTATGGAGGGTCGTGCGCTGCAACCCCTGGAGCCCCGGCGGGGTCGACGAGCTGTCCGATCGGCGGCTGTTTCGCCATGCCGATCACGGCCACCACACGCCTGAGAACGGGGCTCACGCGTGAGCATCCTCGCGGTCCTGGTCATCTTCCAGCCCTTCGTCGACCTGGCGGAGGCGATCATCAAGTTCTTCGCCGAGACCGTGGGGCTCAGCTGGGGACTGTCGATCGTCGCCTTGACCCTGACCGTGCGCGCGTTCACCCTGCCGCTGTCGCTCACCGGGATCCGGTCGATGCGCCGCATGCAGCTGGTCGCGCCGGAGCTCAAGGCGCTGCAGGCGAAGTACAAGGACGACCGCGAGCGCCAGCAGCGGGAGATGCTCGCGCTGTACAAGCGCCACGGGGTCAACCCGCTGGCGTCCTGCTTCCCGTTTTTGCTGCAGATCCCGTTCTTCATCGCCGTCTACTCCCTGCTCCGCGGCGATGCCTTCGCGGCCGACGTGAACGAGAGCGGCTCCGCGGTCAACTTCCTCTTCGTCCCCGACATCCTGGTGCCGCCCGAGGGCGCGGTGAAGTGGGTGCTGATCGTGCTCTTCATCAGCACGACCGTGCTCACGTTCCTCTACACCACCGCGACGACGCAGACGACGACCGGTCCCCAGAAGTACATCTTCCTTGCCCTGCCGCTGCTGTTCGCGCCCGTGATCGCCAGCCAGCCCGCCGGGCTCGCGGTGTACTGGATCACCACCAACTTCTGGAGCCTCGGGCAGCAGGTCGTCGTGCAGCGGATAATGCCGATGCCGACGCCTCCCAGCCCGGAGGAGGTCGCGTCCACCAAACCGCCGCCGAAGCCCCCGAGAAAGAAGAAGAAACGCAAGTGAGCGAGCCCTTTCCCGACGAGCCGCAGGAGCGGGTCGAGGTCCTGCTGGAGGAGATCGTCGACGCGCTCGACCTCGACGCCGAGGTCGTGGTCGAGGAGGCGCCGGACGAGATCGCCGCTCGGGTCGAGGGCGAGGAATTGGGCCTGCTGATCGGCCGCCGCGGCCAGACGATCGATGCGGTGCAGCTGCTCTGCTATCGGGTCGCTTTCCGCGGGAAGGGCGAGCGCAAGCGGGTTTCGGTGGACGCCGCCGGCTATCGCGAGCGGCGGCGCGAGACGGTCGAACGCCAGGCCGATCGCGCCGCGGATCGGGCGCTGGAGAGCGGCAAGGAGATCGAGCTCGAGCCGATGACGCCGACCGAGCGCAAGCTCGTCCACGACCGCCTCGCGGACCGCTCCGGGCTCGAGACCTTCAGCGAGGGCGAGGAGCCCGAGCGCTGCGTGATCGTGGCGCCGCTGGTCGGGGATTGAACGAAGAGAACAAGGCGCCTCAACAGCGGCGCGGCTCGGCTGCGCTTCGCTCCGCCTCACAGCTCCGCAGCCGGCTCGGCCCGGTCCTTGAGCTGCTGGCGAGCGACCCCGCCTCGCTGAGCTCCGTTCGCGACCCCGAGGAGGCCTGGCGCACCCACGTGCGCGACTCGCTCACCGGGGTCGACCCGGTCGGCACCCCCGCCCGGCTCGCCGATGTCGGCGCCGGCGCCGGGTTCCCGGGGCTTGGTGCTCGCCGCGGCGCTGCCGGCGACGCAGGTCGACCTGATCGAATCGGTCGGCCGCAAGTGCGACTTCATCGGGCGCGCGATCGCGGCAGCCGAGCTCGACAACGCCCGCGCCGTGTGTGCGCGGGCCGAGGACTGGGCTGCCGCGCCGCCGCCCGCGGGTGGCCGCGAGGACTACGAGGTGGTCACGGCGCGCGCCGTGGGCCGGCTCTCGACCCTGGCCGAGCTCGCCTCGCCGCTGCTGCGGGCGGGCGGAGCGCTCGTGGCCTGGAAGGGGCGGCGCGATCCGGCCGAGGAGACCGAACTCGCCCGCGCCGGCGAGCGGCTCGCGATGAAGGTCGAGGAGGTGCGTGCCGTCGGCGCCGAGGCCGGCTTCGAGCACCGCCACCTCTACGTGGTCCGAAAGCGGGGCGCGACGCCGCCCGGCCTGCCCGCGGCGGGCCGGAATGGCAAAGAAGCGACCGCTCGGAGCGGGATCCTGAGCGCGCCGGTGGGCGATACCCGCCACCGCTGGGTCTAAGGTCGGGTCCGATGGGAGCCGTATACGCGCTCGCGAACCAGAAGGGCGGCGTCGGCAAGACGACCACCGCGGTCAACCTCGCCGCCTGCGCGGCGGCCGAGGGCCACCAGGTGCTGCTCGTCGACCTCGACCCGCAGTGCAACGCTACGGTTGCGCTCGGGCTCGACCGCGACCGCTCGCCCTCCACCTACGAATGCCTGAGCGGCGAGGCCTCGGTCGCCGTCGCGGCTCGCCCGGCGGGCCCCGACAACCTCTGGATCGTGCCCGCCAACCGCGAGCTCGCCGGAGCCTCGGTGGAGCTGCCGCGGCTCGACGGTTACGAGCGCCGGCTGCGCGACCGGCTCGGCCCGGTGCGCGAGCGCTTCGCGATGACGCTGCTCGACTGCCCGCCGTCGCTCGGGCCCTTGACGGTGAACGCGCTCGCCGCCGCCGACCGGGTGATCGTCCCGGTGCAGGCCGAGTACCTGGCGCTCGAGGGCCTCGTCCAGTTCCTGGAGACGCTCGAGCTCGTCCGCCGGGGGCTCAACCCGGCGCTGATTCTGACCGGGGTCGTGATCACCATGCACGACGAGCGCACCCGCCTGGCCCAGGATGTCGAGACCGAGCTGCGCAAGCACTTAGGCGAACAGGTGTTCGATACCGTCATTCCAAGAAGCGTCCGCATCGCCGAGGCCCCGAGCCACGGCGTGCCGCTGATCGAGCACGCTCCCGACTCGCGCGGCGCGCAGGCGTACCGAGCCTTGGCGGCCGAGATCGCCGCGCGCGAGTCCGGCGACGAGCGGGCGGTGGCGGCGTGAGGCGGCGCGCGTGAGCGGGGCCCGGGGGATCGGCCGCGGGCTGGCAGCGATCCTGCCCGAGACGGAGATCGGCGAGCCGACCTTCCGCGAGATCCCGGTCGCGGTCATCCGCCCGAACCCCGACCAGCCGCGGCGGAGCATCGACGCGGAGACGATCACGGCCCTGGCCGGGTCGATCGCCGAGGCGGGCGTCGTCCAGCCGCTGCTCGTGCGGCCGCTCCCCGACGGGCGCTACGAGCTGATCGCCGGCGAACGCCGCTGGCGCGCCGCCCAGGAGGCGGGGCTGGAGATGGTGCCGGCGATCGTCCGCGACGAGGACGAGGCCGAGCGGATGCAGACGGCCCTGATCGAGAACGTCGCCCGCGAGGACCTGAACCCGGTCGACGAGGCCCGTGCCTGCGCCGCCCTGGTCGACGAACTCGGCCTCTCCAAGGAGGAGCTCGCGACCCGGCTCGGTCGCACGCGCCCCGCGATCTCGAACCTGATCCGCCTCCTCGACCTGCCCGACGACGTCCTGGAGCTGCTTTCCGAGAGCCGGCTCAGCGAGGGTCACGGCCGGGCGCTGCTGATCGCGAAGGGCCAGGACGTCCGCCGCCGCCTCGCCCGCGACGCGGTCGCCGCCGGCTGGTCCGTGCGCGAAACGGAGCGCCGGGCGCGGGCCGCCGAGGCGACGCCAAAGGCCAGGGTCGTGCCCCACCCGGATCAGCAGGCCGCGCTGGAGCGGGCCGAGGAGGCGCTCGAGCGCGCGCTCGGCGCCGGCGTCAACGTGCGAGCGGCGCGCCATGGGGTCCGGGCGGAGCTGCGCTTCGACAGCCTCGACGAGCTGCTCGACTTCGCCGCCCGGCTCGAGGACCGCTAGCCCCGGGTCCTACGGCGCCAGGCGCTCGATCCGCCACTCCGAGCGCTCGCGGGTGTAGCGGAAGCGGTCGTGCAGCCGCCCGATCCGGCCCTGCCAGAACTCGACCTCCTCCGGCTCGATCAGGTAGCCGCCCCAGTGCGGCGGGCGTGGGACCTCGCGGTCGGCGAAGCGCGCCTCGACCTCGTCCAGGTGCTGGTCGAGCTCGGTCCTGGAGGCGATCGGGCGTGACTGCGGCGAGGCCCACGCTCCCAGCTGCGAGTCACGGGGCCGGGAGGCGAAGTAGGCGTCGGACTCCTCGTCGTCGAGCTCGCTGATCGGCCCGCGCACCCGCACCTGACGGTCGAGCTCGCGCCAGTAGACCACCAGCGCGGCACGCGGCGAGGCGGCGATCTGCATCGCCTTGTTGGAGTCGCGGTTGGTGAACAGGCGAAACCCTCGCTCGTCGACGCCCTTGAGCAGCACCATCCGCGCGTCTGGGGCGCCGCCGGCGTCGACGGTCGCCAGGGTCATCGCCTCGGGTAGCTCGACCTCGCGGCGCGCGTAGTCGAACCAGGCGCCGAACTGAACGATCGGATCGAGGTCCAGGTCGCCACGGTCGAGCGCGCGGCATGTCGGGTCGTCGCGGCATTCGAGGTCTCCTAGAATGACCGACCTGCGCGGGCGATTAGCTCAGTTGGTTAGAGCGCGTCTCTGATAAGGACGAGGTCCGTGGTTCGAGTCCACGATCGCCCATCGCGTTTCCGCTGCTTCAGCTCGGCACTCGATCCGTCGCCGCCCGCTGCAGCGCGTCGAGCGTCGAGCGCATCCAGCTCGAGAAGTACCGCTTGCCGGTGACCGCATCGGCCACCCGAGCCCACAGGCCGTGCGGCTCCATGCCCATCTCGCCGTCGACGAACGTCCCGCCCTGCGCGTCGGTGATCTTGAAGCGGACGAACGTGCCGGTGGTCAGACAGCGCAGGCGCAGCTCGCGCAGCTCCTCGGCCCTTTCGATCAGCAGCTGCATCTCCTCCTTGCCCATCGGCGTCTGGGTGAGCTGGCGGTAGGTCGCCCCCTGCTCGCTCCCGGCGGCCGCCTCGATCTCGAGCACCCGCGGCCACCACTCGGGATGGCGCTCGACGTCCGCGATCAATTCCCACACGCGCTCGACCGGCGCCTCGATGAAACCCTGCTGGTGGCAATGGGACATACGGGAGATTCTCCCATCAGTGGGTAGGAGAGCCAGACCTATAATGGCTCGTCCGGCGAGCCAAGCGACCAGCGTCCGGGAAAACGCATGCAGCAGATGCAGATCTACGGGGTGAGCTTCGACATGGTCGGCAAGCAGCCGATCGTGCTGCTGAAGACCGTGGACGGAAACCGCTTTCTGCCGATCTGGATCGGCCACCCCGAGGCCGCCGCGATCCTGATGAAGCTCCAGGGCGCGCAGACGCCCCGGCCGATGACCCACGACCTGCTCAACGACCTGCTCGAGCAGCTCGAGGCGAAGTGCGAGCGGGTCTCGGTGACCGAGCTCCGCGACAACACGTTCTACGCCTCGATCACGATCTCGGTCAACGGCTCGGAGATCGAGATCGACTCGCGGCCCTCCGACGCGATCGCGCTCGCGGTCCGCTGCCAGGCGCCCATCTTCGCGGCCGAGGACGTGATCGACGAGTCGTCGATCGAGTTCGAGCACGAGGTCGAGGACCAAGAGGAGGTTGTGGAGAAGTTCAAGGACTTCCTCGACGAGGTCTCGCCCGAGGACTTCGCGGGCGGCACCGAGTAGGAACCCGCAACCACCCGCCCGGGGACGATCCGGGACCGCTCAGGGTGATCCCCAATAGACGCGACGCCGAAGCGGCGCGACCCTGGACTCATCGACAACGATCCCAGGAGGAACGACGATGAGCGACCAGGACACCACCGCCCAACTGCCAGCCGGCGAGCCGCCGCCGGACCCGCCGCCATCCGGAGGCCCGCGGCGGCTGCTGCGCTCCCGCCGCGACCGGATGATCGCCGGCGTCGCCGGCGGCCTCGCGCGCTACTTCAACGTCGACCCGGTGATCGTCCGGATCGCGTTCGCGATCTCGATCTTCTTCGGCGGCCTCGGCGTCATCGCCTACGCGGCGCTGGCCCTGTTCGTCCCATCCGAGCCGACCGAGGGCGGCGAGGTCGGTCCGCCCCCGGCCGAGCGCTCGCGGGTCCTGGCGATCGGCGCCGGAGTCGCGCTCGTCGTGGTCGCGCTCAGCTGGGGCGTGTTCGACGGCCCCGGGTGGTGGGGCCACGGCTTCTTCTGGAGCCCCTTCCTGTTCGTCGCCCTGCTCGTCGGCGCCGCGATCCTGATCGCCCGGCGGGCTCGTGGCCGATCGCGTTCCGGCGGGATCCTGGGCACGGTGTTGATCGCCTTCGCGGCGTTCATCGGCTTGTCGATCGTGGCCGTCGGCGCCGCCTGGGCCGCGGCCACCGGGCACGGGGTCCTCGTCGCGATCATCGTGATCGCCGTGGGCGCGGCGTTGGCGCTGGCCGCCTTCAACGGCGGCGCCCGCTGGCTGATCGCCCCGGCGCTGGCGGTGGCGATCCCGCTCGGCGTCGTCTCCGCGGCCGACGTCTCGTTCGGCGACGGGATCGGCGAGCGCACCTACCGGCCGCTCTCGGCCGCCTCGGTGCCGGAGGGGTATGAGCTCGGCATCGGCCGCCTCCAGATCGACCTGCGCCAGCTGGACTGGCAGGACGACACCGTCGTCGACCTCAACGTCGACGTCGGCATCGGCCAGGGCGTGGTCGCGGTGCCGTCGAACGTCTGCGTGACCACGGATCTCGACGCGCGTGCCGGCGACCTGCGGATCGCCGGCGACGACTCCGACGGGGTCGACGTCCACAGCCAGGCGAACGCGGGCTCGACCGCGACCCCGCGCCTCGACCTCACCGGCGAGGTCGACCTCGGCGAGCTGGTCGTGATCAACGACGACGACGCCGACTTGGATGGCCACGAGCATTTCCGGTTCGGCGAGTCCGAGAACCGCGACGCGATGGCCGCGGCGTTGACCGCGGCCTGCACCGAGCCGCAGCCGCCCGTTGACAACGGCGGCACCGACTCGCACCGCAAGGGCGGCGACCGAGGGGCGAAGCCGGAGTGAACCGCCGCCCCGACCGGGTCTCCCTCGCCGCCGGGATCGGGGTGATCGCGATGGGCGTCCTCCTGCTCGCCGACCAGGAGGACGCCCTTTCGCTCAGCCTCGGGCTGTTCGGGGCGATCGTCTCGGCGGTGATCGGGGCCATCCTCCTGATCAGCGGGATCGACGAGAACCGGGAGCCGTGAGCTGACGCAGGCCGCCTCCACCGCGCCGCGCCCGCGCCTGACGCGCGATCGCTCGAACGCGATCGTCGCCGGCGTCTGCGCGGGGCTCGCACGCCGCCTCGGCGTCGACCCGGTGCTGGTGCGGGTCGGCTTCGTCCTCGCGACGATCGTGACCGCCGGGGGCGCGCTCGGGGCCTACGTGCTCGCCTGGATCTTCATCGAGCCCGGCCCGAGCCCCGACCCGGGCCTGGTGAATCCGGTCGAGCGGCTGTTCGAGCGCGTACCCGTCGGCAACTGGCGGGTTGCCGCCGGCGTTTGCTTTTTGACCCTGTCGGGCCTGCTGGTCCTGCGGGAGCTCGGCCTCTGGTGGTCCGACGCGCTCGTGTGGCCGCTGATCCTGGCCGTCGGTGGCGCCGCCCTGCTGTGGCGCCAGAACACGAACGCTCCGCCCGCCTCCTCGACTCCGCCTCCGGGGGCGGCCGGGTCAGCCGAGGGACGGCCGGCCGAGGAAGCCGCCGAGGCCGCCGTTGCCCGACGCGGGGTCGCCGACCTCTACCGGGGTGGCTTCGGCGTCGCCCTCGTGCTCGGCGCGGCGCTGCTGTTCCTGTACGCGAACGGCGTCCTCGGCCAGGCCCGGGACGTGGTCCTGGCCGTGGTGGTCGCCGCCGTCGCGCTCGGTCTCATCCTGGCGCCGTTCCTGTGGCGCCTCGGTCGCAACCTGGCCCTCGAGCGCGCCGAGCGCATTCGCTCCCAGGAGCGCGCCGAGCTGGCCGCTCACCTGCACGACTCGGTGTTGCAGACGCTGACGCTGATGCAGAAGCGCGCCGATGACCCGCGCGAGGTGGCGGCGCTCGCCAGGCGTCAGGAGCGGGAGCTCCGTGCCTGGCTCTTCGACGGCTCCGCCGGCGACCGCGGCGACAGCCTCGCGGCCGCGATCGAGGCGGTCGCGGCCGAGGTGGAGGACGCGCACTCGGTGGCGATCGATGTCGTCGCCGTCGGCGACCGGCCGCTCGACGAGCGCGGCGCCGCCCTCGTCGCGGCCACGCGCGAGGCGCTCACCAACGCCGCCAAGTTCGCGGCCGACGCCGGGGCCGTCGCGGTGTACGCGGAGATGGGCCCGGACCGCGCGCAGGTGTTCGTCCGCGACCGGGGCGCCGGCTTTGACCCGGCGACCGTGCCGGCGGACCGGCGCGGCGTGCGGGAGTCGATCATCGGCAGGATGGAGCGCCACGGCGGCAGGGCGACGGTCAACTCCTCGCCCGGCGCCGGGACCGAGGTCGAACTGGCGATGGAGATGAGGCCCGAATGAGCGCCCCGATGCCGAGCGTGGTGATCGTCGATGACCACGCGATCTTTCGCAGCGGCGTGCGCGCCGAGCTCGAGGGGCTGGTCGACGTCCTCGGCGACGTGGGCTCGGTCGAGGAGGCGGTGCCGATGATCGTCCGGGAGCGCCCCGACGTCGTCCTCCTCGACGTCCACATGCCCGGCGGCGGCGGGGTCGAGGTGATCCGCAGGACCACGGCCGAGAACCCGGCGCAGCGGTTCCTCGCCCTCTCGGTCTCCGACGCCGCCGAGGACGTGATCGCGGTCGTGCGCGCCGGGGCCCGCGGGTACGTGACGAAGACGATCTCCGGCCCCGAGCTGGCCGGTGCGATCGCCCGCGTGCGCGACGGCGACGCCGTCTTCAGCCCCCGCCTGGCCGGCTTCGTGCTCGACGCCTTCGCGGGGAAGATCACCGAAGCGGAGGCAGACCCCGAGCTCGACCAGCTGACCACCCGCGAGCGCGAGGTTCTGCGCCTGATCGCCCGCGGCTACCTCTACAAGGAGGTCGCGCTCGAGCTCTCGATCTCGCCGAAGACGGTCGAGGCACACGTGAGCGCCGTGCTGCGCAAGCTGCAGCTCTCGAACCGCCACGAGCTGAGCCGCTGGGCCGTGGAGCGGCGGCTCGTGGACTGAACGCTTTTAGAAGATCGCAAAGGTGGCGTCACCTCGTGCCTGGGGGTATGTGTGCAGGCATGAGGCTCGTCGCCCCGTTCATCGCGGCCCTCATGGCCGCAGCCGTCCTCGCCGGCTGCGGGAGCGACGACGAGACCACCAGCGCGCCGGTGGCGTCGACCACGACGTCGACCTCCACGACCAGCGCCAAGCCGAGCCGCCAGCGGGACGAGGACGCGGTCTCGCTGTGCGGTAAGGCGGCCGCGCCCTGGAAGCCGCTCGCCGTTCACGCCGGCTCCCAGGACGTGCAGGCGGCGACCTTTGGCGATGGGCGCACCGGCTACGTCTTCGCCAACGACAGCAACAACGACCCCTGCGAGTGGATCGCGTACGCCAACGGGCTGGTCGATCACGGGGCGCGCGTGGCGGTGTTCGAGTACGGCGACATCGGCAGCCCCGAGCAGCTACGCGCGACCGCGATGGCGCTGAGCAAGGCGGGCGCCGAGCAGGTCGTCGCGATCGGGGCCTCCGTCGGCGGACGCGCGGTGGTGGAGCTCGGCGCGAAGGACTCCCCCGGCGTGGACGCGGTCGTCAGCCTCTCGGGCGAGCGTGCGGTCGCCCAGTATCCGGACATCCTCCCCGAGGCCCGCGAGGTGGAGCTGCCGATCCTCTACGCGGGGTCCCGCCGGGACGGGTACACGACGTTCGGCAAGGAGACGGTCCAGCTGCACGAGGCGACGCCCGCGAAGCTCAACGAGATCCTGCTCGTGCCGGGCACCGACCACGGCGTCGACCTGCTCGCCGGCCCCGGCAGCGAGCGGGTCCGCGCGGCGATCACGGACTTCGTCGCGCGGGCGCTGGACCAGGGCTAGTTGCCAAGCGGCTCGCCGACGCCGGCCCGCTCCAACGCGAGGTCGAGCAGGCGGTCGCAGAGCCGCTCGAAGGACATGCCGGCCGCCTCGGCGGCCATCGGCAGCAGCGAGGTGTCCGTGAGGCCCGGGATCGCGTTCGCCTCCAGCACCTGCGGCCCGTCGTCGGCGAGGATCATGTCGACGCGGCCGAAGCCGTCGAACCCGAGCACGTCCCAGGTGCGCAGCGCGGCGTCGAGGACCAGCCCCTCCGCCGCGCCGAGGTCGGCCGGGCAGCGGTAATCGGTGCGCCCGATCTCATAACGGGCCTCGTAGCTGAACCGGTCCTCGTCGCGCGGACGCGCCTCGACGGCCGGTAGTGCGATTCCGTTGAGCAGCGAGACCGCGAGCTCTCGGCCCTCGACGTGACGCTCGAGCAGGACCCGATCGTCGTAGGAGAAGGCGGCCACGAGCGCTTCGGGGACCTCGTCCGCCGCGGCCGCGAAGCGCACGCCGAGCGAGGATCCCCCGGCCGCCGGCTTGACGACCAGCGGAAACCCGAGCCCGGCGCCGATCGCTTCGAGCGCGTCGGCGGCGCCGAGCTCGCGAAACGCCAGCGAGTTAAAGGCGGCCCAGTCGGGGGTTGGGACGCCGGCGATGCGCAGCTCGTGCTTGGCGGAGACCTTGTCGATCGACCGCCCGCACGCGCGGACGCCGGGGCCCGTGTACGGGACGCCGAGGATCTCGAGCAGCTCCTGCACCGTGCCGTCCTCGCCACCCGGCCCGTGCAGGGCGACGAACGCGACCTCCGGGCGCTCGCGCTGGAGCGTCGCCACCAGCTCGGCGCCGACGTCGATCGGCACCACCTCGTGGCCGAGCGCGACGAGCGCGTCCTCGACCCGCGCGCCGCTGCGCAGGGAGACCTGGCGCTCCAGGCCACGACCGCCCTTGAGTACCGCGACCTTCATTCGGATTCTGCGGGGCGCCGGAAGGGCACCACCGAACCCTCGGCTGACCCGGCCGCCCCCGGACGCGAAGCGGAGGAGGCGGGCGGAACGTTGGTGATGCTTTCGTAGAGGTCGACCTGAGCGCCGATCACGGCGCCGATGCGGCGGATGCCCTCGCGGATCTCGTCCGGCGTCGAGGCGGAGAAGTTGAGCCGCATCGACGAGCCCCCGCGGCCGTCGACGTAGGCGGCCGCGCCGGGGACGAAGGCGACGTTGTCGCGCAGCGCCTTGGCAAGCAGGTCCGTGGTGTCGATGTAGGAGGGGAGCGTCGCCCAGCAGAACAGCCCCCCGCCGGGACGCGACCAGCGGGCACCCTCGGGGAAGTAGTCCTCGAGCGCGTCGAGCATCGCGTCGCGGCGCTCGCGGTAGATGCCGCGGAGGTCGTCGACGTACTCGCGCCAGCGGCCCTCGGCGAAGTACTCGCGGACGAGGTACTGGGTGAGGGTCGACGTGCAGAGGTCGGCGGCTTGCTTGCCGAGTACGACCTTCTCCATCACCGGCGGCGGCGCGCAGAGCCAGCCCAGCCGGATCCCCGGCGAGAGGATCTTCGACAGCGTCCCCAGGTAGAGCACGTAGTCGCCCCCGTCGAGCTTGTAGAGCGGCTCGTAGGGCTCGCCCTCGTACCGCAACAAGCCGTAGGGATTGTCCTCGACCACGAGGAGCTCGCGCTCCCGCGCCAGGGCCACCAACCGCTCCCGGCGCTCCGGCGACATCGTCACGCCGGAGGGGTTCTGGAAGCTCGGCACCGAGTAGACGAACTTGGGCCGCCGGCCGGCCGCGGCGAGCCGGTCGCAGACGGCCTCGAGCTCGTCGATGCGCATCCCGTCGGAATCCACCTCGATCTGCACGGTCTCGGCCTGGTAGGAGCAGAACACGGGGACGGCGCCGGGGTACGTCGGCGCCTCGCAGATCACGACGTCGCCGGGATCGACGAGCGTCTTGGCCACGAGGTCGATGGCCTGCTGGCCACCGGTGGTGACGATCACGTCCTCCGGGTCGGGGTCCATGCCCTCGGCGCGCATCACCTCGCGGATGCACTCCCGGGTCTCGGTGAAGCCCTCGGTCGGCCCGTACTGAAGCGCCTGAGCCGAGCTCTCCTGGGCGATCCGGGTCATCAGCGCCGCGAACGTCTCGGGCGGGAAGGTGGAGGTGTCGGGGAGCCCTCCGGCGAGCGAGATCACCTCGGGGCGGGCGGTGATCTCCATCAGGTCCCGCATCGCCGAGGAGCGCATGACCTTGGTCCGCTCCGCGAAGAGGGAGCCGTAGCGCTCGAGGTCGGCGGCGGTGGTGTGGGAGCGGCGGTGCGGCGGCGGGTCGTTCGTCGTTCGTCGTTCGTCGTTCGGGTGCGGCCCGGCTCCGCCATCCCGGGCAGTTTGGCGCAGGCCGTCAGCTGTCGTAGCCGAGCCCGAGCCGGTCGAGCGTTCGCAGCCACAGCCCGCGCTTGCCGCCGTTGCGGTCGGCCGCCGCGAGCCGGTTGCGGGTGAGCTCGATCGCCGCCCAGCGCAACGGCTCGGGCGGGAACGGGAACGGCTTCGACCGCATCGCGCGCAGCCTCGAGGCCTCCGTCTCGCGGCCGGCGAGCAGGTCGAGCGCCATCCCGGCCCCGAAGCGGCTGGCGCCCACGCCGAGCCCGGTATGGCCGACCGTGTAGGCGACCCGGCCGTCCATCGCCGTCCCCTGAAAGGCGAAGAAGCGGCTGCAGGTGTCGATCGCGCCCCCCCACCGGTTGGCGAACCGGATCCCCTCGAGCTGCGGGAACGCGGTGAAGAAGTGTGCCGCGAGGTCGGCGAAGCTCCGCTCGCGCTGCTCGCGTCGGCGGTCAAGCGAGTTGCCGTAGCCGTAGATCGCGTCGTAGCCGCCCCAGAGGATCCGATCGTCGGGCGTCAGGCGGTAGTAGTGGAACTGGTTGCTCACGTCGCCGATCCCCTGGCGGTTCGCCCAGCCGATCGCGGCGCGGCGCTCGGCTCCGAGCGGCTCGGTCACCAGCACGTAGTCCCACACGGGCACGATCCGCCGCCGGATCTCCCCGAGCAGGGCGGGAAAGGCGCTGGTCGCAAGCAACACCTGGCGCGCGCGCACGGCGCCGGCGTCGGTTGCGAGCAGCACTCCGGCGCCCCCTGAGCGGACCCACTTCACCGCGGAGCCCTCGTGGATCCGCACGCCCGCGCGCTCGGCCTCGCGGGCGAGGCCCCAGCCGAGCTTTGCCGGATGCACGAGCGCGGAGCCGGACCGCCGCCAGAGGGCGCCCTCGTAGATCGGCGAGTGGACCTCGGCGCGCGCGGCCTCGCGATCGAGCACGTCGACCTCG
Organism: uncultured Solirubrobacterales bacterium; assembly: GCA_963742205.1. Lineage (GTDB taxonomy): Bacteria > Actinomycetota > Thermoleophilia > Solirubrobacterales > 70-9 > WHSW01. The sequence goes on along the minus strand of CAVUKZ010000011.1, from coordinate 149,119 downwards.
TGCCCAAGCGCGCGCAGTGCCTCAGCTTCCTCGGTGAGCCACTCGACCTCGTGGGGCTCGACGGCGGCGTCGAGCTCGCCGGTGGCCTCGTAATCGCAGTCGATCTCGAGCCGCTCGAGGGTCTCTCGGATCGCGGCGAAGTTCTCCAGCCCGAGCCGCTCGAGCACCGGCATCTCGTCGGCGAACCGGGCCATGCCGTTTGCCACCCCGTGGGTGAGGAAGGAGGACATAAAGCCGCCGTTGCGCCCGCTCGCTGCGTTGGCCAGACGCTCGCGCTCGAGCAGCACGACCTCGCGGCCCGGGTCCCGCTCGACCGCGAGCAGCGCGGCCCAGAGCCCGCTGAGCCCTCCGCCCACGATCGCCAGGTCGCAATCGACGCTGCCGGTCAGCGGGGGGCGAGCCGGTGGGCGCTCAGGGGCCGTGAGCCAGAACGGCTCCGTATCGGCCTCCGCGAGCGCGCGTCGCTCGGCGTCGCCCGGGGTCCGCCGGGCCCACGGACCGTGGCCGTCGTGACTCAACGCCTCGGTACCCTGCTGCGCCGATGCATCTGTTCCTCGCAGCTTGCCAGGGCATCGGCCTCGCCGTGGCCGCGGGTGCCCTCGCCGGCGCCGCCGGCCGGCGCGACCCACTCGGGATGGTGCTCCTCGTCGCCGCCGTGATCGTCGGCGGCATCCTCTTCGGCGCCTCGCTCGCGACCGAGGATCACCCGGCATGGCCGGGCTGGCCCGTGGGGGCCGTGATCGCGGCGCTCTCGTTTTGGGTGGTGAGCGAGTTCGCCGCCTCCGCGGCCTCGCGGGCGGAGGGCGGCGGCTTTATCGCCGGGATGATCGCCCTCGCCGCGCTGGCGGTCGCCGGGCTCTCGGTCCTCCTGCAGCCGCTGGGGCTCCTGGCGCTGGCGGCGATCGTCTACCTCGGCCTCGCCCGCCGCAGCCGCGCGGCGCGCAAGTACGAGGGTCTGCGGACGCTGCGGTGAGCGCCCCCAAGCTCGTCCTCTGCGTCGTCGACTCCCTGCGCACAGACAAGCTCGAGCAGGCGGCGGCCGAGGGGGTGGCGCCGACGTTTGCCGCCCTGCTGGAGCGGGGCGTCTTAATTCCCGACTGCGTCTCCTCGTTCCCCTCGGTGACCCCGGTGTGCACCTCGGAGATCACCACGGGCCGCTCGCCCGAGGGCCATTGGATCAGCGGGATGAACTGGTACTACCGGGCCGAGCGCCGCTACGTCGAGTACGGGAGCTCGTTCGAGGCGACCCGCACGTTCGGGCTCTTTCGGTCGCTCTACGACACCGTCTACAACATGAACATGGCCCACCTCTCCGACGAGGCGGAGACGGTCTTCGAGCGGCTCGCCGACCACGGCGTCCGGACCGCCTGCACGCCGTTCCTGATCTACCGCGGGCGCACGCGCCACGAGCTCGGCCTCGAGGGCCTGCTGCGTCGGGTGGCGCTCGCTGCGACCTTCCGACACGCCACCTGGGGCCCGGACGAGCTCTTCTACGGCGAGCTCTACTCGAGCCGGAAGGTCCCGTGCAAACCGACCCTGGCGCGGCCCGGGACCCGCGATGAGTACTCGGCCTGCTGTGGGCGCGAGCTGGTCGAGAACGACCTCTACGACTTCCTGCTGTTCTCGCTGCCCGACAACGACTATCACTCGCACAAGTTCGGCCCCGACGCGCAGCCCGAGTCGATCGCGCGCGCGGACGACGCGCTGGCCGAGCTCGTGGACGCGGCCGGTGGGCTCGAGCGCTTCCTGGCCGAGCACGCGGTGATCGTGCTCGCCGATCACGCGCAGACGGACGTCGAGCACCCGCTGCCGCTCGCCGAGCGACTGGGCTCCGAGTGGCGCGTGCTGCAGCCCAACCAGAGCGACCCCGAGCGGGCCGAGCTCGCGGTTTGCCCGAGCTCGCGGGCCGCGGCCGTCTACGTGCTCGGGGCCGGCCGCCGGGCGGCGCGGATCCACGACGGCGTTCGCGACCGGCTGCGCGACCTCGAGGGCGTCGACCTCTTCACGTGGCTGGAACACGACGGCGAGCCGGTCCTGCGCGGCGAGGAGGACGGCCCGCCCCCAGCGGGAAGCGTCGCGGTCCTCGAGCGCTCCGGCAGCGTGCTGCGCTTCCGGCCGGGTTCGCAGCTGCGCGATCGCCGCGGGGCGGGTTGGGACCTCGATGGTGACCCGACCGCGCTCGCGGCCACGGTCGAGGGTGGGACGGTGAGCTCCGAGACCTACCCGGACGGCCTGGCTCGGCTTTGGAACGCGCTCAACGCTCCGCACGCCGGCGAGGTCCTGATGTCGGCAGACCCAGGCCACGAGTTCGTCGACTGGGGCGGGATGACGCACTGCCCGGGCGGCAGTCACGGCGCTCTGCACGTTGGTGACTCACTCGGCCCGCTGCTGCTCTGCGGGTTCGAGCCCGGCGTGGCCGACGCGCGCGAGCAGTGGGCGATCCGCGACGTCGCCGACTTGGTCCTCGGCCACTTCGGCGTCGAGGGCGAGGACTCGCTCGCCGTCGGCGCCGCCGTCGGGGAGGCGGTGAGCTAGCGATGGGTACCGCCGAGCACACCGCCGAGCGCGACGCCTCCACCGGGCCGCTGCTCCGCCGGCTTCACCTCGGAGTGCGCAAGCCGGGCAACTGGATGGAGCTGCTCAAGTTCGGGATCGTCGGCGGCTCCGGCTACGTCATCAACCTCCTCGTGTTCGCGGCGCTCACCGGCCCGCTCGGGGTGCACCACATCCCGGCGGCGATCGGTGCCTTCTGCGTCGCCGTCGCCAACAACTTCACCTGGAACCGCTTCTGGACCTTCGACGCGAGCGACGGCCACCCCGGCTTCCAGGCGGCGCGCTTCCTGGCGGTCAGCCTCGTGGGCCTCGGACTCAACCTGGCGCTGCTGGAGCTGTTCGTGACGGCGCTCGGATTGCCGGCGCTCGCCGGGCAGGCGCTGGCAGTGGGGCTGACGATGCCGGTGAACTTCGTCGGCAACAAGCTGTGGACGTTCGCCGACTAGGTCGCGTCCGTCAATCCGTCCCGATCGCGGTCGCGCTCGCCGTCGCGGTGCTCCTGCTCGCCCTCCCCGGCGCCGCGGGCGCCCAGACGAGCGCTCAGACCCCTGGGTCGACGTTCCCGGCGCCAACCGAGCCCGGAGCGCTCCCGGAGACCCCGGAGGGATTCGAGATCAGCGCGGCCCGGGCGATCGAGATCGCCAACACCGATCCCCACGTCGCCGAGGAGACGCGCAGCCATGGTCGCCTGACCACCGCGATCCAGACCGATGGCGGCCTCTGGCAGGTCGGGTACACGGCCGACGGCAGCGAGGTCGCGCAGGTGAAGGTCGACGGGGTGACCGGCGCGATCCGCGAGGCGTGGACCGGCTACCAGGTCGCGTGGCCGATGGCCCGCGGCTACGAGGGCCAGTTCGGCCACATCCTGAACGCGCCCTACGTCTGGATCCCGATGGCGCTTGGTGTTCTTCCTCTGCCTGTTCGACTTCCGGCGCCCGCTGCGCATCGTCCACCTCGACCTGTTGGTGCTGCTCTCGTTCGGGATCTCGCAGCTGTACTTCAACCAGGGCGAGATCGGGGTCTCGGTCCCGCTCGCCTATCCGCCGCTGATCTACCTGCTCTGCCGCATGCTGTGGCTCGGCTTCCGCGGCGGCTCGGGCCTCCGCCCCACCCTGGGCGCCCGGTGGCTGGCGCTCGCCGCGGTGCTGTTGATCGCCTTCCGGGTGACGATCAACATCGCCGACTCGGGGGTGATCGACGTCGGCTACGCGGGCACGATCGGCGCCGACCGCATCGCCCACGGCGAGCGGATCTACGGCGAGGACGTGTTCCCCGACGACAACCGGTTTGGCGACACGTACGGGCCGGCGAACTACTACGCGTACGTGCCTTTTGAGCTCGTCATGCCGTGGAGCGGGAGCTGGGACGAGCTCCCCGCGTCGCACGGCGCGGCGATCGCCTTCGACCTCGCGGCCGCGGTCGGGCTCGCCGTCTGCGGCATGCGCCTGTGGCCGGGCCGGCGCGGCCGCGAGCTCGGGGCCGTGCTCGCCTTCGCCTGGCTCGCCTATCCGTACACGGACTTCGCCCTCCAGTCGAACTCCAACGACTCGCTGATCGCCGCGCTGGTGATCTGGTCGCTCGCCTTCTTCGCCCGGCCCGTGGCTCGCGGGGCGCTGCTCGCGCTCGCCGTGATGGCCAAGTTCGCGCCCCTGGCGCTCGGGCCGCTCTATCTGGCCGGCGACCACGGCCTGCTGGCCGATCGACCGACGGAGGGCGAGCGACCGCCGCCGCGCGGCTGGTCGCTCAAACCGATGGCGTTGTTCTGCGCGGCCTTCGCCGTGGTCGCTGCGCTGATGCTCGCCGAGCCGCTGATCGAACCGGGGCTGGCCACCTTCTACGAGCGCACCATCTCCAGCCAGCTCGACCGCACCTCACCGTTCAGCGTCTGGGGCCAGGTCGACGGGATCCAGTGGCTGCAGGATGTGATGTTCGCCGCCGCGGCGGTGCTCGCGATCGTGGTCGCCTTCGTTCCCAGGCGCCGCACCCTGCCCCAGATCGCGGCGCTCGCCGCCGCGGTGCTGATCGCCATCCAGCTGTCGGTCGACCACTGGTTCTACCTCTACATCCCCTGGTTCTTCGGGCCGCTGGCGATCGCGCTGGCGGCCTCGGTCCCGCGGGAGCGGCTCGCGGCCGACTAGTCGGGAGCCCGCTCGAGCACCGGCTCGATCGACCGCGCGAGCCCGTCCGGCCCGAGCTCGACCAGGACGGCGTTGATCCAGACGTCGTCCTCGGCGGTCGTGAAGCGGACCGGCATCTGGGTGCGGAAGCCCTCCAGCGCCTGCTCCCAGCGGACCCCGAGCACGCTCGCCCGCGACCCGGTCATCCCGACGTCGCTGATGTAGGCGGTGCCCCGCGGCAACACTCTCGCGTCGGCCGTCGGCACGTGCGTGTGGGTGCCGACGACCGCGCCGGCGCGACCGTCGAGGTGCCAGCCCATCGCGACCTTCTCGGAGGTGACCTCGGCGTGGAAGTCGACGAAGAAGGCGTCGGCCTCGCGCTCGAGCCGGTCGAGGAGCGAGTCGGCCTCGGTGAACGGCGAGCGCGCCGCGCGCAGCTGCACCTGGCCGAGCAGGTTGATCACCCCGACCCGCACCCCGTCGGCCTCGACCACGGTGTACCCGCGGCCGGGACTCGAAGCCATGAAGTTCGCAGGGCGGATCACGCGCTGGTCGCGGTCGAGGTAGTCGTAGACGTCGCGGTGGCGGAACGCGTGGTTGCCGAGCGTGATCACGTCGGCGCCGATCGAGAACAGGTCGGCCGCCGTCTTCTCGGTGATCCCGATCCCGCCGGCGGAGTTCTCCCCGTTGACGATCACGAGGTCCGGGCGCAGCCGCTCGCGCAGCCCGGGCATCGCCCGACCGAGCCCCGCTCGGCCCGGCTTCCCGACCACGTCGGCGACGAACAAGACCCTCATCCGGTGCCTACGGTATCCGCAGTGGCGTAGCGTTCCGCCGGTGAGCGGGCAGGAGCCGACGGGCGCGGCGGTGATCGAGGCGCGGGGGCTGACCAAGCGATTCGGCGATCGCGCCGCCCTGCGCGACGTCAGCTTCAGCGCCCGGCCGGGCGAGCTGCTGGCCGTGATCGGCCCCAACGGCGCCGGCAAGACGACCCTGCTTTCGATCCTCGCCGGGATTCGCGAGCCGGACTCCGGGACGATCGAGGTCCCCGGGGAGATCGGCTGGGTGCCGCAGGGGGCTGCGCTGTACAGCCGCCTGACGGTGGACGAGAACCTGCGCCTCTTCGCCCGCCTCGAGGGGATCACCGAGCTCGAGCCCGCGGTCGAGCGGATGCTCGATCAGACCGGGCTCGGCGAGCGGCGCGGCGACCAGGTGGGGACGCTCTCGGGCGGCAACCAGCAGCGCGTCAACATCGCGATCGGCCTCCTGGCGTCCCCCGCTGTGCTGCTCCTCGACGAGCCCTCGACCGGGCTCGACCCGCGCCAGCGCGAGCGCCTCTGGGAGTTCGTGCTCGGGCTCGCCGGCACCGGGACGACGGTGATCTACTCGACCCACCACCTGCAGGAGGCGGAGCGCTACGGCGACCGGCTGTTGGTGCTCGCCGACGGCGAGCGGGTCTTCGACGGCACGGCGACGGAGCTTCACGCGGCCGCCCCTGACGGCGCGGGCGGCGACTTCGAGGCCGCCTTCGTCCGGTTCCTGCGCGAGCGGGGTCACTGATGAGGGACCCATCTAGATGCGTTGGCTGCTGCTCAAGGACCTGCAGATCCTGCGGCGCTCGCCGCTGATCGTCGGCCTGCTGATCGCCTACCCGGTGGTGCTCGGGGTGCTGATCGGCTTCGCGCTCTCGGCCGACAACTCCAAGCCTCGGGTCGCGTTTCTCAACGAGGTCCCGCCCGAGGACACGAAGCAGTTTGCGGTCGGCGCCGGCAACGAGCAGATCGACCAGGGCATCGCCCGCGACCGGCTGTGCTCCCGGGTGGAGTGCGTGGACGTCTCCTCGCGCGAGGAGGCCGAGCAGAAGGTCGAGGACGGCGACGTGATCGCGGCGCTGATCCTGCCCGCGGACCTGGTCGACAAGCTCGAGTCGCTCGCCAGCCTCAACCCCGACCAACCGACGGTCGAGGTCCTCGTCAACCAGGACGACCCGGTGAAGGCGAGCCTGGTCGACGACCGGATCCAGGCCCTGATCACGGAGGCCAACCTGCTGCTGTCGCAGCGCATCTCCGACCAGGCGGCGGATTACCTGAACCTCCTGATCAAGGGCGGCCAGATCAGCCTGCCGATCATCGGCGACCTCAACATCCTCGGCCTGCAGCCGAGCAGCCAGATCCTGCGCCAGGTCCAGGCCCAGCTGCCGCCGAACAGCACCGCCAGTGCGACCCTCGACGAGGTGATCAAGTTCTCCGACCTGGCTCGCCAGAACCTCGACTTCGCCCTGCCGCTGCTGGGCGCCGTCGCCTCGCCGATCAGCGTCGACAAGATCGTCGTCGCCGGTCAGTCGTCGGAGCTCGACGTGTTCGCGATCGCGGTCGCCGCGACCGTGACGCTGATGTTCGTCACCGTGCTCCTGGTCGCCGGCTCGCTGGCGCTCGAGCGCGAGGAGAACGTGTTCGCCCGGATCACCCGCGGGCTCGTCGGCACCACCGGCCTGCTCACCGAGAAGGTCCTGCTCGGGATCATCGCCTCCTACGCGGTCACCCTCCTGCTCCTCGTCGCGCTGACCGCCCTGGTCTCGGTCGACTGGGGGCGGATCCTGCTCATCCTGCTCGCGATCGGCGCCGGCGGCGCCGGCTTCGCCGCCTTCGGTGCGGCGATCGGCGCCTCCGCCAAGGAGGTCCGGGCGAGCTCGCTATTGGCGTTCATGGCCTCGCTGCCGATCGCCTTCCTCTCCCTCGTCCCCTCCGGGACGGTCAGCGTCGGCGTCTTTCACGCGATCGAGATCATCCGCGCGCTGTTTCCGTTCGATCCGGCGCTCGACGCCATGCAGGGAGCGCTCGACTCCGCCGGCCCCAGCGTCGGCCTGCCGCTCGTCCACCTGCTCGCGATCGTCGTTGCGTACGGGGTCCTGGCGCGGGTGGCGCTGCGGCGGTTCGCTTCGTAGGCTGGGTCAATGCCCTCCGCCCACACGATGCTGCTGTTCGCGCTCGCGAGCGCGGCGCTGGTGGCGATCCCCGGCCCAGCGGTGATCTACATCGTCACCCGCGGCGTCGTCCACGGGCGCCGGGGCGGCCTCGTGTCGATGCTCGGGGTCGAGGCCGGCAATTACGTCGAGGTGCTCGCCGCGACGGTCGGCCTGGCCGCAATCGTCGCCTCGTCGGCGACCGCGTTCACGATCGTCAAGTACATCGGCGCCGTGTACCTGATCTGGCTGGGCATCCGCGCGCTGCGCGAGGGCGTCGGCGCGGTCGCAGAGGCCGCGGCCCCGCAGCGCTCGGAGCGCCGCCTGTTCTGGGAGGGCTTCGCCGTCGGCGCCCTGAACCCGAAGCTGGCGATCTTCCTGCTCGCCTTCCTGCCGCAGTTCATCGACCCCGCCGTGGGCCCGGTGTGGGTGCAGACCCTCGTCCTCGGCACGATCTTCAGCCTCTGCGCGATCGCCGGCGACACGCTGTTCGCGCTCCTCGCCGGCACGGCCGGCACCAGCCTGCGCCGGCGGCTCGCGAGCCCGGGCCGGCTCTCGTGGGTGGCCGGCGCCGTCTACCTCGGCCTCGGGGTGACGGCGGCGCTCGCCGACCGGGGCACCAAGGGCTGAGCGCCCCCCGAGCGCCCCTACAATCCGCCGCGTGAGCTTCCCCGCAACGCGCATGCGGCGCCTGCGGCGGACGAAGGCGCTTCGCGACCTCGTACGCGAGACGGAGCTTTCGCCGCGGCATCTGGTGCAGCCCCTGTTCGTGGTCTCCGGCGAGAACGTCCGCGAGCCGGTCGAGTCCATGCCCGGGGTCGACCGGTTTTCGATCAACGAGCTCGTCGCCGAGGCCTCGGAGCTGCTCGCCGTCGGGATCGAGGCGGTGATCCTGTTCGGCATCCCCAGGACCAAGGACGAGACCGGCTCCGGCGCCTACGACGACGAGGGCGTCGTGCAGCTCGCCGTGCGGGCGCTCAAGGAGGCGCACCCGGAGCTCACCGTGATCACCGACGTCTGCCTGTGCGAGTACACGTCGCACGGCCACTGCGGCTTCGTCCGCGACGGCTCGGTCGACAACGACATCACCCTCGAGCTGCTGGCGAAGACGGCGATCTCCCACGCCGAGGCCGGCGCGGACGTCGTCGCCCCCTCGGACATGATGGATGGTCGGATCGGGATGATCCGCCACCAGCTCGACGAGGAGGGCCACCCGGACACGGCGATCATCGCCTACTCGGCGAAGTACGCCTCGGCCTTCTACGGCCCGTTCCGCGAGGCGGCGGAGTCGACCCCCGAGTTCGGTGACCGCCGCGGCTACCAGATGGACCCGGCCAACGCCCGCGAGGCGCTGCGCGAGGTGCGGCTGGACGTCGAGGAGGGCGCCGACATGGTCATGATCAAGCCCGCTCTGCCGTACCTCGACGTGATCCGCACGGTCCGCGACGAGACCGAGATGCCGATCGCCGCCTATCAGGTGTCGGGCGAGTACTCGATGCTCCGCGCCGCGGCCGACAACGGCTGGCTCGACGGCCAGGCGGCGGCGCTCGAGACGCTGACCTCGATCCGCCGCGCCGGCGCCGACGTGATCCTCACCTACTTCGCCAAGGACGCTGCCGAGTGGCTGCTGTGAGGCGGAGCGAAGCGCAGCCGAGCCGCGCCGCTGTTGAGGCGCCTAATTCGAAGGTCCCGCAGGCCAAGACGCGCTCGCGCAAGGACGGCGCGGCGATTCCGCTCGACGACACCGACAAGCGGCTGATGAACCTGCTGCAGTCGAATTTCCCGCTGGCGCCCGAGCCGTACGCCCGGCTCGCGGCCGAGCACGACCTCGACCTCGACGACCTGATGACGCGGACCGACCGCCTCGTGACCGAGCGGATCATCCGCGAGATCACGCCGATCTTCGACACCCGGGCGCTCGGCTACGAGTCGATGCTGGTCGCGGCCAAGGTCGACGCCGAGCATCCGCAGCGGGCGGCGAAGATCATCAACTCGCACCCCGGGGTCTCGCACAACTACCTGCGCACGCACGAGTTCAACCTCTGGTTCACGATCGCGACCCCACCGGACTCCGAGCTCGGGCTCCAGGGCACGCTCGACGTCCTCCAGCGGCTGACCGGCGCCGAGTCGATCCGCCAGCTGCCGACGCTGAAGCTGTTCAAGATCAACATGAACCTGGAGATGGAGAAGGGCACTGAGGCCCTGGCAACGGCCGCCGAGGCGGCGACGCCGCGCGAGCTCGAGCGCCAGCCCTACGACGACACCGACATCGCCGTGATCCGCGCGCTCCAGGGGCCGATGGAGGTCGCCGACCGCCCGTACGACACCGCCGCGGGCGAGGTGGGGATGAGCACCGAGGCCTTCCTCGACCACCTGCGCGGGATGGTCGACCGCAAGATCCTGCGGCGGGTGGCCGCGATCCTCTACCACCGCCGCGCCGGCTTCTCCGCCAACGGGATGGGCGTGTGGAAGGTGCCGGACGAGCGGATCCTCGAGACCGGCACGCGCATGGCGTCGGTGCGCGGGATCTCCCACTGCTACGAGCGTCCGACCTACGCCGACTGGCCGTACTCGGTGTTCACGATGGCCCACGGGCGCTCCAAGGAGGAGTGCGACGCGATCCTGCAGTCGATCGCCGACGAGCACGACCTGCACGGCTCAGACCGCGCCACCCTCTACTCCTCGACCGAGTACAAGAAGATCCGGCTGCACTACTTCACGGACGACTACGCGCGCTGGGAAGCCGAGCACGGGTGATGGCCACTGGCCACTCGTCACTCGCCACTCGAGTGGCCAGTGGCGAGCGGCGAGTGGCGACCTGATGGACACCCGCACCTCCGAAGTTCTCTACGCCCGCGCCGCCGGCCTGATGCCCGGCGGCGTGAACTCCCCCGTGCGCGCGATGAAGTCCATCGGCCGCGACTATCCGATCTTCGTCGAGCGCGGCGACGGGTTTGAGCTGATCGACGTCGACGGGCACCGCTACGTCGACTGGGTGTGCTCGTGGGGCCCGCTGATCCTCGGTCACGCCGACCCCGACGTGGTCGAGGCCGTCCGCGACGCCGCCGGGCGCGGCACCAGCTACGGGGCCCCGACCGAGGGCGAGGTCGATCTCGCGGCCGAGGTCTGCGACCGCTTTGCGTCCGTGCAGTCGATGCGCATGGTCAACTCCGGCACCGAGGCGACGATGAGTGCGATCCGCCTCGCCCGGGCGGTGACCGGTCGCGAGCAGCTGATCAAGTTCGCCGGCGCCTACCACGGCCACGTCGACGGGCTGCTTGCCGAGGCCGGCTCGGGCCTGGCGACGCAGGGGATCCCCGCGAGCCCCGGCGTCCCTGCCGCGCAGGCGGCGGCGACGGTCGTCGTGCCCTGGAACGACCCGGAGGCGGTCGCCGCGGCCCTGGCGGCGCACGAGGTCGCCGCGATCCTCGCCGAGCCGCTGCCCGCGAACATGGGGGTCGTCGAGCCCGACGAGGGGTTCCTCGCCGAGCTGCGCCGGCTCGCGGACGAGCACGGGGCGCTGCTGGTGCTCGACGAGGTGATCTCGGGCTTTCGGGTCGCCCGCGGCGGGGCCCAGGAGCGCTACGGCGTCGAGGCCGACCTCACGATCATGGGCAAGGTGCTCGGCGGCGGCCTCCCCGCCGCCGCCTACGGCGGGCGCCGCGAGCTGATGGAGCGGGTGGCTCCCGCGGGCGACGTCTACCAGGCGGGGACGCTGTCGGGAAACCCGCTCGCGGTGGCCGCCGGGCTCGCGACGCTGGCGAAGCTCGATCGGCCAGCCTATGAGCGCCTCGGCGCGCTCACCGAGCAGCTCGCCGCGGGGTTGCGCGCCGCGGCTGCCGAGGCGGACGTGGCCGTGCAGGTCGCCTCGGTCCCCGGCCTCGTGACGCCGTTCTTCGCCGCCGCGCCGGTGCGCGACTTCGCCGGCGCCTCCGCCTGCGACCTCGACGCCTACGGCCGCTTCTGCCGGGGATTGCTCGACCGGGGCGTCTATCCACCGGCGTCTCAGTTCGAGGCCTGGTTCGTCTCGCTCGCCCACGACGAGGCGGCGATCGAGCACACCTGCGAGGCCGCCGCCGAGGTCCTCGCCGGGGCATGAGCGCCCCCGCGGACGCGCTGCGTGACCTGGCCGGCCTGCTGCGGGCCGACGGCTCCGTGGTCAGCCCGCACGTCGCCGAGCCCGCCGCCGAGCGACCCGCCCTCGGCGAGCTCGCGGCGGCCGGTGCGCGCACGGCCGGTGCGCCGGGCGAGTACGCCCTCGTGGTCGAGGCCGTCCGCGAGGGATACCTCCTGCACTACGGCGACGGACGGGTCGTCCGCGGCGCCGAGCCCGACCTGGCGCTGCTCGCGGGCGACTACCTCTACGCGCTCGGGCTCGAGCGCCTGGCGGAGCTCGGCGACCTCGAGTCCGTGCGCGAGCTGTCGGACCTGATCAGCCTCTCCGCCCAGATCCACGACGGCGCCGACGGGCCGGCCGTGGCCGACCGCGAGGCGGGAGCCCTGTGGCTCTCGAGCGCGCTCGCGATCGCCGCCGGGCCCACGGTCGCGCACGAGCGCGCGAAGGCCAGGCTGCGCGCCGAGGACGCCGCGGCGCCGGCCGAGCTGTGGGCGGCGGCGAGCACCGCGGCCGCCGCGGGCGGCCTTGAGGTTGCGCTTAGAGAGGCAGCCGACTCAATAGACTTCGCGATCGGCGACCTCTCCTGAATGGCGGATCCCACGGAAAAGAGCCCCCGGCACGAGCTGCACGAGAAGCCGAAGCCGGCCGGATACTTCGAGGGCGAGACCATGACCCGGCGCACCGCGTTTGCGATCGGCGGTCAGGCCTTCGGCGGCATCGCGGTCGCGGCCGTCGCGCTTCCCGTCGTGGGCTTTGCCCTGGCGCCGATCTTCGACCGCCCGGACGAGCAGTGGGAGGGCGTCGGCTCGCCCGACGACTACACCAGCGAGACCTACCGCCAGGCCGTGATCACGATCGTCAACGGCATCGGGGACGCGGGCAAGACCACCGTCTACATCCGCAAGGGCAGCACGGATCTCGACGAGGACCCCAACACCTTCATCGCGATCTCGACCCGCTGCGCGCACCTCGGCTGCCCGGTGCGCTTCGTCCGCGCCGCCGGCAACTTCATCTGCCCCTGCCACGGCGGCGTCTACGACTTCGAGGGCAAGGTCATCGGCGGCCCGCCGGTGCGCCCGCTGGACCGCTTCCAGACCCGGGTCGAGAACGGCGAGCTGCAGATCGGCCCGCGCTACAGCGTCACCAACAGCCTCAAGCCGGTCCGCGCCCGCGACCCGGGCGAGTACACGGGCGGCATTTGGGAGTACCTCTACCCGCCGCGGTTCACGACCGCGCCACCGCCGTGATCGAGGTCGCCTAGATGCCAAAGCTCCCCGTCCCAAGCGCATTGCGCAAGCCCGGCAAGCCGGGCGAGCGCCGCAACGGCTCCCGTAACGGGGCCGGCAACGGCGCCGCCCCGGGCGAGGCCCCGGCCACGACCCAGCCCGAGCACGGCAAGCTCGCCGAGGCCGGGATCGACGTCGTCGGCTGGGTCGACGAGCGCACCGGCGCGAGCCCGTTCCTCACCGGACTGTTGCTTCGCAAGGTCCCGAAGGGGACGAACTGGTTCTACACGCTGGGCTCGGCGACCCTGTTCGCGTTCGTGGCCCAGGCGATCACCGGCGTCTTCCTGGCGATGTTCTACGTGCCCTCGTCGACCGAGGCCTACAACTCGATCACCCATCTGACCAACGACGTCTTCCTCGGCGAGTTCGTCCGCGGCATGCACAAGTGGGGCGCGACCGTGATGGTGATCCTGATCTTCCTGCACATGGGCAGGGTCTTCTTCTTCGGCGCCTACAAGTACCCGCGCGAGCTCAACTGGGTGATCGGGGTCGTGCTCATCATCCTCACCCTGGTCATGGGCCTGACCGGGTACCTGCTGCCGTTCGATCAGCGCTCCTACTGGGCGACGATCGTGGCCATGAACATCACCGGTTCCGGACCGATCGTCGGGCCCTACCTCGCCGACTTCCTCCGCGCCGGCGCCGAGTTCGAGGCGACGACCCTGCCCCGCTTCTACGCGATCCACATGCTCTTAGTCCCAGGCGCGATCATCGCCCTGATCGGTGCGCACCTGTACCTCGTGGTCAAGCTCGGGACCACCGCGCCGCCGTGGATTCGCGGCGAGCGGAAGCCAAAGGCGCAGCGCTCGGAGGAAGTGGGATGAACGTCGCCGAGAAGGAGGAGTACCTCCGCGAGTACGAGCTGCTGAAGAAGAAGGGCAAGCCCTTCTTCCCGTACGCGATCTTCAAGGACTCGGCGATGATGTTCATCGTCGCCATCGTGATCGTCGCGATGTCGCTGATCCTCGGCGCCGAGCAGGGGCCGAAGGCCGACCCGACGACGACCACCTACGTCCCCCGGCCGGAGTGGTACTTCTTCTTCCTCTTCGAGCTCCTGCGCGTGATCAAGCCGAATGAGCTCGTCCCGGTGGCGACGATCGGGATCCCGACCCTGTGCATGGTCCTGCTCCTGCTGCTGCCGTTCTACGACCGCAACGCCGAGCGCCTGCCGTGGCGCCGCCCGGTCGCGACGACGGCGGGGATCATGACCATCATCGCGATGGCGTTTCTCACCTTCCTCGGCGCCTCGGCCGGCTCGCCGACCGAGATCGACCTCGAGGTCGCGCCGCAGTTCGAGGCGGGTAAACAGGTCGCCGCCCAATCCGGCTGTCTGGCGTGCCACAAGTTCGGCGACAACGGCAACGACGGTCCGGGCCCGGAGCTGACCGAGATCGGCTCCAAGCTCCCCGCCGAGGCCATCAAGCGAACCTTGATCAACCCCTCCGGGATCATGCCCGAGTACGGCGACCTGCCCCCGGAGAAGTTCGACAGCCTGGTCAAGTTCCTCAGCCGTCGACCTTGCCAGTGAACGGGGCGGTCGCCCCCGAGCAGGAGGTCGAGTTCGCGGGCCAGGTCAGGGGGATGTTCGACCGGATCGCCGGCGTCTATGACGTGATGAACACGGCGATGACCGCCGGCCTGCACCACGCCTGGCGCGAGCGGGCGGCCGACCGGGCGGAGCTCGCGCCGGGGGACGTCGCGCTCGACGCCTGCTGCGGCACCGGCGACCTCTCCTTCGCCCTCGCCCGCCGGGTCGAGCCGGACGGGCGGGTGATCGGCTCCGACTTCTCCGAGCGCATGCTCGATCTGGCGCGTGCGAAGGCCGGCGAACGGGGCGCGGGTGCCGTGCGCTTCGAGTGGCAGGACGCCCTTGACCTGAGCTACGACGACGCCAGCTTCGATGCGGTCACCGTCGGCTTCGGCGTCCGCAACCTGGCGGACCTCGGACGCGGCGTCCGCGAGCTCACCCGGGTGCTGAAGCCGGGCGGGCGCCTGGTGATCCTCGAGATCACCAACCCGACCCGCCCGCCGCTCTCGTTCTTCTTCAGCCTCTGGTTCGACCGCATCGTGCCGGCGCTCGGGACGCTGGCCGGCGACCGCGAGGCCTACTCCTACCTGCCCGAGTCGGTGAAGCGCTTCCCCCCGCCGGAGGGGCTGGCCCTGCTCATGGACCGCGCCGGCCTCGAGCGGATCCGCTACACGGTGCTCGCCGGTGGGATCATCGCGATCCACTCCGGCGCGCGGCCCGCGTGAGCGCGCCGCCGCCGCTCGACCCCAGCAGATCCCGATGACCCGCAGCAGCGTCCCGCCTCCCGTGACCCAGGTGCTCGACGCCGCGCAGAGCTGGCTCCCGCGACGGATGGCGGGCGTCGAACGGCGGCTGGCGGAGGTCGTGGGCGGTGGCGGGGCGACGCTGGCGGCGGAGGCGGGAGCGACCCTGCAGGCGGGCGGCAAGCGCCTGCGGCCCATGCTGGTCCTGGTCTGCGCGGGCCCGGACGCGGGCGACGGCGCGGTGCGCGCCGCCACCGCGATCGAGCTGGTGCACATGGCGACCCTGGTCCACGACGACGTGCTCGACGCCGCGCCGCTGCGGCGCGGGCTGCCGACGGTGGTCGCGCGCGCGGGGCGCGCCACGGCGACCGCGGTCGGCGACCGGCTGTTCTCGCGCGCGTTCGCCGAGCTCGCCGGGTCCGAGCCCGACGACGGCCGCCGGGTCGCGCTCCTCGCCCGGACGTCGGTGGGCCTCGCGCGCGGCGAGCTGGCGCAGCGCCGCGACGCGTTCGACATCACGATCTCCGCCGAGCGCTACCTCGAGCGCTGCCGGCTAAAGACGGCCCAGCTGTTCGAGTGCGCGTGCCTGATCGGCGCCGAGCCCGAGCCCGACGAGGCGGAGGCGCTGCGCCTCTACGGGCGTCAGATCGGGCTCGCGTTCCAGCTGCTCGACGACGTCCTCGACGTCACCGGCCCGCCGGAGCGCACGGGCAAGGCGCTCGGCACCGACCTGCTCGACGGCACGGTGACCATGCCGCTGATCCTCGCCCGCGAGCGCGACCCGGGCCTCGCCGAGCTCGACCTGCGCGCGCTCGACCAGGCCGGCGCCGAGGCGGCGTGCGAGCGGATCGCTGCGACGGGCGTGCTCGACGTGGTCCGCGCGGACGCTCGGGGACGAGTCGTCGAGGCGAAGGAGGCGCTCGCCTCGCGTGCGGGACAGGGCCAGCGCGCGGAGCTGCTGACGATGGTCGCCGACGGCGTCGTCGAGCGCTACGCGTAGGGCCTAGAAGTCCTCGGGGACGATCAGGTTCGCCTGGAGGGAGGCGACGAAGCGGTCGACCTCATCCTCCATGTTCGCCCGCGCGAGGAGGCGCAGGTCATCGAGCAACTGCTCGGTGCCGCGGTCGAGCTCCTCGTCGAAGGCGTCGACCAGTTCCTGGCTGAAGACACCGCCCCCAATCCATTCGCACTCCGGGCAGCAGAGGTCGACGCGCCAGCGGGTGCGGTCGGCGGGCCCCCAGTCGAACGGATAGACGAGCTCTGAATCGCAGCTCGGGCAGACGTGAAGAGCCTTCGCCCGATCGTGCGTCGTGGTTCGGCGGCGCGGCCGGAAGGTGCTCGGGTCCAGCGCCCCGGACCGACTTGCGCCGGCGGGGTCGGCTGTGGGCTCGTCGGGCATTGCCTGCCCGTTATCGGCGCCGGGGCCGCTTCCCTTTAGCCGCGGGCCGCGCAATTAGCGGCTTGATCGAGGGCGGCGGGAGGCGCCGCCGCCGCCGGGTTGGCGATCATTTGCCGCCATGGAATCCGCGGCCGCAGGAACCGAGGGCCTGACCGGACCCACGACCCGGGATCCGCGCCCGCCGGGCAGGGTGCTGCCCGCGCAGCAGCTGCGGGAGGCGGTCGCAGCGGGCTGGATCGACGCCGGCGAGTTCCGCATCCTCCCCGACGCAATTCAGCCGGCCAGCATCGACCTGCGCCTCGGCGACTTCGCCTGGGCCCTGCGGTGCAGCTTCCTGCCCGACGTCGAGTCGCCGGTGGAGGCGAAGCTCGACGAGATCGCGTTTCAACGGATCGACCTCCGCGACGGGGCGACCCTCGAGCGCGACCGCCCCTATCTGATCCCGCTCGTCGAGCGACTCGAGCTGCCGCCGCATATCCGCGCGAAGGCGAACCCGAAGAGCTCCACGGGGAGGCTTGACGTGTTCACCCGCGTGATCACCGACCGCAACCACCGCTTCGACGAGATCCAGCCGGGCTACCACGGGGGGCTCTATCTCGAGGTGGTCCCGCGGTCGTTCGCGATCTACGTCCGCCGGGGCCTGGCGCTCAACCAGCTGCGTCTCTCGAGCGGCGACGCCGCCCTCGACGACGCTGCCCTGGTCGCCCTGCACGAGCAGTTCCCGCTGCTGTACATGGACTCCCATCCGCTGCGCGAGACCGAGCTCTCGATCTCCGGCGGGCTCTTTTTGAGCGTGGACCTCGCCGCGGGCCCGGCCGATCGGGTCGTCGGCTATCGCGCGAAGAAGAACAGCCTGCCGATCGACCTCGGGGCGATTCGCAAGTACCGCTGGAACGACTTCTGGGAGCCGGTCTACCCGGAGTCGGGGTCGCGGATCGTGCTCGAGCCGGAGATCTTCTACCTGCTGCTCTCGGCCGAGGGCGTTTGCATCCCGCCCTCGTACGCGGCCGAGATGATGGCCTACGACCCGACGGCGGGCGAGTTGCGCACGCACTACGCGGGCTTCTTCGATCCCGGGTTCGGGTTCGACCCCCGCAACGAGCGGCACGGGAGCCGAGCGGCGCTCGAGGTCCGCGCCCGCGACGTGCCGTTCATGGTCGAGCACCGCCAGCCGATCTGCAAGCTCGGCTACGAGCGCCTGGCCGCCACCCCGGACGTGCTCTACGGCCAAGATGCCGGCTCCAACTATCAGGGCCAGGTCACGATGCTGAGCAAGCACTTCCGCGAGCAGACCGCCGCCGCCGAACGCCCAGATCGCGCCTGATTCTCCGGCCCGCGCGGCGGTGGGAGTAGCATCTGTCGCGATGCCAAACGTTGGACCACTTGAACTGGCGATCGTGCTGATCATCGCGCTGGTGATCTTTGGCCCCAAGCGGCTCCCCGACCTCGGCAAGTCCCTCGGCTCGGGAATGCGCGAGTTCAAGGACTCGCTGAGCGGCAACAAGGACGACGACGATGACGACGAGGCGCAGGCTCAGCTCGAGGCGCAGGCCGCCCAGCCGCAGCCCGATCCGAGCGTCGAACCCGTCGAGGGCGAGGTCGTCGGCGACCACCGCTCCTAAGCGGCTCTCGGACGCGACCGGTTGGCGCGGCTGAAGTCAGCTCAGTTCGACGACCGGATGACGCTCGTCGAGCACCTCGACGAGCTTCGCACCCGGATCATCGTCTCGGCGATCGTGCTCGTGCTCGCGATCGCGTTCTGCTTCTGGCAGAACCACACGCTGCTCGAGATCGCGAACAAGCCGCTGCCGCGGGACCTCGACCCGCTCACGTTCAGCCCCACCGAGCCCTTCTTCACCACGGTGAAGCTCTCGATCTACGGCGGCGTGCTGATCGCGTTGCCGATCCTGCTCTACCAGATCTACGCCTTCGTCCTCCCGGCGTTCAGCCCGGGCGAGAAGCGCGTCGTCCTGCCGATGCTGTTGATGGTGCCAGTGCTGTTCATCGCCGGCACCGTCTTCGGCTACTACGTGGTCCTGCCGCCCGCCCTCAAGTTCCTGCTCGGTTTCAACGTCGACCAGTTCAACATCGAGATCCGGGCGAGCGAGTACTACGCCTTTTTCATCCTCACGCTGATCGGGGTCGGGATCCTGTTCCAGATTCCGGTCGGCGTGCTCGCGGTGACCAGGCTCGGGATCGTCACCCCGCAGCAGCTCGCGCACAACCGCCGGTACGCGATCCTGGTGATCGCCGTCGTCGCGATGCTGCTCCCCGGCACCGACCCGGTGACGATGCTGATCTCGATGGCGCCGCTCTATCTGCTGTTCGAGTTCTCGGTGCTCCTCGCCCGCCTCTTCAACCCGTCACGAGAACCCGACGAAGACCCGGAGGTCGGGGGCGGCCCGCCCGCCCCGGCGACGGGCTGAGCGGTTCTCTACCCTCCCCGGCCCGATGATCTTCGATCTCAAGAGCGGCAAGCGCCGGCGCGTGGTGCAGGTTGTCTTCGGCTTCCTGGCCTTCGTGTTCTTCATCAGCTTCGTCGGCTTCGGGGTCGGCTCCGACGTCACCGGCGGGATCTTCGACGCGCTCGGGATCGGGGGCGGCAACAGCTCGGGAAGCGACCCGCAGTTCGAGCAGCAGATCGAGGACGCCCAGAGCGCGGTCGACGCGAACCCGAAGAGCGGCAACGCGGCCGCGGACCTGATCGGCGCGTACTACGCGTCGGCGACGTCGAGCGGGGTGCAAACCGACCAGCAGACCGGGCAGGTGTCGATCAGCGAGGACGCTCGCAACGACCTCTTACAGGCGGCCCAGGCCTGGGATAACTACTTCAAGACGAAGCCGGACCAGCCGAGCGTCGCCGCCGCCGCGAGCGCCGTCCAGGTCTTCCAGCTGCTCAACGAGGCCGGCGGCGCGGCGGAGGCGCAGCAGGTCGTGGCCGACGACCAAAAGAGCGCCGCCGCCTACGCGCAGCTCGCCTTCTACCTCTACGCCGACCTGCAGATCGACAAGGCCGATGCGGTGGCGAAGCAGGCCGTCGCGGCCTCCGACAGCACCAATCGCAAGCAGATCCAGAAGTCGCTGCAGGCCTACCACGACCAGGCGGTCAAGTTCCAAAAGCAGCAGGAACAGCAACAGCAGCAACAGCAACAGCAGGGCGGCGGCGCCACCGGCGGCGGCGAGCAGCTCGAGAACCCGTTCGGCGGCCTCGGCGGGACGACCGGCGGCGCCACGACGGTGCCGCCCACCAGCCCGTAGCCGGCGGGCTTCCTACCCGGCGAGTCCGGCGGCTGCGAGGGCCGTGGAGTGGTCGAGATAACCCCGGAGGCTCATCGCCTGGCCGCCCTTCATTTCGATGATCCACGCCCACTGGTCGTTGACCTCGACGCCGCTTCCGCGTCCACACCCGTGGACGTCGCCAAGCACCAGAACGCTTTGACCGAGGTCACGGATGTCCGTCGCCTCAAAGCGGAAGGACTCCCAGGTCTCACCGACATCGCGGAAGAAGTCACGGATGCCGGCCGCCCCGGTGTAGTGCACGGGTCCGCCTCCGATCCCCACGAGCTCCATCTCGAAGTTCGGGTGGCTGGCGGCGACCATCGCCTCCGGGTCGCCCGGAATCACGAACTCTGCGAACGCTCTACGGACGATCTCGACGTTCTGCTCCGACATCCGGAGCCGAGTATCCCCTCAGGCTGTGCTCGCAAGCAAGCGGTCCAGCCCGCAGAGCCGAATCAGCCTCTCGACCTGACCGCTGGCACGCCGGACGTTCAGGGATTGGGGGTCCGGGCGGCTTCTGGCGGCGCCGACCAGCAACCCGATCCCCGCGCAGTCCATGAAGGTGAGGTGGCCGAGGTCGAGCACCACCCGGTCGCCGTCGAGCCGGCTGAGCTCGTGCCGGAGCGTCTCCGCGGTGACCAGGTCCACCTCGCCGCGCACCTCCATCGACCAGTTGTCGTCGTGCTGGTCGATTCGGATGTCCAGCAGGCCGTCGAGGTTCACGCGGCGAGTTCGGTCAGCCTGATCAGCGGTGTCGCCCATCGGGTGCGCTCCGTTCACTTCCCCTCGGAGAGGCCGCGCGATCAAGGGAGGGGAAGGGGAGACTCG
Source organism: uncultured Solirubrobacterales bacterium (assembly GCA_963742205.1). GTDB lineage: Bacteria > Actinomycetota > Thermoleophilia > Solirubrobacterales > 70-9 > WHSW01. Next base: position 128,307 of record CAVUKZ010000011.1, on the reverse strand, counting down.
AAGGCGACGGTTGTTGGTAGTCATCCTACCGCGCGAGACTGATCGGTCTCGCCCTCGCTGCCGGCCGGGACGCCGCCGCTAGCCTTGGCCCCATGACCGACGACCGTCGCTTTGCGGAGCTTGAAGCGGATGCCCGCCACGCGAGCGAGCGCTACAGGCTCTACCGCGCGAAGGTGTACGGGCCTCGCCCGACCAGTACCGGCCGCCTGCAAGAGCTACAGCGCGAGGCCGAGCGGGCGGAGGCGAACGCTGGCGCGGGCACGTGAGGTCGCGAGCCGGGACGCTGCACCCGTCCAAGGTGAAGGCGAAGTTCTGCGGGGAGGGCGCGGACTGGTGCGAAGTGAACAGCATGCTTCCACCCGGGCAGGTCGCCACGCGACTGATCAGGGATGCCCTCAACGACGGCGCGACAGCGATAGTGCGGGTCGCGGCAAGGAACCGGGGCGGCTACAGCCGGGCCACGGTACGTCTCAACGCATCCACTTGCGATTTCCTTGGCGGCCGCCCAGACTTCGAAGAGCGCTGGTACTGCAGTGTCAAACTGCGCTAGCTCCAAACCTCTGGCCCGCAGAGCGAGAGCCCCGAGACGGCCTCGATCTCGCCGCCTAAGCAGTCAATCCCGTCCCGTTAGACGAACAGACTAAGAAAGCGGACGTACCCCTTGCCCGTGTCACCGATGGGTGAGAGGATCGCCACGGCGCACCAACCGGCAGGGGGAAAGGCGGCACGATGCTCGCCAGACTCCTCGCCCAGCTTCGTCGGCTTCGAAGTGGTCGCTCGATTGCGCTCGCGATCGTGGCATCGGCCTCACAGCGTCATATTTCGCCGCTACGCCGCTGACTGCTGCGAGTGCCGGGGACTGCGGGGGGCTTGGCGTCACGATCTCGGGAACCGCTGGAGACGATCTCCTGCAAGGCACGTCGGCGACGGACGTGATCAATGGCCTAGCAGGCGATGACCAGATCAGCGGACTCGACGCTATCGATGTGATCTGCGGCGGCAGCGGAGACGACGTCGTCCGGGGCGGGAACGACGGGGACGCGATCAATGGCGGAAGCGGCGACGACGTGATCCACGCAGAGGAGGGGTACGGCAACCTGCGCGACTGCGCGTTGGTCAACGAGACATGCGTCTATCTGATCGTGGCGGGCGGCGACGGCGATGACCAGCTCTTCGGTGGCCCCGATCGCGACGCCTTCTGGGGCGGAGCCGGCAACGACGAGTTGCACGGGAAGGGCGGGGTCGATGGATTCGGCGGAGGACTGGACGGCGGCCCGGGTAACGATCGCGTATACGGCGGCGCCGGCGACGACGACGAGCTTCGCGGCGGTGCTGGGCGCGACCAGGTTCGCGGGGTCGGCGGCGATGACAAGGTCCACGGGGAAGCGGGCAGGGACGACCTGTCCGGGGGCGGAGGTCGCGACAGCGTCGTCGGTGGTGACGGCGTCGATCAGTGCAACGGGGGCGCCGACCTCGGACGCGGCGTTACGCTTGCGAGAAGTAGGTGTCCGTCCCGTGAAGCTGCCAGCACAGCAAACAGGCGGCTTCCAGCCGGGAAGGTCGCAGCCGACGCCGATCAGGGCTCTCGTCATGCGAGCCGTGGCAGCAGGTTGTTCTGCCCAGCGATCGTGCTCACTGCGATGATCGATTCGCACCGCGCTCGCGGACTTGCAGCCGTTGGGATAAGCGCGTGTCTGGTGGGTCTAGGCCTGCTGCTTGGCTGCCTCTCCGCCGTCGGCCGCACCGTCGCAAGCGGCAGCGCGACCCAATGTCGTCGTAATCCTCACGGATGATCACGTCCGCTCGATGCGGGTGATGGGTGATACGCGGCGCCTGCTGGCCGGACATGGGGTCAAGTTTGCGAACTCGTTTGCGACCACGCCGCTGTGCTGTCCGTCTCGCGCCACCTTCCTCACCGGCCGCTACGCGCACAACCATGGCATCACAGCAAACGAGCCTCCGCACGGCGGGTACTCCGCTTTTCAGCATCAGGTCCGCCCCGCTTCGATGCTTCAGGTGCGAATGAGAGGGGCCGGCTACCGCACCGCGTACGTCGGCGAGTACCTGCCCTACTACGGGTATCCCAACATGACCGAGGTCCCCCCGGGGTGGGACCAGTGGATCGCGCTGACGGGCGGCGGCAAACAGATGTACGACTACACCCTGAACATGAATGGTCAGCTTCGGCGCTACGGATCCGCGCCGCGCGACTACATGACAGACGTCCTCGCTGGCCACGCGGTCCAGCTGGTGCACCAGGCAGCACCCCACCACCGGCCGTTCTTTCTCACGCTCGCAACAGCGGCTGTGCACGAGGAAGACCCCAAGCTGTTCGGGCCCACGGCCCACCGCAACCCGCGTCCGGCACCGCGCCACCTAAACCGCTTCGAGGGCCGGCCCCTGCCGCATCCGCCGTCGTTCAATGAGCCTAACGTCAAGGACAAACCGGCTCGTATGCGCGAAGCCCGACTTGGCCACCACGAAATCTCCGCTCTACGTCGCCTCTACCGGAGCCGGCTCGAGAGCCTGCTGTCGGTCGACGATGCGGTCAAACGGCTCGTTGGGGCGCTCAAGGCCACTCATGAGCTACAGAACACGGTGATTATCTACACCTCGGACAACGGCTACATGCTCGGCGAGCACCGGCAAACCCGCAAGGAACTCGCCTACGAAGAATCCGCGGGTGTGCCGCTCCTCGTGCGCGGCCCCGGGTTTCCCGTTGGGGTCCGGCGTAACCAGGTGGTCGGCAACATCGACCTCGCTCCTACCGTGCTCGACATCGCCGGGAAGAATCCCCATCGCCATACAGACGGCGTCTCACTGCGCCCGCTCGCACAAAACCCAGAGGCGAAGACCAACCGGGCCGTCGTAATCGAGCGCGACCGCCAAGAGGGTCACCCTTTCCAGGCTGTGCGGACCCAGCGCTGGATCCTTATCCATCAGCGCGGCGGGGCGCTGGAACTCTACGATCTTGCCCACGATCCCTACGAGCTTCGTAACGTCGCCCGCGAGCGACGCTACGCGGAGAGACGCCGGGTGCTCATGAAGCGCGTTCGCGCGTTGCGCCGGTGCGCCGGAAAGAGTTGCCGTTGACGCCCGGCTGGCTCGCGACGGCGACTCGGCCAGCGCGGGGCCCCTAACCGTTGTGGACGGGGCGCCGGCTGGTGGCCGAGATCGAGTGGGCAGGGCCGCCGGGACGTTGTCTCATGAGGGCGGCGGGCTCGGGCTGACGAAGGCGCCAGGAGGTCGCGCCCGAGTCGTCATCTCCATGTCGCCGCGCCTTGCAAGCCCAACGGCTACGGTCGCGCCGTTGCCCCGCTCGGGGGTGCCCACCGACGCGGTGCGGCCCTCCGAAGAGAACGGCTCACCGCTTATTCTTGGGCCCGGGCCGTTAGCTCAGCTGGTAGAGCAGGAGACTCTTAATCTCAAGGTCACAGGTTCGATCCCTGTACGGCCCATGTACCCGCGGACTGGGACTCAGATCGTCAGCTCGCCGCCGTCGGCGACGAGCACGCTCCCGGTCAGGAACGCCGCCTGATCCGAGACCGCGAAGAGCACGACCCGGGCGACCTCGTCAGCACCGCCGAAGCGCCGCAGCGGCATCACGTCGCGGAGCTCGCCGAAGGCCTCGTCGACGCCCATGACCTCGGCCGCGGAGCGCATGTGCTCGTTCATGCCGGGCGTCTCGATCACGGTCGGCTTCACCGCGAGGACCCTGATGCCCCGTGGCCCGAGCTCGGCGGCGAGCATCATCGTCAGCTGCTCGATCCCGCCCTTCGACGTCGCGTAGGCGACCATGCCGCGGTGGCCCGGGTAGCGGTCGACCACCGTCGTGCTCGTGTTGACGATCACCCCTCCGTTCCCGGCCCGGACCATCCGCCGCGCGGCCGAGCGTGAGCAGATGAAGGCGCCGGTGAGGTTGACCGCGATCTCCCGCTCCCATTCGTCGATCGGGAACTCGAGCACGTCGGCCAGGCCCTCGGGCGTCATCGGATAGATCGCCGCGAAGTTGGCGCAGGCGTCGAGGCGCCCGAAGCGGTCGAGCGCCTCGTCCATGAACCGCTCGACGGACTCCTCGGAGGTCACGTCGACGCCGACCGCGGCGAGCTTCGCGCCGGCGCCGAGCTCACCGCCGATCTCCCCCGCCACCTCCTCGGCCCGCGCCGCGTCGAGGTCCCCGATCAGCACCGACGCCCCCGCCTGGGCGAACCGCCTCGTGGTCGCCCGCCCGATCCCCGTCGCCCCACCGATCACCACGGCCGTCCGGCCGCTGAGCGAGATCAGCTCCTCGGGGGTTTGGCTGTCACCCGGGGTGCTCACCGCAGCGCGCACGTGTTAGGGTCAAAGAAGTTGAACACTTGTCAGGTATTCTGCAATATACCGGCGGTGAGGAGAGGTTGAAGCGCCTGAGCGGAACGACGTGAGGGTCTCGGTCGACATCGGCGGCACGTTCACCGATTGCGTGGTCGAGGACGCGAGCGGGATGCGTCTGTTCAAGTCCCCCACCACCCCCGCCGACCCACCTCGCGGCGTGCTCGACGTCCTGGAGCGCGCCGCCGGCGACGAGCCGCTCTCCGCCTTCCTCGCCCGCGTCGACCGCCTGGTCCACGGGACGACGCTGGCGACGAACGTCCTGCTCACCGAGAACGGCGCCCGCACGGGCATGCTCACCACCGCGGGCTTCCGCGACGTGATCGAGATCCGCCGGGGGATCCGCAACCTCGGCAGCTCGATGTTCGACCAGTTCAAGCCGCCCTATTCGCCCCTGGTGCCGCGGTCGCGGCGGCTCGGGATCCCGGAGCGGTCGCTGTACACGGGCGAGGTCGAGGACGCGCTCGACGTCGAGGCGGCCGAGCGGGCGATCGACCGGCTGCTCGGCGACGGCTGCGAGGCGATCGCGATCTGCTTTTTGCACTCCTACGCCGCCCCGGAGAACGAGCGCCGCGCCCGCGATCTCGTCCTGCAACGCAGCCCCGACACCTACGTCACCTGTTCGCACGAGATCCTGCCGACCCTCGGCGAGTTCGAGCGTTTCTCGACCACCGTGGTGAGCGCGTACATCGGGCCGTCGGTCTCGAGCTATCTCTCCGACCTCGAGCGGCGCCTGCGCGACGCCGGGCTGGGGGGATCGCTGCTGATCATGCTCAGCAGCGCGCTGATGCAGACCGTCGAGGAGTGCCGCGACCACGCGGTCGAGCTTCTCGTCTCCGGCCCGGCGGCCGCGCCCGCGGCGGCCGTTCGGATCGCCGGCGCGCGTGGCCACCGGGACATCCTCGAGGTCGACATGGGCGGCACCAGCTTCGACATGTGCGTGATCCGCGACGGCCGGATCCCCACCACCCGCGAGGCCTGGGTGGGCCAGGAGCGGGTCGCGACGAAGATGGTGGAGGTCGGGGCGATCGGCGCGGGCGGCGGCTCGATCGCCTGGATCGACAGCCTCGGTCTGCTCCGTGTCGGGCCGCAGAGCGCCGGCGCCGACCCCGGCCCGGCCGCCTATGGACGCGCCGACGAGCCGACCGTGACCGACGCGGACCTGGTCCTGGGCTACCTGCCCGCCGACTACTTCCTCGGCGGCGAGGTGACCCTGCATCCGGACCGGGCGATCGCGGCGATCGACTCGGTCGGCGGACCGCTCGGCCTTGGCACCGACGAGGCGGCGGAAGCGATCTTCGAGACCGTCAACGGCGTGATGGCCGATGCCGTCACCGAGGCGTGCACGAAGCAGGGCCTGGACGTCCGCGGCTTCGCGCTGGTCGCCGGCGGTGGCGCCGGCGGGATCCACGGCGCGGAGATCGCCCGGCGCCTTGGCGTCCCCGAGGTGCACTGCCCGCTGGCGGCGCCGGTGCTGAGCGCGATGGGGATGTTGACCATGGACGTCGGCCGCGAGCTGACCCGCGCCGGGGTCTGGGACCGGACGGCCGTCACCGCGGAACAAATCAACGACGTGTTCGACCAGCTCACGCGCGAGCAGGCCGACGCCTTCGAGCGGACCGGGATCGACCCGGCGACGGTCGAGTACCGGCGCTCGGTCGCGATGCGATACGTGGGCCAGTTCCACGAGCTGACGATCGACGTCGAGGCCGAGCGCCTCGACGAGGCCGGCCGCGCCGCGCTCGAGACCGGCTTCCATCGGCGCCACGACGAGCTCTACGGCTACTCGCTCCCGTGGCGGCCGATCGAGATCCTCGAGTGCCACCTGCGTGGCAGCGTCCCCCAGGCCGCGGCCGCCCTCCCGCCGCCGGCGGGCTCGGGACGAGACCTGCGCGAGGCGCTCTCGGGCAGCCGCGAGTGCCGCCTCGGGGGCGCGCGTCGCACCGTGCCGACCTACGGGCGCGAGCTGCTCGAGCACGGCCACTCCTTTCGGGGGCCGGCGCTGGTCGACAGCGCGGCGAGCACCGTCTACGTCCCGGAGGCGTTCGACGCCCGGGTCGAGGGCCGAGGCGACCTGATCCTCACCCTGCGCTCGGCCCGGCCGGAGCGCGAGTTGGCCCACGCCACGGAGGCCGCGACGTGAGCCGCGACATCGACCCGATCACGATCGCGACGGTCTGGCACAGCTTCCAGACCACCTGCCGCGAGATGCGTCACATGATGGAGCGCACCGCGCAGAGCTTTCTGATGTCCCAGCTGCACGATCTCTCGGTGGGAGTGTGGAAGGCCGACGGCTCGACCGTGGCGATGCCCGAGGGCCTCCTCGACCAGTTCCTCGGCACCCGGTTCGCGATCGAGCACATCCGCGAGCAGTTCGGCGACGACCTCAACCCGGGCGATGTGATCCTCACCAACGATCCGTACCACGGCGGGCACGCCCCCCACCTGCCGGACTGGGGCTTCATCAGGCCGATCTTCTGGGAGGGCGAGCTCGTCTTCTTCACCCTCTGTCGCGGGCACATGATGGACACCGGTGGCTCGTTCCCAGGCGGCTACTTCCCGAACGCCTACGACATCCACGCCGAGGGGCTGTGCATCCCGCCGACGCGGATCATCGCCGGCGGCGAGGAGCGCGCGGACGTGCTCGAGCTGATCTTCAACAACGTCCGCTTCCGCGAGGAGATGGAGGTCGACTTCCAGGCGATGATCGCCACCACGGCCTTCGCCGAGCGCCGCACCCACGAGGTGATCGGGCGTTACGGGCTCGAGACCGTGCTCGGCTGCGTGGACGAGATGATCGAGCGGACCGAGCGCGCCGTCCGCGCCGAGATCGAGTCGATCCCCGACGGCACCTACACCGGGGCCTCGGCCACCGACGACGACGGCACCGTGCTCGACGAGCCGGTCTGGGTCCGGGTCGAGGCGACGATCTCCGGCGATGAGCTGACGCTCGACTTCAGCGCCAGCGACGACCAGCGCCCGGGGTTCGTCAACCGGGTGTGGGCGGCGACCTACGGGACCGCGGTCGGCTCGGCGATCCTGCTCATGGACCCCGCGCTGGCCGACTACCACAACGAGGGCTCGCTGCGGCCGATCACGGTCGTCGCCCCGAAAGGCTCGGTGCTCAACTGCGAGTACCCGGCCACCGTCGGCGGCAGCCCGGTCGCGGTCGGCGAGCAGATCACGGAGTCGGTCACCGAGGCGCTGTCCAAGGCGCGGCCCGAGCGGGCGCTCGCCCCCTGGGGCAAGCACCGCGGCGACTACACATCAGGCACCGACACGCGCAACGGCCGCCCCTACGTCCGGACGTCGTTTGACTACGACGGCAGCGCCGGGGCGGTCGCCGGCTACGACGGCGCGACCGGCCCCGCCTCGTTCGGCTGTCTCGGCTCGGTGATGCGCGGCAACGTCGAGGAGGCCGAGGTGCGGTTTCCGTGGAAGGTCACGAAGCTCGAGGTGCTCCCCGACTTCATGGGTGCCGGACGCTGGCGCGGCGGCGGCGGCGTCGACTGGCGCGCGGTGAACCTCGGTGGCCCCGCGCGCATGGCGACCGGTAGCTCCGACGGCGACGAGATGGTCCCCGCGGGGGTCCTGGGCGGGCGGGACTGCCCGCCGAGCCGAACCTTCGTGCAGCGCGGCGACGAGCTGATCCGGGTGAAGCCGCACCGGATGCAGGCGCTCGAGCAGGGGGACACCGTGATCAAGCTCAGCTCGGGCGGCGCGGGGATCGGCGACCCGGCGGAGCGCGAGCCGGAGGCGGTGCGCGACGACGTCCGCAACGAGGTCGTAAGCGTCGAGGCCGCGGAGCGCATCTATCGCGTCGCGCTCGACCCGGAGACGCTCGAGGTGGACGCGGAGGCAACGGCCCGGCTGCGCTCGGGTCCGTCCGAGGACGTCCCGATCGTGATCGACGAGTCGCGGTTGACCGTGGGGCTGGGCGAATGACGGCGCCCGACGCCACCGCCGAGCCAAGCGCCACCCGTGTGGCCTCGGGTTCGCCCGAGTACTGGCGCTGCGTGGAGTTTCTCGTCGACGAGGCGGCGGCGCTCGACGACAACCGGGTCGACGACTGGCTCGAGATGCTCCATCCGGAGATTGACTACCGGGTTCCCCTCCGGGCCACGCGCGAGCGCGCCGCGGGATCCGGCTTCAGCGCCGAGGGCTACCACCTCTGTGAGACCCACGACTCGCTCGCGCTGCGGGTGGAGCGGCTCTCCGGCGACTACGCCTGGGCCGAGGACCCGCCCTCGCGGACCCGCAGGCTGGTGACCAACTTCCGCGTCTTCGCCGTCGACGGATCCGCCGACCTCCGCGTCCGGTCCAACCTGCTGCTCTACCGGGAGCGCCTCGACGAGACGCGCCCGCAGCTGCTCAGCGCCGAGCGCGAGGACGACCTTCGCGAGGCCGGCGGTGAGCTGCGGCTCGCGCGGCGCCTGGTGCTGCTCGACCACGCGATGCTCAACACCCCCAACCTCGGCATCTTCCTCTGAGGAGGCCCATGATGTACGCGACCAAGCCCGAAATCGACCGCTTCCTCGACCAGTTCGAGTCCGCCCTCGGCGCCGGACGGGTGCCGTTTCGAGCCTTCAACGACACCGAGCTCCACGAGCTCGAGCTCGACCGGATCTTCACGCGGGCCTGGGTGTTCATCGGCCACGAGTCCGAGATTCCCGCCCGGGGTGACTACGCGCAGCGGCGGATCGGCCGCGACCAGTTCGTGTTCGCCCGTGGCGAGGACGGCGAGGTCCGGGTCCTCTTCGACGCCTGCCGGCACCGCGGCGCGACGGTCTGCCGGGCCGAGCGGGGCAACGCCGCGCTCTTCCGCTGCCCCTACCACGGCTGGACCTACAAGAACACGGGCGCGCTCGTCGGCGCTCCGTTCCTCAAGGACGCCTACGGCAAGGACCTCGACAAGGCGAGGATGGGCCTGCTCGCCGCGCCCCACGTCGAGAGCCTGCACGGGTTCGTCTTCGCCTCCCTCGACCCCGAGGCGCCGACGCTCGCGGAATACCTCGGCGACCTGAAGTGGCACTTCGACATGGCCTGGGGGCAGTGCGAAGAGGGCTGGGAGGTGATCGGCGAGCCGCAGCGCGTGGTCATCCAGGCCGACTGGAAGAGCGCCGCCGAGAACATCTCCGGCGACGACTACCACACGATGTACCTGCATCGCTCCACGATCGAACTGGGGATCATGCCGGCGCCTGATGGCGCGGAGGCCGACGCCTCCGAGTGGCTATCGGGCTACCACGTCAAGCTCGGCAACGGGCACCACATCGCCCCTGTCGTCGTCCCCCCGGGAACGCCGGCGCCGGGCTTCTTCGGCTATCCGGACGAGGTCAGTGCCCGCTTTTCACCCGAGCGGCAGGGCGCCGAGCACTACGAGTTCGCGCAGCGATGCCTCGGGTTCGTCGGAGTGATGTTCCCCAACTTCGGGTTCGTCTCGTTTCCGTTTCAGTTCCTCCGCGACCGCGATCCCCTGCCGATCATGGGCGTGAAGGTGTTCGAGCCGAGCGGACCGGGCGAGATGGTGTCGTGGGCGTGGACCCTCTGCCCGAAGGGCGTCTCGGATCAGTTCCGCCAGGACACCTACCTGACCGCGATGGGTACCTTCACCGCCGGCGGAACGTTCGAGCAGGACGACTCCGACCCGTGGATCTCGATCGCCCGCTCGGCCGGGTCCGCGTTCACCCGGAAGATGGGGCTCGAGCTCGACTACACGATGGGCCTGCGGGGCGCGGCGAGCTCGCGGCTCGTCGACCACTATCCGGGCCCGGGCGTCGCGCACTTCCCCTCCCTCGAGGAGGGCGCGCAGCGGGGCTTTCACCGGCGCTGGCTGGACTTCATGCGGGCGGACGCCTACCCGCCCGCGATGACGCCCGAGCGCCAGAACGACGGAGCAGGCTGAGCGTGGCCGAGCGCGACACCGACGAGCGGGAGCTCCGCGGCGAGGAGGCGACCGAGATCGCGAACGAGTTTGCCTACGTGCACGTTCGGAAGGTCCACACGCGCAACGGCGCGCGACTCGAGATCCGCTCGCCGCGCCGCGACACGCTGATCCGACTCGACCCGATGGAGCTCGAGGCGATCAGCGGCCTGGACCCGGAGTCGTTCACCCGCCTGCTCGAGGACCCACCGGCCCATTCGCACTGAGAACCACGAAAGGAAGGAGAGGCGATGCCCAAGCAGATGCCTGACGCGGTCCCGGAGGTGAGCCTGGATGGCCTGGGATCCAAGCCGCCCACAAACGACTACGAGCTGCAGCACGACGGCTACGACCATCACCGGCGGATCTTCCCGACCCGCCCCGGGCCCGAGCCCACGATCACGACCTCAGAGCCCCAGGAGCAGCTCGACCAGCTCGGGGCCGAGGGGCTGTGGGACGAGCTCGTCCGGCGCGCCAACGAGCTGCCCGGCGTCACCGAGGACGACAGCCTGATCTCGGTCAAGGGCGCGCGCGCGTTCTTCCTCGAGCGCGACCTGCTCAAGGGGCCGGAGGACTCGCTGATCATCGAGACGGAGTTCGCGCATATCCACCCGCGCCCGGACAGCTCGTGGCATCTCCAGATGCCGCACGAGCTGGCGGTGCTGGCGATCAGCGCCGGCTGGGGCCGGATCCACACCGTCGTCTGGATGGGCGATGCCCCGGCCAACTCGATGATGCTCTACTCGCCGCGCAACGAGGAGGAGATGGAGGTGATCTGGTCGCTGGTGGAGGAGTCCTACCGCTACGCCACCGGACAGCCCCAGGAGTTCGTGATCGAGCCGAACATCGCCACGGCTTGAGCGAGACCGTCGATCAGCGACTCGTCCGGGGCGAGCGCCGGCGCGCCGAGCTGATCGACGCCACGTTGACCGTCGTCGAGCGCGACGGCGTTGGCGGCGTTTCGCACCGATCGATCGCCAGGGTCGCGGACGTCTCGCCGAGCGCCGCGATCCATCACTTCGCGACCATCGACGACCTGCTGCTCGCGGCGCTGATCTCGGCCAACGAGGCCTCGATCCAGGCGGTTGAAGCGGTTGAGGACGTCGACGGGCTCGCCGAGCTCCTCGTCGATCACATCGTCGAGCACCGGGCCCGCTTCGTCGCCACCTACGAGCTCTACCTGCTGGCCGCCCGGCGGCCGGCGCTGCGGCCCGAGGCGTATCGCTGGATGTCCTCGGTCGAAGACGCGGCCCGGCGCCTGGGCGCGGATGAGATCGCGACCCGAGCGCTCGTGGCGACCCTGGACGGGCTCGGGCTCCAGGCCCTGCTCACGGACGAGGTCCCGGACCGCGCGAGCACCACCGAGGTGCTGGCGCTGGCGATGGGGAGCGGCCTTCGCCGCGACGCTTCTTGACACCCGCCCTCCTGCCGTAGTATATCTCCACGCATCCTGAGATATATTTCAATCGCGAGCCTGCGATTGACTCACGGAGGAGAGTGCATGGGAACGAGCGAGACGGACACGGCGAGCCACTTTCGCCTTGGCGATTACCTACTGGGCATCGAGGGGCTGGCGATCCTGCGCGAGTCACAGCGCGCCCAGTTCGACCGTATGGAGGGCCGCCGCGGCGAGATCGGCGGGATCCTCGCCGGCTACGAGCAGGAGCCGCTGTCGACGCCACGCGACCTGCCCGACGCCGATTTGGACCAGGGCTATACGACCTGGTCGGAGACCTACGATCACCCCACCGATCCGGACCCGGACCCGATCCAGGCCCTCGAGGGACCCGTGATGCGCGCGTTCATCGACGGGCTCCCCGATGGACCCGTGCTCGACGTCGCCTGCGGCACCGGCCGCCACACGGCCTACATCGCGGAGGCCGGCCACGAGGTGGTCGGCGTCGACGCGAACGAGGGGATGCTCTCGCACGCCAGACAGAAGCTGCCCAACATCGAGTTCCTCCAGGGCGACATCGCCAGTCTCCCCGTCGAGGACTCCAGCTACCGGTCCGTCACGTGCGGCCTCGCCTTCGGGCACCTCCCCGAGCTCGAGGCCGGTGTCGCGGAGCTCGCCCGGGTGTTGCAGTCGGGTGGCCGGGTCGCGATCTCGGCGCCTCACCCGTTCATCACCGGGATCCTCGGATGGCGTGCGCCCGTGTTCGACGCCGAGGGCAACGGGTGGCAGGTTCCCGAGTTCCCGCACCCGGTCGGCTCCTACGTTGCGGCGTTTGAGCAGGCCGGTCTGATCGCTCGCGAGTGCCACGAGCCGGTGCTGACCGAGGAGCACGCCGTCTGGAACCCCGAGGCCGAGCCGGGGGAGGAGAACCCGTTCGCGGCCTCGCACATCGACGCGCTCGCCGGACAGCCGGGCGCGCTCGTCTGGGTCGCCGAGAAGCCGTAGCCGAACCATTCTGCGAGAGAGGGGAACAAGGATGAATCGGGATATGGGTCGCAAGATTGCGGCCGGCCTGGCCTGTGCCGCCGCCGCGGTTGGAGTCGCGGCGTGCGGTGGCGGGGACACGAGTGACTCGTCCGGGGGCGACACCGTCACCTTCGGGGCGAACACGGAGCTCTCCGGGAGCCTTCAGATCTACGGCCTGCCCGCCGTGCAGGGGATGGAGCTCGCTGCCGACGACATCAATGCGGCCGGCGGGATCGAGGTCGGCGATACCTCCTCCGACCTCGCGATCGTCAAGAAGGACAACCGCAGCGACCCGAGCGCGATCGTGAGCTCGGCGCGCGACGTGGTCGACGCGGGCGCGATCGCCGCGCTCGGCCCCGACCTGGGCGGTAAGCCCTCCTACGAGGTCTTCAAGGAGAACGACGTCATCACCCTCACCCCGGCTTTCGACCTGCAGCTGCAGCTGCTGCAGGACCCCGCGGGCAACCCGCTGCTGTTCTCGCCGACGGTCTTCCTGGCCGAGCTCTACGAGATCAACATGCGCCAGGTCATCGCGGCGGCGCCGGACATCAAGACGGTCGCCATCCTGGCTCCCAACGACGAGCAGGGACAGGGCACGGCGGCCGCGTACGATGCCGCGGCGAAGAAGGCGGGTCTGACGGTGGTCGGCAACGAGACGTACCCCGTCGGCGGCACGGACTTCACCTCCGTCCTGACCCAGTTCAAGCAGGAGCAGCCGGACCTGCTGATCGCCGAGCAGACCTCGGAACAGGCGACCGCGATCCTCCAGCAGGCGGTGCAGCTGGGCGTCGCCCCGTACGCGCTCAACGACGTCGCGACGCCCGATCAGATCCAGAAGGTTCCCGGGATCGAGAAGATGACCGTCTTCATCTCGAACTTCAGCCCGACCTTCTCACCCAACGCGACGATCCCGGACTACCACCCGGAGGAGATCTTCGGCGACCAGCAGCCCGCGGGCAACCCCGGCGCGGCGATCAACATGTATTACGTCACCTACATGCTCAAGCAGGCGATGGAGCAGGCGGGCACGACCACGGACTCCGCGAAGATCGCGGCGGCCCTGCCGGGGCAGTCCTATGACGGCCCGTTCGGCACCTGCGAGATGACGGAGCGCCAGGCGGTGGACTGCGAGACGATCCTCGACGTGGTCAAGGGCGACGAGATCACCGTGTACCGGTTCCCCGGTCCGGAAGCGGAAAAGCCGAGCGACACCTACATCTGTCGCGGTGGAACCTGCGAGGCCCAGTAGGTCGACGGGTCATGACCTTCGACGGCGGGGCTGAGCGGCCCCGCCGTCGAGGCGGGTCATGACGGAGTTCCTCCAGCAGACGTTCAACGGTCTCTCGATCGGCGGCGTCTACGTCCTCGTAGGCGTCGGGCTGACCCTCGTGTTCGGCGTCTCGCGGGTGATGAACTACGCGCAGGGCCAGTTCGCCATCCTCGGCTCGTTCGTCGGCTACGCGCTGGTCAGCGCCGGGTGCCCGTGGTGGCTGGCGCTCGCGATCGTGCCGGTCCTGGTGGGCACCATGGGCACCGCCCTCTACCTGGGCATGTTCAAGCGCCTCGCCCACGATCACCTGGCCACGTTCATCCTCACCGTCGGGCTCGGGATCGTGATCCAGCAGCTGATCGTCGAGGTCTGGGATCCCGCCCAGCGCCAGATCGAGTCGCCGCTGACCGGGAGCGTCGAGGTCGGCGGCCTCGTCCTGGTCGAGGCGCGCCTCTTGATCCTCGCCGCCTGTATCCCGATCGTGGGCGGTCTGATCTGGATGCTGAGGCGCACCGGGCTGGGCAGCCGGATGCGGGCCACCGCCGAGAACAGCGAGGTGGCGAGCCTGATGGGCGTCAACTCCGCCTGGACGACGTCGACCGCGTTCTGGATCGGGTCGGCCCTCGCCGGCGTGGCGGGCGTGCTGTTGGGGATCCTGTTCCCGTTCACGCCGTTCACTGGGAACGCGTTCTTGATCAAGGGTCTGGCCGTGGCGCTCGCGGGCGGGATCGGGAACGTCACGGGAGCGGTCATCGTCGGCCTCACCCTCGGCCTCGCCGAGACCTACGGCTCGGCCTACCTGATCGGGCCCGAGTGGCAGGACGGATACGCCTTCGTCCTCCTGATCGCGATCCTCGCCTGGCGCCCGCGCGGCCTCTTCAGGGGGACGGTTGAGATCTAGCCTCGCCTCGCTGCCGCGTCGCCGGGTGCAGGCCGGCGTCCTGGCGGCGCTCGTCGTGATCGCGTTGTTCGTGATCCCGACCTGGCCCCCGCACGCGATCGCCGGCGGCCCGGACAACCTCCTGTCCACGGCCGGCCTCGCCGCGATCTGGGGGATGGTCGCGGTCGGGACGGCGATGTTCGTGAGCCTCGGCGGGCTGCCGACCCTCGCGCACGCAGGCCTCTGGGGCGTCGGCGCCTACGGCTCCGGGATCGCGATGAGCGAGCTCGGGCTCGGGTTCTGGCCCAGCCTCCTCTTCGCCGCCCTGGTGCCGCTCTTGGTCGCGCTGCCGGTCGGGCTGATCTCCCTGAGGACCTCCGGGGTGGCCTTTCTCGTGGTCACGATCGCGTTCACCGAGTTCATCGTCCTGCTGTTGACCAATATGGAGGTCACGGGCGGGCCGGCCGGGCTGCTCGCGGAGGCATCGCCGGGCAAGGTCGGGCCGTTCGACTTCAGCGGGCTGGAGGGGCAGTACTACCTGTTCCTTGCGTTCCTCTTCGCGACCCTCGGGGTCTACCGGTGGTTGACGCGCTCCTCCTTTGGCGCTCGATTGCGCGCGATCCGCGACGACCAGCGGCTCGCCCGCTCGCTGGGCTTCAACGTCCTGTTTCACCAGCTCGTGCTGTTCGAGATCACCGCCGTGATCGTCGGCGTCGCGGGGGCCCTGCTGCTCGTCCAGCAGCAGGCGATCACCCCGAGCCTGTTCACCGCGTTCCAGTTCATCCCCATCTACCTGGCGATGGTGGTCGGCGGCCTCACGGTGATCGCGGGACCGGCGCTCGGCGCCTGGATCGCGCAGTTCCTGCCGCTGTGGATCGGGTCCGAGGACCCCAACATCAGCCTCCTGATCTACGGCCTGATCCTGGTGGCCGCGATGCTGTTTTTGCCGAAGGGGCTCCTGGGAACGATCGCCGCCTGGGTCGGCCGGGATCCGAAGACCCAGCCCGTGCCCCCGCCGCCCGAGGAAGAGGTCGGCCCGAAGGCCACCGAGCCGCCGGCCGCCGCTGCACCGCCGGCCCAGCGGCGCGAGCTCTCGCCCGAGGTCGTGCTCGAGGTTTCCGGCCTGAAGCGGTGGTTCGGCGCCAACCGGGCGCTCGACGGCGTCGACATCGAGGTGCGCGAGGGTGAGATCCGTGGCGTGATCGGGCCGAACGGCTCCGGCAAAACGACGCTGCTCAACTGCGTCTCCGGCTTTCTCGCGACCACCGAGGGCAGCATCGAGTATCGGGGCGAGCGGATCGACGGCGCGCGGCCCGACCGGCTCGCGCGCCTCGGCCTCGTGCGCACCTTCCAGGAGCCCGAGGTCTTCGAAAGCTTCAGCGTCGGCGAGACCTGCGAGCTGATCTGCCGGACGGCGGCACGCCGCCAGAACCTCAACGAAGCGCTGCCGGCGACCGCCGAGGAGCTGCTCGAGGCGTGCGGGCTGAGCGAGGTCGCCGCCGCACCCGTGGCGATCCTGCCCTACGGCCAGCTCCGCCTGCTCGGCGTCGCCGCGGCGATCGCCTGTCGCCCGCACCTGCTGTTGCTCGACGAGCCCGCGGCGGGGTTGGCGCCCAACGACGCGACGGCGCTGCGCAACGTGATCCTCCACGCCCGCGACCGGGGCGTGACGGTCGTGGTGATCGACCACGACATGTCGTTCCTGCTCCCGCTCTGCGACCGGGTCACGGTCCTCGACGGCGGCTGCAAGCTGGCCGAGGGCGAGCCGGACGCGGTCGCCGACGACCCGTCGGTGATCGCCGCCTACCTCGGTGAGCGCTTCGCCACCAAGCGCGCCGCGGCCCTGGCGGAGACGGGGTCGAAGGCGTAGCCGTGCCCGCCGCCCTGACCGTCAGCGACCTTCGGGTCGGCTACACCGGCAAGGTAGACGTCCTGCACGGCGTCTCGCTCGAGGTCTCCGAGCGCGAGGCGGTCGCGATCCTCGGGGCCAACGGGGCCGGAAAGTCGACGCTGCTGCGCGCGATCTCCGGGCTGCTGCAGCCCCGCAGCGGCACGATCGCCTTCGGCGGCGAGGAGATCAGCGGTCGCGCGCCGCACCTCATCGCCCGGGCGGGGATCGCCCACGTCCCGGAGGGGCGCGAGATCTTCGTCCGCCAGTCGGTAGCCGAGAACCTGCGCCTGGGCGCGATGGGTGCAGCCGACGCCGACGACCGCCTCGGCGGCCTGCTGGAGGTCTTCCCGGTGCTCGACGAAAAGCTCGATCAGGCGGCGGGCGAGCTGTCCGGCGGCCAGCAGCAGATGCTGGCGATCGCGAGGGGCCTGATGTCCTCGCCGAAGCTGCTGATGCTCGACGAACCCTCGCTGGGGCTCTCCCCCAAGCTCGTCGACGAGGTCACGGGGCTGCTCGGGCGGATCCGGTCCGAGCTCGGGGTCACCGTCCTCCTCGTCGAGCAGAACGCGGCCGTCGCGGCCGGCGTGGCCGACCGCGCCTACGTGATGAGGCGCGGGCGGATCGCGCTCGAGGAGAAGGCCGAGGCGCTGCTCGGCAGCGAGGACGTCCTGAGCGCGTATCTCACGTAGGGATCGGACCCGCTCGCTGACCGTGAGCCCGAAGGCCTCGAGCTCCTCGACCCGCCGCGGGCTGTTGGCCAGCAGCCGGATCGAGTGCAGGCCGAGGTCCTTGAGGATCTGGCTGCCGATCCCGTGACCGCGCAGCTCCCGTTCGCCGGAGCCCGGCATCGGGTGATGGGATGCGTCGCCGGCGAGCTCCGCCAGGACTCCGGGGCCGCGCGGCTGCGGGTCGAGGTAGACGACGACGCCGGCGCCCTCCCGCTCGATCGCGTCGAGCGATCCCGCCAAGAGCTCGCCGCAGTCGCACAATTCGGAGTGGAACACGTCGCCGGTCAGACAGCCGGTGTGGACGTGAACGAGCACCCCCGCCGCCCCCTCGACGTCGCCCTTCACGCACGCGATGTGGAGGTCCTGGTGCGGAAGCGCCCGATAGGCGAGCGCCCGAAATTCGCCGCGCCTGATCGGGAGGTTGACCTCGACGACGCGTTCGACGAGCCGGTCGACGCGATGGAGATGCGTGATCAGGTCGGTGATCGAGAGCTCGTGCAGCCCGTTCGCCGCGGAGAAGGCAGCGAGTCCCGCGGCGTCGGCGACCCCGCCGTCGGGCCCCTGCACCTCGCAGATCACGGCCGCCTGGTTGAGGCCGGCGAGCCGGACCAGGTCGAGCGCCGCCTCGGTGCTCCCGGCCCGCTTCAGGACCCCGCCCGCCGCGGCGCGGAGCGGTTGGACGCGTCCCGGCGTGGTCAGGTCGCGTCCCCCCGCGGTCGTGTTGATGGCCACCTGGATCGAGTGGGATTGATCGTGGGCGCTGATCCCATCCGCGATGCCGGAGCGCGCGTCGATCGTGTTCATGAAGGCGGTGTCGCCCGGTTCCTGGGGTCGCAGCCCGAGCTCGTCGCAGCGCTCGTCCGTGAGCGCGAGGCAGACCCAGCCCCCGGCCTCGCGGTTTAAGAAGTTGATCGCCTCCGGGGTAGCGAACTGCGCCGCGATCACCGCCGCCCCGCGGTCACCCTCGGCGACGACCACCATCCTGCCCGCCGCCAGGTGCTCGAGCGCACGCTCGACCGCCGCGCGGCCGGTCCCGCCGGGGTGGGTTCCGGCGCTTGCACTCACATCAGATATACTACTGCTGACTTCAGTGGTGTTTCACGGATGAGCCAGAGCAGCGCAGCCGCGATCAGCTCCAGGCCCGAGGCGGCTTCGGGCAAGCGCCGCGCCTACGGCCACTGGATCGACGGCGCCTGGGTCGAGCCCGCGGGCGCCGCCTTCGACGGCTTCGATCCGACGACCGCCGAGGCCTGGTACACCGCGGCCGACGCGACGGCCGAGGAGGTCGACCGGGCGGTCACGGCGGCGCGGCGGGCGCTGGCCGCGCCGGAGTGGCGCGATCTGACCCAGACGGCTCGCGGCGCGATGCTGCGCCGGCTCGCGGACCTGATCGGCGCTCACGTCGACGAGCTGGCGCGGCTCGAGACGCTCGACAACGGCAAGCTGCTGCGCGAGACGACCGGCCAGGTCAAGCGCGTCCCGGAGTTCTTCTACTACTACGGCGGGATCGCGGACAAGATCCTCGGGGACGTCATCCCGGGCAACAGGGCGCAGCTGCTCAACTACACGCTCCGGGAGCCGATCGGCGTCGTCGCGGCGATCATCCCCTGGAACTCGCCGTTGCAGCTCGCGGCGATGAAGCTCGCGCCCGCCCTCGCCTGCGGGAACGCCGTCGTCCTGAAGCCCAGCGAACACGCCTCGGCGTCGCTGCTCGAGCTGATGCCGATGCTCGAGGAGGTTGGGTTTCCGCCCGGCGTCGTGAACCTGGTCACCGGCGGCGGTGAGACCGGCGCCGCGCTCGTCTCCCACCCAGGGGTCGACAAGGTGGCCTTCACCGGCGGCACCGAGGCGGGCCGCAAGGTCGCGCTGGCGGCCGCCGGGCACCTGGCCAAGACCACGCTCGAGCTCGGCGGCAAGAGCCCGCAGCTCGTGTTCGAGGACGCCGATCCCAACAACGTCTCGATGGGGATGCTCGCGGGGATCTTCGCCGCGGGTGGGCAGACCTGCGTCGCGGGATCACGCGCCTTCGTCCACGCGTCGCTCTACGACGAGGTCTCCGAGCTCGTGGCCGAACGCGCCGCCCGGGTACGGGTCGGCGACCCGCTCGCCGACGACACCGACCTCGGGCCGCTCGCGATCGAGGCTCAGCGCGAGAAGGTCGAGCGCTACGTCGGCCTCGGCCTGGAGGAGAACGCAACCCTCCGCGCCGGCGGCAAGCGCCCGGAGGGTCTGGGCGACGGCTGGTTCTTCGAGCCGACGGTCTTCTCCGACGTCAGCAACGAGATGCGGCTCACCCGCGAGGAGATCTTTGGGCCAGTGCTCGCGATCGGGCGCTTCGAGGACGACGAGGAGGCGATCCGGATCGCCAACGACACCCCCTACGGGCTCGCCGCCGGCGTCTGGACGCAGAACCTGGCCCGAGCGCACACGGTCGCGTCGCGGCTCGACGCCGGCACCGTCTGGATCAACACATACCGCTCGCTCTCGCCGTTGTCGCCCTTCGGCGGCTTCAAGGACAGCGGGCTCGGCAAGGAGAACGGCACCGACGCCGTCCTCGAGTACACGCGGGTGAAGAGCGTCTGGGTGAACCTGTCGACCGAACCGATCGGCGACCCGTTCGTCGGGCGCTGAGCGCGTGACCGGGACCGCGGACAACTCGAGCTGGCTCTCGCTGGTGGCCGACCAGGAGGTCGAGGCTCCGCCGCTGAGCTCGCTCGAGGAGATCGTCGAGTTCCGGGCCCACCCGAGCCGTGACCTCAGCCGGCACAACATCGACCTGCCCGAGGACGTCGACCTGCGCGAGGACGTCCTCCTCGGACGGGCCGGCGGGCTCGACGTCACCGCCGAGATCTACACGCCGACCTCGGGGGGCGGGCCGTTTCCCATGCTGCTCTACATGCACGGTGGCGGCTGGTGCCTGGGCAAGGCCGAGTACGTGCGCAAGCTCGGGATGAGCATCGCCTCGCACGGGCACGTGGTCGTCAACCTCGACTACGCGCTCGCGCCCGAGCACCCCTTCCCCGCGTCGCTGACGCAGACCGTGTTCGCCGCTCGTTGGATGACCGCGAACGCCGCCGACCTCGGGGGGCGCGAGGGCCCGATCGCGATCGGCGGCGCGTCGGCGGGCGCGAACCTTGCCTGCGCGGCGATCGCCTGCATCAAGGGCGAGGGGGACGCGATCGACGACGGCGGCCTCGGCGACGTCGCGGTGGAGTTCGGCTCGCTGCTGCTGCTCTACGGCATCTTCAACTTCCCGTTGCTCATGCAGGATCCCGGCAGCCACGCGGGCGGCTTCGCCGAGACCATGTACAACCGCGCCTACCTCGGCCCGCATTGGCTCACGTGGCACCGCGACCCGCTCGTCAGCCCGGCCTTCGCCGAGACCCTGAGCGAGTTCCCGCCCGCCTATCTGACGATCGGCGACCAGGACGCGCTGTTGCCGCAGTCGCTGGACATGGCCGCCAGGCTCATCGAACGCGAGGTCCCGACCATGCTCTCGGTCGTCGCCGGCCTCAACCACTCCTTCGCCTACATCCCGCACAAGCTCCCCGACGCCGCGGCCGAGCTCGAGCGGATCTTCGCGTGGCTGCGATCAACCAACGGCGTGACTACCGACGAGGAGGCCGTCAGATGAAGATCGGACTGGTTCAGGATGGCGCGCTCGCCGCGGGCACCGACCCGGAGCAGCGCATGGACGAGCTGGTCGAGGAGGCGTTGCTCGCCGACGAGCTCGGGTTCGACTTCTACGGGCTCTCTGAGGTCCACTTCAGCGACGTCCTGACGATCTCGGCCCCCGAGGTCCTCCTCGGCCTGATCGCCGGCCAGAGCAAGCGGATTCGCCTGCGCACGGTGTCGACCCCGATGCTGACCTTCAACCATCCGATCCGCGTTGCCGAGCGGGTTGCGACCCTCGACCTCGTCTCGCACGGCCGCATGGAGCTGGGCACCGCGCGGTCGAATCAGGCGCACACGATCGAGGCCTTCGGGATCGACGTCAACGAGACGCGCAAGCAGTACACCGACTCGATCGAGGTCGTGATCAAGGCGCTCTCACAGGAGACGTTCGAGCACGACGGGCCGGTGTGGAAGATCCCCGAGCGCTCGCTGTTCCCAAAGCCCGTCCAGCGCCCCCATCCGCCCGTGTTCGCGTCGGCGACCAGCACCGAGACGCATCGCTACGCGGGCGAGCAGGGCATCGGGGTGATGAGCGGCAACAGCCTGCCCGGCGGCTGGGATTTCGTGCAGGAGTGCCTGGACCTCTACCGCTCCTCCTGGGTCGACGCCGCCGATCGCGGCCGGCTCACCAACAGCACGTTCTCCTCGCTCGCCCTGCGCGCGCACTGCGCGGAGACGACCGAGCAGGCCCTCGAGGAGGCGGGGCCGGCCGCGTTCGAGATGGTGGACCTGGTCATGCGCTGGTTCACGAAGCTGGCCGAGAAGTCGTCCGACTACTCCTACATGGGTCGGATCGAGGAGCTCGAAGAGCACCGTCGCGATCTGCCGTTCATGGTCGAGCGGGCGCCGTATCTGACGATCGGGGATCCCGATCTGTTCATCGAGCGCTGCGAGCGCCTGGAGAGCATGGGCGTGGACGAGTTCATCCTCGAGATCGACGGGCTGGGACACGACAAGCAGATGCGCGCGATCGAGCTGATCGGCAAGGAGGTCATCCCCAAGGTGGGCGCGGCGAAGGAGGCGGCCGCATGAGCGAGGCGAACGGCAGCGGTGCCGCGCGCCGGACCCGGATCGGAGTGGTCATTCCCTCGACCAACACCTCGGTCGAGTCGGATTACAACGATCTCCGGCCGGCCAACGTCAGCTTCCACACGGCGCGGATCTTCATCAACACGCAGATCGGGTCCGACGACAAGGCGCAGCGGACCCTGCAGCAGATCCGCGACGGCAGCGAGAAAGCGGTCCACGACGTCTGCACCTGCCAGCCGGACCACCTGATCATGGGGATGTCGTCCGAGACCTTCGTCGGCGGCCTCAAGGGCAGCCGGGAGCTCACCGAGCGGATGGAGAAGATGAGCGGCCTGCGGGTCTCGACCGGCTCGGAGGCGACCAACCTGGCACTCGAGTCGATCGGGGCGAAGCGGATCGCGGTCCTCACCCCTTATCAGCCCTCGATCGACGCCCAGGTCGAGCGCTACTTCGACGACCTGGGCTACGAGATGGTCGCGATGAAGAGCCTCAGATGCCCCAACGCGGTCGCGATCGCCGACGTCACCGGCGAGGAGATCCTCGGCGCGATCGCCGAGCTCGAGCAGATGGCGGCCCAGGACTTCGACGCCTTCGTTCAGGCGGGCACCAACCTCTCGAGCTGGCGGGTGGCGGAGGAGGTCGAGCGGCGCACGGGCAAGCCGCTCCTGGCGATCAACGCCGCGACGGTCTGGCACGCTCTCGGCGAGCTCGGGCTCGACGCGCGGTTGCCCGCCGCCGGCAGCGTGTTCGCCGTGGGGCGCTGAGATGGGCGAGCCGCAGGAGATCAAGGCCGGGATCCAGCCGATGTTCTCGGCGGACGCCATCCGTCACGGCGATCTGCTGTTCGTCTCCGGGTGCGTGCCGATGGACGCCGAGGGCGGGCTCGTCGGCGCCGGCGACCTCGAGGCGCAGACGCGGAAGGTGATGGAGAACCTGGAGCAGGTGCTCACCGCGGGCGGCACGGACTTCGCCCACGTCCTCAAGACCACCGTCTACATGACCGACATCGCGCAGCGCCGGATCCCTGACACGGTGCGCCGCGAGTACTTCGGCGAGCGTCCACCGGCGAGCACGATCCTCGAGGTCACAGCGCTCACAGCTCCGGGCATCGACATCGAGATCGAGGCCATCGCCGCCATCCCGGCGCCGTGAGCTCTGCGATTATCGGGCGCCAAGCCCGCGACCCAGCCCCTCCTTCCTAGATGGCCACCACCAAACAGGAGCAGCCGCACCTCTCGACCCCGGTTCCCGACGGGGCGACGATGGCCGAGCGCGCCTACCTCGAGGTGCGCGACCGGATCGTCGAGCTGCGGATTCCGCCCGGCGCCCTGGTCCGCGAGGACGAGCTGATGGAGGACCTGAAGATGAGCCGCACGCCGGTGCGCGAGGCGCTCCTGCGGCTGACCCAGGAGCGTCTGGTTGTCGTGCTCCCGCGCCGCGGCACGTTCGTCACCGAGGTCCACGTGGGTGATGTCGGGCGCGTGTACGAGTTCCGCCGCGAGCTCGAGGTCGTCGCCGCCGGCTGGGCCGCCGAGCGGCGCCGCGAGGCCGATCTCGACGAGATCGAGGAGCTGATCGCCGAGCTCCGGGTGCAGAACGAGGTGCCGGTGGCCGACGTGGACGCGCGCTCGCAGATCACCTCGGACCAGCGCGCCCACAGGCTCGTCTACCGGCTCGCCGACAACCGGCTGATCGAGGACACCCTGAACTCGTATTACTTCCTGGCGGCTCGGATCTGGTTCCTGGCGTCGGGACGGGTCGAGATGGAGGAGCCGTTCCTCGGCCTGATCGAACTCTTCGAGGCGATCAAGATCCGCGACGCGGAGATCGCGCGGCGGTGCGCGCGAGAGCACAGCGAGGCCGCGGAGGCGGCGATCAGGGCGGCGCTGTGAGCTCGCCGCTCGAAGAGCTGGGCATCGGCGGTCGCGCGGGCTTCGGCGAGCGCCCGGCGGTGATCGTGGTCGACATGAGCCTCGCGTTCACGGCCGAGGACGGCCCGCTGCGCTGCGACCTCGCCACCACGAAGGAGGCGATCGTGGAGCTGCTCGGCACCGCTCGCAGCCGGGAGATCCCGGTCGTGTTCACGACCGTCGCCTACGGCGACCGCGAGCGCGTGTCCGCCGAGGCGATGCTCAAGAAGATGCCCGCCGCGCTCGAGATCGAGCCCGGCAGCCGCTGGGTGGAGATCGATCCGGCGCTCGGGCCGGAGCGGGGCGAGCCGGTGATCACCAAGGTCTTCCCGTCCGCGTTCTTCGGCACGACGCTGGCCAGCTATCTGACCGGCGCAAATCGCGACTCGGTGATCGTGACCGGCGCGGCGACCTCCGGCTGCGTCCGGGCGACCACCGTTGACGCTGTCTCGCACGGCTTCCACGTCGTGGTCCCGCGCGAGGCGGTCGGGGATCGGTTCGCCGACGCGCACGAGCAGAGCCTCGCCGACATGGACATGAAGTACGCGGACGTGGTCTCGCTCGCCGAGGTCCGCACGTGGCTCGAGGGCTTCCCCTCCCACGCCTCGGAGCCCGTCGCCACCGCCTCCGAGTGGCCGGTCGGCGGCCGCTAGGAATTCTCGGGCTCGTCGGCGACGCCGCGGTTGTGCGCCCGGCGGGGTAGCCGCTCGCCTGACGGCGAGCCGGCTCGTCCCACGACCGCGTCGAGGCGCTCGAGGTCGGCCGCGGAGAGCTCGACGCCGAGCGCGCCCACGTTCTGCTCGAGGTGAGCGAGTCGCTTGGCGCCCGGAATCGGGATCACCGACCGAGACGCGCGCAGCAGCCAGGCGAGCGCGATCTGCGATGGCGGGGCGGCGTGCTCGTCGGCCAACCCCCAGATCACGCGGGCCAGCTCCAAGTTCGCCGTCAGGGCCTCACCCTGCAGGCGCGGGTACGCGCCGCGGCGCCGGTTGTCGGCGGGGTCGAGGTCGTCGACGCTGTCGAAGCGGTGCGCGATCAGCCCGCGCATCAGCGGCGCGAAGGCGAGAAAGGCGATCCCGAGCCGCTCGCACTCGGGCAGTACCTCCCGCTCGACCGCGCGCTCGAGCAGGGAGTACTCGCTCTGAACGGTCGCGATCGGCGCCACCGAGGCGGCGCGCCGCAGCTGCTCGGCGGTGACCTCCGAGAGCCCGATCCGGCGGACCTTCCCCGCCGTGACCAGCTCGTGCATGGCGCCGACCGTCTCCTCGATCGGCACGTCCGGGTCGACGCGGTGCAGCTGAAACAGATCGAGCTCCGTGACCCCCAGCCGCTCGAGGCTGCGCTCGCAGGCCTCCCGCGCGTAGCTCGGCGTGCCGTCGACCCCGGTGAAGGCGCCGCCCGCGTCGCGGAGGAGGCCGAACTTGGTCGCGATCACGACCCGGTCGCGCTCTGAGCCGAGCGCCTCGCCGACGAGGCGCTCGTTGTCACCCTGGCCGTACATATCGGCGGTGTCGAACAGCGTCACTCCGAGGTCGACCGCCCGGCGCAGGGTCGCGACGGCCTGCGGCCGGCTGGCCTCGCCGTAGAACTCCGACATGCCCATGCACCCGAGCCCGATCGGCGACACGGTCGGGCCATCGGCCCCGAGCGGTCTTGGTGCCGACGCGTTCATCGCCTGGCGATTGCGGCGGTGGCGACCGCGGCGGCACGGCGGCTGAGCGCGAACTCGACCACCTCGGCGCCGATCGTGTCGAGTTGAAAGCCCACGCGTCGGCGGTCGTCATCGCTCGGGGTCCCGGCCGTGTTGATCGCGGCCCCGAGGGGGGTCGGCCAGCCGCGCAGCGAGTGCACGATCGCCCGCAGCGCGGCGAGGGTGGAGACGGTCGCCTGCCATCCCGCGCCGGTGGCGATGCAGCCGACGGCGCGCGCCGAGAGGTAGGGCCGCGGGTCCTCGCGCAGGTCCTCGAGGTAGTCGAGGGCGTTCTTGACCATCCCCGAGATGCTGGCGTGATAGCCGGGCGAGGCGACGATCACCCCGTCCGCGTGGCGGACGGCCTCGACGAGCTCCACCGCGCCTGGGCTCCTGGCGGGGTCGGCAGGGTTGAACAACGGGAGCTCGGCGAGCGGCGTGCCGGCGAAGCAGCGGGTCGCTGCGCCTCGGGCCTTCGCGGCGTCCAGGGCGGCCTGCAGGGCGGCGTCGGTGGAGGAGCCGGGGCGTACCGTGCCCCCGATCCCGACGACCAGCAACGCCTCTCCCTCACGGCCGGCGCTCTTGGACACGAGCGTAATATATCAGTGGCCTACGCTGATATATTACGGCGCCTGAGGGAGGAGCGAGACACGAGGATCCCGGCCAGGGATGGCGTCGCCCTCGCCGCCGACGTCTTCCTCCCCGACGAACCGGGTCGGTACCCGGCGCTGGTGGGGCTCTCTCCCTACGGCAAGGAGATCCAGACGCTGCCGATCCCCACCCAGCCGCCGACCTCGCCCGTCTACTGGCGCGAGATCGAGGCCGGGGACCCCGGATACCTGACCGAACACGGCTACGCCCACGTGATCGTCGACGTCCGCGGGACCGGCAAATCGGAGGGCTCCTATCGCGGCTGGATGTCGTCGGACGAGGCTCGCGACGCCTACGACGTGATCGAGTGGGCGGCGGAGCAGGATTGGTGCGACGGCAACGTGGGCATGGCCGGCGTCTCCTACTACGGGGCGATCCAGCTCGCGGCCGCCGCCCTCCAGCCGCCCCACCTGAAGGCGATCATGCCGCTCAACGCCCCGGCGGACTACTACCGGGAGGGCTCGTACCACGGCGGCGTGCTGCACACGTTCTTCGACTACATCTACATGGTCTACGCGCGCGGCCGCCAGGTCTCCGACGTCGTCGCGGAGGCCTCCCCGGAGGAGCTCGAGGCGATCGTCGAGCGACTGACCTCGGACGCGGACCTCGGCATGTACGCCGGGCTCCACAACACCGCGGCCAATCCGCAGCGCGCCCCGCTCTTCTTCGACGTGCTCGCCAACCCGCTCGACGGGCCGTTCTACTGGGAGCGATCGGCGTACCGCAGCTACGACCGGATCAAGATCCCGGTCTACACGGGCTCGGGCTGGTGGGCGTACGGCCACATGCACCTGCGGGGGGCCTTTCAGCATTACGAGGGCATCGACGCCCCGAAGAAGCTCTTCATCGAGAGCCGGATCGAGGCCGATGCGCCGATGGACGAGGCCTACAACGCCGAGCTCGTGCGCTGGTACGACCATTGGCTCAAGGGCGCCGCCAACGGGATCATGGACGAGCCGCCGATCAAGGTCCACGTGCGCGGGCACGGCTGGCGCGAGGAGAACGAGTGGCCGCTGGCCCGGACCGAGTGGACGGATCTGTATCTGCGGCCGGACGGCGAGCTGGGGCTCGAGGCCGTCGAAGGCGACCCGCCGCCTGACGAGTTCACGCAGCCGCCGATCGTCGAGGATCACCGCGTCGCGACGCTCGACTACGTGACCGCGCCGCTGGCGGAGCCGGCCGAGCTGATCGGCCCCGCGTCGCTGACGCTGTTCGCGGCGATCGACGCGGCGGACACGAACTGGATGGCGTCGCTGCTGGACGTGATGCCCGACGGCCGCGAGGTCGAGGTCACTCGCGGGTTCCTGCGCGCCTCGCACCGGGCGCTCGACGAGGAGCGGTCCCAACCCTGGAGGCCGTATCACCCGCACCGGGAGGTCGAGCCGGTCGAGCCGGGGGAGATCCACGAGTATCGGATCGAGCTCTCCCCGCTCGCCAGCGTCTTCGACCGGGGACACCGGCTCAAGCTCTCGATCAGCTGCCTCGACCACACGATGTGGCCGCCCCGGGACCTCGAGCTGGGAGCGGATCACCAGCCCTGGCACGTGTGTCGCGCAGAGACCGTCGCCCACAGCGTCCATCGCAGCGCCGTGCGCCCGTCCGCGCTGCTGCTGCCGGTGGTCGCGGGAAGGCTCGGGTGAATCCAGGCGCGTCGGAGCGCACCGCCGTCGTCTTCGGCGCCCGTCACCTGGGACGCGGGCTCGCCGCTCGCCTCTCCGGCTCCGGCTGGCGCGTCGTCGCCGCGGCACGCACCGAGGCGACCATCGACTCCCTCACCTCCGAGCACCCGGACGTCATCGGCCGGGCCCTCGACCTGGGCGCGCCCGGCGCCGCCGCCGAGGTCCTCGAGCAGGCGCGCGACCGCTCGGGAGCCGTCGACCTCGTCGTCAACGCGATCGCCGACCCGCAAGTCTCGGCCTCGGCGCTGTCGCGGGAGCGCGAGGAGGGCGCCCACCTCGAGTCCGCGATCGGGGCCGCGGTGACGCCCGTGCACAACGTCGTCGACGCCACCGTCCGGCTCCTGCGAGCGCAGGGCCGTGGCTGCTTCATCCAGATCACCGGCGGCCTCGCCCTGCGGGCCCTGGCGGGAACCGGGCCGCTGGCCGCGACCGGGTACGTGACCCGCGCTCTGATCGAGGGCGCGGTCCCGGAGGCCCGTGAGGACGGCGTCCACGTGGCCCTCCTGGTGATCCGCGGGATGATCGAGAGCGACCTCACCGCGACCTCGCTCGAGGGCAAGCCGCAGCGCGCCTCGATGACCGACGACGATGTGCATGCCGCGATCGAGTTCCTCTACTCGCAGGGCGCGGGCCGGGCCTGGACCCACGAGCTCGTGCTCACGCCGCCCGCCGCGCCCTGGCAGGGCTGAGGGGCCTCAGGCCTCGCTGAGAAATCCGTACTTGCGCCGCTCGGGATCGTGTCGGGCGCGGATCGCCGCCAGCCGCTCCCACTTCCTCGGTGGGTAGCAGCGCGCCGGGCGATCGGGCGACACCCCGAGGTCCGCCTCGCCGGCGTAAAAGCCGGTGATGAAGGGTTCGAGCAGCGCCATCGTCTCGCGCACCCAGGCCTCGTTGGCGTCGTCGCCGGCTGGGTCGTCCCAGATGGCGTACAGGTTGACGGTCAGGGTGCCGTTCGCGGTCTGGGCGACGTCCGGGCCGTCGGGAGGTGCGAACCCCCACGCCAGGACGATCCGGGATGCGGCCGAGGGTGCGTCGCGGATGGCCTGCTCGCACACGGCGCCGACGTCGGCGTAGGAGCCGTCGACCCAGCACATGTCGACCGCGTAGCGCCGCCCCTGGATCCACGCGCCCTCACCGGCGAGGTCGTTGAGCGCCACCGCTGGGTATTCGCGCCGCGCGCGCTGCGCGCTCAGACAGGGCGTCGCGTCGGCCGCCGCCGCGGCCAGGCGCGCGGCGTCCGCTCTGCCCTCGGCGAACCCGCTCGCCTGCACGGTCGCCGCCTCGGACGGGGGTCCGCCATCCGCGTCCGCCGGACGGTGGGCGATCAGCGAGACCTCGTTGCCGGGGGGCATTCGCTCGAGCTCCGCCGACCAGGCGAGCAACTCGGGCAGCCGGTCGAGCGGATAGTCCGAGCGCACCGAGGCGATGGTCGGGAGCGGGTACACGCGGAGGTGAAACCGCGTGGCGATCGCCGGGAAGCCGCCGCTGCCCCCGCGGACGGCCCAGAACAGGTCCGGCTCGCTCTCGTCGACCCGAAGCTCCTCGCCGTCGAGCCCGATGGCGTCGACCGCCGTGACGCTCCAGCACGCGGGGCCCCAGATGCGCGGGTTCCAGCCGTAGCCGCCGGCCAACAGGTAGCCGCCGAGGCCGACGCTCGGGCAGTGGCCGATTGGAAAGCCGAGCCCGTGCGGGACCAGGGCGTCGGCCAGGAGCTGATGGGTCGCCCCGGGCTCCACCGTGGCCGTGCGCCGCTCCGCGTCGACCTCGATCCGGTTGAGGCCGCCGAGGTCGAGCAGCAGGCCGCCGTCGCGCAGGTAGGCGCCGCGCCAGTTGTGGCCTCCCGACTTGATCGCGATCCGAAGCCGCCGCTCGCCGGCCGTCCGGACGAGCTCGGCGACCTCGGCGCCGGAGGACGGCCGCGCGATCGCGTCCGGGTACCGATCCGGAACGATGCCGTTCCAAAGCGCGGCCTCGCGAAGGCCTTCGTACTCGGGATCGTCGCGCGAGATCACCGCTGCGCCTTGTATATCAGAAGGTCCATCACTAGAATACTAGTGCGGGAATGCAAGCCGCCCGGTACAGCCGATGAACGAGCGGGAGCGCACGGGCACGGTGCGCGCCACGGTCGTGGGCCGTAGCTGCGGCGAGCAACTGGTGTTGCGCACGGCGGAGGGCGGGACGCTGATGATCCGCGTGGAGGGCGGCCTCTGGGCGAAGCTCGATCTCGCTCAGGAGGTTGACGTGGACCGCGGCGCCGACGGCGCGATCACCGCGCTGCGGCCGGTGCGCTGAGCTCGCTGCGCACGGGTCAGAACGAGCCGCCGGGCCAGGGCGCTCCGGCGTAGCGCTCGACCACAGGGCCCGCCGGCGGCGGGACACAGCAGAGGAAGTCGACGCGCACGACCGTTGGCGCGAACAGGCGAGCGAACGGGTCCTGGTCGAACGCGTCGGGTCGGCGGGCGACGGTGATCGCGCCCGCGCACCGGCTTGCGTCGACCGCGAACGTGGAGACGCAGACCAGATCGTCGCCGAGCAGTGTCAGCCACCAAGCGAGCGCATCCCGGCGCGCGCCCTGCACCTCGGGTTCGTCATAGCGCAGCGCCGCGTCGCGATCCGCGCTGGCGCAGACGTTGGCGTAGGCACCAGGCACGGGCTCACCCTCGAGACAGCGAGGGTCGATCCGCAGCCGGCGGCCGCCTCGAGGGCCTGGCGTCAGGCGCTCGCCGTCGAAGGCGACGAACGCGACCTGCTCGGTGGCGCTCACGGGCCCGGGACCTCCCAGTCGTCGCGAACTTGCATCGTGATCTCGCGCATGTCCTGGCGCAATTCCTCCATCGTCGGCCGCCCCCAGTACCAGTAGCCGTTGTAGGCACGGTGGATGGTCAGGTCCGGGAACAGGGAGAAGGCGGCGGGCCGATAGGGATCGTGCAGGGTGTCCGTGTGCTCGCGCAGACCCAGCTGGTCGAGCCAGCGCCGCTCGGCGTCCGAGAGGAAGGTGAACCGCGCCCCGAGCCCGGCCCGGAACGCGGCCTGGACCTCGGGCGCGTCGACGCTCACGACCACGAGCCGCGCGTAGGCGACCTCGAACTCGTCCTGGATCCGGCACAGCTCGCGCATGTACCGCTGCTCCTTCGGACACCACCAGCCCCGGGAGGCAAGGAGGACCAGCGGATCGCCGCCGGCAAGCTCGGAGAGGGTGCGCGCTCGGCCGGTGTGATCCGGCAACTCGAGCTCCGGAAAGTGCGAGCCCGGCGACAGGTCCTGCATGGTGCCCATGTCTACTGGTTGCGGCTGGGGCCGTCGCGTTACAGATCGACGCCCGAGTTGCCGACTAACTGAGCATGGCCCCCGAACAGCTCGATCGGCTGCGGGCGATCATCGAGACGCAGACCGAGATCGCGAGGACGAGGCTCGACCTCGACGCGGTCATGGACCTCGTGGTCCGGCGGGCACAGGACCTGACCGAGGCGACCGCAGGCGTGATGGAGCTGGTCGAGGGCGAGCAGATGGTCTACTCGGTGGTCAGCGGCGCCGCGGCGCCCTTTACGGGGACCCGGCTTGACATCGCGACCAGCTTCTCCGGCCTCTGCGTCGCCGAGGACAGGCCGTTGTACTCGGAGGACACGGCCTCGGACCCCCGGGTCGATCGCGAGGCCGCGCAGCGGGTCGGCGCCGGGTCGATGATCTGTGTCCCGCTGCGCCACAACGACGCCGTCGTCGGCGTGCTCAAGGTCTACGCCGCGGAGCCCCGCGCGTTCACCGACGACGACCTCGACACGCTCGGGTTGCTGGCCGGGATCGCCGCGGCCCACATGGCGCACGCGGCCCAGTTCGAGGCGACGGAGCGCGACAGCCTTCACGACCCGCTCACCGGTCTGCGCAACCGCCGGGCCTACGACGAGCGCCTGCTGATCGAGGCCGCGCGCGCGCGCCGCTACCGGCACCCGCTGTCCCTCTGCCTGCTCGACCTCGACGGCTTCAAGGGGATCAACGATCGCCTCGGCCATCCGGCAGGCGACGCCGTGCTGGAGGGGATCGGTCGCGTCCTCGGCGACACCCGCCTGGCCGACGAGTGCTTCCGAATCGGCGGCGACGAGTTCGCGATCCTGATGCCGGAGACCACCCGGAGGCGGGCCGAGATCGCCGTGCAGCGGGTCGTCAACGGGATCGCCGACGCGCGCTTGGGTGATGGCGAAGTCTCGGTGTCAGTGGGGATCGCCTGTACCACCGGGAACCCACTGGAGCTGCACGCGGAGGCCGACGCGGCGCTGCTCGCAGCCAAACGGGCCCGGTCGGCGACGCCCCGATAGATTCCCGCTGGTGAAGGTAGGGACCAGGGCGGTGGCGATCGCGACCGCGCTGGCGTGCCTGGTCGCGATTCCGGCCGCCGACGCAAAGGTCAAGCCGCGCTCGCTCAGCGACTCCCAGGCGGCGATCCTCGATCACGGCTTCAAGGTGAAGCTCGCCAACAAGGGGACCGCCCGCCGCGTGCGGGTGAAGGTGAAGTCGCGGACCTTCGACGACCCCGGGTGGGCGAAGCTGGTGCAGACCAAGCGGGTCCGCCTGCCGGCGCACTCGGGCAAGCGCCTGCGGCTGAAGCTGACCGCCGCGGGGCGCGATGCCGTCTCGGCGTGCGCGGCGCGGGACCTGCGGGTGCGCGCCGGCGGCAACCAGAAGGTGCGCGACCTGACCCGCGACACACCAGGTTGCGCCCCGCAGCCGATCGACCTCAGCCGGGCCGGCGAGTGCGACTTCGTCGGCCAGCAAGACGGATCGCTCTGCCTGCTCCCCTTCCCGGACGACTACTACACCGCCGCCGATCCCGCCAGCCGCACCGGCAGGCGCGTGGCTCTGCAGTCGGCGGCGATGCCCGCGAACAAGTCGGGCACCCACATCGACGCGCAGCCGTACGACCTCAACGACGGCTTCAGCCCCGGGCAGTCGATCGTGCTCAGGGTTCCCGGACTGGACACGCCGGCGGCGCTCGCCGCCACCGACCCGGTGCAGCTCAACCATCTCGGGCGCTACGCGGAGCCCGATGCGCCCGTCGTGGTGATCGACGCCCAGACAGGCGAGCGCTGGCCGATCTGGGTCGAGCTCGACTCCAACGCGACCAGCCCAGCGAAGACGGCGTTGACGATCAACCCGGCGGTCAACTTCGTCTCCGGGCATCGCTACATCGTCGCGCTGCGCGACCTGCGGACCCGGGACGGCGCCGTGATCGGCGCTCCCGAGGGATTCCGCTATTACCGCGACGACCTGCCCTCGTCCGAGGCCCCGATCGAGGCCCAGCGCCCGCGCTTCGACTCCATCTTCGACACGCTGCGCGGCGCCGGGATTCGGCGGTCGAACCTCTATCTCGCCTGGGACTTCACGGTCGCCAGCGACGAGAACATCGCCGGGCGGATGCTGGCGATGCGCAACGACGCCTTCGGCCAGCTCGGCGACACGACGATGGCCGATCTCACGGTTCAGGGATCCTCGCCGTCGTTCGCGGTCACCGACGTCCAGGACTTCACCGAGGCGCAGGATCCGGAGGTCGCGCGGGAGGTCATCGGCACCTACGAGGTTCCGTGCTACCTGGCCCCGAGTTGCGCGCCGGGCGGCCGCTTCGCCCTCGGGCCCGACGGCCTCCCGACCCGCAACGGCGACTACACGGCGAAGTTCGACTGCATCATCCCCCGGGTGGCGGTCGACGGGTCCGACCCGGTGACGGTGCGCCCCTCCCTGTACGGACACGGCCTGTTCGGGACGCTGGACCAGGTCCGGGGCCAGTACCAGAAGGATCTCGCCAACGACCACGGGTTCATCCTCTGCGCCACCGACGAGATCGGCATGGCGTCGGAGGACCTCCCGAACACCGCGGGCATCCTCACGGACCTCTCCGACTTCCCCGAGCTCGCCGACCGCCTGCAGCAGGGCCTGCTGAACGAGCTCTATCTCGGGCGCCTCATGATCCACCCGGCGGGCTTCGGCTCGGCGCCGGCGTTCCACGCCGACGGCACCGACTCGACACCGTCGGTGATCGACACCGAGCGGCTCTTCTACGACGGCAACAGCCAGGGCGGGATCATGGGCGGAGCGCTGGCGGCGGTCGCCCCGGACTTCACGCGGGCGGCGCTCGGCGTGCCGGCGATGCGTTACTCGATCCTGCTCCCGCGCTCGGTGGACTACGACGAGTTCGCGGTGATCACCAACGCCACCTACACGGACGAGCTCTCGCGGCCGTTGATCCTCTCGCTCCTGCAGATGCTGTGGGACCGCGGCGAGCCAAACGGCTACGCGCGCCGCATGACCTCCAACCCCCTCCCGGACACGCCCGCGCATACCGTCCTGCTCGGGGCGGCGGTGGGCGACCACCAGGTCAGCAACTGGATGACCGACGTCGAGGCCCGGACGATCGGCGCCTGGGCGCACGATCCGGTCGTCGACCCCGGCCGCTGGCCGGACACCGACGTGCTCTGGAACGTCCCGCGAATCAGCTCGTACCCGTTTGGCGGGTCGGTCGTCTTCTACACCGACTTCGGGCCGGTGCGTCCTGACCCGAGCAACCCGTCGGAGACGATCGGCACCCCGCCGGCGCCGCTGCGCAACGTCCCCAACCGGGTCGGCGAGGATCCGCACGGGGCGCCGCGGGGGATCCCGAACGGGCTCGCCGAGGTCTCCAACTTCCTCCAGACCGACGGCGCCGTGCTCAACCTGTGCGGGCCGAAGCCCTGCTACGGGGGCGGCTGGACGGGGCTCTGAGCTAGCTCGAGGGGTCGCGGAACCGGCGAGCGCCGCCGGTTGTAGGAATGGGTGCAGTGGAGGACCGGCCACTGGACGAGCCCGCGCTGATCACGCGCGCCCAGCGCGGCGACGCGGCCGCCTACGAGCAGATCGTGAGAGCCCACCAGTCGATCGCCTTCCGGACCGCCTGGATGATCACCGGCTCGGCCGCCGAAGCCGAGGAGGCCGCCCAGGATGGCTTCCTCAAGGCGTTCCGGGCCCTGGGGCGCTTCCGGGCAGGGGCACCGTTTCGACCGTGGCTGCTGCGGATCGTCGGCAACGAGGCCCGCAACCGCAGGGTCGCTGCCGGGCGCCGGGAGCGCCTGGCGGTGCGCGTCGCCCAGGAGCGCCGCGAGGGGGGCGCGGTCCCGTCCCCCGAGACGGCGCTCCTCGACCACGAGCGCCGCCGGAACCTGCTCGCCGCGGTGGAGTCGCTCGGCGAGCGCGATCGCGCCGTGATCGCCTGCCGCTACCTGCTGGAGCTGTCCGAGGCCGAGACAGCGGCGGCTCTCGGCGTTCGCTCCGGGACCGTGAAGTCCCGCCTCTCGCGCGCGCTGGGCCGCCTGCGGGCGGCGGTGGAGGCGGGCGATGACTGAGCTCGAGCGCCGCCTGTTCGCGCTCGGACGCGAGCTCGACTACCCGCCCGAGCCCGACATCGCGGCGGCCGTGCACGAACGCCTGGCCAGGGACCCCCGTGGGATAGGCGGCGACTCGCCGATCGACAGCGCCAGGCGCGGCCGAGTTGCGACTCGCCGCGAATCCCGCAGGGCGCTGCGGATGATCGCGATCGCCTGCCTGGTGCTGCTCGCGCTCGCGGCCACGGCGCTCGCAGTCTCGCCCGCCGCCCGCGACGCGCTCCGCGATCTGTTCGACATCGGCGGGGTCACGATCGAGACCACCACGGCCCCCGCCCCGGAACCCGCGCGGCGGAGCACCGACCTCGGGGAGCGGACAGCGCTCGGCGCGGCGCGCGCCCGGCTCGGGTTCCGCCCGCTGGTGCCCGCCGCCCTGGGCGATCCCGACGCCACGTTCGCCGACCCCGCGGTACCGGCGCTGGCCCTCGTCTACCGTCCCGGGCCGCGCCTGCCCGCCACCACGACCACGGGCGTCGGCTTGCTGGTCACCGAGCTCCCGGGCCGGATCGCGGGTGAGTACCTCCACAAGGTGGCCGTCCAGGCGACCACGGTCGATCGCCTGCGCGTCGGTGGCCGGCGGGCGGCCTGGATCGCCGGGGCGCCCCACTTCTTCTTCTTCGGACGCGGGACCACCCTCTCCGAGCACCCCCTCGACGTAGCCCAGAACGTCCTGCTGATCGACCGCGGGCGCCTGCTGGTGCGGCTCGAGGGTGCGCTCGACCGGTCCGAGGCCGTGCGCATCGCCCGCTCGCTCGCGCCCCGCTAGGGAACCGGCGCGCTCCAGCGCTTGTAGTTGCGGTGAGAGCCCGGAAAGGAGCCCGGATGCGCCGCACCCATCTGATCGTCGTACTTGCCGCTGGGTTGGCCGCCCTGACGTCCGCGTCGGCGGTCGCGAAGAACCTCCA
This sequence comes from uncultured Solirubrobacterales bacterium, assembly GCA_963742205.1. Lineage (GTDB taxonomy): Bacteria > Actinomycetota > Thermoleophilia > Solirubrobacterales > 70-9 > WHSW01. The sequence goes on along the minus strand of CAVUKZ010000011.1, from coordinate 91,880 downwards.
GGCGATGACCATCTGCGGACCGGAGGCCTGCTCGGACGTGCCTCGCGACGAGCTCTCGATCGAGTTGGTCGAGGGCGGAGGACGGAGCTTGCCGCCGGCGGGCGGCGAGCCCTGGTACCGGGTACGGGTGACCGTCGGTGGCGGCGGCGGACACGAGAGCTGGTGGATGGTTGTCCTCCCCAAGGGCGGCTACACGGGCTTCCCGGACGGCCCGGGCGGGGACCTGCAATGGGGATCGATCTCCCCGTCGAGCGCGGCGCTGTACCGACGGCTGGCAGGCGACCTGCGTCCGTTCGCTGCCGATCGTCTGCGGATGGCCCGGGAGACGCCCATCGCGACACCCGCGGCTGAGCCGGTCGTCGAGCCCGAGGCCGACGGCGGGGGGCACGAGATCGCCATCGCCGGCGCGGTCGGGGGCGCGGCGCTGCTGGTCGCGGCATGCGTCTCGCTCTACCGGCGTCGAAGCTGACCGGCCTCAGGTCTCGCCACCTGTCCAAAGACCCTTCGGCCCTGCGGCCGCAGAATCCGCATCCAACGCAAGCCATCGCCGACGCATGGAGGTCCACCTATGCGGCAAATCGTGACCTTCGGGGGCGGCGGGTTCTCGATGGAGGCCGGCAACCCGCTGCTGGACGAGTTCGTGCTCGAGCTGACCGGCCGCCCGCGACCGCGGGTCTGCTTCCTGCCGTCCGCGAGCGGCGACGCCGACCACTACATCGTCCGGTTCTATCGCCACTTCTCGGCGGCGCGGTGCGAGCCGTCGCACCTGTCGCTGTTTCGGCGCGAGCGAGCTCCGGCCGAGCCGCGGGATCACCTCCTGAGCCAGGACCTGATCTACGTGGGCGGCGGGAGCGTCACGAGCATGCTCGGCGTCTGGCGGGCCCATGGGATCGACGAGATCCTGCGCGAGGCCTGGGAGCGAGGGATCGTCCTCTGCGGGCTCTCCGCCGGCTCCCTGTGCTGGTTTGCGGAGGGCGTCTCGACCTTCCACGGGCCGCCGCAGCGGGTGCAGGGCCTCGGGTTCCTCCCCTGGAGCAACACCGTCCACTACTCGAGTGAGCCGGCCCGCCGCGAGGCGCTGTTCGCGTGGCTCGGCGACGGCATGCCGCCCGCCTACGCGGCCGACGACGGCGCCGCCCTGCATTTCATCGGGGACGACCTCGGTCAGGTCGTGGCCTCGCGCCCGCACGCTCGCGCGTACCGGGTGGAACTCCGCCACGGCCACGCGGTGACCACGCAGCTCGCGACCCGCTACCTGGGAGACCAGGACGCGGTGCCGCTGATCCGCGGCGCCGCGGTCCTCGCCCCCGCGTAGGCGATGGAGGAGTCGGTCCCCGACCCGGACCGCGTGCCGCTCGCCGAGCGCTCGATCCTGGCGCTCGGCGGGCACGAGTTCTCGCGGCGGCGCGGCAACGAGGCGATCCGGGACCACCTGCTCGGGCTTCTGCCCGGGCCGCGACCGAAGCTCTGCCTGCTGCCGACCGCGAGCGGCGATCCCGCCGACCAGATCGCGGCCTTTCGCTCGAGCTTCGCCGAACGGGAGTGCGAGCTCTCGCATCTCTCGCTCTTCCGGCTCGAGGCCGAGGCGGTCGATCTCGCGGAGCACCTGCTGAGCCGGGACGCGATCTACGTCGGCGGCGGCAGCATGCTGAACCTGATCGCGATTTGGCGAGCCCACGGGGTCGACGATCTGCTCCGCCGCTGCTGGGAGCGCGGCATCGTCCTGGCGGGCCAGAGCGCCGGGGCGATGTGCTGGTTCGAGTGGGGCGTGAGCCGCTCGGCCGGGATCGCTCGCCCCGTCCCCGGCCTCGGGTTCGTGCCGGGCATCCTGAGCGTCCACTACCACCGCGATCCCGAGCGCCGCCAGGCGACGCTGGCCGAGGTGGCCCGTCGTGGCCGCCCGGGGTACGGGCTCGACGACGGGGCCGGGATCCTGATCCGCGGCGACCGGGTGGTCGGCGCGCTCAGCGCCCGTGCGGAGGCCTCCGCGTGGCGGGTGGTTCCCGACGGACGCGGCCGGGCGCGAGAGGTGCGGATGGCGGCCGAGGAGCTGGTCGGGCCGCGTGCCGCAATCGATGAGCCGTCGGCGGAGGTGCTCGAACTGCGCGCGGTCAGGGCCCTGCGCGCCGGCCGGTCGTGAGCCGGCGGGCTAGGACCGCGGGCGGGTCTGGCCGCTGACCTGGTAGTTCACGTACCAGGCCAGATGCCGGGCGGCGCTGACGCCGAAGGCCCACGGTGAGAGCAAACGCTTCATCCGTAAGCGATGCTATCCGCGGCCGCGGCGCAAAGGTGCGGCCGCCAGTCCTTTTGTTGACCGGTTGAGTAGGGGTTTGAACATGGCTTCGATCATCGTGGGAGAACGTTCGGTCGCACAGGCAATGAAACAAACGATCGGAGGAGCCGAAAACTCCCGGATATGGGCGCCTGAGCCCGGTCCGATCGATCCCGAGGCGCCCGCGGTCGCTGAGCTCGCCCGCGCGCTCGAGCAGCTCGAAACCCTGCTCGCGGGTCAAGAATGCGACCAGGTTTTGCTCGCCGACGACTCCGAGGAGGCGCTCGCCGCGGCTCTGGTGGCGACCAAGCTCCTGATCGAGGTGCGCGCCGCCGAGGCGGCGCGCAACCCCGAATCCGCCAACGGACGCCTCATCGCGCAGCTCGCGGGCGCTTACACTGAGCCGGCATGAGGGTTGGGATCATTGGCCTGGGGTACGTCGGGCTGCCGCTCGCCGTGGCGTTTGCCGAGGCGGGGCACGAGGTCATGGGGCTCGACGTCTCCGAGCGGGTGGTCGACGGGCTCAACGCCGGCCGCAGTCAGGTCGAGGACGTCGACGACGAGCGCCTGCAGGCGCTCGGCGACCGCCTCCGGGCCAGCACCGACCACGAGGTGCTCGCCGGCTGCGACGCCGTCCTGATCTGCGTCCCCACCCCGCTCGCCAACCAGCGCGAGCCCGACCTCACCTACATCGCGGACGCCGGGCGGGCGCTGGCGACCGTCCTGCACGAGGGCGAGCTCGTGGTCCTCGAGTCGACCACCTACCCCGGGACGACGCGCGAGCGCCTGCAGCCCCTGCTCGAGGAGTCCGGGCTGGCGGCCGGCCGCGACTTCCACCTCGCCTTCTCGCCGGAGCGCATCGACCCCGGTCGGACCGATCACACGATCCGGACCACGCCCAAGGTTGTCGGCGGCCTGACCCCGGCCTGCGCCGAGCGCGCGGCGACCGTCTACTCCGAGATCTGCGACGACGTGGTCGTCGTCGCCACCCCGGAGGCGGCCGAGATGACCAAGCTGCTCGAGAACATCTTCCGCTCCGTCAACATCGCGCTCGTCAACGAGCTCGCCGTGCTCTGCGAGCGGATGGGGATCGACGTCTGGGAGGTCGTGGACGCCGCGGCCACCAAGCCCTACGGCTTCATGCGCTTCGAGCCCGGCCCCGGGATGGGCGGTCACTGCCTGCCCGTCGATCCGTTCTACCTCTCGTTCAAGGCCCGCGAGTACGACTTCCCGGCCGAGTTCGTGGAGCTCGCCGGCAAGGTCAACCAGCACCAGCCGCACTACTGCGTCGAGCGCGTCGTCCGCGCCCTCAACCAGGGCTCCAAGCCGGTCCGCGACTCGCGCGTGCTGTTGCTGGGCGTCTCCTACAAGAAGGGGGTCGGCGACATGCGCGAGGCCCCGGCGCTGAAGATCGCCCACCTGCTGCGCGAGCTCGGCGCCGACGTCGCCTACCACGACCCGCACGTCCCCGAGATCCCGAGCTCGATCTCGCCTCGGAGCCGCTCGACGAGGCGCTCGCGGGCTGCGACGTCGCCTGCGTGATCACCGCGCACGACGAGGTCGACTACTCAGACGTGGTGGCCCGGGCGCCGCTGGTGGTCGACTTCCGCGGCGTCACCCGGGGAATCGCCGCCGAGAACCTGATCCGCCTCTAAGGCGCCCCGGTGTTCGCACGGCGACGCAGGAACCGTGGTCGCGCCGACCGGCTGACCCTCGGCCTCGCCGGGGCCGCGATCGCCACGTCCGCCGCGGCTTTCGCGGGACAGTTCGCCCGCATGGCCCGCCGCCGGACCGCGGGTGCCCCGGCCGACACAGGTGTGATCGAGACGGCCGAGCACGCGCTCGAGGCGGCGACCCTGGCGACCCAGGACACGGTCACCGTCGCGATCGAGGGCTATGTCGCGGCGCCCAAGGGCGAGACGATCCTCTTCAACATGCTCAGCGGATTCGTGGGCGGCTTCGCGCTCATGCGGCTCTCCACCTGGGGCATCCGCAACGGCTGGTGGCCGACCAGCAACGTCAAGGTGCGCGGCCGCCACGTGCACCACTTCGTCCCCGGGATCCTGACCGCGTTCGCCGCCGGCGGCGCGGGGCTGATCACGCAGAGCGACAAGCTCGAGCAGGCCCTCGCCCTGCCGTTCGGCGCCGGGATCGGCCTCACCTTCGACGAGGCGGCGCTGCTGCTCGAGCTCGACGATGTCTACTGGTCGCGGGAAGGGTTGTTGAGCGTCCAGCTCAGCCTCGGGACCACCGGCCTGCTGGCGGCGACCCTCCTCGGGCTGCGGATGTTGCGACGCGGCGAGCGCGAGTCCGAGCAGGCGGGGCTGATCCCCGACGAGACCGGCGAGTACGCGGTGCCCACCCCGGCCTGACTCAGGCGTCCGTTCGCAGCGACCAGTGGTTCACGGTCAGCGGCCGGCCGGCGAACTCAACCTCGCCGCCGCCGAGCAGCTCGAAGCCGAACTTCCTACAGAGCCCGTTCGACGGCGCGTTGGTGGCGCCCGGGAACGCGTGCACCACGTCGAACTTCGGGTCCGCGCGCAGGCGCTCGATCAGCATCCCGAGCGCCTCGCTGCCGAGCCCCCGTCCGTGGAACTGCGGCCGCAGCATCCAGCCGACCTCCCACAACTCCTCGTCCTGCCACTCCGACCACCACACGCCGATCGCCCCCACGGGCTCCGGCTCGTCCTCGAGCACGACGTTGAGCCACATGCCGCCGTCGGCGGACGGCGCGACCCGCCGCGGGTGGACCTTCTCGATCGACTCCAGCGACCGTGGTCCGCCGAGCTCCGCCATCACGACGGGATCGGTCTCGAGCGCGACGCTGAGCGCGAGGTCGTCGTCGGTGTAGTCGACGAGCTCCATCGCAGCCTGACTACCCGTCCGTGGCCCCGGTCAAATATCGGCCGAAGAGCTCCCCGGTCGACTCCTCGGCCAGCAGCCAGGCGAGCTCGAGGTCGCGCTCGTGCTCGGGCAGGCCGGCGATCAGCCCGGGTCCGACCCCGCCGCCGAGCTTCGGCGCGTGGGTGACGAACAGCTCGTCCACCAGGCCGCCCTCGACCAGCTCGCCGTGGATGCGCGGGCCGCCCTCGCAGAGCAGCGCTCGAACCTCGCGATCGGCGCGCAGGTGGCGCCAGGAGGCGGCGCAGATCGCAGCGGTCCGGCTGGCGAAGGAGCTCGACCGGGGTCGCGGTCGCCGGTGGATCGGCGTCGGAGGACGTGCAGATGAGCACCTCCCCCTCCCCCGCGGTGAAGAGGGGCGCGTCCCAGGGGATGTCGAGGCTGCCCGAGACGACCACCATCAGCGGGTTGGGCGCCAGCCCGCGCCGCTGGCGCAACTCGCGCTTTGCCGGATCGCTCACGGGCGGCCCGTACCGCTCGGCCCGCATCGTGCCCCCGCCGATCATCACCGCGTCGACCAGGGTCCGCAGCCCGACGAGCATCGTCGTGTCGGCATCGGAGCCGATCGCGCCGGAGCGCCCGGAGATCGTCGCGTGGCCGTCGAGGGTGAGCGCGAAGTTGGTGACCACGTACGGGCGGTCCTCGCGCGCGCGACCCGTCAGGTCGAGCCCGCCGAGCTGGGTCCCGATCGTGGTGCGGTCGTGCTCGGGCAGCAGGCGGCGGACCGGCCGATCGAGGTCAACGGCCACGCGGATTCGACCTCAGCCGCTTCCGCGGGCCCCGAAGGGCTCGCGGTGCGGGGGCTGACGCGGCTGCTTGCCGGGCCTCAGATGCGGGATCGCGCGCTTGACCGTCTCCGTCTCGGAGACCTCGATCTCCTCCCCGTGGTGGAGGATCTTCAGCGGCTCGCCCGAGTGGAGGGTGTAGGCGGCCTGCTTCGAGGTCACCTTGACCTCGAGCACGCGACCGCGGAACCCGAGGCGGTAGCGCAGCCGCGTGAGCTGATCTGGCAGCCGTGGCATGAAGGTCAGCTCGCCGCCGAAATCCCGCATCCCCCCGAAGCCGGCCACGGCGGCGATCCAGGCGCCCGCGAGCGAGGCCATGTGGACGCCGTCGCGGGAGTTGTGCTCGAGGTCGTCGAGGTCCATGAACGCCGCCTCGGTCATGTACGCGTAGGCGAGGTCCATGTGCCCGACCTCGGCCGCGATCACCGCCTGCGTGCAGGCCGAGAGCGAGGAGTCGCGCACGGTCAGCGGCTCGTAGTAGGCGAAGTCGCGCGCCTTCTCCTCGGCGGTGAAGCGGTCGCCGAACAGGGCGAGAGCGAGCACCAGGTCGGCCTGCTTGACCACCTGCTTGCGGTAGAGGTCGAAGTACGGGTAGTGCAGGAACAGCGGGAAGGCGTCGTCGGGGGTGTCGCTCGAAGTTCCACGGCGCGTGGTCGGTGTAGCCCTCGGACTGGGGGTGCACGCCGAGCGCCTCGTCGTAGGGGATCGTCATCGCGTTGGCGGCGTCTCGCCACGCCGCCGCCTCCTCCGCATCGACGCCCAGGCGGTGGGCGAGCTCCGGCCGGTGCTCCGACGTTGTCGGCGGCGTCCAGCAGGTTCCGCCGCGCCGCGAGGTTGGTGAACACGTTGTTGTCGGCGACCGCGCTGTACTCATCGGGGCCGGTGACCCCGTCGATGCGGAAGTTGCCGCGGCTGTCGTGGTGCCCGATCGAGCGCCACAGCCGGGCGGTCTCCACGAGCAGCTCGCCGCCGCAGTCCTCGATGAAGTCGTCATCACCGGTCGCGTTGATGTACTTCGAGACGGCGTGGGCGATGTCGGCGTTGATGTGGAACGCCGCGGTGCCGGCCGGCCAGTAGCTCGAGCACTCCTCGCCCGCGATCGTCCGCCACGGGAACGCGGCGCCCTCGAGCCCGAGCTGCGCGGCGCGGTGCTGCGCCTTGTCGAGCGTCGCGTGGCGCCACCGCAGCGCGTCGCGGGCGGCCGACGGCAGCGCGTAGGTGAGCATCGGGAGCACGAACGTCTCCGTGTCCCAGAACGCGTGCCCGTCGTACCCGGAGCCGGTGAGGCCCTTGGCCGGGATCGCGCGGCCCTCGTTGCGCGCCCCGGACTGTACCACGTGGAACATGCCGAAGCGCAGCGCCTGCTGCAGCCGCGGCTCGCCGTCGATCTCCACGTCGGCGCGCTCCCAGAACTCGTCCAGGTACTCGCGCTGCAGCCGCACGAGGTCCTCCCAGCCGGTGTGCTTGGCCTCGGCGAGTCCCGCCGAGACCTGGTCGCGCAGCGCCGGCATCGAGCGCCGCGCCGACCAGCCGTAGGCGATGAACTTGACCAGCCGCAGCGGCGAGCCGGGCTCGATCTCGGCCGAGAAGGTCGTGCGCGCGAAGTCCGGCTCGGACTGCGAGGCCGTCTGCAGGTCCTGCGCGCACTCGACCACGTGGTCGTAGCCGGCGGCCATCCGCAGCTCGCTGCGACTTCGTCCGGTGCACGAGGATCGCGCGCAGGTCGTGCGTGCCGTGACGCTCGGACTCGAGGGCCGCCCTGGCAGCATCGCGCGCGCGCGGGTCGCTCTCGTCGCGCGGCAGCGGCTCGTTGGCGACCAGCTCCGACTGGACGACGATCCGCAGCGGCTTGTCGACCGGCTCGACGATGTACTCGATCGCGGCGATCGCCCGCTGGGCGAGCGACACCAGCCGGGTCGTGCGGAGCTTCACGCGTGTCCTCGGTGGGCGAGGTCCACTCGACCTCCCGCGTCAGGGTGCCGGCGCGCAGGTCGAGCGTGCGCTCGTGGCTGCCGCAGGCGCCCGTAACGCAGGTCGAACGGCTCGTCGGCGACCAGCAGCCGGATGATCTTGCCGTTGGTCGCGTTGACCACGCTCTGGCCCGACTCCGGGTAGCCGTAGCCGGCCTCCGCGTACGGCAGCGGCATCGTCTCGTAGAAGCCGTTGAGGTAGGTGCCCGGGCAGGCCGTAGGGCTCGCCCTCGTCGAGGTTGCCGCGCAGCCCGATGTGCCCGTTCGACAGCGCGAACACGGACTCCGACTGCGCCAGGACGTCCAGGTCGAGCGTGCGCTCGCGCACCTCCCAGGGCGCGACGTCGTACGACCCGTGGCGGATCAATCGAGCAGCTCCGCCAGGTCCTCGACGACGACGTCGCCGCCGTGCTCGCGCAGCGCCGTCGGCCTGGCCGACGCGATCCACGCCGACCACGTAGCCGAAGTCGCCCGCGCGGCCCGCCTCGACGCCGGCCAGCGCGTCCTCGTACACCGCCGCCTCCTGCGGCTCGACGCCGAGCTTGCTGCGCGCCGGCGAGGTAGGTGTCGGGCGCCGGCTTGCCGGCGAGGTGCTCCCGCTGGGCGACGTGGCCGTCGACGATCTCCTCGAAGAGGTCCTCGATCCCGGCGGCCTGCAGGACGGCGCGGCAGTTGGTGCTCGACGAGACGACCGCCCGTCGCAGCCCGGCGTCGGTCGCGGCCCGCACGTAGCGCACCGAGCCGTCGTACGGCTCGACGCCCTGCTCGTCGATCAACCGCAGCACGATCTCGTTCTTGCGGTTTCCGAGCCCGACGATCGTCTCGGCCTCGGGCGGATCATCGGCCGAGCCCTCGGGGAGGTCGATCCCGCGGGACTCCAGGAACGAGCGCACGCCGTCGCCCCGCGGCTTGCCGTCCACGTACCGGTCGTAGTCGTCGCGGATGTCGAACGCGCGAAACTCGTCCCCGTTCGCGGCGGCCCGCTGGCGCAGGTAGTCGTCGAACATCTGCTTCCACGCCTTGGCGTGGACCTTCGCGGTCTGCGTCAGCACCCCGTCGAGGTCGAAGAGGCAGGCCTTGATGCCGTCGGGGAGCCCGAGGGTCATGCGGGGCAAGCTATCGCGCTGACGGCGGGGCCCTCAGGCGGGCTCGAGGGCCAGCATGTGGTTGGCGCGCACGATCCCGTTCGGGATCCCAGCGGCGCTTCACCTCGCCGAGCCGTCGGCAGGTGTCGGCGGGCAGGATCGCCTCGACGTCGCTGGGACGCTCGGCAAAGTTGAAGTAACCGCCCTCGGCCGCCCAGGGAGCCATCGTCTCATGCAGCCCATCCAGCGCACCGGCGACCGCCTGCTCCATCTCCGGGCTGATCTTCATCCCGAGTCCGAGCATCACGAAGTCCCCGTCGAGGTGATCGAGCGCCCCGGCGTCATCCGCCGGCCGCCCCAGCGCGCCGCCGATGTGGCGGAGCTCGGCGAGCAGCAGCGGCGACCCGGCCTCTGGGCCGACGGCCCCATAGAACGCCTCGATCGCTTCGTCGGTGAGCTCCGGGATCAGCGCATGGTGGCCGAGGGCCGGGACCGGCTGCTCGGGATCCATGTGGATGCGGCTCAGCCCGGCGACCGGCATCTGGGCGAATGTGTCCATGATCGGCTCGCCGAGTTCGCGCAGCGGCGCGATCAGCCGCTCGCCCTCGGCCTCGTCGACGATGCAGGCGGCGTCGATCGTCAGCAGGGGCTTGTCGCGCAGGGGCTCCGGGACGTCCGGGAACGGCGGCGGGCGCAGGAATCGCACGACCGACGTCACCTCCTCGCCGACGGTCCGGGTCCAGTCGCGGTAGGCGCGTACGGCCTCGGCGCCGACCTCCGCGGGAAAGATCAGCACCCCGCCGTAGACCTCGGCGAGGGGGATCAGGTCGAGGTGCAGGGCGGTGACGATCGCGTACCCGCCGCCACCGCCGCGCAGAGCCCAGAAGAGGTCGGGCTCGTTGTTCGCATCGACCGTGCGCGCCTCGCCGTCGGCCGTCACGACCTCGATCGCCCCAACCCGGTTGCAGGCGAACCCGTACTGGCGACCCAGCCAGCTGAGACCGCCGCCGAGCGTGTAGCCCGTGATCCCGACGTCGGGCGAGGACCCCGGCATCGAGCACAGCCCGTGCTTGGCCGCCTCTTCGCCGAGCTCGAGGGCGAGCACCCCGGCCTCGACCCGGGCGGTCTCCGCCTCGGGGTCGATCTCGATCCCGCGCATCCGCTCGGTCTTGATCACGACCGTGTCGTCGAGGGCGCCGACCGCGGCCGCCCCATGCCCGGTGCTCTGGCCGAGCGCGCGCAGGCCGTTGTCGGCGCAGTAGCGGAGCACGGCGGCCACGTCGGCAGCGCTCTCGACGAACGCCGCGGCGCTCGGTTGCGGGTCCGCCGCGAGGTTCCAGGCCTGGCGGGCCGCCTCCCAATCGGCGTCGTCGGGGGTGGCGATACGTCCTTCGATCTGCAGCTCGGCGATGCCATTCATGCGCGCGACTCTAATTCAGCCTCCCGTGCGACCGCGTTTACGAGTCGTGTCCGCACCGTTTGACATCGGGGCAGGCGGCTGTAGGTTTGCGCGGTGACCTGGAGATGGAGGGCTCTGGTGCTGGCGGGACTGCTGGTCGCCTCGGCGTCTTGGTCGTTGCGCCATTCCGAACCCGCCGCCGCCGTCGGCTGCGACGGCGACATCGCCTACGGCGAGCGCATCAACTGCACGATCACGAGCGGCGTGCAGGTGCGCGACCTGACGTTCTCCGGTAACGACGGGGATGTGATCCGGGTCCGGGTGGTCCCGACCGCAGGCACGGTCAACCCGCTGACCTCCGTCCGCTTCGGGGCCGGCGTCGTCTGCGGGCCGACCTTCGCCGACGACTTGACCTGTGAGCTGACCTCGACCGGGACCCACACGCTGCGCGTCGACTCCAACGGCTCCGGCAACGGCTCGTTCGTGACCACGGTGGAGCGCCTCAACGACCCCTCGGCCTGCACGGCGCTGCCCTATGGGCCGACCGGCAAGACCGGGGCGATCAACCAGCAGGTCGAGATGGACTGCTTCTCGCACGCCGGCGCCGCCTCGGGCCAGCGCTGGCAGGTGCGCGTGGTCGAGACCTCCCCGGCCCCGGCGACCCTGCTGTTCGAGGTCGTGCGCCCCAACGGGACCACCGTCTGCGGGCCGACCAGCGCCACCGACACCTCCTGCCTGCTCGACGCCGCGGGCACCAACCGCGTCTACGTCTACGCCAACGGTGGCGTGCAGACCGCCAACTACAGGATCGTGCTCGAGAAGTTCCCGACCCCGACCGACTGCACCGCGGCGGCCTACGGGACGACCAACGTGGCCAACGTCGCCAACGCCGGGGCGATCAACTGCTTTACCTTCAGCGGCGCCGCCGGGGACGTGATCCGCGCCCGGATGATCAACTCGACCGGCGCCTGGGAGCCGCTCACCGACATCCTCAAACCCGACGGCTCGACCGCCTGCGCCTCGACCTTCGCCGACGATCAGACCTGCACCCTGACCACCGGCGGCACCCACACCCTGTTCGTCCGCGACGGCGGCGGCCTCGGCGAGCGCACCGGCACCGGGCGCCTGCGATTGGAGCGCCTCAACGACCCCTCGGCCTGCACGGCGCTGCCCTACGGGCCGACCGGCAAGACCGGGGCGATCAACCAGCAGGTCGAGATCGACTGCTTCTCGCACGCCGGCGCCGCCTCGGGCCAGCGCTGGCAGGTGCGCGTGGTCGAGACCTCCCCGGCCCCGGCGACCCTGCTGTTCGAGGTCGTGCGCCCCAACGGGACCACCGTCTGCGGGCCGACCAGCGCCACCGACACCTCCTGCCTGCTCGACGCCGCGGGCACCAACCGCGTCTACGTCTACGCCTACGGCGGCGTGCAGACCGCCAACTACAGGATCGTGCTCGAGAAGTTCCCGACCCCGACCGACTGCACCGCGGCGGCCTACGGGACGACCAACGTGGCCAACGTCGCCAACGCCGGGGCGATCAACTGCTTTACCTTCAGCGGCGCCGCCGGGGACGTGATCCGCGCCCGGATGATCAACTCGACCGGCGCCTGGGAGCCGCTCACCGACATCCTCAAACCCGACGGCTCGACCGCCTGCGCCTCGACCTTCGCCGACGATCAGACCTGCACCCTGACCACCGGCGGCAACCACACCGCTGATCGTCCGCGACGGCGGCGGCCTCGGCGAGCGCACCGGGACCGGGCGCCTGCGACTGGAGCGCCTCAACGACCCCTCGGCCTGCACGGCGCTGCCCTACGGGCCGACCGGCAAGACCGGGGCGATCAACCAGCAGGTCGAGATCGACTGCTTCTCGCACGCCGGCGCCGCCTCGGGCCAGCGCTGGCAGGTGCGCGTGGTCGAGACCTCCCCGGCCCCGGCGACCCTGCTGTTCGAGGTCGTGCGCCCCAACGGGACCACCGTCTGCGGGCCGACCAGCGCCACCGACACCTCCTGCCTGCTCGACGCCGCGGGCACCAACCGCGTCTACGTCTACGCCTCCGGCGGCGTGCAGACCGCCAACTACAGGATCGTGCTCGAGAAGTTCCCGACCCCGACCGACTGCACCGCGGCGGCCTACGGGACGACCAACGTGGCCAACGTCGCCAACGCCGGGGCGATCAACTGCTTTACCTTCAGCGGCGCCGCCGGGGACGTGATCCGCGCCCGGATGATCAACTCGACCGGCGCCTGGGAGCCGCTCACCGACATCCTCAAACCCGACGGCTCGACCGCCTGCGCCTCGACCTTCGCCGACGATCAGACCTGCACCCTGACCACCGGCGGCACCCACACCCTGATCGTCCGCGACGGCGGCGGCCTGGGCGAGCGCACCGGGACCGGGCGCCTGCGATTGGAGCGCCTCAACGACCCCTCGGCCTGCACGGCGCTGCCCTACGGGCCGACCGGCAAGACCGGGGCGATCAACCAGCAGGTCGAGATGGACTGCTTCTCGCACGCCGGCGCCGCCTCGGGCCAGCGCTGGCAGGTGCGCGTGGTCGAGACCTCCCCGGCCCCGGCGACCCTGCTGTTCGAGGTCGTGCGCCCCAACGGGACCACCGTCTGCGGGCCGACCAGCGCCACCGACACCTCCTGCCTGCTCGACGCCGCGGGCACCAACCGCGTCTACGTCTACGCCAACGGTGGCGTGCAGACCGCCAACTACAGGATCGTGCTCGAGAAGTTCCCGACCCCGACCGACTGCGACCTGGTGAGCGTTGGTGATCCCGCTCAGACCCGCGGCGTCAGCGCGGCCGGAGCCATCGACTGCGTGCGGTTCACCGGGCCCGCGGGTAGCGACGTCCGGGTGCAGGCGCCGACCCTCTCGGGCACATGGGAGCCGCTCACCGACGTGCTGAAGACCGACGGGTCGACCGAGTGCGCCTCGACCTTCGCAGACGACTTCGTCTGCCATCTGAACACCGGTGGCACCCACACGCTGTTCGTCCGCGACGGCGGCGGCCTGGGCGAGCGCACCGGGACCTATTCGCTGCGCCTCAGCGAGCCCTGAGCCCCCTCTGCGAGCGCCGATCCGGCGTCCGTTCGCGGCCGGAACGAACAATGCGTGTTTCTCGGTTTAAGCTTGCCCGCGGGGGCCGTTCGAGCCTTGTGACGCGTTCGGGCCGTATGTAGACTGGCCGCTCGCGTACAGGGACGTTTATTAGAAATTTGGTCTTCCGGTGGCGCTTGTCAGCGGAGGCGTAGATGCATGCCGAGGCGACAAGCGCGAAGGTCGAGCCGGGCGCGGGCGGCACCGCCAGCACCCTCCTGCGCCGCCTGGCGGCGGTCGCAGCCGTGGTGGCTGTCGTCGTCCTGGCGCTGATCTTCATCTTCGACGACGACGACGGCTACAGCTACCGCCTCGTGTTCACGACCGGGGGCCAGCTGGTTCCCGACAACCAGGTGATGATCGGCGGGCATCCGGTCGGCAGCGTCGACTCCATCGACCTCGACGACAAGGCGCAGGCGATCGTCGACGTGACGGTCGATCAGCAGCTCCATCAGGGCACCACGGCGGTGATCCGTGCCACGTCGCTGGCCGGGATCGCCAACCGCTACGTCTCGATCTCTCCCGGCCCCAACAACGAGCCGGCACTCGAGGACGGGTCCACCCTCGGGCCCGAGTCGACCACGTCGCCGGTCGACGTCGACCAGCTCTTCGACGCCTTCGGGCCGCGCACGCGCCAGGGCCTGGCGCGCTTCGTCCGGGGCCAGGCCGCCGTCTACGCGGGCAAGGGCGCCGCCGCCAACGAGACCTACAAGTACCTCGAGCCGTCCCTCAGCCGCACGGACGCGGTCCTGCGCCAGGTCAACTCCGACCAACGCCTGTTCCGCAGCTTCATCACGAGCTCGGCGAGGCTGTTCACGGCGCTCTCCGACCGCCACGACGACCTCGAGCAGTCGGTGAGCAACGCGAATACGGCGTTCGGCACGATTGCGCGCGAGAACACCGACCTCGACCGGACGCTGCGCCTGCTCGCGCCGACCTTCCGGCAGAGCAACACCACCTTCGTCAACCTGCGCGCGGCGCTCGACGACCTCGATCCCCTCGTCGACACGGCAAAGCCGGCGACCAAGAACCTCGCCCCGTTCCTCGCCCGCCTGCGGCCGGTGATCTCGGAGGCGCTGCCGGTGGTCACCGACCTGCGCAAGGTGGTGTCCCGCCCGGGGAAGGCGGACGACCTCGCCGACCTCTTCGCGACCCTGCCGACCGTTCAGAGCCGCGCCAACTCGGCCTTTGGGCGGGCGGAGAAGGCGATCAACGACTTCCAGCCGACGCTGAACTTCGCCCGTCCGTACACGCCGGACATCCTCAACGCCCTCACCAAGCTCGGTCAGATCACGGGCTACTACGACGCAAACGGCCACTACGCCCGCGCCAGCGTCGCGGACCTGAACCTGTTCTCCTACAACGGGGCCACGGGTGGGCTCGACGCGCTGCCCGCCGCCGATCAGTACGAGCCGCTGCTGCCCGGAAGCGACTCGCAGCCGTGCCCTGGCGGCGCCGCGGCTCCGGCCCCGGACCGCTCGAACCCGTTCGTGGCACCGCTCTGGCCCGACAGCGGCCTCGACGCGGGTGATTGCAACCCCGACGACGTTCCGGGGGGATCGTGAGGCGCCTGCTGGCAGTCGGGATCGGGCTGCTCGCGATCGCCGCGTTCGTCGCCGCTGGCCCCACCGGGAGCGAGGACGACGACAAATACCTCGTTCGCGCCGTGTTCGACAACGGCTCGTTCATCGTCCCGGGCGAGGACGTGCGGATCGCCGGGGCGAACGCCGGAGTGGTCGACTCGATCGACGTCTCCCTCCCCGGGGAGCAGGTCAGCGACACGCCCGGCGAGGAGGACCAGGACGGCAAGGCGGTCGTGGTCCTGGACATCACCGACCCCGCGTTCCAGGACTTCCGCCGCGACGCGAGCTGCATCCTGCGGCCTCAGTCGCTGATCGGCGAGCGCTACGTCGCCTGCCGGCCCAGCCGGCCGCGCCCGATCGAGGATCCCCAGCCACCGCCGCTCGAGCGGATCCCCGACGGCGAGCCCGGCGCGGGCCAGTACCTGCTGCCGCTGGAGAACAACGGCAAGACGGTCGACATCGACCTGGTCACGAACGTGATGCGCATGCCGACCCGCGAGCGACTGCGGCTGATCCTCAACGACCTCGGCGCCACCTTCGCCGCCCGCGGCGACGAGATCGCCGAGATCGTCCGCCGCGCCGACCCGACGCTCCGCGACGGCGATCGCGTGCTCGCGATCCTCGCCCACCAGCGGCGCCAGCTCGCCGACCTGGCGAGCAACTCCGAGCGGATCCTCGCGCCACTCAGCCGGGAGCGGGATCACGTCGCCGGCTTCATCGACAACGCCGGCGAGACGGCCGCCGCGACGGCCGAGCGCCGGGCGGACCTCGAGCAGGCGCTGGCGCGGTTCCCGGGCTTCCTGCGCGAGCTCCGCGGCACGATGGCCAAGTTCCAGGGCTTCTCCAACGCCGCGTTGCCCGTCGCGGCGGAGCTCGGCCGCGCCGCGCCGTCGCTCACCGACGCCACCCGCGCGCTGAGCCCCTTCGCCGAAGCCTCGACCGTGGGGCTCACCAGCCTCGGCGACGCCGCCGAAGCCTCGGGACCCAAGTTCGCCGCCGCGGACCCGATCGTCCGCAAGGCGCGCGATCTCGCGCAGGCGGGTGAGCGCCCGACGACGGACCTCGCGGCGCTCCTCTCCTCGACCAAGCGCACCAAGGGGTTCGAGGGCCTGATGGACCTGATCTACAACACGACCGGGTCGGTCAACGGCTTCGACGACGCCGGCCACTTCCTCCGCACGTCGCTGGTGGCCACGAACTGCGTCGACTACTCAGTCGGCTGGGCGAGCGGCTGCGACGCCAGGTTCGAGGCGGGGGCGGGCAAGGGCCCGCCGATCGCCAACTTCCCGCTGATCACCGGGGACGGCGGGACCGGCGACGTGTCCACCCCGCCCACCGCCAAGCACGCCCATCGCGACCGCACCGGCGACGAGCGCACGCAGCCGGCGCCGCCGACCGGCGGGATCGAGCTCGGGCCGCCGCGTCCGACACCGAAACCGACGAACCCGGGCGTCACCGCGACGCCGGGCGCCTCAACCGTTCCGCAGAGCACGACGACGACTCCCGATCCCTCCGCCGACGCGGCGCCCGACGCGCAGCCGGCGCCCGTCTCCCCGCAGCCCGACGTGAGCCCGCGGGCGATGAAGGATCTCCTCAACCTCCTGGTGGGCCGATGAGGCGCAGCGGCCTGTATTCGATCGGCTCGAGCCCGGTGATCATCGGCGCCCTCACGGTGCTGATCACGATCCTCGCCGTCTTCCTCGCCTACAACGCGACCGCGGGCCTGCCGTTCGTCCCCACCTACTCGCTCTCGGCCCTGGTCCCGGATGCCAACTCCCTCGTCGCCAACAACGAGGTCCGGATTGGCGGCATCCGGGTCGGCCTCGTGAAGTCGATCACCCCGGTGCGACTCGACGACGGCCGCACCGTCGCAAAGCTCGACATGGAGCTCAACCAGGACGTCGAGCCGCTGCCCGTCGACTCGACGGTGCTGATCCGCAACCGGTCGACGCTCGGGCTCAAGTACCTCGAGATCACGCCCGGCGACTCGGACGAGGGGTATCCGGCCGGCGCGACGATCCCGACCACCGCGGCGCGCCCACACCCGGTGGAGCTCGATCAGGTGCTGAACACGTTCAACCACCGCACCCGGATCGCCGCCGAGGAGAACCTGAAGGGGTTCGGCGACGCGCTCGCCGGGCGCGGTCCCGACCTCAACGATGCGATCGGCGAGATCGCCTCGTTCCTCCGTCACGCCCAACCGGTCCTCGCCAATCTCGCCTCGGCGCAGACCAACCTCGGCGGCTTCTTCAGCGGCCTGTCCGCCCTCGCGTCCGAGGTCGCGCCGGTGGGCGAGACCGCGGCGCAGCTCTTCGTCGGCCTCGACCAGACCTTCGCCGCGTTCGCCGACATCGCGCGCCCGTACCTCCAGGACACGATCTCCGAGGCGCCCGCGACCCTCGCCGAGGGGACCCGCACTTTCCCGGTCCTGAACCCGTTTCTGGAGCACTCGCGCCAGTTCTTCACGGCCTTCAAGCCCGGGGCCGAGGCGCTCGGGGACACCTCACCGGAGATCGCCGCCGCCCTGCGCGCCGGCATCCCTGTCCTCAACGAGTCGCCGAAGTTCAACCGCGAGCTCGAGCCGACCGCGCAGGCGCTGCTCGACTTCCAGTCGGCCCCGGGAGTCCGCACGGGGCTCAACCAGCTGATCGACACCAACCAGATCCTCGATCCGACGCTGCACTTCCTGGCCCCGGTGCAGACGACCTGCAACTACCTCTCGCTGCTGTTCCAGAACTTCGCCAGCACGGGCTCGCAGGGCGACGGGCTCGGGACCTGGACGCGGTTCATCGCCTTCACGCCTCCGCGCGGCCCGAACGCCGAGGGCTCCCCGGCGTCGGCCCCCGCGAACGGGCCCTCGCTGTTCAACCACCTGCACCTGAACCCCTACCCGAACACGGCATCGCCCGGCCAGCCCCGCGAATGCGAGGCCGGGAACGAGATCTACGACGCCGGCAAGACGGTGATCGGCAACCCGCCCGGCGCCCAGGGCATCCGGACCGCCAATCAGACCAAGCGCCAGCTCACCGGAGGGACGAAGTGAGCCTCCCCGAGGACGAGCGCGCCCGCTACCGCGCCGGTCACCACCAGCAGCGCCGGCGCCTCCCGAGCCCGCTGATCGGCGCCCTGATCCTGATCGTGGCGATCGTCGGCCCGTACATCGCCTTCACCAAGCACATCCCCTTCACGAGCCACGGCTACGAGATCTCGGCCACCTTCCGCAACGCCGTCGCGATCTCGCCCAAGTCCCCGGTGCGCATCGCCGGAGTCGATGTGGGCGAGGTCCTCGACACGAGCTCCGCCGGGCGTAACACGACGGTGCGCTTCACCGTCGACCCCGAGGGCCAGCCCGTGACGCAGGACGCCCTGGTCAAGATCCGGCCGCGGATCTTCCTCGAGGGCAACTACTTCCTCGACCTCGATCCGGGAAGCCCCAGCGCTCCGGAGCTCGCCAGCGGCGACACCATCCCCGTCACCCACACGGCGACGGCGGTTCAGTTCGACGAGATCCTCACGGCGCTCCAGGCGCCGCAGCGCAACCAGCTCGGGCGCCTGCTGGAGGGTTACGGAACGGCGCTCACGCACCGGCCGACGGCGGCGGAGGACCTGACCCAGGATCCTGCGGTGCAGGGCAAGACCGCGGCGGAGGCGCTGAACCGCGCGTTCGACTTCGGCGGCAAGGCCGGCCGGGCGGGCTCTCAGGTCGCCGAGGCGTTCCTCGGGACCGAACCGGACGACCTGGCCCGGTTCATCTCCGGCTCGGCGCGCACGTTCGCCGCACTCTCGGTGCACGAGGAGCAGCTCCGCGACCTGGTCAGCAACTGGAACTCCTTCACCGGGGCGCTCGCCGCCGAGTCGGAGAACCTCGGCCGCACGTTCGAGGAGCTCCCGCCGACCCTCCAGACGACGCGTACCTCACTCGCCAACCTGAGCCGGACGTTGCCGGCCCTGCGCCGCTGGGCGATCGAGTTCCGCCCGTCGCTCGCCGAGCTGCCGTCGACGATCGCCGCCGCGAACCCGTGGCTGAATCAGGCCGAGCCGCTGCTCTCGAAGCAGGAGGCCGGGGGCCTGGTGGAGCTCGTCCGCCGTGCGACCCCGGACCTCGCCGCCGCCAGCCAGGCCGGGCTCACGACCCTGCCGCAGGTCTACCAGCTCAGCCGGTGCACGAGCGACGTCTTGGTCCCGACGGGCAACCAGGTGATCGACGACCGCTTCACCACCGGCCAGCCGAACTACCGCGAGTTCTTCTACACCACCGCCAACCTCGCGGGCGAGAGCCAGAACTTCGACGGCAACGGGCCGTACCTGCGGCTGCAGCCGGGCAACGGTGACCTGACCGCGAGCCAGACCGACCCCAACGGCAACCTCGCCACGGACAAGACGCTCTGGGCGCACACGACGCTCCCGCCGCTCGGCACCCAGCCCGGCTTCGGGCCGAAGCCGCCCTACCGCCCCGACGTCAAGTGCTTCACCAACGACGTCCCCGATCTCAACGCGGGCCTCGGCGCCGTCGGCCCGCCGAGCCCGGCGCAGAGCGAGCTGCCGCCGCAAAGCGAGGAGGCGCCGCAGCCGTGAGCGCTCGCGAGACAAACGGCGACGCGCACTGGCGCGCGACCCTGAGGCGGCAGCTCCGCGGTCGCGTGGGCGACTTCCTCGCCGTCTGCGTGCTCGTGATCGCCGGACTCGCGGTGACGCTCGGGATCCTCTCCCAGCAGAAGGCCTCGCTGCCGAGCTGGGTGCCGTTCTTCGGTCAGGAGTTCTTCCACCTCGAGGGCGAGTTCACCTCGGCGCAGGCGGTCACCCCGGGCCAGGGGCAGGCGGTGGTGGTGGCCGGGATCCAGATCGGCAAGATCGAGTCGGTCGACGTCGAGGACGGCCACGCACTCGTCGGGATGAACATCGACCCGAAGTACGCGCCGCTCCTCCATCCGGACGCTCGGCTGCTGCTGCGCCCCAAGACGAACCTCAACGACATGGTGGTCGAGGTCGAGCCCGGGCAGCGCACCGGGCAGCTGCCCGACGGGGCGACGATCCCGCTCTCGCGCACGCAGGCGAACGTGAACCCGGACGAGTTCCTGTCCACCCTGGACGCCGACACGCGCCAGTACCTGACCCTGCTGTTGCAGGGCGGGGCCGAGGGCATCGGCGGCAAGGCGAAGGGCATACAGCTCTCGGCCGACCTGCGGCGGCTCGAGCCGTTTGCGCGGTACACCGCGCAGCTCACCGGCGCGCTGACCAAGCGCCGCGCGGCGCTGGCGCGCGTCGTCCACGACTTCGCCCTGCTCACCGACGAGCTCGGGCAGCGCGACGATCAGATCGCGCGCTTCGTCGACTCGTCGAGCG
The DNA here is from genome assembly GCA_963742205.1 of uncultured Solirubrobacterales bacterium. GTDB lineage: Bacteria > Actinomycetota > Thermoleophilia > Solirubrobacterales > 70-9 > WHSW01. The sequence continues at coordinate 71,436 of CAVUKZ010000011.1, read as the reverse complement.
TTGCCCTCGGCGGCTTCGCCGACCAGCAGCAGGCGATCCGCGAGGCGCTGCGCGAGCTGCCGTCGACCCTCGACGCGACGCGCCGCAGCCTCTCCACCGCGGACGCGCTGTCGAGCGAGCTGCGCCCGACCCTGACAGCGCTCACCCCACAGGCGCAGGCGCTGGGCCCGGCCTTGCGGTCCACGCGGGACTTCCTCAACCAGACGACGGAGCCGCTGCGGACGCAGCTGCGGCCGTTCACGCAGCAGGTGCGCCCGCCGGTCCGCCACGCCGCGCAGGCGGCGGCGCCGCTGCGCACCACCGTGACCAAGTTCGGCAACGCCCTCGGAGCGCTCAACTACGGCCTCAACGAGCTCGCCTTCAACCCGGGCCAGCGCACACCCGGGTACCTGTTCTACCTCCCGTGGCTCAACCACGACCTCAACTCCAACTACCGGTTCGAGGACGCGACCGGTCCGATGCGGCGCGGACTCCTGTTGCTCTCCTGCAACTCCGCGAGCCTGGCCGGCGGCTTCGTGCTCACCCGGCCGTATCTCCAGACGATCTTCCAGGCCACGAACGTGCCCACCGCCAAGGAAGTCTGCTGAGCGATGGAGAAGAAGGCACCGACAGTCGTTCAGGGCCTGGTGATCGTCGGCTTCGTGCTGTCTTGCTTCGGCCTCGCGCTGCTGCTCTGGGTCTCTTTCGGCGGGCCGACGCCGCTGCGTCCCGAGAGCTATCAGATCAAGGTCCCGGTCACGGAGGCGACGCAGCTCGCCGACCAGTCCGACGTCCGGATCTCCGGCGTCAACGTCGGCAAGGTCGTCAACATCGATCTCCCTCCGGCCGGCGGGACGGCGGTGGCCACCCTGTCGATCGACGAGCGCTTCGCGCCGTTGCCCGCCGACGTCCAGGCGACGCTGCGGGCGAAGACGCTGCTCGGAGAGACCTACATCGAGCTCACGCCGGGAACCGCCGACGGCCCGCAGCTCGCCGAAGGGGCCACCCTGCACAAGGCGCAGGTCTCGAAGACGGTGCAGATCGACGAGGTCGTGCGCACGTTCGACCCGAAGACTCGCGCGGCCCTGCGGTCCTGGCTGCGCGACTCCGCGATCGCGATCGACGGCCGCGGGCAGAGCCTTTCGAACGCGTTCGGTGAGCTCGCCCCGACCTTCTCGGGCTTCGACAAGGTCTTCCGCACCCTGAACACGCAGGAGACGGCGGTCCGCCAGCTGTTCGCGAACGGGGCCATCACGTTCGACGCGCTCAGCCGCCGGCGCGGCGAGCTCCGCAGCCTGATCGAGAGCTCGAACACGGTCATCCAGACCACGGCCCGCCGCGATCAGGACCTGATCGACATCTTCAGAGCATTCCCGACGTTCCTGCGCGAGTCGCGTCTCACGCTCGCCCGCCTGCGTTCGTTCGCGCTCAACGCGGACCCCCTCGTAGTCCAGTTGATTCCGGCGGCTCGCGAGCTGTCACCGACCCTGATCGACATCGGGCGACTGGCCCCGCAGCTGCGCGGATTCTTCAACGGCCTGGGCCCGGTGATCGACCGCTCGCCCCGCGCCTTCCCGGCCTTCCGCCAGCTGTTCCGCGACGACTTCCCGCCGCTGCTGCGGTCGCTCGACCCGTTCCTGCGCAGCCTCAACCCGATGCTGCAGGCGATCGGCAGCTACAAGCACGAGCTCAGCGCGCTGGTGGCGAACGCCGCCGCGACGACCAACGGCGTCTCGCTTGTCAAGCGCGACCGGGTGCACTACCTGCGGACCCTGAGCCTGCTCAGCCCCGAGTCGGTTGCGACCTATCCGGGGCGGCTCCGGATCAACCGCAACAACGCGTACTCGAAGCCCGGCATCTACTCGAAGCTCGCCGCCGGGCTACCGAACTTCGATACCAGCCAGTGCAGCGGCGGCGTCGCCGCCCAGCTCGACCCGTCCGCCGCGACCGATCCGGCCTTCACAGCTCGCACGGACGGCGATGCCGCCGACGCGCAGGACTTCTTCGACCGGCTGCAGCTGTTCGCGTTCGACGACCAACTCTCGACCAACGACGTGCCGGCTCCCCCGAGCTGCAAGCAGCAACAGCCCTTCGCTCCGTTTGGCGCCCAGGGCCCGAAGACCGCCTACCCGCACGTCGTCCAGCAGGCCAAATAGTTGGGGGGCGGCCCGGCGTGCCGCCCCCCATGGGTCCTCGGAGGTCTGCTGATCGCCGTCTTGGTGGTCAGCAGCTATCGGTCGCCGGAACCGTTTCGTGAGAGCCGTCGCCGAAGTCGAACGTGCCCTCAATGCTGAACTCGCCGCCCTTGCACTTGCCGCTGATGTAGCTGTGCTTTTCGCCCTTGTCCTTCCAGGTGCGCTTCACCTTGACGTCGAAGTGCACGAGCGAGCCCGCGCCGCCGGCGATCGGCGGGACCTTGAGTGTCAGCTGCTCGCCGAAGGGCTTCTGGGACTTGACGATCGTCCCGGGGACGATGAACGTCGTCGGCGCGGGAACCGTCGTGTAGGCGTGGATCAAGAACACGGGCTTGCCGCCCTGCGGCTTGCCGTTGAAGGCCGTCACCGGCGCGGGGGCGTCGATCGGGGCCTGGTCGGGGAACACGATCTTTGCCAGGGCGAACCCCTTGCCGACGATCGCGTCCTTACAGACCTTGCGGGCCTGGCCGTCGTCGGTGTTCTCGAGCTTCGACGGAGCGCACGTCGGCAGGCCCTTGGTGTCGATGGTCAGCGACTTGGTGAACTTGATCGTGGCCACATCGAGCTTCGGGGGTACGCGCTCGAGTTCGCTCGGGCCGGGGCCGACCGACTCCTCGGTGATCTTCATCGCGACCGGGCCGGGCTTCTTGCCCGAGGTCTTGCCCTTGATCTCGAGCGAAAGGGTCTGGGTGACTGTGGCGCCCGCCAACGCCACGCTCGCCAGGGCGAGGGCCCCCAGCGTTGCCAGGGCGATCCCGAGCCCCAGCCTCCGATCCGTGTCCATCAGCCGCTCCTCTCAGCGTTGCCTGCTCAGTGAACACGGATGTTTACAGCAACCCGGCCCAGGATGGAAGGGCGGGCCACGGCGGCCCGCCCCGCGCTCCCTCCTACTTGCTTACTTGCCCTTGCAGTCGCGGACGACGCTGCCGGTTACGGTCGAGCCGTCGTTGAACTTGTAGGTGCCCTGGGCGACGAAGTGCCCGCCGGCGCACTTCGCGACCACGTAGCTGTGCTTCTTGCCCTTGTACTTCCAGGTCTTGTGGATCGAGACGTCGAAGTGCGTCAGGGCGCCGTTGCCACCCGCGATCGGCGGGATCTTCGCCAGCACCTTCTTGCCGAACGCGCCGCTCGCGTTGGAGATCGTCGCCGGGACGACGAACGTGGTCGGCGCCGGCACGTGGGCGAAGACGTGGAGCAGCAGCTGCGGCTTGCCGCCCTTCGGCTTGCCGTTGAAGGCGAGCATCGGACCGGGCGCGTCGAACGGGTCCTGATCCGGGAAGTCGATTCGCGCCTTCGCGCTGCCCTTGCCGACGAGCGCCTTCTTACAGGTCTTCTTGGCCTCGTCGGTCAGCGTGTTCTCGAGCTGCGACGCCTTGCAGGTCGGCAGGCCCTTCGTGTCGAGGGTGCCGTTCTTGTCGAACTCGAGCAGCAGCGTGTTGAGCACGGGCGGCTGGGTGCCGTCGAGCGTGCGGATGTCGCTGGAGACCTTGAGCGTGATCGGCGCCATCTTGTTCTTCGGCAGCTTGGTCGGCTTGAAGCTTCCGTCGACCTCGAGCTCGATGTTGCCGAGCCGCACGATCTCCGCCGACGCGGCGCTCCCGGCCACGAGCGCGGCGAGCCCGGCGCAGGCGACCAGGATCCAGGTCAGGCGCTTTTTGAACACGATGAGTCTCTCCTCTTGTTCGCGATTTGGACGTCCGCGCGGACCATCCCCAGGGGCGGACGCCGGCCCAGCATACCGAGAAACACTCGTTTTTCCGCTGGGTTGCGGTGGTCGCGTCGGCGGGGCTCCGATCCGGCCGGGAAAACCGCTTGGCTTGGCCCTATGAGTGGCCTTAACGCTCTGTACACGGACTTTCATGGAGGACCCCTTGACATGGAAAGACACATCTGTTTATGATCGCGCCGCGGTCGGCCGAGAGCCGCCCGTGGGAGCGAGAGGACGCGGATCCCCGGCTCGGACGCCGGACCCGCGATCACCAGAAGACAGCGGCGAAAGGAAGCCAGCCAAATGAGCGCAGACGCCCGGCTCGTGGACGCCCACCTCGACGCGACCGTGAGCTTGCGCAGGGCGCCCGGCGTCATCCTCGCGGCGATCGCCGCTCTCGCCATCGTCGCTGTGTGCGCCCCGTCCGCCGTTGCGCTCCCGGCCGACCGCGCCTTCGAGAAGGTCTCGCCGGACGACAAGGACGGCGAGGACATCCTCAACGGCCTCGACAAGGCGGCGCTCGACGGCAACGGGGCCGCCTACATCAGCTTCGGCGCCTTTGCCGGCAGCGAGGGCGGTGGCCTGATCACCGAGTTCAGCTCCGAGCGCACGGACGCCGGCTGGGTCACCGAGTCGTTGTCACCACGCCAAGTCACGGCTCCCGGCCTCGCCAGCTCGCTGTGGAACGACTTCTCCGATGACCTCGATACTTCGATCCTCAGCTACGCCGCCGGCGATCCGGCCTTCGACGGCAGCACACCGGGCACGGCGAACGTCTACCGCCAGGACGCCGACGGCAGCATCCACACGCTCACGTTCGGCCAGAACCCGCCGCCGCTGGGGACCCAGACCCCGAACGCCCCGACCTATGACGGGGCTTCCGCCGACCTCTCGATCGCGACCTACAGCTTCAACACCGACCCACCGTTGCCCGTTACCGAGGGGCCGGATCCGACGCCGGGCTTCGTTTCCAACGCGTACGTGAGTACGGGCAACCGCGACGTCGAACTCGTGTCCGTGCTGCCCAACGGCACCTCCTCCCCGACGGGCGGAACGATCGGCACAGCCAGCTTCAGCCCCGGGTTCAACGCGGTCTCCGACGACGGCTCGCGGATCTTCTGGTCCTCCGGGGACGCCGAGGTCTACGTGCGGATCGACCGGAGCTCGACCGACCGTGCCTCGGCGTCGCAGCGCAACAACCCCGACCCCAACGGTGTCCAGCCCAAGACCTACCAGTACGCGACCCCCGACGGCCGCTTCGTCTACTTCAACAGCGGCGAGAAGCTGACCAACAACTCTCAGGCCGAGCCGGGGAACCCCGACCTCTATCGCTATGACGTCGACAGCGGCGACCTCGTCGACCTGACCGTCGGCGATCCCGACGGCGCCGGCGTCGCGGGCGTCATCGGCGTCAGCGACTCCGGCAACCGCGTCTACTTTGCGGCCACAGGACAGCTGGCGCCCGGCGCGGCCGACCCGGGCCTGAACCTGTATGTGCGCGACGGCGCCACGACGACGTTCATCACGGCCCTCGACCCGAGCTTCGGCGACACGGTGAACTGGGGTCTGGACAATGCGAAGACGGGCCGCGTGAACTCGAGTGGTTCGGCCCTGCTGTTCAGCTCCCGCGCTCCGCAGCTCGGCTACGACAACGCGGGCTTCACCGAGTTCTACCGCTACGACCTGTCGAGCGACGAGTTCGTCTGCATCTCCTGCCGTCCGGACGGACAGCCCGCGACCGCGGACGCCGCAATCAACTCTCCCCCGACGGGGTCGATCTCGCTCGGCGGGATGTCGACCTACGAGCGCCGCAACCTGTCCACGGACGGGACGACGGCGTTCTTCACCAGCCGCGACCCGCTGCGCCCCGACGACACGAACGGGCAGTGGGACGCCTACATGTGGGAGGACGGCGCCATCCAGCTGCTGTCCTCCGGGCAGAGCGGGTCGGTGTCGTCGTTCGTCGACGCCTCGGCGAGCGGCAACGACGCGTTCTTCCTGACCCGCGAGCGCCTGGTCGGGATCGACACCGATAACTCGATCGACCTCTACGACGGACGGGTCGGCGGCGGGCTGGCGAGCCAGAACCCGCCACCGCCACCGCCACCGTGCCAGGGCGAGGAGTGCAAGCCGCCGGCGCCCCCACAGACCGACCCGACCCAGCCCGGCAGCAGCTCGACCAATAACCCCGTGGTCCCGCCGCCGCCCGACTGCAGCTCGGCAGAGGCCAAGGCCGAGAAGAAGGCCGCCAAGGTCGACAAGCTCCAAAAGAAGGTCGACAAGGCCTCCGGGAAGCAGCGCAAGAAGCTCAAGAAGAAGCTCAAGCAGGCAAAGAAGCAGGCCAAGAAGGCCGCCCGTCAAGCCGATCAGTGCAACCAGGGTTGAGGTAGGCGATGCAGACCAAGACCAGCCAAGCCCGCACAGACGCGATCAACATGGAGGCAACGATGTCTGACCGCCGCTCGAACCGGAAGCGCTCCCCGCGGACCGCCCGGCTCGCCGGGGCGATCGCCGTCGCTGCGCTGGCGTTCCTCGTGGTGCCCGCAGTTGCTGGCGCCGCGCTGCTCAAGAACTTCACCGCCGAGGTCCGCGACCAAAACGGTGATCCCTACACCCAGGCCGGCGGCCATCCGTTCGAGGCCTTCACGGACATCAACTTCCGCACTCACGAGGTGCCCAACGTCCCCCCGAACCCTCCGTTCATCACGCCGGACGAGAGCGTGCGCACGGTCAACGTCGACCTGCCCGCGGGCCTGGTCGGCAACCCCCAGAACATGCCCCAGTGCACCAACGACCAGCTCACCGGTGGCGTCCCGGGCGGCTGTCCGGCCAACACCCAGGTCGGGGTCACGGTGCTCAAGACCGGGCTCGGTCTGAACCTCACGACGCCCGTCTTCAACATGGAGCCGCCCGCGGGGCAGCCGGCGCAGTTCGGCTTCATCGCCCTGATCCCGCCCGTCTACATCAACGCGTCGGTGCGCAACGACGGCGGGCTTTCGGTGACCATCCCCAACATCTCCCAGGCGCTGCCGCTGACAGGCACCAGCCTCACCTTCTGGGGCGTGCCCGGCGACCCCGCCCACGACGTCGATCGCGGGCCGTGTCTCAACGACTTCGATCCGACGGTGGCCTGCCCGTTCCAGGGGCCGGTGCGGCCGTTCCTCACCAACCCGACCTCGTGCGTGGGGCCGGTAACTACCAGGCTGCACGCCACCTCCTGGCAGAACGGGGCGGTCGAGAATCGCAACTCGACGACGCCCGTGGGCGCTGACGGTTGCGACCGTGTGCCGTTCGACCCATCGATCGACGTGCAATCGCTTCAGTCGTCGGCGGATACCCCGACGGGGCTCTCCGTGGACCTGGACATCCCTCAGCCCCAGAATCCGAACGGGCTTGCGCAGGCGAACCTGCGGACGGCTGAGGTCACCCTGCCCGAGGGTGTGAGCGTCAACCCCGCGGCCGCCTCCGGCCTGGCCGGATGCACCCCCGCGCAGATTGGGCTCAACAACACGTCCGATCCGCAGTGCCCGGCGTCGTCCAAGGTGGGGTCCGTCGAGATCGCCAGCCCGCTGCAGCCCGATCCGCTGCAGGGCTCGATCTACGTCGCGACGCCCAACCAGAACCCGTTCGGCGACCTGATCGCGATCTACATCGTCGCCCAGGGCGGCGGCGTGACGATCAAGCTCGCCGGCCAGATCAGCCCGGATCCGCAGACGGGGCAGGTGACGACGACGATCGACAACGCCCCGCAGCTGCCGTTCAGCCACTTCGGGCTTAACTTCTTCGGCGGACCGAGGGCGGTGTTGGCCACGCCGACCACCTGCGGCACCAAGACGGCGTCGGCGTCCCTGTCGCCATGGAGCGGCAACCCGCCGACCGAGCTCAGCGACTCCTTCTCGATCACCTCCGGTCCCGGCGGCTCTGCCTGCGCGGCGACGCCCGGCGCGCGTCCGTTCACCCCGAGCCTGATCGCCGGCCTCCTGAACTCCGCTGCTGGTAGCCAGAGCCCGTTCAACCTCGCGGTCAGCCGTCCCGACGGCAGCCAGGAGATCTCGACCATCGACGCGAGCCTGCCCGAGGGCGTCTCGGCGGTGCTCGCCTCGGCCCCGCAGTGCGCCGCCGCCCAGGCCGCGGCGGGCACCTGCGGCGCTGCCTCGCGGGTGGGCTCGGTCTCGGCCAAGGTCGGCGCCGGCACCAACCCGTTCCAGATCACCGGCGGCTCGGTCTACATCGCCGGCCCCTATAAGGGCGCGCCGCTGTCGCTGTCGATCGTCGTCCCCGCCCAGGCCGGGATCTTCGACCTCGGCACGGTCGTCGTGCGCGCGGCGGTCTTCGTCGACCCCACCGACGCGCACCTGCGCGTGCTCAGCGACCCCGTGCCCCAGATCCTCGAGGGGATCCCGCTGCGCCTGCGCCAGATCGCGCTCTCGATCGACCGCCCGGGCTTTATGACCAGCCCCACCAACTGCGACGCAAAGCAGGTCACGGCCGCGGTCGGCGGTGCCTCGGGCGCCGGCGCCTCACTCGCCAGCCACTTCCAGATGGCCGGCTGCACCGCGCTGCCGTTTAAGCCGACGATGACGACCAAGATCATCGGCGGCAAGAAGGCGACCAAGCGCTCGGCAAACCCGGGCTTTGAGGCCGACCTGGTAGCCCGCCCGGGCGACGCCAACGTCGCCACCGTCGCCCTGACCCTGCCCAAGGCGATCTTCCTCGACCAGGACAACATCTCCCAGATCTGCACCCGCGAGCAATACGCGGCCAACCAGTGCCCGCCCGAGTCCGTCTACGGCCAGGCCTCGGCGAGCACGCCGCTGCTCGCCGGCGGCCTCTCGGGTCCCGTCTATCTGCGCAGCTCCGACAACCCGCTGCCGGATCTGGTCGCCGATCTGAACGGTCAGGTCAACATCGACCTCGTCGGGCGCATCGACACCGTCAACGGCGGTGCGATCCGCACCACCTTCGAGGCCCCCGACGTGCCGATCGCCGACTTCAAGCTCGACCTAAACCAGGGTGGCCTCCTGGTCAACTCCAAGAACCTCTGCAAGGGCAAGAAGAAGCAGGGCAAGAAGGCCAAGAAGAAGACCTTCCATAACAAGCTGGCGATCACCGCCCAAAGCGGCGTCCACAACGACCAAAAGCCCAAGCTCAAGACGCAGTGCAAGTGAGCTGACCAAATGAGTTCGAACAAAGGAAGCCAGCAGATGACCGCAGCCGCCAGTCGCTACGCAAAGACCATCGCGCTCACCGCGGCGGCCCTGCTTGCCATCTGCGTTCCCTCCGCCCTTGCCCTGCCCACGGGGCGGGGGTACGAGAAGGTCTCACCGGCAGACAAGGACGGCCAGGACATCCTCAACGGCAACGGTCGGGCCGCCGCGGACGGCAACGCCGCCACCTACGTCAGCTTCGGCGCCTTCGCCGACAGCGAGGGCGGTGGGCTGCTCTCCGGCTTCCAGTCCGGCCGGACGCCGGGTGGCTGGGGCACGCAGGGCATCACGCCTCCGCAGGCCGTGTTCTTCAGCCTGGCGAGCTCGCTACTCGTCGACTATTCCGAGGACGCCCGCAGCTCGGTGGCCGTCTACGCGTCCGGCGATCCCGGCCAGGACGGCGCGACCCCTGGCGCGGGCAACCTCTACCGGCGCGACCCCGACGGCACCGAGCACACCCTGACGTTCGGGATGCCGGCCCCGCCGCCCACCGATTTCCCGCCGAACCCGACGTACGGCGGCGGCACCCCCGACCTGTCGCTCAGTGCCTACAACTTCAACTCGGGCGCCTTGCCGGTCCTGCCCACGACCTCCGGTCCCGACGCGGTGGCCGGCGTCACCAACGCCTACTTCAGCACCGGAAACCACGACGTCCGGCTCGTCTCCGTGCTGCCGAACGGCGATTCGTCGCCGACCGGCGGCAACATCGGCCCGCAGTTCGGCACCGGCTTCAACGCCGTCTCCGAGGACGGCTCCGAGATCTTCTGGACCTCCGGCGACGCCGAGGTCTACGTGCGGATCGACGGCACCGACACCGTCCAGGCCTCGGCCTCGCAGCGCAACAACCCGGACCCGAACGGCGTCCAGCCCAAGAACTATCTGTACGCGACGCCGGACGGCGACACCGTCTTCTTCTCGAGCGGTCAGAAGCTGACCAACAACTCGCAGGCCGAGCCCGGGAATCCCGACATGTACCGCTACGACGTCCCGAGCGGGAACCTCACGGACCTGACGACCGCCGATCCCGACGGCGCAGGCGTCCAGGGCGTGATCGGCGTCAGCGACAACGGCAGCCGCATCTACTTCGCGGCGACCGGCGTGCTCGCGGCCGGGGCCACCGACGGCCAGGTCAACCTCTACGTCCGCGACGGCGGCACGACGACCTTCATCACCACGCTCGACCAGTTCAGCGACGGGAGCAACTGGGCGGGCGACGGCCAGTCGAAGACCGGTCGGGTCAATCCAAGCGGCTCGACGCTGATGTTCAGCTCGCGCGCGTCCCAGCTCGGCTTCGACAACGCCGGCCACACCGAGTTCTACGTCTACAGCCTGGACAGTGATGCGTTCGCGTGCATCTCCTGCCGCCCGGGCACGGTGCCGACGACCGATGCCGCCATCAACCAGCCACCGGGCGCTGGGATCTCGTTCACCGGTGCGGCGACCTTTGAGCGCCGCAACCTCTCCAACGACGGCTCGACGGCGTTCTTCAGCAGTGGGGAGCGCCTGGTGTCCGCCGACACCAACGGCAAGTACGACACCTATATGTGGCAAGACGGTGGGTCCGTACTGGTCTCGAGCGGCCACGACCCGAACGATTCCGCGTTCATGGACGCCTCGCGCTCGGGCGACGACGCCTTCTTCCTCACCCGCGAGCAGCTGGTGGGCACCGACACCGACGACTCGGTCGACCTCTATGACGCGCGCGTCGGCGGTGGCCTTGCCTCCCAGAACCCGCCCCCGCCGCCGGTGCCCTGCGAGGGCGACGCCTGCAAGCCGCCGGCGACCCCGCAGGGCGGCCCGCCGCCCAACGGCACCACCGCGGTCGACAACCCGGTGGTCCCGCCGCCGCCCGACTGCAGCTCGGCAGAGGCCAAGGCCCAAAAGAAGGCCGCCAAGGTCGACAAGCTCCAAAAGAAGGTCGACAAGGCCTCCGGCAAGCAGAAGAAGAAGCTCAAGAAGAAGCTCAAGCAGGCAAAGAAGGCGGCCAAGAAGGCCGAGCAGCCAAGCCGACCAGTGCAACCAGGGCTGATCTCGATGACGACGACTAACGACCCGGCCCAGACGAAGACCAACACGGAGGCAACGATGCGCAAGCGCTCACCCAAGCGGCGGATCACCGGAGCGCTCGCCATCGCGCTGGCGGCCCTGTTCGCGCTGCCCGCGCTGGCCCAGGCCGACCTGCTCAAGGACTTCAGCGCCGAGGTCCGCGACCAAAACGGCAACCCCTACACCCAGGCCGGCGGCCATCCGTTCGAGGCCTTTACCGACATCAACTTCTTCACCCACGACGGCGGCACCGGCCAGCAGGTCCCCGACGAGAGCGTGCGCACGGTCCACGTCGACCTGCCCGCGGGCCTGGTCGGCAACCCCCAGAACACGCCCCAGTGCACCCACGCGCAGCTGACCACGGGCTTTGGCGGCGGCTGCCCGGCCAACACCCAGGTCGGGGTCACGGTGCTAAAGACCGGCCTCGGCCAGAACTTCGTCTCGGCCGTCTACAACCTAAAGCCGCCCAAGGGCGTGCCGGCGCAGTTCGGCTTCATCGCCCTGATCCCGCCCGTCTACGTCAACGCCTCGGTGCGCAACGACGGCGGGCTTTCGGTGACCATCCCCAACATCTCCCAGGCGCTGCCGCTGACCGGCACCAGCCTCACCTTCTGGGGCGTGCCCGGCGACCCCGCCCACGACGTCGACCGCGGGCCGTGCCTAAACGACTTCGACCCGACGGTGGCCTGCCCGTTCCAGGGCCCGGTGTTGCCGTTCCTTTCCAATCCGACCTCGTGCACGGGCCCGGTGACTACCAGGCTGCAGGCCACCTCGTGGCAGAACGGGGCGGTCGAGCGTCGCAACTCGACGACCCCGGTCGGCGCCACCGGCTGCAACGCGGTGCCCTTCGATCCCTCCGTCAACGTGCAGTCGGGCAGCCAGAGCTCTGACTCGCCGGGCTCGCTCTCGGTCGACGTCGACCTGCCCCAGCCCCAGAACCCGACCGGGATCACCGAGTCGAACCTGAAGAAGGCCGTGGTCACCCTGCCCGAGGGCACCTCGATCAACCCCTCGGCCGCCGACGGCCTCGCCGGCTGCACCCAGTCGCAGTTCGGGGTCGCAAACAGCGCCGACCCGAGCTGCCCGGCCGCCTCGAAGATCGGCAACGTCGAGATCGCCAGCCCGCTGCAGCCCGATCCGCTGCAGGGAGCGATCTATCAGGCGACCCCCGACCACAACCCGTTCGGCAGCCTGCTGGCGATCTACGTCGTCGCCCAGGGCGGCGGCGTCACGGTCAAGCTCACCGGCGAGATCGCCACCGACCCGCAGACCGGCCAGATCACGGCGACGATCGACAACGCCCCGCAGCTGCCGTTCAGCCACTTCGGGCTTAACTTCTTCGGCGGCGCCCGCGCGGCGCTGGCGACCCCGGTGACCTGCGGCACCAAGACCGCGACCGCAAGGCTTTCCTCGTGGTCGCGCCCCAACGCCCAGACCACGCTCACCGACTCCTTCTCGATCACCTCCGGTCCGGGCGGCTCCGCCTGCGCGGCGACCCCGGGCGCGCGCCCGTTTACCCCCAGCCTCGCCGCCGGGCTGGTAAACCCGGCCTCGGGCTCGCAAAGCCCGTTCAACCTCGCGGTCAGCCGTCCCGACGGCAGCCAGGAGATCTCGACCATCGACGCGAGCCTGCCCGAGGGCGTCTCGGCGGTGCTCGCCTCGGCCCCGCAGTGCGCCGCCGCCCAGGCCGCGGCGGGCACCTGCGGCGCTGCCTCGCGGGTGGGCTCGGTCTCGGCCAAGGTCGGCGCCGGCACCAACCCGTTCCAGATCACCGGCGGCTCGGTCTACATCGCCGGCCCCTATAAGGGCGCGCCGCTGTCGCTGTCGATCGTCGTCCCCGCCCAGGCCGGGATCTTCGACCTCGGCACGGTCGTCGTGCGCGCGGCGGTCTTCGTCGACCCCACCGACGCGCACCTGCGCGTGCTCAGCGACCCCGTGCCCCAGATCCTCGAGGGGATCCCGCTGCGCCTGCGCCAGATCGCGCTCTCGATCGACCGCCCGGGCTTTATGACCAGCCCCACCAACTGCGACGCAAAGCAGGTCACGGCCGCGGTCGGCGGTGCCTCGGGCGCCGGCGCCTCACTCGCCAGCCACTTCCAGATGGCCGGCTGCACCGCGCTGCCGTTTAAGCCGACGATGACGACCAAGATCATCGGCGGCAAGAAGGCGACCAAGCGCTCGGCAAACCCGGGCTTTGAGGCCGACCTGGTAGCCCGCCCGGGCGACGCCAACGTCGCCACCGTCGCCCTGACCCTGCCCAAGGCGATCTTCCTCGACCAGGACAACATCTCCCAGATCTGCACCCGCGAGCAATACGCGGCCAACCAGTGCCCGCCCGAGTCCGTCTACGGCCAGGCCTCGGCGAGCACGCCGCTGCTCGCCGCCGGCCTCTCGGGGCCCGTCTATCTGCGCAGCTCCGACAACCCGCTGCCGGATCTGGTCGCCGATCTGAACGGCCAGGTCAACATCGACCTCGTCGGGCGCATCGACACCGTCAACGGCGGTGCGATCCGCACCACCTTCGAGGCCCCCGACGTGCCGATCGCCGACTTCAAGCTCGACCTAAACCAGGGTGGCCTCCTGGTCAACTCCAAGAACCTCTGCAAGGGCAAGAAGAAGCAGGGCAAGAAGGCCAAGAAGAAGACCTTCCATAACAAGCTGGCGATCACCGCCCAAAGCGGCGTCCACAACGACCAAAAGCCCAAGCTCAAGACGCAGTGCAAGTGAGCTGACAAGCCGTAGTCCACGGGCCAGAAGGCCCCTCGGGTAGGTCCGCCCACCTCCCGAGGGGCCTTCGCTATGCCCTTCACAAACGGCTTCATCCTTGAATAGCGACGGCGCAAGTCCCCTCCATAGGGGGGTTTGGCGTGAATCACTGGACATGAGGAAACTTTTGTGTTTATGATGCGTGGCGCCGGCCCCTTGCGGGCCGGTCGGGATCTTCATCAAGCGAAAGGGAGCGAGCAGATGAGTGCAGAGGTTCGTCGGGTCACCAGGGTCGTTCTGACTACCACGGCGGCCCTGCTTGCCATCTGCGTGCCCTCCGCCCTTGCCCTGCCCACGGGCCGTGGCTACGAGAAGGTCTCGCCCGCCGACAAGGACGGCGAGGACATCTCGAATGGCCTCGACAAGGCCGCCGCCGACGGCGACGCCGCCACCTACATCAGCTTCGGCGCCTTCGCCGACAGCGAGGGCGGCGGCCTGGTCACCTCGTTCACCTCCGATCGCAACGCGACCGACTGGCTCACCCATTCGATCGGACCGCCGCAGATCGTCTCGCCCGGCCTCGCCAGCTCCCTCTACCGGACTTCTCCGACGACGTGCAGACCTCGGTCCTCGGTTACCTGGGCGGGGATCCCGGCTTTGACGGCGCCACGCCCGGTGCCTCGAACCTCTACCGCGTCGACCCGGACGGGACTCGGCACGCGTTCACGCCGGGACAGCCGCCGGTCCCGCCGGGAGGCTTCCCGGCCTCGCCGACCTGGGGCGGTGGCTCGGAGGACATGTCGGTCGGGACGTTCAGCCATCGGCGATCCGCCCCTGCCCGTGACCTCGGGCCCGGACGCGGTCCCGGGTGTCAACAACGCCTACCAAGCACCGGGGATCAGGACCTGGAGCTCGTCTCCGTGCTCCCGAGCGGCGACGCCTCGCCCACCGGTGGCCCGATCGGCTCCCAATCCGGGCTACAACACGGTCTCCGACGACGGCTCGCGGATCGTCTGGAGCTCCGGCGCACTCCGCCGGAGGTCTACGTGCGCATCGACGGGACCGACACGGTCCAGGTGTCGGCGTCGCAGCGCAACAACCCCGACCCGAACGGGGTGCAGCCGAAGAGCTACCAGGACGCGACGCCAACGGGCGCTTCGTCTCTTCTCCTCAGGCGAGAAGCTCACCAACAACTCGCAGGCCGAGCCCGGCGCCCCCGACCTCTACCGCTATGACGTCGAGACCGACGGGCTGGTCGACCTGACCACCGCCGATCCCGACGGCGCCGGCGTCCAGGGCGTCCTCGGCGTCAGCGACAACGGCAGCCGCGTCTACTTCGGCGCCAGCGGCGCGTTGGCGCCCGGCGCGACCGACAACGCCGCGAACCTCTACGTCCGCGACGGGTCCACGACGACGTTCATCGCGGATCTCGACCTCAACAACTTCCCCAGCGACGCCGACAACTGGGCGACGCAGGCGACCTCGAAGCTCAGCCGTGTCACTCCGAGCGGCGACAGCCTGTTCTTCGGCTCGCGCCATGAGCAGCTCGGCTACGACAACGCCGGGTTCATGGAGTTCTACGTCTACGACCTCGGGGCGAACGAGTTCGCCTGCGTCTCCTGCCGGCCCGAACGGCAGCCCGCGACCGCGGACACGATCCTCGCCCAGGCGCCGGGTCCGGTCTCGCTCACGGGCCTGAGCCTCTACCAGCGCCGGAACTTCTCCGACGATGGGACGACGGCGTTCTTCGCCAGCCCGGAGCGGCTGCGCCAGGACGACACCAACGGCAACTACGACCCGTACATGTGGAAGGACGGCGCGCTCGAGCTCGTCTCCAGCGGCACCAGCGCCAATGAGTCCTCGTTCGTCGACGCCTCGCGCTCGCGGCGACGACGCCTTCTTCCTCACCCGCGAGCAGCTGGTCGGCACCGACACCGACGACTCGGTCGACCTCTATGACGCGCGCGTCGGCGGTGGCCTTGCCTCCCAGAACCCGCCCCCGCCGCCGGTGCCCTGCGAGGGCGACGCCTGCAAGCCGCCGGCGACCCCGCAGAGCGGCCCGCCGCCCAACGGCACCACCGCGGTCGACAACCCGGTGGTCCCGCCGCCGCCCGACTGCAGCTCGGCAGAGGCCAAGGCCCAAAAGAAGGCCGCCAAGGTCGACAAGCTCCAAAAGAAGGTCGACAAGGCCTCCGGCAAGCAAAAGAAGAAGCTCAAGAAGAAGCTCAAGCAGGCAAAGAAGGCGGCCAAGAAGGCCGAGCAGCAAGCCGACCAGTGCAACCAGGGCTGATCTCGATGACGACGACTAACGACCCGGCCCAGACGAAGACCAACACGGAGGCAACGATGCGCAAGCGCTCACCCAAGCGGCGGATCACCGGAGCGCTCGCCATCGCGCTGGCGGCCCTGTTCGCGCTGCCCGCGCTGGCCCAGGCCGACCTGCTCAAGGACTTCAGCGCCGAGGTCCGCGACCAAAACGGCAACCCCTACACCCAGGCCGGCGGCCATCCGTTCGAGGCCTTTACCGACATCAACTTCTTCACCCACGACGGCGGCACCGGCCAGCAGGTCCCCGACGAGAGCGTGCGCACGGTCCACGTCGACCTGCCCGCGGGCCTGGTCGGCAACCCCCAGAACACGCCCCAGTGCACCCACGCGCAGCTGACCACGGGCTTTGGCGGCGGCTGCCCGGCCAACACCCAGGTCGGGGTCACGGTGCTAAAGACCGGCCTCGGCCAGAACTTCGTCTCGGCCGTCTACAACCTAAAGCCGCCCAAGGGCGTGCCGGCGCAGTTCGGCTTCATCGCCCTGATCCCGCCCGTCTACGTCAACGCCTCGGTGCGCAACGACGGCGGGCTTTCGGTGACCATCCCCAACATCTCCCAGGCGCTGCCGCTGACCGGCACCAGCCTCACCTTCTGGGGCGTGCCCGGCGACCCCGCCCACGACGTCGACCGCGGGCCGTGCCTAAACGACTTCGACCCGACGGTGGCCTGCCCGTTCCAGGGCCCGGTGTTGCCGTTCCTTTCCAATCCGACCTCGTGCACGGGCCCGGTGACTACCAGGCTGCAGGCCACCTCGTGGCAGAACGGGGCGGTCGAGCGTCGCAACTCGACCACCCCGGTCGGCGCCACGGGCTGCAACGCGGTGCCCTTCGATCCCTCCGTCAACGTGCAGTCGGGCAGCCAGAGCTCTGACTCGCCGGGCTCGCTCTCGGTCGACGTCGACCTGCCCCAGCCCCAGAACCCGACCGGGATCACCGAGTCGAACCTGAAGAAGGCCGTGGTCACCCTGCCCGAGGGCACCTCGATCAACCCCTCGGCCGCCGACGGCCTCGCCGGCTGCACCCAGTCGCAGTTCGGGGTCGCAAACAGCGCCGACCCGAGCTGCCCGGCCGCCTCGAAGATCGGCAACGTCGAGATCGCCAGCCCGCTGCAGCCCGATCCGCTGCAGGGCGCGATCTATCAGGCGACCCCCGACCGACAACCCGTTCGGCAGCCTGCTGGCGATCTACGTCGTCGCCCAGGGCGGCGGCGTCACGGTCAAGCTCACCGGCGAGATCGCCACCGACCCGCAGACCGGCCAGATCACGGCGACGATCGACAACGCCCCGCAGCTGCCGTTCAGCCACTTCGGGCTTAACTTCTTCGGCGGCGCCCGCGCGGCGCTGGCGACCCCGGTGACCTGCGGCACCAAGACCGCGACCGCAAGGCTTTCCTCGTGGTCGCGCCCCAACGCCCAGACCACGCTCACCGACTCCTTCTCGATCACCTCCGGCCCGGGCGGCTCCGCCTGCGCGGCGACCCCGGGCGCGCGCCCGTTTACCCCCAGCCTCGCCGCCGGGCTGGTAAACCCGGCCTCGGGCTCGCAAAGCCCGTTCAACCTCGCGGTCAGCCGTCCCGACGGCAGCCAGGAGATCTCGACCATCGACGCGAGCCTGCCCGAGGGCGTCTCGGCGGTGCTCGCCTCGGCCCCGCAGTGCGCCGCCGCCCAGGCCGCGGCGGGCACCTGCGGCGCTGCCTCGCGGGTGGGCTCGGTCTCGGCCAAGGTCGGCGCCGGCACCAACCCGTTCCAGATCACCGGCGGCTCGGTCTACATCGCCGGCCCCTATAAGGGCGCGCCGCTGTCGCTGTCGATCGTCGTCCCCGCCCAGGCCGGGATCTTCGACCTCGGCACGGTCGTCGTGCGCGCGGCGGTCTTCGTCGACCCCACCGACGCGCACCTGCGCGTGCTCAGCGACCCCGTGCCCCAGATCCTCGAGGGGATCCCGCTGCGCCTGCGCCAGATCGCGCTCTCGATCGACCGCCCGGGCTTTATGACCAGCCCCACCAACTGCGACGCAAAGCAGGTCACGGCCGCGGTCGGCGGTGCCTCGGGCGCCGGCGCCTCACTCGCCAGCCACTTCCAGATGGCCGGCTGCACCGCGCTGCCGTTTAAGCCGACGATGACGACCAAGATCATCGGCGGCAAGAAGGCGACCAAGCGCTCGGCAAACCCGGGCTTTGAGGCCGACCTGGTAGCCCGCCCGGGCGACGCCAACGTCGCCACCGTCGCCCTGACCCTGCCCAAGGCGATCTTCCTCGACCAGGACAACATCTCCCAGATCTGCACCCGCGAGCAATACGCGGCCAACCAGTGCCCGCCCGAGTCCGTCTACGGCCAGGCCTCGGCGAGCACGCCGCTGCTCGCCGGCGGCCTCTCGGGTCCCGTCTATCTGCGCAGCTCCGACAACCCGCTGCCGGATCTGGTCGCCGATCTAAACGGTCAGGTCAACATCGACCTCGTCGGGCGCATCGACACCGTCAACGGCGGTGCGATCCGCACCACCTTCGAGGCCCCCGACGTGCCGATCGCCGACTTCAAGCTCGACCTAAACCAGGGTGGCCTCCTGGTCAACTCCAAGAACCTCTGCAAGGGCAAGAAGAAGCAGGGCAAGAAGGCCAAGAAGAAGACCTTCCATAACAAGCTGGCGATCACCGCCCAAAGCGGCGTCCACAACGACCAAAAGCCCAAGCTCAAGACGCAGTGCAAGTGAGCTCGAACGGATAGAGCCTCCCACGGGGCCGGCCGGCCACTGGCCGGGCCGCGCCGGCCCGGGAGCTCCCCCGTAGCGACCAGAAACACCCGCGGACGAGGACCCCGTGGGCGTGCCCTATCTGCTACAAACACGGTCGTACGCGAAACGCCATTGTTTCGCGTGTGCCGGCTCAGGGAGATGGAGAGTGGCGAACCCGCCTGGTGCGCATGGAATGCTCAAGGAAGCGGCTGAGCGGTTCACTGCGCTGGTGGGGGACGGTTGTCTCATCCGGGTGGTCGACGGGACGGGGGCGCTCGTCGCCCGAGCGGCCGACCACCGCGATGACGATCGCCGCAGCACCCTGCTGGAGTTGCTCGACGCCCCGCCGCTGACGTCGTCCGGTTGGCTGGGCCAGGCGCTCGAGCGAGGCCGCCCGGTGCCCCTGCCGACCTTCGACCGCGAGGCCCTGACCGCCGCCGGCCTGCCGGCCGACGAGCGCCTCGGCGACGCGATCGCCTTTCCCGTGCTGCCAACCGTGCTCGCGGTCTTGATCCGCGACCGGATCGCCGGTCCCTACGGCAGCCGGGAGCGTGAGCAGTGCGAGCGGATCGCGGCCGAGCTGCGGGCCGCCCTGGGCGCCGGCGACCTGATGCCGGCCGGAGCCGCCCCGCTGCGGGCGCCGGGGGCCCCGGCGGCCGGCGAACCGCTCGAGCCCGGATCCTTCGACCCGCTTCGTCACGGCCTGGTGGAAGCCACCTCCGCCGGGCTCTGGGTAGTCGACCACCACGGACGAACCCTCTACGTCAACGAGGCCGTGAGCGAGCTGGTCGGTTGGCCGAGCCGCGACCTCGTCGGACTGCCGGTGAGCGAGTTCCTGGGCCGCTGCGCCGCGGGCCGAACCCGTCGCGTGGATGGGGCCACGATCTGCGACCGCCCGCTGCTTCGCGACGATGGCGCCACCGCGTGGCTCGAGGTAACGACGAGGCAGATGCACGACGACCGCGGTGAGCCGGTCGCCCGTGCCCACACGCTGGTGGACGTCACCGCGCGCCGTGGCCGCGAGATCGAGCTCTCGCTGGCCCTCGACCGCCAGCGCGCGCGTCGGGCGCTCGCCGAGAAGGCGATCGACGGCGACCTGAACGAGCTGATCGAGCTCGCCGGCCAGCACGCTCGCCAACCAGCTCGAGGTCGAGCTGGTCTCGATCGCCGCTTACGAGGACGGGGAGGACTCGCCGGTCCACCCGTTGGCGCTCGTCGGCTGGCCCGCGGTCCTGGAGCGCAACGAGCGCCGACCGCCCGCCGCCCGCCGGCTCGTCGACCGCTCGGCCGTCCGCGCGACCCTGCGCAGCGGCGACCCGGTGGTCGTCGCCGACTACCGCGACGAGCTGCTCTACGAGCCCGACCCGATGGTGGAGGCCGCCGGCGTCCGCAGCGCGACGCTCGTCGGCTTCGCCCACGGGACCGGGGTCATCGCCGTCCACTCCGCCGAGCCGGGGGCCTTCGGGACCCCGGACGTGGAGCTGGTCCAGTACGTCGCCCGGTTGCTCGAGCGGCGGTGGGCGGCACGGTGAATCCGGCGGCCACCGCCTCGCGGATGGACTCAGTCGCCGCCAGCGTCACCAGGCTGGTGGGCGACGGATGCGTAGTCCGTCGCCTGCACCCGTCCAGCGGCGCGCTGCGCGCGATCGCCGGCGACCACCGCGACCCCGACCAGCGCCTCGACCTGGCCTTGCTCGCACACGCTCCGGACCTCGCCCCGCCGGCCGGCGGCTGGCTGCGCCAGGCCCTCGGCAGCAACTCGATCGTCCATCTGACGGACCTCGGGCCCGGACGACTGCGCGACCTCGGCCTGCCGGCGGACGAGCGGATCGGCGAGGTCATGATCGTCCCCATCGCTTCCACCCCCGCGGTGATCGTGGCCGTTCGCGACCGCGTGAGTGGCTCCTACACGGCGACCGAGCGGTCGCTCCTTCAGCGCATCGCCGCCGGCGCCGCGCTCGGCCTCGCGCCGCCGCTCAGCCCGGGCGGCATGGCCTGCCAGCTGGAGCTCGTCTCCTCGGCGGTCTGGGTCACCGACACCTTCGGGGTGACCACATACGTGAACCAGGCCGCGTGCCTGCTCGTCGGGCTCCCGGCCGAGCGGCTGGTCGGGGTGCCGATCTCCGAATTCATCGACGGGGCCACGATGCAACCGGGACAGGGCCGGTTCTTCGGCGAGGAGCCCGTGGAGCGGGCTGTCGTCCGCGACGACGGGCAGATGCAGTGGCTCTCGGTGAGCGCTCGCCCCCTCTTCGGCGCGCTGGGCACCCGGGAGTCGATCCTCTACACCCTCCTGGATGTCACCGATCGCCACCGCCACGAGACCGCGCTGCGGATGCGGTTGGACTCGGAGCACGCCCTGTCCGAGTTCGCCGAGCTCTTGATCGTCGAGGAGGAGCCCGAGCGCGTCCTCTCGTCGGCCGTTGAGTTGATCGCCGAGCAGTTCGAGGCGCCGCTGGTCACCGCGGTGGCCGTGGCCCGCGACCGCACCGAGGTGGAGCCGCTGGCGGTCGCCGGACCCCTGGGCCGCTTCGAGCCCGACCGCTGGCGTTCGCGCTGCGAGCTCCCGGTGGGCTCGGCGACGATGGCCGCGATCGAAGCGGGCGAGTCGATCAGGGTCGCGTGACTACGACGGCGAGGCGCTCTACAGCCCGGGGCCGATCGCCCGTTCCGCCGCGGCGCGGAGTGCTGCGTGCGTGCCGATCTCCGGTGGCGCCGGGTGTCTCGCCGTCCTGCACACGGAGGCGCAGGGGGTGAGCGACGAGGAGCTCGAGCTGCTCGAGACCGTCGCCCGGATGGTCTCCAAGCGCTGGCCCGCCACCGCCGCCGCCCGCCGCGAAGCAGACGCTTCCGCTAGCCGGCGGGGGCCACGATGGCCGGCCGCTCGGCCAGCATCGCCCGCGCGCGATCCCGCTCGGCGATCGCGCGCTCGGGCCCGAGGAACGGCTGCACGATCCAGAACACGAGCTCCGGCAGCCGCGTCGGCAGCTGCGCGGTCGCGCCGTGGATGATCTCGCTGTACAGCAGCTCATGGATCCCGCCCACGATCGCCAACGACGTGATGCCGGGCAGCTGCACCGTGGTCTCGGCGCGGCCGGCGTCGATGAAGGCGGTGAACTGGCGCACGCCCGCGTCGCGTCGCGCGAGCGCCTTCGGGCCGGCGGCCAGCACCTCGACGATGCAGAACCCGGCCGCCGACGGATGCTCGGCGATGAACTCGAGGAAGCTCGCCAAGCGCCACCCGCACACGCTCGCCCCAATCGGTGTCGGACTCGGCGTCGAAGGCCTCGGCCGTGGTCGCGAACAGGAGCCCGAGCCAGAGGTCGTAGGCGGCGAGGAAGCACTCCTCCTTGTCGCTGAAGAGCTCGTAGAACGTCTTGCGCGAGACCCCGGCGTAGGCGATCACGTCGGCGATCCGGCAGTCGGCGTAGCCGCGCTCCGCGGTCACCTCCACCATCGCCGTGAGGATCCGCCCGCGCTGCGACTCGGTCACCGCCTCGGGCGAGAGGCCGTGACGGCCACGCGGGAGTTGCTCGAGCTGGGTACCGACAGTGTCAGCGGGGGTCATTGGGAACACGATAGAGCCTCGATATGCGTTTGCCTAGCGACAACCGTCCAGTTGCGCTTTCCCGGTGGGTACGGGACGCGTACTGACGGTTTCATCAATGTACGCGGGTGTCTATACCCAGCTGACACCACCCTAACCCCGAAGATGAAAGCGCACCGAAAGCGTCCGCCGGGTGGGCGAAAAGTCAGATTTCAGCGGTGGCGCGACGCATCTCCTCGGCGGCGGTCTCGGGCCCGAGGAACGGCATCAGCACCGAGTACACGAGGTCGGGGAGCCGACCGCGCAGCTGGTCGCCGCGCCCGGCGCGGACCTCGTCGAAGATCAGCGCGGCGGCGCCCCCGATCGCCATCCTGGACGTGGCCGCCGGGAGCTGGCCGGCGTGCTCGGAGAGCGCCCGGCCCTCGTCGAGGAAAGGCGTGAAGCGCCCCAGCATCTCGCGATAACGCTGTCGTGCCGCGGGGCTGGCGGCAATGCTCTCGACCATCGCCATGCGCGCCACCGCGGATTCCTCGGCCAGCAGCGCGACGAGGGCCGCAAGCCCCGCGTGGATGCGCTCCTGCCAGGAGCCGCCACGCTCGCGAAAGGCGCGGCCCACCTGGGCCAGGAGCACATCGGCGACGGCGTCGTAGGACGCCAGAAAGCACTCCTCCTTGTCGCCGAAGAGCTCGTAGAACGTGGTGCGCGAGACGCCGGCCGCCTCGATCACGTCGGCGACGGTGGCGCCCTCGTACCCCTTGTCGGAGACGACCCGGATCATGGCCTCCAACAGGCGCTCGCGCTGCGAGCGCACGATCACGTCCCGGGGAAGGCCGTGGCGCCCGCTCGGGAGGCGACCCCGCTGGCCCGATGTCGACATCGTCTCTTCTAGGGTGGGAAGGGCGTCGGGAAAGGGTCCAAAAACTGCTTTATTTATGATAGCGGAGGGTGTCAAGGGAGGTCCCGAAGGCCGCTCGGCCTAAACGGCCAATTACGTGAAATCGGGGGGGTGCTCAGCCCTCGGCGGAGGCGAGCGCGTGCTCGAGCGCGACTTCCTGGCCCACGTACGGGGTCAGCGCGAAGTAGAGGATGTCCGAAAGCAGCTCCGGCACCCGGTCGGCACGGCCGTTGCCGAGCTCGGCAACGATCAGCGACTCGCCGCCGCCGACGATCGCCCGCGCGGTGCCGGATGGCGGGCTCGGGCCCTCCTGCATGAACGCACGGCCCTGATCGAGCTGCGAGACGAGCAGGTGCGCGGCGGCGCTATAGCGCTCATAGGCGCGGTCGCCGGCGGCCAGCGCCTCGACGATCGCCGCCGTCGCGTGCTCGGGCTTCTCGGCGATGAAGTCGAGCAGCGCCGCGATCACGTCGCGCAGCTTGCCGGGCCATCCCCTGCCGTCGCGTTCGGCGTAGACGACCGGCTGGATCGCGGCCGCCAGCATGCGAATCCAGTCGTCCATCGTGGCGACGAAGCAGTCCTCCTTGTCGTGGAAGAGCTCGTAGAACGTCGCCCGCGACACGCCAGCGCTCTCCACCACCTCGGCGATGGTGGTCGCGGCGTAGCTGCGGCGGGCGCAGACGACCGCCATCGCCTCCAGGAGCCGCTGGCGCTGCGAGTTGGTGACGTCCTCGCGCGAGAGCCCGTGGCGACCCGCGGGCAGCCGCCGTGCCTGGCGCGACTTGGCGCGCGAGGCCGACTTTGAGCCACCGGAACCCGGGGAGGTGTCCGCGGTTCGATTCGCATTCCCGCGGGGCTTTCGCGTCCCGCGCCGCTGCTTGGGCATTCGCGTTGCTCCCCCCATCTAGAGACACGCTGTTCTATAGGTAAGAAACGATCATACAGGTGCCACGAGCGCTACCGATAGCCGAGTTCGCGACCGGCGATCGCCTCGAGGCGCTCCATGTCGCCGGCCAGCAATTCCCGCAGCCGAGCGCGCAGCTCTTCGGGCAATTCCGGCTTCGGCGAGGCGCCTCGGTCGGGATCGTGGACGATCCGCTCGACCACCCAGCGCAGCGACTCGGGCAGGCGGTCGAAGTTGCGATCGAGTGCGCGCAGCCCGGGCAGGCGCACGGCGCGGTCCATGAGCCGAAAGCCGCCATCCTGCTTGCCGCCGCCGGTTTCCCACTCGCGCTCGAACTGTGGTGAGGCAAAGCCTGCGTCGACGCCGGCGAACTCAAACGCCCGCTGCATCGTCGCGAGCCGTTTGTCCCGCAGCTCCTCGCGGGTCACGATCAGCACGCGCTCGGCGCCAAAGGCCTCGAGGTACGGCTCCGCCTGCATCGCGTAACGGCTGCGCGCCACGTAAGCCGAGTCCGGGTTGGCGAGCGCCGTCTCCAGCGGCCGCGATTCATATCCGCCGCCCACGTTGTGGAGGTAGTGGGAGAGCATCCGGTCGATCGGGTCGCGGACCATGTAGACGATCCGGGCCTCGGCGCCCAGGACGTCCCGCATGCGGGCGGCGACGCCGCCGAACCGCGGCAGGTTGGTGTAGTGGGGTGACGTCTCGCCGCGGACGGGGGCCGCGCGGTCGAAATGGCTCGCGTACCAGTCCGGGCCCAGGTCCCAGTTGAGCTCGGCGACGAAGAAATTGAGCTCCTTCGGACGCGACATCGCGATCTCGGGGTGCAGGTTGAGGTAGTGGTGCAGGCTCGTCGTCCCGCACTTGAGCCCGCCGATGACGATCAGGTTGGGGAGCGCCCCGTGGCGCTCGGCCTGGCGCCGGCGGCGCTCCAGCCGACTGCGCTCGCCGGCGAAGCGCTCACGCGCCCGCGCCACCATCGCGTCGTCTGCGGGATCGGTCTGCGAGGTAGGCGGGCTGGGTTCAGCCGCCGGCACCGAGCTTCTTCGCCGCGTCGCGGAAGTTGCGCACCTCCGCGTCGGGCTTCTTGCGGCCCTCGAGCTTCTCGCCGTGGCGATTGACCCAGATCACCGGCACGTTCATCTTCAGCAACGGCGCCACGTCGGCCTCGTAGCCGCAGGCGATGTGGAGCCAGCCCTTCTTGCCGCCGATCCGGCGCGCGCCCTCCTTGAAGTGGGCGGGATCGGGCTTGTAGCTGCGCACCTGCTGCGCGGTCACCACCAGGTCGAGCTCCGTGCGCAGGTGCCGGCGCGAGACCCCGAGGAGCTTGTCGTCGATGTTGGAGATGATCCCGACGTCGTAGCGCTTGCCGAGCCGGTCCATGGCCGCGTTCGCCTCCCGGAACGGCAACCAGCGGGCGACGCTGTCGGGCAGGAACTGCGCTCGCGAGGGCTCCAGCTCCCAGCCGATCTCACCGGCGACCTTGACCGCGGCGCGCCGCAGCACCTCCGCGTACAGCTCGTAGGAGCCGCTCATGATCTCGGCCTGCACCTCGAGGAAGCGGTCGATGAACTTCTGCGCGTCGAACGAGAAGCCGTCGCGCTTGGCCTCCTTTTCGAACGCGTCGAGGATGCCCTTCTCCCAATCGATCAGCGTGCCGTAGCAATCGGTGGTGACCCACTTGATGTCTTTGAGCTTTGGAAGTGCCATGGCGGCGGGCGCGCATTATGTCGGATACTCTGCCGCGGCCTCCGCGCGACGCACAAAATGGATCTACTCGAGTATCAGGGCAAGCAGCTGTTCGCGAAGCACGGCGTGCCCGTGCCGGAGGGTCGGCACGCGGCCACCGTCGACGATGCGGTCGCCGCCGCGAACGAGATCGGGTACCCCTGCGTGGTCAAGGCGCAGGTCGCGATCGGCGGTCGCGGGAAGGCCGGCGGGATCAAGGTCGCCAAGGACGAGACCGAGGCACGGGCCCATGCTGAGGCGATCCTCGGGATGGACATCCGCGGCTTCACCGTCCACGATGTCTGGGTCGAGCAGGCCTCGGAGATCGCCGCCGAGTACTACGCCTCGATCATCCTCGACCGCTCGGACAAGCGGCTTCTGGCGATCGTCTCGCGGATGGGCGGGATGGAGGTCGAGGAGGTCGCCGCGGCCGACCCCGACGCCCTGGTGCGCCGCCACATCGACCCGGTTCGCGGGATGACCTCCGAGCTCGCCCAGGAGCTCGCCGTCGACGCCGGCATCGACGAGGACGTCACCGACCAGGTCGCGGAGCTGCTGGTCGAACTGGCGAAGGTCGTCGACGCCGAGGACGCGACCCTCCTGGAGATCAACCCGCTGATCGTCACCAACGACCGGCGCGTGGTGGCGCTCGACTCGAAGGCGACGATCGACGGCAACGCGCTCTTCCGCCACCCGGAGCTCGCCGAGCTCTCCGACCGATCGGCCGAGGACCCGCAGGAGGCGATGGCCAAGGAGAAGGGCCTCACGTACGTGAAGCTCGGCGGCAACATCGGCATCCTCGGCAACGGCGCCGGGCTCTGCATGTCGACGCTCGACGTCGTCGCTCAGGCCGGCGGCAAGCCGGCCAACTTCCTCGACGCGGGCGGCGGCTCGAAGGCCGACGCGATCGTCGATGCGCTCGAGGTGATCACCTCGGATCGCAACGTCAACGCGATCCTGTTCAACATCTTTGGCGGCATCACCCGGTGCGACGAGATCGCCAAGGGGATCATCGAGGCCTCGCGACGGATCGACATCACGGCGCCGCTCGTCGTCCGCCTCGACGGCACCAACTCGGCCGAGGGCCTCGGGATCCTCGCCGAGGCCGAGCTCGGCAACCTGCACGTCGAGCAGACGATGCTCGGCGCGGCGAAGACGGTCGTCGAACTGGCCGGCGGCCCTTCATGAGCATCCTCGTCGACGAGGACACAAAGCTGGTGATCAGCGGCCTGACCGGCCGCGAGGGGACTTTCCACGGCATGCGCAACCTCGACTACGGCACCGACCTCGTCGCCGGCGTCACTCCCGGCAAGGGCGGCCAGGACATCGGCGGGGTGCCGGTGTTCGACTCGATCAAGGAGGCGGTCGACGAGCGCGGGGCGAACACCTCGATGATCTTCGTCCCGGCGCGGTTCGCGGCCGCGTCGATCACGGAGGCGATCGACGCCGGAGTGGAGACGGTCATCGCGATCACCGAGGGGATCCCGGTGCTCGACATGATGCGCGTCTACTGGCGGGCGCAGGAGGCCGGGACGCGACTCGTCGGGCCCAATTGCCCGGGGGTGCTCTCGCCGGGCAAGGCGAACGTCGGGATCATTCCGGCGCAGTTCTTCGACCGGGGGCCGATCGGCGTCGTCTCGAAGTCGGGCACGCTGACGTACCAGATCGGCAACGAGCTCAAGCAGGCCGGGGTCGGCAACTCGTCGATCGTCGGGATCGGCGGCGATCCGATCATCGGCTCCGACTTCATCGACGTGCTGGAGCTGTACGAAAACGACCCCGAGACCGAGCTGGTCGTGATGGTCGGCGAGATCGGTGGCGACGCCGAGGAGCGGGCCGCCGAGTACATCGCCGAATCCATGTCGAAGCCCGTCGTCGCCTACATCGCGGGCTTCACGGCCCCGCCGGGCAAGCAGATGGGCCACGCCGGGGCGATCATCTCCGGCTCCTCAGGCACCGCGGACGCGAAGAAGCGCGCGCTCGAGGCCAAGGGCGTACGCGTCGGCAAGAGCCCGACCGAGGCCGCGCAGATCGCGGTCGAGGTCCTGCGCGCGAGCTAGCCGCCCAGCGCTGCCCGCAGCGGCTCGTACAACGCGGGCGGCGCGACCACCACCGTGCCGTCATCGAGCTCGCCCACCGTCGCGCCGGCCGTGCGGGCGATCAGCGCACCCGCGGCCAGGTCCCAGCTGTTGAGGCCGCGCTCGTAGTAACCGTCGACGCGGCCGCAGGCCACCGAGCAGAGGTCGACCGCGGCGGCGCCCATGCGGCGGATGTCGCGGATCGAGCCGATCACCCGCACGAGCAACTCCGCCTGGGCGACCCGCTCGGGCGCGGTGTAGGCAAAGCCGGTCGCGATCAGCGCCGAGCCGAGGTCCGTCTCCTCCGAGACCCGGATCGGCGTGCCGTTGCGCGTCGCCTCACCACCGCGGGTCGCGGCAAAGCGCTCGCCGTGGATCGGGTCGTGCACGACCCCCACGGCGGTCTCCCCGTCGACCTCGGCGGCGATCGAGATCGCGTACCCGGGGTGGCCGTAGAGGTAGTTGGTGGTCCCGTCGATCGGGTCGATCACCCAGCGCACGCCCGTTGTGGTCTCGGCGCTCGCCCCCTCCTCCGAGAGGATCCCGTCACCGGGCCGCGCCCGCTCGATGCCCGCGACGATCAGCCGCTCGCACGCCTCGTCGACCTCGGAGACCATGTCGGTGGCCGACGACTTGGTCCGCACCCGTGAGCGCTCGTGACCCAGCCGCTCGAGCGAGAGCCCGGCGGCCTCGGCAGCGAGGTCGCTCGCGAGCTCCAGCAGGGGGGCGAGCTCGGTCACGACCCCTCCGGCTCGAGCCCGGCCGCGCGCCACGCGCGCCCGCGATTGGTGTGGTTCTCACACCGGTTCGGCATCTCGCCCTCGACCCGCCACACCTGGTCCCACGTGTCGCGGACCGGCACGCCGCTACCCACTCCGCGCGCGATCAGGCGGCCGAGCATGAGCACGACGCCGTCGCTCTCGATCCAGCGCTCGGGCTCGATCCGGAAGTCATCCCAGCGATTCGGGAGCTCGCGCCACAGGGCCAGCACCTCCGCGCGCCCGCGGTAGAGGTCGCCGTCAGGGACGGCCGCCGACGTGTCCCATTCGATGTCCTCGGGCAGCGTGTCGAGGGAGGCCTCGTATTCGCCCCGATTGAACAGCTCCAGGCCGCGTCTGATGCGCTCCAGGGCATCGATCGAGCGATCCTACGTTGCTATCGTCGCCGCGTGGCCGCCGACGTGATCAGCTTCGCTCGCGGCGCCCCGAGCGCCGACATCCTCCCCGCCGACGCGGTCCGTGAGGCCGCGGCCACGGCGCTCGCCGACGACTGGGAGCGGGCGCTCTCCTACGGGACCGGGATCGGCCATCCGGATCTCTGCGAGTGGATCGCCACCGAGCTGCACGGGATCGACCCGAGCCAGGTGATGGTCACCAACGGCTCGATGGAGGCGGCCGCGCTGCTCTTCCGGTACATGATCGAGCCCGGCGACCGGGTGCTCGTGGAGCAGCCGTCGTACGACCGCACGCTGCTCCTCCTCGGGCGCAGCGGCGCCGAGCTCGTCCCGGTGCCGCTCGAGGCCGACGGGCTCGAGCTCGAGGCGTTCGAGGCCGCCCTCGCCGCTGGGCCGGTGAAGCTCGCGCACGTCATCCCCAACTTCCACAACCCCGCCGGGTGCACCCTCTCGGCGGCCAAGCGCGACCGCATCGTGGAGCTCGCCGCCGAGCACGACTTCTGGATCTTCGAGGACGACCCGTACCGACTGATCAAGTTCGGAGACGCCGAGCTGCCGCCGACGATGCTCTCCACCGACGACTCGGGGCACGTGATCCACGCCTCCTCGTTCTCCAAGACGGTCAGCCCCGGCGTGCGGGTCGGGTATCTCGCAGGCCCGGCCGAGCAGATCAAGACGCTGGCCAAGCGCGGCTCCGAGCACTACATCTCGCCGAACATGCTCGCCGAGTCGGTGGTGCTCGAGCTCTGCCGCTCCGGCGCCCTGGCCCGCAACATCGAGGTCGTCAACGGCGCCCTGGCCGAGCGTCGCGACGCGCTGGTCGCCGCCCTTCGCGACCAGATCCCTGAGGCGGAGTTCGTGATCCCGGGCGGCGGCTACTTCCTCTGGCTCGACCTCGAGCCGGGGGTCAACACGCCGGCGCTCCTCGAGGCCGCGCGCGACGAGGGCGTCGCCTTCGTGGCCGGCCCCGACTTCATGCTCGCCGGCGGCGAGTCCAGCCTGCGGCTGTCGTTCGCGAGCGTTCCCGCCGATCGCGTCGCCGAGGGCGTCGCGCGGATCGCCCGGGCCCTGGCTCAGTTGCGCACCGCCAGTCCCGCCTGAAACTATTTCCCCACCAATCTTGTGGGGAAATGCTAAGGTCGCGTTTACCAGGAGTGACCAAAGTGCAGGATCGAGACGGTCACGCTGCCGTGGACAACGACGAGGAGGTGGTGAATGAGCCCGGTTCAGATCATCGAGGGAACCCGAAAGCTCGACCCGGTCAGCGAGCGGAATCTGGCCGAGCGCCGGTTCGCAGCTCTCGCCGCCGCGGTCCGTGAGCACGAGGCCAACGTCCGCCGGCGCGAGTTCAGGCTCCGCCCTCAGGACCAGGCCCTCTACCGCAGGCTGCGCCAGATCTGCGGCTCGCCGGACTCCGATCGCGCGAGCGACGCCGCCTAGCGGCGGCCGGGATCAGCGGCCGTAACGGTCGCTGGACAAAACCAGGGCCTCGGGCAGCGGCGCCCGAGGATCCGGCGCCGGCTCGGCGCGCACGGAGACGGTTTCGGCGACGCTGCGCGAGACCGCGTGCCTGCCGTCGTCAGAGACGACCACGACCTCGTCGTCGCCCGAGGTCTCGAGGGTCCCGTCGAGGCCGGGATGCAGGCCGGACTGCTTCAGGTAGTGCAGAAGCTCCTCGGCCTCGTTCTCGAACCGCAGCACGTGGACCTCGGCCCCCGGGGCGACGTCGGCGAGGAGCGCCCCGCGCTCACGCGCGCCCTCCACCAGCGGGTGGCCGTGCGGGCAGGTGGTGGCATCGCCGATCGCGGCCAGCATCCGCTCCTCGAGCACCGGCGACATCGCGTGCTCGAGCCGCTCGGCCTCCTCGTGGACCTCGTCCCAGGGAATCCCCAGGACATCGGTGAGGAAGCGTTCGATCAGCCGGTGGCGCCGGACGATCGCCTGCGCGTGGTCGCGGCCATCGGCCGTGAACTGCAGTGACTTGTCGGCGCTGCGGCTGACGTAGCCGTCGCGCTCGAGCCGCCCGATCATCTCGTGCACGGTCGGAGGGGAGAGCTGCATCGCCCGGGCGATGTTGGCGCCCGTGATCGGGAGCCCCGCCTCCTCCAGCCAGTACATGATCTGGAGGTACTCCTCCTCGGCCTC
This sequence comes from uncultured Solirubrobacterales bacterium, assembly GCA_963742205.1. Taxonomy (GTDB): domain Bacteria; phylum Actinomycetota; class Thermoleophilia; order Solirubrobacterales; family 70-9; genus WHSW01. The sequence goes on along the minus strand of CAVUKZ010000011.1, from coordinate 40,071 downwards.
GGTCGCGTGATCCTGAGCCATTCGAAATTGATTTTAGTGGGCGCCCCTCAGCGCATCGCGAGGGTCGACACCACAGCCTCGTAGAAGCCGTCGCCCATGGCGGCCTCGGTCACGCTCACGTTCGGGTATCGCGAGAGCGCGTCGCGAAGCGCTCCGTCGCGCGTCGGCCCGTTGGCGACGCAGAAGAAGCGACCCACTGCCTCGGCCGTCTCCAGGTCCTCGATCGAGTCGCCCACCGCGATGCACTCGTCGGGTGCGTAGCCGCGCGCGCGCCGGTGAAATGCCACGCCCTTGGCCTTGCTCGCTCCGCCCGGGACGAGGTGGTAGGCGTGCGCGGGCCCCTCGATGCCCTCCATCGGGCGTCCGATCGCGCCGTTGTCGAGGAATCGGAGGTCATCGTGCCCCTGTTCGCGCAGCAGTTCGTTCGCCTCGCCCACGTCGACCTTGCCCCGCATCAGCAGTGAGAGGACGCGGCCGGTGTGCCACGGCGTATGCCACTCCAGGCGCTCGGGAAAGCGCGCGAACAGCAGGTCCGGGATCCCGGCGGCGACCAGGCGCTCGGCCGGCGTGCCGTCGTCGCCCGGCTGCCAATCGCCCGTGAGGTAGGTGCGCTCGCCCTCGATCACGACCCCGCACCCGGCCTCGTAGATGTAGGAGGACTGGCCGAGCAGACGAGCGTCGGAGCGCACCGTGTCCTCGCGCCTGCCGGACATGATCACGACCTCGACCCCGGCCCGGTGGCAGGCCTCGAGCGCCCGCGCCTGCCGCAGGGAGAAGTTGCCCTCGGGGTCGCGGAACAGCGCTCCGCGGGGACCGAGCAGCGTTCCATCGAGGTCCGTGTAGACGCAGCGCAGTGGCACGCGCGGACTAACTTAGTGACCGGTGACGGCATGGCGACTCGCAGACGAAACGGTTGAGTTCGGTCCCCCGCTCGGTGCCGGGATCGTCAACGTCACCGACGACTCCTTCTTCGCCGGCGCGCGCAGCGGCACGTCCGAGCGCGCGGTCGCGGACGGTCTCGCGCTGGTCGAGTCGGGATTCGATCTGCTGGACGTCGGCGCCGTCGCCGCGCGCAGCGGCCCGCCCGTGCCCGCGGCCGAGGAGGCGGCGCGGCTGGTGCCCACGGTCGAGCGCCTGGCCGCGGAGGCGGGCGTGCCGGTGCTCGCCGACACGTTCTCGCCGCAGGTCGCGAGCCTGGCGCTCGATGCGGGGGCGGCGGCGATCAACGACATCGGCGGCGGGACCCCCGAGATGCTCGAGCTGATCGCCGAGCGCCGCTGCGGCTATGTGCTCATGCACATCGAGGGCCCGCCACGGGTGGATCGCGAGCCGCCCCACTACGACGACGTCGTCGCGCACCTGCGCGAGTGGTTTGCCGCCGGCCTCGACCGCGCGGTTGCCGCGGGCGTCGACCCCGAGCAGGTCGCGCTCGACCCGGGGCTCGATTTCGACCTCGACACCGACGACGGGATCGAGATCCTGCGGCGTCTGCCCGAGCTGCGCGAGCTCGGGCGCCCGCTCTTTTTGGCCCTGTCGCGCAAGGACCTCCTGGGCGCGATCGCCGCCGGCTCGTGGGAGGCTCGGCTCGACCCCGGCGAGCGCGGCCCGGCGACCATCGCGGCCGCGGCCCTCGCCGCGGCCGCCGGGGTCGAGGTGCTGAGGCTCCACGACCTCGAGGCGCTCGACGCCGTCCGCGTCGCGGCGGCGGTCGCCGGAGGGCTGGCTTGACCGGGCTCGCCGACGCTCCGCCGCTGGCCTGGGAGCGGCTGCTCGAGGCGGGCGAGCGCGACGACCGACTGGTTGCCACCAGCGTCGAGGACGGCCGCATCCCGCGCACGGTCGAGGCGCCTTCGACGCTCTCGCCCCCGCTCGCGGCGGCGCTGTCGCGCGCGGGGATCGAGGAGCTCTACACGCACCAGCTGGAGGCGCTCGCGGCGGCGCAGGACGGCGACGTCATCGTCACCAGCGGCACCGCGTCGGGCAAGTCGCTGTCGTTCAACCTGCCCGTGCTCGACTCGATCGCCGCCGACCCGAAGGCTCGGGCTCTCTACGTGTACCCGACGAAGGCGCTCGCCCAAGACCAGGCACGCAAGCTGTCGGAGCTGGGCCTCGCTGAGCTCCGCCACGCGATCTACGACGGGGACACGCCGAAGGACGATCGGCCCGCGATCCGCCGGCGGGCGAACCTGGTGCTCACCAATCCGGACATGCTCAACATGGCGATCCTCGGCCACCACAAGGGTTGGGGCGACTTCCTCTCCAACCTGCGCTGGGTCGTGATCGACGAGGCGCACACGTACCGGGGCGTCTTCGGCTCCCACGTTTCCAACGTGCTGCGCCGGCTGCGCCGGGTCGCGCGCGTATATGGCTCGGAGCCGCGCTTCATCTGCGCCTCGGCGACGATCGCCAACCCGGCCGAACTCGCGAGCGGCCTCGTCGGCTCCGAGTTCGCGCTGGTCGACTCCGACGGCGCCCCGCGCGCGAAGCGCCGGATCGCGATCTGGAACCCGCCGGTGATCGACGAGCGGACCATGCGCCGGCGCTCGGTGCTCTCCGAGGTGGCGGAGCTGCTCGCGGACCTGGTGATCAACGGCTCGCGCACGATCTGCTTCCTGAAGAGCCGGCGCGGGATCGAGCTGATCCTGCGCTTCACCCGGATGCGCCTCCAGGAGCTGGGCGAGCCCGGCCTGGCGGCGCGAATCGCCCCCTACCGCGCCGGGTACACGGCGCAGCAGCGGCGTGCGATCGAGGCCGAACTCGCGCGCGGAGACCTGCTCGCGGTGGTCGCCACCAACGCGCTGGAGCTCGGGATCGACATCGGCGAGCTCGATGCGGCGATCTGCGTCACCTTTCCGGGCACGGTCGCCAGCCTGCGGCAGATGTGGGGCCGCGCAGGGCGGCGCAGCGAGGGGATCTCGCTGTACGTCGCGGGCGAGGACGCGCTCGACCAGTTCTTCTGCCGCCACCCGGACGAGTTCCTCGACCGCCCGGTGGAGGCGGCGATCCTCGACCACACCAACGAGCGGATCCACACCGCGCACCTGCTGGCGGCGGCCTACGAGGCGCCGCTCGGCGGCACCCCCGAGCAGCCCGGAGGCGCGGACGACGAGATTCTGGGCGGCCCGTGGCGCGAGCGCGCCGACCGGCTGGTGGCCGCCGGCCAGCTGCGCCGTGGCCGCGACGGCCGCTACCTGCCGCGGGGACCGGGCTACCCGGCGGGTGACATCTCGCTGCGCTCCGCGTCGCTCGACTCGGTGGCCGTGGTCGAGCGCTCCTCGGGCGAGATGATCGGCCAGGTCGAGGCCGAGCGCGCCTTCTCGACCGTCCATCCGGGGGCGATCTACCTCCACATGGGGCGTTCCTACGAGGTCGCCGAGCTGGACGTCGACGGGCGGCGGGCGATCGTCGACGCCTTCGAGGGCGACTGGTACACGCAGCCGAAGACGGAGACCGAGGTCTTCATCGAGGCGACCGGGGCCGAGCGCGCGATCGGGCCCCGGACCGGCACCAACGTGGAGCTTCGCTTCGGCGAGGTATCGGTCACGGAGCAGGTGATGGCCTACCAGCGAAAGAGCCTCGCCGACCACTCGGTGATCGACCTGGTCGAGCTCGAGCTCCCCGAGCAGAACTTCCCCACGCAGGCGCTCTGGTACGTGCTCGACGACGCGCTCGCAGGCCCCGGGGCACTGCCTGCGGAGGTGCTCCTCGGGGCCCTGCACGCGACGGAGCACAGCCAGATCGCCGTGCTGCCGCTGCTCGCGATGTGCGACCGCTGGGACATCGGCGGGCTCTCGACCAACATCCACTTTCAGACGGGGCTGCCGACGATCTTCATCTACGACGGCCACCCGGGCGGCGTCGGCATCTCCCGCCGCGGCTACGACGAGTTTGAGCGCCTCGTGGGCGACGCGGCGCGCCTCATCGGCGAGTGCCCCTGCGAGAGCGGCTGCCCATCCTGCGTGCAGAGCCCCAAGTGCGGAAACCTCAACGAGCCCCTGCACAAGGCGGGCGCGCTCGACCTCATGGACTCGATCATCAACCTGGTCGCCGCCGAGCGGCGCCCGGCCCGCGCGGTTTGACTCGTCCCCGGCAGATCTCGGTGATCGGCGCCGGTGTCGCCGGCGACGAGCTCGCGGCAACCGCCGCCGAGGTGGGCCGGCGGCTCGCCGAGGCCGGTGCGGTCGTGGTGTGCGGCGGCCGCGGCGGGGTCATGGAGGCCGCCGCCCGGGGTGCCGCCGAGGCCGGCGGCACCGTGATCGGGATCGTCCCCGGCGACGACCCCGCGGACGCGAACCCGCACTGCACGCACGCCGTGGCGGCGGCGACCGGGATCGCTCGCAACCTCGCCGTCGTCGCGTCGGGCGAGGCGGTGATCGCGATCGGCGGAGCCTGGGGCACGCTGTCCGAGATCGCGCACGCACGGCAGCTCGGGCGGCCGGTGATCGCGCTGGGGAGCTGGGAGCTGAGCCTTCCTCCGCCGGGCGGCGACACTCAGATCAAGGTCGCCTCCGATCCGGAGGCGGCCGTGGCGCTGGCGCTCGGGTGAGCTCCGACCTCGGCTTCAGCTGGCGGCCGACGAAGGATGGCCGGGTCCGAATCGCGCGGGACGGGCGCGTGGTCACGACGCTCGCCGGCGCTCGTGCTCGCACCTTCCTCGACCGTGTGGACGGCGCGGACGCGGCGACCGCGCAGCAGCTGATGGCGCGCGCGACAGGCAACTACCGGCGCGGCAACGAGCGCTAGCCTTACCCGCCGCGGGCGAGGTAGCTCAGTTGGTAGAGCACACGACTGAAAATCGTGGTGTCGCCGGTTCGATTCCGGCCCTCGCCATCTGGCGGCCCCCGGACGGGCTCGGCGTTGTCGGCGGTCGGCTCGCGTGCAGAGCACGCGTCGCCTCGGCCTCCTCGCCCAGCCCGCCCGGGCCTCGCCAGATGGCGAGGGCTTCGCCCTCGCCGTTCGCTTTAGCCGTATGTGACGGTGCGGATCGGGAGGTTGGTGATGGCTGCCTGGGTCGTGCCCGAGTGGTTGCAGACGGACATCGTCGCGTGGCCGTCGGCAGGTACGCGCTGACCGTAGATCAGGATGCCCTCCTGGCTCGACGCCCTGGTCGAGATCACGATCGCCTCGTTGGCTTTCGCGCCCCCGACGGTGATGTCGAATTGCTCGCAACGCCTGTTCGCGACGGAGCCGGCCGGGAGGCTGATCGCGCCATTCGAGTCGGCGCCGGCCACGTCGGCCGTGGTCAGCGAGTTGTTGGCGACCTTCGCGCCGGTCACCGTGTTGCTCGCAAGCTCCGAGGCGGCGACGGAGTTCGTCGCCAGGTCGTCGTCGCCCAGTGGTTGTCGATGATCTCGCCACCGTCGATCGAGCTGTCGGCGATCTCGAGCTCCTTGACCGCGTCGGTGGCGATCTCTGGGCTGAGGACCGACCCGTTGTAGATATTGGTCGACGTGACAGCGTTGCCGGCGAGGTCGGAGTGCTTCACCTCCCCGTCGACGATGTCGGTCGAGAAGACGGTGTCGGCGGCGTAGGCGGTGCCTCCGGCGAGCACGAGGAACAGGGCCAGAAAGCCCGCCCACTGGGCGCGCAGGTGGACGAGGACGGTACGACGCATGAGGACGCCCTCCGGGTCGGATACCGCGCACGCCTCGTCGCGCGCTCGGGCAGGGGTCAACCTCAGCCGGTGAACGCCCCGCAGTAGTCGCCACGCGCGGCGTCCATGAACTGGTGCCAGATCGGGGCTGCGTAGGAGCCGCCGAAGGCGCTCGGGCCCATCGACTCGCGGGCGGCCGGATAGCCGGTCCACACCGCCGTCGAGATCCGGGGGGTGTAGCCCACGAACCACGCGTCGGTCTGCTCGTCCGTGGTGCCCGTCTTGCCTGCGGCGGGGCAGCCGATGTCGGCGGCGGTGCCGGTCCCCGAGGCGATCACGGTCTTCAGCACCTGCGTCTCCTCCGCGGCCAGCGCGGGTGCCAGGGCTCGGGTCGGCGTCGGCGCGCCGAGGCGATCGACGTGTCCCGGGAAGTCCACCTCGGCGATCGCCGACGACGGGTGGTGGACGCCACCGTCGGCGAAGGTCGCGTAGGCGTCCGACATCTCCAGCGGGGACACGCCGACCCGCAGGCCGCCGATGCCCTCGGACGGGAAGCCGTCCAGCGGGCTGGTGATGCCGAGCGCATGGGCCGTCGCCGCGACGTTCTCGGGCCCGACATCGAGATCGAGCTGCGCGTAGACGGCGTTCACCGAGTCGGTGGTCGCCTGGACGACGCTCATCCGCCCCTCGCCCGGCTCGGCGTTGTTGACGGTCCACGGCTCGCCCTCGTGGCCGTACGGGTACAGCGTCACCGGGCTCGAGCCGTCGTAGAACGTCTTGTACGGGTTGACCCCCTGCTTCAGCGCGGTCGCGAGGACGAAGGGCTTGAACGCCGAGCCGGGCTGGCGGTGCCCCTCGGCGGCGATGTTGAACTGGGCGCTGGCGTAGTCGGTGGACGAGGCCATCGCCAGCACATGCCCGGTCGCCACGTCGGTCGCCACCAGCGCCGCCGACGGACCGCCGAGCCGCGCAGCGCCGTCGTCGACCGCCGCCTGCGCGAGCGCCTGTAGCCGCGGGTCGAGCGTGGTGTGGACCGCCAGGCCGCCGTCGCGCACCGTCCGCACGCCGTAGCGGCGGATGAGCTGCTGCTGGACGTAGTCGAAGAAGTACGGGTCGTGAACGGTCGTGTAGCGCTCGCCCGGGTCGAGCCCGAGCCCGGCGGCCTTGGCGCGGTGGCGCTGGTGGGCGTTGATGTAGCCCTGCGAATACATCTGGTCGAGCACCTCGTCGCGTCGCTCCCGCGCGCGGTGCGGGTGCACGACGGGGTCGTAGTCCGTCGGCGCCTGCGGCAGCCCGGCGAGGAGCGCGGAGCGACGCAGGTCGAGGGCGGTGACGGGGCGGCTGAAGTAGGTGCGCGAGGCGGCCTGCACACCGACCTCGGTCACGCCCCCGGTCGTCCCGTAAGCGACCGAGTTCAGGTAGTGGTCGAGGATCCAGCGCTTCGAATGGCGCTGCTCGAGCTCGATCGCGAGCTTGGCCTCGCGCACCTTCCGCGCCAGGGTCTCGCCGGGGTTCGTGAGGTAGAGGTTCTTGACCAGCTGCTGGGTGATCGTCGAGCCGCCCTCCACGACCTTGCCGGCCTGCAGGTCGGCGACCGCGGCCCGTGCGATCGCCCCGTAGTCGAGCGCCCCGTGGTCGTAGAAGTTGCGGTCCTCGATCGCCACGGTGGCGTCGCCCAGCTCCGACGGGATCCGCCGACCCGCGATCGGCTCGCGGATCGTGTCGGAGCTGACGTAGCCGAGCCGGGAGCCGTCGGCGGCGAGGATCTCCGAGGGCGCGCCGAGCCGCAGCGCAGTCCGGTGGCCCAGCGCCGGCTCGTCGTCGGCGACGTCGATCACCCAGACCGCCGCGGCGGCGGCCGAGACCCCGACCGTCGCCGTGAGGATGATCGTGGCGGCGAGCAGCTTGTGACGGCGCCGGTGCGAGAGTCGCCGCCTTCGTCGCTGGCGCGGCGTCATGGGCTGAGGATCCCGCGCGGGAATCAGCGCGAGCTAAACGCGGGCGCTAGAACACGGTGTCACTGCGACCAAAGCTCAACGCGGACGGAGGAGATGTGGGCGAGATCCACGTGCACGAGTTCATGAGCGTCGATGGGGTCATCGACGCGCCGGTCTGGACCTTCGACTATGGCTTCGATCCGGGCATGGGCGAGGCGATCGCCGCGTTCGCCGGGTCGTCGAAGGGGATCCTGCTCGGCCGGACCACCTACCAGGAGTTCGAGCCCGCCTGGTCGACGCGGACCGTCGAGGACGACCCGGGGGCGCCGTTCTTCAACGACACGACCAAGTACGTCGTCTCCTCGACCCTGACGAAGGCCACCTGGCGCAACTCCGAGATCGTGGGCGCGTACGACCCCGACGCCATCCGCAAGCTCAAGGATGAGGTCGGCGACCTCTACGTGAGCGGTAGCGGAACCCTCGTCCGGGCGATGCTCGCCGACGGCCTGATCGACGGCCTGCATCTGTTCGTCTTCCCGCTGACCCGAGGTGAGGGCCCGCGCCTGTTCCCGCCCGAGGCCTCCCCAACGAAGCTCGGGCTCGCGAAATCCGACACGTACGACAACGGCGTCGTCTATCTGAACTACGCGCCCGTGTGACCGCACGGGCGGTCTGGGTCGACGAGCAGCTAGCGCGCTCCGGGATCGAGCGCACCGGCGAGCTCGAGTCGGTGCGCGAGCGGCCATGGGCGACGATCCTGCGCGCCGCGACGACCGCCGGGCCGGTGTGGCTCAAGGCCGCAAGTGCGGCGACGGCGTTCGAGGCGCCGCTGTACGAGCTCCTGGCCGAGGTGGTCCCGGACCGGATCCTGACGCCCCTCGGCGTCGACGTCGAGCGGGCCTGGATCCTGCTCCCTGACGGCGGCCCCGAGCTCGGCGCTCGGGCGCAGGGCGCCGAGCTGCTCGATGCGCTGGTCGGGGTCATGCCCCAGTACGCGGGCCTGCAGCGGGACCTGGCGCCGCACGCGCAGCGCATGCTCGCCGCCGGCGTCAACGACATGCGGCCCGAGGTCATGCCCAACCGGTTCGAGGAGGCGATCGAGGCCGCCCACGCCCAGATCGACGAGCGCGGCACCGAGTCCGAGCGGGCGATGCTGGAGCGGGTCGAGGGGCTGCGCGACGCCGTCTGCGCCTGGTCGGAGCGGCTGGCGGAGATGCCCGCGCCCGCCACCATCGACCACAACGACCTCCATCCCTGGAACATCCTGGCCGGGGTGGACGGCGGCTTCCAGCACGCGCGCTTTTATGACTGGGGCGACAGCGTCGTCGCGCACCCCTTCGCGAGCATGCTGCTGCCGCTGGGATTCGTCGAGCGCGCGCTGCTCCACTCGAGCGCCGACCGCCGCCCGGTGCGCCGCGTCCGCGACGCGTATCTCGACGCCTTCTCGGACTTGGCGCCTCACGCCCAGCTCGTCGACGCGCTCGAGCTCGCGTGCCGGCTAGGCAAGATCGCCCGGGCGTTGACCTGGGAGCGGGCGATCCGCGCGGCTGGCCCCCGCGAGCTCGACGAGCGCTGGACGTCGGCTGCCTTCGAGACGCTGGCCTCGCTGCTGGGCGACTCCTACCTGGGCTGAGCTAGGAGAGCCTGTCCGGGTCCGGGCCCATGCGCTCGCCCGCGTCGAGCTCGTCGATGCGCTCGACCTCGGCCTCGGTGAGGTGGAAGTCGAAGAGCTCGAAGTTCTCGGCGATGCGCTCCGGGGTGACGGACTTCGGGAACACGACGTTGCCGAGCTGTAGGTGCCATCGCAGCGCGACCTGGCCGGTGGTTCGGTCGTGCGCCGCGGCGATCTCGCTCAGCGTGGGGTCGTCGAGCACCTCGCCCTGGGCGAGCGGGCTCCACGCCTCGGTGACGATCCCACGGTTCGCGTGCTCGCGCCGCAGGCCCCGTTGCTGCAGCCGCGGGTGGAGCTCGATCTGGTTCACCGAGGGGGTGACGCCGGTCTCGTCGATGATCCGCTCGAGATGGTCGGCCTGGAAGTTCGAGACGCCGATCGATCGCACGAGACCCTCGCGCTGGAGGTCGATGAACGCGCGCCAGGTGTCCACGTAACGGTCTCGCGCGGGCGCGGGCCAGTGGATCAGGTACAGGTCGACATGCTCGAGCTCGAGCCGCTCGAGGCTCTGCTTGAGCGCCCGCGTCGCCTCGTCGTAGCCCTGGGAGTCGTTCCAGCACTTGGTCGTGATGAAGACCTCGTCGCGATCCAGCCCGGAGCCGTGGAAGGCCTGCCCGACCTCCGCCTCGTTGCCGTAGGCGGCGGCCGTGTCGATGTGGCGGTAGCCGGTCTCGAACGCGTGCATCACGGTCGCGGCGGTCTCCTCCGGCGGGACCTGGAAGACGCCGAAGCCGAGCTGGGGAATCTCGACGCCATCGTTGAGGGGGATCTCGGGAACCTGGGTTTGCGTATCGCTCATACGATTCGGGTGCCCGGATCGCGGCGCGTCCAAACCGCTGCGGATCGGGTAGTTGACGACGACCACGCCATGATTCGCCGCCCAACGCAGATGACCGCTCGCGCTTGGTGGCACGCACTGCGCGATGCGGGCAAGGCGTTTCAGGCCAAGAGCCTGACCGACGCGGCCGCGGCGCTCACCTACTACTCGGTGCTGTCGATCTTCCCGGGGCTGATCGTGCTCGTCTCGCTGCTCGGCGTGGTCGGCTCCGAGGGCTCCATCGAGGGGCTGCTGCGGATCGCCGATGACCTCGGCTCGAGCTCCGCGGTCGACACGCTGCGCTCACCGATCGAGAACATCGTCCACCAGTCGGGCGGCGCCGCCGGCATCGCGCTGGTTCTCGGCGTGGGAGCGGCGCTGTGGTCGGCGTCCGGCTACATCGGCGCCTTCATGCGCGCCTCGAACCGGATCTACAACGTCGACGAGGAGCGGCCGTTTTACAAGCTGCGCCCGCTGCAGCTGCTGATGACCCTGGTGATGACGATCGCCGTCGCCCTGGTGCTGATCGTGCTCGTGGTCAGCGGCCCGCTGGCGACTGCGATCGGTAACGAGATCGGGCTGGGTGACGAGGCGCTGACCGTCTGGTCGATCGTCAAATGGCCGCTGCTCTTCGTCTCGGTGGTGATCGTGATCGCGCTGCTCTACCGGTTCTCGCCGAACGCGCGGCACGAGGGCCTGCGCTGGATCCTCCCCGGGAGCGTCGTCGCGACCGTGCTCTGGGTCGTCGCCTCGGCGGGATTCAGCCTTTACGTGACCCACTTCGGCGCCTACGCGACGACGTACGGCAGCCTCGCGGGCGGCATCGTGCTCCTGCTCTGGCTGTGGCTCACCAACGTCGCGGTCGTCTTCGGGGCCCAGTTCGCGGCCGAGCTCGAACGGACCGCGAACGCTGCGCGCGAGGCCGGTCCGCCCGGCGAGCCGGTGCCGATCGAGCCCGACGAGCGCGCCGACGGACCGCACTACTCGCCCACCGCGCGGGGCGCCTGAGCAGCCTGTCAGGACGGTCCCCGGAGGCCCGACTCAACCTCCATGAAAGCCAACCGGAGAGTCGCAGGCCGTCCGGCTCTCTGTCTAAGTTGAGATCAATGAGTATGCAGGGACAGATCGAGGCTCTGGCGGGCCCGGAACAGGCCCCTCCGGCCGCCGATCCGGACATCCGCCGAGCGATCCGCGAGCTGGCCGAGGGCGACGCTGTCGCGGCCGTCCTCGTGGTTCGCGAGCGCGACCGCCGCACGCGCCGCAACGGCGACGACTTCCTGCGCCTCGTCCTCGCCGACCGCAGCGGCTCGGTCGAGGCGGTCGTCTGGGAGGAGGTCGACGCGTGCTTCGCCTGCACCGCTCCCGGCACGGTGGTCTTCGTCGAGGGCCGGTTCTCGGTTCATCCTCAATACGGGGCCAAGGTCACGGTCCGCTCGCTTCGCACCGCCGCCGAGGACGAGTACACGCACGAGGACCTCGCCGAGGGGCCGCCCGTGTCGGCCGAGGCGCTGGAGGAGGCGTTGCGCGAGCTGCTCGACACGATCCAGAATCCGCACCTGCGCCGGCTCCTCGACCGCATCTTCGCCCCCGAGTCGCGGATCTGGCGGCGGTTTCGCGTCGCGCCGGCGGCGAAGTACTACCACCAGGCCTACCGCCACGGGCTCCTCGACCACACGGTCTCGGTCGCCCAGGCGGTGAGCGCCGCGGCGGCCGCCTTCCCGGGGATCGACCGCGATGTGGCGATCACCGGCGCGCTCCTGCACGACATCGGCAAGACGCAGGCCTACAACGACGACCCGTTGGCGATCGACCTCACCGACGCCGGCCGCCTGCTCGGCGAGATCCCGCTCGGCTATTACCTCGTCCGCCGCACGATCGAGTCGATCGAGGGCTTCGACCCGGAGCTCGCGAAGGCGGTCCTGCACATCGTCCTCTCCCACCACGGCAAGCTCGAGAACGGCTCCCCGGTCGTGCCCGCGACCCGCGAGGCGACGCTCGTGCACGCGATGGACAACCTCGGAGGGACGCTCGGCAGCTTCGACCGGATCGAGCGCGAGCTCCCCGACGGCCAAGCGTGGTCCCGCTTCGACCGCGGGATCGACTCGGCGGCGTACTTCCGCGGCCGCGCAGAGTCGGAAACCAGGGCCGCCTAGATCAGGGTCCGAAGCGTCTGACGCACCGGTCGATGCGGTTCTGGTTCGCGCCCGCGTCGGCGTTGATGTTCACGGCGTTTTGGATGCAGTTCTGGAGCCTGCCCACGTTGACCGTGTCGACGTCGGTGTCTCCGAGCGCGTTGTCGATCTGCGTCTGGACGTGGCCCGGGAGGTTGTCGAACCCGTTGAACGACTCGCTGAAGCTGTCGAAGGCGTTGTTGGTCGTGTCGAGTGCCGGCTTGACGATGAACAGGTACACGGCACCCAGGATCACCACCGTGGTGATGATCTTGATGAGTGGGTTGATGACTGTGCCGGCGCCGATCATTTGACCTCCCCCGCAGGCGCGGATCGCCGAAAAATCTACCCGACCAGGAGGTCGTCGGCGAGGTTGTTGACCGTCCCGGCGCCGAGCAGCGCCGAGAATCTAACCGTCACGGTTACGGCACCGTCGCAAATACCGGACTTTGCGCGACCACCCGGCGGGTGGTCGGCGCGCGCACAATATCCTCCGCTCCCGCATGGCGAAGGACACCGAGAAGCTGATCCGACAGCTCTCGTTGATCTCGTTCCTGATGGCGAACCGGCGCCCGGTGTCGGCGCTCGAGATCAAGCGGGAGGTGGAGGGCTACAGCTCGATGAACGAGGACGCGTTCGCGCGGCGCTTTTACGCCGACCGCGCCGAGCTCGAGAGCCTCGGGATCCTGCTGCAGGTCGAGAAGCCGGCCGAGGGCTTCTTCGAGGCCGAGCTCTACGCGCTGCCACCGGAGAACTACTACCTGCCGCCGATCGAGTTCACCGATCCCGAGCTCGCTGCACTCCGCACCGCGCTCGGCCTGCTCGACGGCGAGTTCGCCTACGCCGAGCCGCTGCGGCTGGCGCTGCAGCAGGTCTCCTGGGGTCGCCCGAGCCCGCTCACCGCCGAGGCCGAGGCGCCGATCGACGTCAAGCTCTCCACGGCCGGCGGCGGACGCGAGCTCTCCCAGCGCCTGGCGAAGATCGAGACCGCGATCTCGCGCCGCAAGACGATCGAGTTCTCCTACTACTCGCTCCAGCGCGACGACGTCTCCGACCGCAAGGTCAACCCCTACCACCTCGTCTTCCGAGACGGGCAGTTCTATTTGATCGGCCACTCCCACGAGCGCGACGAGGTCCGGGTCTTCCGCCTCTCGCGGATCAGGGGCAAGGTCTCCTACGCCACCAAGGCCGAGCACGACTTCAGCTCGCCCAAGGACTTCGACCGCCGCGACTACGCGAAGCGCGCCGACTGGCAGATGGGCGAGATCCAGGGGACGGCGAAGGTGTTTTTGCGCGAGCGGATCGCGTGGCTGGTGGAGCGCGACTTCGGCCGCCACGGGGAGCTGCGCAAACCCAGCCGGAAGGACGGAGTCAGGGGCCGCGGGACGATCTTCGAAACCGAGTACGCCTCCGCGCGCCAGCTGATCTCCTGGGTGCTGTCCTGGCGCGAGAACGCGCGCCTGCTCGACCCGCCCGAGCTGGCCGCCGACGCCGAGAAGCGCCTGGCGTTGCTCCGCGACCGCCATCGCGACGAGTTCGGGGTCGCCGAAACCGTGAGGCGGCCCCTCGCCGAGGGCGGGCGGCGCAACGGGGGGCGCGGGTCGAACGGGCGCTCGGAGTCCGTGATCCGGCCGGAGCGCTTCGCGCGCCTCGTGACCCTGGCCGGGCTGCTGATCGGGGCCGCACGCGAGGACGAGAGCCTGCTCACGGATCAGGTGCTGAGCGAGCTCAACATCACGCTCGACGAGCTGCGCGAGGACCTCGACGTGCTCAACGTCGTCAACTTCGGCGGCGGCACCTACGTCCTGTACGCGGAGATCGCCGGCGACCGGATCGAGGTCGACGCCGACACCTACGGCGACAACTTCGCGCGTCCGGCCCGGCTACTCCCGCTCGAGGCGAAGGCGCTGGTGGCTGCGATCGACCTCTTCGGCGACCACCTGCCGCAGGCCGGGCTGCAGACCGCGCGGCGCAAGATCGTCGAGGCACTCGGCCACGACCCGTCCGAGGAGGGGCTCGAGATCGCCCCCGGCCGCGACGACTCCTCGGTCGTCCGCACCGTCAACGACGCGATCCGGGCCCACCGGGTGCTCGAGCTCCAGTACTACAAGGAGAACGAGGACGACTTCGTCAAGCGCGAGGTCGAGCCGTACCAGCTGGTCAAGGGTCCCGAGGGCTGGTACCTGGGCTGCTACGACCTCGGCCGGTCTGACACGCGCCACTTCCGGCTCGACCGGATGAAGGAGGCGGCGATCACCGAGCGCGAGTTCGAGCCCCGCGAGGGAGTCGACGAGGCGCTCGCCGAGCAGGAGTGGCTGGTCCACGGCGAGGTCACCACCGCCGGCGTCGCCCGCGTCTGGGTGGCCCCCGGCCGAGCACGGTGGCTGCGCGAGGAGCGCACGGTGGTCGAGGAGCTCTCCGACGGCGCCGTCGTGGTCGAGCTCCCGTACGGGTCGAGCCAGTGGCTGACGCGCGAGGTGCTCAAGGGCGTCGGCGACCTGGTCGTGCTCGAGCCGACCGAGGCCCGCGAGGCCGTCCTCAAGGCCGTCGGCTAGCGACCCATGCTCGACTTCGAGCGTCTGGTGGCGCCCAATCCGGGCCCGATGACGCTCGAGGGCACCAACACCTATGTCGTCGGCCGCGACCCGGCCTGGGTGATCGATCCAGGCCCCGATGACGCCGGTCATATCGAGCGGGTGCGGGCCGCCGGCGAGGCCCGGGGCGGGATCGCGGGTTACCTGCTCACGCACTCCCACGGTGACCATGCGGAGGGGATCGATGCGCTGGGAGCGCCGCCGGCCGGCGAGGACGCCCCGTTCGAGCGCATCCCGACGCCGGGCCACGCCGCCGACCACGTCAGCTTCGTCGCCGAGCGGGTCTGCTTCTGCGGCGACCTGATCCTCGGCCACGGCTCGGCGATCGTGCCGCCCGCGGAGATGGGCGGCTCGCTCGGCGACTACATGCGCTCGCTGGAGCTGATCGGCGCGCTCGACGTCGACCTGCTGGCGCCCGGCCACGGTCCCCTGATCGAGGATCCCGCGGCCAAGGTCGCCGAGTACGTCGAGCACCGGCTGGCGCGCGAGCGGGCGTTGCTGGCGGCGTTCGAGGCCGGGGAGCGCTCGCGCGCGCGGCTGCTCGATGCGGCGTGGGCGGACGTGCCGCAGCCGATGCGGCCCGCGGCGGCAATGGCGATGCAGGCGCACCTGGAAAAGCTCCAGGCGGAGGGGCGGCTCGACCCGGACGAGTTGGTTGACTGACCGCGATGGCCGGGCGCCGCGATCAGATCACGCTCAGCGAGGCCGAGCAGGAGGAGCTCCTCGAGTCCGAGCGGGTCGTGGTCGTCACGTCCAACGGCGTCCGCGGCTGGCCGCACTCGATGCCGATGTGGTTCGTGGTTCGCGACGGCGAGATCTGGGTGTGGACGTACGCCAAGTCGCAGAAGGTGCGCAACCTCGAGCGCGACCCGCGGGCGACGCTGCTGGTGGAGACCGGGACCGAGTACACCGAGCTGCGCGGCGTGCAGATCGAGGCCGAGGCCGAGCTCGTCCGTGACCCGGAGCGGGTCGCTGAGTTCGGCGTCGAGCTGACCGTGCGCTACGCCGAGGGGATCGAGTCGGTGGAGGGCGAGGCCGCCGCCGCCCTGCGGGCCCAGGCGGCGAAGCGGGTCGCGATCAGGTTCGAACCGATCCGCGTCGCCACCTGGGACCACCGCAAGCTCGGCGGCACCTACTAAGAGCCCGTGGTCAGCCGGCGCTGCCGCCGGTGAACTTGGTGAACGCGCCGAACGACGGCTTGGGGCTGCCGCTTGCCTCGAGGAGGCCCGAGCTCCCGCACCAGGAGCAGATGCTCGGGGTCGCGTCCTGCCAGCTGTACCAGTCGACCTGCTCGACGTGCAGCTTGTTGCGCTGCTTGAGGAAGTACTTGTAGATCTTCTTCAGCAGCTTGGCCTGGCCCTTGTCGCCGACGTTGAGCGGGTTGCCGCCCTTCGCCGAGCCGGCACCGATCTCGGTGACCCACATGCCCACGTTCTTGTCGTGGGCCTTCTTGATCACGTCGCGGTAGAGGTCGATCTGGCCGCTGACCTTGTTGATGCTCTTGCCGTACGGGTGCGGCGCAACGCCGTCGAAGGTCTTGCTCGCGCCCTTGACGTCGTAGAGCTGGGCCAGATACTCGGAGCCCGCGATCGCCTTCTTCGAGCCGGCGAGCTCGGCCATCCCGCCGAGGATCACGTCCGCGGACCGATCGCGGGAGTGGATCGCCTTCTGCGAGGCCTTGAGCAGCTTCGCGTACGCCTTTGGCTTCGGCTTGGGCGCGAAGAAGCTCTTCGAGTTCTGCTCGTTCCAGATCTGCCAGGTGTCGATCGGGTCAGCGGGCACCTGCGGGTGCTGCGCCCAGAACTCGCCCCCGGGGCCGTAGCGCTGGACCGCCTCGGTGACGAAGTTCGACCAGGCCTGCAGCGCGGCCTTCGACTTCGGCGCGTAGAGCACGCACTTGGCGGGCTGGCAGCTGCGGTTGTCCAGGTCGCGCGCCGCCCAACTCGGGGTGCCGAACAAAAACGGCAGGATCTCGACGTTGTTGCGGGCCGCCTCGAGCACGACGGGGTCGATCGTCGACCAGTCCGTGTCCCCGGCCGCGGCGGTCGGATCGACGCCGGGCCACGTGATGATGATCCGCAGCGTGCCGACGTTCGCGTCGCCCATCCGCTTGAGGGTGGGGGCGTCGAGCGGCGTCTGCGGCACCACGCCGAAGAACGAGCGGGGCGCAGAGGCGGCGCCGGCGCTCGTCGCGCCAATCAGGGCGCAAAGTGTTGCGACCGCCGCCGCGGCGGCGGTCCGTCGCATTGCTCGTCCTCGGTTTCTGGGCACGTTCATTCCTCCGATACTTTCGATCGCTTGTCTTGCCTCAACACGCCAGGGGCGGTGAGGTCGCGGTGCCGAGCCTAGGTCTGTTCCCCGCTCCGCCGGGAATCGAAACCCACCGTGATCAGGCTCCGCCGGTGAGCTTGGTGAAGGTGCTGTAGGACGGCTTGGGCGATCCGTCGGTGTGCAGCAGACCGGAGCTGGGGCACCACAGGCAGACGGTCGTCGCCGAGTCCTGCCAGCTGAACCAGTCGACGTCCTCGACGTGGAGCTTGCGCCGTTTCTTGGTGAAGTACTTGTAGATCTTCTTCAGCAGCTTCGCCTGGCCCTTCTCGCCGAGGTTGAGCGGATGCCCACCGGCGGCTGAGCCGGCGCCGATCTCCGTGACCCACATCCCGACCTTCGAGTCGTGGGCCCTCTTGATCACGCGCCGGTATTTGTCGACCTGGGAGGTGATCTTCTTCATCGTCTTCCCGTAGGGGTGCGGCGCGAACCCGTTGAAGTACTTCTTCGCCTTCTTGACCTTGTAGAGCTTGGCCAGGTACTTGGAGCCGGCCACCGCCTTCTTGACGCCGGCGAGCTCGGCCATCCCGCCGAGCACGACGTCCGCCGACTTGTCGCGCTGGTGGATCGCCTTCTTGGAGGCCTTGAGCAGCTTCACGTAGGCCTTCGGATTCGGCTTCGGCTTGTAGAAGACCTGCGAGTTCTGCTCGTTCCAGATTTGCCAGGTCCTGATGGGACGCGGTGTGACCTCGGGATGCTCCGCCCACAGCGTGCCGTTGGGCCCGAAGCGGTCGACCGCCTCGCCAACGAAGGTCGACCACGCCTTCACCGCCGCCTTCGACTTCGGGGCGTAGCTCCAGCACGTGGCGCCGGAGCACTTGTGGCCCTCGATTCCGTTCGCGACCCAGTCGGGGCTGCCCCAGAGGAACGGCAGGACGTCCATCCCGTTGCGGGCGGCCTCGAGGACGAACGTGTTGAAGCCGTCCCAGTAGGTATCGCCGGGCGTGGCCGTCGGATCCACGGTGGGCCACGTGAAGATGATCCGCAGGGTCCCGACGTTCGCCTGCCCCATGCGCTGGATGGTCGGCACGCTGAGCGGCGTCTGGGACGACATGCCGTAGAAGGAGGCCGGTGGCTTCGCGGCGCTCGCGCCCGACGCCCCCCAGACGCAGCAGGCGGTCGCGATCATCGCGGCGATCGCGAAGAGTCGGATGGGTCGGCTTCGGCCTCTGCTCACGTGGTTTCCTCCGGTCTGTTGCTCGTCTGTTTGCCCGGCAGCGCCCGGGCGAAGCACTCTTTGTAACGGAACCCGCCTCGCGCCGAGCCGCCGTAGCGGATGCGGCGCCCAGCGGCCGACGCTAGCCTCCCGGGCCGATGAAGCCGCTGAAGGGCCTGATCCTGTCCGGCGGCGCGGGCACCCGCCTGCGCCCGATCACGCACACCTCAGCTAAGCAGCTTGTCCCGGTGGCGAACAAGCCGGTGCTCTTCTATGGCATCGAGGCGCTCGTGCGGGCGGGGATCGAGGACATCGGCATCATCATTGCGCCGGAGACGGGCGAGGAGATCCGCGAGGCCGCCGGCGACGGGTCGCGGTTCGGCGCCTCGATCACCTACATCCTCCAGGACGAGCCCGCCGGCCTCGCGCACGCGGTGCTCACGGCCGAGGGGTTCCTGGGCGAATCGCCGTTCGTCATGTACCTCGGCGACAACCTGCTCCGCGACGGGATCACCGATCTGGTCGGCGCCTTCCGCGATCACCAGCCCGACGCCCTGATCCTGCTCACACCCGTTCCCGACCCATGGCACTACGGCGTCGCCGAGCTCAACGGCGGCACCGTCGTGCGTCTGGTCGAGAAGCCGAAGGAGCCGCCGAGCGACATGGCCCTCGTCGGTGTCTACATGTTCACCCCGGCGATCCTCGAGGCCGCGCGGTCGATCGAGCCGTCCGGGCGCGGCGAGCTCGAGATCACCGACGCGATCCAGCGGCTGATCGACAACGGCTCGCGCGTCGAGAGCCACACGGTGAGCGGCTGGTGGAAGGACACCGGACAGCTCGCCGACATGTTGGAGGCGAACCGGCTCGTGCTCGAGGACCTCGAGCGCGCCGTCGATGGCGATCTCGACGACGCCAGCCGCGTCGAGGGACGGGTCGCAATCGCCGCTGGGGCCAAGCTCGAACGCTCGGTCGTCCGCGGTCCGGCGGTGATCGGCGAGGGTGCGCGGATCGTCGACTCCTACGTCGGCCCGTACACCTCGATTGCCCCCGGGGTCGAGATCGTCGGCTCCGAGGTCGAGCACTCGATCCTGCTCGCGGGCGCCGTCATTCGCGACCTCGACGTGCGCATGGAGGCAAGCCTGCTCGGCCGCAACGTCAAGCTCTGCAAGAGCGACGAGATGCCGAAGACGTTGCGGATGATCGTCGGCGACAACGCGGACATCCGCATTCCGTGAGCGCCCCCGACCGCGACATACGGGTGCTGGTCGCGGGCGCCGGCGGGATGCTCGGCCGCGACACGGTCGACGCGATCACGGCCCGCGGCCACACCGTGATCGGGCTGGCGCGGGCCGAGCTCGACATCACCGACGCGCACGCGGTCGAGGACGCGATCGGCGATCTGCGGCCGGACGTGGTCGTCAACTGCGCCGCCTGGACGGACGTCGACGGGGCCGAGGCCTCCGAGCGCGCCGCGATGGAGGTCAACGACACCGCCGCCGGGATCGTCTCCGCGACCGCGGGAACCTACGGGGCCAAGTCCCTCTACGTCTCCAGCGACTACGTCTTCGACGGGGGCAAGGGGGCGCCGTACGTCGAGTCCGATCTGCCCGCCGCGATCTCCGCCTACGGGCGTTCCAAGCAGGCGGGCGAGACCTCCGTCGCGACCGCCAACCCGCGCCACTTCATCGTCCGCTCGTCCTGGCTGTTCGGGACCAACGGCCCGAACTTCGTCGAGACCATGCTCCGGGTCGGCGCCGAGCAGCCCGAGGTGATCGTGGTCTCCGACCAGGTCGCGAGCCCGACGTACACGCCGCACCTCGCCCAGGCGCTCGCCCTGCTGATCGAATCCGACGAGTTCGGCATTCACCACATCGCCGCGTCCGGGCGCTGCTCGTGGTTTGAGTACGCGCAGGAGATCTTCGACCAGGCAGGCGTTGACTGCCGGGTGATGTCCGGTTCCACCGAGATGCTCGGCCGCCCGGCCCCGCGCCCTGCCCTGTCGCTGCTCGTCAGTGAGCGCAGCGATCCGATCGTGCTCCCCGACTGGCATCAGGGTCTAGCCGAGTATCTGGCGGCCCGGGAAGCGAGGACCCCAGCGTGAACGTGCTCGTCACCGGCGGCGCCGGCTTCATCGGTTCCGCCTACGTCCGTCACCGGCTCGAGACCCACCCGGACAACTCGGTGCGGGTGCTCGACAAGCTCACCTACGCCGGCCGCCGCGAGAACCTCCAGGATCTCGACCCCGGCCGGCTCGGGTTCGTCGCCGCCGACATCGTCGACTCCGAGGCGGTCAAGGCGGCGCTTGACGGGTGCGACGCGATCGTCAACTTCGCGGCCGAGACCCACGTGGACCGTTCCATCACCGCCCCGGGCGAGTTCATCCAGACCGACGTCTTCGGCACCTACGTGCTCCTGGAGGCCGCGCGCGAGGCCGGCATCCGCCACCTGCAGATCTCCACGGACGAGGTGTACGGCTCGATCGACGAGGGGTCGTTCACGGAGACCTCGCCGATCGACCCGTCGTCGCCCTACTCGGCGTCGAAGGCCGGCGGCGACATGATGGTCGGCGCGTACCGGAACACGTACGGGACCGAGGCGCTCATCGTCCGCGCCTCCAACAACTACGGGCCCCGGCAGTACCCGGAGAAGCTGATCCCGCTGTGCATCCTCAACGCCCTCGCGGGCGACCGCCTGCCGGTGTACGGCGACGGGATGCAGGTCCGCAACTGGCTCTGGGTGTCGGATTTCGCGAGCGCGATCGACACCGTGCTCGAGTTCGGCGAGCCCGGCGAGGTCTACAACGTCGGCGGACCCGACGAGCTCCCCAACATCGACGTCGTCAAGCGGATCCTCGAGCTCACCGGACGCGACGAGTCGCTGATCGAATACGTCGACGACCGCCTCGGCCACGACCGGCGGTACTCGCTCGCCTCGGCGCGGACCGAGGCGCTTGGCTGGAGCGCCGCGGTCGGCTTCGACGAGGGGATCGAGCGCACGGTCCAGTGGTATCGCGACAACGAGTGGTGGTGGCTGCCGATCCGCTCCGGGGAGTACCGCGAGTACTACGAGCGCCAGTACGGGTCGGCGCTGGGCTGATGCCGAAGCGGCTCGAGACGAGGCTCGAGGGGACGGTCCTGCTCGAGCCTCAGGTCCACGGCGACGACCGTGGCTTTCTGGTCGAGACGTTCAGCGCCGACGCCTGGCGCGAGCTCGGCGTCGACGTCGACTTCGTCCAGGACAATCACTCGCGATCGCGCGGCGGCATCCTGCGCGGGCTGCACTTCCAGACGACGCCCGGGCAGGCGAAGCTGGTCCGCTGCCTGCGGGGGCGGATCTGGGACGTCGCGGTGGACCTCCGCCGCGACTCGCCGACCTACGGTCAGTGGGAGGGGTACGAGCTCGACGACGATCTCCACCGCCAGTTCTTCGTCCCGGTCGGGTTCGCGCACGGCTTCTGCGTCCTCTCCGAGGTCGCCGACGTCCATTACAAGCTCTCGAGCACCTACGCCCCCGAGACCGAGGCCGGGATCGCCTGGGACGACCCGCAGGTCGCGGTCGAGTGGCCCGTGGCCGAGCCGCAGGTCTCCCAGCGCGACGCGACCGCTCCGCGCCTCGCCGAGATCGCCGACGACCTGCCGTTCTAGCGGGGGCCGGCGCCGCCGAACCGCAGGCCCGCCGACCTCTCCGCCGCAGCGCGATCGTTCCAGTTCTCGACCCGCCGGGCGAGCCCCTGGTCGTTGAGCTTGTAGACGGTGTAGGCCTCCACGTCGAGCTCGATCCCGCTCGCCGCGCCGGTGGCTCGAAAGACGCCGTGGACCATGATCACGTCATCGCCCTCGACCACCTCGAGCGCCTCGAAGCGGCTCGCTGCGAAGACGTCCGGTTGGAGGAAGCGGCGGACCTCCTCCCGGCCGCGGAGTACGCCACCTCCGTCCGGGAGACCCTCGACGCGCTTCCACTCGACGTCCTCTGCCAGCGCACCGACGATCACCTCCCAATCGCCGCGGTTGAACGCGTCGATGCCCTCCCGGATCAGGTCGAGGTTGCTCGGCCGCGCCATCGGTCCAGCCTAAGCAAGTGCAATCCTGCGCGGCCGATGAACCAGGCTGCACACAAGAACACGGCCGCGCGGCGGCTCGTCGTCGGGGCGTTGGCGACGGCCGCGCTCACGCTGGGCGCGTGCGGGGGAGGCGACGACGGCTCCGACGAGACCTCCTCGGCGACGGCGACGCGTGAGCGAGGTGAGCGCCTGCTTCGACGACCTCGGCCAGCACCCCCGCAAGGTCGAGGTAAGCCTGGTGAAGGTGCCGCCCGACCTCGGCGTCTCGAGCCAGCAGGGCTCGGCCAACGTCTGGGTCACCGACGACCCGCAGGCGGTGATCGACCAGGAGGAGGAGCTCGCACAGCTCGATTCGTCCGAGGCGGTGATCCCGATCGAGGACAAGCTCGTCCAGAGCGGGAACGTGATCGCAGTGGTCGACTCGAACTCGTCTCCGGAGTACCGCGACACGGTCGCGCAGTGCGTCCCGCCCTCCGGCTGATCGGTCCGTAAACTCGATCGGTTGCGAATGGCGACCGACGCGAGTGCACAGACCCCCCCACTAGAGGCCTTCAGCGAGCGCACGAGGCGCTGGTTCGAGGCATCTTTCGAGGCGCCGACACCGGCGCAGGCTGCGGGCTGGCCGCGGATCGCCTCCGGCGCCAACACGCTGATCTGCGCCCCAACCGGCTCGGGCAAGACGCTGAGCGCGTTTCTCTGGGGCATCGACTCGCTCGCCCGGCGTCCGGAGGAGCTCGGCACGGGCACCAAGATCGTGTACGTCTCGCCGCTCAAGGCCCTCTCCTATGACGTCGAGCGCAACCTCCGGGCGCCGCTGCAGGGGATCGGCGCCGAGGTCACGGTCGGGCTGCGGACCGGCGACACGCCGCAGAAGGAGCGCCAGGCGATGCGCCGCACGCCTCCGGACATCCTGATCACGACCCCCGAGTCGCTGTACCTGATGATCACCTCGCAGGTGCGCGAGATCCTCACCGGGGTCGAGGCGGTGATCGTCGACGAGATCCACGCGGTCGCCCAGTCGAAGCGCGGCTCGCATCTCGCCCTGACCCTCGAGCGACTCTCGCACCTCGTCACCGGCGAGGGCGGCGACGATCCGCAGCGGATCGGGCTCTCGGCCACCCAGCGACCGCTGGAGCGCATTGCGAACTTCCTCGTCGGCCCGCGGCGCAAGTGCGAGATCGTCAACGCCGGCGTCCGCAAGGACCTCGACCTCGAGATCGTCGTCCCGGTCGAGGACATGACTGAACCAGGGCCGTCCGCCTCCTCCGCTTCGCGTCCGGGGGCGGACGGGTCGGCTGCAGGACAGGTCATGCCCGACCTATCCCCCGATCGCATCGACCCGGGTCCGATCGAGTCGACGCTCGACCCCGCCGCGAACCCGCGCTCGATCTGGCCGGCGATCTACCCCGAGCTGCTCAAGCTCGTGCGCGAGCACACCTCCACGATCATCTTCGTCAACAACCGGCGCGGCGCCGAACGCCTCGCCAAGCGCCTCAACGAGCTCCACAACGAACAACCGCACGAGGAGCTGCCGGCAACGGAGCACGACGGGAGCGGGGAGCCCTCGGACGCGCCCTTCGAGGAGATCGCGCGCGCGCACCACGGCTCGCTCGCGCACGAGGAGCGCGTCGTGGTCGAGGAGCTCCTCAAATCCGGCAAGCTCCCCTGCCTCGTCGCCACCAGCTCGCTCGAGCTGGGCATCGACATGGGCGCCCTCGACCTCGTGATCCAGGTCGAGTCGCCCAAATCGGTCTCGAGGGGTCTGCAGCGAGTGGGGCGGGCCGGCCACCAGCTCAACGAGGTCTCGAAGGGACGGATCTTCCCCAAGTTCCGCGCGGACCTGCTGGAGTGCGCCGTGGTCGCAAAGCGCATGCGCGAGGGCGCGATCGAGGAGACCGTGATCCCTCAGAACCCGCTCGACGTGCTCGCCCAGCACCTCGTCTCGATGGTCGCCGACGACGAGTGGGAGGTCGACGAGGTCGAGCGGGTGGTCACCGCGACCGAGCCCTTCTCCGACCTCTCGCGCGAGCAGCTCGAGAACGTGCTGGACATGCTCGACGGGCGGTACCCGTCGGAGAAGTTCGCCGAGCTGCGACCGCGCGTGGTCTGGGACCGCACCGCCGGCACCGTCCGCGGGCGCAAGGGCGCGCGCCAGCTCGCGGTCACCAACGCGGGCACCATCCCCGACCGCGGCCTGTACGGCGTCCACCTGCCCGACGGGAGGCGCGTCGGAGAGCTCGACGAGGAGATGGTCTACGAGGCGCGGCCGGGGCAGACCTTCCTGCTCGGCGCGACCACATGGCGCATTCAGGAGATCACCCGCGACCGGGTGATCGTCGTCCCGGCCCCCGGGGTTCCTGGCGCCGTGCCGTTCTGGCGCGGTGACGGTGTCGGGCGCCCGCCCGAGCTGGGCCGCGCGATCGGTGCCTTCTCCCGCGAGGCCGTGGCGAAGGACGCGGAGACGCTCGCAAGCGAGTACGACCTCGAGCCCCGCGCGGCTCAGAACCTGGTCACCTACCTGCGCGAGCAGCAGGCGGCGACCCGGGTCGTGCCCTCGGACGAGACCCTGGTGGTGGAGAAGTTCCGCGACGAGATCGGCGATTGGCGCCTGTGCGTCCTCTCGCCCTTCGGCGGTCGCGTCCACGCTGCGTGGGGTCTCGCGCTGTCGGCCAAGATCCGCGACGAACTCGATCTTGAGGCGGACGCGATCTGGTCCGACGACGGGATCGTGATCCACCTGCCCGACGCCGACGAGCCGCCCGACGCGGCCCTCGTGATGCTGGAGCCCGACGAGATCGAGGACCTGGTCGTCCGCGAGCTCGGCGGCTCGGCGCTGTTCGGCGCCCGCTTCCGCGAGAACGCCTCGCGCAGCCTGCTGATCCCGCGCGCCTACCCGGGCAAGCGCACGCCGCTGTGGCAGCAGCGCCTCAAGTCGCAGAGCCTGCTCGAGGTCGCCAAGGACTTCCCCCGCTTCCCGGTGATCCTCGAGACCTATCGCGAGTGCCTGCGCGACGTGCTCGACCTGCCCGCGCTGGTCGAGCTGCTGCGCGACCTGCACGCCCGCAAGATCACCCTGGTGGAGGTCGAGACGCAGACCGCGTCGCCGTTCGCCTCCTCACTGCTCTTCGACTACGTCGCCACCTACATGTACGAGGGCGACACGCCCAACGCCGAGCGGCGGGCCGCCGCGCTGGCGCTCGACCGGGACCTGCTGTCGGAGCTGCTCGGCGCCGACGAGCTCCGTGAGCTCATCGATCCCGAGGCGCTCGAGGAGGTCGAGCGGTCGCTCCAGCTGCTGCATCCGGATGCCCTGGCGCGCGATCGCGACGCGCTGCAGCAGGCCCTGCGCCGGCTGGGCGATCTGAGCCTCGCCGAGCTCGAGTTGCGAACCGCGGAGGGCTTCTCCGCCGAGTCGATGATCGGCAAGCTCGAGCGCGAGCGCCGCGCCGTCCCGGTGCGAATCGCCGGGGAGGAGCGCTGGATCGCGGCCGAGGACGCCGGGCTGTATCGCGACGCCGTGGGCGTCCCGCCGCCGGGTGGGCTGCCGGAGTCGTTTCTGGAGCCGGTGCCCGACGCCATGGTCACCGTGGTGCGCCGCTACGCGCGGACCCACGGCCCGTTCCCGACCGCCCAGATCGCCCGCCGGTACGGCATCGACCTGACCACCGCCCTGCGCGAGCTCGAACGCTCGGGTGAGCTCGTCCGCGGGGAGCTGCTCCCGGGCGGGAGCGAGCGCGAGTGGTGCGACGCCGACGTGCTGCGCCGGATCCGCCGTGCGAGCGTGGCCGCCCTGCGCCAGGAGGCGGAGGCCGTCGATCAGGCGGAGCTTGCCCGGTTCGTGCCCGCGTGGCAGAACGTCGACGTGCACCGGCCCGCCGGCGCCGGCATCGACCGTCTCCGCGAGGCCCTCGTGCCGCTTCAAGGCGTCGCGCTGACGCCCGAGGTCTGGGAAAACGACGTGCTCCCGCGCCGGCTCGGCGCCTACAGCCCGACCTGGCTCGACCAGCTGACCACCAGCGGCGAGCTCGTCTGGATCGGCGCCGGGCCGCTGGGGCGCACCGGCAAGGTCGCGCTCTACTACCGCGAGGACGTGCGGCTCTGCGGCCCGCCACCTTCGAACGCGAAGCTCGACCTGCCCGAGGGCGATGCGCACGACGCGATCCGCGCGCGGCTCGTGGCGGCGCCATCGTTCTGGCTCGACCTGGTCGCGGAGCTCGAGTTCGATCGCGAGGAGATCCACAGCGCCCTCTGGGATCTGGTGTGGGCGGGCGAGGTCACCAACGACGCGTTCGCCCCGCTGCGCGCCAGGCGGCTGACCGCGGTCGCCAGCCAGCGCCGCGGTTCGCGGCGCTTCGCGTCTCGCAAGCGCCCGGCGCAGGAGGCGATCGTCGGCCGCTGGTCGCTCACCGAGGCCCTGTTCCATGAGTCCCCGCAGGACGGCCCGAGGCTGCGCGCGCAGGCGGAGCTGATGCTGGAGCGCTACGGGATCGTCACCCGCGAGACGGTGCTCGCCGAGGGCGTCCCGGGCGGCTTCTCGAGCCTCTACGGCGAGCTCTCGAACCTGGAGATGCTGGGCACCGCGCGCCGCGGCTACTTCGTCGAGGGCCTGGGCGGGGCGCAGTTCGCGCTCGCCGGGGCGGTCGAGCGGCTGCGCAGCCTGCCGCATGCCGAGGGTGAGTACCTGATCCTCGCGGCCACCGACCCGGCGCAGCCCTACGGCGCCTCCCTGGCCTGGCCCAAGCGCGACGGTGGCCGGCGCCCGGCGCGCACGCCCGGCGCCTACGTGCTGCTGCGCGACGGCAACCCGATCCTCTACGTGGAGCGTGGCGGCAAGAGCATCGTCCGGCTGATCGAGCTCGAGGGCGAGCAGCTGATCGAGGCGGTCTCACAGCTCTCGCAGGCGGCGCGGGACAAGCGGATCCCCAAGCTCGGGATCGAGCGCGTCGACGGCGAGCCGGTGTTCGGGTCCGGGCTCGAGGAGGCGATCATCGCCGCCGGCTTCTCGCGGCAGCCGCGCCGGTTGGTGGCGGCCGGCTGAGGCACCGCTAGGTGCCCGAGGGCGACACGATCCACGCGGCGGCGCGTCGCATGCACGTCGCGCTCGCCGGCAAACGGCTCGAGGTCGCGGACGCCCCGAATCCGCGCTCGCCGCTTCACCGCCGCGCCGCGGAGCTGCAGGGTGCCACCGTGGAGCAGGTCGAGGCGTTCGGCAAGCACCTCATCGCGCACTTCTCCAACGACCTCGCGCTCCACAGTCACCTGGGGATGAACGGCCGTTGGTTCGTGACCGCCGACGGCCGCCTGCCGTACGGGCGCCCGTGGTTGCGGATGGCGTCGGGGCGGGCCATCGCCTCCCAGAACGGAGGCAAGATCCTGCGCCTCGTGAGCGAGTCCCGGCTGCGCAACGACCCCGGCCTCCGGCGGCTCGGGCCGGATCCGCTGCGACCGGGCTTCGACCGCGACGAGGCGGTCGACCGGCTCCGGCGCTTCGGGGCCGGGCGCGAGATCGGCGACGCGCTGCTCGACCAGGAGATCATCGCCGGGATCGGGAACGCGATCCGGGTGGAGGCGCTGTTTGCGGCCAGGGTGAGCCCGTGGCGGAAGGTCGACGACCTCGGCGCCGATGAGCTCGAGCTGGTGGTGGCCGAAAACGAACGCGTGATGAAGGCGTCGATCGCCAAGGGCCGGCGGCCGCGTTCGATCTACCGCGCCAATCGCACCGGCGGCTGTCCACGGTGTGGAAATCAGATCTCCTCCCGTGGCCAGGGTGACGACAATCGCATTGCCTACTGGTGTCCCGTGTGTCAGGGTTCGTAACGGTGTGAAGGGCAGGGGTCCGATCGCCGTCGCTGCTCGCGTCGGAGAGCGTGCCGTTCGTCCTGCGGCGCTTCGACCTGGTCGGGATCGTGCCGTCGCTGGACGTCTACGGCGAGGCCGATCAGGGCCAGACCCCGGTCCCGTTCTCGACCGTGGGCGCCGGCCCGTATCGCAACCGCCGACCGGTCGGGCTCGACATCCTCGATCTGCCCGGATAAGCGCGATACTTCAGCGCGGATGGGCGAGGATTCCGCACAGCTGCTCACGCGTGTACCGCTTTTCGCTGAGCTCTCGGGCTCGGAGCTGGAGCGGATCGCCGCGGTCGCCATCCCGCGCTCGTTCCCCAGGGGCGTGCGCGTCTTCCACGAGGGCGACCACTCCGACGCCTGCTACATCGTGCGTGAGGGCGACCTGCGGGTGACCCGCGAGCATTCCGATGGCCGCGCGATCGCGCTCGCGACCCTGGGCCCCGGCGACATCTTCGGTGAGCTGGCGATGCTGGACGGAGGGAGTCGCTCGGCCAGCGTCGAGACGCTCTCGGATGCGCAGCTCCTGGCGCTGCCCGCCTCGGACGTCCGCCGGGTGATCGCCGAGCACGGGGACATCGCGGCCAAGCTGATCGTCGCGATCACCCGCCGGCTGCGGGAGACCAACGAGCGCGTTGCGCGCCAGTCATTCCAGACGGTGCCCAGCCGCGTGGCCGGTGTGCTCGCGCAGCTGATCGCCGAGGAGGCGATTCCGGAGGAGCGCAGCGGGATCACGGTGCGCATGACGCAGGCGGACCTGGCCCAGCTCGCGGGCACGTCGCGTGAGAGCGTCAGCCGCTTTCTCGCCACGCTCGAGCGCGCGGGCGTAGTCGCGGTGGGCCGTGGGCGGGTAACCGTGCTCGAGCCCAGGCGCCTGCGCGCCTACATCTTCTGAGCCGCTACGCCGACCAGCGCGAGCGAATGGTCGAGCGCCAGCTGCGGCGGCGGGGGATCGCCGACGCCAGGGTGCTC
Source organism: uncultured Solirubrobacterales bacterium (assembly GCA_963742205.1). GTDB lineage: Bacteria > Actinomycetota > Thermoleophilia > Solirubrobacterales > 70-9 > WHSW01. The sequence goes on along the minus strand of CAVUKZ010000011.1, from coordinate 10,928 downwards.
GCGGCGATGGCCTCCGTCCCACGAGAGCTGTTCGTCTCCGAGCGGCTCGGTCGCCGAGCGTACGCCGACTCCGCCCTGCCGATCGGCGACGGCCAGACGATCTCGCAGCCCTGGATCGTGGCCGCGATCTGTCAGGCGCTGAGCCTGGCCGGCACCGAGCGGGTGCTCGAGGTCGGCACCGGGTCCGGCTACTCCACGGCGATCCTGGCGCTGCTCGCGGGCGAGGTGCTGAGCGTGGAGCGGTTCGATGAGCTCGCGAAGGAGGCCCGCGGCCGGATCGAGGCGCTGCGGCTGGAAAACGTCGAGATCCGGGTCGGCGACGGGACCCGCGGGGTGCCCGAACGGGCTCCGTTCGACGCGATCGCGGTCCATGCGACCGCCCCCGCGCCCCCGCCGAGCCTGCTCGCGCAGCTCGAGCCCGGCGGCAGGATGGTGATCCCGCTCTCCGAGGCGGGCACCGACATGCTGACGCTGCTGCGCAAGCGCGAGCACGGCACCGAGGCCAGCGTTATCGCACCGTGCCGCTTCGTCCCCCTCGTGGGGGAAGAGGGCTTCTCCGACCGATAGGCTCACGCGGTCATGGCTCGAGGCCTTTACGCGCTCAACTTCTTCTCGCCGGCGTTCGTCGACCAGCTCAAGCGCGGTCGCAAGACGGCCACGATCAGGCTCGGCGACAAGTCGCGCAAGTACGAGCGCGGCCAGCTGGTGTGGATCACCGTCGGCCACCAGCACAGCCCGCGGGAGAAGATCTTCACCGCGGTGATCGACGACGTCGAGGTCAAGCGCGCCCGCGAGCTCTCGCCCCGCGACATCGAGCACGACAACCCGGAGTTCCGCCGCGTCGAGGAGACGCTCAGCTTCATGCGTCAGATCTACGGCCGCGAGATCGATCCCGAGGAGCAGGTCACCGTGGTCCGCTTCTCGCAGGTGATCGAGACCCCGCACGGGGGCTTCGGCAACGGCGAGACGCCGTCGCGCAACTGAGCCCGTCGGCGGATGCCCGTCGACTACCGGTTCCTGACCACCTGGCTGCTCGAGTCGCCGCGCGAGCCGATCTGGGAGGCGATCTTCGACCAGAAGGCGTGGCCGTCGTGGTGGCGCGGGGTGGAGGACGTGGTCGAGCTCGAACCGGGCGACGAGTCGGGCGTCGGCTCGCACTCGCGCCTCACCTGGCGCTCGAAGCTCCCCTACGACCTCGTCTTCGAGGCCAAGACGCGCACGGTCGAGCGCCCGCGCCTGATCGAGGCCGACGCCTTCGGGGAGCTCAGTGGCACCGGGCGCTGGCGGCTGTTCGAGCAGGACGGGGTCACGGCGGTGCTGTACGAGTGGAACGTGCACACGACCAAGCCGTGGATGAACGCCCTGGCGCCGTTGCTCCGCGGCACCTTCGCGTGGAACCACAACTGGGTGATGCGCAACGGCGGCACCGGGATCGCGCAACTGCTCGGCGTGCGCCTCCTGGCCTCGGACTGATCTGAGTCTTTACGGCTTAGATACTTGGCGACCCGAGGCCGTCCGCTACACTCGTCGGAAGCTCTTGGCACTCCCATGTGTAGAGTGCCAAGCGAAGGACTTACACAGCGAAGACGGAGGTATCTACGTATGAACCTGAAGCCCCTCGGTGACCGCCTCATTGTGCAGGCAGTCGAGGAGGAGGAGACCACGGCAAGCGGCATCGTGCTGCCCGACACCGCGAAGGAGAAGCCCCAGAAGGGCAAGGTCATCGCGGTCGGTGAGGGTGCCTGGGACGAGGATGGCGAGAAGCGCCGCCCGCTCGACGTCGCGGAAGGCGACGAGGTCCTCTACAGCAAATACGGCGGCACGGAGATCCAGGTCGACGGTGATGACCTGCTGGTGCTGCGCGAGTCCGACGTCCTGGCCAAGGTCGTCTGACCGTCTGATCGTCTGACTTAGAACTACAGGAGGAACTGAAGACATGGCTCATAAGGAGCTCAAGTACGACGCGGAGGCTCGCGCGGCGCTGCAGGAAGGCGTCGACGCCGTCGCCAACGCGGTCAAGGTCACGCTCGGCCCCAAGGGCCGTTACGTGGTCCTGGACAAGAAGTTCGGCGCCCCGACGATCACCAACGACGGGGTGACGATCGCGCGTGAGATCGAGATCGAGGACGTGTTCGCCAACCAGGGCGCCCAGCTCGTCCGCGAGGTTGCCACGGCGACCAACGACGTCGCCGGCGACGGTACGACGACGGCGACGCTGCTGGCCCAGACCATCGTGCGTCACGGACTCAAGAACGTCGCCGCCGGGGCCAACCCGCTGGCGCTGCGCCGTGGGATCGAGACGGCCGTCGACCAGGTCGTCGACCACCTGCGCAACAAGCAGTCGAAGGAGGTCGGTGGCAAGGAGCAGATCGCCCGCGTCGCCGCGATCTCGGCCGCTGACGAGGAGATCGGCAACATCATCGCCGACGCGATCGAGAAGGTCGGCAAGGACGGCGTGGTGAACGTCGAGGAGGGCCAGACCTTCGGGATGGAGCTCGAGTTCACCGAGGGGATGCAGTTCGACAAGGGCTACATCTCGCCGTACATGATCACCGACCAGGACCGCATGGAGGCGGTGCTCGAGGATCCGTACATCCTGATCGCCAATCAGAAGATCGGGAACGTCCGCGAGCTGCTGCCGGTGCTCGAGCAGGTCATGCAGGCGGGTAAGGCGCTCGTGATCATCGCCGAGGACGTCGAGGGCGAGGCCCTTGCCACCCTCGTCGTCAACAAGCTCCGCGGCACCTTCACCGGCGTCGCGGTCAAGGCCCCCGGCTTCGGCGACCGCCGCAAGCGGATGCTCGAGGACATCGCGATCCTCTCCGGTGGCGAGGTGATCACCGAGGAGATGGGCCTGAAGCTGGAGAACACGCAGATCTCGCAGCTCGGGCGCGCTCGTCGCGTCGTCGTCTCGAAGGACACGTCGACGATCATCGACGGTGCCGGCGAGAAGAAGGCGATCGAGGGCCGGATCACCCAGATCCGCTCCGAGATCGAGAACACCGACTCCGACTTCGACCGGGAGAAGCTCCAGGAGCGCCTGGCGAAGCTGGCCGGCGGTGTCGCCGTGGTCAAGGTCGGCGCAGCCACCGAGACCGAGATGAAGGAGAAGAAGCACCGCGTCGAGGACGCCCTGCAGGCGACCCGGGCGGCGCTCGAGGAGGGGATCGTCCCCGGCGGCGGCGTTGCGCTGCTGAACGCGATCGCCGCGATCGACGCGAAGGGGCTCGACGCCGACGAGGCGACGGGCGCGGAGATCATCCGCCGCTCGCTCCAGGAGCCGGTCCGCCAGATCGCGTCCAACTCGGGCCTCGAGGGCTCGGTGGTCGTGAACAAGATCCAGGAGATGAAGCCGGGCGAGGGCCTAAACGCCGAGACCGGCGACTACGGCGACCTGATCAAGGCCGGCGTCATCGATCCGACCATGGTCACGCGTTCGGCGCTGCAGAACGCCGCATCGATCGCGAAGAACATCCTCACGACGGAGGCCATCGTGGCCGAGCCGCCGGAGAAGGACGGCGCCGGCGGTATGCCGGGCGGTATGCCGGACATGGGCGGGATGATGTAACTCGCCTTTCAGGCGAACGTTTCGAGAGGCCCGGGCCAACGCCCGGGCCTCTTTGCGTCTACGCGCCCGCCCGGCCGACGTAGCGGCTTCGCCCGCTCGCCCTCGATCACCTTGCGGTCGCGGCGGCTCACGCCCTCCTCGGCGGCGAACGCTGCGGCGTCGGCGAAGTCCGCCTCCGGGTCCAGCACGCGGAGGTCGCGGCGGCGCTCGTAGATCCACAGGAACAGGTCGGCCTCGGTCTTGAACGGATAGAGGTCTGGAGGCCGGCGTCGCGGACCGCGCCGCGCTCACCCGGGCTCGACAGCACGCCGCGTGCCGTGCCAGCTCGAGCAGCTCGGGGTACCCGCGCGGGCGGGCGAACTCGATCTCCACCTCCGGCTTGGCGCCGCGAGCCCGCTCTCCTCCATCATCGCCCGTCGCTGCTCCGTGTGGACGAGGCGCGCGATGTCGACGTCGGGCGGCAGCTCGTAGTCGGTGTGGAGGACGGTCACCTCGGCGTCGATGAAGTGGGCGTCGCGCTCGCGAGCGAGCGCCACCCGATGGTGGCCGTCGGCCACGAAGTACAGGCCGCCGAGCTCGTAGACGTCGATCGCCGGCAGCTCACGTTCGGCGAACGCCTCGCGCAACGACTTCAGCCGCCGGCGCGAAAGCGAGCGGCGGGCGCCGAACGACCGGTCGAAGTCGCCGCTGCGGTCCACGGAGCCCACGATCCGGTCGATCGGGATCGATTGCACTCCGCCGTCGGACTGGCCAACCGCCCGCAGCCGCCGCCGAACCTCGTCGAGTGGCAGCAGCCCCATCGGCGCCAGTTTCCCACGCCGGCGTCGTTCACAATGCGGGCCATGGCCAGCTACTCGGTCAACGAGCGTGGCGTCGCCAAGGTCCGCGAGCTGATCGAGGCCCGCCAGTACGTGCTCGACAGCGAGTGGGGCGAGGTCCAGCCGCGCGCGGCGGACGAGAACGCGTTCCTCGACGCGCACGGCTGGGACGAGTACGCGGCCTGGCATCTGGGGCTCACCGAGGGCGCGAGCGACGACACCAAGGCGCGCTACGCGTTCGTCTACGGCGACTTCCGCCGTGTGCACCGCTCCGGGATCATCGCCTGCCACTACCGGGCGGCGGAGTGGCGCCACAAGGAAATCGAGCTCGCGGCCCACGAGCTGTTGCAGCTGCTCGACAAGCGCAGCGCTGGGGGCTAGGCGGACCGTTCCACGTATTCGCAGAGGCGGTCGGCGTGCTCGCCGAAGAGCGCCATGACGTGAAAGGTCTCGCCGCCGAAGTGAAGCTGGCGCCCGTCACGGCGCAGGCCGGACCCGCCGAGCGGCGCCTTGAGGACCACGTCCCCCACGTCGAGCAGCCGCGGTCCTGAGAGCTGCATGGCGTAGAGATTGCGGTCGGTGGCCACGAGGACGTGCGGCCCGGCCTTGACCTTGACGCGATAAGGGAACCCGAGCTGAGAGCTCATGAACTCCGAGTTCATCACTCCGCTGGCGTTCGCGGCGGCGCTCTGCCCGGTCTGCGTCTGCACGAGCTCGCGAATCGACTCGCCGGGCTCGAGGTTGTGCGCCGCGCCCGCCGTGAGCTTCTCCACTCGTCGCTTGCGACCACCGAACATGAGCCCGAGCCTAGGGCCGGGGCCAGGGCGTGTCTGTGAGGTGCGTCCGGAGTGCGGCTAGGCGAGGACCTCGGCCATCGAGCGCGGCTCGACGCCGAGGGCGCGAACGTCGGCGGCGCCGCGCTCGGAGACCATCGGCACCTCCATCAGCTCGGCCTCCTCCCAGGTGGCGAAGGCCTTGTCGCCCACCGCGCGCCGCAGCCCTGCGAGCCCGTAGTGGACGAGCCCGAGCGGGACGTGGAGCAGGGGGCGGTCGCGCCCCGCGGAGCGGGCGATCTGGCGGGCGATCTGGTCGTAGCTCAGCCGCTGCGGGCCGGCGAGCTCGAACCGGCGCGAGCCGTCCTCGTCGCCCAGGTCCGCGACCACGCACCGCGCGACGTCCTCGACCCAGATCGGCTCGTACTCGGCCCGTCCCTCGCCGGAGATCGGGACCACGGGGAGCAGGGTCAGCCGTCGCATCGTCGTCGTCCACGAGTCGTTGCGGTCGTAGATGATCGACGGGGCAAAGACCGTGGTCTGCAGGCTCGATTCCCGCACCGCGCGCTCGGCCAGCGCCTTGGCGCGGAAGAAGCGGGTGCGCTGGAACTCGGTCGCCCCGATCGCTGAGAAGAACACGAACCTGCGGGCCCCGGCCGCCTCCGCCGCGCGCAGCAGGGTCGCCGTCGCGAGCCCGGTCAGCTCCTCCACCGGCGCCCGCGGCTGATCGCGGATCGCCGCGGCCAGGTGGATCACCGTGTCGACGCCGCGCAGCGCCTGCCGCGAGACGCGCGGGTCGCGCAGCTCGACGAGGTCTCCGAGCGCGATTCGAACCTCGACTCGCAACCGGCCGAGCTGGCGCGGGTCGCGAACGAGGACCCGTACCTCGTCGCCGCCCTCGAGCAGCTTCGGGACCAGGGCCTTGCCCACGGTCCCGGTCGCGCCAGTCACCAGGATCATGCGGGCACACTCTAGAATGCGCGATTCGCCCGGCCGGGAGCTTCACCGGCAACGGCCGGAAAACCGCTCCAACGACCAGAAAGGGAAAGGACCTTGGCCTACGTCATCGCCGAACCCTGCATCGGCCAGAAGGACAACTCCTGTGTCGAGGTCTGCCCGGTCGACTGCATCCACCCGACCCCTGACGAGCCCGACTACGACAACGTCGAGCAGCTCTACATCGATCCGGACGAGTGCATCGACTGCGATGCCTGCGTCGAGGCGTGCCCGGTCGACGCCTGCTTCGCCGAGGACCAGCTCCCCGAGGAGTGGCAGAAGTACACGCCGATCAACGCTGAGTACTTCGCCGGCAAGTAGCGCCGGGGGGCGCGTGAATCACACCTAGGGGGTATAGGCGAGCCGATCGCGGTGGCCGATGATCGCCGCATGATCAAGAAGCTCGCTCCAGCCTTCATCGCCCTGCTCGCCCTCGCCCCCGCCGCCCAGGCTGCCTCCACCGGCACCGACGGCCGCATCGTCTACCAGGTCGACCAATCGGCCCAGTCGATCAAGCCCTCGGGCAAGGACCGCGTTCGGATCGCCAACGGCAACATCGCGGAGCCGAGCGTGTCGCCGGACGGCCGCCACGTCGTCTACACGCGAGACCCTCACCACACGTCCGGAATCGACGACATCTGGGCGATGCGCGCCGACGGCCGCCACCGCGAGCGGCTGACGAAGGGCAGGGACGACGACAGCGACCCGGCCTACTCGCCCGATAGCCGGCGGATCGCGTTCTCGCGCGACGGGACGCTCTTCCTCATGAACGCCGACGGCCGCCACCAGCGGCGCCTCGCGCACCAGCCCGGCGGCCTCTACCACCCCTCGTTCGCGCCCGACGGCAGGTCCCTGCTCGCCGACGGCGCCGGCACCGGCCTGTACTCGGTGCGCGTGGGCGACGGGCGCGTCAAGCGGCTGACCGACGGCCAGGACTTCTCGCCGGACTACTCGCCCGATGGGCGACGGATCCTGTTCAGCGGCTACCGCGACACGATCGTGCACACGGAGCTCTACGTGATGCGCGCCGACGGCACGCATGAAACGCGCCTGACCCACGACAAGCATTCCGACGACTCACCCGTGTTCTCCCCCGACGGCAGCCGGATCGCGTTCACGCACTTCACCACCTCCAAGCGTGTGGGCGAGGACCTCGACCTCAGGGAGAAGGGGGCGCGGATCCGGGTCATGAACGCGGACGGCACGGCCGCCCGCAACCTGCGCCCGGGCTTCGGCCCGACCTGGGCGTCGCGCTGAGCTACGCGCGGCGCGCGCGCAGCGAGTACATCAGCGGCAGCCTGGGCTCGCCCTCGGGCTGGCGGTAGACCACCCCCGCGGGGAGCAGGTCCCTGTCCTCGACCAGGTGCTTGAAGCGGGGGAAGAGGGTGTAGTCGTGCTCGGACAGCAGCTCCAGCCGCAGGCCCGCCCCGAGCACCGCGGTGACCACGTCCGCGAGCGTGTGCGCCCACTCGATCGTGGCGTTGTTGCGAGTGGGGACGTCCAGGTCCGCGTAGCTGCCCTGCATGTCGTCGTCGAAGCTCTCACCCTCAGGGCGGTGAAAGTAGTCGAGCTCGATCTCGAGCTCCTCGTCGGCGAACATCCAGGTGAACGGATGGAACTCGGCCAGGTAGAGGAATCCCTCCGGCTTCAGCAGGTCGGCGACCACACCGGCCCAGCGCGGCAGGTCGGGAAGCCAGTTGAGCGCGCCGAGGCCCGTGTAGACGATGTCGAAGACCTCACCATCGAGCGCGGCGACGGCGTCGTACACGTCGGCTTGCACGAAGCGTCCGTCGAGCCCCGTCTCCGCCGCGAGCTTGCGCGCCGCCTCCACCGCGGGCTCGGAGAAGTCGAGCCCGACGACGGACGCCCCCTGACGCGCCCACGAGAGCGTGTCGAGGCCGAAGTGGCACTGCAGGTGCGCGAGGCGGCTCCCGGTGACGTCGCCGACCTCCTCGAGCTCGAACGGCCGCAGGACCGACTTGCCCTCGCGGAAGGAATCGACGTCGTAGAACCTGCTCGCAACGTGGCCGGCGACGCGCTCGTCCCACCACGAGCGATTGATCTCGTAGAGCGGGTCCAGCGTCGTCAGCCCGAGACCTGGACCACGGGCAGCTCGGTGCCGCCGATCGGCGCGAGCGCCGGCGCGGCGGGCGACTCGGCCTGCATCACCGGCAGCTCCTGCGGCGTGGCGGCGATGATCCCGCGCGCCGCGTCGCGAATCGCGATCGACGCCGCGGCCTGCGGATCGGCGAGCGACAGCGCGCCGGACACGGGCGAGACGCTGACGGTGACGGCGGTGACGGACGGGGCGCACGGCACGGTGACGATCACGGTGGCGGCACGGGGTGAGCTACACGCCGGCGGCGAACTACTTCGGCACCGATTCGTTCACGTACACGATCACCGACGGCAACGGCGGCACGGACACGGCGACCGTGCACGGTGACGGTGACGAGCGTGAACGACACCCCGGACGCGGTCGAACGACTGCGGCGACGGTGGCCGAGGACAGCGGCGCGAACGCGATCAACGTGCTGGCCAACGACACGATCGCGCCGGACACGGGCGAGACGCTGACGGTCACGGCGGTGACGCACGGGCCGCACGGCTCGGTGACGATCACGGCGGCGGCACGGGCGTGAGCTACACGCCGGCGGCGAACTACTTCGGCCCGCGACACGTTCACCTACACGATCAGCGACGGCAACGGCGGCACGGACACGGCGACCGTCACGTGACGGTGACGCCGTCAACGACACCCCGGACGCGGTCGAACGACTCGGCGACGGTGGCCGAGGACAGCGGCGCGAACGCGATCGACGTGCTGGCGAACGACACGGTCGCGCCGGACACGGGCGAGACGCTGACGGTGACGGCGGTGACGCACGGCGTCGCACGGCACGGTGACGATCACCGGCGGCGGCACGGGCGTGAGCTACACGCCGGCCGCGAACTACTTCGGCACCGACTCGTTCACGTACACGATCTGCGACGGCAACGGCGGCACGGACACGGCGACGGTGACGATGACGGTGACGACCGTGAACGACAACCCGGACGCGGTCGACGACACGGCGACGGTGGCCGAGGACAGCGGCGCGAACGCGATCAACGTGCTGGCCAACGACACGCTTCGCGCCGGACACGGGCGAGACGCTGACGGTCACGGCGGTGACGCACGGGCACGCACGGCACGGTGACGATCACGGGCGGCGGCACGGGCGTGAGCTACACGCCGGCCGCGAACTACTTCGGCACGCGACTCGTTCACGTACACGATCTCGGACGGCAACGGCGGCACGCGACACGGCGACCGTGACCGTGACGGTCACGAACGTGAACGACGCGCCGGTCGTCTCGGCGATCAACGAGTCGATGGCCGAGGACACGCACGGTCGTCTTCCCGCCTGGCCAATGACACCGACGCCGGACGGCGACACGCTGACGTACTCCATCGTCGCCGCCGCGTCGCACGGTGACCGCCTCGGTCGGCGTCGGGCGACCTGAGCTACGCGCCGGACGCCAACTTCCACGGTACCGACTCGTTCACCTACAAGGCGAACGACGGCGACGGTCGACAGCAACGCGCGACGGTCACCATGACGGTCGACGCCGTCAACGACGCGCCGACGCTGCGATGCCGGCTCGGCGACGACAGCGGAGGACACGCCGGTCAGCGACGCCGACTGACTGTCGCACCGACGTCGACGGCGAGACGCTGACGTACACCGATCGTCGCGCTCGCCGGCGAACGGCTCGGTGAGCGGCTCATCGGCCGGCGCGTGACGCTACACGCCGGCGGCGAACTTCAACGGCCCGGACACGTTCACCTACACGATCGAGCGACGGCAACGGGACAGCGACACGGCGACGGTGCACGTGACGGTCACCGCGGTGAACGACGCCCCGACGCGCGTCAACGACACGCGCGACGGTGGCCGAGGACAGCGGCGCGAACGCGATCGACGTGCTGGCCAACGACAGCTTCGCGCCGGACACGGGCGAGACGCTGACGGTGACGGCGGTGACGCAGCGGCGACGAACGGCACGGTGACGCTCACGGCGCGGCACGGGCGTCACCTACACGCCGGCCGCGAACTTCTTCGGCACCGACACGTTCACCTACACGATCGGCGACGGCAACGGCGGCACGGACACGGCCACCGTCACGTGACGGTGACGAGCGTGAACGACGCCCCGGACGCGGTCAACGACACGCGCGACGGTGGCCGAGGACAGCGGCGCGAACGGCGATCGACGTGCTGGCCAACGACACCTTCGCGCCGGACACGCGGCGAGACGCTGACGGTCACGGCGGTGACGCACGGCAGCGCACGGCACGGTGGCGATCACGCGGCACGGCACGGGCGTCAGCTACACGCCGGCCGCCAACTTCATCGGCACCGAGACCTTCACCTACACGATCAGCGACGGCAACGGCGGCACGGACACGGCGACCGTCACGTGACGGTGACGAACGTCAACGACGACCCGACGCGGTCAACGACACCGCGACGGTGGCCGAGGACAGCGGCGCCACGCGATCGACGTGCTGGCCAACGACAGCTTCGCGCCGGACACGGGCGAGACGCTGACGGTCACGGCCGTCGACCCAGGCAGCGCACGGCACGGTGACGCTCACGGCGCGGACCGGCCGTGAGCTACACGCCGGCCGCGAACTTCTTCGGCACCGACGCTTCACCTACACGATCGGCGACGGCAACGGCGGCACGGACACGGCGACCGTCAACGTGACGGTCACGAACGTGAACG
>CAVUKZ010000010.1:0-482648 GCA_963742205.1 uncultured Solirubrobacterales bacterium | reverse complement strand
CGGAGGCGATCGGCCTGCAGCATCCGATCGAGTACACGTGGGCCGGCGAGCTCCGCGCCACCACGCCGGGTCGCGTCATCTTCAACGCCGAGGTCGAGCGGGCGCTCGACGACGCGACCGGCGGCAAGGGTGGCTTCGAGGGCCATCCGTTACCTCAACCGGACGCTGACCAAGCGCGAGCTCGACGGGTTCATCGGGGACCTGGTCGAGCACTGCGGCCCGAACACGATCGCCGCGGCGCTCGACGTCATCAAGTCGGTGACGTTCCGCTTCGCGACGCGGGCGGGCATCACGATCTCGAAGAACGACATCGTGCCGCCGGCCGACAAGGAGGAGATCCTCATCGGCTTCGAGGACGAGGTCACCAAGGTCGGGCGGGAGTACGACCGCGGCCTCATGACCGAGGAGGAGCGCGACGAGCGCATCGTCGCCATCTGGACCGGGCGACCGACAAGGTCGCGGACCGGATGATGGAGGACCTCGAGCCGACGAACCCGATCTACATGATGGCCAACTCCGGGGCGCGCGGGTCGTTCAGCCAGATCCGCCAGCTCGCCGGCATGCGCGGCCTGATGGCCGAATCCGAAGGGCGAGATCATCGACGCGCCCGATCAAGGCCAACTTCATGGAGGGCCTCGCCGGTGCTCGAGTACTTCATCTCGACCCACGGCGCCCGCAAGGGCCTCGCCGACACCGCGCCTAGCGCACCGCCGACTCCGGCTACCTCACCCGGCGTCTCGTCGACGTCTCGCAGGACGTCATCATCCGCGAGCACGACTGCGGGACGCAGGCGACAACATCGAGGCTGCCGATCCGGATCGCGCGACGGCGCTCCGAACAAGTCGCGTTGCTCGGCCGCGTCGTCGCCCACGGACCTCAACCGAAGCCGCTCAAGCGACGGGCAAGCCCGGGCCAGGACCGTGATCGCCGAGAGGCGGCGCCGAGATCACGATGACCGTCGGCCTGCCTCGAGCCGATCGACGAGGAGTTCGGCGAGTCGCGACTACCGCGACGATCCCGTTCGCTCGGTGCTCAAGTGCCGCAGCCGAGACCGGTGCCTGTGCCAGCACGTGCTACGGCACCTTCCTCGCGACCGGCGAGACGTGGCCGAGATCGGCGACGCGGTCGGCATCATCGCCGCGCAGTCGATCGGCGAGCCGGGCACGCAGCTGACGATGCGGACGTTCCACACCGGTGGTGTCCGCGGGCGCCGGACATCACGCACGGCCTGCCGCGCGTCGTCGAGATCTTCGAGGCCCGGAACCCGAAGGGCGCCGGCGACGCTCGCCGAGGCGGCCGGCCGCAGATCGAGATCGAGGACGCACGAGCGCGGCGTTCAAGGTCACCGATCGTGCCCGACGGCGCTCGATCGCGAGCGGCGAGCTGCCCGATCCGAAGGAGTACCAGCTCCCCCGGCGCACGCGGCTGCTCGTCGGCGAACGGCGAGGTCGTCGAGCCGGGCGACGCTCTCAACGAGGGCTCGCGCAACCCGGCCGACCTGCCTCGCGCTCAAGGCGCGTCGACGTCGACCGAGCTGTACCTCGTCGGCGAGGTGCAGAAGGTCTACAAGTCGCAGGGCGTCGACATCCACGACAAGCACATCGAGCTGATCGTCCGGCAGATGCTGAAGAAGGTTCGCGTGATGGAGGCTGGGGACACGTCCCTGCTTCCGGGCGAGCTCGCCGACAAGACGAAGCTCGAGCGTGAGAACGCCGAAGCTGAAGAAGAAGGACGAGCAGGCGACGTTCGAGCCGCTGATCCTCGGGATCACCAAGGCGTCGCTCGCGACCGAGTCCTTCCTCTCGGCGGCGTCGTTCCAGGAGACGACGAAGGTGCTGACCGACGCCTCGATCGAGGGCAAGGTCGACCACCTGCTCGGCCTGAAGGAGAACGTGATCATCGGCAAGCTGATCCCGGCTGCGACCGGTCTCAAGCGGTACCGCCAGATCGACATCGGCCCGTCGGACTCCGTGCCCGCGCACCTGTACGAGCGGCCGAGACGGAGGCGAACTGCTCGCCGGCGCTCGAGGAGATCGGCGGCGACGGCGACGGCCTCGACCTCGAGGCCTCGGCCTGACGTTCGGGGGTACGCCCGGGCCCGACGAGACGCAGCTCGCACGACGCCGGCGAGGCGACCGAGATCCCCGAGGTCGAGTCGCCGCTGGACGAGGAGAAGTAGGTCTCGAGCCGACGAAGTGACGCGACGCGGGCGGGCGCCCGCCCTCGCTGTTCTCCCCACCGACCTCCGCGTATCCGCGCCTCGCTGCATCGCCGCCGGCGCGTCTGCTACAACCGAGGCCGCGCGGAATTATGCTGACCATCCTGCTCGCCGCGGCGGCGTTCCGCGGCTGCTCCGGGCCTGCGGCGGCGGCGCCGCGCCGCCCTGTGGCCTGCCGGACGCGAAGCCGCTCTGGATCGACTACGGCGCGCCGGTGCTGCTGGAGTCGTCTTCGGCCGGCCGGGCGTCGTCGTCGCCGGCTCGGGCGCGGAGTATCCGGCCAGGCGGCGCGTGCCGCGGGCGCGAAGACGGTCTACTGGGACAACTACCTGAACACGGGATCGGCACGCCCTCGGTGCCCGCCGACCCGACGATCGCTCGCCGCCCGGGCGCGAACGCATCTTCGACTTCGCCGTCGCTCTCCGCCGGCTGCCACGACCCCGTGATCGCGATGAACGAGCTCTTCGGCGCCTCGACGCCGACGCCGTGGACGCCGACGACCGCGCGCTACCGCGCGAACGTGATCGAGTGGGCCGCGGCTGCTGGGGCCGTGGGCGAGAGCCGATCCTCCTCGTCTCGAGCGAGCCCTACACCGGGGGCGACGCCGGCCAGTGGTGGCGCGAGCTGGCGCAGTTCTCCGACATCGCCCTCGAGAAGTACTTCAACGCGGGCTCGGTGTATCGCGCCGGGCCGGAGCTGCGGCAGCCGCGCATGCGGACGTCGATGCGCGGCTCGCCTCGAAGCTGTTCGCGGTCGGCATCCCGCCTGCGAAGCTCGGCGTCGTGCTCGCCTTCCAGACGAAGCGGGGCCCGGCGGACGCGAAGGTCTCGAGCCCGCCGGCGCCTGGTTCGAGGTCGCGAAGCTGCAGGCGCTCGCGGCGCGGCAAGTCGCACGCGAGCTCGGGCTCGCCCACATCTGGTCGTGGGGCTGGGGCTTCTTCAACGAGGAGGCGAAGGATCCAGACAAGCTGGGCGCGGCCTGTGTCTGGCTCTGGGCCCGCGATCCCGTGACTCTGCGACCGCCCGCGAAGCCATCGCTTCGACGCGACCTGCGGTCCGGGCAGATCGACTTACCCGCAGGCGTCCGGTGCGCGCTCGACGACGCGGCATCACGACGAACGAGATCGGCGATCTCGCCCGCGCGACCGGCGACGCGGAGCTCGCGCTGACCGTGCTCTACGGACGCCTCGTGCAGCAGCGCGTGGCCTCGGTCCGCGCGACGGACGTGCGCACGGCCGAGCACGCGATCGTGCTGCGCCGCTTCGGCGGCAGCCGCACGCAATACCTTGCGGCCCTCGCACACGCCCACGCGAGCCCCGCGGTCGCGCTCGCCGCGATCGCCGACGGGGCTCCGCCGGGAGACGATTCAGGCACGCCTGCGGGCAGCCGCGCCCTCAGCTGCCCAGATCGCGGAGTTCGCCGCGACATACGCTGGAGTGCAGCTGCGCTACCGGATCGCCGAGATCGAGCTCGACCTCGAGCACCGCGCGACCGGGCGCACGCTCTCGGGCTTCGCGCACCGCGCGGCCCAGCTGCGCGACTTCGCACGCGTGTGGTGGAGTAGACGCGTGGGGCGCCGCGCGTGATCCTGGCGATCGACCAAGGGACCACCGGGACCACCTGCCTGGTCTTCGACGGCGAGGGCCGGGTTCGCGGGCGCGCATACAGCGAGTTCCGCCAGCACTTTCCGCGGCCGGGCTGGGTCGAGCACGACGCCAACGAGATCTGGGAGGTGACCAAGCGGGTCGCCTCGCACGCGCTGGCCGACGCGAAGGCCGACCCCGGCAGCCTCGACGCGATCGGGATCACCAATCAGCGCGAGACCGTCGTCGCCTGGGATCCCGACACCGGCGAGCCGGTCCACAACGCGCTCGTCTGGCAGGACCGCCGCACGGCGGCGCGCTGCGACGAGCTCCGCGAAGCCGGGCACGAGCCGCTGGTGCGCGAGCGCACCGGGCTCGTCCTCGACCCCTATTTCTCCGGGACGAAGATCGAGTGGCTGTTGCGCAACGTCGACGCGGCGGCGAACGCCGTCTTCGGCACGATCGACTCCTGGCTGGTCTTCAAGCTCACCGGCCGCCATGCCACCGACCTCTCCAACGCCTCGCGGACGATGCTGTTCGACATCCGCGAGCGCCGGTGGGACCCGGACCTCTGCGGGCTGCTCGGCGTCGACCCCGAGCGGCTGCCCGAGCCCCTTCCGTCCGCGGGCGTGTTTGGCATCACGACCGAGTTCGGCGGCGAGATTCCGGTCGCGGGCATCGCGGGCGACCAGCAGGCGGCGCTCTTCGGCCAGGCGTGTCAGCGACCGGGCATGGCAAAGAACACCTATGGGACCGGCAGCTTCGTCCTCCTCAACGCCGGGACCGAGGTGCCCGAACCGGCGGACGGCCTCCTGACCACCGTCGCCTGGGGCATCGGCGACGAGGTCACCTACGCGCTCGAGGCGGCCGTGTTCGTGACCGGCGCGGCGGTGCAGTGGCTGCGCGACGGGCTGGGGATCGTCGCCGAGGCGGCGGAGACCGAGGGCATGGCGGCCTCGCTCGACTCCAACGACGACGTCTACTTCGTCCCGGCGCTCACCGGCCTCGGCTCTCCGCACTGGGACCCCTACGCGCGCGGCACCATCCTCGGACTCACCCGCGGCACCACCCGGGCGCACCTGGCCCGGGCCGCGCTCGAGGGGATCGCGTACCAGACCGTCGACGCGGTGCGCGCCCAGGAGCGCGTCGCCGGCGAGCAGCTGCGAGAGCTGCGCGCCGACGGCGGCGCGGTGGCGAACCGATGGCTGATGCAGTTCCAGGCCGACGTCCTGGGCGCCCCGGTGATCGTGCCCGCGATCGCGGAGACCACCGCGCTCGGTGCCGCCTACCTCGCCGGGATCGGCTCGGGGCGGTGGAGCGCCGCCGAGGTGGGTGAGATGTGGGCCGAGGCCGCTCGCTACGAGCCCCGCATGGAGGCGGACGAGCGCGAGCGGCTGCTCGGCCGCTGGTCCGAGGCGGTCGAGCGCGCGAGCGGCTGGGCCGAATAGCGCCTCACGGCGCGAGCTCGCTTGCCGGGCGTTCGGACAGGGGGTAGGAGCGCTTACGGGGGAGCGGATCCCGCGCACGGAGATGTCTGAGCTCAAGCCACAGCGATACAAGGACGAGCGGCCGGCGGAGTTGTTCATGCCGGTGCACGAGTGGTCGCGGACCCACCAGCCGGGATGGACCTACGAGCTCGCGCGCATGGTGATGACGCCGATCGCGCTCGGCTTCTACCGCACGCGGGCGCTCTCGGTGGCGAACGTTCCGGCGAGCGGCCCGTTCATCCTCGCCCCGAACCATTTCTCGAACATGGACCACTTCTTCGCCGGCGTGTGGATGCGGCGGAAGATCCGGTTCATGGCGAAGTCGCAGCTCTTCTTTCGCAACCCGGCCCTCCACTACGTCTACCGCGTCGGCGGCGTGTTCCCGGTTCGCCGCGGACACCACGATGAGGAGGCGTTCGTCACCGCGCACTCGATCCTCGACCGCGGCGGTTGCGTGCTCATCTACTGCGAGGGCGGGCGCTCACGCACAGGCAAGCTCGGCGAGGCGAAGCCCGGGCTCGGGCGGTTGGCGCTGGAGTCCGGCGTCCCGGTGGTCCCGTGCGCGATCCACGGCTCGCAGAGCGTGCGCTCCTGGAAGAAACTCGTCTTCCCGAAGGTCACGGTGCAGTACGGCGAGCCGGTGACCTTCGAGCGCGTGGCCGATCCCACTCGCGAGCAGCAACTCGCCGTCGCCGAGCAGGTCTTCGACCGGGTCAAGGGGATGTACTCCGTGCTCGACGAGGGCGGTCGCCGGGGCGCGATCGCGGCGATCAGCGAGGGCGCCAGCGCGCCGACGCCACCGCCCACCCAAGCTCACTCGTAACGCTGCTCGACGGTCTTCCAGTGCTCCGGGTCGTGGCCCGGGAGGATCACGGCCTGCGGGTAGGTGCGGGCGAAGTGCTGGAGCTCGCGCATCGACCGCCGCCAGTTGTGAAGGTCGAACGGCCGCGGGGGCTCAGGGGCGTCACCGAGCTGGCCGATCGTGTAGATCGCGTCGCCCGCGATCACCAGGTCGCGGTCGCGCAGGCGGCAGACCACCGACTGGTGGCCGGCGCTGTGCCCGGGCGTCGAGGCGAGCCGGACGCTGCCGTCGCCGAAGAGGTCGAAGGTGCGGCCGAAGGTGCCGTACGAGCGGATCGCGTCGGAGTCGTAGCTGAGCGTGCGGTAGTCGAACGCGTAGTCGAAGTGCTCGGGCCGGTAGCCGCGGAGGAAGGGGCGCGAGTCGTTCGCCGCGGCGATCCACTCCTCCTCGGTGATCACGAAGGTGGCGCCGGGAAAGTCCGACATCCCCGAGGTGTGGTCGAAGTGCATGTGGGTCATGACCACGAGCTTCACCGACTTGGGATCGACCCCCTTGGCGCGCAGCTGGGCCGGGAGGTCCTCTCCGGGCTCGATCTGCGGGCGCGAGAAGCGCGCGATCGTCCGTCCCAGGTTGGCGGTCGGCTTTGCCGCAACCGAGGCGTGCAGGCCCGTGTCGACCAGGAAGGGCCCGGCGTCGGGGTGGCGCACGAGATACGCCGGGATCGGGAGCTTCAGATAGCTCGAGCGCGGGGTGCCGAAGCCGAGCATCCGCAGGGTGGGGAAGGCCGAGGCCCTCTCGATGAACGCGCGCGCGGATTTCATCGTCCCCGTGAGGATCGGTTCGACGACCACGGTCGTGCCCTCGCGGCCGCCGGTGAGCGGGGCGCGCAGGGGTCTGGTCTCGGCTCTGACGCCCATCGCGGGGCCACTGTAGCCATATAGCCTGCGGGCGCCATGGCGTCTGAGAGCTCGCGAATCTTTGCGCCCGGACTGCTTGACGGACGGGTCTGCGTGGTCTCCGGGGCGGGTAGCGGACTGGGCCGCGAGACCGCGCTCGAGCTCGCGCGGCTGGGGGCGACCGTGGTCGGCTGCGGGCGCCGGATCGAGCCGCTGGACGAGACGGCGGCCGCGACCGAGAGCCTCGCCGGGAGCGCGGAGTCCGTGGCGATGGACATCCGCGACGACGAGGCGGTCGACGCCCTTTTCGACGGCGTGCTCGAGCGCCACGGCCGGCTCGACGTGCTCATCAACAACGCCGGCGGTCAGTTCCTGAGCCCGGCCGAGGCGATCTCGCCGAAGGGCTTTCGGACCGTGATCGAGCTCAACGTGGTGGGCACCTGGTTGATGACCCACGCCGCCGCGACCAAGGCGTTCATCCCCCAGGGCGGGGGCAAGGTGCTGAGCGTCACCCTCTCGCCCCACAACGGGATGCCGGGGATGGTGCACTCGGGCGCCGGGCGGGCGGCGGTGGAGAACATGATGCGGACGCTCTCGGTGGAGTGGGCGCGGTTCGGGATCCGGCTATGCGCGGTCGCCGCGGGGCAGTTCGACACCGAGACGTTGCGGACCAAGTACCCGAAGGAGGTGGTCGAGGCCGTGCCGAGGACGGTCCCGATCGGCCGCATGGGAACGGAGGAGGAGATGGCCTGGCTGCTCGCCTTCCTCGCCTCCGAGGCCGGGGACTTCTTCTCCGGCACGACGATCACGATCGATGGCGCCCGCGACAACTGGTTCGGGTCGTGGCCGCCCGGGGTCTACAGCGAGGGGGGTGATCCGCCGATGGAGGAAAGGCGTCCCCGGTCGTCGTAATTCGCACGCGTGAGCTCCACCCCGAACAAGCGCCTCGTCCTCGCCGCGATGGTCTTCGCCGTCGCGATGACGTTCATCGATCAGACGATCGTCTCGATCGCGGTCCCGGACATCCAGAAGGACCTCGACCTCTCGGCGACCGGCGTGCAGTGGATCGTCAACGGCTACCTGCTGTCGCTGTCGGCGCTCTTCGCCTTCGGCGGGCGGATCGCCGACATCGCCGGCCACAAGAGCATGGTCTTGCTCGGCATCGCCATCTTCACGATCGCGTCGGCCCTGTGCGGCGCGACGCCGACCGGATCGCTGGCCGAGCCGTGGCTCATCGTCTTCCGGATCATCCAGGGCGCGGGCGCCGCGATCATGTTCCCCGCCGCCCTGGCGATCGTGGTCGCCGCCTACCCCGTCGACGAGCGTGGCAAGGCGCTCGCGATCTTCTTCGGCGTGGCCGGCGGGCTCACCGCGATCGGCCCGATGGCCGGCGGGGTGCTCGTCGAGTGGACCTGGCGCGCGATCTTCTGGGTCAACGTGCCGGTGGCGGTGATCGCGACCTTCCTGACCCTGAGGTCCAAGCCCGACAACATCAAGCGCCCGGCGCCGCTCGACTACCGCGGCACGGTCCTGATCGCCCTCGGCATGGGGCTCGCCGTGCTCGGCCTGCAGCAGTCGAGCACCTGGGGCTGGGGCGACCCGGCGACCTGGGGGACGATCGTCGCCGGGCTGATCTTTCTCGCCGTCTTCGTCAAGGTCGAGCTGGCGACGAAGTACCCGCTGATCCAGATGCGGATCTTCAAGATCCGCGCCTTCTTCGTGGACAACGCGGTCCTCTTCTTGATCTCGATCGCGTTCGTGCCGATGTTCCTGTTCGCCAGCGAGTACGCGCAGATCTCGCTCGGCTACTCCTCGGGCGAGGCGGGGCTCTACCTGCTGACCTTCTTCGCCGGCTTCGCGACCGCGGCGCAGTTCGGTGGCCGGATCCTCGACCAGCGCGGGGCACGTCCGGCGGTCGTCGCCGGCTGCGCGATCTCCGCCGTCGGCTTCTTCTTCTGGGCGCAACAGCTGCCCGACCTCAACTTCAACAACCAGTGGTACTGGGTGGTCGTCGCCGGGGCGGGCATGGGGCTCGTGCTGGGCCCGGCGAGCACCGACGCCGTCAACCGGGCGCCGAAGACGAGCTATGGCGAGGTCACGGGGATCACGCAGACGGTGCGCAACTTCGCCGCGAGCTTCGGGCTCGCGCTGCTGGGCACGATCCTGATCGAGCAGAACAAGTCCCACCTCGAGTCGTCGCTGTCGCAGTTCGGGATCCCGACCGAGAAGGCCGACTCGATCGCCGCCGCCCTCAGCGGCTCGGGCGGCGGGTCGCCGTCGGGAGCGTTCTCAGAGCACGCCGGGCGCGCGGCGCAGAAGGTCTTCGAACAGGTCCAGCACGACTTCGCCCTCTCCTGCCGCACGGTCTTCTACGGAATGGCGATCGCGATGGCGGTCGCCTTCGTGGTCTCGCTGGTCGCGATGCCCGCCGGGCGCGTGACCCAGGTGTTCGACACGGCCGAGGACGCCGCGGCGGACGAAGTCCCGGCCTGACTAGGCTGCCGGTTACCACCGGCGATCGAGAGGGGACCCAGATGAGCGAGAGCGCGACCGAGCGTGGCGAGCCGACCGCTGAGGCGCCGCTGGACGAAGTCATGGTCGGCGACCGCGAGCATTGGTCGGAGGGACCGCCGTACGAGCTGTTCGAGCGCATGCGCACGGAGTGCCCGGTGCACCGCTCGGAGGAGATTCGCGATTACCCCGAGGAGGACGGCTTCTGGTCCGTGACGCTCGCCGACGACGTCCACGCCGTGAGCCGCGACTGGCAGACCTACTCGTCCGAGCGCGGCGGGATCACGGCGCTCACCAACGCGATCATGCCGCTGGAACTGATCCAGGCGATGTTCATCGGCATGGACCCGCCGAAGCACGACCGGCTCAAGGCGCTCTTCCAGCGCGGCTTCACGCCAAAGCGCATCGCCGAGCACGAGGACGCGATCCGCGAGATCACGCTCGCCGTCCTCGACCGGCTCGACGGGCGCGACGAGTGCGACCTCGTGAGCGAGGTCGCGCAGCCGGTGGTAGCGCGGGTGATCGGCAGCTTCATGGGGATCACGCCCGAGGACGACATCGTCTGGGCGCGGCTGATGAACAACACCCTCGGCGCCGGCGAGCGCCAGGGGCCCGAGGACACGGCGCTGATCATGGAGCAGGACGTCCCGGAGATCTTCGAGCGCTGCCGCAAGCTGATCGCCGAGCGCCGCGAGACGCCGACCGACGACCTCACCAGCGTCCTGGTGCACGCCGAGGTCGACGGTGAACGGCTCGAGGAGCACGAGATCGTCATGGGCTTCTTCCTCCTGATGGCCGCGGGCAACGACAGCACCAAGGCCACGTACTGCTCGGGGATGCGGGCGCTGATGGAGCACCCGGACGAGCTCGCGAAGGTGGTGGCGGACCCGTCGCTGATCCCGAGCATGGTCGAGGAGTCGCTGCGGATGTTCCCGGCCTTCGCGCACTTCCGCCGCACCGCCAACCACGACACGGAGCTCAACGGCACCACGATCCGCGAGGGCGAGAAGGTGGTGATGTGGTACGTCTCGTCGAACCGCGACGAGTCGCGCTACGACGATCCGGACCGCTTCGACGTCGAGCGCAACCCCGAGCACCAGGCGTTCGGCGCCGGCGGCCGCCACTTCTGCCTGGGCGCCGCGCTCGCCCGGCTCGAGCTGCGGATCCTGTTCGAGGAGACCCTGAGGCGCTACCCGGAGATCGAGCTCGCCGGCGAGCCGCAGTACGCCCAGAACCCGTTCGTCAACCAGCTCATCACCCTGCCGGTGCGACTGGGCCCGCGGGCGTAGCGCCGCACCGCGTCGTAGCGCCACACTCCCGCCACATCTCGGCGCGCCACCCGCGCGGGCCCGAGCGCCATCCGGGCGCCCGTGCCCGCCGACTCGTCGCCAGAGGACGCATAGGGTGCAAAAACGCCGAGTCGGCGAAATGGGCGCCGGCTGGCCGTCGGCTGGGAGCGCACGGCCGGCGCCCCGGCCCTCAGCGCGTCATCGTGCGCGCGATCACCAGCCGCTGGATCTCGTTCGTGCCCTCGTAGATCTGGGTGATCTGGAGCCCAGGCACGCGAGCCTGCTCTCGAGCACAAAATACCCCGCTCTGGGACCCCCTGGGACCCGCTCGATTCGGGGGCTCACCGTCGGGCTGGAAACGACGCGACTGGCCGCACCTAGCTCGTCACCGGGACCGTGAAGATCGTGTTCGGCGTACCGGCCCAGTGACCGAGTCGAGCGGACGATGGCGGACGTGTTGGCCATGATCGCCTCACCGCCCGGCGCCTTCCCTCTAGGACGTTCGCGGAGCCGGCGGCCGCGTCAGAAACGCTGCCGCTCATACCGGGTCGAGCCCCGTATCGTCCAGGATCGTCGCATGCCGGCTCTCTTCTTTCCACGCGCGCCACGTCGCCGGACCCGCGTGCTCATGGCCGTGCACAGTGCCGAGTGGGGGGGCGCACAACAGGTCGCACTCGGCCAGGCGCGTGCGCTGCAAAGCGAGTGCGACCTCGTGATCGCGGTTGGCCCCGGCCCGCTGCAGGCCGCTTTCGCGGAGGTCGCCGCCGGCATCGTCCGTGGTCCGACTTCCGTGCCGATCTGGGGCGCGTCGCGCGGCCGGTGGGCGCTCCAGCTTGGTCGCGCCATCCCGGATGCGGTGCGGTTCGTCGGGCTCGTCCGGCGGCATCGCATCGACGTGATCGTCGTCAATAGCACGGTGCTGCTGGCGCCTGTCATCGGCGCCTGGCTGGCAGGTGTCCCGGTCGTCGTACACGCGCAGGAGGCGCCGAGGTCCGCGGCCGCAAGGCGACTGTTCCGCGTGCACGGCACGCTGGCGCACACGGTCGTGGCGATTTCATCGTGGATCGCTCACGCCTTCGACGGTGCACGCGCGAGCGTCTTGCAGAATCCCGTCGGCATCCCCGTTCCGCGCGATCCGGGGCCGCGTGAGCTGTTCGCCGCCGATCCGGTCCAGCTCGTGATGGTCGGGACGTTGGACCGCCACAAGCGCCAGGATGTCGCGATCGCGGCCGTGCGGGCGCTGCGCGATCGGGGGCTCGAGGCCCAGCTGACGATCCATGGGCTCGAGGCCGATCCCGTCTACGCCGCCGAGCTTCGAGAACAGGCGCGTGACCTCTCTGTGGCACAGCAGGTCCATTTCGCCGGGCCGACCGCCACCGTCGCTTCCCGCCTGCTGACCGCAGACGCGCTGCTGCTCCCGGCGGGCGAGGTGACGCCGCTCGTCCTCATGGAGGCGATGGCGCTTCAGGACGCCCGTGGTTGCGGCGCGCATGGGGAGCATCCCCGATGTCGTCACCGACCAGTTGAGCGGCCTGCTGGTCGCTCCGGGCGACCCGGCCGCGCTTGCCGGAGCGGTCGCTCGCCTCCGCCATGAGCCGGGCCTTGCGCAGAAGCTCGCCGAAGTGGGACGCCGCCGCGTGGAGCAGGAGTTCGACGAGGCGCGGACGCACCCCCGGTTGAGCGCCGAGATCCGCCGGCTCACCGCTCGTCGGGCCGACCGAGGGAGTGCGCGTGTGAGTTGGCACGCGGTGACGCGGCGCAAGCTTGGTGCCTCGTGGCGGCGGACGCGGGCAGCCGTCCTTCGCTGGCGGCTGCGGGCGTCGCCGACCCGCGTCGCGGGCGCGCTCGTCTACCATCAGACGTTCCGCACGCGCCCCTCGGTAGAGCAGGTCGTGCCCGGGATCAGCGCCGCGGCGCTCGAGCGGCATCTGCGTCACCTGCGACGGTCGTACGAGCTGGTGGCCGCTTCTCAGCTTCACCGCGCGATGCTCGCGCGCCGGCGCGGCGGGCGGATCCCGATCGCTGTCACCTTCGATGATGACCTCGCAAGCCATCTCGAGGTTGCGGCGCCGGTGCTGCAGCGCCTCGCCTGCCCGGCCACGTTCTTCCTGACCGGGGCGGGTCTGGACGGACCGCAGGGCTTCTGGTGGCAGCGCCTGCAGGCGGCAGCGGACCGCGGCCTCGACCCGCGCCCGGCGCTTCGCACGGCGGGCCTGCGCGCGCCGGCCGAGCAGCCTTTCGCTGGCCTCGCCGCGGATGTCGAGCGATCGCCGGCGGCGGTTCGCGCGGCGGTGGCGCAGGCGCTCTCGCAGCTGATCGGAGAGGACCCGCCCGCCTACAATCTGACGCGGTCGCAGGTCCGGCATCTGGCGCAGGCGGGCTTCGAGGTCGGGTTCCACACCCGGGAACACCGACCGCTGCCGGAGCTCGCGGATGACGAACTGGTGCGCGCCCTGGGCGACGGACGGGCCGCGCTCGAGGAGGTCACCGGGCGTCACCTGACGACCATCGCCTATCCACACGGATGCGCCGATGAGCGCATCGCCGCCGCGGCCCGCGCCGCCGGCTATACCGACGGCTTCGGCGGACCGGGCCGGTCGATCACGGCGCGCTCCGATCGGCTGTTGCTCGGGCGCGCCGAGCTGCTGCTCGAGGATCCCAGCTCGTTCGAGCTCGCCATGGCATGCGAGCTATGGGCCGATCGATAGCCAGCCCGGCGTGGAGCCGTCGAAATCCGAGGCGTGGTGCGAGCCGCGGAGGCCGACGGCGCGCAGTGCCAAGCCCACCGCGCGCCGCGCATCGGACCGGCTGCCGTGGCGCACGGCCGTGACGGCGTATGTGACGGCGGCGCGCCCGGGTCGCCCCGAGCGGGCCTGTCCCTCGGCGATCCACCCGCGAAACACGACGGGATCGAACCGGCCCGGCAGGCTGCTGTACGCGTGCTTGGCGCGCAGCAGGCGGCCTTCCCGCGCCGCGCTGTCAATCGTCGCGGTCCGGTGCATGTTCGACGCGTGCACGATGTACGCGACGAGTGGCTCCGGGCAGGCGGCCGGTCGCCCGGCCTCGGTCAGACGGATCCACAGATCCCAGTCCGCGATGTGGTGCAACGACTCGTCGAAGCCGCCGAGACGCCGCAGCAGCTCGGTGCGCGCGAGCACGTTGGACGAGCCCGCGAAGACGAGGTTGCGGCTGCGGATGCCGCGCCGCAGCTCATCGGGCGGGAACGCGGGGAGAGGTACAGGACCTGGGCGTCGCCGGCCGCGACCGCGAGCCCGGCGGTGTAGGCGAAGTCGGCCGCCTCCGCCGCGATGCGATCGAGTTGCACGCGCAGCTTGTCCGGGCTCCAGCGGTCGTCGTCGTCGAGGAACGCGATCCAGGGATGCGCCGCCTGCTTGATGCCGCGGTTGCGCGCGTGGGCCACACCGCGGTTGACCGCGTTGCGCAGCACGACGACGCGTGGGTCACCGAGTGCCTCGAGCACCTCCGCCGTGCCGTCGCGCGAACCGTCGTCGACGACGATGATCTCGAACTCGACGTCGCGCTGGCCGAGTGTCAGACGCACCGTGTCGATGACGATGTGCGCCCGGTCGCGCGACGGGATCACGACCGACACGCCGTCAGCCATCGGCCGGCCGCCGCGCGGTGAGCATGATGTTGGGCGCGAGCACGTGACGCGGATGGCGGCGGCGCTGCTCGACGGCGTCGAGCAGCACGCCCACGCCGTTCAGGCCGAGGTAGGCGAGCGCGAACGCGGACTGGACCGCGGCGCGTGGAAGCCGGCCGGCGAGCTCCTCCTCGAAGGCGCGCAGGAGTGTGCCCGTGACCAGGGCCCAGGTGACGGCACGGCCGCCGTTCTCGACGACCGCGACGCTGTCCCAGCCGTCGAACAGCTGCCGCAACGAGCCCGACGTGTACCGGTGCTCGACGATCTGGCGGTCGTACTCCCACACGACCGGGACGGAGACGACAACGCGCGCGCCGGGCTTGATCACCCGCCGCAGCTCGCGGACGCCGTGCGCCGGATCGGTGACGTAGTGGAACGCCTCGATGCACGCCAGTGCGTCGTACTCGGCGTCGGCGCCCGGCAGGAACTCGGTGGTGACGATGTCGGCCACGCCGTAGTGGTCGAAGACGTCGAGCCCTACGACCTTCACACCCGGGGGGTACAGGTCGTCGTACGGTCGGCTGCCGCAGAACACGTCGAGGACGACGCCGCCCGGCGCGGCGAGCTGGGCCAGCGCGGGCCGCAGGTCGTCCAGCAGACGGCGTACGTGCAGATAGTCGAACTGCCACGGCCGTGGGTGCCGGCGTGTGCTGCGGGCGCTCATCGCGACCGCGCCTGCCGCCACGAGTGCTGCGCCTGTTGCGCCAGGCCGACGACGAGGCCCGCGGGCAGGCCGCGCGCGAGCCCGCGCCGCCAGTCGCTCGTGGCCACCGACTCGCGCAGCAGCCGGGCGCGCAGCAGCGGCAGCGCCTCGCGGGCATCGCGGGCGACGAACGGGGCGATCGCCCAGTCGCGCCGCCACAAGTGCTTCCCGTACATCCGCCCCTGATCGAACGCGTAGCGGACGTTGAGCGCGAGCAGCTCGTCACGTGTCCGCCAGTCGCGGTGCCAGACCGTCATCGCCGGCTCGTAGCGCAGCGTCCGTCCCGACCGTAGCCAGCGAAAGCACAGGTCGCCGTCCTCGGCCGCCCGCGCGAACGCCTCGTCGAAGCCGCCGAGCGCCAGCAGCTCGGAGCGGTCGACGACCATGTTGGCCGGGAAGAGCAGCGACACCTCGGGGTCGCCGCGGTACTCGCGCGCCTCCTCGCTCGTCTTGCACGACGGGACGCGGTCCGTGTCGCCGTCGGGCATCACCCGGCCGGTGGCGAGCAGGTCGGGGCGCGGCGCGACGGTCCGCACGCCGACCTCGAGCCAGTCCGCCGCGACGGTGCAATCGTCGTGCGTGATGGCCACGAGCGCCTCGTGAGCGGCGCGGATGCCGACGTTGTACGCGACCGCGATGTTCCGCGCATCGCTCTGGACCCGCCGGATGCGCAGCGCCGGCAGATCGGTGATCAGCGCCACCAGCGCGTCGCCGCGGCTCTGGTCCACGAGCACGACCTCGGCCGGGAGGGCGGTGCCGGCGGCGAGCGAGTGCAAGCAGTCGCGAAGCAGCTCGATCCGGCCGATCGTGGGGATGATGACGCTGACGGGCAGTCGGCCGCTCACAGCGTCACCGACCAGCGCAGCTGCGGCCGCACCGCAGGGCGCAGCCCGTCATCGGACTCCCCCTGGGCCGGGGCGACGCGGAAGCGCAGCGGCTCCTCGATCAGATACCAGTCGTCGCCCGCGTACACGTAGACGCCGACGAGGTAGTCGTCCGCCCGCAGCACGCCCGGGAGCGTCACGGCGAGCTCCGCGTCCCCGGGCGCGGCGCCGAGCGCTGACCCCGGCTCGGCGACGCGGAGCGTGTCCTCGAGCACGCGCTGGCCCAACGAGTCGGCGATGTAGAACCCGACGTCGAGACCGGGGATACGGTCGCGAACATCGATCGCGGAGCCGGAGGACTATCGCTTCGTGTCGCACCGCCTCGGTGAGCGGTGCACCGTCCTCGGCCGCGAGCCAGACGCTCGTCAAGGCCACCGGCAGATGAGGGTCGGGCTCGATGTCCACGCGTCCGGCGTCGATCCGCCCGACGGCGTCGAAGTACCGCCGGAGCGTCTCATGCGTGGCACCGTCGAAGGCGATCTGCCCATGATCGAGCCACAGCGTCCGGTCGCACAGCCGGCCGATCGCGCCCAGGTCGTGCGACACGAAGACGACCGTCCGGCCGGAGCGCTGGAGGTCCTCCATCCGTCCGATGCAGCGGCGCTGGAACTCCGCGTCGCCGACCGCGAGCGCCTCGTCGATGACCAGCACGTCAGGCTCGAGGTGCGCTGCCACGGCGAACGCCAGCCGCAGGCGCATGCCGGCGGAGTAGCGCTTCAGCGGCGTGTCGAGGAAGCGTTCCACGCCGGAGAACGCGGCGATCTCGTCGAAGCGCGCGCGCACGTCGCGGCGGGACATGCCGAGGATCGCCCCGCTGAGGAACACGTTCTCTCGTCCTGTGAGTTCGTCGTGGAGGCCTGTGCCGACGTCGAGCAGCGCGCTCAGCCGTCCGCGCACGCGGGCCACCCCGGCCGTCGGCGCCGTGATCCGCGCGAGGATCCGCAGCAGCGTGGTCTTGCCTGCGCCGTTGCGGCCGATGATGCCGACCAGCTCACCACTGCCGACCGTGAACGACACGTCCTCCAGGGCCCAGAAGTCCTCGCGCTTGGGGGCACGGCGCTCGCGCATCCGGTTCGCGATGACCTCGGTCAACAGCATCGCCCCCGGGGCCCCGCCAGCCCTGTAGCGCTTGCCCAGCCCGGTGACCTCGACGGAGTTGCTCACTAGATCACGTCCGCGAAGCGGACTTCGACCGACCGGAAGTAGAACAGACCGCCGACCACGATCACGACGGCGCTCACGAGCGAGGCGACGTCCGCGAGCGGCGGTAGCAGCACCGCCCACGAGCGACCAGCGGAGACCGTCGATCAAGCCGACCAGCGGGTTGAGCGCATAGAGCGTTCGCCAGTCGTCGCTCACGAGCGAGGACGGGAACACCATCGGACTCAGGAAGAACCACGTCTGCAACAGGAACGGCAGGACGTACTGCACATCGCGATACTTGACGTTGATCGCCGCCAGCCAGGTGCCGATGCCGAACGCGACAATCGCCGCCGCCGCGATCCACAGCGGGACGAGCAGGACCTGCGGCCCGGGCGTGACGTCGTACACGACGAGCAGGACGGCGGTGAGCGCGAGCGCGACGATGAAGTCAATCAGGCCCGGCAGAACCGCGGCGGCGGGCGACAGGATGCGCGGGAAGTACACGCGTGTGACCAGGTGCGGGTTCTGCGGCAGTTCGGCCGCCGCGGCCGAGACGGACGCCGAGACGTAGGTCCAGAGGCACATCGCGGGATAGACGAAGACCGCGTACGGCAGGCCGTCGGACGGCAGCTTCGCCAGACGCCCGAAGACGATCGTGAAGATCACCAGTCCGGCGAGCGGCTGCAACAGCGCCCAGGCGACGCCCAGCAGTGTCTGCCGATAGCGCACCTTGAGCGTGCGCTGCGCCAAGACGATGCCGAGATCGCGGTGCCCCCACGCCTCGCCGAGCTCGAGTCGCGGCAGCCCGCGCCGCGGAGGCCGGTTCTCCGTCCACTCGACCTCGCCGGCGCGATCCCGCTCAGCTGGAGTGGCGTAGAGCGCGGTCACGCCGTGTTCCGTTCCCCATGCCGCAGGGCGTCGACCTCGTCGAATGCAGCCGTGCCGCCACCTGCTCCACGCTCGGTCCGATCAGTAGCCAGTAGCCGTCCTCGGGGCGAAAGCCGAGCAAGACACTGCTCGCGCACGGGCGCATCGTTGAACACGCAATTGATCGAAACAGTACGTCGCGGCGGTGGCACACCGATAAACAACGCATGAGACTCGGGCAAACGCGCGCGCGCACGTTCCGGCGAGAGCCTACGAGTCGAACTCGCTCTAGCTGGTGGCCGCTCGTCCGGTGATCAGCTTCTCGCTCACTCGCACTCCTCCCGATCCTGACCGGCAGGTCCTTCACAGCGTCCGCGCGATCACCAGCCGCTGGATCTCGTTCGTGCCCTCGTAGATCTGGGTGATCTTGGCGTCGCGCATCATGCGCTCGACCGGGTACTCGCTGACGTATCCGTAGCCGCCCAGCACCTGCACCGCGTCGGTGGTCACGGCCATCGCGGTGTCCGACGCGATCAGCTTCGCCATCGCCGAGTGCTTGCCCATGTCGGCGTCGCCGGCGTCGACCTTGGACGCCGCGCGGTAGAGCAGCTCGCGGGCCGCCGCCGTGCGCGACTCCATGTCGGCGAGCTTGAACTGGATCCCCTGGAAGCTCGCGATCGGCTTGCCGAACTGCTGGCGCTCCTTGGCGTAGGCGGCGGCGTAGTCGGTCGCGCCCTGTGCGAGCCCGACGGCCTGGGCGGCGACGCCGAGGCGCGAGCGGTCGAGCGTCGCCATGGCGACCCTGAACCCCGCGTTCTCCTCACCGATCAGGTTCTCGGCCGGGACGCGGACGTTGTCGAAGATCGGCTGGCCGGTGGGCGAGCCCTTGATCCCCATCTTCTTCTCCAGCTTGCCGACGGAGAAGCCGGGCCGGTCGGCCTCGACCACGAAGGCGGAGATCCCCGCCGAGTGGCCGGCCGCTGGGTCGGTGACCGCGAAGCAGATGTAGAAGTCGGCGATCCCGAGGTTGGTGATCCAGTTCTTGGTGCCGTCGATCACCCACTCGTCGCCGTCGCGCACCGCCTTGGTCCGCATCCCGCCCGGGTCCGAGCCGGCGTCGGGCTCGGAGAGCGCGAACGCGGGCGACCACTCGCCGGTCGCGCACTTCGGCAGGAAGCGCTCCTTCTGCTCGTCGGTGCCGAAGAGGTTGAGCGGCAGCGTGCCCAGCTCCTGGATCATCAGGATCAGGGCGCTCGAGGCGCAGGCCTTCGCGATCTCCTCGACCGCGATGTTGAGCATCAGCGTCCCGGTCCCGGTGCCGCCGTAGCGCTCCTCGAACGGCAGTCCCATCAGGTCGTGGGAGGCGAAGAGCTCGCGGATGTCGCGCGGGTATTCGGCCTTCTCGTCGATCTCCTGGGCCCGCGGGGCGACGCGCTCGACCGCCATCCGGCGGATGGTCTCGCGGAAGTCCTCGAACTCCTGGGGGATGGCGTAGGCGGGCTGGATCGGGGTCTCGACGCTCATGGGCGGCAGGCTAGATGATTGATTGCGGTGCCCGTTCGCCGTGTAGACAAGCCACCGTTTCGGACCCTGGACGGCTCCGAGGTGCGCGAGTTGATCCAGGTCGGCGACGGCGCCCGCAACCAGTCGGTGGCCGAGGCCATCGTCGCGGCCGGAGGCGAGACGATCGCTCACCGCCACCACCGCAGCGAGGAGATCTACCTCTTCACGGATGGCTCGGGGTCGATGCAACTCGGCGACGAGCGGTTCGACGTCCGAGCCGGCGATTGCGTGCTGATCGCGCCCGGCGCCCCGCACAAGCTCTTCAACCCGGGCGCCGACCCCCTGGTGGTGCTGTGCTGCTCGGCGCCGCCCTACGCGGACGCCGACACCGAGCTGCTCGAGTAGTGGTTCAGTTCGGCTCGCGAGCCGAGCGCCAGGCAACGCAGATGTAGGGCACGTCGAAGGACCCGGCCGGCGCCAGGATCCTGATCCGGTCGAGGACCTCACGCCGGCGCTGCTCGTCGGCCACGATCAACGTGCTGCGCGAGGCCACGTTGGCGATCAAGCCCTCGGCGTCGGTCGCGTGCAGGTGCCGGAAACGCTCCGTGCTTGGCTCGGCCAGGGCGGCGACCTCGCCGACTGGAACCTCCAGGTTGCCGGTGACGCTCGCGCGGTCCTCCGCGTCGAACGCGTCGGCGACGGCAGCGACCCACGGCACCTCGTCGTCGAGCAGATTCCAGAGCAGGCCGAGCCGCCCACCGGGGCGGAGCACGCGGACGATCTCGCCGAGCGCCGCGTGCTGCTCGAACCAGTGGAAGGCCTGTCCGACGACGACCGCGTCGACGCTCTCGTCCGCGAGCGGGATCGCCTCAGCGGAGCCGTCGAGGGCCTCGGCGGCGGCGGGGATCAGGGCGCGCATCGCCTCGAGGGGCTCGACCGCGACGACCTCATGGCCGAGCGCGAGCAACGCCGCCGCCAGCTTTCCCGTGCCGGCCCCGAGGTCCAGGACGCGCTGCGGGCGGTCGCCGATGCAGAACTCGATCGCCTCGCGCGGATACGGGGGCCGCCCGAGCTCGTACGCCTGGGCCTCGGAGCCGAAGGAGGCGGCGCGCCGGGCGGTCTGGTCGTCCACTAGGTGTACATGCCCCCGAACTGGCCGCCGGTGACGTTCACGGTCTGCCCGTGGACGTAGTCGGCGAGGGAGGAGCAGAGGAAGAGCACCGGGCCCGCGGCCTCCTCGGGCTGTGCGGGGCGCCCGAGCGGGATCACCATCGTCGCCATCGCGCGCATCTGCTCCGGGATCCCGAGGTCCACCTTCTCGCCGGTGGCGGTCTCGAGCTGCTCGCCCTTCTCCTTCGCCTGGGTGAGGCGCGTCTCGACGAAGCCGAAGGCGACAGCGTTGACGTTGATCTTGAACTGGCCCCACTCCTTCGCGAGGGTCTTCGTGAGCCCGACGACCCCGGCCTTGGCCGAGGAGTAGTTGACCTGGCCCGCGTTGCCCATCGTGCCGGAGATCGAGGAGACGTTGACGATCTTGCGGAAGCGCTCCTTGCCCTCCGCCTGCTCGGCCTTGGCCGCTTCGCGCCAGTGGGGGGCGATCGCGCGCACGATGCGGAACGGCACGATCGTGTGGATGTCGAGCATCGCCTGGAACTGCTCGTCCGTCATCCGGTGAACCACCCCGTCCCAGGTGTAGCCGGCGTTGTTGACGATGATGTCCACCTCGCCGAACGCGTCCACCGCGGTCTTGACCAGTTCGTCGGGGACACCGGGCTCGGTCAGGTCGCCGGCGAAGACCGCCGTCTCGCCGTCGATCTCGGCCGCCGCCTGCTCGGCGACGTCGCCGTCGATGTCGTTGATCAGGACCTTCGCGCCCTGCTGGACGAAGAGCTCCGCCGTCGCCCGCCCGATGCCGCGCGCGGATCCGGTGACGATCGCGGCCTTGCCGTCAAGCAATCCCATGTCTTCGATTCGCTCCTGTTCGTTACGTCAGTCGGTGTAGAGGTCGCGCAGCCTATGCGCTCAGACCAGCGGCCTCAACGGCGGCCGGGCTCGCTTCGGCCTTCGGCCTCCGCTCACAGTCCCAGTTGGCGCCCCAGGATCTCCTTCATCACCTCGTCGGTACCGCCGCCGATCGGACCCAGGCGGGCGTCGCGCAGCGCCCGCTCGACCCCGTACTCGCGCATGTAGCCGTAGCCGCCGAGGATCTGCAGGACCTCGTCGGCGACCTCGACGCAGGCGCGCTGCGTGTAGAGCTTCGCCTTGGTCACGTCGGCGATCACCTCCTCGCCAGCGGCGTAGCGACGAAGCGCGTGGTACGTCAGCGCCCGCCCGACCTCGGCCTTGACGCCGATCTCCGCGACCTTGTGGCGGATCGCTTGAAAGCTTCCGATCGGGCGGCCGAAGGCCTCCCGCTCGCCCGCGTACTCGAGCGCGGTCGCCAGCAGGCGCCGCATCGCGCCGCACGCCCCGAGCGCCATCAGCAGCCGCTCCCAGGCGAAGTTCTCCATGATCAGATAGAAGCCGCGGTTCTCCTCGCCCAGCAGGTTCGCGTCCGGAACCTCGACGTCGGTGAAGCTGAGCTCGCCGGTGTCGGAGGAGTGCCAGCCCATCTTCTCGAGCTTGCGAGTGACCTCGTAGCCGGGCATGTCGCGCTCCAGGATCAGGAACGAGATCCCCTGGTGTCCGCCCTCTGGGGTCGTCTTCACGGCGCAGACGAGGAAGTCGGCGCGGACGCCGTTGGTGATGAAGGTCTTCGAGCCGTTGACGACGTAGCCGCCGTCGACCTTGCGTGCCTCGGTGCGGATCGACGCGACGTCGGAGCCGGCACCGGGTTCCGTAATCCCAAGGGCGGCGATCTTCCGGCCGGCGATCGCCGGACGCAGGTAGCGCTCGTGCTGCTCGGCGCTTCCGAACCTGAACACGGGCGGGGTGGCGATCCCGGTGTGAGCGCCGAGGCCGGCGCCGACCCCGCCCGAGGCGCCCGCGGCCGCCAGCTCCTCCGCCCACACTGCGTCGTGGACGCAGTCACCGCCCTGGCCACCGAGCTCCACCGGGTACTTGAGCCCGAGGAAGCCGAGCTCCGCGGCGCGCTCGTAGAGCTCGCGCGGGAATTCTCGCGCGCGCTCCCACTCGTCCACGTGTGGCGCGATCTCCTCGCGCACCCACCGGCCGATCGTCTCGCGGAGCTGCGTGTGCTCGTCGGTGAACGGCGGCAGGTTCGCCCGCACGCCCCCGTCCTTGATCACCGCCATCGAGCGGCTCAGACTACCGTCGGACCCGCCTAGCGGAACAACACGGTCCGGAGTCTGTTGAATACCTCTGATGGCTCCCGCCGACCAGCCGTCCGCGCCTGCAGCGCCACCGCCGGCCGCGAGCGCCACGTGCGCCAACTGCGGCGCTCCGATGGCGCCCGATCAGCGTTATTGCCTTGCCTGCGGCACCCGCCGCGGCGATCCACGCGTGCCGATCTCGCCGCCGGCCTGCCGAGCCGGCCGCCCAGCCCCAGCAGCAGGGGCGCCCGGCTGACGTCTCGCCGCTCGCCGCCGTGATCGGGATCGCGCTCCTGGGCGGAATGTTGCTCATCGGCGTGCTCATCGGCCGCGGCGATTCCAACGACCAGACGACGCCCGCTCCGGTCGTGCAGGTCGGGGAGGGCGGGACCACCTCGACGCTGAGCACCGGCACGGAGTCCGGCGGCGGCGGCCAGACGACGCCGAGTTCGGTGACGAGCGAGTGGCCGTCCGGGACCAACGGGTTCACGATCCAGGTCAGCTCGATCGGCAAGTCGAGCGCCACGCCGGAGTCCGTCGACGCCGCGAAGCAGACGGCGATCGACGAGGGTGCTTCGGACGCCGTCGGTCCTCGACTCCGACCTGTATTCGAGCCTCCCGCCCGGGAACTACATCATCTACTCGGGCGTCTACGACAACCGCAAGGACGCCGAGGCGGCGCTCGGTGACCTCGGGGACAGCGTCCCCAACGCCCAGGTCATCGAGGTCTCCGGCAAGGGCGACTCAGGGGCGAGCTCGGTCCCGCAATCCAACCTCAGCCCCGACCTCGGGTCGACCGGCGAGGTCACGGACCCGAGCGAGCTGTTGCAGCCGACCGGCGGTGTCACGGAGTCGGAGAAATGAGCCCGAGCGTGATCGAGCGGCTGAAGCCGTACTTCAAGACCCGGCCGCGCCCCCGCCCGGGCGCAGCGCCGCCGCCTGCCGCGGCGCAGAACGCCACCGCGCCGGCGACGCCCGCTCAGCCAACCCCGGGCGCGGCTCCGGCTCCCGCTCCGACCCCGCAGGCGCAGCCCGCGAAGCCGAAGAAGCGCCGTGGTCTGCGACGCAAGCCGCGCGCAGCCCCCGCGCCGGCTCCGCAGGCCGCCGCGCCTGCGCAGCCCCCGGCGCAGGCCCAAGCCCAGCCGACGCCGGCCGCGGCCGCCCCGAGCCCCGTCGCGGCCCAGGGCGCTCCGCAGGCCGATGCGGGGCTGCTCGCCAGCCGGCGCGAGCAGCTCTCGCGCGAGTTCGCCCAGCAGCAGTCCGACCTCGGCGGCCTCGTGTACGAGATGGCGACGCGCGACCAGTTTCGCCCCGATCTTGTCGCCCGCCAAGCTGCGAAGCTACAGGCCGTGGACTTGGAGCTGACCGCGGTGGAGCGCGCACTTGGGATCGCGACGAGCGAGCCGGGCGCCCGCTGCCCGTCGTGCGGCTCGCCGGCGCGGCTCGACGCCGCGTACTGCGGCCGGTGCGGCGCGCCGCTCACGCGCAGCCTGCACCAGGCGGCGTCCGCCCCGGCGGTCGCGCCGCAGCCCCCGGCCCCGCAGCCCGCCGCCCCCCAGCCCGCGGCGCCCGCCCCGTCGGCGGAGCAGCCGGCGACTCCCGCGCCGACCCCGGCCGCCACTCCCGCTCCGACCCCGAGCTCGCCGGCCCCGGCACCGCAGGGGCCGGCCGCTGACGCGCCCACGCGGGTTGCCCCGGCGCCGGAGCCGAAGGACGTCGGCGCGCAGCAGTCCTCCGCCGACGGAGGCTCGCGATGAAGCTCCCCGGACGGCTCGTGCGCGGGCCGATCAAGCCCGACCGCTGGACGGCGCTGCGCTTCGCCTCCCTGCGATGGGCGGCGCTGCCCGTGATCGATCGGCGCTGGACGGCGCCGATGGCGGCGGTCGCGCTCGGCTTCGGGCTCTTCGTCGGGGTCGCGATCGGCCCGGGCACGCAGGGCAGCCTCGGGACGACCAAGCCGATGGTCGTCCAGGTGCCGGCGCCGAACGACGGCACCACGACCACGGCCGACGCCTCCCCGCAGGGCGGGCCCGACCTGCCGCCGGCGAGCAGCCTGGGCCAGAAGCCACCGGACAACTCCCAGGTGCCTCCGTTCAACCCACCGGACACATCCTCGACGCCGCCGCCCTACACGCCGCCGACGACGCCCTCCTACACGCCGCCGCCGATCACCACGCCCTCCTACACGCCGCCGCCGATCACGGACACGACGACGACCACGGACACCACGACCGACCAGACGACGACCACTCCCGAGGACACATCGACCGCGCTCGCCGGGACCGTCGTGCACCTGAACCCGAAGGCCGGCAGCTACACGATCTCGTCCGACGATCAGCTGATCGCGATCCACTCCGGCAACCTTCCCGACATCGGCCAGAACGTCGAGGTCGACGCGCTGCAGCTCGCCAACGGCACCTATGGCGAGGAGGGCAACCGCACTCGCGACGGCAAGCGCGGGCGCGTCTCGTTCGGCGGCAAGATCAGCTTCCGCGATCCCGCGACGGGCGTCTACACCGTGTCGGCACCCGGCGTCTCGATGCTGGTGCGCGGCGGCGACCAGCGCACGCCCCCGAAGCTCGGCGACACGGTGCAGCTCGAGGCGCGCTTCGCCGACAACGCGACCGAGCTCACGCCGACCCCCGCGGGACGCGAGGGATGCGGCAAGCCGCCGGCGCTGCCGAAGCCGCCCAAGATCTCGCTCGAGCAGGTCGGCACGGTCCACACCGGCGCCGCCGCTGACGAGACCGCCGACGAGGGGACCGACGCCGCCACCGAGACGACCACCGACGTCGAGGCAATCGTCGAGGGCGTCTGCCGCACCGGCAGCCGGACCCTGATCGCCTCGGCCGACGACCTGCGCGAGGCGGGCCGCGACATCCCGGTGGGCGTGCCTTCCAAGTTCAACCTGGGGAACGTCGAGCCCGGCGACGTGGTGAAGCTCAGCACCGACATCGGCAAGTCGGGCAACTACACCCTCGCGGGCATCGCATCCGACGAGCGCCGCCAGGGCGCCGACGACGAGAACCTGATCCAGCCGTAGCTAGGCGTCCGGTTCGAGGACCGTGTAGCCGCGGCCGGCGAAGTCGAAGCCGAGCAGGTCGCCCTGCGGGTTGCTTCGGTCCCCGTGGTGGTAGGCGCGGACCTCGGCGATGCGCCCGCCCTCGAGCCGGAACCACTCGGTTCCACGGTTGAGCCGGGCCTCGCCCGACTTCGGGTCGCGCCAGGTCATGGTCCACTCGATCACGGCCTCGTCGCCGTCGGCGAGCCCGTGCTCGTACCACCACCGCCCGTCGATGTTGTCGATCGCCCAGCGCGCGTTCTCGGCGATCGCGCGCCCGTGGTGCGGGCCCAGGCGGGTGTAGTAGTGAGTCGCGTCGTCGGTGAAGTGCGAGGCGACCAGCTCGACGTCCCCTGTGTTCAGGGCCTCGTAGTAGCTGCGAATGTGGGCGAGGGTGTCGATCTCGGCTTGCTCCGTTCGTCGTTAGGGTGAAAGCGGCCGCAGACGGCGGTCGCGCGAGGCCAAGGAGACGTAGATGAAGTACATGCTGACGCTGATCCGCGAGGAAGGGCGCTGGGACGACGCCACGCCCGAGGAGATGCGTGCTCAGCTGGGTCGGTGGAACGACTACACCGAGTCGCTGCGCGACGCGGGTGTGTTCCTCGCCGGCGAGGGGCTCCAGGACAGCCCCACCGCGACCACGATCCGGATCCAGGGCGACGGCGAGCGGGTGGTCACCGACGGGCCGTTCGCCGAGACCAAGGAGCAGGTCGGCGGCTTCTACTTGCTCGAGTGCGAGAACCTCGACGAGGCGCTCGACTGGGCGAAGAAGGCGCCGGCGCCGGGTGGGGCGATCGAGGTCCGTCCGGTGATGGACTACGAGAGCTTCGGCGCCGAGGAGCCCGCCGCCGCGGAGGCGCGCTCGTAGACGATCAGGTCGTCGTCGACCGCCTGTTCCGGCATGAGTCGGGACGGGCGGTCGCGTCCCTGATCCGCGCGCTCGGCGACTTCGATGCCGCCGAGGAGGCGGTGCAGGAGGCGTTCGTCGTCGCGCTCGAGCGGTGGCCCCGTGACGGCGTCCCGGCCAACCCCGGCGCCTGGATCACCCGCGTTGCGCGCAACAAGGCGATCGACCGGCTGCGCCGCGAGCGCACCCTGGAGGCCAAGCGTCCTGAGGTCGAGGCGCTCGAACGCCTGCGCGCGACGGAGGACGGGGAGGAGGAGGGGGCCGAAGCCGTCGACTTCCCCGACGACCGGCTGCGGCTGATCTTCACCTGCTGTCATCCGGCGCTCGCCCCGGAGGCGCGGATTGCGCTCACCCTGCGCACGCTAGGCGGCCTGAGCACGGCTGAGATCGCGCACGCGTTCCTGGTCGCCGAGACGACGATGGCGCAGCGCCTCGTGCGGGCGAAGCGCAAGATCCGCGACGCGCGGATCCCGTACGAGGTGCCCGACCCGGACCGCCTCGGCGAGCGCCTGGGCTCGGTGCTCGCGACGCTGTACCTGATCTTCAACGAGGGCTACGTTGCCTCGAGCGCGGAGGGCCTCGTCCGGGCCGAGCTCTGCGACGACGCGATCCGGCTCGCCCGCGTGCTGCGCGAGCTGATGCCCACCGAGCCGGAGGTGGCGGCCCTGCTGGCGCTGATGCTGCTCCACGATTCCCGCCGTGGCGCGCGCACGGACGCCGACGGCGAGCTCGTCCTGCTCGACCGCCAGGACCGGTCGCTGTGGGACCGCGAGCGGATCGCCGAGGGCCTCGAACTGGTGGAGGGGGCGCGCCGGGCCGGACCACGGCCGTACATCGTCCAGGCCTCGATCGCCGCCGAGCACTCGCGAGCCGAGCGAGCCGAGGACACCGACTGGGAGCGGATCGTGCGGCTCTATGCCTGGCTCGCCGAGCTCGATCCGTCACCGGTGATCGAGCTCAACCGCGCCGTCGCCGTGGCGATGGCCGACGGGCCGGCGGCCGGGCTCGAGCTCGTGGACGAGATCCAGGGCCTGGACGACTACGGGCCGTACCACGCGGCGCGCGCCGACCTGCTGCGGCGGCTCGGGCGCCCGGAGGCGGCCGGCGCCTACGAGCGAGCGACGGAGCTCGCGGCCAACCCGGTCGAGCGCGCCTTCCTCGAGCGCCGCAGGGCGGCGTTGCCCTCCGACTAACCTCGGGACATGCGAACCACGCGCGAGGCCCGCGAGGAGATCGTCGCCGAGATCGGCCGGTCGATCGACCGGATCGCGCTCGCCACAGCGTGCCTCGGCCAGGCCTACGAGCTGCTCGACGAGGCGACGGGCGACCGCTTGGAGGGGGCGCTGTTCCGTCCCGTCCAGCGCGCCTACGCTCGCGCGAAGCGGACCCAGGGGGCGTTCGCCGGCCGGGTCGACCTGCCCGTCGGCGCCCCCGAGCAGCCATCGGCCGGCGTGCCATCGCAGGGTGTGAAGCGGTTCGTCGAGCGTGGCGGCGAGGCCGCCGCCGACGCCGACCGTGTCCTGGCCGAGCTCCAGGACTCGATGCTGCCGATCGAGGCCGGCGACGCCGAGCTTCGTGCGGGCCTGGCCGAGGTCCGCGAGCTGCTCGCCGACGTCCCCGCCGCCGTGCGCGAGTTCCTCCGGACGTTCGGGAGGTAGACGGCATGGCGGTGACGAGGACGATCGCGGTCGGCGGTCGCGAGGTGCCGCGGATCGGCCTGGGGACGAACAGGCTCACCGACACGCCCGCCAACCGCGCGTTCGTCGGGGCCGCCGTCGGCGCCGGAATCCGGATGATCGACTCCGCGCATCTGTACAGCTCCGGCGACAGCGAGCGGACGATCGGGGCCGCGCTGGCGCCCTTCGACGATGAGCTCGTCGTCGCCACCAAGGGCGGCTACCACGGCGCCCATCCCGACCGGCTCCGCGCGGAGCTGAAGGAGAGCCTCGAGCGGCTGCGGACGGACTCGATCGAGCTCTACTACCTGCACCGCGTCGACCCCGAGGTCGCCCTGCCCCGCTCGCTGGAGGTGCTCGCGGAATACCGCGAGGCGGGGACGATCCGCCACGTCGGCGTCTCGGAGGTCTCGGTTGAGGAGCTGGTCCTCGCCCGGAGCCTCGTCCCCGTCGCCGCGGTCCAGAACGAGTTCAGCCTCGATCAGCGAAAGCACGACGAGGTGCTCGACTACTGCACGGACGAGGGCATCCCCTTCGTGCCGTTCTTCCCCCTGCGGGGCGGCGGGCGGACGGTCGATGAGATCGCGGCGCGGCTCGGTGCGACCCGCCAGCAGGTCAAGCTCGCGTGGCTGCTGCGCCGTTCGGAGATGATGCTGCCGATCCCGGGCACGCTCTCGATCGAACACCTCGAGCAGAATCTCGCCGCGCTCGACCTCGAGCTCAGCGACGAGGACTTCGCCGCGCTCAGCTCCTAGAGCCCGTACGAACGGCCGATCACGTCGAGCATGATCTCGTCCGTGCCCGCGCCGATCCGGTTGAGGCGCTGGTCGCGGTACGCGCGCTCGATCTCGTACTCCTTCATGTAGCCGTAGCCGCCGTGGATCTGCACGCACTCGTCGGCGACCTCGTTGCAGACGCGGGTTGCGAATAGCTTCGCCATCGTGATCTCGCGCACCGGGTACTCGCCGTTGGCGAACCGCCACGCGGTCGCGTGGACCATCTGCTTGGCCGCCTCGATCTTCGTCGCCATGTCGGCGAACTTGTGGCGGATCGTCTGGAACTTGCCGATCGGCCGCCCGAACGCTTCGCGATCGAGGGCGTAGGCGAGCGTCTTCTCGAACATCCGCTCGCAGGCCGCGTAGCAGCCCGCGGCGGCGACCAGCCGCTCGCCCTGAAGCTCCCAGCTGATGTGGTAGAAGCCCTTGCCGATCTCGCCCAGAACCGCGTCGGCGGGGACGCGCATGTCCTCGAACGCGAGCTCGCCGGTGTCCGAGGCATGCATGCCCATCTTCTCGAGCTCGCGCGAGACCGTGAACCCGGGGACGAGGTTGCCGTCGTCGTCGCGCAGGTCGACCAGGAACAGCGTGATCCCGTCGTGGCGCTTGTCGGGGTCGGTCTTGGTGACCAGGACGCAGAAGTCGGCGCGCGGGCCGTTGGTGATGAACGTCTTGGCGCCGTTGATGACGTACTCGTCGCCGTCGCGGATCGCGGTCGTCCGAATCCCCGCGACGTCGGAGCCGGCGCCCGGCTCCGTGATCCCGAGGCTGCCGATCTTTTCGCCCTTGATCCCGGGGACGAGGTAGCGCTGCTTCTGCTCCTCGGTCCCGAGCAGGTGCACGGGAGGCAGGACCATGTCCGTCTGGACCGCGAAGCCCATGTTGGTCCCGCCGGAGCCCGAGTAGCTCATGCACTCGGCGCGGACCAGCGAGTAGAAGTAGTCGCCGCCCTGGCCGCCGTACTCCTCACCGAAGCAGAGGCCCAGGTAGCCGAGCTCGCCGGCGCGGCGCATGATCTCGCTCGGCCAGTAGGTGTCCTCCCACTCGTTGCGGTGGGGGTACATCTCCTTCTTCACCCAGGAGCTCATCGACTCCCGCAGGTCGAGGTGCTCGTCGTCAAACAGGAAGTGCTTGCGCTTCGCCCCGTGCTCGGGCTTGATCACGCTCTCGGTCGCAGTCGCCACCTGGGCTTCTCCTCGGTCGCTCGACAAAAGTAGTGAGCGAAGAGTAATACTTTCTACTCTTGGCTGAGTACGAGAAGATCCGCTACGCGGTCGCCGAGCACGTCGCGACGATCACGCTCGACGACCCCGAGACCCGCAACTCGCTCTCCGATCAGCTGCTGCGTGAGCTGCTCGAGGCGCTGCGGGCGGCGAAGGCCGACGAGCAGGTGCGCGTCGTTGTGCTCACCTCATCGCACGAGAAGGTGTTCTCCTCCGGCGCCAACCTCGGCGGCTTCTCCGCCGACGCGCCGACCGCGCACAAGTTCCTGGGCACGGCGCTCTTCCCGCAGGTCTTCACCGAGCTCGGTGAGCTCGGCAAGCCGTCGATCCTCGCCGCCAACGGACACGTGCTCGCCGGCGCGCTCGGGATCGCGCTCGCATGCGACCTGATCATCGCCAAGGAGGGCGCGGGCTTCGGCACCCCCGAGATCAACGTCGGGCTGTTCCCGTTCATGATCATGGCCCTGATCTACCGCAACGTGCCGCGGAAGAAGACGACCGAGATGCTGCTGTTGGGCGAGCGGCTGACGGCGGAGGAGGCGCGCGAGGCGGGGATCGTCAACAAGGTCGTCGCGCCCGAGGAGTTCGACGCCG
Source organism: uncultured Solirubrobacterales bacterium (assembly GCA_963742205.1). GTDB lineage: Bacteria > Actinomycetota > Thermoleophilia > Solirubrobacterales > 70-9 > WHSW01. The sequence continues at coordinate 451,590 of CAVUKZ010000010.1, read as the reverse complement.
CGGTCGCCGACTGGGCCGCGAAGCTGGCCTCGAAGTCGCCGCTGATCATGCGTCTGGGCAAGGACGCGATGTGGCGCCAGCTCGACATGCCGCTCGCGGACGCGCTCGACTACCTGCGCTCGCAGCTGACGATCGAGCTCTCGACCGAGGACGCGATCGAGGGCGTGACCGCGTTCTTCGAGAAGCGCGAGCCGGACTGGAAGGGGCGATGAGCGAGGCGACGGAGTCCGAGAAGGTCGCCGCCGCCGCCAAGGAGGCGGAGGCGCCGGAGGCGCCACCCGCGACGAGCGGCAAGCTCAAGGATCTCACCGACGACCTCCACGCTCGCCGCGAGGCGGCGAAGCTCGGCGGCGGCGAGGAGAAGATCGCCAAGCAGCACGACGCCGGCAAGCTCACCGCCCGTGAGCGCATCGACCTGCTCGTCGACCCCGGCACCTTCGTCGAGCTCGGGATCCACGCCGGGCCGCATTCCTCGCAGCGGGCGATGGACGGCAAGGAGGCGCCGGCCGACGGCGTGATCACCGGCTGGGGCGACGTCGACGGGCGCCCGTGCGCGATCGCCGCCTACGACTTCACGGTGATGGCCGGCTCGATGGGGATGACCGGCGAGTTCAAGGTCGGCCGGCTGCGCGAGATGGCCCTGCAGAAGCGCATGCCGCTGATCTGGCTGCTCGACTCGGCGGGGGCGCGGATCCAGGAGGCGGCCGGCTCGATGTTCGCCGGCTCGGGGCACCTGTTCCGCGAGGAGGTGACGATGTCCGGTGTCGTCCCGCTGGTCGCCGGGATGCTCGGCCCGTGCGCCGCCGGGACCGCCTACATCCCGGGCCTCTCGGACTTCGTGCCGATGGTCGTCGGCCAGGGCGCGATGGCGCTCGCCGGCCCGCATCTCACCAAGGCGGTGACCGGCGAGGAAATCTCGATGGAGGACCTCGGCGGCGCCAGGGTCCACTGCCGCAAATCAGGGGTCGGCGACCTCGAGTGCTCCGACGACGCCGAGTGCATCGAGGCGATCAAGACCTATCTCTCCTTCTTTCCCTCCAACTGCGAGCAGAAGCCGCCCGTGCGCGAGACCGCCGATCCCGACGACCGCATGTCGGAAAAGCTGCTGGACATCGTCCCGGAGTCGAACCGGCACCCCTACGACATGTACGAGCTGATCCGCGAGATCGTCGACGACGGCGAGATCTTCGACATCAAGCCGCGGTTCGCGAAGACGATCATCACCTGCCTGGCGCGCTTCGGCGGGATGCCGGTCGGGATCGTCGCCAACCAGCCGAAGCATCTCGGCGGGATTCTCGAGAACGACTCGGCCGACAAGGCGGCGCGATTCGTGAACCTCTGCGACGCCTTCAGCATCCCGCTCGTCTTCCTTCAGGACGTGCCTGGCTTCATGGTCGGCTCAAAGGTCGAGCACGCCGGGATCATCCGCCACGGGGCAAAGATGCTCTACGCGATCTCACGCGCGACGGTGCCGAAGGTCACGGTGGTCGTCCGCAAGGCCTACGGCGCCGGCTACTACGTGATGAACGGCAAGGCCTACGAGCCGGACCTGATCGTCGCCTGGCCCAGCGCCGAGATCTCGGTGATGGGCGCCGAGGGCGCGGTGAACATCATCGGCCGCTCGGCGATCGAGGCTTCCGACGACCCCGACGCCACCCGCGAGGCGATGCTCCAGCAGGTCCGCAAGCAGATCGACGTCTACCTCGCGGCGAAGAACGCGCTGATCGACGACGTGATCGACCCGCGCGAGACGAGGCCGACGATCATCCGCGGCCTGCGCATGGCGGAGGGCAAGCGCGTCGAGCGCCCGTGGCGGAAGCACGGGGTGATGCCGGTATGAGCCGCTTCGAAGACCCGGTGATCATCTCCTGCTCCATCAGCGGGGCGATTGCCAATCGTGATCAGTGCCCCGCGATTCCGTACACGCCCGAGGAGTACGCGGCCGAGGCGCGGCGCGCTGTCGACGAGGGCGCCTCGCAGATCCACATCCACGCGCGCACGCCCGACGGCGTGCCGAGCTACGAGGTCGTGGACTTCCGGGCGATCACCGAGGCGATTTTGGCCGAGGTGGGGGATGTGATCGTCAACTACTCGACCGGGGCGATCGGCGTTCCGATCGCCAAGCGCATCGCCTACCTGCGCGAGCTGCGCCCCGACGTCGCCGCGCTGAACATGAGCTCGATGAACTACGCCAAGTACTCGCGGCGGCGTAAGGACTTCGTCTTCAAGGCGGTGTTCGAGAACTCCTTCGACACGATCATCGAGTTCATCACCGCGATGAACGAGCTCGGGATCCAGCCCGAGCACGAGTGCTTCGACGCCGGGCACGTGGCCAACCTCGACCCCCTGCTCGACATGGGGCTGCTGGCGCCGCCGTTGCAGATCTCCCTGGTGATGGGGGTCACCGGGGGCATCCGCCCGACGCCGCGCAACGTCGCCTTCATGTCCGACCAGGTCCCGGGAGGTCCCGAGGGCCCCAACAACTGGCAGGTGATCGGTGTCTCGCGCGATCAGTGGAAGCTGCTCGCCGCATCGCTCGACCTCGGCGGCAACGTGCGCGCGGGGCTCGAGGACAACCTCTACCTGCCCGATGGAGAGATGGCGAAGTCGAACGGCGAGCTGATCGCGAAGGCGCGCCAGATGGCGGAGGACGTCGGCCGCAGGCCGGCGACGGTGGCGGAGGCGCGAGAGATGCTCGGGGTCCCGAAGCGTGACCGCGCTGCCGCTTAGCGACGTCCGCGTTCTCGACCTCACCCGGCTGCTGCCCGGCGGGTTCTGCAGTCAGTTGCTCGCGGACTTCGGGGCGGACGTGGTCAAGGTGGAGGACACCGGGATGGGCGACTACGTCCGCTGGGCGCCCCCGTATTACGGGGAGGAGGCGCAACAGGGCCTCGGTACGCGGTCGGCGCTGTATCTGTCGCTGAACCGCAACAAGCGCTCGATCCGCCTCGACCTGAAGTCCGACGGCGGGCGAGAGGCGCTGCTGCGGCTGGTGCGCGACGCGGACGTCGTCCTCGAGGGCTTTCGCCCCGGCGTCCTCGACCGGCTGGGGGTCGGCTACGAGCGGATGAAGGAGCGCAACCCCGCGGTGGTCTATTGCGCGATCACCGGCTACGGCCAGACCGGTCCGAACACGGGCCGCGCCGGCCACGACATGAACTACCTCGGGCTGATCGGCCTCCTCGGGCTCACCGGGGAGCCCGGTCGGCGGCCGATCCAGTCGGCGGGGCAGATCGCCGACCTCGGCGGCGGCGCGCTGATGGCCGCGTTCGGGATGATGGCTGCGCTGCACGAGGCGCGGCGCTCGGGAGAGGGCCAGGTCGTCGACGTGTCGATGGCCGACGGGGCGCTCTCCTGGCTGACGATGGTCGCGGGCGCCTACCTGTGCGACGGCGAGGTCCCGAGCCGGGGAGAGGGCCAACTGACGGGGAGGTTCGTCTGCTACCTGCCCTACGAGGCGGCCGACGGCTACATCACGATGGGCGCGCTCGAGCCGCAGTTCTGGGCGCGCTTCTGCGCCGGCGTCGGACGCGACGACCTGGTCGCGCGGCAGTTCGAGCCCACGGGCTCGGAGGCCTGGGCCGAGGTCGCGGAGATCTTCCGCTCGCGCACGCGCACCGAGTGGAAGGCGTTCAACGACGAGCACGACGCGATGATCGAGCCGGTCCTCGACCTCGACGAGGCGCTCGACTCCGAGCTCGTGCGCGAGCGCGAGATGGTCGTCGAGTGGGAGCAGCCGGAGATCGGGCCGGTGCGCCAGGTCGGCGTACCGGTCAAGTTCTCGCGCACCCCCGGGAGCGTGCACGCGCCGGCCCCGGCGCTGGGCGAGCACACGGAGGACGTCCTGCGCGAGGCCGGGTTCTCCGACGAGGAGATCGCCGCGCTGCTCGAAAGCGGGGCGGCGGCCGGCCTCGCCGAGGACGCGACCGGCGCGAGGTTCATGGGATGACGACCGCGAACGACGAACGACGAACGACGAACGGCGAGCTGCTGAAAATGAGCGAGCTCGCCGAGCGGGCCGACGTCCCGGTCGCCACGGTCCGCCACTACCTGCGCGAGGGGCTGCTGCCGGAGCCCGTGAAGACCTCGCGGAACATGGCCTACTACCCGCCCGAGTTCGCGGAGCGGATTCGGCTGATCAAGCGCCTGCAGGAGCAGCGGTTCATGCCGCTGCGCGTGATCCGCGAGCTCCTCGACGCCCAGGGCGGCGACCTCGAGCGCCTGCGCGCGCTCGCCGACACCGGCGACGCGCTCGTCGCCCGCGCGCTCGGGCCGGAGACCGAGCGGACGCCGAAGGAGGACGTCCTGCGGCGGTTCGAGATCCCCGAGCGGGCGCTGGAGCGCCTCGCCGAGGTGGGCGTGCTGTCGCCGAACGACGACGGCTACACGCCGACCGACGTGCGGATCGTCGACGCGATCGCGCGCTTTCGCGCGGCCGGATGGAACGAGACGACGGGGTTCGGGGCCCGCGACGTCGCCCGCCTGATGAAGGGCCTCGAGCCGGTGATCGCGGACGAGCTCAACCTGCTGATCGAGCGCTTCGCCGCGCTCGGAGCCGACCGCGCCGAGACGATCGCGGAGGGCGGCGCTTCGCCGTTCCCCGAGCTGATCGGGGCCCTGCACACGAAGCTGCTCACCACCGAGCTCGAGCGCCCCCGCGGCGCCTAGCCCGCGACGCCGGCGCGCAGCTCGGCCATCCCCTCCGCCCGGCTCGTGACCGGCTCGTAGCCCAGCTCCGAGCGCGCCTTCGAGCTCACGATCGTGCACTCCTGGGACGAGAGCCACAGCCCAAACCGGGTCAGTGGGGGCTCGCCGCCGAGGCGAAACGTGCGCCACACGGCCTCCGAGGCGCCCGCCACGACGGCCGCGAGCGGTGCCGGGACGGAACGCGCCGGCGGCTCGACTCCCTGCGTCTCCAGCAGCTCGGAGATGAACTCGCGAAACACGACCGGCTCGCCGTCGGTGACGAAGTAGGCCTCGCCGGCGCGGCCCTTGTCGGCCGCGAGCACCAGCCCCTCGACCACGTTGTCGACGTGGGTCGAGTCCGTGAGTTGCCCGCCGCCGCCGATCCAGGCGAAGCGCCCGGCCCGCACGGCGTCGGCGATCGCCGGGAGCAGGGTCGTGTCGCCGGCGCCCCAGACGAGCCGCGGCCGCAGGACGACGGTCTCGAAGCCCTCGCCGCTGGCACCGCGCACCGCCTGCTCGGCCCGCGCCTTGGTCGCCGGGTAGGCCGCCTTCGAGTCGGGCCGCAGCGGGGCGGTCTCGTCGATCCGGACCAGTGGCTGGCCGGCAATCAGGGCCGCCTCGGTCCCACAGTGGACGAACCGGCTCACACCGGCGCGTCGGGTGCCGGCGAGCGCGTTCTCGGTCCCGGTGACGTTGCCGGCGACGAAGTCCTCCCACGGTCCCCACTGGCCGAGGTGGGCGGCGAGGTGAAAGGCGGTCTCACATCCGGCGGCGCCGGCGGCGATCGAATCGACGTCCGCCAGGTCGCCGCGGACCGGCTCGGCGCCGAGCGCCTCGACCACGGCGGCCGAGGCATCCGAGCGCGCCAGGGCGCGGACCCGGCGGCCATCCTGCACCAGCCGGCGCACGAGGTGTCCACCGATGAACCCGGACCCGCCGGTGACGAATACGTCGCTCACGCCGCCAGCCTATCCACCGGGTTTTCGTTTTCCGGATAAGCGACGAACCCCTTGGAAGGGGCCCGTCGCACACCACTCAGAGAGGGATCAGGATTCGCCGCACGCGAGGCGCGACACTCCCGGGATTGGGGGGTTGACCCCGGTCGTACACCCTGGTCCCACGCTCAGGCTACCCAAACAGGGCGAGACTCAAACGCATTCTCGAGATCTGGAGTGATCCGAGTTCGGCCGGGTATCTTCTCTCATGCCCAAGGGGCCGTGTCTCTTGCTCAGAGCAGGCGCGGCCACTAGCGAAAGCTGAGGGCGATCACGCCGCAGGGACTTGGTCCCACCCCCGGGATCGAGGGAACGGTTCGTCGCTCACGTAACCGACTCAACCCAAGGAGGACCAGTTTGACGGCGACGGTGCCTGACGGCGACCCGCGAGACCATCCGCACGAGCGGGCCATGCCCCTGCGAGCGCGTTCGGAGGACTCGCTGCTGCGGCTGTACGCCGCCACGCGCTCACCCGACGCGCGGGAGGAGCTCGTGCGGCGCTTCATGCCGCTGGCGCGGTCGCTCGCGATGCGCTACCGGCGCCAGACCGAGTCGCTCGACGACCTGATCCAGGTGGCCGGACTGGGCCTCGTGAAGGCCGTTGACCGGTTCGACCCGAGCCACGGTCGTGGGTTCGCGGCGTTCGCCGTGCCGACGATCCTCGGCGAGATCCGGCGTCACTTCCGCGACCACGTCTGGAACGTGCGCCTCCCGCGCGGTCTCCAGGAGATCACGATGAAGGTCGACGACGCCACCAGCCGCCTGACCGAGGAGCTCGGGCGCTTTCCGACCCCCAACGAGATCGCCCGCCGGCTCTCGATCTCGGTCGAGGACGTGCTCGAGGCGCTGGAGGCGGGCCACGCGCGCCGCACCCTGTCGCTCGACGCGCCCCGCCGCACGGAGGACGAGGACGCCGCGACCGGGCTCGACGCGATCGGCGACACGGACGCCGGCTTCGACCGGGTTGAGGCCGACCTGGCATCGAACGCCGCCGAGCTGAGCGACGAGGAGTGGCAGGTCCTGCGGATGCGCTTCGACGAGGAGCTCACCCAGCAGGAAATCGGGCGCCGGCTCGGCGTCTCGCAGATGCAGGTCTCGCGGATCAGCCGCCGGGCGCTCTGGAAGCTCCTGGCCGCGGTCCGAGGCGAGCCGGACCCGGGCCCGGTCCCCGCGTCCTCGGGGCGCGCCGCGGGCCGCCTCAGAGGGACTCGGCGGGGTAGCCGCATTGCAACAGACCGACGACGAAAGGACGAAGCATGAGTGAGCGCATCGACGGCAAGCGGGTCGCGTTCCTGGTTGCCAACGAGGGTGTCGAGCAGGTCGAGCTGACCACCCCGTGGGAGGCGGTGAAAGGCGCCGGCGGCGAGCCGGAGCTGATCGCGCCGGAGTCCGGCGAGGTCCAGGCGCTTCAACCATCTCGACCGGGCGACGCGTTCGACGTCGACCGTACGGTCGCCGACGCCGACGCCGCGGACTACGACGCGCTGGTGCTACCCGGAGGCGTCGCCAACCCCGACATCCTCCGCACGGTGCCGGAGGCGGTCGAGTTTGCGCGCGCCTTCTTCGAGGCCGGCAAGCCCGTGGCCGCGATCTGCCACGCGCCGTGGACGCTGGTCGAGGCCGGCGTCGTCGAGGGCCGCACCCTGACCTCGTGGCCCAGCCTGAAGACCGACATCCGCAACGCCGGGGGCGACTGGGTCGACGAGCAGGTGCACGTCGACTCCGGGCTGGTCACCAGCCGCAAGCCCGACGATCTCGAGGCCTTCTGCGCGAAGGCGATCGAGGAGTTCGCCGAGGGCGTGCACGCCGAGCAGCGGGAGGCGACGGTCGGCTGGTAGGCGAAACGGGGCGGGCGGCGCGCTCGGGCGGCTCGTCAGGCGGGCGAGCCGCTCGAGAGCGCCGCCTCCGCCTCGGCACGGGTGTCGAACAGGCCCACGGCCTGATCGATCCCGGTCAGCTCGAGCAGCCGGCGGACGTCGGCGTCCGGGCAGCAGACGCCAAATCGGCGGTCCTCCTCCGAAAGCCGCCGCTTCGCCTCGACCAGCAGGCTGAGGCCGGTCGAGTCGATGAAGTTGCAGTCGCTGAGGTCGACGAGCACCCCGTCCTGGGCTTCGCCGAACGCCGACGCGAGCGCGGTGCGCAGCTCCGGAGCCGTGCTCTGATCGAGCTCCCCCGCCACGCTGACCGTATGCAGGGCGCTGGTGGACTCAGCGCTGACTTTGAAAGGCGCGGTCAAGCGCTCGGCATCTTAGTGCCAAAGGTGATTGAACTGGCCCCTAGCGGGCGGGATTGGGCGGTACATTGACGCGGTCGGCGGTACTCCCGCGGGGGGCGCGCCGCGCAAGCGATGTTCGAGAGGCTCCGAAGACTCCGCACGTGGCGGCCTGGGCCCGCAGGGGGCCTGGCCGACGACCTCACGGGCGCGATCGCCGGCCTGCTCACCCTGGGCGCCTGCGTCGCCGCCGACGTCGCGCTCTCGAACGAGTCGGCCGCGATCGTCGGCACCTTCGTCGCCGCACCCTTCTTCGCCGCGATGCTCGCCGGCCCGGTGGTCACGGCCGGGGTCGCGTTGCTCGCCTTCGGCGCGGCGCTGGCGAGCCCGATTTGGAACGCGGACTCCAGCGGCGCCGAGCAGGCCGTGCGGCTGATCGTGATCGGCCTCGGCGGCGCGCTCGCGGTGGGCGGCGCCTGGTTGCGCGAGCGCTGGGCGGGCCGCTCCGAGCGGCTGCGGCTGCTGGACTCGGTCGGCGCGGTCGCCGACGGCTCGTTGCCGCTGGCCGAGACGCTGCGCCGGGTGACCGACGTGGTCGTGCCGACGTTCGCGGATATCTGCATCATCGACGCGATCCGCGAGGGCGGCGGCCGCGCATCGCGGATCGCCGTCCGCGCCGGCGGCGACGAGGACGCCCAGGAGTTCGAGGACCGACTCCGTCGCCGGCCCCCGGCGCTGCCCGAGTGGCTGGTGCGCGGCGAGCGCTCGTGGCGCCATCTCCCTCAGTGGCGCCCGCACGTCGGGCAGGAGGAGCTGCGGCGGATGGCCACCTCGGAGGACGACCTCGAGTTCCTGCGACGGATGGACCCGCGTTCCTGGATCGTGATCCCGATCCGCGCGCGGGGCCGCAACCTCGGCGCCCTGACCCTGATCACCGCCTGGTCGCGGCGCGTGTACGACGCCGAGGACGTGCGCTTTGGCGAGATCCTCGCCAGCCGTATCGGTCTGGCGCTCGACAACGCCGGGCTCTTTTCCGACCTCGAGAGCATCGAGCGGCGGATGGACACCGTGATGTCGATCCTCGATGAGGCGATCGTGATCCAAGGTGCCGACGGGGAGCTCGTGTTCGCCAACCCGGCCGCGGCCCGGATGCTCGGCTACGAAACCTCCGAGGACGCGGTCTCGGCCCCCACCGAGGCGACCCGTCAGAAGTACTCGATCCGCGACGAGCGCGGCAACGAGGTTGCACCGGAGGCGCTCGCGGGCCGGCGGGCGCTCCGCGGCGAGCCCTCCGAGCCGCAGACGCTGCGCGCCATCAACCTCGAGACGGGGGAGGAGCGCTGGACGCGGACGAAGGCGCGCGCGATCGAGGGCGCCGCCGGCGAGGTCCTGTACTCGGTGACCGCGATCGAGGACGTCACCGATGTGAAGCGCGCCGAGTTCGCCAACCGCCTGCTTGCCCGCACCGGTGAGCTGCTGTCGCACTCGACGGACTATCGGGGGACGCTCGAGCGCGTGCCGCAGCTGCTCGTCCCCGAGTTCGCCGACTGGTGCTCCATCGAAATCCCGCGCGACGACGGCCTCCTCCAGCGGGTCGCGATGGCGCATCGGGACCCGTCCCGGCTGCCGCTGCTGCGAACGCTGCGCGAGCGCTATCCGCTGCGGGTCGACGTGCCGTCGCGGATCGGCGATGTGGTGCGTACCGGCGAGCCCGAGCTGATCCAGCCCACGGACGAGTGGCTGCGCTCGATCGCGGCCGACGAGGAGCACCTCGGCCTCCTGCGGGAGATCGCCATGGGCTCGGTGATCTCGGTGCCGATGACCGCCGCCGCCACGGTCGTCGGGGCGCTCGTGTTCGTCAACGAGGTCGGCTCCCGCGCCTTCGACGAGAACGACCTCGAGATCGCCGCCGAGGTCGCCCGCCGGGCGGCGCTGGCGATCGAGAACGCGCGGATCGCCGACGAGCGGGCGCGGGTCGCCGACGCGCTCCAGCGCGAGCTGCTGCCGCCAAGCCTCCCCAGCATGCCCGGCTGGGAGGTCGCGACGATGTACGAGCCGGCCGGTGAGATCAACGAGGTCGGCGGTGACTTCTACGAGGTCTTCCCGGTGGCCGGCGGCTGGGCCGTGGTCCTCGGCGACGTCTCCGGCAAGGGGGCGGCCGCCGCGGCGGTGACCGCCGAGGCCAGGTACACGATCCGCACCGCGGGCACCCTGGCGGCCGACCCGGTCGCCGGCCTGCACCTCCTCGACGAGGCGCTCCGCGGCCGCGATGACGTCGCGCTCTGCTCGGTGGCGATGGTGGTCCTGCCGGACGAGCCGACGGCGGCCACCGAGGTCTTCGTTTACCTCGCCGGGCACCCGCACCCGATCCTGCTCCATGAGGGCCGCGCCGAACCTGTCGGCGAGCCGGGCCCGCTGCTTGGCGTCGTCGAAAACCCGACCTGGGTGCCGACTCCGGTGACGATCGGCCCGGGCGACCAGCTGGTGCTCTACACGGATGGCGTGATCGAGGCGCGCGGCAACGGGCGCGAGCGCTTCGGCAGCCAGCGCTTGCGCGACCGGCTCGCGGGTGCCACCGCGCCCGAGCTCGCGGTGGAGCGGGTCCGTGGCGCGCTGACGGACTTCGGCGCCCGAGCTCGGGAGGACGACGCCGCGCTGGTCGCGATCCGCCGCGCCGGCTCGGACGGCGACCTCCGCGTGCGGCTCGAGCGTGGCGTCCAGTCGGCCACCTCAATTCCCTGATGGAGGCCGGGTCGGCCCGAGACGACCGCCGGCCGATCGCGTTCCTGGTGGGCGGCGCCGCGACCGCCGTCGTCTCGGTGGTCCTTGCGGGCGCCGCGGGCGGCCCGTACCTGGCGCTGGACGAGCTGAGCCCGTGGCTGGTCACCTTCGCGGTCGGGCTCTTCTGCGCCCTGTTCGCGACCCCGTTTGCGATCCATCAACGGCTGGGCGGCGCGCTCGAGGCCGACGCGCGCTGGGAGCGCGCGGTGCTCTGGTGGGCGGCGGTCACCCTCGGAGTGCTCGCGCTGGCCGTGCTGATCGGACTGCCGAGCGGCTTCGACGCCGAGACGCTCGGCGGCGCGATCGCTCTGGTGGCGGGAACCGAGGCGGTTTTGGTGCTCGCGACGCTGGTCGTCTGGCTGCTCGGCAACTGACCGCGGCGCCGGGCCGATCGTCTAGATTGACTGGTCAGTCAACCGGGCCCCCGACCGGGGGACGGGAAGCGGAGGCGGATGAGATGCGAGTCGCGGCGGTCCAGCTCAACTCGGGCAATGACAAGGACAGGAACCTCGAGGTCGCCGCGCGCCTGGTCACCGAAGCGGCGGCGGACGGCGCCCAGCTCGTCGCCCTGCCCGAGAAGTGGAACGTGCTCGGGACGGCAAGCGAGCTCGACGCACGGCGCCGAGGGGCTCGACGGCCCCACGCTGAGCGCCGTCGGCTCGTGGGCCGCCGAACTCGGGATCTGGGTGCTCGCCGGCAGCATCGCCGAGCGCCGTCCGGGCGCCGACCGGCTCTTCAACACCTCGTGCCTGATCGACCCCGCGGGGGAGCTCATGGCCACGTACAGCAAGCTGCACATGTTCGACGTCGACGTCGGCGGGGTGAGCTATCGCGAGTCCGAGCGCGAGCAGCCCGGCGACGAGCTGGTGCTGGCGGACGTCGGCGGCGTCGAGCTGGGGCTCAGCGTCTGTTACGACCTCCGGTTCCCGGAGCTGTATCGGATCCTGGCCGTGCGCGGGGCCCGACTGCTGGCCGTGCCCTCGGCGTTCACGACCCCGACCGGGCGCGACCACTGGCAGGTGCTGCTGCGGGCCCGCGCGATCGAGAATCAGGCGTTCGTGCTGGCCCCGAACCAGTCGGGGAAGGCGCCGCCCCACTACGACTCCTACGGGCACTCGGCGATCGTCGACCCCTGGGGAACGGTGCTCGCCGAGGCGGCGGACGGTGAGGGCTTCGTCGCCGCAGACCTCGACCTCGAGCGGCAGGCGGAGATCCGCACATCGCTGCCGTCGCTCGCCAACCGCCGCCCGGACGCGTACAGGTGGCCGGAGCCGGCCGGGGTGACCCGATGACCTCGAAGGCACCGCCCGTCGACCGCCGGCGGCAGATCCTCGACGCGGCGATCCGCGTCTTCGCCCGCCAGGGCTTCAACGCCTGCCGGGTCTCCGACATCGCCCGCGAGGCGAACGTCGCCTACGGGCTCGTCTACCACTACTTCAACTCCAAGGACCAGGTGCTCAACGAGCTCTTCGTCGAGCGCTGGTCGCTGCTGCTCGACGCGATCGAGGAGGCGGACGCCCGCGAGACCCCCGGGCGGGACAAGCTCGACGCGGTCGCCGGCTTCATCATCGGCTCCTACCGCTACGACCCCGAGCTGATGAAGGTGATCATCATCGAGGTCACGAGGGCGGCGAACTCGTTCACGCTCACCCACCTGCCCGAGATCCGCCAGGCCTACGACCTGATCGCCAAGATCGTGCGCGATGGGCAGGAGGCGGGGAGCTTCCGCGACGACGTCGATCCGGAGTTCGCCTCGATGTGGTTCTACGGGGCGATCGAGCAGCTGCTCACCGGCTGGGTGTTCGGGATCATCCCCGACGGCGAGGAGGACTTCGACCGCGCCCGAGCGATGTTGGTGGAGACGATCTGTCGCGGGCTCGAGGCTGGGGCCGCGAACGGCCGCCACTGATGGTTTACTGCTCAGGCCGCGGGTAGACGGCTGACGTGGACAAGGCTATGGACAACGAGATCGTCAAGCGACTGATGTGGACCGGGCTCGTGGCCGGGACCGGGGCGCTTGCCAGCGTGGTCTCGATGCGCGTCGCGACCTTGATCTGGCAGCGGATCTTCGGAGAGGACCCGCCGGAGTGAGCGACGAGCCCCCGCGGGGGCCGAACGACGACCGGTCCGTCGGTGAGCTCGTCTTCGACGTCTCCGAGCGCGTCTCGTCCCTCGTGCGCGAGGAGATCGAGCTCGCCAAGACCGAGGTCACCGAGAAGGTCAACTCCCTCGTGCGCGGCGGCGCGGTGGGGATCGGCGCCGGGACGTTCGCGTTCCTCGGCCTCATCCTGCTCATGCTGGCGATCGCCTGGGCGCTCAACGACGCGTTCTTCGGCAACCACTTCTGGGCCGGCTTCCTGATCGAGTCAGTGGTGTTCTTCATCGTCGCCGCCGTCGCCGGGAAGCTCGCCCAAAAGGCCTTCCAGGAGGGCGCGCCGCCGACCCCCGACCTCGCGATCGAGGAGGGCAAGCGGATCAAGCAGACGCTCGAGGCCGGGACGACCCCGGCCGCTAAGGAGCCGACCGCGACACCGCCACCGCCGCCGCCGCCACCGTCGTCGACTGAGGAGCCACCGGTGAAGGGGCCGACGCCGTGAGCAGCCGGGACACCGAGCTCTACAGCGGTGCCGGCGAGCCGGTCGCGCGGCAGGCCGCCGGCGCTCCGGGACGCAGCTCCGCCGAGATCCGCGCCGACATCGAGCGCCAGCGCCACGAGCTCTCGAACTCGATGGAGCAGCTTCGCACCCGCGTCACCGAGCTCACCGACTGGCGGCGCCAGGTGCGCGAGCACAGCCGCGAGCTGGCCATCGGCGCGGCCGTGGTCGGCTTTGCGGTCGGCGGCTTCATGATGCTGCGCCGCGGCCGGCGCCGCTAGCTCGTCAGTCCAGCAGCAGGTCGGTGCGGATGCCGCCGACCCCGAGCAGGCCGGGGCCGACGTGGGCGCCGATCACCGGGCCGATCTCCGACACGAACACCGGGTCGGTGCCGAAGATCTGACGGCACTCGTCGACCAGCCCCCGAGCGGTGTCGGCGTCGTGGATGTGCTGGACCACCCACGCCCCGGCGCCGGCGCGCTGCCGCTCGCGCGCGAACTCGACCATCCGCTCGAACGCCCGGCGCCGGGTGCGCACGCGCTCCACGGGCGAGATCTCCTCCTCGAGTGTGAGGATCGGCTTGATCTGCAGGGCTGAGCCGAGCCAGGCCTGCGCGCTGCCGATCCGCCCGCCCTTGCGCAGGTACTCGAGCGTGTCGATCGCAAACCACATCTTGAGCGTCTCGCGCGCCGCCTGAACCGCCGCGAGCGCCTCGGCGCCCGACGCGCCGCCGGCGGCCGCGCGGGCCGCGACCAGGGTCATCATCCCCTGCCCGCCGCAGCCGGTGCGGCTGTCCCAGACCTGGATCCGCTCGGCGTCCGTGCCCGATTCGACGAGCTGGTCGCGAGCCTGGACCGCCGCCTGGTACGTGCCGGAGATCCCCGCCGAGATGTGGATCGAGATGATGTCGCGGCCCTCGGCCAGCAGCGGCTCGTAGAGCGAGAGGAAATCGCCCACCGAGGGCTGCGACGTCGTCGCGCCATCGGAGCTCCGCCGTAGGCGCTCGAAGAAGTCCCCGTACTCCGCGGCGTCGATGTCGCTCTCCCGGCGCTGGACACCGTCGAGGGTGACGTAGAGGCTGATCCGGTGGATCCCCTTCTCGGCGACGAGCTCGTCCGGGAGATAGGCGGTCGTGTCTGTGACGACCGCTGTGGTTACCTCCGGCACCCGGCCCTTCTATCAGTTTCTACGATGCGCCCTCCATGGCCTCCACAACCCTGATCACCGGCGCGAGCGGTTTCCTCGGCTCTCACCTCGCCCGCGCGCTCGTCGCCCGCGGCGACGAGCTGCGCGTCATGGCACGGCGCAGCTCGGACCTCTCGCCGCTCGACGGGCTCGACTTCGAGCGTGCCACCGGCGACGTCGCCGATCGGCGCGCCGTGCGCCGGGCGATGGACGGGGTGGAGCGCGTCTTCCACGTCGCCGGGCGGACTTCGCTGCGGCCCGCCGACCGCGACGTCGTCTTCGCCGCCAACCTCCGTGGCGCCCGGGTGGTGTTCGAGGCGGCGCTCGAGGCGGGGGTACAGCGTCTCGTGCACACGTCGACCGCGGGCGCGATCGGAGTTGCCAAGCCGCGCGGCGCCGCCGACGAGAGCACGCCGTTCGAGATCGGCCATCTCGGGCTCGCCTACGTCAACTCCAAGCACGAGGCCGAGCTCGAGGCGTTCCGGCTGGCGGCCCTCGGGCTGCCGGTGGTCGTCGTCAACCCCACCTTCGTGCTCGGGCCCGACGACCCGACCCGAACCTCGATGGGGCTCGTGCGCCGCTTTTGCCTGGGACAGATCCCGGCCTACGTCGACGGCGCGCTCAACATCGTCGACGTCCGCGACGTCGCCACCGGCCACCTCCTGGCCGACGAGCGCGGCGAGGTCGGCCAGCGCTACATCCTGGGCGCGCGCAACTTCACGTTCGATCGCCTGTTCGCGGACCTGGCGCGGATCTCAGGCGTCTCCCCGCCGCCGCTGAAGCTCCCAACTCGGTTCGCCGTCGCGGGCGCTGAGGCGGTCACGAAGGTGGGATTGCGGGCGCCGAGCCACCCGGCGGAGATCGTGTCGGCCTCGCAGTGGTGGACGTACCGCAACGTCAAGGCCCGGCGGGAGCTCGGCTTCGACCCCCGCCCGCACGAGGAGACCCTCGAGGACGCGGTCCACTGGCAGCAGGAGCAGCTCTCGGGACGCGGGCCGCGCCGAGGCCCCGACCAATACGTCCTGCGCGTGATCGGCCGGGCGACGAGAGCGCTGACGGGATGATCGTCCTCTACCGCTGCCCGACGCGAAGCAACGTCCTCTGCCCCTGCGGCGCGGTCGAGCGCCGGCTGCGCAAGCTCAAGCTCGAGCACCGCACCGAGCGAGTGCCCTACCGGCGGTCGTCGCGGCCGGAGATCGAGGAGCTCACCAAGCAGCGGCGTGTGCCGGTTCTGGTCGACGGCGACGAGGTGATCTCGGACTCCAAGCGCATCCGCCAGTACCTCGATTTCCGCTATCCACAGCGGTCTGCCGACGAGAATCGAAAAAAGTCCTGATCACCCTTTAGAATGTGGAGCCATGGAGACGGCAGAGTCAGCGGTAACGCTCACCGATACGGCCGCGGAGAAGATCCGCGACCTCGTCGCCGCGAACGAGAGTGAGCAGGCGCTGCGCGTCGCCGTCAAGGGTGGCGGGTGCTCTGGGTTCCAGTACGCGCTCGCGCTGGATGCGCCGAAGTCCGACGACCACGTGTTCGAGCACAACGGCGTCTCGGTCGTGGTCGACCAGGTCAGCATGCAGTTCGTGTTCGGGTCACAGGTGGACTTCGTCGACGGCCTCCAGGGGGCCGGCTTCACGGTCAACAACCCGAACGTCGTCGCCGCCTGCGGCTGCGGATCGTCGTTCCAGGTCCGTGAGGACGCCGCCGAGCAGGCGGCCTCGGTCTAGCTCCCGGGAACCGCCTTGCCGGTCATCACGGCCGCCGGCCTCGCCAAGCGCATAGGCGACCGGACGCTGTTCGCCGACCTGTCATTCAAGCTCGATCGCGGCGAGCGGATGACGCTCGCGGGGCGCAACGGCTCGGGCAAGACGACCCTGCTCCGAATGATCGCCGGCGAGGCCGGGATCGACGGCGGCCGGATCGCGCTCGAAAAGGGCGTCCGCGTCGCGCTTCACGATCAGCGCCCGCCGCGGACCGAAGCGACCCTGCGCGAGTACGCGGCGGCCGGCCTCGACTGGATCGCCGGCATCGAGGCGGAGCTCGCCCAGCTGGAGGCGCGCATGGCGGCGGGCGACTCCGAGTCCCAGATCCTGTCGGCCTACGCCGACGCCCAGGCGCGGCTCGAGCACGCCGGCGGCTATCGCTGGCGCGACGGGATCGACGTCGCGCTGCGCGGCCTGGGTTTCGTCGATGCCGAGCTCGACCGGCCCCTGTCCACCTTCTCGGGCGGTGAGCTGACCCGGGCATCGCTCGCGCGGGCGCTGGCCTCGAAGCCGGACCTGCTGCTGCTCGACGAGCCCACGAACCACCTCGACATCGACTCGCTCGAGTGGCTTGAGGCGTACCTCACGGACGTCGACGCCGCGGTGATCCTGGTTGCGCACGACCGCTGGTTCCTGGAGTCGGTCGGCACCGCCGTGCTCGAGCTCGAGGCCGGCCGGGCTCGCTACTTCGCCGGCCCCTGGCACGCGTGGCGCGCCGAACAGGCGGCGCGCGAGCTGGCCGCCGGGCGCGACTCGGCCCGCCGGGAGGCCGAGATCGCCCGCATGGAGCGATTCGTGGAGCGATTTCGCTACAAGGCGACCAAGGCGCGCCAGGCGCAATCGAAGCTGAAGCACATCGAGCGCCTGCGGCGCGGCGCGGTGGAGGTCGACCCGCGCGACAACCGCACGCTGGCGTTCAGCTTTGGTGACGCGGAGCGCTCGGGCAAGGTCGCGCTCGAGTTCGATGGCGGCCGCATCGAGGCCGGGGACAGGATCCTGATCGAGGATGCGGAGATGTGGCTCGAGCGTGGCGAGCACGTCTGCCTCGTCGGCGCGAACGGCTCGGGCAAGACCACGCTGCTCGAGACCCTGGTCGGTGAGCGCGAGCCGACCGCGGGCGCGCCGCGGCGTGGTCACAACGCCAAGCTCGGCTACCTCTCCCAGCATCAGGAGATCGCCGGGGAGCCCGACGCGACCCTGCTCAGCCACGCGCAGCGATCCACCGGGCTCTCGGAGGCGAAGACCCGGGCTCTGCTCGGCCGCTTCCTGTTCTCCGGCGACGACGTCGCCAAGCGCCTGGCCGACATCTCCGGCGGCGAGGCACAGCGCCTGGCGCTCGCGCTGCTGACCCAGTCGGACGCCAACGTGCTGGTGCTCGACGAGCCGACAAACCACCTCGACCTCGAGAGCCGCGAGGCGCTCGAGGACGCGCTCACCTCCTTCGCGGGCGCGCTGCTGCTCGTCTCTCACGACCGGGCACTGCTGGAGGCGGTGGGGTCACGCACCCTCGTGATCGAGGATCGCGCGCTGCGCAGCCACGCGGGGGGCTGGGCCGAGTATCGCTCCACGGTCGCGGCCGAGCGCGAACGCAACGCGCCCGGCGCCGAGCCCAAGCGGGGCCGGCCGCCCCGCGACGCGGGCCCGAGCAAGAATCGCCGGGCCGACCTGGAGCGGCTCGAGCGCCAGGTGGAGAAGGCGGAGGCTGCCTTCAAGCGACTCGAGGACGAGCTCGCCGACCCCGCCAATTGGTCGAACCCCGAGCGCTCCGCGCGTGCAACGGCGCGCCACGAGCGCGCGCGGGCCGAACTCGATGAGCTCATCGCCCGCTGGGAGGCGGCGGCGGAGCGGGTCGAGGGCTAGTCCGCGCCCGAGCTCAATCGGGCTACGTGCCCTGCGCGAGGACCGGGCTAGGCTGCCCGGCCGGTCGCATCCGGTCCGCCAGCGCCCAGGCGGCGAAGCAGATGGCCCCGATCGCGGCGGTCGCGGTCAGCAATGCCCCGGCGGCGGCGGTGATCGCGACCCCGTTGGCACCGAGGATGACGACCGCCGTGGCCACGCCGAGCGTCGGGCCAACCGGGAGCATTCCGAGCACCGCGGCGCCGATCAGCAGCGCGATCGAGTCAAACCAGGAGACGTCGACGCCGAGCCCCTTGAGCACGAGCCAGTTGCGAACGACCTGAGCGCTGACCGCGAAGAGCACCAGGGCGAGGATGCGGGTCCGGCCGTGGAGGCCGCGCATCACGGCGAGCCCCTCCCAGAAGCCCTCGCGCCGGTCGCGGGCGACGTGGGTGAGTCCCGCAATCACGAGCGCGCCGACGGCGACGAAGACCAGGGGCAGCCACCAGGGCAGTCCGAGCGGGCCGACGAGGGTGAACGAACAGAGCGCCACGAGCGCTCCCTCGATCACGATGATCGGCAGCTCGGCGGCGATCAGCGCCGAGACGCAGGGGCTGTCGGTGGGGGCCGAGCGGCGCAGGGCCGCGATCCGCACGCCGGCGCCGAAGTTGGCGTTGAAGATGTTCCCGAGGTAACCGACGCTCGACGCCCGGTACAGGCGTCGGCGGCTGACCGCGCCGCCGGCTGCGCCGACGCAAACGTGCCAGGCCTCGCTGCGGGCGAGCAGCCAGATCAACTGCAGGAGAACCGCGAGCCCGAGGATCCAGATCGGAGCGTCGCCGAGCGCGGCGGCGAACTCGCCTCGCTTGCTCCACAGGGCGACGATCAGCACGACGCCGACGACGAGGCTGCCGATGATCGTGATCGCGACCGGGTGCGTCCGCGCCCAGCGGCGAGCCGACGCGAGCGGGCCGCTGGCGCCCTCGCGTGCAACTTGGTCTGAGAGAGTCTCGGCGGGACCCGAGTCGGGATCGCGGATGCGGCACCTGTTCCCTCTGCTGTAGGCTGAGCTCGTAGGGCGAGGGACCAGGACCCGTCGGGCTTGGAAAGACAACTCTACCGGCGCCGTCTAAAGGGACCTGTAGGCGCGCTGACGCGATTCAGGGCCCGGTGGCCCGGGTTGACCTGCTACGGTCGCCCGCGCCGCGCAGATCGCGTCGGCTTTATCTCGTGCCAGCGTCGCAGTCGTTGCTCAACCGCATCCTCCGCGCGCGTTCGCACTGAACCCCGTGGAGGAATTCTCATGTCTACTGGAACCGTGAAGTGGTTCAACGACACCAAGGGCTTCGGCTTCATCACACCCGATGACGGCTCGAAGGATCTCTTCGTCCATCAGAACTCGGTCGTCGCAGGCCACACCCTCACCGAGGGCACCAAGGTCAGCTTCGAGTCCGAGCAGAGCGACAAGGGTCCGCGCGCCGCGAACGTCCAGGCCGTCTAGGACCCCGGTCTCAGAGCGTCGGGTTTCGCACAGGCGAGACCCGACGCCTCTCAGCTACTCCCGCACCCCAGCGGCCTCGAGGGCCGCGCCGCGATCCAGGTAGCCCTGGATGCGAATCACCCGTCCGCCACTCACTGAGACGACGACGGCGGTCTTGCCTTCCAGTTCGACTCCGCTGCCTCTGCCGCGCCGGTATTCGTGCAGAAGCACAACGACGTCGTCGCCGGCGTCGATGAACTCCTCTGCCTCCAGGCGGCGCTCTTCCCACGCCTCCAGGTCCTCGTCCTCGAACGTCTCGTCGATCTCGGCCTGACCGTGTGCTGTCTGGCCCTCCTGAAGCCCGCCGACGGTGCCGCGGAACTCGACCTCGGGATCGACGAGCTGCGCCGTCTTCTCCTGATCCCCCGCCAGGAACGCCTGGAAGGCCTCGCGCACGAGCCTGACGTTCTCCTGCGACATCGCAGTGGCGGAAACTAGGCCGAGCGGGAGCTCAGTCGAGCTGCATTGGCGGGCTCGTCTGCGACCCGCCGGGAAGGATGCGCTGCGGCTCGGGCGCCGCGACGTTGGCCGGCTGCTCGACGCCGAGCAGCTCGCCGAGCTCGCCGGAGTCCAGCATCTCCTCGACGATGTCGGCGCCGCCGACCAGCTCCCCGTTCACGTACAGCTGCGGAAATGTCTGCCAGTCGCTGAGCTCGGTCGTGACCTCGCGCAGGGGCTGCAGCGCCGGGAGCACGTCGATCGCGCCGTAGTCGACCCCGAGCTCCTCCAGCACGCCGACCACCCGCATCGAGAAGCCGCACCGCGGCGCCTCCGGGGTTCCCTTCATCAGCAGGAGCACCGAGTTCTCGGTGATCGCCTGCTCCAGTTGCTGCTTGAGTCCGGGATCTGCTGCCATGGACCCAGGGTAGCCAATCGCTCAGCTCGAGCCGAGGACCGTGGTCTCGATCGACAGCGCGTGGATCGACCCGTCCTCGAACCGCGGCTGAACCGCGTTGCGCACCGCGCGGTGCTGGTCGATCCGCCTCATCCCGTCGAACTGCGGTGCGGCGACGATCGCGCGGAGGTGGTCGCCGCCGCCCTCGTCGAGGACCTCGACCTCGGCCCCGGGGAGCGCCGCCTCGATCAGGGTCCCGATCTCGGTCAGGTCGGCCATCTCAGCTCGCCACGCCCTGGCGCGAGGCCTCGACCATCTCGTGCACGCGGCAGAACTTCACCCGCGGGCGGCCGTGCGGCTCGCCGGCGGCGACCTCGGCGCGGTCGATCGCCTGCCACCCCATGTAGGTGACGTGATCGCCGCCACGGCTGTCGAGGATTTCCTCGATCGATTCCTCCGGCGGTTCGCGATCCGGGATCGCGCCCGATTCGAGGTCGTCGAAGATCGAGCCGACGGTGTCGAGCGCGTCCTTCTTGTTCGTGCCGATGACACCCGACGGGCCGCGCTTGATCCAGCCGACGGCGTAATGGCCGGCGACCTGGTCGCCGCTGTCGGGGTCGAGCACCCGCCCGGACTCGTTCGGGATCAGTCCGCGGGCGGCGTCGAACGGGATCCCCTCGAGCCCCGTCCCCTTGTAGCCGATCGAGCGCAGCACCAGACCGCACTCGATCTCCTCGCGCTCACCCGTGTCGACGGCGCGGATGCGGCCGGACTCGTCGGCCTCGAGCGCGTTGCGGCCGATGACGATGCTCTCGACCCTGCCCTCGCCCCGGATCTCGACCGGCGAGCAGCAGAAGCGCATCACCACCCGCTTCGGCTTGCCCTCGGGCGAGCGCTGTGAGAACTCGGTGAAGATCTCGACGTTGCGGCGGTTGGTGGGATCGCAGTCGTCGGACTCGAAGTAGGCGCGGCTCGCGGGGTCGAGCTCCATCTCGGCCGGGTCGATGACGATGTCGGCGTCGGTGAGCTCGCCGAGCTCGCGCACCTCGGGGTTGGTGAACGCGGCCTGGGCCGGGCCCCGGCGACCGAGGACGACGATCTCCTCGACCCCGGAGTCGGCGAGCTTGGAGATCGCGTGGTTGGCGGTGTCGGTGATGTTGAGCTCGCCGTGGGGGAGGGCGAGCATCCGGGCGACGTCGGCGGCGACGTTGCCGTTGCCGATCACCACGGCGCGCTTGACCGAGAGGTCGAAGTCGTGGTCGGCGAAGTCCGGGTGCGCGTTGTACCAGTTGACGAACTCTGTGGCCGAGTGCGAGCCGGGCAGGTCCTCGCCCGGGATCCCGAGCTGGCGATCGACGGCCGTGCCGTAGGCGGAGATCACGGCGTGGTAGCGCTGCTCGAGCTCGGCGACGCTGACGTCGGCCCCGATCTCGACGTTGCCGAAGAACTGAAAGCCGTCGCGGGCGGCGGTCTTCTCGTACACCCGGATCACCGACTTGATCTTCGGGTGGTCGGGCGCGACACCGGCTCGGACGAGCCCAAACGGGGTCGGCAGGCGGTCGAACATGTCGACCGTGACCGCGACGTCCTCGCGTTTCAAGCAGCTGCTCGGCGGCGTAGAAACCGGCCGGGCCGGAGCCGACGATCGCGACTCGCAGCGGGTTTTCCGGGGTGCCGATCAAGGGGTCGGAAGGGTAGGGGATTGCATCGTCAGATCCGTGGGATAGGGTCGCCTCCATGAAGCGATTTGCCATCACCCTCGCCATTGCAGCCGCCGCCCTCGCGCTGACCGTGCCGGGCGCCTCAGCCGCGAAATTCAAGTTCTTCAAGACCCCCAGCGGCAACATCGGCTGCGTCATGGGAGGCGGAGCCGTGCGCTGCGACATCAAGCAGAAGTCGTGGGAGGCGCCGCCAAAGCCCTCCTGGTGCGACGTGGACTGGGGCTTCGGCGCGGCGGTCGGGCGCAAGCACAAGGCGAACTACGTCTGCGCCGGCGACACCGCGTTCGATCCCGGCGAGCCCACCCTCGGCTACGGCGAGCGTCAGGTCAAGAACCGCTTCCGGTGCACCAGCAAGCAGAAGGGCATCCGCTGCGTGAACACGAAGAACAAGCACGGGTTCTTCATGTCACGGGAGCAGGTGCGTCTGTTCTAGGGGCGCTCGGCCTGGCGCATCGAGTGCGCCGGGGTGTCACGTTCACCGTCTCCTCGACGGCGAACGTGGGTCCGGGCGAACCAGCCGGGGCCTCAGGCCAGCGCGGGGCGTGAGGTGGCGGCGCCGTCGAGCGCGTCGAGGGCGCGGCCCACCGACATCGCCATGCAGGTGAAGATCGGGATGTCGCGCAGCGTGTACGCGCTCGACTCGGAGCCGCGCAGCTCCTGGACGAGGTCGAGGAACTCGCCCGGGTCATCGCACTCGAACGAGACCACGAACTCCTGGTCGTCGAGGCCGAACGAGTAGGCGGTGTTGATCGTGATCTCCGGGTAACGGCGCCCGATGGCGATGTGCTCGGCCATGACCCGTCGGCGCTCCTCGAGCGACAGCCGGTACCACTCGCGCTTCTTATCGAGCGGGTAGACGATGCAGTACTTGCGATCGGAGACGCAGATCTCGGGCCGCGCCTCGGAGTCCGAGTACGGGGAGGGCTTGGTCATCGCGAGGTAGGAGTGGGGGATCGACATCCACTTGGCCAGTCCGCTCTGGGCGAGCACCACGTGGAACGTGTGGATGTCGGCCAGCACGGGGCTCTGGGCGAGCACCATCAGGTCCGTGTCGCCGCGGGTGCCGACGGTCGAGTAGGCCCGCAGGCTGCGATCCACGGCGTAGTCCTCGCAGGCGGCGAGGAACTCCCGTTTATCCTCCGCCCGCGCCACGGGATCGCGACGCTGCCAGGCGGGATCCAGCTTGAAGAAGGTGAACTTGGCAAACGTGCGATCGGCCATCGTCGCGATGCTAGCGCCCCTCCTGGGGGGCCTCGCGCTCTGGGCGGCCCCGGCGGCTGGCGCCCAGGCCCCTGCCGGCCACGAGGCGCGGGTGGTGATCGCGGTGCTCCCGTTTGGGACCACGGTCAGTGAGATCGCCGCCGTGCCCGGCCTCGCGCCGGGCCTCGTGAGCGCCGGGCTGGGCAGCGTCCCGCGGGCGCAGACCTGGCTCGACACCAGCCAGGGAAACCGGGTCAACGAGACGCTCTACGACGGGCCGCTGCCGCCGCTCGAGTTCACCGGCGGCCGGGTGCCGCCGGCCGCGTGGCAGCAGGTGCTCGAGCGCGCCGAGAGCGCGCCCGCGCAGATCGTTCCCGGGCTGCTCGGCTCAACGCTCGAGGACGCCGGGATCCCGGTCGCGGTCGACGAGCGCGGCGGGCTCGCGTCGCTGATCGGGGTCGACCGTGACGGGGCGGCGCGAGCGGTCGACGCCAACGATTGCTCGTCCGGCTGCGGGCCGGGCCTCACCGTCACGCGGCTCGGCCCCGGCCAGCTGGCGGCGCTCGCCGGCCGGCTCGGCCCCGACGACATGCTGATCGCGATTGCCGACGGGACCGACTCCGAGCAGCAGCTGCTGCCGGCAGGAGTCGCAGGGCTCGGCGAGGGTGACCTGACCTCCGACTCGACGCGCACGGACGGGCTCGTGATCAGCACCGACATCGCGCCGACGGTCCTCGACCGGCTCGGCGTGGCCGTCCCGTCCGAGGTCAAGGGCAGCGCGATCGAGGTCGCCGGCGACCGCGATCCCGGGGGCGTCGCCGAGCTGGAGTCGCGGCTGGGTCACCGCCCGAGCCGTGACACCGTCGTCCTGCTGCCGCTGGGCATCTGGCTGCTCGCGACCGGGCTCGCGGCGCTCGCCTGGGGGCGGAGCGGGGCCCGGACCGCGCTTCGCCTGCTGGCGCTCGCGTGCGCCTGGACTCCGCTGCTGTTGCTCCTGCTGGCGGCGCCGGACGCGGGCCCGATGATGTCGGCGTTCGTCGTCGGGATCTGCGCGCCCCTGCTCGCGCTGGCCGCGGATCGGGGCATGGCGCCCTGCGCAGCGCTGGCGCTCGCCTGCGGGCTCAGCGTGGCCGCGTACGCGGTCGATGTGGTCGCGGGGTCGCCGCTGACCGCGTTCTCGGTGCTCGGGCCCAACCCGGGCGCCGGGGTGCGCTTCTTCGGCATCGGCAACGAACTCGAGGCGATCCTGACGACGCTGACGCTGGTCGGGACGGGGGCGTGGCTCGAGAACCGGGGCCCACCGAGCCCGCGCGCCGCCGCGGGCTGGTTCGTCGGCGTCGCGCTCGCCGCCGCCGCCGCGTTCGCGCCCGGCCGCTTCGGTGCCGACGTCGGCGCGGCGATCGTGCTCGGGGTGGGCGCCGCGACCGCGGCCGTGCTGGCCCTGCGACTGGAGCGTCGCCGGGCGATCGCGATCGTCGCCGGCGGAGGGTTGGCGGCGCTGCTCGCGCTGATCGTGGTGGACCTCGTGCTCGGCGGCGCCCACCTGACCCGCTCGGTGCTCGGCGCCGGTGACGCCGGCGACGTGCTCGATGTCCTCGACCGACGGGTGACGCTCATGGCTCACACGTTCACCCACCCCGTCTATCCCGAGCTGCTGGTGGCCGCCGTAGTCCTCCT
The DNA here is from genome assembly GCA_963742205.1 of uncultured Solirubrobacterales bacterium. GTDB lineage: Bacteria > Actinomycetota > Thermoleophilia > Solirubrobacterales > 70-9 > WHSW01. The sequence continues at coordinate 426,565 of CAVUKZ010000010.1, read as the reverse complement.
GATTGCCGCCGTGATCAAGCGCCGCCAGGTACTCGGCTGGTTCGAGGGTCGATGGGCCGCCAGAGCCGGCTTCCTGGGCGCGCTGGCCGGGGTCCTGGTGGGCACGGTCGCGAACGACTCGGGCTCGGTTTTGCTCGTGATCGGGACCGTGTATTTGGCGGTTTTTGCAGGGTTTTTCTGGGCTTTAAGAAAGGAAGGCGTTCCCGGGTAGCCAATGGGTACCATCGACTGGTGCGCATAGCGATCGTCACGCCTTACTCGTGGGCATATCCGGGGGGTGTGAACGGGCACGTCGACGCCCTGGCCGGCGAGCTCATGGCACGCGGCCACGAGCCTCGGGTGCTCGCCCCCCACGACCCGCCCGACCGGATCAACCGGCTGCTTCACCGTGCCGACCCGGGGCTCGGCGAGCTGCCCGACTACGTGGTCCCGCTCGCCCGAACGAAGGCCTTCGGCGCCAACGGCTCGGTCTCCAACATCGGCATCTTCCCCGACGGCGTCACCCGGATGCGGCGGGCGCTGCGCGAGTTCGATCCCGACGTCGTCCACGTGCACGAACCGCCGGCCGGCCCGGTGAGCTGGGACGCGTGCTCCTATCCGGGCGCCCCGGTGGTCGCCACGTTCCACGCCTACTCGACCAAGCCCGTGCTCAACCACGTGGCGACGCTCGCCGGCATGCGCCGCAAGCTCAACCAGCTCTCCGGGCGCATCGCGGTCTCCGAGGCCGCCGCCTGGACCGGGCGGCGCTGGTTCGGGGGCACCTATGAGGTGATCCCGAACGGCGTCGACGTCGCCGCGGCCCCGCGCGGGCCCAAGCCGCCCGCCGACGAGCTGCGCCTGGTCTTCGTCGGGCGTCCCGAGGAGCGCAAGGGACTGCCGGTGCTGCTGAGCGCGTTCGAGGCTCTGATCGAGCATGAGAACGCCCGCCTGGTGGTGGTCGGAGCCGAGTCGGCCGAGGTTCGCCGCTACATCGCCGACCCGGCGTCGCTGGAGCGGATCGAGGCCCTGGGCCGAGTCGCCGACGACGAGCTCTGGCGGCGGCTCGGCGAGGCCGACCTGCTCTGCGCCCCCTCGCTGGCCGGCGAGAGCTTCGGCATGGTGCTCACCGAGGCCTTCGCCGCCGGCACGCCCGTGCTGGCGTCCAACATCGCCGGCTACGCCGACGTCGTCAGCGACGGCCACGACGGCCTGCTCGTGCCGCCCGCGGACCCGCAGCGGCTCGCCGAGCGCCTGCAGGAGCTGAGCCGCTCGCCCGAGCGACTGGCCCGGATGTCGATCGCCGCGCGCGAGTCGGCGCAGCGCTACGCCTGGCCGCGCGTCGCGGCCGAGGTGGAGGGCGTCTACGAGCGGGCGCGCGCGGTGGAGGCGCCACGGACCTCAAGCGACCGGATCGCCCGCCGGATCGGCCTGACGCCAAACGACGGTCGCCCGCGGGTGCGCGCCAAGCGCCTGCCCTCGCTCGATCCCGCGCCGCCGCGCGCCGCGGGCCGCTACCGGACGGCGCGCCGGATCGGCGTCGTTGTGGCCGCGATCGTCGGGCTCGGGCTGACCTACTTGGCCGCTCGCCGGGTTGGCGTCGACCAGGTGCTGAGCAGCATCGTGCGCTCGGACGTGAGCTGGGTCCTGATCGCGACCGCGCTGATGATGTCGTCGATGTTCCTGCGCGCGAGCGCGTGGTTCTCGATCGCGAAGGCGGCGATGCCGACGGCGCGGCTGCGGCGCCGCGACGTCGCCTCGGCGACCATGGTCGGCGTCCTCATGTCGGCCACCCTGCCGGCGCGCCTCGGCGAGCCGGCGCGGGCCACGGTGCTCGCACGGCGCACCGGACGCCTGCGCGAGACGCTGCCGGTGCTGCTCGGGACGCTCGTCTCGCAGTCGGTGCTCAACCTCGTCGCCCTGGTCGGCCTCGGCGTGATCATCGTCAACGCCACCGACCTCTTTCACTCGAGCTCCGAGCGGCTGTTCATCTTCAGCCTTGCACCGCTTTTGTTGCTGGTGGCCGTGGTGCTCGCGCCGACGGTCGTCAAGCGCGCCGGCTCCGGTCGCGTCGCGCGCCTGATCGTCGCCGTCCGCGACGCCCTGGTCAAGGTGCGCCGCGGGTTGGTGGTCTTCCGCGACCCGCGCCGGGGATCGGCCGCGGCCGTCGCCCAGCTCGGCGCGTGGGGACTCCAGCTGCTCGCCTGCGACGCGCTGTTCACGGCCCTCGGCCTCGATGGCCAGGGTCGGGATCGGGGCTGCCGCGGCGGTGCTCTTCGCCGTCAACGTGACGGCCGTCGTGCCCGCGACCCCGTCGAACATCGGCGTCTTCCAGCTGGCGACGATCAGCGTCCTGACCACGGGCTTTGGGGTCAGCACCGCCGACGCGCTCGCCTACGGCGTGATCCTGCAGGCGGTGGAGATCGCCACCGCCGTTGCACTCGGCCTGCCCGCGCTCGTGCGCGAGGGCGTCACCTGGCAGGACATGCGGCTGCGCGCGCTCTCCGCCGGTCCCGCGCGGCTGCGCCCCGCCGGGGCCGCCGAGAACGGATAATCCCCCGCAATAGCGGCCCAACGCCGCTATCCTTGCCTGACCATCTGGAGCGGCTGAGGGACCCGGACCGAGGACGCCGCCGCAACCGCCGAACTCCCCGGAGCAAGGCACGGTGCGACAGCCGGGATCGATGGAGGTGACTCGACTGCCCGCCACAGACAGAGACTTTCTCGCCGCGATACGTGACCGCGTCGTCGTCTTCGACGGCGGCATGGGCGCGACCCTGGAGCAGTTCGACCTCTCGAGCGAGGACTACGGCGGGCTCGAGGGCAAATGCCACGAGGCCCTGGTGCTGAACCGCCCGGACGTAATCGAGGGCGTCCATACGTCGATGCTCGAGGCCGGGGCCGAGGTGGTCGAGACCGACACCTTCCAGGGCTCGCGGATCAAGCTCGACGAGTGGGGCCTCGGCGAGCACACGCTCGAGATCAACACCAAGGCGGCGGAGATCGCGCGCAAGGCTGCGGGCGAGGCGCGCTTCGTTGCCGGGTCGATCGGTCCCACCGGCTACCTGCCGGCCTCGGACGACCCGACCCTCGGCGGGATCACCTTCCGCGAGCTCGCCGACGTCTTCGCCGAGCAGGCCCGGGGCCTGGTCGCGGGCGGCGCCGACCTGATCATCATCGAGACCGCGCAGGACATCCTCGAGGTCAAGGCGGCCGTGTTCGGCGCCCGCGAGGCGTTCGTCGAAGCCGGGCGGACGCTGCCGATTCAGACCTCGGTCTCGCTGCTGCCGCAGGGCGGCAAGATGCTGCTCGGCACCGACATCCAGGCGGTGCTGACGACGCTGTACGCGCTGGAGGTCGACGTGATCGGGCTCAACTGCTCGACCGGGCCCGAGGACATGCGCGACGCGATCCGCTTCCTCGGCGAGCGCTCGCCGCTGCCCGTGCACTGCATCCCGAACGCGGGCCTGCCGCTGCAGGGTCCGGACGGCGAGACGATCTTCCCCGAGACCCCCGAGCAGATCTCGAAGGTGCTCGGCGAGTTCGTCGAGCGCCACGACGTGTCCATCGTCGGCGGCTGCTGCGGGACCACGCCCGACCACATCCGCGCGCTCGCCGAGCGCGTCGGCGGCCGCGTGCCCGCAAAGCGCCCCGAGCCCGGCCCGCCGGAGGTCTCCAGCATGATGACCTCGACCGCGCTGGCCCAGGAGCCGGCGCCCACCCTCGTGGGCGAGCGGGTCAACTCACAGGGCTCGCGCAAGGCCAAGGAGCTGCTGCTCGCCGACGACTACGACGGCCTGTTGCAGGTCGCCGAGGACCAGGTCAACGGCGGCGCCCACGTGCTCGACCTCTGCGTTGCGCTCACCGAGCGCCAGGACGAGGACGAGCAGATGGCGGAGGTGGCGAAGCGGGTCTCGCTGACCCAGCCGGCCCCGCTGCAGATCGATTCGACCGAGCCCGACGTCATCAAGGCGGCGCTCGAGCGGACCCCGGGCCGGGCGATCGTCAACTCGGTGAACCTCGAGGCCGGGCGCGACAAGCTCGACACGGTCGTGCCGCTCGCCCGCGCCCACGGCGCGGCGCTGATCGCGCTGACGATCGACGAGGTCGGGATGGCGAAGACGGCCGAGCGCAAGGTCGAGATCGCGCAGCGGATCAAGGAGCTCGCCTGCGACGAGCACGGGCTCGATCCCGAGTTGCTGATCTTCGACGCGCTCACGTTCACCCTGACCACGGGCGACGACGAGTGGAAGCCCTCGGCGGTCGAGACGATCGAGGGCATCCGCCGGATCAAGTCCGAGATCGGTGGCGTGAAGACCTCGCTGGGGGTCTCCAACGTGTCGTTCGGGGTCGGGCAGCCCGCGCGCGCGGTCCTCAACTCGGTCTTCCTCCATCACTGCGTCGAGGCCGGGCTCGACCTCGCGATGGTCAACCCGAACCACATCACCCCCTACGGCGAGATTCCCGAGAACGAGCGCGAGCTCGCCGACGACCTCGTCTACAACCGCCGCGACGACGCGCTCGAGCGCTTCATCGCGCACTTCGAGTCCAAGGGGGAGGAGGCGGCCGACGAGGCCGAGGACCCGACCGCCGACATGGAGCCCGAGGAGGCCCTGCACTGGCACATCCTGCGGCGCAAGAAGGACGGGGTCGAGGAGTGGATCGACCGCTCGGTGGAGAAGATCGGCGCCGTCCCGACCCTCAACGGCGTCCTGCTGCCGGCGATGAAGGAGGTCGGCGACAAGTTCGGCGCCGGCGAGCTGATCCTGCCGTTCGTGCTCCAGTCGGCCGAGGTGATGAAGCGCGCCGTGGCGCAGCTCGAGAACTACCTCGACCGGATCGAGGGGCACACGAAGGGCAAGGTCGTGATCGCGACCGTGTTCGGAGACGTCCACGACATCGGCAAGTCGCTGGTCAACACGATCCTCACCAACAACGGATACACCGTGGTCGACCTCGGCAAGCAGGTCCCGATCGACACGATCATCGACGCGGCGGTCGAGCACGAGGCCGACGCGATCGGGCTCTCGGCGCTGCTGGTCTCGACCTCCAAGCAGATGCCCGCCTGCATCGCCGAGCTGCACGAGCGCGGGCTCGGGTTCCCGGTGCTGATCGGGGGCGCGGCGATCAACCGCGACTTCGGCCGGCGCGTCCTCTACCCGCACGGCAAGGAGTCCGACGAGGTCTACGAGCCGGGGGTCTTCTACTGCAAGGACGCCTTCGCCGGGCTCGACACGGTCGACGCGCTGATCGACGAGGCGGCGCGCGAGGCGCTGGTGGCGAAGATCCGCGACGAGGCGCACGAGCTTCGCGTCCGCCCGGTCGAGGTTGACACCGGCCCGCCCGTGACGGACGACTCCGTGCGCTCGGCGGTGGAGACCGACAACCCGATCCCGACCCCGCCCTTCTGGGGCGCGCGCGAGATCGACGTCGACCTCGACGACGTGTTCCCGTATCTCGACCGCCACGTGCTCTTCAAGCTCCACTGGGGCGGCCGCGGCAAGAAGGGCGAGGAGTGGCGCCAGATCGTCGAGGGCCACGACGGCGATGAGGGCTTCGCCCCGAAGCTGGAGCGCATGTGGCGCGAGCAGGACTACCTGAATCCCAGGGTCCGGCTCGGCTACTTCCCCTGCAACTCCGACGGCAACGAGCTGGTGATCTTCGACCCCGACGACCACGACCGCGAGATCGAGCGGCTCGTCTTCCCGCGCCAACCGCGCCACGACCGCATCTGCCTCGCCGACTTCTACCGTCCCCGTCGGACAGCGGCGAGCGGGACGTCGTGGCGCTGCAGGCGGTGACCGTCGGCCCGGAGGTCACCGAGCGGATCACGGAGCTCGAGCGCGAGGGGGAGTTCGCCGAGCAGCTCTTCACGCACGGGCTCGGGGTGCAGGCGGCCGAGGGCCTGGCCGAGTGGCTGCACGCCGAGGTTCGGCGCGGGCTCGGGATCGACCCTGACCAGGGCCGCCGCTACTCCTGGGGCTATCCGGCCTGCCCGGACCAGTCCGAGCACGAGAAGGTCGAGCGCCTGCTCGGGATGTCGGAGATCGGGATCTCGCTCTCCGGGCGGCTACGCGCTCGAGCCCGAGCAGTCGACGGCGGCGATCATCGCCCACCACCCGCAGGCGGTCTACTTCGGCATGAAGTCAGGCTTCGTGCCCGCGGAGAAGAAGGGCGACGAGCTGATCGCCGGCACCGACCGCGGTGGCGAGCTGCCGCCCGAGGTCGAGGTCGAGGGCGACGGCACGATCGAGTCCGAGTCCGACGAGCCCTCGATGGAGGCGGCCTCGGCCTAGGCCGGAGCGAGCGCCGAGAGCACGACCCTCACGTCGGGTTCGGGGGGTCCTGCGGGGTCGGGAACTCGCCGCCGTCGATGAGCTCGATCCGGTAGCCGTCGGGGTCCGCGACGAAGCAGATCCTGCCCACGTCCTCGCGCCCGCCCGGCGCGAACGGCGCCTTCTCCGGCTCGATCCCGTGCTCGGCGAGGTCGGCGAGCAGGGCGTCGAGGTCGTCGACCGTGAGCGCCAGGTGGTTGTAGCCGTCCCCGAGGTCGTAGGGCTCGGAGCGGCCCACGTTCACCGTCAGCTCCAGCTCGTCGCCCTCGCCGGGAAGGCCGAGATAGACGTTGTAGGCCGAGTCGAAGACGAGCCGGCCACGGCGCTCGAATCCGAGCAGCTCGTAGAAACGGACCGACGCCTCCTCGTCGACAACTCGGATGCAGGTGTGGACGACTCGCTTCGGCACGCGGGCAGCCTAGCCGTCGCCGTGGAGGGTCGCGACGACTCGTCGCGGGCCGCCGCGGTCGCGGAACTCGCACAGGTAGACCCCCTGCCAGGTGCCAAGCGCGAGGGTGCCGTCGGCGATCGGGACCGTCACCGACGATCCGGTGAGCACCGACTTGACGTGCGCGGGCATGTCGTCGGGCCCTTCGAGCGTATGCCGCCAGTAGTCCGCACCCTCGGGGACGGTGCGGTCCAGCCACCGCTCGAGATCGGCGCGGACGTCCGGGCTCGCGTTCTCGTTCAGCGTCAGGCCGGCCGAGGTGTGCTGGATGTGAACGTGCAGGAGGCCGACGCGCACGCCGGCGAGCTCGGGGAGCGCGGCGAGGATCTCGCGGCCGACGAGGTGCACGCCGCGCGGGCGCGGGTCGAGGGCGATCTCCCGCTGGATCCACATCGAGACTAGTTTCGCGGCTCCTCCTCGCCGGCGAGCAGGTCGGCGGCGAGCTCGGGCCGCCGGTCGGCGTTGGTCGCGCGGGTGATGCTGGTCGCGCCGTAACGGTCGCGGAGCTCGTCGAGCGCGGCGTCGAGCGCCTCGTTCGCTCGCGTGACCGGGAGCCGAAGCTGGATGCCGCCGCCGTCGGGCTCGACGTTGGTGACGGTGACCCCGACCATGGTCAACCCGCGCGGCTCGTACACCGGTCGCGCCGAGGAGAGAAGCGCCCGCGCCGCCTCCTGGATCGGCAGCGTCTCCGCCGTCGGGGCGTGCAGGGTGTACGAACGGCTGGCGCGGGCAAAGTCGCCAAAGCGCATGCGCAGGATCACGGTGCGCCCGACCCGGTGGGCCTTGCGCATGCGCCGGGTGACCCGGTCGACGAGCGCGTCGAGCGAGCGCTCGAGGTCCCCGCGGGCGTAGCGGCGCAGGCCGATCGCGCGCTGGGCGCCGAACGAGCGCCGTCCCCGGCCGGAGCGGACGGGCCGAAACTGGCCGCCGGCAGCGATCGCGTGCAGCCGCGCGCCGTGGGCGCGGCCCAGGATCGCGGCAAGCGCGTCCTCGCTGACCGCGGCGACGTCCCCGACGGTCGCGATCCCGTGCGTTCGCAGCCTCGTCGCGGACGCCTTGCCCACGCCCCATACCCGCTCGATCGGCAGCGGGTGAAGGAACTCCCGCTCCTCGCCGGGCGCGATGTGCAGTAACCCGTCAGGCTTGGCCGCGGCGGAGGCCATCTTCGCCACGACCTTCGACGTCGCAAGGCCAACCGAGACGGCGAGGCCGACCTCCTCGCGCACCTCGGCCCGCAGGCGCTGGGCGACCTCGGGCGGCGCGCCGCGGATGTGGTCGAGCCCGCGGACGTCGAGAAACGCCTCCTCCATCGAGAGGCCCTCGACCACCGGGGCGGTCCGCCTGAAGACCTCGAACAGCTCCTTGCTTGCGGCAACGTAGGCGTCGAACCGGGAGGGGACGGCGACGATGTCGGGACATAGCCGCCGCGCCTGCTTGATGTGCATGCCGCCGCGAACGCCGAAGGCCTTGGCCTCGTAGCTCGCCGCCATCACGACGCCGGGCCCGACCGCGACGGGGCGCCCACGCAGGGCCGGATCGTCCCGCTGCTCGACCGAGGCGAAGAACGCGTCGGCGTCGGCGTGCAGGATCGTGGCCTCCGCGGGCACGAACATATGTTCGCATAGGATGCAAGCCGCGCCGCCAACCCGAGCCGAGTGTCATCTGAACCACCTCCACGGTGGTCAAGGTGTCACTCGACCGAAGTGGCTACCCCTCCGCGACCTCGTCCGGGGCGGCGGGGCCGTGGTCGTGGGCGCCCAGGCGGGCGGCGGGGAAGATCGAGAAGCTGCCGATCGCGGTGGCCAGCAGGCGGTCGTGCTCGTCGGAGACCTCGGAGCGCAGGACGGCGACGCGGTCGTTGCGGCGGTCGAGGGTCGACTCGCAGATCACGTCGCCCTCGCGCGCCGTGCGCAGGTAGTTGATCGAGATCGAGATCGTCGCGATGCGCTCGCCGCTCTCCCGCGCCACCCAGAGGGCCGAGCCCATCGAGTAGTCGACCATCGCGTAGGCGACCGGGCCGGAGAGCAGGCCGGCCGGATTGATCAGCTCCGGCCGGACCGTGAGGCGCACTCGGTTGGGGCTCTCCCAGCGCAGGCCCAGCCAGCGCGTGAGGCCGTCGATGCCGCCGTATTCCGTCAGCTTCGGCGGCCGAGCCCGAGGCGGTTGCGAAGCCCGCGCGCGTTGATCAGCGTGTAGAGGCGGCGGACCACGCCGCGCTTGCGCGCGCTGTACGGGAACCAGACCGGCTCTGACTTGGCCGTCGGCAGGCGCGGGATCGTCAGCGCCTCCGTGTGGCAGAAGCGGCGGATTCCCTGGGCGCCGTGGCGGACCCCGATCCCCGAGTTCTTCCAGCCGCCCATGGGCAGCCCGAGGATGTTGTAGTTGATGAGCACGTCGTTGACGTTGCAGCTCCCGGCCTCGACTCGGCGCGCGATCCGCTCGCCCTCGGTGGGGTCCCCCGCGAAGACGGAGGAGCCCAGGCCATAGGTGGTGTCGTTGGCGAGCTCGATCGCCTGCTCGACGTCCTTGACCTTCATCACCGGGATCACCGGACCAAAGGTCTCCTCGCGCATGACCTTCATCGAGTGGTCGACGTCGGCGATCACGGTCGGCTCGTACCAGTCGCCCGGGCCGTCCTTGCGCCGCCCGCCGGTGAGGATCCGCGCCCCGGCGGCGCGCGCGTCCTCGACCTGCTCGGAGACGATGTCGACCTGCGCCGGGGAGGTCATCGCCCCGACCTCGGCGCTGTAGGTGTCGCCATCGGCCCCCTGGCGCAGGGTCTCCACCTGCGCGCGGAGCCTGTCGACGAACTCGTTGTAGATCGGCTCCTCGACGTAGACCCGCTCGATCGAGATGCAGATCTGGCCGGTGTTGAGCAGCCCGCCCCAGGCAGCGGCGTTCACCGCCCGGTCGAGGTCGGCGTCGCGCGTGACGATCATCGGGTCCTTGCCGCCCAGCTCGAGGCTGACCGGGGTCAGGGTGTCGGCGGCGCGCCTCATCACGACCTTGCCGGTCCGCTCGGAGCCGGTGAACTGGACGTAGTCGGACTCGTCGACCAGCGCCCCGCCGGTCTCGCCCATGCCGTTGACGACCGCGAGCACGTCGGGCGCGCCGACCTCCTCGCGCCAGCCGCGGACGAGCTCCATCACGGTCAGCGGCGTGAGCTCCGACGGCTTGATCAGCGCCGCGTTGCCGGCCATGAGCGCCGGGATCGCGTCGCCCAGCGAGAGAATCACCGGGAAGTTCCAGGGGCTGATGAACCCCACCACGCCGAAGGGCCGGTACACGATCTTTGCCCGCTTCGACTTCAGCAGGGGGTTGTGGGGCGAAACGACCTCGTCCGCCAGGAACTTCGGCCCCTGGTTGACCCAGAAGTTGATCGCGTCCAACAGGTAGAACGCCTCGAGCGTTGCGTCGGCGCGGACCTTGCCGGTCTCCTCCTGCATGAGGTCGTCGAGCCGGTCCTGGTTGGCGAGGATCCAGTCGCGCAGCGACTCGAGCCACCGCCGCCGACCCGCAAACCCGATCGCCTCCCAGGCGGGCTGCGCCTGACGGAGCCGGGCGGCCGCGGCGGCCACGTCGTCGGGCGAGGCAACCGGCAACGTCTGGAGCACCGAGCCGTCGGCCGGCTTGTGGACGTCGAAGGTCTCGGCCGCCTCGGACTTGCCGTTTGTCGCCCCGTTATCGGCGGTCTCGACGCTGGTGGGCTTGGTCGCGGACTCCATGTTCAAACGTCCTTTCCGAGGGGGCGAGTCGAGGGCAGACCATACCCCGATTGGCACGGGCGTCCCAGCTCGGCTCAGCCCTGGGTGATCCGCGACACCTCGCCGGCAAGCGAGGTGACGTAGAGGCGGCCGTCGGCGGTCTGCGTGAACGAGGTCGGCTCCAGCACGTGCAGGCCCGCGGCCGAGTCCGTCGGCCCGGGCCGGCTCGGGGCGAACGAGCGCATGTCGCCGTCGCAGAAGTCCGCGTACACGTACCGGCCGGCGAGCGCCGGCAGCTCGGTGCCGCGCACGACGACCCCGCCGGTGACCGCGCAGGCGCTGCCCTTCGACGAGTACTCGAGCGCCGGCTTGCGGTAGTGGGAGGGCGGCTTGCGGCCCTCGAAGTCGTGGTTGCCCTCGAGCACATCCCAGCCGAAGTTCGCGCCCCGGAGGCGCTTGCGCGAGGTGTGGTCGATCTCCTCCCAGGAGTCCTGGCCGACGTCGCCGATGAAGATGTCGCCCGAGCGGCGGTCGAAGGAGAAGCGGAAGGGATTGCGCAGCCCGCGGGCGTAGATCTCGTCGCGTCCGCGCTTGCCCGCGAACGGGTTGGAATTGGGCGTGCGGTAGCCGTGGCCCTTCTTCGGGTCGATCCGCAGCAGCTTGCCGAGCAGCGACGTTGCGATTCTGCGCGTTGCCGTGCGGGTCGCCGGCGTCGCCGCCGTCGCCGGTGCCCAGATAGAGCATCCGGTCGGGTCCGAACTGCAACTGGCCGCCGTTGTGGTTGGCGAACTGCGGGTGCGCGATCCGGATCACCCGGCCCCGCGATCCCGGGTCGGCCTCCGTCGGCGTCTCGCGCTTGCGCTTGAAGCCGTCGACCTCGATGTCGCCATTGCGGTTGGTGTAGTAGACGAAGAAGCGCCGGTTCTTCGCGTACTTCGGGTCGAAGGCGATCGACAGCAGCCCCTGCTCGCCGCCGTACTTGACCCGGTCGCGCAGGTCGAGGAACGGCTGCGGGAGCGTCTCACCGTCCCGGATCACCCGGATCGTCCCCGGCTGCTCGACCACGAACAGCAGCCCGGCGGCGCCCGGGGCGTCGTGGATATACACCGGCGAGTCGAAGTTGCCGATCGAGGCGAGCCGCAGGCCGTCGGCCTGAGCCGCGGCCCGGTCCGAGCCGCCGAGCACGGCGCTCGCGCCGGCGACCGCGGCCACGAATCCAGCCCCGGCGATCAGCGCCCTGCCTCGCCGACCAAACATCCCGCTCAGGCTACCGCCGCTCAACCGGAGCTCAACCCGAATCCGGCGCCAGGCGGTAGACGGGCCCCTCGAGCGAGATCGCGTAGACGTGTCCCGCGGCATCGGTACCGAACGAGCTCAGTTGCGACACCTGCGGGCCCAGGGGCCGGTCGTCGGCGCCGTGCTTGGCCGGGTCGGCGGTGAAGCTGCGCAGCTGGCCCTCGCAGAAGTCCCCATACAGATAGCGGCCGAGGAGGGACTCGAGCTGCGGGTCGCGCACCACGTAGCCGCCGGTCACCGAGCAGCCGCGGTCGCGGCCGTACTCGAGCACCGGCGGGCGGGCGTTCGGCGCCTGCTGGTCGTCGTTGAAGCGATCGGTGCCCTCGAACGCGGACCAGCCGAAGTTGAGGTCCGGGCCGAGGTCGTCGAGCGGCGCGGCGTCGATCTCCTCGAACGTGTCCTGCCCCACGTCGCCGATCCAGAGCTCGTTGGTGCGGGGATCGAACGAATACCGCCACGGATTGCGGAGGCCGATCGCGGCGAGTTCGTAGTCGCCGGGGTTGTCCGGGTCGAGCCGCAGCAGCTTGCCGAGCGGCCGGTCCGGGTTCTGCGCCGTGCGCTCCGGGTCGCCGGCGCCACCGCCGTCGCCCATCCCGAGATAGAGCTCATCGTCCGGACCGAACATGAGCAGGCCGCCGTTGTGGTTGGGTGCGAAGTCGTCGATGTGCAGCAGCTCCCGGGCGCTGTCGGGATCGACGGTCGCGGGGTCCTTGGCCGAGCGCTGGTACTCGACCGTCCGCGAGTCGCCGGTCTCGTCCGTGTAGTTGATGTACAGCAGCCCCGAGCGCTCGTAGTCGGGCGCGAAGGCGACCGAGAGCAGGCCCTGCTCGCCGCCGCAGGTGACGAGGCTGGAGACGTCGAGGAACACGGTCGGGTCGCCGCCGCCCACCGGGACCCGCTGGATCGTGCCGCACTGCTCGACCACGTAGAGGTGATCGTCGTCGCCGGACGCCGGCTGGGTGATGTAGACGGGCTGGTCGAACGTGCCGAACTGCTCGAGCTTCACCCCGCCGTCGCCGTCACCCACGGTGGCGGCGGCGCCCCCGGACTGCGGCGGCGCCTGAGCCTGGGTGGAGGTGGTGGTCGTCGTTTCGGCGGCCGACGAGGTGGTGGTACTGGACGTCTCGTCGCCGCCGCAGCCGGACGCGAAGGCGCCGAGCCACAGCGCCGCGATCCCCATGCCGATCGACCACCGCACCCGCACCGCAGGGACGTTAGACGAGCGCTGTCGCCGCGACTACTTTTCGCTGGTGACGACGTTGCCCGCGTCGTCGACGCGAGCCTCGGGCGGCTTGTCGCTGACCGTGACCACGAACTCGCCCTGCACCGGGCCGCCGTCGTTGGTGACCGCCTTGGCCTTGCCGTTGAGGCCGGCGGCGAGCTCGTAGTTGACCGTGTAGGTGCCGGCGACGACCGGCGTCACGCGCCAGACGAGGTCGCGGCTGTCGCCGGGGTCCAGGGGACCGAACGAGAAGGTGTCCGTCTGCGCCGCCTCCGCGCCGCCCGGCGCCGCGGCATCGAGCTGGGCGTTGGACTCGCCCGGCTTGGCGACCTTGGGGAAGCCGTTCTCGAGGATCCAGACCGGGCGGTTTGGGTCCGCGAGGCCGGGCTGGTCCGAGCGCACGGAAAACGACCCGCCCGCCTTCTGGTCGCCGGTGAAGATCGTCACGGCGAGATCCGGGACGGCCTCATCGCCCACGTTCTCGATCTCCAGCGTCAGGTCGTTGGTCTCGGCGAGCCGCTGGTCGGTGGCGAACTTGGCCGACGAGACCTTCACCGGAAAGTCGCCCGACGGCTCATCCGCGTCCTGGCGCTGCTTGTCATCGCCGCAGGAGGCGAGCGCCACGGCGAGCGCGGCGGCGGCGGCCACCGAGGCCATCCGGGCTCGTCGCGGACGCGAATCTTGCGGTGGGCGGGCGCTGATGGCGGTCTCCTCCCCCAAAGCGCGGCCAACATACCATCGCACGCCCTCGTCCCGGCGCAGCTCAGAGCGGCATTTCGGGGCCGCGATCGCGGCCCTCCGAGTGGGCGGCGGGTTGGGGGTGGCGGCCGCCGATCCCATCGAATACTGTTCCTTGCGCGGTCGCGGGTCGTCCGGGACCCGAGGAGACGATGGTCAGATCAGTCGCTGACAGGGCGTTCCTGCCCGCCAAGAGCCTGTTTGAGCAGGTCGGGAACATGATGATCCTGACCGGCAAGACGATCACGGCCACGGTCAGGCCGCCGTACCCCTACGGCGGTGAGTTCATCGGCCAATTCCTGTTTGCGCTCCAGCTCTGCTGGTTCCCGATGATGATCTCGACCGTCGCCTTCGGCTTCGGCGCGCCCGGGTTGCAGGCGGCCAACTTCCTCTCCCTGTTCGGCGCCCTCGACCGCCTCGGCGGCTTCTTCATCCTCGCCTCGGTGCGCGAGTTCGCGCCGTTCGTCACGGCCGTGGTCGTGGCGGGCGTCGCCGGCACCGCGATCACCGCCGACCTCGGCGCCCGCAAGATCCGCGAGGAGCTCGACGCCCTGCAGGTGCTGGGCGTCGACCCGATCAAGAACCTGGTCGTGCCGCGCTTCCTCGCGCTGATGCTGATCACCGGGCTGATGGACATCTACGCGCTGCTCTTCGGGATCGCCGGCGGGCTCTTCGCCGAGGTCGCCTACGGCCAGCCGCTCGGCGGCTTCTTCGCCACGCTCTTCAACAACGCCTCGGTCACGGACTTATGGGGCTCGATCCTCAAATGCACGATCTTCGGGGCGATCATCGCCGTCGTCTGCTGTTACAAAGGGATGAATGCGTCTGGAGGCGCCGAGGGGGTGGGGAGAGCCGTCAACGAAGCGGTCGTGATCGCCTTCCTGGGCGTCTTCGCGTTCAACTACGTCTTCACGCAGACGCTGCTGGCAACTCACCCTGAGATCCGTCGAGAACTGCCAGGCGTGATCACGCCGTGGCGTCGAGTCGAGATGCCCGGCTGGCTCGCAGTACCACGAGACTGGCTCGGCAGCCTCGGCGACATCGCGCGCTTCTCCGGGCGCGTGATGGGGATCGTCTACTCGGGCCGGGTGATGCGCTTCTTCGGCGAGGCGCTGCGCCAGGCCGGGATCCTGATCTTGGGCTCGACGATCGTCATCTGGGGCCTGGTCTTCATCTTGGGCCTGCAGTGCGGGATCGAGGGCGCCTACTTCAACCGCTCGGTCGGCTCGCCGGCCTACGCGGGCGTCTTCGCCGCCTGGTGTGACCTGCGCGAGGTGATCCCCTATGCCTTCGGCTACATGATGGCCGCCAAGGTCGGCACCGGGATCGTCGCCGAGCTCGGCGCGATGCGGATCTCCGACGAGGTCGACGCGCTCGAGGTGATGGGCGTCAACCCGATGATCTTCCTCTGCGGCACGCGGCTGCTCGGCGCCTGGCTGACGCTGCCGTTCATGTACCTGGCGGCGATCGGGATCGGCTATCTGGCCTCCTATCTGGCGGTGGTCGAGCAGATAGCCGAGGTCTCATCGGGCGGCTACTTCCTCATCTTCTGGATGTTCCAGAACCCACCCGATCTCGTATTCAGCCTGATAAAGGCCATGTGCATGGCGACCGTCATCGTCCTGGTGGGGTGTTACTACGGCTACACGGCGTCGGGAGGACCGGTCGGCGTGGGCACGGCGACGGCGAAGTCGATGGTCCTTAACATCGTCTTGGTGCACATCATCGGCATGCTCGGGACCCTGGTCTTCTGGGGAGCGAACCCGAGAGCGCCGATCGGCGGCTGAGGAGAAAGGGGTCAAGGCAGATGGCAGACGACGAGCGCACCACCGAGGAGCCCGGCCCGAACGAGCGGGTCGCCGAGGACCAGCCCGAGGACCGGCAGGTGACCGCCCAGCAGCACGAGCACGACCGCTTCGCCGACGACGTCGGCAGTCGCAACGAGGACGAGGACGCCTACGAGGAGCCCGCCCCCGAGCTCGGCAGCCTGCACAAGGACTACTCGATTCCGGGTGTCGACCCGAAGGAGTCGAACCCGTACGTCTGGCACACCGGAGAGAAGCGTGACCATGGCGGCAAGGACGCGATCGAGATCATCGACGTGGTCAAGCAGTTCGGCCGCACCCGGATCCTCAACGGCCTCAACCTGGGCCTTCCCGACGATCAGATCTCAATGGTGCTCGGGCCGTCCGGGACCGGCAAGAGCGTGCTGATCAAGCACATTGTCGGCCTGCTCTACCCCGACTCGGGCGACGTGGTCGTGCACGGCGAGTCGGTGCCCAACATGTCCGACGACGAGCTGTTCGAGATGCGCAAGAAGTTCGGCCTCCTCTTCCAGGACGGGGCCCTGTTCGGCTCGATGAACATCTTCGACAACGTCGCCTTCCCGCTGCGCCAGCACACGGACAAGAGCGAGGAGGAGATCGGCGAGATCGTCAACCGCCGCCTGCGCGAGGTCGGCCTCTCCGAGGCGATGGAGAAGATGCCCAACGAGCTCTCCGGCGGGATGCGCAAGCGCGCCGGCTTCGCCCGCGCCTTGGTGCTCGACCCGGCGATCGTCATGTTCGACGAGCCCGACTCGGGCCTCGACCCGGTGCGCACCGCGCTGCTGTGCGAGCTGATCCGCGAGATCCACGAGGAGAACGGCGGCTGCTACCTGGTCATCAGCCACGACCTCGGCACCGCGCGCCGCATCGCCGACTTCATCGCCGTGCTGTGGAAGGGCAAGATCGTCGAGTCCGGCCCCTCGGACGAGCTCTTCAACTCCGACAACGAGTTCGTCTCGCAGTTCCTGAACGCCGAGACCGCCGGCCCGCTCTCAATGGACTGAGCTCCGGCTCGGCCGACGGCGGGCGTGGCAACGCGGGCCGTGGCTTGGCTGGGGAGGGGAGGAGCCGGGGGCGGCGTGGGCGTATACGCGCGATTCCGCGCGGGAGTGCGACGCGATGCGCATCGGGTTCGCGCTCCAGCGGCTCTCCGCCGAGTGTCATCGAAACCACCGCATGGGTGGTCTAGATGACACTCGATTCGCGCTCGCGATCGCGGCGCACAGAGGAGGCGCAAACGTCACGCAAGGCGCACGCAGCCGCCCCACCTGCCAAAGCGACGGCTCGCGCTGTCGCAGACCAGCCGGGGTGATCATGAACCGCAACCCCTGAGCTCCCTGCATCCCTAGAGTTTTCGCGGTGAGGGATCGCTTCGCACGGATCGCGGGCCGATGCGTCGAGCGCCCGGTCGCGGTTGTCGCGGGGGTAGCCATGCTGGCGGTAATCGGCGCCGTGGCGGCGCTGCGGCTCCAGCCCGACGCGGGAACCGACCAGCTCGTCGACAGCGACTCGGCGGCCTACCACGCCACCCAGGACTTCGAGCAGAAGTTCGGCGACGACGCCGTGGTCGTGCTCGTGAAGGGCGACCTGCGCAAGCTGGTGCTCACGTCGGACCTGGGCACGCTCCTGTCGCTCGAGGGCTGCCTCTCGGGCAACGTCGAGGGCGGGAACGTGTTCGCCGACAAGCCGGCGCCGGCGCCCTGCGCTGCGATCGCGGACGCGAAGCCGGCGCAGGCGGTGCTCGGCGGGGCGACCTTCCTCAACCAGTCGGCGATCAGTGCGTCGAACCTGTTGCGGTCGCAGACCCGCGCGGCGGTCACGCAGGCGCGGGCGGCCTCCGCGGCGGCAGCGGAGCGCGCTCGGCGGCAGGGGCTCGATCCAGCCCAGCAGCAGGCCGCCGCGCAGGCCGCCGGACAGGAGGTGCTGGCGGCATTCGAGCAGCGGGTCCGCGAGCTCGCGGTGAAGTACGGCCAGACCGGCATTCCGCGCCTCGACGACCCGACCTTCGTCAGCTCCGTGGTCTTCGACCCGGCCCGCCCGGGGCAGCCGAAGCCGCGCTTCTCGCTCTTCTGGCCCACCGCGAACTCGGCGCAGATCCTCGTCCGGCTGCGCCCTGACCTGAGCCAGACCGAGCGCAGCGAGGCGATCGACCAGATCCGCGCCGCGGTCGCCGACCCGGCGTTTCGGATCCGGGACGCGAGCTACGTGGTCAGCGGCGCTCCCGTCGTCGTCGACGGGCTGGCGGAGAAGCTCTCGAGCGCGACCTTCGTCCTGCTGATCGCCGCCCTGGTGGTGATGACCCTGACCCTGGCGCTGGTCTTCCGGCCGCCCGTCCGGCTGCTGCCGCTGGCCGTCGCGCTGATCGCTGCGGCGATCACGTTCGGGCTGCTCGCGGCCGTGGGGGGTTCGCTGACGATGGCGTCGATCGCCGTGCTCCCGATCCTGATCGGGCTCGCGGTCGATTACGCGATCCAGTTCCAGGCCCGATTCGTCGAGGCCCGGGCGAGCGGCTCCTCCCCGCCGCGCGCCGCGGTGGAGGCGGGCGCACGCGGCGGGCCGGTGATCGGCACGGCCGCGGCGGCGACGATGGCCGGGTTCCTCGTTCTGCTCCTGTCACCGATCCCGATGATCCGCGGCTTCGGGGTGCTGCTGGTGGTGGGGATCGCGATCTCCTTCGTCCTCGCGCTCACCGCCGGACTGGCGCTGCTCTCGCTCACCCGCAAGGGCGAGCTCGCCGTCCGCGGTGGCCACGGGCGCTTGCGGCGGGTCCACGACGCGCGTGCCGCGGCCGGCGAGCGCGCCGGGCGCATCGGCCGCCGGGCGCTGGCGGTGTCGGTCGCGGCCCCCGGCCGGGTGCTCGCGGTCGCGCTCGTGCTGGCGGTCGCCGGTTGGGTGGCCGGGACCCGGGCGGAGGTGATCTCGGACCTGCGCGAGCTCGTCCCGAGCGACCTGCCCGAGCTGCGCAACGTCGACGAGCTCCAGAACACAACCGGAGTCTCCGGCGAGGTCGAGGTGGCGGTGCGCGCGGACGACCTCACGGATCCCGAGGTCGTCACCTGGATGGGCGACTTCAAGCAGCGCGTCCTCGACCGTGCCGGCTTCCAGGGCACCGAGGCGACGTGCGCGGAGCAGGACGCCGAGCTGTGTCCGTTCGTGGACCTCTCCGACCTCTTCGGCGACCAGGCGCCCACTTCGAGCGACCGGGTCCAGGGGATCCTCGACCTGCTGCCCAAATACTTCCTGGCCGCGTTCGTGAGCGCGGACGCCGAGGGTTCGAAGGCGGGGACCGCTGTGATCCCGTTCGGGATCAAGGTCATGCCCTTCGACGAGCAGAAGCAGCTCATCGATTCGATCCGCTCGGA
The DNA here is from genome assembly GCA_963742205.1 of uncultured Solirubrobacterales bacterium. Taxonomy (GTDB): domain Bacteria; phylum Actinomycetota; class Thermoleophilia; order Solirubrobacterales; family 70-9; genus WHSW01. The sequence goes on along the minus strand of CAVUKZ010000010.1, from coordinate 407,658 downwards.
GATCAACCCGCCGGGAACCGAGAACGACCCGCCCGCCGGCGTCACCGCCGAGGTCGTCGGGCTGCCGGTGCTCGCGGCCGACGCCAACTCGGCGCTCTCCGACAACCGCTACCTGCTCACGCTCGCCGGCCTCGTCGCCGTCGCTCTCGCGCTGCTGGCGATCTACCGCTCCCCGCGCCGGGCCCTGGTGCCGCTGATCCCCATCGTCCTCGCCACCGGTTGGGCTTCGCTCGGGCTGGCGATCGCCGGCGTCTCGCTCAACCCGATGTCGGCAACCCTGGGCGCGCTCGTGATCGCGATCGCCACCGAGTTCAGCGTCCTGCTCGCGGCCCGCTATGAGGAGGAGCGCGCCGGCGTGAGCGTCGGCGAGGCGCTGCGGCGCGCCTACGCGCGCACCGGGATGGCCGTCATCGCCTCGGGACTCACGGCGATCGCCGGCTTCGCGGCGTTGATCGCGACCGACATCCGCATGCTGCGGGACTTCGGGCTGGTCACGGTGCTCGACCTCGGCGTCGCCCTGATCGGGGTGCTCCTCGTCCTGCCGGCGGCGCTCGTGTGGGCTGAGACCGGCTTCGCGCGGCTCGGCTCGCTGCCCAAGCGCACCCGACCGCATCCGGCCCCCGACGCGGGATGAGCGATGAGCGGCGGTCGCGGAAGCCGTCCAGCCGTTATTCGATCTTCGTCGGGCTCGCGTTCCTCATCGTGATCGTGGTCGCCACCGCGAACACGCTGCGCACGCGCGACGACGGGATCCTCGGAACGAGCGAGACCGATCGCGGCGACCCGCTGCCCGAGTTCGCGGTCCCCGACCTGCGGAGCGACTCCGAGGGCGACGCCAACATCTTCCAGGACGACTGCGCGAGCGCCACGAACCCATGCCCCGCCGACGACCAGCGGACCCCGGCCTGCGAGATCGATGTCGCCGACGCGATCCGCGTCTGCGACCTCTTCGACCGTCCGCTGGTGATCTCGTTTTGGTTCACCCAGGGCGCCGACTGCCTGCCCACCCAGGACGTGGTCGACCAGGTCGCGAACCGCTTCCGCGGTCGCGTCAACTTCCTGTCGATCAACGTCCGCGACGACCACGACGCGGCTCAGCGGATCGTCGACGAGCGGGGCTGGAAGCTGCCCGTCGGCTGGGACGCCGATGGGGCGGTGTCGAATCTGTACCGGGTCGGGGTCTGTCCCACGGTCGCCTTCGCGTACCCGGGTGGAACCTTCTCCGAGGCGAAGCTCGGCAGCGACGAGCTCTCGGCCGAGCAGCTGACCGCCGACGTGGATCGGCTGCTGCGCGAGTCGCGACGCCGCGCGGCGGAGGACCGGTGAGCGAGCCAGCGATCGAGCCGGGCTGGGTCGCGCCCGAGCTGAGCGAGGAGTTCCCGGGGCTGGGCCTGCGCCTTGCGGTCGTCGACCGCGGCTCCGGGCGTTCGCCGCGGGAGGTCAAGGAGCGCCTGCGGATCCTCTCGGACCGCTTCGCCGGCGCCCAGGCCATCAACATGCGCCACCAGCCGATTCCCTGGGCCTATCGCGTCTTTTACCGCCACATCGGGCTGGACCCCGACGAGCAGCGGACCCCCGTCGAGGAACTGGCGCTGGAGCGGATGCGCCACGGCGGCTTCGTCAGCCAGGGCCTGCTCGAGGACGCGCTGACGATCGGGATCATCGAGTCGGGAGTGGCCCTGCGAGCCTTCGACGCGGCCCGCGTCGCCGGTGTGCCCGGCGTCCGGACGACCGTCGCCGGGGAGCTGCTGGAGGGCCGGCCCACCGAGCTCCCGGAGGGAACGCTCGTGATCGCCGACGACGAGCGACCCCTGGCATTGCTCTTCGGTGCCGCCGCGAGCGACACAGGAGTGGGCCGCAGGACCTCGAGCACGATGCTGATCGCGATCCGCGTCGGCGGGGTGCCCGAGATCGCGGTCGAGGAGGCGCTGTGGCTTGCCGGCGGCATCCTCGCGGGTTAGAGGGCATGGCTGGGTTTAGAATCCGACCGTCGGCGAAGGGTCCGCGAGGAGACTGAGTGCCCCAAGTGCTCGAACACAGCGAGGCGATCGCATCGGCGTCCCTCGACCTGGCGCCGATACCAGCCACGGTCGAGACGGCCGAGCGGCACGCGCGCGACGACCTGCGCCGCCAGATCGCGCGGCTTGAGCGCGCCCTCGGCGAGACCTTCGCCTCGGCCTTCCCGCGCCGCGGGTTCGAATGGAAGGTGGGCGCCGTTGGCGGCCCGCGCGTGCTCCCGATCGGGGAACTGGAGCGGGTCCGCGACGCGCTGGCCTTGCGTCTGCGCGACGCCCGCGCGGAGCTCGCCCGGCAGGCGGACGTGGAGGAGGCGAACCGGGAGCTGCTCGAATCGATGATCGCCGCCCCGGAGGAGCATCGCTGGCTGATGATCTCCCGGCGCGAGGTCGGCGAGCCCGGCTGCGGCAGCTACCAGTCGCGACCGCGGTGGGGGATCCTCGGCGTCCTCTTCGGCTGGTGGCGGATCCGGCTCTCCTCGGGTTGTCCCTTAGCCGCGGGGCTGCGGCCCCCGGCCTCGGCGGCCACACTCACAGCTGATGGCGAAGAAGAGGCGAAAGGCCCGGCCGCGCCGCGCCCCGGCTCCGGCCCCGGCCGAGAAGAGCGAAGCGGCGGCGAAGCCAGCGCCGAAGCCGCGTAAGCCGATCGAGGAGGAGCGACCGCCGGCACCCTGGGGCTCGTTCCCGCTGGTCGAGATCGTCGTCCTGGTCGGGCTGCTCATGCTCATCGCCGGCCTCTTCGTCCAGGGCTCGCAGGGCAGGGTGCTGCTGTCGACCGGCCTGGCGCTCGGCGCCCTGGCCGGATTGGAGCTCTCGATCCGCGAGCACTTCGCCGGCTATCGCTCGCACACCCTGCTGCTCGCGGCGGCCGCGGCGGTCGCCACCCTGGCCCTGTTCTTCTACGCGCTGCCCGACGCGCTGCCACCGGCGGGGAGGCTGGTGGCCGCCGCGATCGTCGGCGGACTCGCCGGATTCGGGCTCGCCCGGGCCTTCCGGGCGCGAACCGGACGCACCGTCAAGCTGCGCTGAGCGACGGGGGACCCGGGCTAGTCTCTGCCCGGGATGCTGGTCCGGATCCGCGAGTTGATGGGGGGACCCGCCAGCGCGGCGCTGGTGATGCTGATGATCGTGGGCTGCCTCCTGCTCTGGATCGGCGTGCCGATCGGGTGGCTGTGGATCGGCTCGCAGGTGCAGGGCTCGGCCTCCCTGGGCACCGCGCTGATGGTGACCATGGTGGGGATCGTCGTCACGATCACGGCGCTCGTGTTCGCCCTCGGCTGGCTCAACCGCCGGCACGCGGAGCTCAACGAGCGGCGCCACCGGCCGACCCGTTCGTCGGCGCTCGAGGTGATCCTCGTCTCGAGCGCCGGGCTCGCCGTGGTCGGCTTCGTGGTCTGGTTCTTCCTCTTCGCCGGCGCGAGTCCGCTGCCGCTGAACATCAGCTTCTAGCGCCGCCTCGGCGCCCAGCCCGCGGGCATGGCGGCGGGGCGGGCGCCAAGCGCCCGCCCCGTGACCGGTCAGACCGATGCTCTCTTAAGCCTGGGTCAGGCTGTGACCAAGGTGCGCTTGGCCTCCAACTCCGTCGCGAGCAGCGCGCGCTGACGGGCGGTGAGCCGCCCCAGTTCGCGATTCTCGTTCAACGCGATGGAGAAGAGGAACTTGCGGGCACGGGTGCGGCCCCATCGCCGCTGGCTCCGCAGTAGCTCCCCCACAGTCATGGACTCGACTTCCCAGGGACACGACCTCACGATCTCCGCCGCATCGACGGCTCCAGTCGAGACCGCACGCTTCAGCGAAGCTCGTGCCAGCCGAACGCGGTTGGCATGTGCGAGCGCCTGCATGTGCTGCGGCATCGCGGCAGGGGCCAGGGTCGAAGCAGCTTCCATCTCTCACTCCTCCTCCGAGTGACGCTTGAGGTTGGCGGGGTAATTTGGGCGTCGTCGATCCCGGCGGGCGGGGGCCCACTCCAAGGAGCGGCCGGAACAAAATTCTCTCCACTTCTGTCCCGTCCGCTCCCTGCCCCGGGATGCGTACGGCGCGACTGGGAACCTAGATTCGGAACGGGGGGTCGTCAACCGTGAGAACTACTGAGCGGTAACAGTTCTGTCGCAACTAGCACCCTTTTCGTTCACAACTTCGTCTTGTCCAGAATCGGACAAGAGGAATCTCCCCCGGTGGGGGGAACGGATCGGGCTCGATCTCAGGCTCGCGGGAGGTCGGGGAAGTCCGCGACCGTCTTCGCGATGATCGCCAGGGCGCGGTCGAGGTGCTCGCGCTCGTGCGTCGCCATCAGCGAGGTCCGCAGCAGCGCGCCGCCCGGGGGCACCGCAGGGTGGATCGCGACGTTCGTGTAGACGCCGGCCTCGAACAGCGCCTTCCACAGGAGCGCGGCCTGGTAGTCCTCGCCGACCACGACGGGCACCACCGGGGTGGTGGCCTCGGTGCCGTCGGGCAGCGTCCCGGGCTCGATCACCGCGAGCCCCAGGTCGCGGAACCCGTCGCGCAGGTAGCGGGCGTTGTCGAGCAGCTTCGCCATCAGCTCCGGTCCCTCGGAGCGGATCACCCGCAGCGCGCCCAGCGCCGCTCCCACCGCCGCGGGGACGGCCGAGGCGGTGAAGATGAACGGGCGCGAGGCGAAGCGCAGGTACTCGATCACGTCGGCGGGGCCGGCGATGAAGCCGCCGCACGAGGCGAGGCTCTTCGAGAAGGTCCCCATTCGCAGGTCGACCTCGTCCTCGAGGCCGAACAGCTCGCAGGTCCCCGCGCCGCGCGCGCCGAGCACGCCGACCGCGTGCGCCTCGTCGACCATCAGCCGCGCGCCGTAGGCCCGGCTGAGCTCGACGATCGCCGGCAGGTCGCAGAGGTCGCCCTCCATCGAGAAGACGCCGTCGACGATCACCATCACCCCGCCGCCGTCGCCCGCCGCCCGCTCGAGCATCTTCTCCAGCTTCTCCATGCGGTTGTGCCGGAAGGGGCGCAGCTTCGCGCCGGAGAGCATGCAGCCGTCGAGGATCGAGGCGTGATCGCCCGAGTCGGCGATCACCGTGTCGCCGGGACCCAGGATGGTCCCGATGCAGCCGACGTTCGCCTGATGGCCCGTGGTGAAGACGATCGCGTCGTCGGTGCCCATCCAGTCCGCCAGCTCCCGTTCGAGGTCCAGGTGCAGCGGCGTGGTCCCGTTGAGCAGCCGCGAGCCGGTGAGCCCGGTCCCGTAGGTCTCGAGCGCGTTGCGCGCGGCCTGCTTGACCCGCGTGTCACCGGTGAGCCCGAGGTAGTTGTTGGACCCGAGCATGATCGTCTCGCGCCCCTCCATCTCGACCACGGGGCCGGCCTCGGAGGTCATGACCCGGAAGTAGGGGACCATGTCGCCCTGTTTGGCGAGCTCGAGCAGCTCACGCCGGTCGTGGTTGCGCGCCTTCTCGAACACGTCGACCGGCGCGCGGGCGGTCTCGCTCATCGGCACAAGTGTAGGTTGCGCGACGTGACGGAACCGGTGATCAGGCCCGTCTCCGGGCGGGCCGACCTGAAGCGGTTCATCGAGGTCCCGTACCGGCTGCGGGCCAACGACCCGCAGTGGGTCCCCCCGCTGCGCTTCGAGCGCCGGGAGTTCCTCGACCGCGCCAAGAACCCGTGGTTCGAGCATGCGGAGGCCCAGCTCTTCATCTGCGAGCGCGACGGCGAGGACGTCGGCCGGATCACGGCCCACATCGACTATCGCTGGGACGAGTTCCAGGGCGGCAGCGACGGGATGTTCGGCTTCTTCGACACCGTCGACGACCCGCAGGTTGCCCGCGCTCTGGTGGAGACGGCCGAGGGCTGGCTGCGCGAGAAGGGGCGGGCGCGGATGCTCGGCCCGATGGACTTCACCATGAACGACGAGTGCGGGATCCTGATCGACGGCTTCGACGAGCCCTCGATGATCCTCGAGCCCTGGCACCCGCCGTACTACCAGCGCCTGCTCGAGGGCGAGCTCGGGCTCGAGAAGGCCATGGACCTGCTGATGTGGGCGCTGTGGTTCGGCCAGCTCAAGGAGGGCACCGAAATGCACCCCCTGATCCACGCCGCGGCGGCCAAGTCGCGGGAGGAGGGCGTCGTGCTGCGCAACATGCGCAAGCGCGACATGGAGGCCGAGGTCGCCCGGTTCATGGACGTCTACAACGAGGCCTGGGGCCACAACTGGGGCTTCGTCCCGATCACCGAGGCCGAGGTCGCCTTTCAGGCCAAGAACCTCAAGCCGGTCCTCGACGAGAACTGGGCGATGATCGCCGAGAAGGACGGCGAGGTGGTGGGCGCGGCGCTGACCCTGCCGGACGTCGAGCAGGCGCTCTCGCGGATGAACGGCCGCCTGCTGCCGTTCGGCTGGTGGCACTTCGTGCGCCGCAAGAGCTACATCGACCGGCTCCGCGTCTTCGCGCTCGGGGTGAAGGACGAGTACCAGCACCTCGGCGTCGCGGCGGCGCTGTACGAGCGCCACGTGCAGACGGCGGCCTCCGTCGGGCCCCGCGGCGGCCACATGGGCTGGATCCTGGAGACCAACGACCCCATGAACCGCGCGATGGAGGGGATGGGCGGCCGGGTGGTCCAGCGCTACCGGATCTACCAGCGAGCGCTCGAAAAAGCTCCGCTTGACAAATCCGTAGAGTAGGACGGGCGGATGGGAGAGCTGCTCGAGACCGATGCGATCGAGATGCCGGCCGGGGAAGGCGACGTTGATGAGCCGACCGCGCACCCGCTTCCCGCGCGGGTCGACCAGAGCGCCGAGCTGTCCGCGTGGAAGGGCGAGGTGCGGACCGCGGCGCTCGCCGCCGCCGGGGGCCTGGTCGCCGGAGCAGCGACGGTGGCCGTCGCCCGCGCCACGCGCGGTGGCTCGCGACGCCCGTCGAAGCGCTCGCAGCGCGGCCGCGAGCGGCCGGTGAGGGTGCTCGCCAGCCGTTCCTTCCTCGTCGACGTCCACCTGCTCGACAAGTAGGGAATGGGCCCCGGTCGCGGCGGCATCACGCCGCTCGAGGTAGACGTGCGCCCTGCGTGGCCGTACCGGCTGCGCAGCCGGCTCGGCGGCGACGGCGTCGCTCGGCGCCGCGGCGCGGTGGTCACCCGGCTGCTGGCGACCGCGGACGGTCGCGTCGTCGTCCACGCCTGGCAGCCCGAGTCCCGGCGCGTCGTCTTCCGCGCGGCCGCCGCCGATCCGGACGATCCCGCGCCGCGCGAGGCGCTCGAGCTGGCGATCGAGCGGATGCGCTTCGCGCTCGGGGTCGACGTCGACCTCTCGGACTTCGCCCGCACCTTCCGCGGCGACCCGCTGATCGGCGAGGCCATCCACCATCGGCCCTGGCTGCGGCCGCGGCGGCGCCCGTGGCCCTGGGAGGCGCTCGCCTGGGCGGTCACCGAGCAGCTGATCGAGGTCCGGCGCGCGGTTGAGATCCAGCGGCGCGTCGTGTGGCGCTGGGGCGGGCGCCTGCAGCCCGACGAGCACGGCGCCTGGCGCGGCCCGGGCCCACTGCGTGACGTCCCGTGCGCCGCCACGGTCGCCGGGGTGGCGCCGGCCGAGCTCGCCGCCTTCGACCTCGCCCCGTCGCGGGCGATCGCGCTGATCCGCTGCGCGCGAGAGGTCGCGGCCGGCCGCGTCGATCCCGGCTGCCCGAGCGGCGACCAGCGGCTGATCCGCATCCCGGGGATCGGCCCGTGGACCCTGCAGGTGCTCGGCTTCAGCGGCCGGGGCGAGCCCGACTCGCTGCCCGCCGGCGACCTCGCCTACGTGAAGCTGGTGGGGGCGCTGACGGGCCTCGGCCGCCGGGCGACCGTGGAGGAGGTCGAGGACTACTTCGCGCCGTACGCGCCGTTCCGAGGGCTCGCCGGATGCTTTGCGCTCGCCCGCTGGCACGGGGCCGTGGGCCAGGGCCCGCCGCTCGCGCCGGCCGCCTGAGCCGCGCCGGCTCGACGCTTAGCTGGCGTAGGCGCTACTCCGGGACCCTTCCCGGAAGCAGCTCGTTGGTGAGCAGCTCGGACGCCCCCGGGCGGCTCGAGATCAGGCCATGGTCGGCGAAGAAGCCGGCGAACGCCTCCCACTCGCGCGGGTTCATGTAGCCGTACGGCTTGCCCGGCTCGTCGCCACCGAGCAGGGGGAGGGTGCGGTCGACCTCGGCCCGGGTGAGCTTGGGGTCGAGCCCGTCGCCGGCGTTGAGGATCGCCTGGGTCGCCTCGGCCGGGTCGCGCGCCGCCTCGCGGGTCCCGCGCTCCAGCGCGGCGATGAACAACCGGATCGCCTCAGGGTCATCGGCGACGCGGTCGGCGTCGGCGACCAGCACGAGCTCGTCGTAGGTCGGGATCCCGAGCCGATCGACCGGGACCACGCGCGGGTCTTCGCCGCGTTCGGCGAGGTCGACGCCCTCGATGTTGAGGAAGCCGCCGAGCATGGCGTCGGCGCGGCCGGAGAGGACGGCGGGCAGCAGGTTGAGGCCGACGTCGACCTGGCTCACGGCGCCCGGGTCGACCTGGGCCCGCTCGAGGATCGCATCGAGGTACGCGGCCTGATACGGGATTCCCGCGGTGGCCACCGTCTTGCCGTCGAGGTCGGAGGGGCGGTCGATTCCTGCGTCGGGGAGCGAGATGAGCGAGGTCAGCGGTCGCGAGACGAGCGACGCGACGGCGACCACGGGTAGGCCCTGGTCGCGGGCGAGCACCACCTCGGGCTCGTAGGAGATCGCGAGGTCGGCGCGCCCGGCGGCCACCTGGCGGATCGGCGCCGACGGGTCCGAGGGCACCTGGGGCTCCACCTCGAGCCCGGCCTCGTCGAAGTAGCCGCGGTCCAGGGCGGTGTAGATCCCGGCGTGGTCGGGGTTGACGTAGAAGTCCAGTGCCAGGGTCAGCGGCTCGGAGTCGCCATTGCGGCTCTCGGTCTTTTCGCCACAGCCGGCCGCGACCGTTGCGGCGAGGACGAGCGCCGCGAGCAGCGCCCGCCTCACGCCACCCTCCGCTCACGGCGCGGGCTCCACCAGGCGAGCCGCCGCTCGACCAGCGCGATGGCGCCGAAGAGAGTGATCGCGAGCGCCGAGAGCACGACCACGGCGGCGAACACCCGCGCCGTCTGCAGCTGTCCCTGAGCGACCAGGATCAGGTGGCCAAGGCCCTCGTCGGCGCCCGACCATTCGCCGAAGACGGCCCCGATCACCGAGACGACGGCGGCGATCTTCGCGCCGCTGAGCAGGTAAGGAAGCGCCGACGGAACCTCGACCCGGCGCAGCGTCTGCGAGCGGCTGGCGTCGAGCGTGCGCATCATCCGTGGCAGCTCGGGGTCCACGGATCGCAGCCCGTCCAGCGTGTTGACCGTGATCGGGAAGAAGCAGACCAGGGCGATGATCGCCAGCTTGGGCCCAAGGCCGAAGCCGAGCCAGACGACGAGAATCGGGGCGATCGCGATCACCGGGATCGTCTGCGACGCGACGAGCAACGGATAGAACGCGCGCCGCAGGGTGTCGGAGAGGTGCAGGGCCACCGCGAACGCAAATCCGAGCACGAGCGCGATCGCGAAGCCGAGCAGGACCTCCTGCACGGTGACCCAGGCGTCGTCGGCGAGCAACGAGCGGTCCTCCCACAGCGACTGGGCGACGTCGCTCGGCGCCGGGATCAGGAACGGCTTGATGTCGAGCGCGTCCGCGATCAGGTCCCAGCGCGCGGCGAGCTCCCAGATCGCGAGCAGAGCGACGATCACCGCGAGCGGCAGCAGCCAGCGCTTCATATCGGGCGCCTCATCTCGTGCCCCTCGCAAGCGCCTCGAGCGCCCGCTCGCGCGCGGCCGTGAACGCCGGCGACGTCACGGCCTCCAGCCGCGGAACCGAGCGAGCCGACGGCGAGGTCACGGTCTCCAGCACCCGCGCCGGGCGCGCCGTCAGCACCGCCACCCGGTCGCACAGGTAGAGCGCCTCCTCGACGTCGTGGGTGACGAGGACGACGGTCGCCGGCTGCTCGGCCAGCGCTCCGGCGAGCCACTCCTGCATCTCGGCACGGGAGATCGCGTCAAGGGACGCGAATGGCTCGTCGAGCAACAGCACCGGCTTGCCCGCCAGCAACGTGCGCAGGAAGGCCACGCGCTGGCGCATGCCACCGGAGAGCTCGGCCGGACGCGACGACTCGAACCCGGCAAGCCCGAAGCGCTCGAACAGCGGTTGGGCCCGCTCTCGCGCAACCGCCCGCGAGGCGCCGCGGTTGCGCGGGGCGAGCGCGGCGTTGTCGAGCGCCGAGAGCCAGGGCAGCAGCAGGTCGCGCTGGGGCATGTAGACGCAGCGGGCGAGCCGCTCCTCCGGGCCGCGCTCGCCGTCGACTCCCACGGTGCCGCGCTCGGGCTCGAGCAGGCCGGCGATCAGCTCGAGCAGGGTGGACTTGCCACACCCCGACGGCCCGACGAGGCCGACGACCTCGCCGGCGCTGGCCGTGAGGTCGAGCCGGTCGATGACGTCGAGCTCGCCGAACCGATGCCTGAGCCCGGCCACCTCGACCGTCGCGCCGACCGCCGAAATTGTTCGAGGCTCCCCGCCGGGAGCCTCTGTTGCCGTCGTCATTGCTCCCTCCGCGCGCATTACCGCACAGGTTCTAAGGGTCGGCGCCGGATCTCAGACGCCATCTCAGCCCGCTTTCCCGCGAGCACCCCTGATTGCTCTAGCGCAAGTATTCCAGCACGCGAGCGGTCAGTCGGCGTGGAGGCCTGCCGAGCACGCGTCCATCCAGCTCGATCAGCTCCTCCGGCTCGCTGCGCAGGTCCTCGAACGCCTCCGCGCGATCGTCGAAGAACTCGAGCACGCGGCCGCGGACCGGGCCATGGCCGACGCGTTCGTCCGGCGGCGCTTTCCCCCATCGCCGGACCTCAGGGCTAGTCGGGGACCGGCGCGCGGCCGGCGATCACGTTGACGAAGTTCTCCAGGTGCTTGGTCGTCCAGCACTCGAAGGCGCCCGTGCAGTGGCGCTCGTAGGCCGCCATCACGGAGTCGCCGTAGTTCCAGTACAGGCGCGGCTCCGGGTTGAGCCAGAACGTGCGCCCGGCGCGCTCGGCCAGGCGGGCGAAGACCTCGGCGTGCGGCTCGCGCCCGTTCGTGCGGGCGTCGCCGAGCACGATCACGGTCGAGCGCGGGTCGAGGTCCTCGGAGATCTCCTCGTAGAACTCGAGCCAGACGCGGCCGTAGTCGGTGTAGCCGGAGACGTCGGCGACGCCGCCCTCGCGGCTGATCTTCTCCGAGATCGTTCGGAAGTCGCGCTCGCGCTCGAACACCTCGGTCACCTCGGAGATCCGCTCGATGAACACGAAGCTGCGCTGCTTGCGAAACGAGTCGTGCAACGCGTGCAGCACCGAGAGGAAGAAGACGCTCGCCGACGTGACCGAGGTGGAGACGTCGCAGAGGACGTAGATCTCCGGGCGGCGGGGGCGCTTGGGCCGGTAGCGCAGCCGCAGCGGCACGCCGCCGGTCTCCAGCGAGGCGCGCATCGTGCGCCGCATGTCGACCACCGATGCCCGCCGGCGCCCGCGCTGCTCGTGGCCGAGCGTGGCCAGCCGCCGCTTCAGCTGGGCGACGGCGCGGTGCACGGCGGCGAGGTCCTGGGTGGGGCTCGTCGGCAGCGCGCGGTCGAGCTCCGCCAGCGGACGCGACGGCGGCATCTTGGAGGTCCGCTCGATCAGCGCCCGCTCGAGCTCGCGCCGGAGGTGGCGCTCGAAGGCCTGGATCTGCTCGCGATCCAGTGGCGGGGCGTCGCCGTCGGCCTCCCGGGCGCCGGCCTGGAGCCCGAGCGTCCGGCGAATCCGCTGCACGTCGACCCCGACGACGCCCGAGCCCTCGCCCTGGCGCCCAAAGGCCGCGATCGCGAGCCGCGCTGCGTCGCGCATCTCACCGTCGGAGCCCTCGGCGATGGCGGCCCGGATCGCCTCGCGCAGCTGATCGAGGTCGAGCCGCTCCCCACCCTCGTAGCGGCGGTCCTCGCGGATCTCACGATCCAGAGCCTCCGCTTCGGCGGCGCGGAAGAAGTAGCGCTCGAAGATGAGGTCGAAAACGCGCCGGTCCTCCTGCGACTTGGCGATCGTCGCCGCCAGCGCCTCGCGAAAGTCCGTCGGCTCGGTCCAGGGGACGGCGGCGAGCGCCTCGAACGCGTCGAGCAGCTCCGCGGTCCCGACGGGCACGCCTTCGTCACGGAGCTCGTCGCAGAAGGCGGCGATGCGAGGGGCGAGACCGGGGGGAAGGTCGCTCAACCGGTGGCTTCCCGCCCGAGCGTGGGGCCTGCCAGCTGCGCGCCGACCCGTTCGGCCACGAGATCGATGTCCGTTCGGTGCTTGACGATGATGCTCATCGTGCGCTCGAACAGCGACGCGTCGATGTCATCGGCGCCGAGCAGCAGCAGCGCGCGGGCCCAGTCGATCGACTCGGCGATCGACGGCGGCTTCTTCAGATCCAGGGCGCGAATCATGTGGATCACCTCGATCAGGCGCCGCGCGAGTTGCTCGTCGAGCTCCGGAGCGTGCAGGCGGACGATCTGCATCTCGCGCTCGATCTCCGGGTAGTCGAGCCACAGATACAGGCAGCGGCGCTTGAGCGCCTCGGTGAGCTCGCGCGAGTTGTTGGAGGTGAGCACGACGATCGGGTGCGTGCGGGCCTCGATCACGCCGAGCTCGGGGATCGAGATCTGAAAGTCCGAGAGGACCTCGAGCAGCATCGCCTCGAACTCCTGATCGGTCTTGTCGATCTCATCGATCAGGAGCACGACCGGCTCGCCCGAGGCGATCGCCTCGAGCAGCGGCCGCGTGAGCAAAAAGTCCTCGGAGAAGATGTCGTCGAACGCGGATGCCCGTCCTCCCCGCCCTGCGGCCTCGGACGCGGCGGAGACCGTCTGGAGTTCGCGCAAGCAGCTGCTTGCGGTAGTTCCACTCGTACAGGGCCTTGGCCTCATCGAGGCCCTCGTAGCACTGCAGGCGGATCAGGTCGCGCCCCGTGGCGCGTGAGATCGCCTTCGCGAGCTCGGTCTTGCCCACCCCGGCCGGACCCTCGACGAGCACCGGCTTGCCCAGCTCCTGGGCGAGGTAGGCGACGAGGGCCGCGGACTCGTCGGCCAGGTAGCCGACCCGCTCGAGCGCGTCCTTGACCGCGGCGACGTCGTCTGGCTGCTCAGAACTCATGGCTCTGAATAATGACGCGATGAGCTTGTTGGACGCGGGAGCGTTCCTGCCGCACTCGATCGGCCCCTACGTCGGCCTGATGCTGGCCGGGTTCGGGGTCGCGATCCTCGGGCACCTCGCCGGCTCGCGGTGGCTGGTCGCGGTGGGGGTAATCATGATCACGCTCGCGGTGCTGATCTTCCCGCTCGCGCTCCAGGTCACCTCCGAGCCCCCACCGCAACCCGGGCCGAAGGTGCCACTCGCCGCGCTCGCGGGTTGAACTGCGGCCGGTCACTGCGAGAGGATGGGGCTCGTGGGCCGTCTCGACCAGCTCGACCTCTCCAAGTCCCTGTCGAAGAAGGAGGAGGCCAAGGGGCTCGAGCGCACGCAGCGCCGGCTCGCCCAGCTGCGGCTGACGCTCGGTGGGCAGCTCGCCAACGGCGGCGAGCGCCGGCTCGGGCCGCCGGTCCTGGTCCTGTTCGAGGGCTGGGACGCGTCCGGCAAGGGCGGGGCGATCAAGCGCCTCGTCGCGCCGCTCGATCCGCGTCACGTGCGGGTGAGCTCGTTCGCCGCCCCGACGCCTGACGAGAAGCGCCACCACTTCATGTGGCGCTTCTGGCCGAAGATCCCGGGCTGGGGAGGCATGGCCGTCTTCGACCGCACGTGGTACGGCCGGGTTCTCGTCGAGCGGGTCGAGGGCTTCGCGAGCCGCGAGGAGTGGATGCGCGCCTACGGCGAGATCAACGACCAGGAGCGCTCGCTCGCCGCCGAGGGCGTGCTCCTGATCAAGCTGTGGATGCACATCTCCGACGAGGAGCAGCTGAAGCGCTTCGAGAGCCGGCAAACGGACGAGCTCAAGAGCTGGAAGCTGACCGACGAGGACTGGCGCAACCGCGAGAAGCGCGGTGCCTACGCCGAGGCCGTCGAGGACATGCTCGCTCGCACCGACGAGCCGCACGCCCGCTGGGACCTGATCGAGGGCGACTCGAAGCGATGGGCGCGCGTGGCCGTGCTGGAGACGGTCATCGCCCGGATCGAGGAGGGGATGCGGGAGTGGGGGATCGAGCCCCCGGCCCCGCTCGAGGAGGACGACGACGACTGAGCGAGGGCGGAGGCCGCGGTGGAGCTGACCAACGCTGAGCGCAGGCTGCAGCGGGTACTGCGGATCTCGGCCTTCATCTTCACCGGCGAGACCCTCGTCTACCTGCTGCCGGCGCTCATCGGCTCCTCCACCGGGTGGGGACAGCTGCCGTTCGTGATCAACTCGGTGGTCAAGGCGGGGCTGATCGGAGGCGTCTGCTTCATCGCCTCGGCGGACGTCCGGCGGTTCGAGCGCCTGGTCTCGCTGGTCGTGTTGGCCCTCGGGATCTGGGTTCCGGCGGGCGTGCTGATCCTGATCTTCGGCGAGCACTCGCAGGACGTCGAGATCCTCGGCGTCCAGATCTCCATGACGGCGATCATCTGGATCGGGATGGTGTTCGAGGGCGGGCTCGCGCTCGGGTTCGCGCTCCTGCACCGCGCCGCCTTCCGCTCCTGGCACGGGCTCTCCTACCTGTGGTCGGGGCAGTTCCGGACCCTGGCCTCGGTCGCGGAGGCGCTGTATTGGAGCTCGGCATCGGCGGCGGACGCGCCGACCGACCTGACCCCTGACGAGGTGGCCGAGAACGCCGACCGCTACCTGGCCGGCTTCGAGGCGCGGCGCAAGTGGGTGATGAGGGTGGCGCTCACGGGCATGAACCTCTACCCGCTCCTGTTCGCGAATCCGACCTTCACGCTGATGGCCGTCGACGAGCGCCGTCACTTCCTCGAGCGCCACTTCTCCGACGACGTCGCCCGGCGCAGGATCGGCAGCCTGCGGCGGTGGCTCGTGCAGGGGATGATCCGGCTGGCTCAGCAGGCCACCTACCTGGGCTACTACGGGGACCCCCGCAGCTGGCCGGCGACCGGCTATACGCCGTTCTCGCAGCGACCCGAGGGGCGCGGCGCGCAACGCAAGCCACGCGGCTCACTCGTGGTCGAGGACGGTCGCCGGGTCGCGCGCGACCTCGACTCCGAGGTCGTGATCGTCGGCTCGGGCGCCGCCGGGGCGGTGATCGGCTACCGGCTCGCCGAGGCAGGGCACCGGGTGCTGATCTGCGAGCGCGGCCATCACGTCGACCCGGCCGACTTCAGCGAGGACGAGGTCGAGATGCTCGGGACCCTGTATCGGGACGGCGCCCTGCAGCTGGCGCGCGACTTCAAGCTGCAGGTGCTGCAGGGCATGTGCGTGGGCGGGACCACGGTGATCAACAACGCGGTCTCGATCGAGCCGCCCGACGACGTGCTCGCGGAGTGGGAGCGCCGGCTGGGCGATCGCTTCGACGCCGACCGGGTCCGCGCCGCGGTGGCCTCGATCAAGCAGCTGCTGTCGATCGGCCCGCAGCCGGCGCGCATCCACAGCCCCGGGGCGCGCAAGTTCATCGCCGGGATCGAGGCGCTGGGGCTCGAGGCCGACGCCCGGCGTTACGAGCCGATCGAGGCCAACATCCACCAGTGCCTGGGGTGTGGCTACTGCAACATCGGTTGTGCCTACGGCCGCAAGCTCTCGATGCTCGACACCCTGCTGCCGTGGGCGCAGGAGCGCTTCGGCGAGGAGCGCCTGCGGATCGTCTCCGACACCTCGGTCGACGGGATCGAGCACAGCGGCGACCGCGTGGAGGCGATCCAGTGCAGCGCGGGCGACCGGCGCTTTCGGGTGCGCGGCAAGCGGTTCGTGGTGGCCGCCGGGGCGGTGAGCTCGAGCTACCTGCTCGGCCGCAGCGGGATCGGCGGGCCGATGGTGGGCCGTGGCCTGTCGTTCAACGTCGGCTCGCCGATCACGGCGGAGTTCGACCAGGAGCTCAACTCGTTCGCGGGACTGCAGATCACGCACGTCTTCGAGCCGCCCGACGCGGGCCCCGATGTGGTCATGGAGACTTGGTTCAACCCGGTGCTCTCCCAGGCGCTCGCGATGCCGGGCTGGTTTGAGCAGCACCGCCGCAACATGCGTGCGTACGACCGGATGGCGGCAACCGGCGTGCTGATCGGCAGCGAGTCCAACGGCTCGGTGCAGAAGGCGTTCTTCGGTGGCGCCGACGTCGTCTACGAGCCGACGGACGCCGACCTCGACCGCCTCGTCGAGGGACTGAAGCTGGCCGGGCGGATCTATCTCGCTGCGGGGGCGAGGCGCGTGATGCCCGCGACCTTCCAGTTCAGCTCCTTCACCCGCCCGGACGACCTCGAGCGGCTATCGGAGATCGTGCGCTCCAACGAGGACATCCAGCTCGGCACCGGCCACCCGCAGGGCGGCAACCCGCTCGGCCGCGAGATAAGCGACGGGCCGGTCGACCCGCGGGGCTTCCGCGTTCACGGGACCGCCAACCTGCATCTCTGCGACGCGAGCGTCTTTCCGACCAGCCTCGGTGTGAACCCGCAGCTGACGACGATGGCGCTCGCCGAGTGCGCAGCGGACCGAGCTGGTCGAGGCGCTCGGCTGATCCAGGCGCGCGCCGTTCGCGCTGTTGTAGGCTCGCTCGGTCCCGGGTGCCGCTGGCGCAGTGGCCCGCCGGGCGTGGATTTGCATGGGAGATCGACCGGACCCGACGAGCGCTGCCCCACCGGCCGGCGGCCGAAGCGCCGCCCAGCGCCGCCTGCGGGCCGTGAGCTCGCCGTCCGAACAGGCGGCTTCACGGGCGCGGGTGGCAGTCGACGGCGTGAGCGCGGAAACCGCCGAGGCCCGCGACCAGACGGCCGCCGAGCTCGCCGCCGAGGTGCGCCGCCTGCGGGACGAGCTGCTCGAGGCGAAGCGGACCGGCGCGGAGGCCGCTCGTCGGGCCCGGGAGGCCGAGGCCTCGAGGATCGACGCCGAGCAGCGCGCGCGCGAGCTCGAGCAGGCCGTGCGCAGCGCCGAGCTGCAGGCCGCCCGCGCCGAGGCACGGACGCAGGCGGCGATCGAGGCGGCGACCCGGCAGGGCGCCAACGAGGTCGAGGCCGCGCGCGCCGACGCCGACGCCGGCGCGGAGCGCGCGCGAGGCGAGGCCAAACAAGCGCGTGCCGAGGCAGAACGGGCGCGAGCCGAGGCCGCGGCGGAGATCGAGCGGATGCGCGAGCGCGCCCGGCGCGCACTGGCGACCGCGCGCGAGCGGCTACGGGCCACGGGCGAGGAGAAGCTCCGGCTCGCGGCCGATGAGCTGCGCCGGCAGGCCGCCGCCCGACTCGAAGAGCGGGCCGACGCGCTGCGGGCTGCGGCCCTCGAGGACGCCCGCGAGCAGGTGCACGCCGAGCTCGCCGGCCAGCTCGCCGACGCGGAGCGGGAGGTGGCCACGGCGCGCCATCAGGCCGAGCTCGCCGTCGGCCAGGCCGAACGCAAGGCGACGGCCGAAGCCGAGCTGCGGCTCAAGGCCGAGCACGCGACCGAGCGGACCCAGCGCCGACTCGACGCCCTGGTCGAGCGTCTTACCCACGAGGCCGAGCGGCGAGCGCGCAGCGAGGTGGCCGAGCGCCTGCGCGAGCGCGCGGAGGAGGTCGAGCGCGAGGCCGAGGCCGAGGCGAAGCGCGTGCGCGAGGAGGCGGCCGCCGAGGCGCGCACGGAGTTCGCGGAGCGGCTGGCGACCGAGCAGGAGCGCGTCCGCCTACAGGCCTCCGAGCGGGCTTCCGCCGACGCCCAGACACGGCTGCAGGCCGTCGAGGCGCGGCTGGAGCACGAGCTGGAGGTCCGCGCGAACCGGGCCGACGCCAAGGCCCGCCGCGAGGCCAAGCGCCGGCGTGACGCGTTCGCCGAGCAGCTGCGCAACGAGGCCGAGGACGCCGCGCGGGAGGCCGCTGAACAGGCCAGGCGCGACGCCCTCGGCGCTCGCTAGGTCAAACGGCGATCTCGGCGTCCGTGTGCGCCTGGAGGACGGTCTCGCCCTCCTCGCCGGTGCGGATGCGAATCGCCTCCTCGACGGGAAGGACGAAGATCTTCCCGTCGCCGACGTCGCCGGTCCGCGCGTGCTTGAGAATCGTCTCGACGACCAGGGACTTGTCCTTGTCCTCGATCACCACCTCGATCTTGAGCTTGGGCCGCACGTTGACGGTCAGGCTCGAGCCGCGGTAGGTCTCGACGATCCCCTTCTGGCGCCCGGAGCCCTTGACCTCGCTGATCGACAGGGAGGGAAACCCCTTGTCGAGCAGCTCCGTCCGGATCGGCTCGAACGCCTCGTGGCGGATGAACGCCTCGATCTTCTTCATCTGGCTCTCCTACCTCCTCAGGCCTCTGAGGGCCGGTCGGCGGTGATCGCGGACACCGGAGCCGGGGTCGGCGCCGGACCACCCCCGCCGCCCGGGTACTCCGGCTGGGGGATGAACTGCTCCGGGTAGCCATACATGCCGTGCTCGGAGATGTCCAGGCCGGCATCCTCCTCCTCTTCGGTGACCCGAAGGCCGTAGACCTTCTTGATCGCCCAGAAGGTGGCGTAGCTGAGGACGAACACGAACGTGAACGCGATCATGAAGCCCAGCACCTGGGCGATCAGCTGCGAGAACGAGCCGCTGTACCAGAGGCCGCCGTCGGGGTTGCCGAACCCGTTGTACTGAGCGAGGCGCGGGGCGGTGAAGATCCCGCACGAGATCGTGCCCCAGATGCCGGCCATGCCGTGCGCCGACAGGGCCCCGACCGGGTCGTCGATGTACTTGTCGACCCAGTAGACGCCGAGGACGACGATCACGCCGGCGACCGCGCCGATGATCGGCGCCGCCCAGAGCTCGACGTACCCCGACGGGGCGGTGATCGCGACCAGCGCCGCGATCGCGCCGTTGCCGGCCATGCCGATGTCGATCGTCCCGGTCTTCAGTCGCGCCGTCGCGACCGCGGCGAGCACACCGAAGGCTGCCGCCAGGTTGGTGATGATCAGGATCTCGGCGAAGCGCCCGTCGAGCGCGCCCAGGGTTGATCCCGGGTTGAACCCGAACCAGCCCAGCCACAGGATCAGCACCCCGAGGCCGAACAGGGGCATGCTGTGCCCAGGGATCGCACGCGGCTTGCCGTCGCGGCCGTACTTGCCCTTGCGCGGGCCAAGCAGCAGCAGCGCCGCCAGCGCCCCGGTGGCGCCGATCAGGTGGACCGCGGTCGAGCCGGCGAAGTCCTGCATGCCGACGATGTCCGTGCCGAGGTAGCCGCCGACCTGCAGGAAGCCACCGCCGAACACCCAGTGGGCGCCGATCGGGTAGATGATCGCGCTGAAGACGATCGCGTAGATCACGTACACGCCGAACTTGATCCGCTCCAGCGTCGTGCCCCAGACGATCGCCAGCGAGACGGCGCAGAACACGAACTGGAAGAAGAACTTCGACTCGATCGTCGCGTCCGAGAGCGACATCACGGGGAAGCTCGGATGGAAGGTGGTCACTCCGTCGGCGGTCGCCGAGTAGGGACCGAGGTCGGAGAAGAAGAACCCGCCGTCGTGGCCGAGAACGCTGCCCGCGCCGAAGGCGAAGGCGAACCCGCATACCCACCACCCGACCGCTGCGATCGAGAAGTTGGTGAGGATCTTCGCGACCACGGTCCCGGCGTTCTTGCCGCGCGAGAAGCCGATCTCCAAGAAGGCGAACCCGGCCTGCATGAACATCACCAGGCAGCCGGCGATGATCACCCACATCGTGTTGATCCCGACCGAGGGATCGAGCTTGCCGGCGATCGACTTCTCGAGGTCGGTGGCGTCGGCGAGGGCCGAGCCCGGGACCGCGAGCAACAGGGCGGCCGCTGCGACCAGGGCCCCCCCGAGCGCGTACTTCCGTCTCATCCGATCACACTCCCATGCCGGCCCGAGCAGGGTCCGGCTTCGCGCGTTAGCGATTGCGGGTGGGACGGTAGGCGCGGGGGTCCGCGCCTTCGTTATCCGAGTGTCGAAACTTCGGGGCCGACGGCTTGTACGGGCGGGCGGGCGACCCGCGAGTGGACGCCGTTGCCCGTGACCTCGAGCTCGCCGCCCTCCATGCCCATCTCGAGCTCGGTCGCGTCACCGCCGAGCCGCTCCCAGGCGGTGCGAGCGTGCGAGCAGAACTCGTCCAGGAACTCGTCCGGGTGCAGCGGATCGTGGTGGAAGAGAAGCAGTCGCCGGGCCTCGACCCGGCGGGCGAAGGTCAGCGTGTCGGAGACGCCCGAATGCCCCCAGCCGACGTGCTCGGGGTATTCCTCGTCGCTGTACTGGCAGTCGTGGATCAGCAGGTCGGCCTCGCGGGCGAGGTCGAAGCCCGAGATCCACTCGGGCTCGAGCTGGTCGAGGGGTGAGCCGAGTGCCGGCTCGTGGTCGGGGATGTAGGCGACGGTCGTCTCGCCGTCGGTGATCCGGTAGCCGAGCGTGGGACCGCGGTGGGTGACCGCCTCGGCGCGGATCGTCGCCCCGCCGAGCTCCCACTCGGTGGGCGGCGTGTCGCGGAACGAGACCGAGCAGGGCAGCTCGCGGACCTCCACCGGGGAGAGCGGCGCGGAGATGTAGCGGCCGATCCGGTCCTCGAGCGAGGCCTCGGGCGAGGAGGGGCCCCAGATCGTGATCTCGGATTCGGGCCGAAAGCAGGGCGGGAAGAACATCAGTCCCTGGATGTGGTCGAGATGCAGGTGCGTGAGCAGGATGTGGATCCGGTGGCCGGCGTTGAGGTCGAGGCCGAGGTTGCGGATGCCGGTGCCCGCGTCGAGGATCAACTCCTCACCGCTCGCGAGGGTGAGCCCCACGCAGGAGGTGTTGCCGCCGTAGCGGTTCATGTGCGGCCCCGGTGCCGGCACCGAACCTCGCGCGCCCCAGACCTTGAGCTTCACCCGTCGCCGTTCTTGCTCAGGGGCCAGAAGAGGATCATCGCGCCCGAGGAGCCCTCCTCGGAGGCGACGATCGGGAAGGCGCTCGCCTCGATCGAGCGCTGCTCACCGCCGGCGACGCGAATCGTGAAAGTGGCGTGCGCCGGGCGGCCGTGGCGGATCGCTTCGGTGGTCGCCAGGGCGTCGACCTCCACCGGCGAGCCCTTGCCGTCGAACGGGCCAAACGCGCGCGTCCACTGGTCGGCCTCCATGCGCCCGGCGTCCTCGAACGAGCGCCCGAGCAGGGCCGCGGCGGCCTCGTTGTAGAACACGACCGCCGCCTCGTTGTCCAGCAAAAAGGCCGGCGTCGAGATGCTGGTCAACAGGTTCCGAGCCAGGATCAGCTCGAGCGGCTTCTGCGATCGCGTACTCGCCATGCGCTATCGACGCCATTCTTCCACCGATTGCGCCGATTCACACCTAGTGCAGGCGCGCGACCGATTTATGGCGGCCCCCGGCGGCGGGGCCGCGGTGTGGGGCGGCTAGGCCTCGAGCTTGCCGATCTTGAAGATCGGGGACGTATGGCTTGGCCAAGCGGGCTTCCGCTTGAAGAGCCAAATCACTACCGCTCGAGACCGCTCTAGACCGCCTGAGCGGGGTGCTGACTGGCGCACGAATGGCGCGCGAGGAGGGAGGGGGTAAGGCGGGAACGGAGCGGTGCGCGAGCAAATACATACCGCCCCGCCACACACGCCGGAGTCCCACGCGCGATCCACAAGCGGAGTCCCGTGCGGGCCTGGCGTTATGGCTGTCGAAGAACCCAGCCTTAGCGGATCGCGGCTCAGCCGACCACCTTGAACTTGTCCTTGGCTGCGCTCGGGTCGACGTTACCCGCCGCGTCGATCGCCCGGACTTGGAACTTGTGCTTGCCCCCATCGAGGCGCTTGACCCTCTTCGGCGAAGGTGACCTTGACATCCACGACAGCGTGACGCGTCAAGCGTGGCGCAGCCTTGAAGGAGGACCGGATCGGGTTGAGCTTCGGCTACCTCACGCTCGAAGACCGCGTCGGCTCCGACGGCGTCAAAGAGTTACTCGAGATCGACCTGTTCGAGATCACGTTGACGCCGACACCTGCGAACCCCGACGCCCGCGTGCTCTCGACCAAGTCGCTCGGCGACGTCCGGGTGCGGGGTTCGAGTGCTGATAAGCGCAGGGCTACTCCGACAGCCCGGCGGCTCCGGTTACGCCTCAGTCGCTGAGTTCGGTCACGCAGACGATCTTCTAGCCGAGGGGCGCCCACTCCGCGGTGCCCTTGAACTCGCAGAACGAGGGCGACCCGGGGGCGATGAACCCGTGGAGGTTCACGGTCACCACGCCGTCCGCGTCGGCGAAGATCCACTGCCCTTCGATTCGGTTACCGAAGCCGAAGGTAATGACGTTGGCGCCATCGCGCCCCGGCACGGAGGTCCCGCTGGCATTGACGGTGCTCTGTGTTCCACCCTCACTAAAGATCCAGTTCAGCGTTGCGCCGCCGAATCCGTTGTTGACGAAGTCAGCGGCGGCAGAACTCGAATCACACCGCAGAAGCATGCTGAGGTTCGACGGAAAGAATTGCGTCCCGGCGAATCGGTGGTCGGTCGAATTGAGATCCGCGGAAATCGGGAACACCGCCTGATCGATGCAGTCAACCGCACCGACTCCGTTGATCGCTCGGATGGCGCCCCCATTGCAGGTTCCGATAACGCGCCGTTGGTAGCCCGCGGCGGCCCGATCGCCGAGCCGGTCGGAGTTCGTCGCGTGCGCGGCGTCCGGGACGACCCCGAAGCTCGACTCGTTTACGTCGGCGCCGCGCAGCGAGTCGTCGAAGACCTCGGAACCGCCAACCGAGCCCGCCCTCAGGTCGGCGGCGGCAAGCCCGCCCCCCGTGAGGCTGTCGTTGCGCACGTCGGCGGAATAGACCTGGTTGTCGACGATGTCGCTGCTGAAGACCGTGTTGGCGGCGTAGGCGGCGCCGCCGAGGACGATGAACGCGAGAATCGTGACCATCACGTTCGCGTAGGTCAGGTGCTTGCGCATGAGGGTCCCCTTTGGTTGGCTACGGCAAGCCTCTCGCGTCGCCAGCCCCGGGTCAAATGGGCATGCCGGAACTCCGTCAAAACCGGGCCGTGACTAAGAGCCGGTTTTTTGGGGTCCGCACGCCGCGAAGACCGCCGGGTAGCGGAGCGCACAAAAACGCCGCGATGGGCGCCCTACTCCGACAGCCCGGCGGCTTCGAGGGCTTCCTCCACGTCCGTGTAGCTCCGGGCTTTCGAAAGCTGGGCGCCTCTGAACTCGAAGAGCATCGCGAGCCTTGCGCTGACCTCGGCACCCGTGCCCCGCGCACGCGCCGACAACTGCCCAATTGCCACCACCCGCTCGCCCGCATCACGAAGCGCCTCGGCGTCAAACCGAATCTCCTCCCAGCTCTCATCGCTGTCGGCCGCAAAGGCCGCGGCCGCTCCCGGCCCCCGGTAGACCGTGTCCTCGAGCTCGGCGCGGAAGGGCACGATCTCAACGTCATCCGTCGTATGCGCCTGCAGGGCGTCGACGTCGCCGGCGTTGAACCATTCGACCAGCCGGCGCACGATCTCCACGTTCTCCTGCGACATCGCCTACTCCGACAGCCCGGCGGCTTCGAGGGCCTGTTCACGGGTCGCGTATTCGTGGCCGCTCGCGATCTTCCCGTCGCGGATGGTGAAGACCGTCCAGTTGGGCGAGTCCGCCTCGACGCCGCTGAGCCGAGCGCGTCCGCCGAACCGCTCGGCCGTGAACACGGTGTCCCCACCGGCGTCAATCAGCTCCACCAGCTGCTGCCAGAACCCGTCGAACATGTCGATCCAGTCCTGGAGCCATGCCCGAACGGCATCCTGGCCGTGGAGCGGACTGAGGTCGCCGTCGGGCGCATCCGCCCCATGGACGCGGTATTCGACGTCATCGGTGAAGTGCTCCATGAACCGATCAAGCCCTGCACGGGCAAACGCTTCATAGGCCACACGCACTACCTCCACGTTCGCCTGCGACATCGCCCGCGCAGTATCTCGCGGCGGGGGGAGTGTCGCGGATCAACGACGCGCAATCTCAAAGGGCGCCGCGTAAGAGAATGCACCCCCACCGCATGCGCCTATGGCGTTTCCGATGGCTGACCACGACCTGATCGCCGCGATCCGAGACGGCCTGCCGCCGGGCGTCGAACTCGACGAGCGCGAGGCCGCGCTCCTCGACCTCGCCCAACGCCAGCTGCTCGACGTCGAGCGCGCCGAGGCCGACATCGAGACACGCGGCTATCTGACGGAGGGATCGAGAGGCCAGGCGGTGGTCAACGCGAGCGTGTCCGAGGCACGTCAGGGGCGGATCGCGCTCGGCAAGCTGCTCGGCCAACTGGACCTTCCCGAGTCGACCAGCGACGCCGTCAGGAGCGCCCGCAAGGCCGCTGAGACGCGCTGGCGTCAGGACACCGACCGCAAGGCGTCCTGATGGTCCGGTTCACGACCCCGCGGTCGATCCCGCCGCTGGAGGACGTCGAGATCTCGCTGCTCTGTGGACCGGCAGACGGCTACGAGCACTCGCCCGAACGGCTGGCCGAGCTTGAGGCGGCATGGCGGGCCTACGGCGCGGAGCTAACGCAGGGTCAGCGTGTGCGCCGACCCGGCGAGCGCATATGGGGCTATTGGCGCTTCGAACTGGGGATCGCCCAGCCGCCGACCAAGCTCGAGCGCGTGCTCGAACTCGACCGGCGCGGGTTGCTATTCGACGACGAGCGCCGTCAACTCGTCGTCGAGGCCGAGCACGCCCGCAAGCCCGTCCGAGAGCACGTCGTCATCTCGCCTCGCTCGGCGAGGGAGATGTATGAGCGCCAGCAGCGCGAGCACCGGGCCGAGGCGGCCGCGATCCTGGCGGCGTTGACCTGACCGGCGGCGTTTTGGGACACGGCGACGAGTAGACCGGCGGCTGCGTGGCGGTCCCGGCGTGACCGGATCAGAGGAGCAGGCTCACCAGCCAACCGGCCAGCGTCAATGCAGCGACCAAACCGAGGATCCCGAGCGTAATAAACGCGACGGTCTCCCCCCAATCGTCCCACCAGGGCGCTCGGATGCCCGGCCTGTCGTCGCTCACGGGACAACTGTACTCCGGTGTTTTGGCATGGCGACGCGTTTGGACCGGCGCCTACTGCCCCGCGCAGAAACGCCGCCGTCGCACGCCTAGATCACGCCTGGCCCGGCCTTTGATACCGAGCGTGTACCGCCGTGTCGGAGGCTTCTGGCTGTCAACCGGAGGGGAAGAACGAGATGGATAAGCGATTCGCGATTGTGATCGGCGTGGCTGCGGCTGGGGCGATGGCGCTCGGGGCGCAGACGGCGACGGCGGCCCCGGAGGTCGTCAAGTACCGCACGCAGCTTTCGATCACCACGGATCGTGGTTTCATTTACCACGGCTGGCTGGTGTCATACCGCGACCGTAATCCGCGGTCTGACCTGGTCAGGAAGTGCATGGAGGGGCGACGGGTGACCGTGTTCGAGCAGCGGCCCGGAACCGATCGCGAGCTCGGCACTGCCCGAACCGAGCAGGTCAGGCACCGGCGGGGCTACTGGGGGTGGTTCCCGCGACCGGCGGCGAGCCCCGCTCGCGTGTATGCCAAGGTGCGGCGCGAGGTGCACGATGAGTTCGTGTGCCGCGGCGACCGCGAGGCCTACGATCCAACGAGGTATGGCCATCCACGCTCTCTCGGTGCGCAGACGGCGAGTTCGACTACGGGGGAGCGCGTCGATCGCGTCCCGCCGGACCTCCGGCTCTCGGGGGCAAAGACGCAGCACGCCACGGGGCCGCGCCACCTTTGCGACAGCCGTTTTTGCGACGTGATTGTCGAGGTGAGCTGTGGCGACGAGACGTGTACCGAACGCTCCACGGGCACGCTGACGAAGGTCAAGAACGACAAGCTCGAGCCGGACGGCAACTGGCGCGTCGCGCCGGGTGAGACGCTCAAGGGCACGGGGCCGGAGATGAGCGATGTGACGCAGCGCAAGCAGGTCCGCAAGGCGCTCAACGAGGGCAAGAACGTCAAGGCGAAGGTCACCGTCCGCGCCTGGGATGCGGCCGGCAACGTGGCGACCCGGCACCGCACGATCACATTCAAGTAGGAACGACCCCCGGGGCCGAGGCTGTCAGTCTGAATGGAAGGGCCGCCTCGGCGGCCCTTCTCGTTACCGGGTGGGAAGGGACGACCGCCCCTCGAAGCCGCCGGGCTCCGGGAGTAGGCCAGTAGGCGGCGTCCTGGCCGTTGCATCGCCGCCAGCGGGCCATACCCTGCCCGGGGTCGACGACGTTGACGCTCTGCAGCCGGTATTCCCCGCGCCCACCGAACACGCACGGGGAACGCGGCCGTCCCCTATCCGAGAATGTCCATCGTGAACGAGCAGCTGGCAATCGTCGGGGTGAACGCGAAGACGCGTGCCGCGACGCTCCCGGTCAGCTGGCCGGTCTGCGAGCTGGCGTGGAAGCGGGTGATCGTCGGCGAGACCGCCCCCGCGCCGTCGGCATCTAGGCTCAGCAGCGTGACCGGACCGTCGCCGGTGCCGAAGTTCACGTCGCTTGAGTTGACCGGGCCGTTGATCACGTAGAAAGCGTTGTTGGCCTGGGTCGTCCGCAGCCGGACGATCCCCGATGCGCTCTGGGCGGCGAACGGAATGCATGCGGCCTCGACGATCAGCCCTCCCGCCGCGCAGATGGTCGTGAAGGAAGGTCCGGCGGACGCTTTCCCCGGGCACAGGTGCCGTCCATCGACGCGGTCTGCATCGGGAACCACGCCGAGTGACGACTCGAGCACGTCCGAGCCGGTGAGCGAGTCGTTGGCAACCACATCGCCGGTCAGGGACTCGTCGGTGATGTCGGAGACGGTGAGGGACTCGTCGGCGACCTCATCGCCGGTGAGCGACTCGCCGGCGACGTCGGCGGCGGTGATCGCGCCCGAGGCGATGTCGGAGCTCTGCAGCCCTCCTCCAGAAAGCGTGTCGTTGCGCAGGTCGACGCTGCGGATCTGGTTGTTGCCGATGTCGGCGGTCTTTACCTCGCCGTCGACGATGTCGGAGCTCAGGACGGTGTTGGCGGCGTAGGCGGCTCCGCCCGCCAAGACCACGAAGGCGAGCAAAGTCACCATCACGTTCGCGTAGGTCAAGTGGCTGCGAATCCGTCGCATGGTTTCCCCCTCCGTGAGTGGCCGAGCCGACCCTGAAACGCTAGCGGCGCGATTTGCACCCCATGCAACCGCGCACGCTACGCGGCTCCAGTCCGCACCGGCGCCGTCGGCAAGCACAGTCGGCCTTTGGAGCCTCAGTCGCTCGGGCGTAGGCTGGCGAGTGCACGGAGGCGGTGCCTCGACGCCAGCACGCTGGACACACCCCAGCCGCGTCGCTTGCGCGACTTCACTCCGACATTTCGGGACGGGTGGCGCGTAAGCGAGCTTGGAGCAACCGCCCACCGGCGGATAGGCTCGCCCTGTTCCAACCGGACGGGACCTGCGGTCGCCCGGCGTGCTCGTCAGCGACCAGGGAAGGGTTTGGCCTCGCCCGCGAGACCCCAGGAGGTCAGCATGGCTGCAAAGCCCAGTTTCCGCCGTTCCCTCTTCGCCGCCCTCGCGGCTTTGACCGCCGTCCTCGCGTTCGCGGCGAGCTCAGCTCTCGCCTCGACCGGCAGCGTCTACTTCGACTCATCTAACAATGCCGCTGCCGGCGACAGCCTCTTCAACGGGACGTTCACCGGCACGAGCAACGTCGGCCTCGGGCGCTTCGTGATGACGGGGCTCACGTCGGGCTCCAACAACTCGGCGATCGGCAACGGCGCCCTCGCGAGCGTCTCGAGCGGCAGCAACAACATCGCGACCGGCTTCCAGGCGCTCATCGACGACTCGAGCGGGAGCGACAACATCGCCGCCGGCCGGTTCGCGCTCCAGTTCAACACGAGCGGGAGCGACAACGTCGCCATCGGCACCAACGCCCTCAGGGAGAACAACGCCAACGACAACGTCGCCACCGGCCTCCAGGCGCTCTCGGCGAACACCACCGGCGCCGGCAACATCGCCACCGGCTCGAACGCCCTGACCGCCAACACCACCGGCGGCGATGACATCGCGACGGGCCTCAACGCCCTGAAGAGCAACATCGACGGCAACGAGAACCTGGCGAGCGGCACTTCGGCCCTCGCCGCCAACACGCACGGGAACTCGAACCTTGCGCTCGGCTCGCTCTCGCTGGTGAAGAACACGACCGGCGCCCAAAACGCCGCGAGCGGCTTCCTCTCGCTCTCCAACAACACGACCGGAAACGACAATGTCGCCTCCGGGGTCGAGTCGCTGACCGCAAACACGACCGGTAGCTCGAACACAGCGGTCGGCTTCGGCGCCGGCCAGAACCTGACCACCGGCTCGAACAACATCGACATCGCCAACGACGGCAAGGCCGGGGAGTCGAAGGTGATCAGGATCGGGACCAGGGGCGATCAGACCCGCACCTTCATCGCCGGGATCAGCGGCAAGACGGTCAACGGAACCGCCCAGCCGGTCGTCGTCAACGGCTTCGGGCAACTCGGGACCGCGCCAGCAGCCACAGCCTCGACCACGGCGCTCGCAGACAGCGTCGAGCAGTTGACCCAGAAGCTAGAGCGCCAGCAGCGCCAGATCGAGCGGCTGCGCGCTCAGGTGAAGGGAGGCTGATTGACGGGGCGTTAGGCGGTTCGATCCGCGTCGCAGCGGTCGACCGGGTCCGGCCCGCCGCAGCGTGGGCACTTGAAGCTGATCCGCACCGGCGCCGGCTCCCGCTTCGACCTCGAGCCAGCAGGCCACCGGGGCCAGGTCTTTTGGCCGGGCTTCGCCTTCGCCACGGCGTCCATTGTGCCGCCCGTTGCAAGGGCGTGCACGGCTTTTTGGCACAGCGCGCGAAGCAAACCGCCGAGTAGCGCGCTCGGCAAAAACGCTGACTCGCCGGAGGTTCGGCGGAATCATCATTCAGTCGGAACAGGCCGTTGTGCGCACGCCGGTACGCCCAACGCAACTGCTAGCGCGTCCCCTTCAGTCTCGGTGGCGCTGACTTGCTGCTGGGCACTCTTAATGCCCGCTTCGTCGCCGCTCTCGATGTCGAGGGCGATGTTGTCCATCCCATCCGCCTGTTGGTCCCAGAGGACCGTCATTCGATCGATGTTCCCCTGGTCGTCGGGCGGCGCCTCTACCGCCCTCACCTTCTCGCCCATGTCGCGCGCAATTCTGCTGACCTGGCGCAGGTACTGGGCGCGAGTCTCGGCGAGAGCAGGGTCTTTCAAAACGATGGCAAGCGGAGCCGCAGGCCCACCGCCGGGCTGTGGAATGGGGATGTATCTGATGGACTCACTCGCGTCGCTACAGATGGGATCAACCTCGTCCGCCCAATCGGCACGACTCGACCCGCTGTCGCCCCCACCGTCGCCCGAGTCCCCCCCACCTATGAACAGGGCGAGGACCGCAGCCAGCGCCCCAATGAATGCGGCGGCGGCGGTGAGGATCCCCGGCAGGCTCGTCCAGAAAGCTGCGAAGCGCCCTTTTGGCGGCTCGCCGTCGTTCCGCTCGGTGTCATTCATCGTGCACGCGTCCTCCTTGGCTCGTGCACCTACTCGCTCGTTCTACATCCGATGACCGGAAAAGCAAGGAAACACCGACCAAGAGGGCCGGGGCTTGCAGACAAATGGTCGATGCTCTAAGCGGCCCCGTAGTCGCCGATTTGCCGCTCCCAGGGGGCGCCTAACGCCCTGCGCCGCGATGCCGCGATCAGCAGTAGGTTCTTCCTGAGCTAGCTCTCGACTGAGGGAGGTCGAAACGTGGGACTTGGATCTGAGCATGCACCGGGGAAATCCGCATCAGGTTGGACCCTGGCTACAGCAGTTGCCGTAGTCCTCGGCTTCTCGCTGTTCCTGACCTGTGCTTCGGCAGCCACTGCAAGCCCCCCAAATAAGCGCGGCTTCCAACAGTGCGACAACGTCTCTGGACCCTTCCACGGTCTCCGAGTTGATGGCGTTAGCTGCTCAAAGGGGAAGAAGGTCGCGAATCGGTGGTACGACCGAGCTGTCGCCGAAGGCGGTCCCAGGGTCGTCAAGTTCAAGCAATGGCGTTGCGTGAGATCGGACAGCCACTACGACTTCAGCGAGTACAAGTGCAAGCGGGGCTCTGATCAGGTCCGCTTTGCTTTTGGTGGCAAGAGGAAGGGCCTGGAGCCATCCATTCCGGCGTAGGTGCGCGCGGACGACACGAAGAAATGGAGACCCGAGAATGATCATCGTCAGCCCCCTGATGTGGGTCGCCGCCTACATCCAGATCGTCGAGCACCACAATCCTGGAGGGTGGTGGCTATTCGCGTTCGGGACCCTCTACTTCGTCGTCGGCATGTGGGACCTCATCTTTGACTGATGAGGAGAACGGCTGACCCGGCCAGGCGGCGCCGTGTAAGCCAGCGCGGCCCACGCCACTGCCTAGCCATAAATAGCTCTCGCATTCGCCAAGGACGAGCTGCTGCGCGACGTCTGGGGCTTTCGCTCGATGGGCATCGACCATCGCTTAGGCATAAAACGTTCACTCGCCCGGTTCGAAGAGCGGCCCAGCAGCCGTGGTCTCGCCCGGCGGGCAATAGAAAACGGACCCGGCACATCCTCTTCCCCGAGGGGCCGAGTCCGTTTACATACAGCCTGTACGCATCGTAACGGGCGAGGCGGTCTCCACCGCCGCCATGGGCCGTGAGGTCCGAGCCGAGTGCTGCTCGGCATGGGAATGGGGAACACGCCTACCAGAGCCGCGCCCGACCCCGGTGCGGCACCGTCCGCACGTCGGACGGCAGTCTTGGGGCTCCGGCCCCGGGTAGCGACGAGTAGCGGAGGAAGTTGGGGATTTGGGTCCCCGTCGAAGTGCCTGGCCGCCTTGATCTCGTCAGCGTCGTATGTCCCAGCTCCCAGCTATACGGAGCGGTCCTACAACGTCTACCTCACCTGTCCACAGGGGGGGTAGTACGCCAGGAACCCGCAACCCGATGCCGGAGCAGGAAAGGGCCGGAGAGAGGGGTCGGAGTCATCGACCCGCTGGTAGTTGCCAGGGGGGTTGGGGGCAGGGAGGACGAGGGGCCGACGCCGCCTAGTCCGCGTCGTCGCCCTTGTTCCATTCCGGCGGGATCCCCTCGGCCCTGGGGGGCACGCCGGCGTACGTCAGAACGACGGAGCGGCCGTCGTTGCCCTCCGCGTCGACCAAGGTGAACCGCACGTAGTCGGCGCCCCACGGCTCCCCGGGGTGCTCCACCCTCACGCTGCCCTCGTGGCCCTCCGTGAACCGGACGAAGGCGCGGGCCTGCTGATTCGTCAAGACAATCTCAGACACGAGTCGAACGTAGCGGACGAGCCCACCGCGAGCAGGGGGAGCGAACGCCTGCCTCGAGCCCTCCGGGAGCGCGAACGACTCGCTTCGCATCTTGACCTCAACCGGTCAATGCACCACCCCTGACGTTTCGCATCGTCTCATCCAGTCCGAGCGCTGTCGAGCGAAGGCCGTAGGCCGTAGCGAGATCAGCGCTCGGCGCCGGCCTCGGCGAGGCCCTCGATCAGCTCGGTGAGCTTCTCGGCCGGGGTCCGGAAGCCGAGCGTCTTTCGCGGCCGGCCGTTGAGCAGCTCGGCGACCTCATCGAGGCGCTCCTGGGTGATCCCCGCGAGGCTCTCGCCCTTCGGGAAGTACTGGCGAAGCAAACCGTTGGTGTTCTCGTTGGAGCCCCGCTGCCACGGGCTTCGGGGATCGCAGAAGTAGACGTCGACGCCGGTCTTGACCGAGAAGCGCCGGTGAAGCGACATCTCATGGCCCTGGTCCCAGGTCAGCGAGCGGCGAAGCTGGGCGGGCAGCGTCGTGATGCTCTGCGCGAGCGCCTCGCAGACCCGCTCGGCCTCCGTTCCCTCGGGCAGGGCGACCAGCTGGCAGTAACGGGTCGAGCGCTCGACCAGGGTCGCGATCGCCGCGGCGCTCTGGCGGTTTCCCATCAGCAGGTCGCCCTCCCAGTGGCCGGGGACCGCGCGGTCTTCGACCTCGGGCGGGCGCTCGGAGATCATCACCATCTCGGTGACCTTGCCCTGGCGTTGGCCGCTTTGACGACTGCGAGCGGGCGTAGCGCTTCTGACGGCGGGTCCTCAGGTGGCGGGTGAGCTCGCGCTTCAGCGCCCCGCGCGCCTGGACGTAAAGCGAGCGATAGATCGTCTCGTGCGATACCTGCATCGCCTCATTGTCGGGGTAGGCAAGGCGAAGCCAGCCCGCGATCTGCTGCGGAGAGTGGTCTAGGCGCAGGCGCTCGAAGACCAGTCGGCGAAGCTCGGCGCAGAGCTCGAGCTTCGTCGGTCGCGGCCGCCGCGCCCGGCCCCAGGTCTGGCGCTCGGCGGCGTGGGCGCGGTAGCGCCGCCGCCCGCCGCAGCGCTCGATCTCACGGGCGATCGTCGTGTGCGAGCGTCCGAGCCTGCGAGCGATCGCGCGTGCCGAGTCGCCGCCGGCGATCCCGCGCGAGATCTCCTCGCGCTCGGCCAGGCAAAGGCAACGCTCGGCTCGTCGACGTCGTCTCGGGCGGATCCCACCCACGCTTGCCACGTAGCGGCTCACCGAGACCGGAAGCAGGCCGAGCCGGTGGCCGATCTTGCGCTCGCTCAGCCCCTGGGCTCGCAGCTCCCAGACCTGGTCCTTCTCGGCCTCCGATAGGCCGTAGCGCCTCGTCATGTCCGCACCTCCTCAGTTGGTCAGCAGTTCGCTGACACTGGTGGGTGGTGCGGCGGTGGCTTGAGACCACCACGAAAAGCGGAACAGTCTTCCGGGGGCGAGCAGGCAGCCGGCCGCGTGACTCCGCCCTGATCGACGCACCGTTAGAGGCCTCGCGGCGAACCGTCGCCCCGGAAGGCTGATGACTTCGTCCAAGGGGCGAAGCGACGCGGAATGCCGAGGGCTTCTCCTGGCCCTTTCCGCTGTCTGAGCGCCGGCCGGGAGTTGACAGCGGAGCCCGGTCGGCGCTGGCTCTTGATCCATCCCATCCCACAGTGAAAGGAACGCATGAACGCAACCGCAACCACCCAGCCCAAGTCCGCGCGCCGCGAGTTCGAGCGCCGCGAGAAGGAATGGGGCGATGCAGAGGCTCACGCCTCCGAGGTCGCTCGCAGTTTTGCCCACGCGCTCACACGGTCACGCGTCCTGCACGACCGCCGTCGTCAACTGACCCATCGAGACCCCGAGTTGACCGATCACCTGGAACGACCGGTGGACGACAAGGGCGAGATCGCCGAGATCGATCGCGAGCTCCGCAAGCTCGGCGACCTGGCGGAGGAGAAGGCGCGGGTGGACCACGCCCGTCGCGTTGCCGATCGCAAGAAGCTGGCGTGTGCCGACTACTGCAGCGCGCACTTTGACGAAGTCCTGCGCGACATCAAGCCCGACGCCGAGCGGGATGCCGCCGAGACGCAGGCCGTCATCGAGGCGGCGCTCGACCGAGCCCGGCAACACCTCTCCTTGCACCAACGGATCGAGGGCATCCACGCGCTCGCCGGCCGCGACCCCAGGGCCGTCCCTGGCCTCGACACGGCCGCCGATCTGATCCGCTCACTCGAGGTCTGGGAGATCAAGCCCTCGATTCCCGAGGGCATCTGAGATGGCTAGCGTCGCCCAACAACGAGCACTCCTGGTCGCCCTCGGGATGGGAGAACCTGACAAGCCGCCCGACGAGTCGGCAGAGGCCAAGTACCCGAGCTTCGACGGTGGTGCTCGCGAGCCTGCGTGGTGGGACCCGGACCCTGCCCGCAGTCATGACCTTCTCGTGCTGGACGCGATGCTCGGAAGGCACGAGAACCGATGACCCGCCGCCGGAAGTGGCAGTGGCGGCTCAAGCGCTGGTTCAGCCCGCAGGTTCGGTTGGTGAAGCCCCGGAGGGCTGGGGCAGGGAACTCGACGTTGCCTTTCAGACCGTCGAAGTGGGCTACGGCGCGCGCCTGACCTGCGAAATGTGGCCCTCCATGCCTGATTCGCTCCACATCCGGCTCACCCCGGCCGTTCGCCGGCGCCTTGAAGGGCTCGCTGAGGCCGAAGAACACGACGCTCTCAAGCGCGATCCGGTCGGCGGTCATGCAGGCAACGGCGAGCACGTTGGAGGGAGTGCCCTCCGAACGCGAGCTTTTGGAGCTCCTGGCTCGCTTAAGTACTAGTCCCGTCTGCGTTCTCGGCGAAGCGGCCCTTCGGGGCCGCTTCGCTCTGAAGCCAAGCCCGCTCCCAGGGCGCCGCGCGCCGCGTTTACCGACCCGAAGGCCGGGGAAGACCCAAGTCAGTTGCCCGCGTCCGGCTGTTCCCCCCTTCAGCCGGCACGGACTACATCGACCACGGGGATGGGACTGGCATCGGGGCCAGACCATCCCCCTGGTTTTTTTCACCCTCAGCGACCAAAGCTCCCGAAGCCGTTCTCGCTCTGAGCGCCGTGCTGGACCGGCTAGCGCCCGACTGGCGCGAGCACCTGGCCCGCGCCTAGCCGGGTCGGCCTCGGTTCGTCGGCGGCGTCACGCAGACGGTCTCTCGTTGTCGGCTACGAGTTGAGCGACGGGACATTCGTCGCGGCGGGGGACCCGTGCTGCCCAGACCCGACCCTGCGCCAGTGGGCGGAGTGTTGGCGCCCGCGCCCGTCGTCACCCAAGTCCCGCTTACGGCGGCGATGAAGCCTCGACGACCGAAGCGTCTATGAGAACCGCGACCTGGCTCGCAGCCTTCAGGCGAAGCTCGACAGAGGCACTCAGACGGCCGCTGTGAACGCCTGAGGGGTAGCCGGCTACGTCAGAGGGGAACCTTAACCGAGGCGGTCGAGCAGGCGGGCACGATTGGCCGCACCGCCACCCGCTGCCGCCCGGCGAGCCGAACTCCTCCTGCGCCTCCCGCGGAACTCGCGTGAGCTTCCCGCCGTCTTCTTGTTCATGCGGGCGGCGGTGCGTCGTGCCGCCTCGCGGTTGTAGAACAGCAGCGGCAGATCGTCGGTTCGCATCACTACGCCCGCGGGGCCGTCGATGCGCCAGATGACCAGCGCCTCATGCACCGCTTTGACCACCCGGTAGCTCACCCGCTCCACGCGAGCGCAGGCTAGCCGTAGCCCTTGCATGGGGTGAAAATCGGCTCGGTACCGTAGGCGACCGTGAGCGAAGCACGTGACAAGGCGCTGGCGGCCTGCGACACGGCGCACAGTAAGTGCATCGGAAAGACGGCCACAACGGGGATCGTCGGACTCGCCCTGGGCTTCCTCGGCGCTGTTACAGCCCCTACGGGCGTTGGTCTCGTCATCGCCTTGCTCGGAGGATTCGCTGTCGGTATGGACACCACCGACAAGGCGATCGCCTGCGGTCGCAGCCGGGATGAGTGCCAACAGAAAGCGCCCGCGGAATGACAGAAGACGTGTCGCTCGCAAAGCGGATAGATGACTTGCCTGCTTCACAGCGGATGCTGGTCTTGGGTCTAGCCCTGCTGGCTGGGGCGGCCCTTGGCGCCGCCCACAAACTTCTGGCACCGTAGTCCGGTCGCAGCGCCCGACCGGACTAGGCGGCGCGAGCCTGATCGGCCCACGCCCAGGGCGCACCGCCGGACGGCTACGAGGCCGCGCTCGAACGGTTAACGCCCGACTGGCGCGAGCACCTGGCGCGAACGCAGTAGCGGACGGCGCTCCGCCAGGATGGTCCGGCGCAACGACTAGCGAAACTCCCTCGTTCGACCCGGTTCAGAGGAGTAAGCTGGGTTGCGCTGGCCCTGCGGCCAACAGTTTCGGCTTGAAGAGCGTTCTTACGCCGACACGCGATCAACGCGGCGAGGTAGCTCACTCTCAGGCAAACGGAATCGACTGCGGGGCCAGTCGGTTTGCGAGGGGGCTACGGGGCGAGGGTTTCGTTACGGGTCGAGCGCTCTTGCCGCGCCACCCACCCGGTCGACCTCCTCGGTGAGCAGCAGACGGTCGTAGAGACCCATATCCAGCACGACGCAATCCCCTTGGAGGGAGTGGAAGGTGCCCTCGACACGGCTTCCATCAATCATCTCGACCGCAACCTCCTGGCCTCGCACCAGCGAGCTGAACGCTCGGAGCCGTTTGCTATCGAGAAACATGAGTTCCTGCTCACCCAACCTACGCATGCGGGTGCCTCGGTCTTCCAACTACGGCGCAATCTCCGGCGAAATTGGAACCCGGTGAACTGGGGTGGTTGCCTGACGGAGCTTGGTAGCTTCGCGCTCGGTGACGACTATTACCACCGTGACTTTTCGCCCGCTCGACGAGCGGGGCATCGAGATTCTGAACGAGCTCGACGCCAATACGGCCCCCGCGTTCCTCTGGAAGCTCACCAGCGGGCAACGTTCCTACTCGGTCAACGCAGCTGGAGCGCCTTCCGATGGCTACGAGGCAGCGCTCACTCGAATTGCTCCCGAATGGCGGGCCCACTTGACGCGGGCCCTTTACGCCTAGACATCACTCCGGACCGGCTGGCGGAATCGAAAATCTGCCCGAGCCGGCAACGACCCCGCAGGAGGGGAACACCGCGCGGGGCCGCCATGCCGGGGCTCGGGCTATAGGAGTACCCGGTTGAGAGCGCTCAACGCTGAGCCACGATCGAGGGCAGGAACCGCGCTCGAGCCCTCGAGCGCCGGGCTCCCGGCTCATCGGCTCATCGCCCCTCGCCGGGTACAAGCCCGAACGGCTGCGTCGTGCCCCGGCCGCTGATGAGCCAAGGGGGAAACAGCGGAGCCATCCGATGGTGGCGCGAACGTCCCGGGTGCTCACCGAGCACCTAGCGCGGGTGGAGCGCGACGACTCCGAGCGATGCTTCGGCTCGACCGGGGAGACACCGTTCGACGGCCAGAAGCTCCAGGCGCGGGCGGACAAGGCCTGGCGCGAAGCTGGGCTTGAGCGGATCACCCCGCACGAGTGCAGGCACACGTTCGCCTCGCTGATGATCGCGGCGCGGGTAAACGCGAAGGCGCTGCAAGCCTTCATGGGGCACAGCTCCATCACCACCACGCTCGACACCTACGGCCACCTGATGCCTGGTTCAGAGGACGAGGCGGCGACCTTGCTGGACGCCTACCTCGACGCCCAGGGAAGCGAGCCGAAGAGACGGCTCGGTCGGCTGGTGGGGAGCTCGCCGATGTGCTCACTGGCGCACCGGCTGGCGCACCAGTGGCGCACGACGGCTGAA
This sequence comes from uncultured Solirubrobacterales bacterium, assembly GCA_963742205.1. Lineage (GTDB taxonomy): Bacteria > Actinomycetota > Thermoleophilia > Solirubrobacterales > 70-9 > WHSW01. Next base: position 370,468 of record CAVUKZ010000010.1, on the reverse strand, counting down.
AACCGCTTGCTTATGCGCTACTGGGCGTCCAGCTTGCCGATCTTGAAGATCTTGGTGCCGCAATCGGGGCACGTGCCCTGGATCGCCGGCCGGCCATTCTTCATCGTGACCTGCTGGGGATCCTTGATCTCGACCTTCTTCCGCTCCTTTACGCAATAACCCTCAGGCATTAGAGCCTCTCCTTTCGGGGCGATTGGCGCGACCGTAGACCAGTCGCCGGACGATGGAGGCCAGACATCGTGCGGTTTGCAACTTAGTTGCCGGGCCGGTCTGACCGGCCGCGACGTGGAAACATGGCGCCCTCGATGGCTCGGGTGTGCTCGCGGATCGCCAACTCGTCGCGATTCCAGAACTTCATCTTCGGCGTGATCGTCGCCAACGCGATCACGCTCGGACTCGGCACCTACGACTGGGGCCGCACGGTCGACGACTCGATCACGGTCGCCGACGAGGTCTTCCTCGGGATCTTCGTGGTCGAGCTCGCGATCCGGATCGCGGCCTATGGGCGCCGGCCGCAGGACTTCTTCAAGAGCGGCTGGAACGTGTTCGACTTCGTCGTCATCGGCGCCGCCTTCCTGCCCGGCGTCCGCGACAACGTCACCCTGCTGCGCCTCGTGCGCCTGCTGCGCGTGGTCCGCCTGGTCAGCGTGATGCCCGACCTGCGGATCCTCGTCCGGGCGATGGCACGGTCGCTGCCGCCGATCGCGAGCCTCGGCCTGCTCACGCTGCTGCTCATGTACGTCTACGGGATGGTGGGCTGGATCCTGTTCGGAGACGAGGATCCGGAGCAATGGGGAAACATCGGCCAGGCGATCCTGAGCCTGTTCCAGATCCTCACGCTCGAGAACTGGCCGGACTTCCTCGAGGCGGGGCAGGCGATCCACCCCGCGTCGTGGATCTTCTTCGTCTCCTATGTATTGATCGCGTCGTTTTTGGTCATCAACGTGCTGATCGCGATCATCATCAACTCGATGGAAGATGTGCACGAGGCCGAGAAGGCGGCCGACCGCGCCGAGCTCGACGAGGAGATCGCCGACGAGCAGGGGGTGACGGTGGCCGAGCGGATGCGCGAGATCCGCGAGGCGATCGACAAGCTCGAGCTGCAGCTCGCCGAGGGGGGCGGCGACCTGCCGGGGCCGGCGCGCTCCGTGCGCAAACCCACCAAGGGCGGGCGCATGCGCGGCTAGCGAGCCGGGCTAGTTGCCACCGTTGCCGCCGCCGGATGGGGAGGACTCGACGTTGTTGATCGCCGTCTGGAGGTCGTTGATGTCGCCGCGCAGCTCGTCGATGTCGTCCTGACTGACCTGGATCTCGCTGTCGGCGGTCCGCTGGCTGGAGGCGATCGAGCTCACGCGCGACTCGAGGGCGTCGAGCCGGGCGCTCAGCGAGGCGACGTCGTCCTCGGCGGCCTGCGAGGCCTCGCGTCCGACGGACTTCACCTGCGCGCTGACCGCGCTGAGGTCGTTCTTGGTCGCGCTCTCGTCCTTGGTCTGCACGGCGAGCACGACGCCCACGATCCCGGCCGCCAGCGCCAGGACCAGCGCCAAGCGCGCCCGCGAGGCTGCGGATCCCGAGCCTGCGGTCGAGCTGGGCGATCCACGCGCGCAGGCCCTCGATCTGCTGCTCGACCGTCTGCGGGGCCGCCTGCCCCGAGCCGGTGGTGGGCTGTGCGCCCGTCGTCGGCTTCGCGCCCGTCCCGGCCCCGAGCCGGTCGCGGGGGTGGCGGGTTGCGAGCCGGCCGGCGGCTTCTGGTCGCCGGTCGCCATCAGGAGGCCGGCAGCGGGGGTCGCACCTCGCCACCCTCGGGCTCGAGCGGGCGGCCGTCGGCCTGCCAGGCCTCGAGTCCGCCGGCGATGTGGTGGGCGTCGAAGCCGGCTTGGCGCAGGGCTTCGGCGGCCATCCCGGAGCGGTTGCCGCCGCGGCAGTAAAGGAGCACCGGGCGGTCGCGGGGGAGCTCCTCCGCCTGCCGCGCGAGCTCGTTCATCTCGATGTTGCGGGCCCCGGCGATCCGGCCGCCCTCGAACTCGTACGGGCGCCGCACGTCGATGAGCTCCGCGCCGGCGTCGATCAGCTCCGCGGCCTCGGCCGGCGAGACCTCGCCCGTGGTGACCTGCTCGTCGTTCATGTCCGAATCAATACCAGCCGGTCAGGGGTGGTAGTGGACGGCCTCGAAGCCCCAGGCGTCGGTGAGCCAGCGTGGTACCCCGTCGTCGAGGGCCCGCTCCAGCGGCGTCCCGACCGCCGCGTCGATCACCCACCACGAGACCGTCGCGTCGGAGCCGGCGGGCGCCGAGGCCTCCGGCGGGTCGACGTAGACGCATCCGAGGAGCTCCGTCTCGTCGGGGTCGAAGGCCGCGTAGAGGAAGCTCTCGCGAGCCTCGGCCTCGGCCGCGTGGCGGGCGAGGTCCTCGCGGTCGGCCTCGAAGCTCATCGTCGCCGTCGGCCAGCCCCAGCTCTCGCCGTACTTCGCCCAGAGGCGGTCGCGGGAACCCATCACCGCCGGGTAGTCGAGGTCTACGTCGGCCTCCCGGATCGGCCGCAGGTGGTGCCCGCTGGCGAGCTCCAGCCGCGCCGGGTACTCGAAGTCAGGGTCGATCCAGGCCATGGGCGAAGCGCAGTCTTGCGAACTCCCGACCGGCCGCGGCGCCGCACCCTCGCCGCGTGCGCCCATGGCCACCATTTCGCCGACTCGTCGTTTTTGCACCGTATGCGTCCTCTGGCGACGAGTCGGCGGGAATCGCCGCGGATCGGTTGCCGAGGCGCTACGGCCTGCGGTCGCGAGCCTCTAGGATGCGCGACCGTCGGTACCGCCGTACCGGATCCACCCCGCACACACCAAGGAGCGCCACTCAATGCCCGAAGCCGTGATCGTCGACGCCGCCCGCAGCCCGATTGGGCGCGCTTTCAAGGGGTCGCTGGCCCAGCTGCGCCCGGACGAGACCGCCGCCTACGTGGTCGACCGGCTGCTCGAGCGCAACCCCGACGTCGCCCCCGACTCGGTCGAGGACCTGTTCTGCGGCTGCGGCATGCCCCAGGGCCTGCAGGCCTTCAACATCGCCCGGATCGTCTCGCTGCTCTCCGAGCAGCTGCCCGAGACGGTCACCGGGGTCACCTTCTCCCGCTACTGCGCCTCGAGCCTCGATGCGATCCGCCACGCCGCGAACGCGGTCAAGGCGGGCGAGGGCGATACCTACGTCGCGGCCGGCGTCGAGTGGGTGAGCCGCTACAACGAGCGCACCGAGCCCGCGGGCGCCGCCGACCAGAACCCGAAGCTCCAGGGCAACGACGGCAACCCCAACGCCTACATCGACATGGGCCTGACCGCGGTCAACGTGGCGAAGAAGTACGAGGTCAGCCGCGCCGACATGGACAAGTATGCGCAGCGCTCGCAGGAGCTCGCCGTCGCCTCGCAGGAGGACGGCTTCTTCGACCGCGAGATCATCCCGGTCGCCGACGCGGAGGGCAACGAGGTCGCCAAGGACGACGGCCCGCGCGCGTCCTCGACCCTCGAGAAGCTCTCCCAGCTCGACGAGGCCTTCGGCGGCGGCGGCGTGACCGCCGGCAACTCCTGCCCGCTCAACGACGGCGCCGCCGCGGTCATCGTGATGTCCGACGAGCGCGCGGCGGAGCTCGGCCTCGAGCCGAAGGCTCGGATCGTCAGCGCCGCGACGTTCGGCAACGAGCCCGAGTACATGGGCGTCGCCCCGATTGGCGCGATCAAGAAGGTGCTCGATCGCACCGGGATGTCGATGTCGGACGTGGACGTGGTCGAGCTCAACGAGGCCTTCGCGGCCCAGGTGATTCCGATCATGGACCAGTGCGACATCCCACTCGAGAAGCTGAACACGCACGGCGGCGCGATCGCCCTCGGCCACCCGTTCGGGATGACCGGCGCGCGGATCATGACCACGCTGCTGAACGTGATGGAGACCGACGATCACACGGTCGGCCTCGAGACGATGTGCGTCGCCGGCGGCCAGGGCGAGGCGATGATCGTCGAGCGCCTGAATTGAGCGGGTCACATCCGGGCCGCAAGGGGGCGGCGTTGTGCGCGGCCCCCGGCGTGGGGCTCGAGGCCGGTCGAGCTCGAATCGTCGTCGCCGCCGCAGGCGCCGATCAGCAGCTCGGCCAGCACGGCCCGCGGTCTTCGCCAACGAGGCCGACGCGAAGGCCAACGAGGCCGACGCGTCGGCCCTGATCGGCGTTTCGCCGACGGAGCTCACCGGCAACGTCGTCTGGGGCTTTGACGCGGCCGCGGACGAGACCCCCGACGACCAGGCGGCCGTCGAGGGTTGCTTGCCTTAGCCGAAGGTGATCACCCTCACCGGGATATCGTTGATCTGTGCCTGCGTCGCGCCGCTGAAGTTGCAGACGCTGAAGGTCACGTGGCCGTCCGAGGGCACGCGCTGGCCGTAGATCATGACCCCGTCCTGCAGCGGGGCCTTGATCGAGAAGACCACCGCCTCGCCCGCCTTCGCGCCGCCGACGTTCGCGTCGAGCTGCCTGCAGCGGCCGTTGGGCACGTAGCCGGTCGGCACGCTGACGCCGCCGCCGTTGACGTCGGCGCCGGCGATGTCGGCCGTGGTCAGCGTGTTGCCCGCCACCTTGGCGCTCGGTGACGCGCGTTGCTGGCGAGGTCGGCGTTGCCGACCGTCCGCGTCCTGGAGCTCGCTGGCGCCGACCGAGGCTCTGGCGAGGTCGGAGGCGAACAGCGAGTCGTCGTCGATCTCGCCGCTGTCGATCGCGTTGTCCGCGACCTCGGTCGCGTTGACCGAGTTGGTCGCGAGGTCGCTGGCGGTGAGCGACTCGTTGAGCGACGTTGGCCGAGTTGACCGAGTCGTTGGCGAGGTCGGCGTGGGCGATCGACGCGTCGAGGATCTTCGAGCCGTCGACCGCGTCGGCGCCCAGGTCCTGGTTGAGCACCTGGCCCGTGCCGATCTTGGCCGAGCGCACCGCGTTGTTGTCGATGTCGGCGGTCTTCACCTCCCCGTCGACGATGTCGGTGGAGAAGACCGTGTTGGCCGCGTAGGCACTGCCGGTGCCGAGCGCGATCAGCAGGGCGAAGAACGAGCACACGTTGGCGAACGTGAGCCGAGCACGGAGCGTGGCGAGCATTTTCCCCTCCTAGGGTTGGACGACCCGGCCCCCGACGGGCCGGAGCGTCCAACCTAGCTTCAGGTGTTGTCGCGCGCTAGAGCGTGAACGTGACGATCGCGACCTGGATGTTGTTGAGCTGCGGGAAGACCCCCCCGGTCAGGTTGCAGGCCTTCCCTTGGATGACGTCGTCATCGATGACCCGGACGCCGGAGAGCAGGATCCCATCGGGGAGGTCGGTGTTGACCGAGAAGAGCACCGCGTCGCCGGGATCGGCGCCGGGCACTGAGATGCCGACGTCGCGGCAGCGGCCGTTGGCGACGAAGCCCGAGTTCAGGGTGATCGCACCGTTCGACCTCCCGCCGTCGAACTCGATGGCCCTGATCGAGCCGTTCGGGATCTTGGCGGGCTCGACTGAGTTGTCGCCGAGCTCCGTGCTCGAGACCGCGCCATTGGTGATCTCGGGGCCGTTGACCGAGTTCTGGCCCAGGTCGAAGAGCGTGAGCGAGTTGTCGAGGATCTCGTCGGAGTCGATCGCGTTCGCGGCGACCTCCGACCCGTTGACGGCGTCGGTCGCGATCTCGCCGGAGTTGACGGACTCGAACCCGAGGTCTGCGGCGCTGACCGAGGCGTCGAAGATCTTCGTTCCGTCGACTGCGTCGGCGCCGAGGTCCTGGTTGAGCACCTGTCCGGTGCCGATCTTGGTCGAGCGCACGGCGTTGTTGGCGATGTCGGCGGTCTTCACCTCCCCGTCGACGATGTCGGTGGAGAAGACCGTGTTGGCCGCGTAGGCACTGCCGGTGCCGAGCGCGATCAGCAGGGCGAAGAACGAGCACACGTTGGCGAACGTGAGCCGAGACCGGAATCTGGCAATCATGGCGCCTCCCTGGTGGCGTTTGGGTTCCCCGACGCCCCTCCCGGGCTGGGGTCACGCCAGCCTAACCGCCCGATCGCAGCGCGGAGGCCGTGGCGGCCGCGGTCTGCTGGCAGGCGGCGATCGCCGCGTCGCGCGCGGGTCCGTCCCGCGCGCTTCCGGCCTGCTTCATGCACTGCGCGAACGCTGTGCGCGCCTGCTCGCACCCGGCGCGGCCGACGGATTCGGCCGGCGAGGCCTGGATCGCTGCGACGCAGGCGTTGTAGACGTCATCCGCGCTCGCCACCTCGGTGGTGCTGGTGGAGGTCGTGGTCGTGGAGGTGGAGGACGTCGACGCCGCGGCCGACGTGTCGTCCGACCCGCTCCCACAGCCCGCGACCAACGCGGCGCACGCGAGCAGCAGCGGCGGCACGGCGAGCCCGGGGCGTCGGGGCATCAGTCCTCGAACAGCGCGTACCCGTACTCGCCGCGCTTGTAGGCGAGCTTCGCGATCGCCCCGACGCGCTCATCGTCGTTCTCGGAGATCTGGTGGAGGTTCGCGCGGACGCGGTCGGCGGCGCGGGCGCAGAAGGTGTCGGCGATGTAGTGCTCCTGCCCCGATGGCTCGACGCCCTGGTCGGAGAAGATCGACGTGACCCGCGAGAGCACCGCCACCTGCGCGTAGATGTCGGAGACCGCGGCCGAGATCCGCTTTTGCTGGAACTGCGCGTCGACGATTCCCCGCTTGTGCTCGCGCAGCAACGACTCGGCCCGCGAGTGGAGCTCTTGCACCTGGTCACCGACGGCGTCGGCGTGGTCGGAGAGCTCCGGGTGCGCCTTTGAGATCCGCTCGGGGCGCACCTGATCGCGGATCCGGTGGCCGACGTAGTCGGCGAGCACGCCGATCGAGCCGATCGGGTCGCCCAGCCCGATCTCGCCGAGCCCCGAGAGCTTCTCGCCCACGGGCTTCATCCCCGAGAGGGCGATGAAGGCGCGCATGACGTCGTTGGCACCTTCGAAGATCGGGAAGATCCGGATGTCGCGGAGGATCTTCTCGTAGGGCTCGTCGCGCATGTAGCCGGCGCCGCCCCGCAGCTGCATCGCCCGGTTCGCCGCGTACCAGAGGAACTCGGTCCCGGCCACCTTGCAGATCGCCGACTCGAGCGAGTAGTCCTCGACCCCGCGATCCACGAGCCCACAGGTCAAGTAACACATCGACTCGAGCCCGAACAGGTACGAGACCATCCACGCGATCTTGTCCTGGACGAGCTCGAAGTCGGCCAGCGGGTGGCCGAACTGGCGGCGCTCCTTGACGTTGGCGATCGCGAGGTCGATCAGGCGCTTGGTCGCCCCGACCGAGCCGGTGCCGAGCCCGATCCGGCCGTTGTTGAGGACGGACATGGCGATCCGAAAGCCGTCGCCGGGCTCCCCGAGGACGTTCTCGGCCGGCACCCTGACGTCGTTGAAGTACAGGCGCCGCAGGTCGTTGCCGCGCAGGCCCATGGTGTCGAAGCGCTCACCGACCTCGAACCCCTTCATCCCCTGCTCGAGGATCAGCGCGATGTGGCGATCCTTGCCGTCCACCTCGCAGCGAGCGAAGGCGGTGAACACGTCGCCCTTCGAGCCGTTGCCGATGTAGCGCTTCTCGCCGTTGAGCACGTAGGAGCCGTCCGGCTGGGCGACCGCGCGCGACTTGATCTCGTACGCGTCCGAGCCCGCCTCCGGTTCGGTGAGCGCGAAGCCGGCGAGCTTGCGGCCCGCGGCGAGGTCGGGGAGGAAGCGCTCCTTCTGCTCGTCGGAGCCGAACATGTGGATGCCCTTGAAGCCGATCGACTGGTGGACGCCGAGGACGATCGAAAGCGTCGCGTCGATCTGAGCGAAGGTCTCGAACACCCGCGCGTAGCCGGTCTGGGAGAGCCCCTGCCCGCCGTAGCGCTCGTCGACGTAGAGCCCACAGAGCCCGGCCTCGCCGAGGTCGCGGATCACGTCGTCGCCGATCCACCGCTTCTCCTCGACCTTGCGGTGATCCATGCGGTCGCCGATCTCACGGGCCGCGGCGTTGAGCCCGCGGATCCGCTCCTGCTCGCCCGGGTCCGGGGCCGGCCAGGGGAAGACCATCTCCTCGTGGATCTCGCCGAGGAACAGCGACTTGGTGAAGGACGAGACCTCGTACTCGGGTCGCCCGGAGATCTCGGCCTGGGTCGCAGCCTCCATTGCCGCCAATCTAATCAGTGGCTATGGTCGGGGCGTGACCTCGCTCAGAGGTTCACCGCTGCTCGAGAGGGATTCCGAGCTCCGGCAGGCGGGCGCCCTGCTGACCGCCGCCGCCGAGGGGGACGGCGGCGCGCTGGTCGTGGAGGGACCGGCCGGGATCGGCAAGTCGACCCTGTTGCGCGAGATCCGCGAGCGGGCCGCGGCGGAAGGCTTCACCGTGTTCGTCGCCCGCGGGGCCGAGCTCGAGCGCGGGTTCTCGTTCGGGGTCGTGCGTCAGCTGTTCGAAGCGCACGTCAGCTCCGTCTCGGAGGCAGAGCGCGAGCGCATCCTCTCCGGCGCCGCACACCTCGCGTTGGCCGCGATTGGCGATCTCGACCTGACCGACAGGCCGCGACCCCCCGGCTCGGCCTCGCCCTCGCTCGACGCCTCGTTCGCGGTCCTGCACGGCCTCTACTGGCTGACCTCCAATATCGGCGAGGCGGCACCGCTGATGCTCGCCATCGACGACGCGCAGTGGGCGGATGTCGAGTCGCTGCGCTTCCTCGACTATCTCGCGGGACGGCTCGAGGGCCTGCCCGCCCTGCTCGCCGTGTGCGCGCGCCCGTTTGAGCCCGGGACGCCGGCGCAGTTGCTGGCAGCGCTCGACGCCGAGGACGCGTCCCACACCGTCCGACTGGCGCCCCTGACCGAGGTCGCCACCGACGAGCTCGTGCGATCTCGCCTACCGGCGGCGCCGGAGCCGGGCTTTTCCGAGGCCTGCCACGCCGTCACCGGCGGCAACCCGCAGCTGATCCGCGAGCTCCTCGCCGCGCTCGCGTCCGAGGGGATCGAACCGACGGCGGACGGCGCCAGGCTCGTCGCCGACCTGCGCGCAGACCGGATCGCCGGCTCGATCCTGTCGCGGGTGGGCCGGGCGGGGGCCGCGGCCGTGGCCCTCGGCCGGGCGGTCGCGATCCTGGACCGCAACGCGACCCCCGCGCTGGCCGCGGCGCTCGCAGGGCTCGAGCCACGCGAGGCAGCGGACGCGGTCGACGCGCTCATCGCGCTCGAGATCTTCGCCCCGGGTGAGCGTCTCGGATTCGTCCACCCGATCGTGCGCACCGCCGTCTACAACGACTTCGGCTCCGCTGAGCGCGGCGCGCTGCACGCGCGCGCGGCGCGCCTCTTGAGTGAGGGGGGCGCCGACCCCGATTCGATCGGCGCCCAGCTGACTGCCGCGCCTCCGAGCGGCGACGCCTGGGCGGTGGCCCGGCTCCGTGAGGCCGGCGAGGCGGCGCTCTCGCGCGGCGCCCCCGAGGCGGCCGTGTCGTACCTGGACCGCGCGCTCGCGGAGCCTCCGCCGGCGGCGATCCGCAGCGAGGTGTTGTTCGGGCTCGGCCGGGCCGACTCGATGCTCGGCGACGGTCGAGCCGCGATCAGGCGGCTACGAGAGGCGCTCGAGCTCGCGACCGAGACTCGCACCCGAGTCGAGATCGTGCACGTGCTGTTCAAGGAGCTCTCCGTGTCTCGCGCCGGCGACCGGGTGATCGACCTGCTGGAGCGTGAGCTCGCGGCGCTCCCCGACGACGAGCGTGAGCTCGGTCCGTTGCTCGAGAGCGACATCTACTCCGCGGGCTACCTCAGCCTGCCGGCGAAGCGCGCCGCCGAGCACCACCGCCGCCGCTTCGACGACCCGCAGGATCCGGGGCTGCAGTCCAACGCGGCCATGAACGCGGCGCTCTATGGGGGCACGGCCGACCGGGCCGCCCAGCTGGCGCTGGCGGCGATCCGCGCCGGGAAGCTGCTGGAGGAGGAGGGCCCCGATTCGCCGCGCGTGTGGACCTCGGGCTTCTCGCTGCTCTACTCCCACCGGCTCACCGAGGCGGCGGCCTTCGCTGACGCGTGGATCCGCGCGGCGAGCCGGGAGGGCTCGTTGCGCGGCTACAGCCTCGCGTCGTCACTGCGGGCTCGCGCCTCGCTCTGGCTGGGCGAGCTCGCGGAGGCCGAGGGCCACGCCCGCACGGTGATCGACGGCATGCCGCAGGCCGTCGGCCTCGGCCGGGGCTTCTTGGCGGAGGCGCTCCTCGATCAGGGCAGGGGGGAGGAGGCGGAGATCGTCCTCGGGCCCGCCGAACGGGCGGAGGCCGAGATCGAATGGTCGTTCTTCCTGCCGACGCTGCTGATCAGCCGCGCGGCGGTGAGCGTCAGTCGCGGGGCGCTCGACCGCGGCTGTCAGAGCGCGCTGGCCGCCGGGAGGGTCGCGGCGGAGTGGGGCCTGGACACCCCCGGGCCCTTTCAGTGGCGGCCGTTGGCGGCCGAGGCGCTCGCGGCGCGCGGCGAGCGCGATCGCGCCGTCGAGCTAATCGAGGCCGAGCTCGAAAGCTGCGGGCGGTACGGGTCGCCGCGGGCGCTGGGGATCGCCCTGCGCGTTGCCGGGCCGCATCGACCTCGATGGCCGAGCTCTCGCCCTGCTCGCCGATGCGGCAGCGGCACTGTCCGAAACTCCCGCCCGGCTCGAGCAGGCGCGGGCGCTGGTCGATCTCGGCGCCGCCCTGCGCCGCGCGCGGCACACGTCCGAGGCCCGCGAGCACCTGCGCGAGGGTCTCGCCCGCGCCCGCGCGTGCGGGGCGCGAACGCTTGCCGAGCGTGCCCACGAGGAGCTCGTGGCGACCGGCGCCCGGCCGCGCAAGATCGTCCGCGCCGGCGTCGACGCGCTCACCTCGAGCGAGCGCCGAGTCGCTCGCATGGCCGCCGAGGGGATGACCAACAAGGAGATCGCCCAGCACCTGTTCGTCACCGTCCGCACGGTCGAGGCGCACCTTCACCACACCTATCAGAAGCTGGAGATCTCGTCGCGAAACGAGCTCGCACGGGCCCTCGAGCGCGCCTAGGCAGTAAATGTTGGTGGTGATGTTGGTGGTGGGCCACGATGCGTGGCCCGGCCCGCCCGGCGAGCATCGCGCCATCGATGAATGTCGGGAGGCGGAACACCAGACTGGTAACGCTCGGGCTCGCGATGGCGGCCGTCGCCCTGCCGGCGGGCGCCGATGCCGCCACGGTCTCTGAGTCGGGCAACTCGCTCAGCTTCGTCGCCGCCCCGGGGGAGGCCAACGTGGTGACGATCGGCGTCTCGGGACTCGTCTACGTGGTCCGCGATCCCGGCGCAACGCTGGTCGACGGCGACGGCGCCGGCGGCTGTCAGGTGATCGCCGCGCGGGTCGAGTGCCCGGCGGCGGGGGTCACCGACACGACCGTCAACACCCGCGACGGCGCTGACACGGCGACCCTCTCGACGCCCACGGACGACCTCGTCTTGGGCGGCGATGGCGCCGATCTGCTGCGCGCGGGGGACGGCATCGACACGATCCGGGGCCAGCAGGGCACGGACACGGTTCAGGGCGGCGACGGCAACGACATCCTCGATGGCGGGACCGAGGCCGACAGGTTCGACGGCGGGCTGGGGAGGGACCTGGCCACCTACGCGGCTCGCACCGAGAAGCTCGACGTCACGATCAACAACAAGGCGGATGATGGCTCGAATCTCGACGCCGGTCACGACAACGTCCGCGCCGACGTGGAGCGCGTTACCGGCGGGTCCGGCTCCGACCGGCTCACCGGCAGCGCGAACGACGACGTCCTGACCGGGGGCGCCGGCAACGACTCGCTGCGCGGGGCCTCGGGAGTCGACCGCCTGCTCGGCGGCGACGGCAACGACACGCTCGATGGAGGGCCCATGGCCGACGATCTGAGCGGCGAGGCCGGTCCCCGCGACAAGGTCCTCTATTCGTCGCGCCTGGCTCCCGTCGATGTCGACCTCGACGGTGTTGCCGACGACGGCGAAGCGGCCGAAGCGGACAACGTGCACGCCGATGTCGAGGACATCACGGGTGGCCAGGGAAGCGACTTCCTGGTCGGGGACGCCGACCCGAATCGCATCTACGGGGGCCCCGGCACCGACGACCTCCTGGGGCAGGACGGAGCCGACGAGCTCTACGGCCAGGCGGACGGCGACTTCCTCTGGGGTGGCCCGGGCAACGACCTCCTGGACGACGGTGAGGGCGCGAATCAGTTCGACGGGAGCGACGGCGACGACACGATGCTCCAGGGCTCGAGCCCCAACGCCGGCGACAGCTTCGCCGGTGGGGCCGGGGTCGATTCGCTCTCGTACGAGCGGCGCACCACGGGGATCGACGTGCGGGCCGACGACGGCGTGGCCAACGAGGGCGACCCCGCGGGCGAGAACGACTTCGTCACAGGTGTCGAGAACTTCACCGGGGGCGCGGGGCCCGACATCCTCGTCGGCAACTCCGACGCGAACGTCTTGGCCGGAGGCGACGGCGACGACATGCTCTCCCAGCCCGGGACCTCCGGGGGTGCGGCCGGCGACGGCGACGACGACCTTCGAGGCGGCCCCGGCGTGGACACGGCCAACTACATGGCGCGGACGAGCTGGGTCGGCATCACCCTCGACGACGTCGCCAACGACGGCGACCGCGGTCCCACCGAGCTCGACAACGTCCATTCCGACGTCGAGATCGCGTACCTCGGGTCCGGCGACGACTTCGCCTACGGGCAGGCCGGCGTCGCGACGGACAACCAGTTCTACGGCGGGGGTGGCCGCGACCAGCTCTTCGGCAGGGCGGGGAACGATCAGCTGTTCGGGGGCGATGAAGCCGGTTTCGGCGACAGCCTCAATGGCGACGAGGGCAACGACACGCTCGAGGCTGGAGCCGGTGACGACTTCGCCACGGGCGGGACGGGCAACGACACCGTCAGGGCCGGCGACGGTGAGGACTTTCTCATCGAGGACGACACCACCGGCCCGAACGGCGCCGACGATCTGAGCGGCGGCAACGGGTACGACCGCGTCCGCTACGACGAGCGCACCGGCGCGCTCAACATCAGCATCAATGGGACGGCCAACGATGGCGAGGGCGGCATCTTCGAGGGCGACAACGTCCGGACCGACAACGAGGCGCTCTTCGCCGGACGGGGGTCGGACAACCTCAGCGGCAGCGCGGGCCCCGACAACATCATCGGCGGCTGGGGGAACGGCAACGACATCCTCGACGGCATGGGCGGCAACGACACGCTGGACGCGCGGGGCGGAAACGACACGCTGCTGGGGGGCATCGGGAACGACGTCATGTACGGGGACCTCAACCCCAGCGGGGGGCGAGCGGGGACCACGGCAACGACTACATCGACGGCGGCCCAGGTAACGACAGCGGTGTCGGCGAGGGCGGCCAGGACGAGATCCGGGGCGGCACCGACGACGATAGCTTCGACGGCGGTCCCGGCCCGGACATCCTGAAGGGCGGCGACGGTGCCGACACCCTCCACGGCGGCGACGGCAACGACGACATCGAGGGTGCGGCCGGGGTCGACAACCTGTTCGGCGACAACGAGGACGACTACATCCGGGCCAAGGACGGACTGTCCGACACGGTCAACGGCGGGGCCGGGACGGACACGGCGGAGCTCGATCTGGGCTGCAACATCTTCCACTGCTTCGACGTCGACGTCGTCGCCGAAGTCGAGAACAAGACCTACCCGTGAACCGAACGGGTGACCGCGTGACGCTGGACCTGCGGCTGGAGCTCGACCGGGATTCGATCGGCGGCGAGGTGAGCGCGAACGGCGGGCCGGCGCGCGCCTTCAGCGGCTACGCGGGCCTGATCGCCGCCCTCGAGTCGATCCGCGCCGAGCGGGCCCCGGCGGCCGAGGAGTCGGCGGCGGAGGCACGGTCGTGAAGCGGCGCTGGCTCAGCGCCGTTGCGGCGGTCTGCGTTGCGATCGGGATGGCGGCGTCGAGCGCCGAGGCGTCGAGCATCTACCAGCGCAGCGGGGGCGGCGACTGGGACCTGGTGATCGCCGGCGGCAATGAGGCGAACACGGTCACGGTGCGCCAGCTCAACGGGCCCTCGGGGCCCTATTTCGAGTTCACCGACCTGACGAGCCCGATCACCAGCATCTACTCGATCTGCAGCTCGGTGAGCCTCAACATCGCGACCTGCCCGACCACCTGGGACTACGGCGGCGGCGAGTTCGCCACCTTCGACGTCGACGCCGAGCTTCACGGCGGCAATGACTCGGTCGACATGCGAACGACCCGCCCGTCCGGCATCGACGGCGGCAACGGGGCGGACACCCTGAAGGGCGGCAGCTCCAACGACACGATCCTTGGCGACGGCTTCAACACCACGGACGGCGGCGCGCCCGGCGGCGACTGGATCGACGGTCGGGGCGGTGCCGACAAGATGTACGGGGGGGTCTTCTCGGGTCCGGGGGGTGACGGGGCCGGCACGGACGTCGTCTCCTACGAGTCGCGATCGACCGCGATCAGCGCCTCGCTCGACGGGGCGACCAACGACGGCGGCTTCGGTGAGGGCGACAACATCGAGGGCAGCATCGAGGAGGTGCGTGGGACCAACGCCGGCGACACGTTCACCGGCGACGCGAACGCGAACCGGTTCTTCGGCTTCGGCGGCTTCGACGTGATGAACGGCCTCGGCAACGACGACCAGCTGTTCGGCGGCGACACGATCGACTCGATGGACGGTGGACCCGGCAACGACACGGTCGCGGGTGAGGGCGGCGCCGACACGGTGCGCGGGGGCCTCGGCACCGACTCGCTCACCGGCGGCGACGATGACGACGCCCTGCTCGGCGGAAGCGGCGCCGACGACATATCGGGCGGGCCCGGCGCGGCCGACGCCGTCGACTACACGGGCACCGCCGGCGACGTCACGGTGACGCCGGACGACTCTCCCAACGACGGCGCCGGGGAGGGCGACAACGTCCATTCCGACGTCGAGCGGATCTTCGGCGGCCCGGGCAACGACACGCTGACGCCGGTCGACTTCGGAGAGGTCTGGGGGCGCGGCGGCAACGACACGCTGTTCGGAGGCGGCCAGGACGGTGACGATCGGCTCGAGGGCGGCGACGGCAACGACACGCTCGACGGACGCTTTGGGGCCGACCTGCTGAACGGCGGCGGCGGCGTCGACACCGTCGACTACACCGATCACGTCGTGATCGAGGACTTCGGACGGTTCGGGGTCAACAGCATTCCCAACGGAATCGCCGACGACGGCAACGGCTTCATCGACCGCAGCGCTTCGACCGGAGCCTTCGACAACGTCGACAACGACGTGGAGAACGTGATCGGGACCGTGGCGCCCGACAACCTGCAGGGAACCGCCGCCGCGAACCGGCTCCTGGGGAGTGGTGATGCGGACAGCATCACCGGGGCCGGCGGCGGCGACGACCTCCAGGGAGGTGGGGGTGACGACGCGATCAACGGCGGGCCCGACGACGACAGCCTGTTGGGCGAGGCCGGCAATGACAGCCTCGACGGCAGCACCGGCGCCGACACGATGGACGGCGGGCCGGACGTCGACACGGCGAACTACGGCTCGCGCAATAAGGACCTGCGCATCACGCTCGACGACGTCGCGAACGACGGCGACACAGCGGCCGCCGAGGGCGACAACGTCCGCAGCTCGACCGAGAACGTCCGCGCCGGCTCCGGCGACGACGCGCTGGTCGGCAGTGCCGCGCCCAACCGGCTCATCGGCGGGCCCGGCGACGACACCTTCAACGGGGGGGACGGCGCCGACGTGATGGATGGGCAGGCCGGCACGGACACGATCCTCTACACGAGCCGCACGTCCTCGGTCGCCGCCACGCTCGACGGCAAGCGCAACGACGGCGCCGACCCGAACCACAACGGCG
The DNA here is from genome assembly GCA_963742205.1 of uncultured Solirubrobacterales bacterium. GTDB lineage: Bacteria > Actinomycetota > Thermoleophilia > Solirubrobacterales > 70-9 > WHSW01. Next base: position 354,592 of record CAVUKZ010000010.1, on the reverse strand, counting down.
TCTCGACCGCGGCCGAGGAGGGCGATCAGGACCTTGCGATCGAGAACGCCAACGGCGGCACGGGCGACGACATCCTCACCGCCGTCGCCGCCGACGCGGTCCGCAACGTCCTGCGCGGCTTCGACGGCGACGACACCCTGAACGCGACCGAGGGCACGGTGACCGTCGACCAGCTCGTGTGCGGCGCCGGGGCCAACGACGCGTTCTCGAAGGACGCGACCGATACGCAGACCGGCTGCGAGTTCGAGCTGAACTAGCCGCCGAGCGGGGCGAAGCGAAAGCCGCCGGCGGAGCCCTCGATCCGGCCTGCCACGGGCGTGTGGGCCATGGCGAAAATTCGCCGCTCGGCGGTGGCCTTGGCGAGCAGCGGCGTCCTGGTCGCGATCGCCACGTCCCCCTCCTCGTCAAACGCCAGGCCCCATTCCGGATGCTCCACCGTGAGCGGGTCGAGCAGCGCGTCGGCGACGTACAGCGCTCCGTCGGAGTCCCCGATCTCTACCGCCAGATGGCCGGGGGTATGGCCCGGGGCCGGAATCATGCGGATGCCCGGGAGGACCTCGGCCGGGGCGTCGATCAGGTCGATCAGGCCCTCCCGCTCGAGCGGCGGCAGCTGCTCGTGCGAGGCCGGGGCGTCGTCGCGCGCCGCCTGCCAGTCCCACTCGGTTCTACCGATCACGTGGCGCGCGGACGCAAAGCGCGGACCTCCGTCAGCCCACAGGCCGCCGATGTGGTCGAGGTGGCTGTGGGTGATCAGCACGACCCGGATCTCGGCGGGTCGCACGCCGAGCCGCTCGAGCTGCGCCACGAGCTCGCCGCCGCGTCCGCCGGCCGGGTGTTCGTAAGCGCCGATGCCGGCATCGATCAGCACCGGTCCGTCGGGGGCCCGGATGAGCAGACACCCGTACGGGATCGGCAACTGCCCCGATTCGTCGAGTCGATCCGCGAGAGCTGCGTCGCGTTCCCCCGCGGGTGCGTTGGCGAACGCCAGCTCCGGTGGCAGCACGCCGTGGCCGTCGGCGATCAGCTCGCACTCATACCCACCTGCGACGAAGGTGGTCATGTCCCGAACCTACCCGACGCTCAGCCCGTGAGCACCCGTTCCAGCGCCTCCCGGTGGTAGGCCCAGGGGTTGCCGCGGCTGGCGCGGCCCGAAGGGTCGAACTCCCGCACCAAGGCGAGCCCGGCGACGGTGTTCATCGCCACCGCGAGGCGGCGGTCGAAGCCCGGCTCGCTTCCCAGGTCGCCCGCGACCTCGGCCGAGAGCTCCGAGACGCCGGCGTAGATCCGCTTCTCGACCGGGACGAGGCGCTCGCGCAGCTCCTCGTCCTCGGCAGCGGCGATCCACAGCTTCAGCGCAACCGTGAACAGGGGGCTTGAGAAGTCGTCCCAGAGCAGGTCGAGCAGGGCCCGGACGCGGGTCTCGCGGTCGGGCGGCAGCTCTCGCGCCCGCTCGCGGTAGTTGTCGATCCGCTGCTCGGCAAGGCGCTCGAAGGCGCTCACCACGAGATCGACGCGGTGCGGGAAGTGGTGGCTTTGAGCGCCGACCGAGACCCCGGCCAGCTCCGTCACGCGGCGGACCGTCGTCCCCGCGTAGCCGACCTCGATCAGGCTCTCGATCGTCGCGTCGAGCAGGCGCCCCCGGGTCTCGGCGCGGCGTTCGGACTGGGTGCGGCGCGGGGCGGCGCGCGCGCTACTCAATCTCGCCGAGCCCGTCCTTGATCACGACCGCGCCGGCGTCCGAGGTCGTCTCGTAGGCGTGGGCGCCCTGGCCGAGGTCCCAGATCCGGGTCGTAATCGTCTGCTCGGGCAGGGCGATCGAGGCGAACCGGACCGCCAGGCGCTTCAGCCGCGTCGGGTCGTCCGGGCAGGCGTGGGCGATCAGCGCCACCGAGGTGAAGGCCATGGTGCAGAGGCCGTGGATGATGATCCCGGGCAGGCCGACGGACTTCGCGAACGCGTCGTCGAGATGGATCTGCATCGGGTCGCCGGAGGCCTCCGCGTAGCGAAACGTCTGATCGGCGTCGAACGTCTGAGCGACCTCTGCGTCGGGCTCGCGCTCGCGCAGCGCCTCGTCGAACCGGTGCGGCGGCGCGTCCTCGCCGATGTCCTCCACGCCCTGGGCGCCGCGGACGAAGGTCGTCATGTACTGCTCGACCACGAGCTCGTCGTCGGCGCGCGTCTCGGCGCGGGTGACGACCGTGACGCCGGAGGAGCGCTGGCGCATGCCGATCGGCGCCGCCGTGGTGCTCAGCTTCATCCCGGGCTCAATCGGACGGTGGTAGTGGAAGTCCTGCTCGCCGTGCAGGATCGCCCCCAGCAGCTCACCCGGGATCACCTGCATGCTCGCCATCCCGGCGGCCTGGAACGCGGGCACGATCGCGAATACCGGCGGGGCGATCTCGCCGCTCGCGTGCGCGGGCAGCGGGTCGTTCGTCGCCGCGGCGTAGGCCGCGATGCGGTCCTTGGTGACCTCGAACTCAACGGGGTCGCCCGATTTCCCGATCGCCTCGGGCTTGAACTGCGGTGCCGTGTCGGTAGTCATGGGGTGGAAAATTAACAAACCGAACAGCCGTTCTGTATCTTTGCGCCCGTGAGGCGGAGCCCGAAGGGCTAAGCCGAGCCGCGCCGCCGTTGAGGCGCCTAATTTTCAGACTGAAGGAGTAAGGAGTCAGATGAGCGCGCGCACGTACGTGATCGGGGTCGGCATGACCAAGTTCGACAAGCCGGGCACCAAGGACGGTGACTACCCCGACTGGGCCCAGGAGGCCGGGGAGAAGGCGCTCGCCGACGCCGGGATCGCCTACGAGGACGTCGAGCAGGCCTTCGCCGGCTACTGCTACGGCGACTCGACCTACGGGCAGCGCGCCCTCTACGGACTCGGGCTCACCGGGATCCCGATCGTGAACGTGAACAACAACTGCTCCACCGGCTCCTCGGCGCTCTTCCTCGCCCGCCAGGCAGTGCGCGGCGGCCTCGTCGACTGCGCGCTCGCCGTCGGGTTCGAGAAGATGGAAAAGGGCTCGCTCGGGGTCAAGTACACCGACCGCACGAACGCGATCGACAAGCACGCGATGGCGATGTTCGCGATCCGCGACCCGGAGGAGTCGCCGCCGGCGCCGCAGATGTTCGGCAACGCCGGGCGCGACCACATGGACAAGTACGGCTCGGAGCCCGACCACTACGCCTGGATCGGCTGGAAGAACCACAAGCACTCGGTCAACAACCCCTACGCCCAGTTCCAGACCGAGTACTCGCTCGACGAGATCAAGGAGTCGCGGGTCATCCACGAACCGCTCACGAAGCTCCAGTGCTCGCCGACCTCTGACGGCGCGGCCTGCGCGATCGTCGCGTCGGAGCGCTACGTGGAGGAGCACGACCTCGGCGACCGGGCGATCGAGATCGCGGGCCAGGCGATGGTCACCGACCTCTCATCGACCTTCGCCGACGACACCGACTGCATCCGGATCGTCGGCTGGGACATGTCGAAGCAGGCCGCCGATCGGGCCTACGCGGAGGCCGGAGTCGCGCCAGACGAGGTCGACGTGTGCGAGCTCCACGACTGCTTCTCGGCGAACGAGCTGATCACCTACGAGGCGCTCGGCTTCGCAGCCGAGGGCGAGGGCCACAAGCTGGTCGAGGCCGAGGCCACGACCTACGGCGGCGACGGCCCCGTCGTCAACCCGTCAGGGGGCCTGATCTCCAAGGGGCACCCGCTCGGGGCGACCGGGCTCGCGCAGTGCTCCGAGCTCACCTGGCAACTGCGCGGCGACGCCGACGCCCGCCAGGTTGACGGCGCCAAGGTCGCGCTGCAGCACAACATCGGCCTCGGCGGCGCCGCGGTCGTCACCGTCTACCGCCCTAACAACTAAAACCAACAACTAGAGGAACCATGAGCACGATCACAGCCGTCCCCGGCGACTTCACCGACGAGCAGCGCGACTTCCGCGCGGCGATTCGCGACTTCTGCGAGCGCGAGCTCGGCACCAAGGAGCAGCGCGAGCGGCTCACCAGCGGCTACACCGAGCTCCACAACCAGGAGATCTACGAGAAGCTCGCCGAGCTCGGCTGGCTCGGAGTCTCGATCGACGAGGCCCACGGCGGCTCCGGCGGCGGCATGGTCGACGCCTGCATCTTCCTCGAGGAGACGATGCGCGGCCTGGTCCCGATCGCGGGCTACGGCGTGAGCCTGATCGTGGCCGGCGCGTACGAGCGCTTCGGCACCGACGAGCAGAAGGCCGAGATCCTCGGCGGCATCACGCGCGGGCGGGTCGAGGCGATCGCGATGTCCGAGCCCGAGGCCGGCTCGGACGTCGGCAACCTCTCCTGCCGCGCGGAGCGGCAGAACGGCGGCTTCGTCCTCAACGGGCAAAAGACCTGGATCTCGGCCGCGCACATCGCCGACCACATCCTCGTCATCGCCCGCTCCGACACCTCGGGGTCCAAGCACGAGGGCCTGACCATGCTCTCGGTGCCCACCGACGCCGAGGGGATCGAGATCCGCGGGATCGAGACGATGGGCGGCAAGGAGGTCAACGACGTCTTCCTCACCGATTGCTACGTCCCCGAGGAGCGCGTGCTCGGGCAAGTCGACGCCGCGTGGATGCAGTTGATGGCGGGGCTCAACGTGGAGCGCCTCATCCTCGCCGCGAGCGCGCTCGGCATCGCCCAGCGGGCCTTTGACGACGTGCTCGCCTACATCAAGGAGCGCAAGCAGTTCGGCCGTCCGATCGGCTCGTTTCAGACGCTGCGTCACCGGATCGCGGACCTGGCGACCGAGATCGAGTGCACGCGACTGCTCGTCTACGACGTCGCCCGCAAGGTCGACGCGGACCCGAACCAACTGCTCCCCCGCGAGGCGTCGATGGCGAAGCTGAAGTCGACCGAGGTCGCCAAGAAGACAGCGCTCGAGGGCATGCAGATGATGGGCGGCTACGGCTACGCGACCGAGTACGACATGGAGCGCCACGTCCGCGCGACCCTCGTGATGTCGATCTACGGCGGGACGAACGAGATCCAGCGCGAGATCGTCTCCAAGACGTACGGGCTGTAGCGCCGCCGTAACTTTGCAAAACAAAGTGGTCTGTGGTACGGTGGCTTTGCGTTGCAAAGTTAACCGGGAGGTGGACTATGGACCGAAGCGAAGCCGCGGAGACGCTCGAGGCCGTCACCCGTGTCCGCGCCGAGACCCGGCGGCGGCTCGCGTCGAGCTGGTACGCACGGATCGTGATCGGCATCTTCCTCGTCGGCGCTGGGGCGCTGAACGCAATCGAACCCGGCGAGGCGGTTGCCTGGATCTACTGGGTGGGCGGGCTCGCGCTCGGGGGCTGGCTGGTCGTTTCTCACTACGCCCGCACCGAGCTCGAGGCCGGGATCGAGAGCCGTCCCTGGGACGCGTCGACGGCCTTGCTGCTGCTGATGGCGGCGGTGCTGGTCGCCGTCAACCGAGTCACCGATGGCAGCGACACGGGGGTCGCTGTGTGCCTGGTCGCGGCGGCCTTCACGCTCGGATTCGCGTGGCTCTCGCGCGATCCGGTCGAGGCGCTTTCGGCGATCCCGATGGCGGGGCTCGCGGCCGTCTTCCCGCTCGCCGACCCGTCCGAGCCGGGGACCCTGATCAACGCGGGCATCGGCGTGATCCTGATCGCCGCGGCGCTCCTCACCCGGGCTCGCGAGCGGGCGGCGGCCCCGCGCCACGGGGCCAGGCCGGCGCGCGCGTGACCCATCCGGCGCTGCGGCTCGACGACACCGTCCACCAACGCGTCCGGCTCGGGATCCTCGCGGTCCTCAGCGAAGCGCGCCGGGCGGACTTCGGACACCTGCGCGAAGCGCTCGAGCTGACCGACGGCAACCTCTCCCGCCACATCACGGTGCTCGAGGAGGCGGGCCTGGTCGCGGTCGAGAAGGGGTTCGAGGGCAAGCGTCCCCGAACCTGGGTGTCGGCCACCAAGGCCGGCCGCAAGGCGCTCGACGAGGAGATCGCGGCGCTGAGCTCGCTCATCTCGCGGGTAAACGGCGACGGCTGATGCCGACGATCCGCCTCGGTGGCGACTCGCAGCCGTGGCCAGGGGACGGTCGGGCGCCCACGGCCCGGCTGCGAAGCCGCGAGGTCGAGGTGGGCGGGGTGACTACGCGGGCGGTCTCTTCGGCCGGCGATGGGATCCCCTCGGTGCTTCTGCACGGCTGGCTCGACAACGCGGACACCTGGCTCAGCGTGCTCGACCGGCTCTCGGTCGCGGGCCGGACCGCGATCGCGTACGACCTGCCCGGCTTCGGCGCCGCCCCGCCGCTGGGGGCCGGCTCGGTGCTCGACCAGCTGGTCGAGTTCGCGGCGGCGGCGGTGGAGTTGGCCGCCGAGGAGGCGGGGACCGAGGTTCTGGTCGCCGGCAACTCGCTCGGCGGCTGGGTCGCGCTGAGGCTCGCGGAGCTGGAGGACCTACCGCTCGCCGGAGTGGTGCCGATCGGGCCCGCGGGCATCCGGATGGCGCCCCTGTTCTTCACCCTCGACCGGGTCCCGGCCGTCTCGCGGATCATCGGGGTCCCGGCGCCGGTGCCGCCGGCGGTCGTCCGCAGCGTGGCAGGGCGCCTGTATCGCTCGCTTGCGTTCGCCGAGCCAGGGGCCGTCGACAAGACCGTGGTGGACCGTTTCACCCGCTTTCACTTCGAGCGGCCGGTGATCCGTGAGCGGCTCGAGTACGCCAAGCGCCTGCGCCCGGAGCTCGAGCATCCGTTCGACCCCAGTCTGATCCGGGTGCCCGTGACCGTGATCTGGGGCGACGCCGACCGGTTGTGTCTGGTGGAGGGCGCGGCGGAGCTCGCCGAGGCGCTGCCCGAGGCGAAGGTCGAGATCCTTCAAGGGGTCGGGCACACCCCGCAGATCGAGGCCCCGGACGTGGTCGTCGCGGCGATCCGCGAGCTCGCGGGCTGAGCGGCGGCTACTCGCCCCGCCCGAGCAGCTCCGCCTCGTGAGCGGCCGCCAGTCGCTTCGGTGCGCGCTCGAGCCACGCCTCGACCAGGAGCTCCCAGAGCTCACCCGGGTCGGCGTTCTCGATCCCGACGAGGATGTAGGGGTGGTCCTGGTAGTGCGGGGTGATGAAGTAGGTGCCGCTCGGATCGTTCAGCAGCGCCTCGCGCTCCAAGGGATCGACGCGGACGACCAAGGTCGTCCCGTCCTCGCGCAGGCGGGCGAAGAGCCGCTTGCGAACTCGAAAACACGGCGTCCCGTAAGCGGTCGACTCGGCCGCCTCAGGGAGCTTGAGCGCCAGGCCGCGGACGTCGTCGAACGTCATGCGAGCAGCGGCTCGGCCTCGTCGGCGATCATCCGTCCCAACGGCAGCGACGAGGTCGCGGCGGGGGACGGGGCGTTGCGGACGAAGAGCGCTCGCCCGCTGCTCGAGACGAGGAAGTCGTCCACGAGCGAGCCGTCGCGGGCGACAGCCTGAGCGCGGATCCCGGACGGGCCGGCGACGAAGTCACCCGGGCGCAGTTCGGGGACCAGGCGCTGCGCCGCGGCGACCAGCGCGCGGCGCGAGACCGCGTGCAGGATCTCGGTCGCGCCCGCGCGCCAGAAGCGCCGCGCGAGCTTCCAGCTGCCGGGCCAGGCGAGCGTTTCGCGCAGGTCCTCGGCCCGCACCTGGTGCACCCGGTAGGCGTCGCGGGCGCCCGCGATCAGCGCCGTCGGCCCGAGCAGGACGTTGCCGTCGAAGCCGCGCGTCAGGTGAGCGCCGAGGAACGGCAGCTCGGGATCGGGCACGGGGTAGATGTTTGCGTGCACGAGTTCGTCGCGGGAACGCACGAGCCGCAGATAGGCGCCGCGGAACGGGACGATCCGCGGCTCGGCCGGGGCCCCTGCGGCGCGCGCCAGGCGATCGGCCCAGGCACCGGCGCAGACGATCGCGGCCCGTGCCCGCGTGGTCCCGGCGGCGTGCCTGACGGTCACGCCCGAGTCGGTGCCGTCGACGCCGGCGACCGCGCAGGAGGTGACGACGGTTCCGCCGCGGGAGCGGAGGTCGTCCGCGTAGGAGGCCGCGACCCGGGCGAAGTCCACGATGCCCGTGTTGGGCGCGTGCAGGGCGGCGACCCCGACGGCGTGCGGCTCGACCGCCGCCATCCCGGCCGGGTCCAGGCGGGCGAGGCCGGCGACGCCGTTGGCGCGGCCGCGGCGCTCGAGCTCGTCCAAGCGCCCGAGCTCCGACCCGGCGGTCGCGAGGATCAGCTTGCCGGAACGTTGCGCCGGGATCCCGCGCTCGTCGCAGTACTCGTAGAGCTCCCGCGCCCCGGCGACGCACAGGCGTGCCTTGAGCGAACCGGGCTCGTAGTAGATCCCGGAGTGGATGACGCCGCTCGAATGGCTCGTCTGGTGTCCGGCGATCGTCGGCTCGCGCTCCACCACCGCGACCGACAGCCCGTCGTGGCGCAACGCGAGCTCGCGCGCGACCGCGAGGCCGACGATGCCGGCGCCGACGACGACGACGTCCGATTCACGAGGTGGTTGCGCGGCGTCCACGCTTGCGAGACTAACGGCGTGGCCCTCCCCCTTCGCCCGCCGATCGAGCCTCAGCTCGCGCTCTCGCGGAAGAAGATTCCCGATGGCGAGGGCTGGTGCTACGAGCCGAAATACGACGGCTTTCGAGCGCTCGCCTTCGTCGACGGCAACGACGTCTTCGTGCAATCGCGCAGCGGCCGGCCGCTGGCGCGCTACTTCCCCGAGCTGCGGTTTCCCGAGAGCCGCTACGTGATCGACGGTGAGCTGCTGATCCTCAACGAGGACGGCAAAGAGGAGTTCGACGCGCTTCAGAACCGCCTGCACCCGGCCGAGTCGCGGGTGCGGATGCTCGCCGAGAAGACGCCGGCGCTGTTTCGCGCCTTCGACCTGCTCGCGCTCGGCGATCACAGCGCGCTCGACGACCCGTTCACCGAGCGCCGGTCGGCGCTCGAGCAGCTGGTCGAGGGCTTCGGCGATGCGGGATCGATCGAGCTCACCCCGCTCGTGGGCGACCCGGCCTCGGCCGAGCCGTGGCTGGAGACGGGGGAGGGCGTGATCGCCAAGCTCACGGACTCGCCCTATCTGCGTGGCGAGCGCAAGGCGATGGTCAAGGTCAAGCGCCTGCGGACGATCGACGCCGTCGTCGTCGGCTGGCGGCCGGGCAAGGAGGAGAACACGGTGGGCTCGCTGATCCTCGGGCTCTACGACGAAGACGGCGACCTCCACGTCGTCGGCCACACCTCCGGGCTGCGGGCGAAGCAGAAGCGCGAACTCGTCGACACGCTCGCCCCGTACGCGAGCGGGGAGAAGGGCTCGGCCGACCCCAGCCGCTGGGCTGCGGACCGCGACCTCGAATGGATCGGCCTGCGTCCCGAGCTCGTGATCGAGGTCAGCTTCGATCACGTGTCGGCCGGTCGCATCCGCCACGGGGCCAAGATCCTGCGCTGGCGCGACGACAAGCCCGCGGCCGAGTGCTCGATCGACCAGCTCAACTCCTAGCGATAGGCTCGCTCCGAGCTCAGGAAAGGAGCGCGTGATGGATCTTCAGTCCTACCGCGAGACCAGTCTTCAGACCTGGGGCGAGATGGCTCCGGGGTGGGAGGACCGCCGCGAGTGGCTGCTCGGGATCACCGGGGCGATCAACGAGTGGATCGTGAATCAGGTCGATCCCCAGCCCGGCCAGACAATCCTGGACGTCGCCGCCGGCACGGGTGACCTCGGGTTCGCCGCGGCGCGGCGGGTCGGCGAGCAGGGCCGAGTCATCTGCACCGACTTCGCCCCCGAGATGATTGAGGCAGCACGCCGCAACGGCGAGCGTCAAGGGGTCGCCAACGTCGACTACCGAGTCCTCGATGCGGAGCGCATGGCTCTCGATGACGACAGCGTCGACGGGGCGGTCTCGCGCTGGGGCTACATGCTGATGGCGGAACCGGCCGCCGCCCTGCGCGAGACACGGAGGGTGCTGCGCGACGGTGGGGCGCTTGTCTTCGCCGTCTGGCAGACGCCCGACCGAAACCCTTGGGCGGCGTTGCCTGGGATGACCCTGGTGCAGCGCGGCCACATGCCGCCGCCCGAACCGAGCGCGCCGGGAATCTTCGCCCTCGGGGAGACAGACCGGATACGCGAGCTGGTCAACGGCGCTGGGTTCGGCGAGCCAGAGATCGAGCCGCTGACGTTCGAGTGGCGCTACTCGGCCGAAGACCTGTGGGACACCCTGACGCGGCTTGCGGGCCCGCTCGCCAAGGTGCTCAAGGAGCTCCCCGAGACCGAGCGCAACGAGACAAGGGCCGCGATCGAGGAGAGCATGGAGCAATTCCGCCACGGCGATGAGCTCGTCGTTCCAGCGGCGTGCTGGGGGGTCGCGGTCCGATGACCGCGCCCGGATGAGCGAGCGAGCGATCGTCGTCCCACCGGGCCAGGGCCATCGCCTCGGCAACGTCGAGTTCCTCGCCCGGACCGCCGACACGCCGCGCTTCAACTTCGGGATCATCGACATCGCCCCGGGCCGGGTGGTCGAATCGCACGTCCACGAGGTCGAGGACGACGCCTTCTTGATCATCGACGGCGAGCTCACCTTCGACCTGCCCGACGGCGCCGCGGTCGCCGGCCCCGGCACGTTCGTCCTCGTCCCACCGGGCGTCGAGCACGGCTTCACCAACCACGGCACCGAGCCCGTGCGGATGTTCAACATCCACGCTCCAGGCGGCTTCGACCGGCGGCTCGGGCTTGACTAGCTAGGCCAGCCATGAGAGGGGATCGAGTCCCGAGGCCGGGATCTTGCCCGACCCCGGAACGTGCTCAGATCAACCGAGCGAGTCCACGATGAGCGGTACGGCCTCCTCGACCGGGAGCATGACCCTGGTCTCGTATTCCACCCACTGGGTGTAGTTCTGCAGGTTCCGGTAGGCCCCAGCCAGGTCGTCGGTCTCAGCGACCACGACGCCGTGGCTGCCGTCCGCAGCCACGTAATGCGCCGTCGTGCCGGGTCCAGGACCCGCCTCGGCGAAGACCTCGAGCAGCTTCTTGGTCTCCTCGTTACTGATGTAGGGCTTGATCTTGTACGTCGTCAGAAACAGCATGCGATGCCCCTCGTTGCGTTTGTTGCTTGCATGCCGACCCTATTGCCGGGCCTCCGGATTCCGTTGGTGTGGCGCTGCATTCCATGCGAAAGCGGCACCGAGGACACCCGGCATCGAGCAGGGGCGCCGGCTCGGGCGAACGAACCATCCTGGGGTCCGTCTCGCGCCCCGAGCCATCGTCTCCATGCCGCCGCGCCTTACAACCCCGACGGGCGAGCTAGCGTTCCCTTCCGCGTGCGATCGGGCGCTGGTGCCTAAACCCCGCCCGACTGGCGCGAGCACCTGAGCCCGCGCCTAGCCCTCGGTCCGCGCGCTCTCGCCTTGGATACCTTCAGGGTCGATCCCAGAGGGTTGCGCCCGACTGTCAGGTGGGGCGCGGGGAGAACGCGGGCGGCGGCGCGATCGATTCCTCGAAGCGCAGGTACCCGTTCATCCCGGTGATCGCCATCACGCGCTCTACCAGCGGGTCACTACCGGGGCGGATTCGGAGCCGGTCCCCGTTCGCATCAGAGCGCCGCGTTGCGATCACCAACAGCCGAAGTCCCGCGGAGTCGAGGAACGTGAGCCGATCGAGATCGAGCACGATCCGCTGGGCGGCCGACCGCTCCCCAAGTCTCAGTTCGGTTTCCACAGCCTGTGTGGTTGCGAGATCGAGCTCGCCAGAAAGCTCGATCCGGTACGGGTCATCCGGGACCACGCGGATCGTCAGCTCTCCGGCCTGTTTGATCTTGCCCTCGGTGGTAGCCACGAGCAACTCCCCTCGTCAAAAAGGACGTGCCTATCGGTGCCAGCGCGATGTCCTCAAGGCCCCGTCGATGGAGGTCCTGGCAGGCCAAAGCGCTCTGTTCTCGCGACGTTCTGCACGACCCCGGCGGGTGCGTGGCCTGCAGCCCTTTCGCAGCGCGGAACCTACAAAACGCTTATTCGGGTGTCAACCCACTTTTTTGGTGCCTCAGCGTGCCTCAGACCAGCGCAGGGGCAGTCGCGCTCGTCCGTCAAACGCCGGCCTCAGTTCGTCGGGGTCGTGACGCAGGCCGTCTCGTTGACATCGGCGGGGCCGTCGGTGGCCAGCGCCCCGTTGTCGTCCACGACCACAACCTCTGGGTGCTCTCCCCAACCAGCTCATCGGTCCAGAACTCCTCGGTGGCCCCCACATCGGGGAGGTCGTGCGTCTGCGCCAGCTCCTGGGCCTCGCCGACGGACGGCACCCGCAAATCGAGACCCGCGCAGAACTCGAGCGCCTGGTTCCAGTTGCGGTCGGAGTTCTCGGCCTTGAAGCAGAGCTGACCGATCCGGGTCGTGGAGGAAACGCAGGTGTCGACCCCACTCTGGTCCGCAACGTCGTCGCCGGTCAGTCCCTCGCTCTTGACGTCGATCGACTGCACCTGTCCGGTGCCGATGTCGGCCGACTTCACCTGGCCGTTGATGATGTCCGTGCTGCCGATGGTGTTCGCCGCGTACGCGGTGTCGCCGGCGATGACCAGGAACAGGGCCACAAAGCCAGCCCATTGCGCGCCCATGCGCGCGAGTACGGGTACTCAACGCCCCGCGGTCAACCGACTCCCGCTAGGGCGCCGGTCGCCTGAAGACCTTGCGCACCCTGGGCTCGGCCGCAACCTTGGGCGCCGCGGCGGCCTGGCCGCCGACCAACCCGCCCGAAGCGCTCAGGAAGAGGCTCGTCTGGGCTTCGTCGAGTCCGTCGGCGTACGGGTGGGCGCAGACGTCGCTGGGTAGCCGCGAGACCTTGGCGGCACCCTTCTTGCCCTTCCCCTGGTGGGCGACCGCGTCGACGAACGCCGCCCACGTGACCGAGTCGACCGCCGTGCCGATGTGGGTCGTCGTGCGGCCGGGACAGACGTCCTGGATCAGGATGTTGCGCGCGCCGTCCAGGGCCGAGGTCGGATGCTTGCCGCCCTGGGGTTGAACCGTTTCGTCGGCGAGCGAGCGCACCGTCGTATACGAGACGTCGCCCGGCGTCTCGTCGGCCTGCGAGTTGAGGGCGTCGAGAAGGTTGGAGTGGCGCAGCTGCTGCCAGCTGGCGGGCGGGCAGGGCGTCGTCGCCGAGCAGCCGCGGTCGATCGCGGTGCCGTGCTGGGTGCCCGCTGCGGCAACGACGTCGCTGACCTTGTCGCGCAGATCCGGCCAGTAGGTCAGCGCGAACCGGGGGAGCAACCCTCCCTGGCTGATCCCGACGGCCGCGACCCTGCGGCCGCTGAGCTCGAACTCGCGACGCAGCCCGTAGACCAGGTACTGCACCGAGACCTGGATGTCGGCGGTGGTGTAGTCGGGGAAGTTGACGTAACAGACCGGATGCCCGTATCGCTCGAACGCGTCCTGTCCGATCAGGTAGCCCTGGTCGCCGGTCGCGCCCGTCCCGGTGACGAACATGATCGGCTTGCCGGGCGTCGTCGCGGGGTCGACCGGGCACCGCAGCGCGGCCTCGAGGTCGGCGCGGGGGACGGTGAGCTGTGGGCCGCTCGCGCTCGCGAGCGCGGGGCAGGCCATCAGGATCAGGGCGAGCAGCGCGCACAGCGGCGCGGGGAGGAAGCGCACCCGCGAAGTATCCCTGGGCGCGGTTTAGGCTGGCGCAATGGCGCTGACCGACGGAGCGCACCACGTGGCGACGCTGACCTCGGACATGGACCGGCTGATCGCCTTTTACGGGCGGGTCTTCGATGCCGAAGTGGTGCTCGACATGGAGGAGGACGGACTCCGGCACGCCTTCATCGATCTGGGCTCCGGCTTCATCCTCCATCCGTTCCAGGCTCCCGGTGTCGAGGTGCCACAGGGCGAGCTGCCGATATTCGAGCGAGGTCGGATCGACCACCTCGCGCTCAGGGCCGAGAGCGAAGAGGGCTTCTGGCTGCTGCGCGACCGCCTCCACGAGGACGGCGCCAGCGACGGCCCGGTGACCGACATGGGGTTGTTGCTCAGCGCCGGATTCGTCGATCCCGACGGCCTCTGGGGCGAGGTGTGCTGGGACCGGCCCCCCGGTCAGGCTCGCGGGACCGTGGCGCGGGCCGAGTGGCGGTACATCCCGTATCCCGAGCGCGGTTAGCCCAGGCGCCGGTACATCACGTGTAGCCCGGTGAAGGTGCCGTCCGGCAGCCGGAACGCCTCCGGCACGGTGCCGATCACCTCGAAGCCCAGCGAGCGCCAGAGCCCCACCGCGCGCTCGTTCGTCTCGACCACGGCGTTGAACTGCATCGCGGCGAAGCCGGCAGCGCTCGCCCACTCGAGCACCGCCTCCCCGAGCGCCCTGCCGGCACCGCGCCCCGCGCGCGCCGGGTCGACCATGAAGCTCGCCGAGGCGACGTGTGAGCCGGCCCCGGGCCGGTTCGCGTAGGCGTTGGCGCTACCGATCACGCGCCCGTCGACCACCGCGACGAAGGTCACTCCCGGCGGGCCGACCATCCACAGCTCGCGGGCATCGGACTCCGTGATCTCGGGGTCGTACGCGTAGGTCTCGCCGGCGCGCACGATCTCGCGGAAGAACGGCCAGATGGCTTCCCAGTCGCCGTCGGTCGCCCCGCGGACCTCCATGCTCCTAGTCCGCCGGCGTCGCCGAGCGCAGCGGAGGGAAGTCGCTGCTGAGGTCGGGGGCCTCGACCTCGAACATCGTCAGCGGCTCGGGCAGGCCGCGAAAGCGCCAGGCGCCGAGTTCTCTGAGGGCGGTGTCGCCGGGGAGCGGCTCCTCCAGCGCCGAGCGGACCGCGGACGAGAGCACGATCTGGCCGCCGTGCGCGGCGAAGCAGATGCGGGCGGCGGCGTGGACCGAGATGCCCACGTAGCCGGTCTCGGTGAGCTGCGGGCGGCCACGGTGCAGGCCGATGCGCAGGCGAACGTCGGTGTCGCCGGGCCACTCCGCCGCCGGCATCGCCCGCTGGATCGCCAGCGCGCCCTGGAGCGCGTCGGGGGCGCGCTCGAAGACGACGAAGTGATCATCGCCGCGGGCCGAGACCTCGGTGCCACCCGTCGAGCGGATCGCGCCGCGGACCACGCGGCGAACGTTCGCGAGCAGCGACGCGTACTCGTCCCCGAGGCGGTTGAGGAGCCCCGTGGACCCCTCGATGTCCGTGAGCAGGAAGGTGACCTGGCCGGTCGGCAGCCGCAGCTGCGGCTGCAGCTGGGCGTTGATGAACCCGATCGGCATGATCCCGTGCTTCTTCGCGGCCCTCAGCAGGCGGGCGCGGGCGCGGTCGCGCGCATCGTCGTCCTCGAAGGCCACCTGGCCGAAGCGGGAGAGCGCTGCGCGGACGTGCGGAGCGTCGTTGATCGGCAGGCGGCGGTTGCCCTCCGCGTCGATGTAGGCGAAGGCACTGTCGGGCAGGGCCCGGCGCTCCTTCGCGCTCAGAGACGCCACGCGCTCAGTCCTTCTTGGCGCGGCTCGGCTGCACCCGGCTGCCCTCGCCCTTCTGCTTGCGAAAGTGCGGCGGCCAGGGGGCATCCCCGAGCCCCTCGGCCTCGTCGCGATCGGCGAGCTCGTGCAGCGACTCGAGCGAGTGGTGGACCTCGTCGATCGTCGCGGACGGATCGCCTAGCTCCGCGAGCCGCGCCGGGACGGTGTCCAGGCGGAGCTCGGTCGGGTCGACGTCGGGCACCTCGTCCCACTCGAGCGGGGTCGAGACGCGCGCGTCGGGCGTCGGCCGGACGGACCAGGCCGAGGCGACCGTGCGGTCCCGCGCGTTCTGGTTGTAGTCGACGAAGACGCCGTGGCGCTCCTCCTTCCACCACTTGGAGGTCGCGAGCTCCGTGCGCCGCTCGACCTCGCGCGCCAGGGCCAGGGCGGCGCGCCGGACCTCGGTGAACGTCCAGAGCGGCTCGATCCGGACGTTGACGTGGATGCCGCGCGACCCCGAGGTCTTCGGGTAGCCGCGCAGGCCGTGGTCGGCGAGCACCTCGCGGACGCACAGCGCCACCTGACGCACCTCGTCGAAGTTCGACTCCGGCGTCGGATCGAGGTCGACCCGCAGCTCGTCCGGATGGTCGAGATCGGCGCGGCGCGCCGGCCAGGGGTTGAAGTCGATCACGCCGAGGTTGACGGCCCAGATCAGGTGCGCGGCGTCGTTGGCGCAGAGCTCGGTCGCGCTGCGCCCGCTCGGGAATTTCACGGTCGCCGTCTCGATCCAGTCCGGCGCCGTCTTCGGGACCCGCTTCTGAAAGAAGAACTCGCCGTCGGCGCCGTCGACGAAGCGCTTCATCGTGGTCGGCCGTTCGCGCAGATGCAGGCATGCGGCATCGGCGACCGCGACGTAGTACTCGGCGAGGTCGCGCTTGGTGTGCCCGGGGCCGGGGAAGAACACCTTGCCCGGGCTGGAGAGGCGGACCGCGCGGCCGCCCGCCTCGATCTCGATTGCCTCCTTGGCCACGCCCGGATATTCCCAGGCCGGGCCCCCGCGCCGCGATTAGGCTGGCGCGATGATCGCCGCCGCAGCTGCCCGCGCACGGGCCGGAGCCGGGAGCCGGATGCGGTCCTTCGACCCGCGCGTCGTCGGCGCGGTCGAGTGCCGGGCCTGGGAGACCTACTACCGGCGCGAATGGGCCGCCTTTCTGGTCGCCTCCGTGCGCCTGGTCCGGGCGGCCTTTCGCATGAGCTGGCCGCGAACCTTGCGCGGCGCCTGGCTCGTCCTGCGCGCGAACCAGAAGTGGGCCCCGGTCCCCGACAACGACCCGCAGGCCGCGCGGGCGCTGATGGCCGCCTTCTATCGCGGAGTGCACGGGTGAGCTTCTAGTGGCCTCGATCACCCTCTCCGCGCCGCCGCCCCAGACCTTCTTCATCGCGGGCGTGATCGTCGCCGGAGTCCTGGTCGCCAGCCTCGTGATCACTCAGCGGGACGTGTGGGTCCCGGTGCTGGCGCGCCACCGGCGCGGCCTCTACTGGGCGCTCGGCGGCGGACTGTTCGCCATCGTCGTCACGTTCGCCGCCTCGCATATCGGCGACGTGGAGAGCGTGCTCCGGCGGATCGCCGGTGGCGACCCGCTGTGGCTGGTCCTCGCCGGCCTGCTGGAGGTGATCTCGTTCGCCGGCTACATGGTCCTCACGCACGCCGTCTATCGCCCGCGGGCGGCGGTGATCGACTGGCCGGCCAGCGTTGAGATGACGCTCGCGGGCGTGGTCGCAACCCGGATCTTCTCCGCGGGCGGGGCCGGGGGCATCGCCTTCACGGCCTGGGTGCTGACACGAGCCGGGATGGACGGGCGGACGGCCGCCCGGCGGCTCAGCGCCTTCATGATCCTGCTCTACTCGGTCTACGTCGGCTCGCTGCTGATCGGCGGCGCGCTGGTGGTGGCCGGAATCGTGGGGGACGTGCCCGAGGGGCTCGGCGTGGTCGCGTTTCTCGTCGGCGGCTCGGTGACCGTGATCTTCCTGCTCATCCTCCGGATCCCGCCCGACATCGAGCGCCGCGCGCACGAGGTCGCCGAGCGCGGCGGGCGGCTGAGCGGGATCGCGGCGCGGCTCGCCGCGGCGCCGCAGGTCGCAGGTGCGGCGACGCGGCTGGCGCTGCAGCTTTGGCGCGAGGACCGGTCGGTGATCGCCTGGCCGCTGGTCTGGTGGGCGTTTGACGTCGCGGTGCTCTGGGCGGCGTTCAAGGCGTTTGGCTCGCCGCCGCCGATCGCGGCCGTGATCCTCTGCTACTTCCTCGGCTCGCTCGGCAACCTGCTGCCGCTGCCCGGCGGGGTCGGCGGCGCCGAGGGCGGGATGCTCGGGGCCTTCGTGGCATCGGGCGTCGACGCCGGGCTCGCGCTCGTAGCCGTGATCACCTACCAGGTGATCTCGACCTACATGCCGGCGCTGCCGGGGCTCGCGGCCTACGTCAGCCTCAAGCGCCGGATGGACGGGTGGCGCGGGGCCGGGCCAGCGCTCGGACCGGGCCAGCCGGCGGTCGCGGGCGAGCCGGCGCGCGTCATTTAGGCTTGGCCTCGATGGAGGCCAGCGCCCCGCCGCTCACCGCTCCGCCGCCCACGGAGCCCGATCTCACGGCGCTGCCCCCGCGCCCCGACCTGGGTCGCTACATGATGGGCATCGGTTTCATGCTGCACCCGACGCGGTTTTTCGACGCGTGCTGGGAGCGGTGCGGCGACTACTTCACCCTGCTTCCCGAGTCCGACCGGGTGCTCGTGGTGACCGCCGACCCGGCGGCGGTGAAGCAGGTGTTCACCGGCGACCCGAACCTGCTCTACGCGGGGGAGGGCAACATCACGCTGGCACCGATCCTCGGCCCGGGCTCCACGCTGTTGCTCGACGGCCCCGAGCACCTGCGCCACCGTCGCCTGTTGCTGCCCCCTTTCCACGGCGAGCGGATGCGCAACTACGGGGCGATGATGGCCGAGGTCGCCGAGCGCAATCTCGCCGCCTGGCCGCGCTCCGGTCGCCTCGCGACCCTCCCGACGATGCAGGCGATCACGCTCGAGGTGATCATGCGCGCGGTCTTCGGGGTCACCGACACCGAGCGCCGGGCCCGGATCTCGAAGCCGCTGCGCGACCTGCTCGACATGCTCGCGAGCCGGAGGCGGGTGCTGATGATGGCGCTGACCCTGGGGCGCACCGGCCCGCGCAGCCCGTGGGGGCGGTTCATCGCCCTGCGGCGCGAGGCCGACGAACTGCTCTACGAGGAGATCCGCGCGCGGCGGGCCGACCCGCACGGCGACGAGGGCGAGGACATCTTCTCCCTGCTGCTGGCGGCGCGCGACACCGAAGGCCAGCCGCTGAGCGACTCCGAGCTCCGCGACGAGCTCATGACGCTGTTGGTCGCCGGCCATGAGACCACGGCCACAGCCCTGGCCTGGGCGCTTGAGCGGCTCACCCGCACCCCGGCCGTGCTGCGGCGACTCCTGGACGAGCGCCGCGCCGGCTCGGACGAGTACCTCGACGCCGTGGTCAAGGAGACCCTGCGGCTGCGTCCCGTCGTGCCCGCGGTGGTCAGGCGGCTGCAGGCCCCGATGCGGTTTGGCCCGTGGGAGCTTCCCGCGGGCGTGCACATCGCGCCCTCGATCTACCTCATGCACCGCCGACCCGACCTCTACCCGGAGCCGCTCGAGTTCCGACCCGAGCGCTTCCTCGACAACCCGCCCAGCACCTACGAGTGGATCCCGTTCGGCGGCGGCGTGCGGCGGTGCCTCGGCGCCAGCTTCGCGCTGTTCGAGATGAAGGTCGTGCTCGGCACGGTGCTGGACCGGGTGAGCCTGCGCCCTGCCGCGGGGCGCAGCGCGGAGTCGGTCACCCGCCGCGCGATCACGTTCGCGCCCTCGCGCGGGGGGCGGGTCGCCGTGGGCCCGCTGCCGGCGGCGTAAGGGTCGACGCCCTGGCCGCCGCTACCTGCGCGGCGCCCCGCGCGCAGGGTGGCGCAGTCGTGCGCGGCGACCGGAGGCACCCTCGATGATCGGTGGGCGGCCGTACTTTTGCGAGTGATGCGACGGTGGCGTCGCTCCGGGATTCTGGACCGCGTCGAACGCGCGGTCGTCGGTGGCTGCGGGATCAGGCGGCTGGACGATGCCTGGGTCGATCATCATTTGCGTCACTCTCTCGCGCCCCTAGGGAGGAAAAGGCGGCTCGGGGGGCAGAGGGAGGCGAAAAGAACCCGGCGAACTCTTGTTCATTCTAGTGGCGGGCCGCGGCGGTGCCGATCGAGAGCCGCGGACCGCCCGGTCCCTCGATAGCGTCCCGGTCGATGGAGCTCGAGACGCTCACCTACGAGCGCGACGGCCGGATCGCCCGGATCACCCTCGACCGTCCGGAGCGCGGGAACGGGATCACGCTGGAGATGCCGCGCGAGCTCGCCGCCTGCGTCGAGCGCGCCAACCTCGACCCGGAGGTGCACGCGATCGCCCTGGCCGGCAACGGCACCGGTTTCTGCGGCGGCTACGACCTCGTGGAATCTGCCGAGCAGATGCCACGAGGTCGATATCCAACGTTCCGCCCGCCTCCTCCGCTTCGCGTCCGGGGGCGGCCGGGTCAGCCGAGGGCTCGCCGATCGATCCGACGACCATCGCCGCCAACCACGACCCCGACTCCACTTGGGATCCCGTAGTGGACTTCCAGATGATGAGCCGCAACGTGCGTGGCTTCATGAGCCTGTTCCACTCGGAGAAGCCGGTGATCTGCAAGGTCCACGGCTACTGCGTCGCCGGCGGCACCGACATGGCGCTGTGCTCGGACCTGCTCGTCGTCGCCGACGACGCGAAGATCGGCTATCCGCCGGCCCGCGTCTGGGGCGTGCCGACCACGGCGCTCTGGGCCTACAAGCTCGGGCCGACGCGGGCGAAGCGCCTGTTGCTCACCGGCGACTCGATCTCGGGGCGCGAGGCGGTCAGCTGGGGTCTCGCCACCGATTGGGCCCCCGCCGCCGAGCTCGACCGAGCGTTCGAGTCGCTGCTCGAGCGCGTGGCGCGCATCCCGATCAATCAGCTGGTGATGCACAAGCTGCTGATCAACCAGGCGCTGTACTCCCAGGGCCTCGCGGCGACGCAGGCCATGGGGACGTTCTTCGACGGGATTGCGCGCCACACGCCGGAGGGCTTCGACTTCACTCGCACGGCGGCCGAGGCGGGGTTCAAGGAGGCCGTGCGGGCGCGCGACGAGCCGTTTGGCGACTTCGGCCTCAGCGGCGACACGGAGAGCGCGTGAAGGTCCTGATCACGAGCTCGAGGATGCCGTTCGCGCTCGCGTTGGTGCGCGAGCTCGCCGACTCAGGGCACGAGGTCTTCGCCGGTGACGACTACGAGCGTTCACCGGGGAGCCACTCGAAGTACCTGGCGGGGCACTTCGTCTATGAGTCACCGCGCGAGCGCACCGACGACTTCGTCGGCGAGCTCGGCCGCTTCGCCGACGAGAGCGGGATCGACGTGATCGTCCCCGCGTTCGAGGAGGCCTTCTACCTCGCGGCCCGCCGCGATGACCTTCCTCCGACGACGCAGGTGTTCACCGCGGATTTCCCGGCCCTCGCGCGTCTGCACGACAAGGCTGCGTTCGTCGAGCTCGTCGAGCGCCTCGGCCTGCCGATCCCGGAGACGGTGGTCGTGAGCAGCGACGACGAGCTGCGCGCCGCCACCGAGCGGTTCGAGCGCTGGTTCGCCCGCGCGGCCTTCTCGCGGGGCGGCGTTGACCTGGCCACCAACACCGGCCCGCTGGCCGGGAAGCTGGCGCTGGCCGACTGCCACCCGACCCCGCAGGGGCCGTGGGTGGTGCAGCCGTTCGTCGACGGGGAGACCGTCTGCACGTACTCGACCGTGCACGACGGGCGCGTGAGCTCGCACCTGATGTACAGGATCCCGCGCCAGTGGCACCACAGCACCGGGATCTCGTTCGAGTCGGTCGATGCCGCCCGATCGCTGGAGTTGATCGAGCCGATCATGGCCGAGCTCGGCTACACGGGCCAGGTCTCCTTCGACTTCATCGTCACCGACGACGGGCTCAGCTTCGTCGAGTGCAACCCGCGGGCCACTGACGGCCTGCTCCTGCTGCCGCGCGGCGAGCTCAGCCGCGGCCTGCTGGACCCCGACGCCGACCTGTTCCTGATGCCCGCCGATCACACCGTGGAGCTGGAGCTGGCGGTGCTCGCCGACGGCTTCACCGATCGCCTGCGCCGCCTGCCGCAATCGATTCGCGACCTGGCCCGCGTGCACGACGCGGGCGACGGATGGCATGACCCCCTGCCGACGCTCTACTCCGCGCTCTCGATCGCTCACTTCGCCGACGAGAGCGAGCACGAGCACCGCAAGCTGCTCGACGAGGCGGCCGGCGACGTGACGTGGGACGGGGAGCCGATCAGCGGGATGTCGGAGGCCGACGCGGCGCTGCTCGCCGGGATGAGCTCAGCCGGGCGCTGAGCCACAGGCCGAACGCGATCCCGCAACAGTCGACGAGCACGTCGACCGGATCGGAGTCGCGGCCGGGCACGAAGCTCTGGTGGAGCTCGTCGCTGATCGAGTAGAGGACGCTGATCGCCGCCGCCGCGGCAAACGAGCGCGCGCCCAGAAACGGCTCCAGCGCCCAGCGCCAGAGCGCCGCCAGCAGCGCGTACTCGCTGAAATGGGCGATCACCCGCGTGAACGCCGGCAGCTCGGGGCCGACGCTGCTCTGCGCCGAGAGGTAGAAGATCAGCCCCATCAGCGCCAGCGGCGCCGCGAATCGCGCCGCGCGGCTCTCGACGAGTGAGCTCAGGGCACCCGGTGGATCTCGAACAGGTTGGTCCCGAGCTGCTGCTGCGGCAGACCGGCGGTGATCGCGATCAGATCGCCCGACTTGGCGACGCCGGTCGACTTCGCCAGCCGCGCGCAGTCCTCGAGCAGAGCGGTGAGCCCGGTCCAGTCGTCGGCGAGCTCGCACTGGACCCCGAACAGGAGGTTCAGCCGGCGGACCGTCTCCAGCCGGGGCGAGATCGCGAGCACCGGCATCCGCGGGCGGTGCGCCGAGACGAGCCGGGCCGTGCGTCCGCTACGGGTCGGGACGACGATCGCCGCGAGCCCGAGCGTGTAGGTGGCGCCGACCGCGGCCCGGGCGACCGAGCTGGCGACGTCCGTGCCGTCGGTCTCGACCCGATTGAAGACCCAGTCGCCATACGGGAGCTGGGGCTCGGTCTCGCGCGCCACCCGGTCCATCACCCGGACCGCCTCGGCCGGGAACTCGCCGACGGCGGTCTCCTCGGACAGCATCACAGCGTCGGTGCCCTGGAAGATGGCGCTCGCGACATCGGAGACCTCGGCGCGCGTCGGCCGCGGCGAGGCGACCATCGACGCGAGCATCTGGGTGGCGGTGATCGAGGGGATCGAGAAGCGGCCGGCGAGCGCCAGCAGCCGCCGCTGGACGCCTGGGACCTGCTCGATCGGCAGCTCGATCCCGAGGTCGCCGCGGGCGACCATGATCCCGGCCTTCACGGCCTTGACGATCTCCTCCGCGCGCTCGGCCGCCTCCGGTTTCTCGATCTTCGCGATCACGGGAATGTCGGAGCCGCCGGTGCGCACCCGGCGCTCCACCGGCGCCAGGTCCTCGGCCCGGCGCACGAACGAGATCGCGAGCAGGTCGAGCCCGTGCTCGATCGCGAAGTCGACCCAGGCCAGGTCCTCGCGCCCCGCGGCGGGCAGGCCGACCTCGGCGCCGGGCAGATTCAACCCCTGGTGGGAGGAGACGCGGCCGCCGACCTCCACCATGCAGCGGACCTCGTCGTCGCCGACCTCCAGCACGCGCAGCCGGATGCGGCCATCCGCGAGGTAGACGAGTCCGTCGGAGGTCACGGCCTCGGGCAGGCCTCCGTACGAGACGGAGAGCTTGTTCTGGCTGCCGACGACGTCCTCGGTCGTGAGCACGATCTCGCTCCCGGGACGCAGGCCGACGATCCCGTCGTCGACGTCGCCGATCCGCAGCTTCGGCCCGGGGAGGTCCCCGAGCAGGCCGACCTGCTTGCCCGTCCGCTCCGCGGCCTCGCGGGCCATCGCGACGTTCTCCGAGTGGTCCGTGCGGGTCCCGTGCGAGAAGTTGAGCCGGAAGACGTCGGCGCCCGCCTCGATCAGCTCGATCATGCCCTCGACGCTGCGGGTCGCGGGCCCGATCGTGGTCACGATCTTCGTCCGTCGATGGTCGTTCACGGGCGCTGCATCCTCTCGGTTGGTGCGACGGTCGTCGGGGCCTCGTCCACGGCTTCGAATTCGCCGGTGCGCGGCGTGTGCGTCGGCTCGGGCCCGTCATCGGGCTCCAGCTCCGCGCCCTCGGGCAACTCCAGCCGCTGCACGTAGGGAAGCTGCCACGCGGCGCCGGCGATGCCGAGCCCGGCCGCGACGCAGAGTAGGGCCACGAACCACTGGCCGCCGGAGAGCACCTCCAGGTCGAAGAACGTGCGCACCGGGTCGATCGCGATGATCCCGGCGAAGATCGCGCCGAGCCCGGCGACCAGGGCCAGCATGTAGCTCTGCACGGTGATGTGCTCGCGGCCGGGCCCGCGCTCGAGCAGAACGATGAAGCAGAGCCCGAGCACGATCAGGGTCGTCGTTGCCGCCGTGCGGCCCTCCTCGAGGCTGCCGCCGAAGACGTTGTCGACGAGGAAGAAGGACAGCAGCGAGGCGATGCCCATGGCGATCCCGGCGGGGAACGCGAATGCGGCGAGCGCGCGCAGCAGGCGCCCGCGGTACAGCGGGCCCTCGCTCGGGGCGAGCGCGAGCACGAACGAGGGGATCCCGATCGTCAGCAGCGCGGCGACGGTGAGCTGGCGGGGCAGGAACGGGAAGGTGAAGTTGAAGATCGCCGCCAGCAGGATCAGGAACCCGGCGTACACCGACTTGGTCAGGTACAGGCGCCCGAGCCGGTGGATGTTGCGGGCGATCCGCCGGCCCTCGGTGACCGCGCGCGGCAGCATCGAGAACTGATCGCGCAGCAGCACGATGTCGGACACGCCCTTGGTGATCTGGCTTCCGGAGCCCATTGCCACGGCGAGCCGGGCCTGCTTGAGCGCGGGCACGTCGTTGACCCCGTCGCCGATCATCGCGGTGAAGCGGCCGCGCTCGGCGAGCGCGCCGACCAGCGCCTTCTTCTGGTCCGGCGTGATCCGGCAGAACACGGTGTTGCGCAGCGCCGCCTGGGCGAGCCCGCCCTTGTCCGTGGGCAGCTCAGAACCCTCGATCACCTTCGCGTCCTCCTCGATGCCGACCGCGTGCGCCACGGCCGTCACCGTCTCTCGGGCGTCGCCGGAGATCAGCTTCAGGTCGACCTGCTGGTCGCGCATGTAGGCGATGGTTTCTGCGGCGTCGGGGCGCAGCGTCTCCTCCAACACCACGAGCGCCCGCGGCTCGAGTTGCGGCGGGGGTTGTGAGGCCGGGTCGGACGGCAGCCCGCCGCGGGCCTCGCCGAAGGCGATCACCCGGCGCCCGGCGCCCGTGTGCTCGGCCAGGGCTCGCTCGAGCCCCTCGGGGAGGCGGAGCGCGCCGGCGCGCGCCAGCACGTCCGGGGCGCCGATCACGTAGCTGGAGCCGTTGAGGGTCAGCCCGCTCCATTTCCACTGCGACGAGAACGGCACCTCGGCGGTGGGCTGCTCGGGATGGGCCGGGTAGCGCTCGGCGATCGTCTCGAGCGTGCGGTTGCGCTCGCCGGCCGAGGCCGCGAACGTGGCCAGCGCCCGTTCGGCGGCGGCGGGCCCCGCCGGGTCGGCGGCCTCGACCGCGACCAGCTTCAGCGTCCCGTCGGTGAGCGTCCCGGTCTTGTCCACGCAGATCGTGTCGACGGCCGCCAGCGCCTCCGTCGCCGCCATCTGCTGCACGAGCGTGTTCTGGCGCGCCAGGCGCACAGCGGCGACCGCGAGCGTGACGCTCATCAGCAGCACGAGACCCTCCGGGATCAGGGTCACCAGCCCCGCGGTCGCCTCCTGCGCGGCCTCCCGGAACTCCTTGTTGTGGACCGTGAAGCCGATCAGGACGATCAGCGCGATCGGGACGAGGGCGATCGTCGTCGCCTTCAGCACCGTGTTGACCTCGACCTGCAGCGGCGACGGCGCGTGGCGGAACTCGCGGGCCTCGCCGGCGATCTTCGCGGCGTAGGAGTCCTCGCGGACCGCGTCGAGCTCGTAGCTACCCGAGCCCGAGAGCCCGAACGAGCCCGAGAGCATTCGGTCGCCGATCCGCTTGCGGATCCCGTCCGACTCGCCGGTGAGCAGCGACTCGTCGACCGTCAGCCCGCGGGTGTCGACGAGCGCGCCGTCGGCGACCAGCTGGTCGCCGGGCTCGACCCGGACCAGGTCGCCGGGCACGACCTCGTCGGCGGTGAGCTCGACGATGCGCCCGTCGCGGATCGCCTTGGCTCGCGGCGCGACGAGCAGGGCCAGCCGGTCGAGCGTCTCCTTGGCCTTCAGCTCCTGGCGGATGCCGATCGCCGAGTTGACGATCGCGATCAGGCCGAAGATCGCGTCGGCCCACAGCCCAAGCGACAGGATGAGGATGAAGAAGCCGCCGATGATCGCGTTGAACAGCGTCAGGACGTTGGCCATGACGATGCTCGCCACGGACCGGCTGTTCGCCTGCTCGGGCTCGCCCAGGCGAGCGAGTCGCCTCGCCGCCTCGGTGCTCGAGAGCCCGTTGTGTCCCGCTGCCGCTTCCACGGCCCCAGTTTCGCAGGGGCGCCCGCGGCGCTCGGCGCGGTCGGTTCAGGCTTCGGAGCGGCGGCGGACCGCGAGCCCCGTGATGATCTCGCGCACGATCCGGTCGGCGACCACGGAGGTCACGTCGGCCGGGCCGACGGCGGTCGGGAATCACCTCGACGACCTCGGCCCCGATGATGTCCAGTTGCCCCGCGAGCTCCCGGCAGCGCCCAGAGGAGATCGGCCGAGGTCATCCCGCCCGGCTCGGGCGTGCCGGTGCCGGGCGCGAACGCCGGGTCGAGCACGTCGATGTCGACCGAGAGGAAGGTCGGCCCGTCGCCGGCGACCGCCGCCGCCCGCTTGACCACCTCGCGGATGCCGAGATCGCGCACGTCGTGCATGAAGAGGCTCGTGATCCCGTGTTCGCGCTGCCAGCCAAACTCGGGCTCTCCCGGCCAGTAGCCGCGCAGGCCGATCTGCGCGTAGCGCTTGCCGTCCACCTGACCCTGCTCGACCAGGTGGTACATGGGCGTCCCGTGCGACACCTCGACCCCGAAGACCTGCGTGCCGGTGTCCGTGTGGGTGTCGAAGTGAACGAGCCCGACGCTGCCGTGCGGTTGCGCGCAGGCGCGGATGTCAGGCTCGGCGATCGAGTGGTCACCACCGAGCACGATGGGCACGGCGCCGGCCGCGACGACCTCGCCCACGGTCCGCTCGATCGCGGCAAGCGAGGTGGCGGGGTCCGCCGGCAACACCGGGGCGTCGCCGAAGTCGACGACCCTGAGCTCGGAGAGCCCGTCGACGCCGGCCTCGAGGTGCGGCCCGGCCGGGCAGCTCGCCGCGCGGATCGCGCGCGGCCCGTACCGGGTCCCGGGGCGGTCGGAGACCAGGTCGTCGGTCGGCGCGCCCACGATCGCCACGTCGACGCCGGCCAGTTCGGCCGGGTCCTCGGTGTACGGCAGCCCGCCGTAGGTCAGAAGGCCCGCGAAGTCGGGTTTCTCCCCGTGTTCGCGCCAGCGTCCGAGCGGATCGATCACGACAGGGCGGGATCATGCCATCGCCGACCCCTGACGAGCCGCGCGGGGGGCGGGGCGGCGTTAGAGGTGGAACCGCCGGTGATGCTGGTGGTGGGCCGGGTCGCCGGGCGGGTCTCCCTGCCGTGAGGGCCCTCGGACCCAGAGCCAGGTGAGCGCGGTGCCCACGAGGAGGACGACCGCCGAGGGAATCAACGCACGCGCGACGGCGTCGGCGTAGCCCGCCTCACCGGCGGCGCCGTGGATGTGCGACGGGAGGTCGGCCTGGAACAGCGCGCCGCTGATCGCGAGCAGCACCGCGCCCGCGAGCACTCGGGTCATGGCGAGCACGCCGGAGGCGATCCCGCACTTCGAGCCCGGCATCGCGGCCATCGCGGCGGTCGACATCGGCGCGTAGACGAGCGCCAGCGAGATGCCGAAGCAGGCGAACCCGGGGATCATGGCGGCGTAGCTGCCGTTGGTCACGGTGAGCGCCTGCAGGACGATGCCGGCGAGGCCGAACAACATGCCGACGGTCATCGTCGCGCGCGGCCCGAAGGCGGCGATCAGGCGGCCGGAGAAGGGCGAGAAGACGGCCATCGGCACGGTCACGGGCAGGATCAGCGCCCCGGCGGCGACCGCCCCGTACCCGAGCTCCTCCTGCAGGTACTGGGGCTGGAAGTACATCACCACCCAGTAGGCGCCCACGAGCGCGAAGGCGGCGGCGGTGGCGCCGAGGTACGGGCGGTTGCGAAACAGCGAGAAGTCCACCAGGGGCGACTCGCGCCGGTGCTCGAGCACCCAGAAGCCGATCAGCAGCGCGACGCTCACCGCGGCCACCGCCAGCGTCTCTCCGGTGCTCCACTCGTCCGCCTGGACCAATGCCAGGACCCCCGTCGCGAGGCCCGCGGCGAGGACCGCCACCCCGGCGAGGTCCACCCGCGATGCCGATGGATCGCGCGACTCCTCGCCCCGGGTGGTGAGGATCACGATTCCGGCGACGGCGACGGGCAGGTTGATGAAGAAGATCCAGCGCCAGCTCGCCGCCTCGATCAGCACCCCGCCGACCAGCGGTCCGATGGCGAGCGCCACCGCTGAGACCGCGGCCCAGATCCCGAGCGCCCGCGGCTGCAGCTCGGGCGGGAACGCCGCCGTGGTCAGGGCCAGCGACAGCGAGAGCAACGCGGCGCCACCCACGCCCTGCAGCACCCTGCCGGCCACCAGCACCTCCTCGGTGCCCGCGGCGCCGGCGACCAGCGAACCGACTGCGAACAGCACCATGCCCCACACGAAGACCCGCCGGCGGCCGACGATGTCGCCCAGCCGGCCGGCCGTGACCACGGTCGCGGCGAGCGTCAGCAGGTAGGCGTTCTGGATCCATTGCAGGCCGTCGAGGCTTGCGTGGAGGTCGCGGCGGATCGCCGGTAGCGCGAGGGTGACCACGGTCGAGTCGAGCATCAGCACGAACAACCCGGTGCACGATCCGACCAGCACCCACCAGGGATTCGCGCGGCCGGAGAGCGGCTCGGTCACCACTCGCGAGCGTAATCCCGCGCGCGGCGGGTACGATCGCCGGCGAGGTGGAGGCGGGCACGAGCCCCAGCAGCGAGCGCGCCGAGAACGCCGTCTCGGTCGAGTTTCGCGCGGCGACCAAGGTCTATCCCGGGGCGGACAGCCCCGCGGTCGACAAGCTCAGCCTCGAGGTTCCCGCTGGCGAGATCTGCGTCCTGGTCGGCCCGTCGGGGTGCGGCAAGACGACCGCGATGCGGATGGCCAACCGGATGGTCGAGATCACCGACGGCGACATCCTGATCGGCGACCGCTCCGTTCGCGAGCGCTCACCGGCCGAGCTGCGCCGGGAGATCGGCTACGTGATCCAGCAGATCGGCCTCTTCCCGCACCGCACGATCGCCCAGAACATCGCCACGGTCCCCACCCTGCTCGGCTGGGACCACGAGCGCTCCCGCGCCCGCGCCGCGGAGCTGCTGGACCTGATCGGACTGGACCACGACATGGCCGACCGCTATCCGGCCCAGCTCTCGGGCGGCCAGCAGCAGCGCGTGGGCGTCGCCAGGGCGCTGGCCGCCAACCCCGGCGTGATGCTGATGGACGAGCCCTTTGGCGCCGTCGACCCGATCAACCGCGAGCGCCTGCAGAACGAGTTCCTGCGCCTGCAGGCGGAGCTGCGCAAGACGATCCTCTTCGTCACCCACGACATCGACGAGGCGATCAAGATGGGCGACCGCATCGCGATCCTGCACGAGGCCGGGCATCTGGCCCAGTACGCGACCCCGGCCGAGCTGCTGATGGCGCCGGCCGACGCCTTCGTCGAGGACTTCGTCGGCGCCGACCGGGCGCTCAAGCGGCTGGCGCTGCTGCGCGTGGCGGACATCGACCTCTGGGAGGCCCCGCTCGCCCACGTCGGCCAGGCGACCGCCGAGGTGCGCGCAAAGCTCGCCGGCGCCGAGGTTCCGCACGCCCTCGTCGTCGACGCCGAGCGCCGGCCACTCGGCTGGCTGTCGAACGCGGACCTCGAACGCGAGACGGTCCCGGCCCGGCCGGACACCTCGCCCGACCCGATCCTCGACCTCGACGACGTGATGCGCGATGCGCTGTCCGATCTGCTCCAGGCCGAGACGCGCTACGCGCCCGTCGTCGACGCGCGCGGGGTGATCGCCGGGGTGCTCTCGGTCGAGATCATCTCCGAGTTCCTGACGTCCGACGATGCGCTGACGGACGAGCACTCGGCGGCGGAGCGTCCGCTGGCCACCGCGGACTGATGCTTGCCGAATTCGCGATCCCGCTCGCGCAGTCCGGTGACGGATTCGTGCGCGAGGCGGGACAGGGGGCGACGAGTTGCGTCGGCCGCAACGACGGGATCTGCTTCGACTACGTCTTCGATCACCTCTCCGACTACGTCAGCCCCACCCTGGAGCACCTCGCGATCGTTCTCGCCTCGGTGGCGATCGGATTCGTTATCGCCTTCGGCCTGGTCGTGATCTCGCACCGGCGCCGCTGGCTGATCCCGGCCTTCACCGGGATCACCGGCGTGATCTACACGATCCCCTCGATCGCGCTCTTCCTGCTGTTGCTGCCGATCACCGGGCGCGGCAACGTCACGGCGGTAGTCGCGCTCTGTCTCTACACGCTGCAGATCATCTATCGCAACATCGTCATCGGACTCGCCAACGTCCCGGCATCGACCAAGGACGCGGGCCGAGGGATGGGGATGACCGACCAGCAGCTCTTTCGGCGGGTCGAGCTGCCGCTCGCGGTCCCGGAGATCATCGCCGGGGTTCGGATCGCGACGGTCTCGACGGTCGCAATCGCGAGCCTCGCGACCTTCGCCGGCGGTGGCGGCCTTGGCGGGCCGCTCTACTTCGCGATCGGACAGGACCTGTTCAAGACGGGGATCTTCATCCCGACCATGATCCTGCTGGCGATGGCGGTGCTGCTCGACCTGGTCCTGATGCTGATCCAGAGCCGGCTCACACGCTGGCGCTCGCCGCGGACCACCGAGCACGGCCGGCTCGGGACCTTCACCCGCAGGATCCTGAGCACCGGGAGGGCCGCAAAGCCCGCATGACGCTGCCCCTCGCCGACATCTTCAGCTCCTTCGGCGGCGCGATCGAATTCATCTTCAGCCCTCGGATCGGGCCTGGCGGGGTGGAGGTGGGCGGGCTCTCGGACGTGCTCCCGCTGCTCTGGACGCACGTCTGGATCAGCGTCGTCGCGCTGGCAGCCTCGGTCGCGGTCGCGCTCCCGTTCGGGGTTTGGTTCGGCCACCGCGGCTCCGGAGAAGGCTTTGCCGTGGCGATCGGCAACGCCGGCCGCGCCATCCCCGAGCTCGGCCTGATCGCGATCGTCGCGGCGTTCATCGGGGTCGGCGTGTTCAACCTGACGATCGCCCTGCTGGTGCTCGGGATCCCGCCCATCCTCACCAACACCTTCGTCGGCATCCGCCAGGTCGACCGCGACGCGGTCGAGGCCGCCCGGGGTATCGGGATGACCGAGTGGGAGGTGATCCGCAAGGTCGAGCTGCCGCTCGCGGTGCCGACGATCATGGGCGGGGTGCGGACCGGCGCGATCAACATCATCGCGACGGCCACGATCGCGCCCCTGGTCGGCGTGGTGACGCTCGGCGACTACATCATCAACGGCTCCAACTTCGGGCCCGAGGGCGTGCTGGCCGGGGCGATCCTGGTCGCGCTGCTGGCGCTCGCCTTCGAGCTCGCCCTGTCCGTAGTCCAGCGCCTGCTCACCCCCCGCGGGATCAGGCTCGAGCGGGAGGCCGCCCGTGCAACCGCATAGGCTTTCACCCTGTCCGCGAAGCAGCGGAGTAACACGAGAGGGAGGAAACACCCCGATGCGCACCCACCCCCGTCTGCGAACGCTGTTCGCGTTGCTCGCCGTACTCGGCCTGACCCTGGCCTTCGTCGCTTGCGGCAGCGACGACTCCACCAGCTCGTCCTCGACCAGCGGCGATACGAGCGCCACCGGCTCGACCGACAACCTGATCCAGTCGAACCCGGACAACGGGCAGATCGACCTCACGATCGGGTCCAAGAACTTCACCGAGCAGTACATCCTCGGCGAGATCTACGCCCAGGGGCTCGCGGCCGCCGGCTACAACGTCGATACCGACCTGAACCTCGGCGACGAGCAGGTCGCGCTGAAGGCGCTGCAGAACGGCGACATCAGCGGCTATCCCGAGTACACCTCGACCGCGCTGACGTCATTCTTCGACACCAATCCGGAGGACGTCCCGGGTGACGCCCAGCAGGCTTACGACGAGTCGAAGCAGGAGTTCACCGATCTCGGTCTCGTGTCGTTCCCGCCGACGCCGTTCTCGAGCGCGAATGCGGTCGGGATGCTGAAGTCGAAGGCCGACGAGCTCGGCGTGTCGACGATCTCCGACCTCCAGGGCAAGTCGCAGGACCTGGCCCTCTACGGATCGCCGGAGTGCCGGCAGCGGATCGACTGCCTGGTGGGGCTGCAGAAGTACTACAACCTCGACTTCAAGTCGTTCACGCCGGTCGACATCGGGCTCCGCTACGACGTGCTCGACAAGGGCCAGGCGGATCTGTCGATCGTCTTCACGACCGACGCGCAGCTGTTCACCTCCAACGACTACGTCACCCTGGAGGACGACAAGCACGTGCTGCCGGCGGGCAACGTGATGTTCATCGCCAGCAAGCAGGCCGCCGACGACGCCGGGCCTGACTTCGGCACCACGATCGAGAAGGTGCAGAGCAACCTCTCGCTCGAGGTGATGCAGGAGCTGAACGCCCGGGTGGACATCGACAAGGAGAAGCCCGAGCAGGCGGCGCAGGAGTACCTGCAGGAGTTCGGGTATATCGAGTAGACGTTCGATCCGACGCGGCCTCCTGAGCCATGGCAACCGCGGCAATCCTCGACGTCGACGGCACGCTCGTCGACTCCAACTACCACCACGCGATCGCGTGGTACCGCGCGTTTCGCGAGCATGACGTCACGCCGCCCGTCTGGCGAATCCACCGCCACATCGGCATGGGCGGCGATCAGCTCGTCGCCGCCGTCGCCGGGCAGGACGTCGAGGAGCGCCTCGGGGATGCGATCCGCGAGGCCGAGGGCCGCCGCTACGGCGAGCTGATCGACGAGGTGCGGGCGTTCGAGGGCGCCAGCGAGCTACTCGCTGCGCTGCGCGAGCGCGACCACCCGATCGTGCTCGCGAGCTCGGCGAAGGAGGAGGAGGCCGAGCACTACATCGAGCTGCTCGACGCCGCGGAGCTGCTCGAGGCCTACACGACCTCCGCCGACGTCGAGCGGACCAAGCCCGAGCCCGACCTTGTCGCGGCCGCGATGCAGAAGGCCGGCGAGCTCTCCGGGGTGATGGTCGGGGACTCCACGTGGGATATCGAGGCGGCATCGCGGGCCGACGTGAAGACGATCGCCGTGCTCACCGGCGGCTTCTCCGAGGCCGAGCTGCGCGATGCCGGCGCCGTCGACGTCTTCGAGTCGCTGGTCCAGCTGCGGGAGCGCTTGGACTCGACCCCGCTTCGGTAGGCATCCAGCGTCAGTTGCTCGCGTGGTCGGCGACCTGGAAGGTGAGCTCGGTGTTGTCGCCGTCCACGGACTTGACCGTCGCGGTCATGTTGAACGTGGTGCCGTCGTCGGCGGTGAGGATGCAGGTCTCCTGCGCGCCTGCCTTCGCGTCCAGATCGTCAGGGCAGCTGATCGACTTCGGAGTCTGGCCGGCGGCCTTCGCGAGCGCCGAGGTCGCCTTGTCCTCGATCTCGCTTTTCGACACCGTTGCGTCCCCGCATGCCGCGAGGCCGAGCGCGAGCGCCACGAGCGGGATCAGCAACGCGAGGCGGTAAGAGGGGTCCGACATTTCTCCTCCTTGGTCGGGTCCGGGCCGTGCGAGCCTCTCATCTTCGGTGGACGCGTCAAACGGGATGGAATGGCGGGCGCTAGGTTGACCGCGTGGAGCGCCTGAGTCCGGACGACGCGCACATCCTGGCGCTGGAATCGCCGGCGATCGCCGGCCACACGCTGAAGGTGCTCGTGCTCGAGCCGGCGGTCGAGCCGCTCGACCTCGAGCGGCTGCGCGCTTCGGTCGACGCTCGGCTTCCGGAGGGCTCGCGCGGCCGCGACCGGGTCGAGCTCGGCCCGGGCGGGGCGATCGACGCGCACTGGGAGGCCGACGATCAATTCGACGTCGCCGCCCACGTCCGCCGTCGCGAGGGCACCGCCGGTGTCGACGAGGACGGGGCGTGGGCCGCGGCCTCGGAGATCATGTCCGAGCGCCTCGACCACGCGCGCCCCCTGTGGGCGATCGATCTGGTCGGCCCGCTCGACGACGGGCGCGAGCTGATCGTCGTCCGCATCCATCACGCGATGGCCGACGGGATCACGTGCGTGCGCTTCCTCTCCGAGGTGCTGTGGGACGAGCACGCCGGCGAACCCCCCAAGGCGAAGCCCTCGCCCGCCGGCGCGCCGGCAGCCCCGGAGCACCAGTCGCGCCTCGGCGAGCTGGCGCGGCTGCCGGGCGCGGTCGGGCGCGAGCTCGGTCACCGCGCGAGCCGCACCGCGCTGGCCAAGCGGATCGGCTCGCGCCGGGAGCTCGCCTTCACCGCCGTCCCGCTCGCCGAGCTGCGGGCGATCGGCAAGACCCGTCCCGGCCACGTGACGGTCAACGACGTCTTCCTCGCCGGCGTCGCGGGAGGCCTGCGCGACTGGCTGGCGAGCGGCGCGCGCCGGCTGCCGCGGCTGCGGGCCCAGATCCCGGTGAGCCTGCACCATCGCGGCGAGTCGGCGACCGAGCTCGGCAACCGCGACTCGTTCTTCAACGTCGACCTCCCCCTGCGTGAGACCGACCCCGTGCTGCGCCTCGAGCGCATCAACGCCGAGACCGAGCGGCGCAAGGAGCTGGGCGACGCCGAGGAGCTGTACGAGCTCTTTCACGCCCTGTCGCGCTTTCACCACATCGATCGTGCGGTCCAGCGGATCGCCGCCGGCCCGGGCGAGTTCAGCCTCTCGATCTCCAACGTCCCGGGTCCCCGCGCCGCGCTCACCGTGGACGGCCGGACGGTCGAGCGCCTCTGCTCGGTCGCCGAGCCCGCCGACGGCCACGCGCTGCGGATCTCGGCGATCTCCTGCGGCGGCAACGTGGGCATCGGCCTGTGCACGGACCCGGAAGCGGTCGAGGGGGTGGGCGAGCTGGCCCACGCCATCGACCACGCGCTCGTCGAGCTCAAAGTCGCCTGCGGCTGTTAGCGTCCCCGGCGGTGGCGTTGAAGCTCGGCATGAACCTCGGCTACTGGGGGATCGGTCCGCAGGGGCCGGACGCGCTCGAGGCCGTGCGCGCGGCCGAGGCCAAGGGCTTCGACTCGGTGTGGGTCGCCGAGTCCTACGGCTCGGACTGCGTCTCGGTGCTCGCCTGGCTCGCCGCGCAGACGGAGAAGATCAAGCTCGGGGCCGCGATCATGCAGGTCCCGGCCCGCCCCCCGGCGGCGGCCGCGATGGCGGGGGCGACGATCGACACGCTCTCCGGCGGGCGGTTCATCTTCGGCTTCGGCCCGTCGGGCCCGCAGGTCTCCGAGGGCTGGTACGGCGTCCCGTACGCGAAGCCATGGGGCCGGACCCGCGAGTACATCGAGATCGTCCGGGAGATCATCGCCCGCCAGGGCCCCGTCGAGCACCAGGGCAAGCACTACCAGCTGCCGGCCGAGGGCCCGGGCACGACCGGGCAGGGCAAGGCGCTGAAGCTCAACTTCCATCCGCTGCGCAACGAGATCCCGGTGTTCGTGGGCGCGATCGGGCGCAAGTCCGTGGAGATGGCGGCCGAGATCTGCGACGGCTGGATCCCGATCTTCTTCAGCGCCGACGCCTTCGAGGACACCTGGGGCGAGCACCTGGAGGCCGGCTTCGCCAAGGGCGGGCGCTCCCGCGAGGACCTCGAGATCTCGCCCTCGCTTTCGGTCGCGATCGACGGCGACCTCGACACGGCGCGCGGGGTCGTGAAGGCGGGCCTGCTGCTCTACCTCGGGGGCATGGGCTCCCGCGACACCAACTTCTACGTGGACCTCACGCATCGCTTCGGGTTCGGCGAGGTCGCCGACGAGGTCCAATCGCTCTATCTCGACGGCAAGCGCGAGGACGCCTACAACGCGATCCCGGACGAATTGGTCGACGCGACCTCCCTGGTCGGCGACGAGCAACAGGTCGCGGCGCGGATCGAGCGCCTCGCCGCGGCCGGCGTCGACCGCCTGATCTGCTCGCCGGTGCACATGGATCCGGCACAGCGGATGCACACGATCGATCGCCTCGCGGACCTCGCGGGCGTCGCCGCCCCCGCCTGAACCGGCTCCGGCGACCGTCCCGGGCGCGCGCGTAGGATCGCGCCATGGCGGACTCGCTCCAGCCGGGTGACGTCTTCGCCGCTCACCGGATCGAGGCGGTCGCCGGCCGTGGCGGGATGGGGGTCGTGTACCGGGCCACCCATCTGGCGCTCGACCACGTCGTCGCGCTCAAGGTGATCTCGCCGCAGCTGGCGCAGGACGAGCGCTTCCGGCGCCGGTTCGCCGACGAGTCGCGGATCGCCGTCTCGATCCGGCACCCGAACGTCGTGCCGATCCATCACGCGGGCGAGGAGGACGGGCTGCTGTTCGTGACCATGGACCTGATCGAGGGCCCGGACCTGCGCGCCGTGCTGCGCGCCACGGGGCGGCTCGACGCCGAGCACGCGGCGCGGATCGTCGCCGAGGTCGCCGCGGCGCTCGACGCCGCCCACGCCCGCGGCCTCGTCCACCGCGACGTCAAGCCCGCGAACGTCCTGATCGAAGACGAGGGCGAGGCGGAGCGCGTCTACCTCACCGACTTCGGCCTCGCGCGCCAGGTCGAGGCGACGAGCGGCGTCACGGCGACCGGGGCGTTCGTCGGCACCCTGGACTACGTCGCCCCGGAGCAGATCCGCGGCGACCAGGTCGACGCGCGCGCCGACGTCTACGCCCTCGGCTGCGTGCTGTTCGAGTTGCTCACGGGCAACCCGCCCTTCGCATCGCGCGAGGACAGGGTGTCGAAGATGTACGCCCACCTCGAGGAGGAGCCGCCGGGGCTCGTGCTGTATCGCCCGGACCTGCCCGCTGAGCTGGACGCGGTGGTGGCACGGGCACTGGCCAAGGACCCGGACGAGCGCTACCCGTCCGCTGGTGACTTCGCCCGCGCCGTCTCGGCCGCCCTCGCCGGCGAGCCGACGCAGGTCGCGGAGCGCAGCGTCGCGGTCGGCGCGGCGGCGCCGGTTGACGCGGCCGCGGAGCCGACCTTGGAGGCGAGCGGCGAACCCACGGCGGACGCGCCGCGCCCGGCGGTGGCGAGGCGCTGGGCCGTGATCGCCGCCGGCGCCGGGATCCTCGCGGCGATCGTCGCCGTCGTCGTGATCATCGCCAGCGGCGGCGGGGAGAGCGCCGGTGGCTCGGACGACACGGCTACCACCACGGCTACCACGTCGGCCGGAAAGGCGACCGTCGCCCAGGCGGGGATCCCGGTCGGCAAGCTGCCGGTCAGCATCGCCCACGGCCAGGGCGGGCTGTGGGTCACCAACCGCGGCAGCGACACGGTCTCCCTCGTCGACGGCCGGCTGGCCAACGAGGTCGGCCAGTTCGCGGCCGGGTTCGGCGCCCGAGGGGATCGACGTCGGCCGCGGGTCGATCTGGATCGCGAGCGGCGGCGACGACCAACTGCTCCGGCTCGATCCGGGCTCGGGCAGGATCTCCGACCGGATCGCCGTCGGCGACCGCCCCGGAGGCGTCGTGTTCGCCTCCGGCGACGTCTGGGTGGCCGACAACGGTGCGAACACGGTCACCAGGTTCGATCCGGCTGCGGGCCGCACGCAGACGATCACGGTGGGCGCGAACCCCTACGGGGTCGCGTTCGGCGAGGGCGCGGTGTGGGTGACGAATCGCGGCGACGACTCCATCGTTCGCATCACGCCGATCAACAACCGCGTCGACGATCAGGTCCGCGTCGGCGACAACCCGAAGGGGATCGCGGTGGGGGCGGGGGCCGTGTGGGTCGCGAACACGGACGACGGCACCGTCTCCCAGGTGGTCGGCGGCGCCGAGCGCAAGGTGATCGACGTTGGTCCCGAGCCCCGCGGCGTGGTCGCCGCCTTCGGCTCGATCTGGGTCTCGCTCGGCGCCGGCAACGAGGTCGCGCGGATCGATCCCCAGACGGCCCGCGTGGCGCAGCGGATCCCGGTCGGGTCGGGGCCCGAGGGGATCACGGCGGGTCCCAAGACGGTGTGGGTCGCCAACGGCATCGACCATTCGCTGACCCGCATCTCGCCCTGAGCCGGAACTGCGACGGGCCCCTGGAG
Source organism: uncultured Solirubrobacterales bacterium (assembly GCA_963742205.1). Taxonomy (GTDB): domain Bacteria; phylum Actinomycetota; class Thermoleophilia; order Solirubrobacterales; family 70-9; genus WHSW01. Next base: position 316,604 of record CAVUKZ010000010.1, on the reverse strand, counting down.
AGGGGCCGGCCGCCGGGGCTGATCGAGAGTCGGTGACGGGCTGCGGGCGAGGGTGGTGGGGTGGGCCCGGAGCTGTGCTTTGTCTGCCGAAGGTCTCGTTGAGCGATGGCCTCAGTTTCGGCGAGGACCGCGTCCGCGGCCAGGCATCCCGGGTCGGGATCCCCACCCCTCGCGGGGTGGTTGCGCTCACCCCATGGGGTGGCGGCTCAGAGCTCGCGCTCGGTGACCAGGCCGGTCTGCAGCGCCCGCTCGACCAGCGCCGTGCGCTTTGCGTTCTGGGGCAGTTCCTCGACGCCGAACTTCTCGAACAGGGCCCGCAGGTGGGTCTTAACCGCGTCGATGCTCAGATGGAGCTCCTCGGCGATCTGCCCGTTGGTCGCGGGGGTGGCAAACGACGAACCGCCCTTGAACGGGCGACACAGCGCCACCAGGACGCGCTTTTGCGCCGGTGAGACGCCGGCGGCCGTGAGCGCGTCGCCCGAGAGCACGGTCTCGGAGCCGCTCGGCGCCGGGGCCCGGTAGAGGACCCCGGTGCGCCCGAAGCGCAGCGTGTCGCCGTCGCGCAGGCGGCGGCGGCCGCCGACTCGCTCGCCGTTGACGAACGAGCCGTTGCGCGACAGCCCGTCGTCGACCAGCGTGCACTCCAGGCCCACGAGCTCGAGCTGGGCGTGCAGGCTGGAGACCTCGGCGTCCCAGGCGAGGCTGATGTCCGCCGATCCGCTGCGCCCGACCCAGAGCGACTCGACCTGGTCGTTGATCACGAACAGCTGCTGCTCGTCCGCGCCATCGCGGTAGACGAGGAACGGGCGCCCGAGGCGCTCGGCCTCGATCTGCTCCTTGAGCTCGCTCGCAGTGCGCGCTCGCGGCCCGGATTCCTGCCCGTTCATGTGCTGACCATAGTCCGAGCTCATTTCGTTAGGCTGCCCCGGCTCCGAGACCGGCAGCGCTCGTGCTGCCGCTCCCGTACGCACGATGAAGGTCGGGGTCAGATCAGAAACAGCTCCGGGCGAGCGCCGCGTGGCGCTGATCCCCGACGTGGTCTCCGCGCTGAAGGAGCGCGGGGTCGACGTGGTCGTGGAGTCCGGCGCCGGCGAGGGCGCCGGGCACCCGGATTCGGAGTACACCGAGGCCGGCGCGGAGATCGGGGATCCCTGGGGCGCCGAGATCATGACCGTGGTCGCGGTGCCGACGGTGGAGGACATCGGCAAGCTCCGGACGGGCCACCTGCTGATCGGCCACCTCGCCCCCCTGACGTCGGCGGAGACCAACAAGGCGCTCGCCGCGGCCGGGATCACGAGCTTCGCGATGGAGGCGATCCCGCGCATCACCCGCGCGCAGGCGATGGACGCGCTCTCCTCGCAGGCGAACGTCGCCGGGTACGCGGCGGCGCTGCTCGCCGCTCGCGAGGCGGGCCGCTTCTTCCCGATGATGACCACGGCCGCGGGCACGGTCGCCCCGGCGAAGGTGCTCGTGCTCGGCGCCGGGGTGGCGGGCCTGCAGGCGATCGCGACCGCGAAGCGGCTCGGCGCCGTCGTCACGGGGTTCGACATCCGGCGCGCGGCCTGGGAGCAGATCGCGTCGCTGGGCGGCCGCCCGCTGGAGCTCGACTTCATCCCCGACGCCGAGGCCGAGGGCGGCTACGCGCGACCGCTCACCGATGAGGAGAACGAGCAGGTGCGCGAGGCGCTGGCCGAGAACGCCGCGAAGCAGGACGTGATCATCACGACGGCCCTGATTCCGGGCCGCCCGGCGCCGCTGCTGATCACCAAGCAGGCGATCGAGAACATGGCCCCGGGCTCGGTGATCGTCGACCTCGCGGGCGACTCGGGCGGCAACGCGGAGCTGACCAAGGCGCGGTGAGACGGTCGTCTCCGACAACGGGGTGAAGGTGATCTCGCCGGTGAACCTGCCCTCCGACATGGCCGCCCACGCCTCGCAGCTGTACGCGAAGAACATCGAGAACCTGCTCGGGCTGCTGCTCGACGACGAGGGGCACCTGAAGCTCGACTTCGACGACGAGGTCGTCGCCGGGGCCTGCATCACCCACGAGGGCGCGATCCGCAACGAGCGGGCAGCCGGAAGGGACGACGGCTGATGGATTTCGTCACCGAACTCGTCATCTTCGTGCTGTCGGCGTTCGTCGGCTTCGCGGTGATCTCCAAGGTGCCGACCACGCTGCACACGCCCCTGATGAGCCAGACGAACGCGATCCACGGGATCGTGATGCTCGGCGGGCTCATCGTCGTCGGCTTCGCCAGCGGCTTCCTCGAGCTGTTCATCGGCTTCATCGCGATCGCCTTCGGCGCGATCAACATCGTCGGCGGCTTCATGGTCACCGACCGGATGCTGGGCATGTTCGTCCGGAAGCCCAAGAAGGAAGCCCCGGACCCGGAGGCGCCTAAACCGTGAGCCTCGCGGTGATCGAGCCGGGCGGCGACCTCTCGGTCCTGCTCTACATCGTCTCGTTCTCCCTCTTCATCTACGGCCTGATGCAGGGCACGCATCCGACGACCGCGAAGAAGGGCAACCTGCTCGCCGCCGGCGGCATGGCCGTCGCCGTGATCACCACGCTGCTGCTCGACGGGATCGGCAACTGGGGGATCATCGTCGCCGCGCTCGTCGTCGGCTCGGCGGTTGGGCTCATCGCCTCGACCCGGGTCCAGATGACCCAGATGCCGCAGATGGTCGCGCTCTACAACGGGGTGGGCGGCGGCGCGGTGGCGCTGATCGCCTGGTCGGAGCTCCGTCACGGCATCGACGCGGTCAACTTCTTCCCCGGCTTCGAGCTGCCGCTCGACGAGCTGATCCCGATCCTGTTCGCGGCCGTGATCGGCTCGGTCTCGTTCTGGGGCTCGAACATCGCCTTCGCGAAGCTGCAGGGCCTGATCTCGACCCGGCCGTTGGCGATCCCCGGTCAGCAGGTGATCAACGCCGTGCTGCTCATCGGAATCCTCGTCGCCTGCACGGTGATCGCGGTCAACAACGACGATCCGTCGCAGGGCCTCTTCATCCTGATCCTGATCGCGAGCGCGGTGCTCGGCAACCTCGTGGTGCTGCCGATCGGCGGCGCCGACATGCCGGTCGTGATCTCACTGCTCAATGCGTTCACCGGCCTCTCAGCCGCTGCGGCCGGGTTCGCCCTCGACAACGTGGCGCTGATCGTCGCCGGCACCCTGGTCGGCTCCTCGGGAACCATCCTCACGCTCGAGATGGCGACGGCGATGAACCGCTCCGTCGCCAACGTCCTCTTCGCGGGCTTCGGCGGCGCCCCGGTCGCGGGTGCGGGGACGGGCGAGGAACGCCCACACATCTCGATCGGCGCGCAGGACGCGGCGATCAAGCTCGCCTATGCGGACTCGGTCGTGATCGTCCCCGGCTACGGGCTCGCGGTCGCCCAGGCCCAGCACGCGGTCAAGGAGATGGCGGACGAGCTCCAGAAGCGCGGGGTCGAGGTCAACTACGCGATCCACCCGGTCGCCGGGCGGATGCCGGGGCACATGAACGTGCTCCTCGCCGAGGCCGACGTCCCGTACGAGAAGCTGCGCGAGATGGACGACATCAACCCCGAGATGCCGCGCACCGACGTCGCCGTGGTGGTCGGTGCCAACGACGTCACCAACCCCGCCGCGAAGGACGACCCCAACAGCCCGATCGCCGGGATGCCGATCATCGAGGTCTCCGAGGCCCACCAGGTCATCGTGATCAAGCGCTCCCTGTCGCCCGGCTTCGCGGGCATCGACAACGACCTCTTCTACCGCGAGAACACGTCGATGTTGTTCGACGACGCGAAGAAGGCGGCGGGGGACATCGCCGCCGAGATCGAGAACCTCTGAACGCCGACCAGGTCCTCGCCCACCGTCTGGCCCGCCAGGGGCTCGACCGGCGGCGGCGGATCGACCTCGCGACGGCGGCCGCCTGTCCCGCCTCGGACTTCCAGCGCGACTCGGCGCTGCTCGCGCTCGGCGCGCGGGCGGCGCGAGTCGACCGGGATGGCTTCGACGCGGCCGTCGACTCGGGCGAGCTCGTCCTCGGGCCGAGCCTGCGCGCGGCGATCCACGCCGTCGCCCCCGACGACCTGGCGCTGTGGGGCCGCACGGCGATCGCCGATGACGACGACGAGCTCGCCCGCCAACTTGGGGAAGGGGCGATGCGGAGTCTCAAGCAGCACAAGATCGCCCCAACCGACGCGCTCGCGGAGGTCACCGAGGCGACCCGGCAGACGCTCAAGGGCGGGCGCCGGCTCGACCGCACCGGGCTGCACGACGGGCTGCGCGAGCGGGTGCGCGACGAGCTCCTGCCCTGGTGCAAGGGGTGCGAGAGCCACCACGTCTCGCCCATGCTGTGGCGCTACGCGGGGGTGGCGGCGGGCATGCGGATGGACTCGGAGCGTCGCTTCCGCGCGGGGCGCCCGGGCCGCCGGCGCAAGCCCGCCGACCTGGCGCGCGCCTATCTGAGCTTCTACGGCCCGGCCGGGGTCAAGGGATTCGTCGACTGGGCGCGCCTCGCCCCGGCGCAGGGGCGGCGGATCTGGGACGAGCTCACCGACGAGCTCGTCGAGGTCGAATGGAAGGGCGGCAAGGGCTGGATCGCCGAGGGCGACCGGCGCGCGCTCGACTCGCCGCCCCAGGCGTCCGGAACGCGCCTGATCCCGCCGCGCGACCCCTACCTGCAGCAGGCCGACCGCGAGACGCTCGTGCCCGATGCGGCGGTGCGCAAGCGACTGTTCCGCGCCGTGGCGAGCCCCGGCGCCGTGCTGCGCGACGGCGGCCTCGCGGGGACCTGGAAGGCGAAGGTCGGCCGCGGCGGCCGGCTCGACTTCACGCTCGAGCGCCTCGCGCCGCTCGACCGCGACGAGCTCGAACGGGAGTGCACCCGCGTGGCAAAGCTGCGCGGCGCCGACGCCATCGAGCTCACCATCACCTAGCGCCCAAAAACCGCCGACTCGTCGCTGAGGGACGCATACGGTGCAAAAGTGACGACTCGGCGTTTTCGGGGACGCCGCTCGTCACCCGCAGTGCCGCTCCGGACCGCGCGACCTCTGGCCTCAGATGCCGGCGTTCAGGTCCTCGAGGATCGCGCGCAGCTCGCGCATCCGCGCCGCGCCGCCCACGTTGCGCGTCCACGCGCGCTCGAGCTCGGCGGCGACCTCGTGGGCGATCGCGAAGACCTCCTTACCGCGCGGCGTCGAGCGCACCAGCTTCGCCCGCCGGTCGGTGGGGTCGGGGACGCGCTCGACATAGCCGTGGCGCTCGAGGTGGGCGACCAGCTCGGCCATCGACTGCTTGGTGATCGCCGCGCGCTCGGCGAGGACGCTCACCCGGGTCCCATCGGAGTCCAGGAACTGAAAGACGTTGTTGTGGGGCGGGCGGATGTCCGGGTGCCCGCGCTCGGCGAGGCGCTCCGCGATCAGCGCGTTCCCGATCCGTACCGGCTCACGCAACAGCACCCCGAGGCTGGCGGGGCTCTGACTTGACCTGATCGCCTTTGGACTTGACATCAGACAGGAAGCCTGTCTATCCTACCGGACCGAATAGACAGGCATCCTGTCCAGATTGAAAGGGAGACGCTCGCGATGAGAGTCGGAAGTGACGAAATCGAGTTCCAGGTCACCAGCGACGACGGAGCCGGCGGCATGGTGGCCGCGGAGGTGCGCATGGCGCCCGGGGGCGGTCCGCCGGCGCTTCACCGCCACGAGCCGTCGGAGCTCTACCGGGTCGAGCGGGGCGAGTTCGCCTTCTACGTCGAGGACGAGGACGGGGCGATCCATCGCCGCGTCGCCGGCGCGGGGGAGACGGTGCCGATCGCCGGCGGGCGCGAGCACACGATCCGCAATGAGTCCGACCGTGACGCGGCCGCGTTCGTGGTCTACGCGCCGGGCGCGGGACATGGAGGCGTTCGCCCGTGCCGCGGCTCGGCTCGCCACCGCCGGGGCGCCCGCGGTCGAGCGGGTGCTGGCGGTCGCGGCCGAGCACGGGATCGAGATCACGCGGCCGCTCGCGGAGGTGTCCTGATGGAGCTCGATCACGGATATCTGACGATCGCCCGGATCACCGGTAAGCCCGACGAGCTGTTGCCGCTCTACCGGCGCTCGGCCGAGGTGATGAACGGCGTCGGCCGCGACCACGGCCTGCTGGTGCACGCGGCGGCGGCGACCGACGACGGCTTGGTGATGGTCAACGTCTGGCCCTCGCCGGAGGGGTCGGAGTCGGCGGCGCGCGACCCGCGGCGTCTGGGCGTGCTCGCCGAGATCGGCGTCGGGCCCGACCGGATGGCGCGCGAGCACCATCCGGCGACGCACGTCGTGCTCTTCGACCGCTAGCCCGCGCACCCGCCCGCACCGTCCGCGCACCCGCGGATATGCGGCGAGTCGCCACTTGACAGCGGTATGCGCTGCCGATCGGCGACTCGCCGCAAATCGCGGCACGCACGGAGGCCCCGCGGCGCTACTCCTCGGCGTCTTTGCCGCGCTCGAGCCGGCGGCTGCGGCGCACGTGGGGGAGGGCCCAGCCGATCAGGGCGCCGAGGCCGCCCGCGATCACCAGCGCGACGATCAGCGGCGTCTGGGTGTGGATGAAGAGGAAGTTGATGTCGACCTGCTGCAGGTTCTGGGCGACCAGGATCAGCAGCAGGACGCCGGCCGTCGCCAGCAGATAAAACCGCCACCCCCGCGGCTCCTTGATCTCCCCGGTGATCGGATCGCGCCGTTCGGCCACGGCGCGACTGTATCGACTCGATCCGGAGCCCAACCCGGCGCATTCGCCGCGCCATCCGCGCGTCCGTCCCGCCTAGCGTCGAGGTGTGGACATCAGCAGCGAGCGAGGCCAGGGAACAGTCGAGTGGGTCGCGCTGCTGGCGCTCGTCTCGCTGCTGATCGCGTTCCTCGCGACGCTCGCCGGGCTCGCGCTGCCGGGCCTGGGCCTCGCCCAGGCGATCGCCTCGCGCCTGGTGTGCGCGATCGAGCTCAACGGCGGCTGCGGTGCCGGCGGCTCGGCGCTGGTCGGCGCCTACGGCCAGGCGCTGGCGAAGACGGTCGCCGCGCACGCCCCCGAGCTCGTCTACGAGCCGGGGATGCGCGCCGTGCCGGTCGACTACCGCAGCTGCCGCGAGGATCCGTGCTCGCTCGGTCCGGAGTCGGGCGAGGTGCGCAAGTCGTTCGAGGGCGAGCCGGTGACGCTGTTCACGCACGCGGTTGACTGCCGCGCTGGCTCGCAACCGCCCGCGGGTGGCGAATACGACTGCTCCGGCGCCCGCGCGGGCTCGCTCTACGTGCAGTACTGGGCCTACTACCCGGGCTCGAACACCAGGATCTACGGCGAGAACGGCTTCCACCACGACGACTGGGAGTCCGAGCAGGTGCGGCTCGGCGCTGCCGGTGGCGCGGCGCGGGCGAGCTCGCACCACGGCTACAACTACGTCGGCGGCGCGACCAACTGGCTGTCCGATGCGGGAATCACCCACCGCCCCGCCTGGGGTCCCGAGCGCCACACGTACTTCATCTCGGGTGGCAGCCACGCCGGCCACGCGAGCGATCCCGGCGAGCCCTACCGCTGGACGCCGGGCGACGCAGTCCGTCTCGTGCCCCTGGAGCCGATCGCCGCCTCCGACCCCGACACCGAGTTCGCGATCACGCCCCCGTGGCGCAAGCGAGTCTGGAGCGATCCGGAGTACACGGGCACCGACTGACAGCGCCTAGGTCGGGAGGCCGGGCTGCGGTTCGCCGAGCGCCTCCAGGTGCTCGTCTGAGTCGAGCCGCTCGAGCATGCGCGTGTCGCGCGGCAACAGCGCCGCGAGCAGGGCGACGAGGGAGATCGCGGAGCCGATGATCATGATCGGCACGGCGCCGAACTCCGTGGCCAGCGGCCCCGCGAGCAGAAAGCCGAGCGGCACGAGGCCGAGCGAGACCAACCAGTCGTAGGAGGAGACGCGCGAGAGCCGATCCGGGGGGATGCGCTCGGCGAGCGCGGTCAGCCACCAGACGTCGAACAGGGCCAGGCCGATGCCGCCGATCAGGATCGTGGGGTAGAGGAGCACGCCGGGGATCCCGGCCGCGAAGACGATCTGCGACGCCGGCAGCAGGCAGACGAAGAGCAACGCCATGCGCATCGGGTACTTGGGTCGCCACCGAATCCCAACCAGCGAGCCGATCACCGTCCCGGCGCCGAACACCGCCGCGACGGCGCCGTATACGGCGAGGTCTCCGTACTGATCCGTCGCCACCAGCGGGCCGAGCACGTACCAGGGCGCGAGGCCGATGAACACCGCGACGCAGAACGCGGCGAGCGTCGCCCACAGCCAGGTGCGCGAACGGACCTCGCTCCAGCCCTCGCGCAGTTCCTCTCGCCAACCGACCGCCGCCTCGGCCGGCTCCTCCTCGCCGACCTCGCGGCGGCGGGGACGCAGCCGGATGACCACCGCGGCGCTGACGAGAAACGTCGCGGCGTCGAGGGCAAACGCCGTGCCGGCCCCGGCGCCGAGCACCAGCAGGGTCGCCAGGGCCGGGCCGACGAACTCGCCGACGTTGTTCGACATCGAGGTCAGGGCGTTCGCCTGCTGGATCTCCGCCTCGGGCACCGTCTGGGGCAGCAGGGCCGTGACCGCCGGCCGGTAGAACGCCTCGGCGGTCCCGAACAGAACCGAGATCACCACCAGGTGCCAGATCTCGACGGCGTCCGTGAAGATCAACAGCGCGAGTACCGCCTGGAGCGCGAAGCGGATCAGGTCCGTGACCACCACGACGCGATGTCGGGGCAGCCGGTCGGCCCAGATGCCGCCGATCAGAATGAACGCGACCAGCGGCAGCGAGTGCGCGGCGAGGACGATCCCGAGGTCGGTGGCGCTGCCGGTGAGGTCGATGACGAACAGCGCCATCGCCACGGTGATGATCTGGTCGCCGATCACGCTGAGGCTCTGCGACGACCACAGCAGCCTGAAGTCGCGGTGCCGGAGCGCGGAGGTGAGCTCTCGCAGCTGGGTCATCGGGCCTCAGCTAAACGAATCGCGCCGCGGCGGCGGGTTGTGAGGCCGAGTCAGGTGGGGGCGGCGCCCGCGCCGGGCAGCTCGAGCACGTAGAAGCGGCTGCGGCCGATCTCCTCTTCGCCGACGCTCATCACCACGGCGTGGGGCCCTGGGGTGGCGAGCTCCAGCCGCGCCTCGAGCGACAGCACGATCCGCTGGTCCTGACCGGGCACCAGCCCGGGCGGGCGGCCGGTCTCGAACTCGAACGAGAACTCGTCGCCGAGCCGCGTGCCGTCGGGGTCCTCGATCTCCAACCGCAGCGTGTGACGCTGGTTGGTCTGGTCCCACGGTACGTCGAGGCCGAAGGCGATCCCGAAGCCGTGCTCGACCGGTAGCTCTCCGAAATGGAGCATGTTCCAGCCGCCGCCCATCGCGTACACCTTGCCGTTGAGGACCTCGCTGTGGTCCGTGAGCATCAAGAAGCCGAGCTGCATCGGGCGCCTCTAGCGCGGCGGCATCCGCAGCGCCCCGTCGAGGCGGACCGTCTCCCCGTTGAGCATCGGGTTGGCGACGATCGCCGCGACGAGGTCGGCGTACTCGCTCGGCAGGCCGAGCCGCGACGGGAATGGGATGCCTGCGCCGAGCGCCTCGCGCTGCTCGGCCGGCAGCGCCGCGAGCAGTGGCGTATCGAACAGCCCGGGGGCGATCGTCACGACCCGCACGCCGCGGCCGGCCAGGTCGCGGGCCGCGGGCAGCGTGAGCCCCACGATCCCGCCCTTGGAGGCCGAGTAGGCAACCTGTCCGATCTGGCCGTCGTAGGCGGCGATCGAGGCCGTGTTGACGCACACGCCGCGCTCGCCGCCGCCGTCGGGTTCGTTGCCCACCATCGCGTTCGCCGCGAGCCGCAGCACGTTGAAGGTGCCGATCAGGTTGACCTTGACGACGTTGGCGAAGATCTCGAGATCGTGGGGGCCCTGCTTGGAGACCGTCCGCTGCGCCCACCCGATCCCCGCGCAGCACACCGAGATCCGCAGCTCGCCCTCGCCGACCGCGGCGTCGACCGCGGCCTGGACCTGGTCGGGCTCGAGCACGTTCGCCTCGACGAAGCTCGCCCGCTCGGCGAGCTCGTCGGCCAGCGCCTGGCCCTTGTCGACGTTGAGGTCGGCGATCACGACGTCCGCGCCGTCCGCGTGCAGGCGGCGCGCGGTCGCCTCGCCGAGGCCTGAGGCCCCGCCGGCGACGAGCGCCCTGACTCCCTCGATCCGCATCGGCGCGGACCATATCCGCTCCTTTACGAGTGCCGAGGCCGCACCTGGGTAGCCTGTTTGACATCGCGTCGACGGCCGAGGCAAACCTGAGCCAGAGCATCGCCGATCGCCTCACGGAGGCGCGGGAGCGAACCCTCCTGCTGGTGGAGCCGCTCGCCGACGAGCAGCTCAACACCGTCTACTCGCCGATCCTCAGCCCGCTCGCCTGGGATCTGGGACACATCGCCAACTTCGAGGAGCTGTGGCTGGTGCAGCGCGTCGGCGACCGCGAGCCGATGGACGGCGATCTGGGGCGCTTCTACGACGCGATCGAGAACCCGCGCAAGACCCGCAACGAGCTACCGATCCTGCGTGGCGATCAGCTGCGCTCCTATATGGACGAGGTCCGCGCGCGGACGCTCGACGTGCTCGGCGCGGTCGAGCTCCACGACACCGGCGATCCGCTGATCGAGGACGGCTTCATCTACGAGATGCTGCTCGCCCACGAGCATCAGCACAACGAGACCATGCTGCAGCTGCTGCAGATGGTCGACGGCTACGCGCCCGCCCGGGTCGACGGCACCGTGGCCGGCGAGCCCGTCTCGGACGGGCCGGAGATGGTTCGGGTCGAGGCCGGCCCGCATCCGATCGGCGCCGCGCCCGAGGGCTTCGCCTACGACAACGAGCGCCCCGCCCACGAGGTCGAGCTCGACGCGTTCGACATCGACCGCACCCCGGTGACCAACGGCGCCTTCGCCGAGTTCATCGCCGACACCGGCGCCGAGGCCGCCGCTGTATTGGGAGCGCGACGGCGACGGCTGGGTGACCACGACCTTCGGTCACCGGCGGCCCCTCGATCCCACGCGCCCGGTCGTCCACGTCGACTGGCACCAGGCCGACGCCTTCGCCCGCTGGGCCGGCAAGCGGCTGCCCACCGAGTTCGAGTGGGAGGCGGCCGCGGCCGGCGCGGACCCCGAGCGCGCCAACCTCGACCATCTCGCGTTCGCCTGCGCGCCGGCCGGCGCCTACGGCGATGCGCCGTCCGACTGCGGCGCGCTGCAGATGCTCGGCGACGTGTGGGAGTGGACGGCGTCGGACTTCACCGCGTACCCGGGGTTCGAGGCCTTCCCCTATCCCGAGTACTCCGAGGTCTTCTTCGGCGATAGCTACAAGGTGCTGCGTGGCGGCGCCTGGGCGACCCGCCGCGACGTCATCCGGACCAGCTTCCGCAACTGGGACCTGCAGGAGCGCTCACAGATCTTCTCCGGCATCCGTTGCGTAAGGGATCTGTAGATGGCGGCGACGGCCCAGGTCGAGATCGAGGTCCACCTGCCCGAGGGCGGGACGCTCGCGGGACTCGCCGAGGACGTTCGCGAGGGGCTGCTGTGCCCGTTCAAGGAGCTGCCGCCCAAGTACTTCTACGACGAGCGCGGCTCGGAGCTGTTCGAGCGGATCACCGAGCTGCCCGAGTACTACCCGACGCGGGTCGAGCGCTCGATCCTCGAGCGCGAGGCGCCCGCGATGGTCGCGGCCGCGATGCCGACGACCCTGATCGAGCTCGGCTCCGGGGCGGCGGCGAAGACGCGCTGGCTGCTCGACGCGATGAACGACGCGGGCACCCTCGAGACCTACGTCCCGGTCGACATCTCCGAGGAGATCACCCGCCGGGTCGCCGACGAGCTGGTCGCCGAGTACGAGGGGCTGCGCGTCCACGGCGTGGTCTGCGACTACGAGACCCATCTCGAGCGCGTCCCGCGCGAGGAGGGCGCCCTGATCGCCTTCCTCGGCGGCACGATCGGCAACTTCCGCCCCGGCCCGCGGCGCTCGTTCCTGGCCCGGATCGCGACCCTGATGTACCCGGGCGACCGCTTCCTGTTGGGCACCGACCTGGTCAAGGACACGGCGGTCCTCGAGGCGGCCTACAACGACAGCGCCGGGGTCACGGCCGAGTTCAACAAGAACGTGCTCAACGTCTTAAACCGTGAGCTCGACGCCAACTTCGACCTCGACAACTTCGAGCACGTCGCCTTCTTCGACCCCGAGAACGAGTGGATCGACATCAGGCTGCGCTCGCTCGCCGAGCAGTTCATCGACCTGCGCAAGCTCGACATGCGGACCCACTTCGCCCGCAGCGAAGAGATGCGCACCGAGATCTCGACCAAGTTCACCCGCGAGCGGCTCGAGGCCAGCTACGCCGATGCCGGGTTGGAGCTGGTCGAGTGGTGGACCGACCCGGATGAGCTCTTCGCGCTCAGTCTGGCGAAGCCGATCTGATCAGCCCCCGTTCAGGGAGCCGAGCCGGATCGCCGCGATCTTCGCCTGGAAGCCGTGGACGTTGCCCTCGCCGAAATCTCGGCAGTTGATCGAGGCGTTCTCGCTCGAGCCGAAGTCGTGCACGACCTCCATCGGCAACGTCCCCGACGCGAAGTCGTTCACGTTGTCGGCAAAGCGCGCGGTGTCTGTGTCGGGGGTTGAGTTGCCGGCGACGAGCTGGCACTCGAAGAAGATCTTGCCGTTGCCGCCCAGCTGATCAGCCCAGATCTTCGCCACGATCAGGTAGGTCCCGGCAGGGATGTTGCGCAGCGTCAGCTCGGTGCAGCCCACGTCACAGATCTGGCCCGTGTCGTCGTCGAAGGCGTAGAAGCCGGCTGGGCCGCTGTTACAGGTGACGTTGCCGGCGGAACCGATGGCGCGAATCGAATCTCCGACCTGGCACGTCCCACCAACCCGGCGCTGAAGCACCGCCGAATCCAGCGAGGCTTCATTGACGTCGCCGCCGGTGAGCGAGTTCGTGGCGACCTCCGACGTGCCCACGGCGCCAGGTGAGATCTCGCTCTCGCCGACCGCGCGGTCGGCGATCTTGCTGGAGCTAAAGCAGATCGTTGGGAAGCTGCAGCCCTCGTCGGAGGGGATCGCATCCGGGGCGAGGTCGCCGGTCTTAACCCCCGCGTTGAGCAGGTCGGCGCTGCGGACGTCGTTGTTCTTGTAGTCGTCCGTCGTGAGCGAGCCGTCGACGATGTTGTCCCCGGTCCACTCATTGCTGGCGTAGGCGGTCCCGGCGAGGGCGATGAAGATCGCAATCAGCCCCAACAGGTTCGTGCGCAGGAACGCGGCGAGCTTGGACGACATCCGGGACCTCCCCCGAGTCGCTCGCAGCGAGCCTACCCCCGAGCCGGGGCCGGGTCAACAGGGCGCAGCCGAGGCTGTCACAGCCCGGGTGCCTGTCTCGTCTCCCCTGTGTAAGACGAGGAAAGGAGCTCGCGATGAAGGTCTTCGTAGCAGGCGCAACCGGCGCCCTCGGAAAGCAGCTGGTCCCACGCCTCGTGGCCTCCGGACACGAGGTGACCGGCATGACCCGCAGCCCGGAGAAGGTCGAGACGCTGCGCGACCTCGGCGCCCGCGCGGCGATCGCCGACGCCCTCGACGCCGACGCCGTCGCGCGGGTGGTGGCCGAGGCCGCGCGCCCGAGGTGGTGGTCCATGAGCTGACCGCGCTCTCGGCATCGATCGACCTGCGCCACTTCGACCGCGAGTTCGCCCAGACCAACCGGCTGCGCACCGAGGGCACCGACATCCTCCTCTCGGCGGCCCGGGCGGTCGGCGCGCGGCGCTTTGTGGCCCAGAGCTTCGCCGGCTGGCCGGCCGAGCGGACCGGCGGCCCGATCAAGACCGAGGACGACCCGCTCGACTCGGACCCGCCGGAGGCGGTCCGCGCGACGCTCGAGGCGATCCTCTACCTGGAGCGCGCGGTCACGAACGCGGCCCCGATCGAGGGGATCGCGCTCCGCTACGGCGGCTTCTACGGGCCGGGCACCTCGCTGGAGCTCGACCCGCCCGGCGGCGAGCACGTCGAGGCGATCCGTGGTCGGAAGTTCCCGATGGTGGGTAACGGGGAGGGCAGTGTGGTCGTTCGTCCACATCGAGGACGCCGCCGAGGCGACGGCGATCGCGATCGAGCGCGGTGCGCCGGGGGTCTACAACGTCGTCGACGACGACCCCGCCGCGGTGCGCGACTGGCTACCCGAGGCGGCCCGCGAGCTCGGCGCGAAGCGGCCGATGCGGGTGCCGCGGTGGGTCGGCCGGCTGCTGGCCGGCGAGGCGGCGACCGTGATGATGACCGAGATCCGCGGCGCCTCCAACGCGAAGGCAAAGCGCGAACTGGGCTGGACGCCGCGCCACCCGAGCTTCGTCGGGGCGCTCGGGGCCGGGGTGGCCGGATGACCACCGACGAGGAGCTCTACGAGGAGCTGCGACCGCGCGCGTTCGCGATCGCCTACCGGATGCTCGGGAGCGTCGCCGAGGCCGAGGACGTCGTTCAGGAGGGCCTCATGCGCCTGCACGCGCAGCGCGAGGCCGGCGAGGCGATCGAGTCGCCGCAGGCGTACCTGTCGACCGTCGTCACCCGCCTCGCGATCGACGAGCTGCGCTCGGCCCGGGCGCGCCGCGAGACGTACGTCGGGGAATGGCTGCCGGAGCCGATCGTGGCCGACCCGGGCTCCGACCCCGCCGAGCAGGCCGAGCTCGCCGACTCGCTCTCGATGGCCTTCCTGGTCGTGCTCGAGAGCCTCACCCCCGAGCAGCGGGCCGTGTTCCTGCTGCGCGAGGTCTTCGACTACCCCTACGACCGCATCGCCGGAATCGTCGGGCGCAGCGAGGACGCGTCACGCCAGCTCGCGGCGCGGGCCCGGCGGCGGGTGGCCGAGGACGAGCCGCGCTTCGAGACCACGCCCGAGCAGGAGGAGCGGCTCGCGACCGAGTTCTTCGCGGCCATGGGCGACGGCGACCTCGAGTCGCTCGAGCGTGTGCTCGCGGCCGACGTTGAGTTGCACGGCGACGGCGGCGGCAACGCGCCGGCGCTGGCGCGGCCGATCAGCGGACGGACCCGCGCCGCGCGGACGCTCGTGGCCTGGTCGAAGGTGATGCAGCGCGTCGGCGGGATCGAGATCCACCGGGCGGTCGTCAACGGACAGCCGGGGGCGACCATGTCGCTGCAGGACGGGCGGTTGATCAGCGTGATGGCGCTCGAGTTCGGCGACGGTCAGGTGCGCGCCGTGCGCTCGATCGTCAACCCGGAGAAGCTCGAGCACCTCGGCCCGCTGGCCGACGTCCAGGAGCTGGTCAGCCGGCTTCAGCAGCGGCCTTGAAGCCGGCGAGCGCCTCGTCGATCAGCTTGTGGCGCACCTTGTCGAGGACCGCGCCGCGCGCGAGCATCGAGAGCATCCGGCCGGGGTCGAGACCGGTCGAGTAATCGAGCCTGGTGCGCCCGGGGTCGAGCTCGGCGAACTGAAAGCGCGTCCACATCTCCTTCAGGTCGCCGGACTCGCGGCGGCACTCGACGAAGTCCGGTTCCCGAATCGAAAACCTGACCTCGAGCGTCACCTCGGACACGCTGGCGTCGACCACCGCCCTGGCGCGCGCGGGGCGACCGTCGGCGTCGCGCTCCAGCGTCGACATCGACTTGATCACCGGATGCCAAGCGGGATAGCCGTCGGCGTCCGCGGCGACCTCGAAGCAGCGCTCGAGCCCGGCCTCGACCTCGATCGTCCCGTCGCCGCCGAAGTCACCCATAGCCGTTAGGGCGCCAGCGCCTCGATCAGATCCCCGAGCCGGTCCGGGGTCGTGATCGGCGTCAGCACCGGGCAGGTGATTCCACCGGCGACGAACTCGTCGAGGCGCGCCCGCATGCGCTCCGGCGTGCCGAGGATGAACATCTGCTCGATCAGCTCCCACGGAGCGGCCGCCGATGCGCGCTCGCGATCCTTCGCCGCCCACGCCTCGCACATCTCGGCGATCGCGTCGCCGTGCCCGAGCCAGCGGTAGAAGTCCGCGTAGACCGGCACGGTGACGTAGGAGGCGAACATGAACCGGGCGAGCGGCTCGATCTGCTCGCGCTCGCCGGGCAGGCAGAAGAAGCGGCAGAGCAGCTCGAAGCCCTCCGGCGCCCCGTCGAGTTGGGCGACGACCTGCGGCAGGCCGGAGATCGGGAGGAAGTTCGTGAACGCGCCGTCGGCCTTCTCGACCGCGAGCCGCAGCATCTTGCCGCGCAGCGCCGCGAGCACGATCGGGACCGGCGGCGGCGCCTGCTCGAGCTTGAAGCCGTTCGGGGTCCGCTCGCCGGCGAGCGCCGGCCGCAGGAAATCGACCGTCTCGGAGACCTTCGAGAGCGGGCGCTCGAACGCGATCCCGTTCCAGCCCTCGACGATGCGATCCGAGGAGGCGCCGATGCCGAGCACGAACCGCCCGTCGCTTGCGTCGGCCACCGCGGCCGCCTCCTGGGCCAGCAGCGCCGGCCCGCGCTGGAACACGCCGACGACCCCGGTGCCGAGCCGCATCGATTCCGTCCACGCCGCGGCCAGTGACAGCGGGGTGAAGCCGTCGGGGCCGTTGGTCTCGCCGCTCCAGAGGTCGGTGTAGCCCGCCGACTCGGCCCGGCGGACGTGGTCCGCGTGGTCGCGCAGCGGGGTCATGGGGAGGGGGAGCGTGAGCCCCCAGCGTTGCTTGTCGGCGCCCGTCTCCACCTGCGCGCTGCAGCCTATCCGTGGGATAGGCTCGCGGCCGGATGGACTTCTCGCGCCTCAACAGGGGACGGGTCCTGGTGGGCGCGATCGCCTCGCTGCTGCTGATCATCGCGATCCTGTTCCTGCCCTGGTACAGCTACGACCTGAGCGGGATCCAGAAACCGCTTGACCAGTCCGACGCCTGGATCTGCGGCAGCGGCGAGACCTCTTGCACCGGGTGGGAGACCTTCCCGATTCTGCGCTGGCTGTTGCTGCTTGCCGCGCTCGCGCCGCTGATCCTCGGCTACATCCTCGTCCGGGGGCACCGGCTGTCCTATCCGCCGGGCGAGATGACGATGATCGCCGGCTTCGCCGCGGTGGTCCTGATCGGCTACAACGGGATCATCGACAAGCCGGGAAGCGGCCCGGCCGAGGTCGGCCTCGGGCTCGACTACGGCTACTGGATAGCCCTGCTGTGCGCGATCGCGATCTCGGTGGTCGGATTCACCCGCTCGATCGAGAGCGGGCCGCGGCGCACCCGCAAGGCCCCCGGCACCGTCTGATTTCCATAGCCTGCGACGCATGAGCGTGCTCTCGCAGGACCAGCGCTCGGGCGTCCAAGCCCGATCGGAACCTCGCCCTCGAGCTCGTCCGGGTGACCGAGGCGGCGGCGCTCGCCGCCGCGCGCTGGGTCGGCAAGGGCGAGAAGGAGTCGGCCGATGGCGCGGCCGTCGACGCGATGCGGCTGCTGCTCGACACCGTGCCGATGGACGGCCTCGTCGTGATCGGCGAGGGCGAGAAGGACGAGGCGCCGATGCTCTACAACGGCGAGCGGATCGGCGACGGCAGCCCGCCCGAGGTGGACATCGCGGTCGACCCGCTCGAGGGCACCACGCTGACCGCGCGCGGGATGCCGTCGGCCCTCTCGGTGATCGCGCTCGCCGAGCGGGGGACGATGTTCGATCCCGGGCCCTGCGTCTACATGGAGAAGATCGCCGGCAACTCGGAGATCGCCGACGTGCTCAGCCTCGACGAACCGCTGCCGGAGGTGATCGGACGGGTTGCCGAGCGCAAGGGCAAGGACGTCGGCGACGTGACGGTGATCATGCTCGACCGCCCCCGCCACTCCGAGCAGGTGGAGGCGATTCGCGAGACCGGCGCGAGGATCCGCTTCATCAGCGACGGCGACGTCTCGGCGGCGCTCTTCGCCGTCTCGACCGACGCCGGGGTCGACCTGCTCTGGGGTATCGGCGGTACTCCCGAGGGCGTGATCTCCGCGGCGGCGATCAAGTGCATCGGCGGTCAGCTGCTCGGCAAGCTCTGGCCGCGCAACGACGAGGAGCGACAGGCCGCGATCGACGCCGGCTACGACCTCGACGAGGTGCTCGACGCCGACCGGCTCGTCGCCGGCCAGGACGTTTTCTTCGCCGCCACGGGGGTCACGGACGGCGAGCTGCTCCAGGGCGTCCGCTACAGCCGCGGCAAGGCGAACACCGAGTCGTTGGTGATGCGCTCGCGCTCGGGGACGGTGCGCACGGTGAGCGCTCGCCACGACCAGGCGAAGCTGCGTGAGGTGACCGGGGGTCGTTACGGCTGAGGTGCTGGTCGCGGGGGCGACCGGCTACATCGGTGGTCTGCTGGCCCGCGCCCTGCGCGAGGACGGGCGCGAGGTCCGCTGCCTCGTGCGCGAGCCCTCACGCGCTCGCGACCTGGAGCGGGTTGGCTGCGAGGTCGTACGCGGCGACGTGCTGGAGCCCGAGACCCTTGGCCCCGCGCTGGACGGGATCACCTCCGCCTACTACCTGGTGCACTCGATGGGCCGCGGCTCGGACAGCGACTTCGCCGCCCGCGACGCGCGCGCCGCCGACAACTTCGGCTCCGCCGCGGCCGCCGCGGGGACCGAGCGCCTGATCTACCTGGGCGGCCTCGGTGACCCCGGGTCCGAGCACCTGCGCAGCCGCCACCAGACGGCCGAGGCCCTCCAGCGCTCGGGCGTGCCGCTGACCTACTTCCGCGCCGCGGCGGTGATCGGCGCCGGCAGCGAGTCGTTCCGGGTCGTCCTCTACCTCGTCCGGCGCCTGCCGGCGATGGTCACCCCGCGCTGGGTCACCACCCGCACGCAGCCCGTGGCGATCGCCGACGTGATCGGCTACCTCCGCGCCGCCCCATGGACGCCCGAGGCGGCGGGGCGGGAGATCGAGATCGGCGGGCCCGAGGTCACCACCTACCGCGGGATGATGGAGGAGATGGCGCGGGCGCTCGATCGGCGCCCACCCATCCAGGTCCCGGTGCCGCTGCTCACCCCGCGCCTGTCGTCGCTGTGGATCGGGCTCGTGACCCCGGTCGACGTCGGCGTCGCCCGGCCGCTGATCGAGGGCCTCGCGACCGAGACCGTCGTCCGCGACCCCTCCGGCATGCGCCTGTTCGAGGTCGAGCCGACACCGCTCCCCGAGGCGATGAGGGCCGCGCTGGCGGAGGACGACGGCCAGCTGAGAGTCGACTCGCTCCCGAATAGCGGGAGCCAGTCGACGCTCGGTGCGCGCGTGCCGCCGCCTACTCCAGCTCGGCGAAGGCGCGGGCCCGTTCCTCCTCGACGCTCCCGGTCTCGTGGAACTCGAAGCGCAGGGCGTTGATCACCGCCCCGGCGAGCAGCGCGAGGCTGACGATGTAGAACCAGACGAGGGCGACGAGGATGAAGCCCAGGGCGCCGCCGATCTGGTCGACGCTTGACTGGCCGAGATAGACCGGGAAGATTCCGTTCGCGATCGCGGTGGTCAGGGTGACGAAGAGCGCCCCGGGCCACACCCCTCGCCAGGGCACGTGGCCCTTCGGGACGGCGTAGTAGATCAGCGAGACGATCGCGAAGGTGACCGCGAGCGCGGCCCCCAGGACGATCGCGCTCCGCAGACCCGCGATCTGGTCGAGGCCGAGCGGCAGGTTGTCGGTCCCCGAGGCGAGCACACCCTCGGCCACCGGGATCGCGACGCTCGCCGCGAGGAAGATGATGACGACGACCAGCATCACCAGCGCGAAGCGCTTCTGCTCCACCCAGCCGCGGCACTCGACGTGGTAGATCCGGCAGAAGGCGGTGTCCATCGCGCCCCAGAAGGAGGCGCCGATCCAGATCGCCCCAATCGCGGCGACGACCCCGAACGTGGTGGAGCTGTCGCGGATCCGGTCGACGATGCTGGTCAGCGAGCTCTGCTCGGCGGCGGGAAAGATGCTCTGCAGGTCGCGGAGCACGCTCGCCTCGACGTCGGGGTTCTTGATCACCTGGCCGAAGATGAACAGGACCAGGAGCGCGAACGGAAACAGCGCCAGCGCGAGGTTGTAGGCGACCATCGCCGAGAGGCCGGTGATGTTCTCCCGGTAGGCGCGCTCCCAGAAGACGCGCAGGAACCGGGCCGGGGTCCGCTTGACCGCCGGACCGGCCTCGGCCACCGTCAATCCTTCTCCGGGCTCCCCCGTAGGGCCTCGATCGCCCGGCTCGCGAGCCGGACCCCGATGGTGGCCGCCTCGGCGGCCGCAGCGACCCCAGCCCAGGCGATGTCCTCGAGCCCGCCGCCTTGCGCGCGCGGACGGCTCCGGCGCGTCAGCCGGCTCGGCCTCACCGACCGGGCGCTTGGGCGGTGGCGGGGGCGTGGCCCGCTGGCGCTCGGGGGCGGGCTTGGGCGGCGACTTGCGCTGCGGCTTGTCGCGCCCCGCACGGGTCGAGTCGCGCCGCGGGCTGCGGGTGCCGGGGCGGGCGTCGGGCAGGTTGGCGAACACGCCGCCGCCCGGTGGCGCGGGATCCGAGTCGGGTGGGCGCTCCTCGTTCATCCGCCCCATTTCAGCGCGATTGGCGGACGCGCGCGTTGAGATTGACGAAACTCATCCTGGGTATCCGTGTTGATGTCTCGCCCAGTCGCCTGCACGCGACCGTGCGGAGACCGGGAAAAGCCCCGCAAAAAGCGAACTATCGTTGACTTCGATTTTCTAGGGATTACTATTCGAACACGCGTTTGACCTCGTCGCCGCAACGAAGCTCAGGCCAGGGAGCCGGAGGCGGCGGGCGGGGTGGGGCCGACGGTCGTGGGGTGTGGACAGCAGAGTTGTCCCCAGCATCGACTAGGCCACGCAAACCGAAGACCACGCTTTGACGTACCACCAGACCAGGAAGGAAGACCCAGTCCACCGATGCTGATCGCGGAACTTCAGGAGCTCGAGGAGGTCAAGAACCTCGTCGTCAAGGGACATACAGAGGGTGTGATCGCGTACGGCGAGGTCGCTCAGGCGCTGGCCGAGGTCGACGTCGACGAGGGCGACATCGAGGAGCTGTACGGGTACCTAGAGGGCCAGGGCGTGGAGATGGTCGACGACGTCGACCCGGCGCAGGCCTCGTCGCCCGACTCCGAGCGCGCCGAGCCGAAGCGCGGCAAGCGGCGCAAGGCCGCGGCGCTCGACCTCAAGCCCGACATGACGACGGACTCCCTGCAGCTGTTCCTCAAGGACATCGGCAAGGTCCGGCTGCTCACCGCCCAGGAGGAGGTCGACCTCGCGAAGCGCATCGAGCGCGGTGACCTCGATGCGAAGCAGAAGATGGTCGAGTCCAACCTCCGCCTGGTCGTCTCGATCGCCAAGAACTACCGCAACCAGGGCCTGCCGTTCCTCGACCTGATCCAGGAAGGGACGCTCGGGCTGGTCCGCGCAGCGGAGAAGTTCGACTACCGCAAGGGCTTCAAGTTCTCCACCTACGCCACCTGGTGGATCCGCCAGGCGATCGCCCGCGCGCTCGCCGACAAGGCGCGGACGATCCGCATCCCGGTGCACGTCGTCGAGAAGCTGAACAAGATCGGTCGCGCGGAGCGCAAGCTGGTCACCGAGCTGGGTCGCGAGCCGACCCCGGACGAGATCGCCGAGGTCACCGGCATCGATCCCGAGGAGGTCGACCAGATCAAGCGCTCGGCGCAGGCGCCCGTGTCGCTCGAGAAGCCGGTCGGCGACGAGGAGGAGTCCGAGTTCGGGCAGTTCATCGCCGACGAGAAGGCCGAGTCGCCGTTTGAGCGCGCCGCCGACCTCCTCACCAAGGAGGCGCTGCGCGAGGCGCTCGAGAACCTCTCCTACCGCGAGCGCCGCGTGCTCGAGCTGCGCTACGGGCTCGGCGGCGAGCATCCGCGGACCCTGGACGAGGTCGGGCGGACGTTCAACGTCACCCGCGAGCGCATCCGGCAGATCGAGAACCAGAGCCTCAAGAAGCTGCAGTCGCTGGCTGAGGCCCAAAAGCTGCGCGAAGTCGCCTAGCGCGAGCTAGGCGTGCTTGGCCGGCGCCGGGGGGCGCTGCTGGTCTTGGTGGTCCTGGTCGGGGCCGGGTTCGCCACCCGGGCGCCGGCCCAGGTACCCGTGCCCACGGGCCCCAACTTCGTCATCGTCATGAGCGACGACCAGGCGCCGGCGATGATGAAGGCGCTCCCCACCGTGACCCGCGAGCTCGGGGGCGGCGGGACGACGTTCACCAACGCGTTCGCCAGCTACCCGCTCTGCTGTCCGGCGCGGGCGACGTTGCTCACCGGCGAGTACGCCCACAACCACGGGACCAAGGGCAACAACCCGCTCAGCGGCGGTGGCTATCGCGCTCTGCTCGAGCCGGACCGCACCCTGGCGAGCTGGCTGCAGGCCAACGGCTATCAGACCGGTTTCGTGGGCAAGTGGCTCAACGGCCTGCGCACCCCGCGGCGCGCGCCGCCGGGCTGGAACGAGTGGGACGGCCTCGTCGGCGAGGGCGGGGAGGGGCTCTCGTCGTTCTACGACTACGACGTCTTTGAGCCCGACGGCGGGTTGCGGCACTTCGGCGACCGGCCGGCCGACTACCAGACCGATGCGCTGACGCGCGAGTACGCGCTGCCGTTCATCGACGCGCAGGCGGCGGTCCCCGGTCCGTTCTTCCTCTGGCTCGCCTATCACCCGCCGCATAACGGCGTGGGCCGCAACGACCCGGCCGGGCATCGCTGCTCGGAGGGCCCGCCCGCGAGCCGCAAGGGCAGGCAGAGCGCGATCCCGCCGCCGCGCTACGCGCGCGCCTACTCGACCGCACGCGTCCCGCACCCGCCGTCGTTCGACGAACGTGACGTCAGCGACAAGCCGAAGTTCGTTCGCCGCCGTCCGCCGTTGCGACGCGAGGACCTGACCCAGATCACGCGCGACTACCGCTGCGGGCTGGCGTCCCTGCGCGCGCTCGACGACTCCGTGCAGCGGATCCTCGAGCACCTGGGGTCCACCGCCCAGCTCTCCAACACCGTGCTCGTGTTTCTCACCGACCAGGGCGTGATGGCGGGCGAGCACCGGATCAAGCGGGGCAAGAACCGCCCCTACGAGGAGGCGATCAGGATCCCGTTGCTGATGCGCGGCCCCGGGATCGCCGCCGGCCAAACGATCGACGCCCCCGTGTCCAACGCCGACCTCGCGCCGACGATGCTCCAGCTGGCCGGCGCCACGATTCCGCCCGAGCTCGCGCGGCCGATCGACGGCCAGTCGCAGACCACCTCGCTCGCCACCGGGCAGGAGAACCCGCGTCGGGTCGTGCCGATCGAGGGCCGGGGCAACGTCGCCGGCTCGCGCCGCGGCTTCAAGGTCCGGTCGTACGTCGGGGTGCGCACGGCTCGCTACGCGTACTTCGAGTACAGGCGCGCTAGCTTCGCCACTCGCCGCGAGGGGATCGACGCCCAGATCGGCGTCGGCCGGACGACCGAGCGTGAGCTCTACGACCTGGCCAGGGACCCCTACGAACTGCGCAACCTCGACCGCGATCCGGCCTACGCGGCGACCCGCAGCCGGCTCTCCGATCTGACCGCCGCGCTCGAGCGCTGCTCCGGCCCGGAGTGCGTCGTCTCGGCCGGCGTCCCCGGCCCGCGGGCCCGCGGGCGTTAGCGTGAGCGCGACCGACATGGCCGGCAAGGGACGCGCGAGGTGGGCGGCCGCGGCGGCGCTCGCGCTGCTGCTGGCGGCCGGCGCCCTGTTCGCCGGCGGCGGCCCGGACGCGCCGGCCGCGGTGCGCAAGCCGAACATCGTCCTGATCACCACCGACGATCAGACGCTCGCCTCGATGGCGGTGATGCCGCGCGTACGGCGGTTGCTGGTCGACCGGGGCGCGACCTTCACCGACAACATCGCATCGTTTCCGCTCTGCTGCCCGTCGCGCGCGACGTGGATCACCGGGGAGTACGCCCACAACCATGGGGTGATCGACAACCAGGAGCGCGACGGGGGCGGCTACGAGGCGCTGCGCGACCCCGACCACGTGCTGCCGGTGTGGATGGACCAGGCCGGCTACGACACGGCGCTGGTCGGCAAGTGGCTGCACGACTACCGGACCCTGAAGCCCGCGCCGGGCTGGGACCGATTCTGGGCGATCACCGCGCCGACGATGGTCAACTACTACGGCTACGACGTCACCGACTCGCACGGTGGGCGCGTCCGGTACGGCAAGAAGGCGTCGGATTACGTCACCGACGTGCTCACGCGCGACTACGCGCTGCCATACATCCGCGAGCACGCGCGCGACCACGACCCGTTCTTCCTCCACGTCTCCTACATCGCGCCGCACTGGGGTCGCGGGCGCAACGACGCGGCCGGGCGCAGGTGCTCGAACGGCAAGCCGTTCTCGTTCGAGACCGCGAAGGCGAAGCCGGCGCCGCGCGACGCGGGCGCGTTTGCGAACCGCAAGCTGCCGATGCCGCCGTCGTTCAACGAGCGCGACGTCAGCGACAAGCCGGGCCCTGTGCGCGGCCGCGACCGGTTGACCCCGCGGCAGATCCGCGACCTGACGGAGAAATACCGCTGTGAGCTCGCCAGCCTGCTCGCGGTCGACCGCGCCGTGGCCGAGATCGACGCGGCCCTCGACGAGGCCCACCTGACCAAGCGGACGTATGTGATCTTCACCTCCGACAACGGCTACATGCACGGCGAGCACCGGATCCGGGCGGAGAAGGTCCAGCCCTACGAGGAGGCGATCAAGGTCCCGCTGGTGATCCGCGGTCCCGGCGTGCCCGCCGGGGAGCGGATCAGCGACCCGGTCGCCAACGTCGACCTCGCGCCGACAATCCTCGACCTCGCCGAGGTTCAGGTCGCCGAGGACATCGCGCGGCCGATCGACGGGCGCTCGCTGGCGCCGTACACCTACGGGCGCGGCGCGCCGCAGCGGGCGGTCCTGATCGAGTCCAAGCACGCTCCGCGGCGCATCCCGAGCGGCGGCTACGCGGCGCCCTCGTGGGTCGGGGTGCGCACCCGCCGCTACGTCTACATCGAGTACCACCGGGCGCAGGTCGCGACCCAGGATCAGGGGTTCGGCCTCCCGATCGGGGCCGGGCCGCTCACCGACACCGAGCTCTATGACCTCGAGCGCGATCCGCACGAGCTCATCAGCCGGCCGTCCGAGATCGCCTACGCGCAGGCGAAGGCCGCCCTGGCCGAGGCGCTGGCAGGGCTGCGCGCGTGCTCGGGCGTCGACTGCCAGGTGAACGCCAACCCGCCTCCGCCGGCCGGCCTCTGAGCCGTCCAGAGCGCGTCCGCCACGCTCAAGCCGCGGCGGCCCGTCCCCGATATAGGGCCTGATGTTCAACATCGACGAAGCGCTGCGCCACGTGGTGGAGAACGAGGGCTCGGACCTGCACGTCAAGGTCCCTGCGCCGCCGATGATGCGCATCCACGGCGACCTGCAGTCCGATTCCGGGCGCGGAGCCGCTCGAGCCGCAGGACACCGAGCGCGCCCTGAGCCAGATCGTCGACGATCCCACGATCCTCGAGGAGTTCCAGTCCGCCGGGGAGGCCGACTTCTCCTACGCGGTTCCGGGTCTGTCGCGGTTTCGCGTCAACGCCTTTCGCCAGCGCGACACGGTGGCGATCGCCTGCCGGGCGATCCCGTTTCAGGTCCGCACGATCGAGGACCTCGGCCTGCCCGAGGTGATCCGGACGCTCGCCTCCGAGCAGCGCGGGATCGTGCTGCTCACCGGGACCACCGGCTCGGGCAAGTCGACGACCCTCGCGGCGATGGTGGACCACATCAATTCGACCCGGGCGCGGAACATCATCACGCTCGAGGACCCGATCGAGTACCTGCACCGCGACAA
The DNA here is from genome assembly GCA_963742205.1 of uncultured Solirubrobacterales bacterium. Lineage (GTDB taxonomy): Bacteria > Actinomycetota > Thermoleophilia > Solirubrobacterales > 70-9 > WHSW01. The sequence continues at coordinate 290,805 of CAVUKZ010000010.1, read as the reverse complement.
GCGGTCGATCATCAGCCAGCGCGAGGTGGGGATGGACACCGAGAGCTTCGCGCGCGCGATGCGACGCGTGCTGCGCCAGGACCCCGACGTGATCCTGATCGGCGAGATGCGCGACGAGGAGACCGTGCGGACGGCGCTCTCGGCGGCCGAGACGGGCCACCTCGTGCTCTCGACCCTGCACACCCTGGACGCGACCGAGACCGTGAACCGGATCATCGACTTCTTTCCCCCGCACCTGCAGCAGCAGGCTCGGGTGATGCTCGCCGCGACGCTGCGCGGGGTCGTCGGCCAGCGCCTCGTGCCCCGCGCTGACGGCGCCGGGCGCGCGGCGGTGTGCGAGGTGCTCGTCGCGACCGGCCGCGTTCAGGACCTGATCCTGAACCCGAACGAGACCGGGCGGCTGACCGAGGTGATCGCCGAGGGCGAGTACTACGGCATGCAGACCTTCGACCAGGCGTTGCTCGGGCACGTCCTGGCGGGCCACATCGACGAGCGCGTCGCGTTCGAGGTGGCGAGCAGCCCGCACGACTTCAAGCTCATGCTCGACGCGAGGGGCCAGCGGGCGAGCGGCATCGAGCAGGTGCTCGCCGACGCCAACGGCGACGCCGAGGTCGCCACCGCGCCGACCTACTAAGCCGGCCCAACTCCCCGCAAAACCCGCTTCATTTCCTGAAGCCTTGGCTATACTCGGAACGAGATCCGGGGTCCTCGTTGGACGGCTTTTCACCCCGGTCTCGATGGTTTATGAACGACTCTCCCTGCCCCGTCGGCTCGTGCGCAGAGATCATCAGCGGGAAGTGGACCTTGCTCGTGATCCGCGACCTCGCCGACTCCAATCGGCGCTTCTGCGAGCTTGAGCGCTCGCTCGAGGGCATCAGCCCCCGGACGCTGTCGCTGCGCCTTCGGGCGCTCGAGGAGTGCGAGATCGTGGAGCGGCACACCTATCCCGAAGTGCCGCCGCGGGTCGAGTACGCCCTGACCGAGAAGGGCCGCGCGCTGATCCCGGTGATCCAGGAGATGCGGTCGTACGGCAAGCGCTGGCTCGTCAGCGCCTGACGTTTCTGCAAGCGGCGTTGCAGGGCAGGACCGGTCGCCGGGCGGGCGAAGCCTCTCGCCATGCGCGACCTGGTGGTGCGAGAGGGCTTGGAGGCGATGGCGGTCGACGCCGCCGAGCGGCTCCGTGCCCTGATCGCCGATGGCGAGGAGATTCCCTACGAGGTCCACGAGCCCGGTGACGGCTCGCCCCTCTGCCGCTACGAGCCGCAGACCGAGCTTTTCGTCCGCGACCACGCCGGCGACCTCCGCGAGCTCGACTCGTTCGGATCGTGCTGTGCCGCGATCGAGGCGGCCGGGCTCGCGAGCGGCTACCTGCAGGAGCTCGGGATCGCCGTGCCGCCCGAGCCGCGCCCGCGGGCCGAGCTCGCAGGGCTGGTCTTCCTCTGTCGCCTGTGGATGGACAGCTCCGACTTCTCGCTCGAATACGAGCGGCTCGACCTCGCGATCGAAGAGGTTGAGGCCGGGCTCGAGGTCGACGCCGGCCAGATCGACGTCATCGTCCCGCTCCGCGGCCTGCAGATGCCGGCCGCACGGCTCGACCTCACCGGCGCGTCGATCGTCCGCGCCGACACAGTCGACGTGCCGCCCGATGCCCGCTCGAGCGACGGGCTCGGGATCTCCCCGTGGGAGACGCCCTTCCTGGCCGTGGTCCGGGTCTCCGAGCATCCCGACGACGAGCGCGGCGAGATGGTCGAGGCCGGTGGCTTGGCCGTCGAGTCCTTCCGCCGGCTGATCAGCACCCTGCGCCTCTTCAAGGCCGGCGGGGTCGGCCTCGGCCCGCACGCCTGGACCCGGCTCGCCGGCGATCGCTGGCGCCGGATCGCCACCGGCTCGGGACGCCACCGGCCCGGCGGCTACCGGCTGAGTCAGGACGAACTGGGCGAGCTGGCCGCGTTCTCACGCGCCCTCGCCGGCGAGGGCACTCCCTTCTCGCGGCTTGCGGATGATCGGCCGGGTTTCGCGGTCACCCTCGGACGGGCGCTGAACCGCTTCGAGGCCGGGCTCGAGCGCAACGTGGTCATCGAGGCGCTCAACGACTATCTGCTTGCCCTGCGCTTCGTGCTCGAGGGCGGCGGTCCCGCCGACCTCGGGCTGGCGATGCGCGTCGCCGCGCTCTGCGCCGAGCCCGAGCGCCGCGGTGAGGTCAAGGCGGTCGTCGACCGCTCGATCGGCCTCGAGCGGGAGCTCTGGAGCGGCGAGCCGGCGCCGGGAGACGCAACGCCCGCCGAGACCGCGGCCGCGCTCGAGGACCTCGCCCGAGCGATCCTCAAGGACGCGGCCGCCGGGCACCTCGGCTCCGACCTGCGGGTGACCGCGGACGAGATCCTGCTGGCCGACGGCCTCGCCGTGGGCGACGGCGCCGCCGAGCAGCGCGGCGGGACGACCGAATGGGACCTGACACCGGTGGGCCAGGACGCCGACGAGCTCGAGCTGGAGGAGGAGCTCGATCTACTGCTTCCGGATCCCGATGCCGAGCCCGAACCTGAGGTCGGATGGGACTACGAGCCGGAGCCCGAGGAGGTCTCGGAGCTCGATGAGCGAATCTCACCCGAGGACGACCAGGACCCCGAGGAGGAGACGATGATCGAGCGAGCGCGGGAGATTTTCGGTGAGCACGTCGACGTGGGCGAGCCGACTACCTCGCTCGAGCTCGTCCCGGCCCCGGTCGACGAGCCCCACGGTGAGCCGGCCGCCTACGAGGACGAGAGCCAGCGCCTCGTCGACGACGAGGGCCGCCCTCGGCCGGCGAGCCCGGTACTGCGCCTGATCGAGCGCACGCGCGCCGAGCGCGAGGCTCGAAACGACCGCGTCGCCGGCCTCTTCCCGCCACCCGAGACGACGGAGTGGAAGGTGCGCGAGATCGACTACGACCGCAGCAGGCGGGCGCGCGTCACTCCCTGAGACTTCCTCCGACCACCCCCAGGAAGAGCAGGTCGAGCCACCGGGCGCAACGCCCGGTGGCTTCGGCCTGTCCGCGGTCGGTCCGGAGCGCCTAGACCCCGGCGGCGATCGCGGCGCGCTCCTTGCGGCCGGACGCGAACAGGTAGCGGTCGACCTCCAGCAGCCCGGCGAGGTCGTGGACGTCGTCGTCGAGATACGGGACCTCGATCACCGCGGGGGCGCCGAGCTCGAGCGCGAGGCGGTCGATATTGCGCCGGTCGCGCTTGGCCAGGCCGCGAAAGTCCTCGAGGTTCGCGGAGGCGCGGTGGGCGAGATCCGGGTCGCCCAGCAGCTCCGTCAGCTGGCCGACCAGCTTCGGCCCCGGCTTTGCCACCTCGCCCTCGTAGTGGACCTTGTTGACGATCACACCGCCGAAGTGCATCTCCGCCTCGACCAGCTTGTGGTGGAAGTACACGGCCTCGGAGATCGGCTCGTCCTGGGGCCCGCAGACGACGAGGAACGAGGTTCGCGGGTCCGCGAGCAACTGGTTGACCTTGCGGGCGCGCTCGCGAAAGCCGCCCACCATGCCGCCGAACGCCTGAAAGAACTCCGCCAGGTCCTCCAGCAGGTCGACCCCGGTGATCCGGCGCAGGACGGAGAACATCATCGACGCGCCGCGCCCGAAGAACTTCATCCCGAGCCCGGTGGGGCGCATGAACACCTGGAGTGCCCGGCCCTCGATGAACTGCAGCAGCCGGTTGGGCGCCTCGAGAAAGTCGAGCGCGTTGCGCGACGGGGGCGTGTCGAGGACCAGCAGGTCGAAGCGGTCCTCGGCGTGGATCTCGTACAGCTTCTCCATCGCCATGTACTCCTGGGACCCGGCGAGCGCTGAGGAGAGCTGCTGGTAGATGCGGTTGGCGAGGATCCGGTCGCGGGTGGCGGCATCGGGAGCGTGCTCGCGGATCACCTCGTCGAACGTCTGCTTCGCGTCAAGCATCATCGCCCACAGCTCGCCGCCGCTGGTCTCGACTCCGGCGCCCTCGAACAGCGCGGGGTCGACCTGGCGCTCCGTGTTGCCGAGCTCCGGCAACCCCAGCGAGTCGGCGAGGCGCTTGGCCGGGTCGATCGTGAGCACTGCCACCTTCAGGCCGCGAGCCGCCATGCCCGCGGCGATCGCCGCCGCGGTGGTCGTCTTGCCGACCCCGCCCGAGCCCGCGCAGACGCAGACGCGCCGGCCCTCGAGCAGCTCGGCGACGCTCGCCATCAGGCGACCACTCCATCGGCAAGCGTCTCGATCGCCTCGACCCCGAGCTCGGCCGAGAACAGGTACGGGAGGGTGGTCACCGGCGCCTCGCAGTTCTCCTCGAGGCGCGCGAGCTGCTCGCGCTGGGAGCGCGCCCGGCGGCTCTCGGTGAGCGCCGCCCGGCAGGCCGCTCGCGGCGCCCCGGTCGCCTCCGGGATCGCCGCCACGATGCGATCGGTCTCGGGCTCGTCGAAGCGCTCCGGGTAGAGCCCGTTGCAGAAGATCCGGTCGACCTCGACCCCGACCTCGCTCGCCAGGTCGCGCTCGAGCATCACCGTCTCGTTGACCGGCATCTCCTCGGGCAGCGCGACGACGGCGATGCCGGTTCGCTCGCCGTCGCGGATGAAGGCGTCGAGGGTCTCGGCCTGCTGGCGGATGGGGCCGACCTTGGCGATGTTGGCGAACGTGCGGGGCGTCTGGAGGAAGCCGACGCCGTGCCCGGTCGCGGGCGCGTCGACGATCACCTGGTCGTAGCGGTGCGCGCCGCGCGCCTTGCGGTCGTCGAGCGCCAGCTCCCAGATCTTCCCGATCGTCACCAGCTCCTTGAGCCCGGGCGTGGCGGCGGCGAGGTAGGTGAAGATGCGCGACCGAAAGAGCAGGTCGCGCATCGGCTTGACCTTGAGCTGCAGCAGCACGTACTCGCGCATGGACTCGTCCGGGTCGATCGAGATCGCCCACAGGTTCTCGCGCATCTCGACCTCGCGGAAGCCGACCTGGCTGCGGTGGAAAACGTGGGAGAGATGCTCCTGCGCGGCGACCTCGCAGAGGATCGTCCGCTTGCCCTCGCGGGCGGCCGCGAGCGCCAAAGCGAGCGACACGGTCGACTTGCCGACGCCCCCCTTGCCGGTGACGAAGACCAGACGTTTGTCGAGCAGGCCGGGCACCGCGACCATGATTCCAAGAACCGGCACCGAGCCCGATGCGATGCAGGGGAAGGAAAGCCGCGTTGTCGTGCGAATAGTCGCGAACGTATGGGACTTTTCAGCCGCGGATCCCGCTCCGAAGATGAACGACGGCCAGCTCGCGAGGGCCGGTCGCAACCCACCACCGACCCCGTGGTCGAGCCCGTAGTGCCCGAGCCCGTGGTCCCCGACCCCGTGGTCGAGGCGCCCGCGCCCGAGCCGCCGGCCGTCGCCCCGGAGCCCCCGGTGGAGACGCCGGCGCCCCAGGCCGAGGCGCCCGAGCCCGCTCCCGAGCCCGAACCCGCGAGTGAGCCGGTGGCGGATGCGGAGCCGGCCCCCGAGCCGGAGCCCGCGGCCGAGGCCGAGACCGAGGCGCGGCCGTCGCGCAGCGGCCCGCCGGCGCAGGTCGCCGAGCGGCTGCGGCCGATCCCGCCGCCCGCCCGCGTCCCGGAGCCGACCGACGACGACGAGCTGCGGATCACCGCCAGCGAGGCGATCGCGCCCCGCCGCGTCCCCGCGACGCCCGACGACGGCGCCGACGGCGGGAGGACGTCGCGACCGCGAAGGTGATCAGCTTCGCCAATCAGAAGGGCGGGGTCGCGAAGACCACCACCACGCTCAACCTCGCCGTCGCCTTCGCCGAATCCGGCCATCGGGTGCTCTGCGTCGACCTGGACCCGCAGGGCAACCTGACGATGAGCCAGGGGATCGACCCGGACAAGGTCGAGAAGTCGATGTTCGACGTGCTCGTGCACCACATCCCGATCCGGGACGTGATCCAGCACCGCGAGATCGACGTCGCCGTGGCCTCGATCGACCTCGCCGGGGCGGAGATCGCGATGTCCACCCAGATCGGCCGCGAGCGCTCGCTCGAGAAGGCGCTCAAGGTGGTCGAGCACGACTACGACTTCGTCTGCATCGACACCCCGCCGAGCCTCGGGCTGTTGACGGTGAACGCGCTCACGGCGTCGGACAAGGTGATCGTGCCCGTGCAGTGCGAGTACCTGTCGATGCGCGGGCTGCTGCAGCTGCAGAACACGCTCGAGATGATCCGCGAGAACCTCAACCCGGAGGTCCAGATCGAGGGCATTCTGCCGACGATGCTCGACTCGCGGACGGTGCACGCCAAGGAGGCCATCGAGATCCTCGAGGAGAACTTCGGCGACATGGTGTTCAAGTCGCGGATCCGCAAGGCGATCAAGTTCGCCGAGGCTCCGGTCCGGGGCGCGAGCGTGCTCAAGTACGATCCCAAGGGCAACGCGGCCGACTGCTACAGGGCGCTCGCCCAGGAGGTTCTGACGAATGGCGCGTCGTAAGCGTGCCAGCATGCGAGAGGGCCCACTGGCGGACCTGTTCCGCTCGACGGTCGATCCCGATGATCCGCCCGAGGCGCCCGAGGGCGCCGAGCGCGCGCCGCGCGAGGGCGAGACCGGAGTCATGCGCGAGCAGGCGACGCCGGCGCCCCCTCCCGAGCGTTCATCCGAGCCGCCGCCCCCGCAGTCGGGCGATCCCGTCTTCTTCGACCAGGACGACCGCGAGCGCGAGCCTGAGCCCCCGCTGGCCGATCCCGGCCCTGAGCCGGTGCGTGCCTATCGCGCCGCCGCCGAGGACCCGCCCGGTGCCAAGGAGCGGCTCTCGCGGATCTTCGCCGACGACGTGCTCGACGTCGAGGGCCCGGCATACGGCCGCGAGGAGCCCCGCTACAGCAGCGACGTCGGGGAGGCGACCCCGCACGCTCCCGTGATCCGGGTCGTCGGCGTCGGCGGCGCCGGGGTCAACGCGATCAACCGCATGGTCGACGCCGGGATTCCCGGGGTCGAATTCCTCGCCGTCAACACCGATCTTCAGTCGCTCCAGCAGTCAAACGCCGACGTCACCGTCCACCTGGGCAGCGGCATGGCGCGTGGCCTGGGCGCCGGCTCCAACCCCGAGCTCGGCTACCGGGCCGCGTTTGAGGAGCAGGACAAGATCAAGCGCCTGCTCAAGGGCACCGACCTCGTCTTCGTCACCTGCGGCGCCGGCGGTGGCACCGGGACCGGCGCGGCGCCGGTGATCGCGCGCCTCGCGCGCGACGTCGGCGCGCTGACGGTCGGGATCGTGACCAAGCCGTTCCGGTTCGAGGGCACCCGTCGCGGCGCCCAGGCCGAGGAGGGCGTTGCCGCCCTCGGCGCCGAGGTCGACACGTTGATCGTCGTCCCCAACGAGCGCCTGCTGACCGTGCTCGCGAAGACGACCACGATGGTTGAGGCCTTCCAGGTCGCCGACGACGTGCTGCGCCAGGGCGTCCAGGGGATCTCCGAGCTGATCACGCTGCCCGGGATGATCAACCTCGACTTCGCCGACGTGCGGACGACGATGCGCGACGCGGGCCACGCGCTGCTGGGCATCGGCATGGGCTCCGGCGACAACCGCGCGGTTCAGGCGGCCCAGAGCGCCGTCTCGTCACCGCTCCTGGAGACCTCGGTCGACGGCGCGCGCTCGATCCTGCTCTCGATCACCGGCGGCGGTGGCCTGAGCCTGATGGAGGTCTCGGAGGCGGCGAAGATCGTCCAGGAGGCCGCGCATCCGGACGCCAACATCATCTTCGGGGCCAACATCGACGACAGCGTCGGCGACGAGGTCTGGGTCACCGTGATCGCGACGCGGTTCGACGGCCGCGGCCGTCGTTCCGACGGCGGCGAGAGCGAGCGCCGGGAGATCGGCACCGCCGCGACCGCCAACCGCAGGCCGGCCGAGCGCCGCGCCGGCACCGCGAAGAGCTTCGAGTCGCGCCCCCGCGACTACGAGCTCGACGTCCCGGAGTACGTCCCCGGGCGCTGACAAATGAGCCCGCGTGGCGTCGTCGCCGCCGGCCATCCGCTGACCGCCGAGGCCGGGGCGCGAGTGCTGCGCGAGGGCGGCAACGCGGTCGACGCCGCGGTCGCGGCCGTGATGACGTCCTTCGTGACCGAGAGCCCGCTCACCGGCCTCGGCGCGGGCGGCTACATGCTCGTCACGGTGGGCGAGCGCACGAGCGTGCTCGATTTCTTCGTCGCGGCGCCGGGCGCCGAGGGCGCCGAGCGGCGCTCTGAACTGGTTCCGATCGAGGTCTGGTTCACCCCCGACTCGGTCCAGGTCTTCAACGTGGGCGCCGCCTCGTGCGGCGTGCCCGGCACCCCGGCCGGGCTCGAGCGAGCGGTCGACCTCTTCGGGACCGTCCCGCTCGCCGAGCTCGCCGCGCCGGCGGCGCGCCTGGCGCGCGAGGGCGTGGTGGTGAACGGCGAGCAGGCCTACTTCTTCGCGATCCTCGCGCCGATCCTCACCCACTATGAGGAGGCGGCCAAGCTCTACGCGCCCGGCGGCAACGTGCTCGGCGAGGGGGAGGTGTTCCGCTTTCCGGACCTCGGCGACGCGCTCGAACGCTTCGGTGCCGAGGGCTCGGAGTCGTTCTACCGCGGGGAGGTCGCGGCGGCGATCTCCGATTGGGTTCTCGACCGCGGCGGCACGCTCGCGCCGCCCGACCTCGCCGCCTACGAGCCGATCGGTCGCGAGCCGGTCGGCGCGCGGTTTCGCGGTCGCGACGTGCTCACCAACCCGCCGCCGTCCTCCGGCGGCATCCTGATCGCCTTCGCGCTCGAGCTGCTCGAGCGCACCGGACGCCCGCCCGGGGTCGAGGACATCGTGACCGCGATGGAGGCGGCGCAGTCCGAGCGCACCGAGGAGTTTGCCGCCGGGCTGTACGACGAGGGCTTCGCGGGGCGCTTCCTGGCCGCCGATCGGCTCGGCTCGACCACCCACATCACCGCGGTCGACGGCGACAGCATGTGCGCGAGCGTCACCTGCTCGAACGGGACCGGCTCCGGGCTGATCGTCCCCGGGACCGGGGTGCACGTGAACAACATGCTCGGGGAGCAGGACCTCAACCCGCTCGGCTTCCACCGCCACGAGCCGGGGCGGCGCCTGCCGTCGATGATGTCGCCGACCATCGTCATGCGCGACGGCGAGCTGGAGGCCGGGCTCGGCAGCGGTGGTTCGAACCGGATCCGCTCCGCGGTGCTGCAGACCATCGTGCGGCTCTGCGAGGGCCTGGACGTGGCCGACGCGGTGATCGCTCCGCGGGTGCACTTCGAGGACGGCGCCGTCCAGGCTGAGCCCGGAACCGACGAGGCGGCGCTCACCAGGCTCCAGCGGCGCGGCTACAAGGTCGTCCGCTGGCCGGATCGCAACGTCTTCTTCGGCGGCGTGCACGGCGTCGCCCGCGACCCCGAGACGGGCGAGTTCCGCGGCGGCGGCGATCCACGGCGCGGCGGCGCGGTCGCGGCGGCGTAGCGCGGCCGCTGGCGCCCACCGCCGAGTGTCACCTTGACCGCCGTCGGGCGGCCAGCCGGCGTGGCTCTACGCGTCGCCGATGATCAGCTTGCCGTTCATCCGCGCCCGGTCGGCGATGTCGCGCGAGCGCGCGACGGTGTCGACCAGGGTGCCGAGCGCGGTGGCGAGCACGCGCATGCGCTCGGGCTCGGAGCGCAGCTCCAGCAGCCGCTGCTTGGTCTCGGGCGGCAGCTCCACGCGCGCGGCGAGACCGTAGGCGTCGAGCGCCTCGAGCTCGGCGGGGCCCGGCCCGTCGGCGCCGACCCGGCGGACCAGCTCGGCGAACGCAGCGCGGGCGGCCTCGGCGTTGCCGGCGTCGTCGCGTTCGACGTCCGCGGGCTCGAGGTCCGCGGGATCGACCGGCTCGACCTCGCCGGCCGGGTAACCGGACGCGTCGTAGCGGTCGAGGACCGAGAACGGCCGCTCGCCGGTGACGATGATGTTCAGGCGCCCGTCGTCGAACCGCTCGGTGACCTCGGTCACCCGCGCCTCGCACCCGACCCGCCGCGCGCCACCCTCCTCGTCGCGGAAGACGACCCCGAACGGCTCCGAGTCGTCGACGCAATGGTCGATCATCCGCTTGTAGCGCTCCTCGAAGATGTGGAGCGGCAGCAGCTCGCCGGGGAGCAGCACAAGCGGAAGCTCGAAGATCGGCAGCTCGACCCCGTCCGCGGACATAGGCGGAAGTCTAGGACGCGAGCGAGCGCGGCCAGGCAGAATGCCCGCCGAGATGGCCGCGATCGACTTCGAGTCCGAGGGGTTGCTCGAGGGTCTGCAGGGGGAGGCGCGCGAGGACCGCCTGCGCCTGCTCACGAAGCTGGCCGACGACGGGGTCTCCGTCGACGAGCTGCACAAGGCCGTCGAGGAGGACCGGCTGGTGTTGCTGCCGGTCGAGCGGGCTCTCGCGGGCGGTGAGGAGCGTCTCACCGCGGCCGAGGTCGCCGAACGGGCCGGGATCGACGAGGACTTCCTGCGGCGCCAGTTGCGCGCGCTCGGGCTGGCCGCCGCCGGCGACGACGCCGCCGTCTACACGGAGCGCGACGTCGAGGCCGCGGAGCGCGTGCGCGAGCTCCGCGACGCCGGCGTCCCGGAGGACGGCATCCTCGAGGTCGCCCGGCTGCTGGGGATGACCATGTCCCAGCTCGCCGCCGCCAATCGACGCCTGGTCGCCGACACGTTCCTGCAGGAGGGCGACACCGAGTACGAGGTCGCGACCCGGTTCGCGGAGGCCGCACGCGCGTTCATGCCCCTGATCGCCGATCTGATGCCCTACGCGCTCGGCCTGCACCTGCGCGAGCAGATCCGCCACGACGCCTTCGGCCAGGCCGAGCTGTCGAGCGGGCGGGCCGCCGCTCGCGACACCGTCACGGTGTGCTTCGTCGACATGGTCGACTTCACCCACCTGGGAGAGACCCTGGACCCCGAAGCGCTCGGCGCGCTCACGGGACGCTTCACGGAGCTGGCCGCGGCGGCCGTGGAACCCCCGGTGCGGCTGGTGAAGCTGATCGGCGATGCCGCGATGTTCGTCGGCCCGGAGCCCGGGGCCGTGGTCGAGGCGGCCCTGGAGCTGGTCGAGACCGCGGGCGCCGAGGGCGAGGACTTCCCGCTCTTGCGCGCGGGGATCGCGTCCGGGGAGGCGCTCCCCCGAGGCGGCGATTGGTACGGGCGCCCGGTCAACCTCGCGAGCCGGATCACGGCGATCGCGCGGCCCGACAGCCTGCTCGCCGAGGCGGCGGTGCACGATGCGCTCGCCGACGAGTACGCCTGGTCGTTCGCGGGCGCCCGTCGCCTGAAGGGCATCGACGGCTCCGTGAAGCTCTGGCGCTGCCGTCGCGCGGACGGCTCCGCCGAGTAACGCGAAGCCGGTTCGCCAGACTTCATAAGCGCAGATGGTTCTTCTGATGCTGTTCGCGTTCGTGGCGGGCGCCGCGACGGCCCTGTCGCCGTGCGTCCTTCCAGTGCTGCCCGCGGTTCTGGGGGCCGGCGTCGCGGGTGGCCGCCGACGGCCGCTCGGCGTGGTCACCGGCCTCGTGCTCGCGTTCACCTTCGCGACCGTGGCGCTGGTCTACGTGATCGACGCCCTCGGCCTTCCGGACGACCTCGTGCGCACCCTCGCGATCGTGACCCTGTTCGCGTTCGGGATCACGCTGCTGATCCCAGGCCTCGGCGATCGGATCGAGGCGTTCGGCAGCCGCATCGTGCCCGGCCCGGCGCGGGTCGGGGGCTCGGGCTTCGGCTCCGGGCTCCTGGTCGGCGCCAGCCTCGGCCTCGTCTACACGCCCTGCGCCGGGCCGATCCTCGCGGGCGTCATCACCGTCTCCGCCTCGCAGGACTTCACGGCCGGCAAGCTCGCCGTCGCGCTGGCCTACGCGCTTGGCTCGGGCGCGGTGCTCTACGTGCTGATGCTGGGCGGGCGCAAGCTCGTCGACCGGGTGAAGCCCGCCCGCGCCTGGATCCAGGCCGCGGCCGGGGCGACGATGGTGCTGGTCGCCGTGGCGATGACCGCCAACCTCGACCTGCGCTTCCAGGAGGCGATCGCCCAGGACCTGCCGTCCTTCCTCGTCGATCCCAGCGCGGGGCTGGAGCGCAGCGGCGCGGTCTCCGACCCCCTGGCCTCGGTTCGCGGCGCTCGACACACGGCGACGGAGGGTGGGGCGGAGGAGGCCGAGGCGGGGGTCTCGCTGCCGGACTACGGCGCCGCACCGGACTTCGTCGACACCGGGGAGTGGTTCAACACCGACGGTCGCCCGCTGTCGATCTCCAAGCTCACCGGCGAGGGCCGGGTGGTGCTGATCGACTTCTGGACCTACACCTGCATCAACTGCATCCGCACCCTGCCGTACGTCGAGTCCTGGGACGCCGACTACCGCAAGGACGGCCTCACGGTGATCGGCGTGCACTCGCCGGAGTTCGCGTTTGAGAAGGACGCCGGCAACGTCGCGGACGCCATCGACCGCTACGGGATCAACTACCCCGTGGTCCAGGACAACGACCTCGGCACGTGGAACGCGTTCGGCAACCAGTACTGGCCGGCGAAGTACCTGATCGACGCCGACGGCCACATCCGCTACGCGCATTTCGGCGAGGGCAGCTACGGCCAGACCGAGGCGGCCATCCGCTCGCTGCTCGCCGAGGCAGGGGCCGGGCGGCTGGGCGCGGCGGCGAAGCCCGGCGAGGTCGAGCGCGCCGACCCGATGCTGCGGACGCCCGAGACCTACCTCGGCACAGCCCGCGCCGAGGGCTGGATCGCCGGGCCGCAGCAGGGGAGCAAGGACTACGGCGCCCTGGACCCCGGGTCGTTGCGCCGCAACCAGTTCGCCTACGGCGGCGCGTGGGATGTCGGCGACGAGGCGGCGACCGCGGGTCCAGGCGCTGGGATCGCCCTGCGGTTTCAGGCGCGACGGGTGTTCCTCGTCCTCGGCTCCGAGGACCGCCCCCGGTCGCTGCAGGTGCTGCTCGACGGCAAGCCGATCGCCGCCGCCGACGCCGGCGAGGACGTCCACGGCGGCGAGGCGACGATCTCCAAGCAGCGCCTGTACCGGCTCGTCGACCTGCCGCACGCGGGTGACCACACGCTCGAGCTGCGCTTCGCCCCCGGGATCGAGGGCTACGCGTTCACGTTCGGCTAGGCGATGCGGCGGAAGAGGTAGATCGCCAGCAGGATGAGGACGATGATCACGAGGATCGTGACGATGGACATGGTCGACTCCTTTCGGTTGTCCGATTTTCGCCCGGCGTCGGGGTCGACCCGGTCGGCGCGTACGGTGTCGCCCGGATAGCTACCCGCCGCGACCCGCGCCAAGCGTCCCGCCTGGCGTCAACCTCGATGGTCATCGGGCGGCGACTCGTCGCTCTTGGCCGCGATCCCGGCGCTACCGCGCCAGCGCACCCGCACGTCCTTGTAGGTGACGTCCGGCTCGACCTCCTCGGGCAGGTTCTCGCGCTCGGTGTGCGAGTCGGAGTCCCGAGCCGGGTCGAACTTCACCTCCGTCTCGGGGACGCGGTTGAAGCGCAGTCGCCGCGCCCGCACCGCGGCCCCGATCTCGACGTCCGCGATCGGTGGGGTGTCTCGCTCGGATTCCCGGTTCATTCGCTCGCTGCCCGCTGGATGTCGCGTACCGTGATCCGGCCCCCGGCGCCGCTGCCCTCGACATCATCGAGGTCGACGCCGAGCTCGTCGGCAATCTCGTAGGCGCGGTCGGTGGCGTCGTGCTCCTCGGCCTTTCGATGGCGGCGGCGCTCGCCGACCTCCTTCACCTTTTCCTTGGCGCTGCGCGCCGAGCTCCTTGACGGTCAACTTCGCCGCCTCTTTGGCCCGCGTGGGGTGATCGCCCGCGAGCAGACCGGCTACGTCCTCGAGAGCCTTGGCCGGCACCCTTGCCGGCTTGCCCCGCGGCCTGGCCCGCGTTGGCCACCACCTGGTCGAGGTTCTCGGCCGCGTCACCGGCGCCCTTGCCGACGCCCTCGACCGCGTCGCCCGCACCCTGGCCCACGCCCTTGAGCGCGTCCTTGGTGCCCTCGCCGACATGCCCGACCGCCTCACCGGACTCGCCGAGCGTGTGCTCGGTGCCCTCGCCGACGTTCTCGACCGCCTTGCCGATGCTCTTGACCAAGTCGGGGTTGCGATCGATGCGTGGTGAGGACGCGATCGACGATCGCGGTTACGTGGTCGAGCCTCACCTTGAGCACCGCCTGCGCCTCGACCCCCTTGATGTCCAGCGACACCTTGCCGAGTTGCACGTCGACGCCGACGTTGAGCTTCACCAGCTCGAGCACCTTCGCCTGGAGGGCGACGTGGGCCTGGAGGTCGTCGAGCTCGAGGTGGATCGAGTCGACCTTGACCACCGGGACGTCGATGAGCACGTCGGGATCGACGCCGATGTCCTTGCGGGCGTCCTCGGTGTACTTGCGGTAGATCTCCTCGGCGACGGTCTCGCCCCCGTCGACGTTCTGCGCGAACCGGTACTTCTCGGGCTTCTGCGAGGCGCGGCGCCCGGCGCCGCCGTCCTTGTTCGAGCTCGACGACCGCCTACGGGGCTTGCTCCGGCTTTTCTGCGTCGCCATCGCCGTCAGCCCTTCCCGCCGAGCTTCGAGCACGCCCTGGCCGGCCCCTTGCCCGATCTGCCCGACTCCCTCGCCGCGCCGCCACCGACCTCGCGCAGCGCCTCCTCGGTGCCCTCGCCCACGTCTTGCGACCGCCTCCCCGGACTCGGCCAGCAGCCTTCCGGTACCGCCACCGACCCGTTCGACGGCCTCGCCGACGCTCTCGAGCAGCTCCGGGTTGCGGTCGAGCGACAGCAGGACGCGGTCGAGGATCGCGGAGACGTTGTCCAGCCGAGCCTTGACCAGTGCCTGCGCCTCGACGCCCTGGATGTTGAGCTCGACCTTCCCGAGCCGCGCTTCGACGCCCACGCTGAGCTCGACCAGGCCCCGGACCTCAGCCGTCACCGAGACCTGGGCGCGCAGATCCTCGACCTCGAGATCGATCTCGTCGACCTTCACCACCGGGACGTCGAGCAGGACGTCGGGCCCGTCCTCGATGTCCTTGGGTCGAGCACCGAGTAGTCCTCGAACTCCTCGCGCGAGCGGCTGTTCGAGCCTGAGCGTGAGCTCTGCTTGCCACCGTCAGCTCTCCGACTTGGACTTCGACGACTTGGAGCCGCGCTTCGGATCCGAGCCGTTGCGGCTCCGGCTCGCGAGCTGACGAGCCTGCCGAGCCCGAGCGTCGGGCGCGCTTCACGTTCCCGTCCTCGATCGTCTGCCGCGAACCCTTCTTGCGCTCCTTGTCGAGCTCGGCGTATGCCTTGAACCGATGCAGGTCACCGCGCACCGCGCGCTTTGCGAACCGCATTCCGCGACTGGCCTTGTCGATGAGGTTCGACGGCTGGATGTCGAGCGACAGGTCGACCCGGGTCAGGTTCTCCGCGAGCGGGTGGAACGTGACGACACCGGTGTGGGCGTAGCCGTCGGTGACGTTCCACTCGATCCGCTCGTCGGGGCGCTGCTCGACGATCTCGGCCTCGAAGCGCTTGCTGATCCCCCAGATCTTCGCCTGGAAGGAGACCGTGGTCTCGTCCACCTGCTCGGCGCTTTCGATCCGGTGCATGAACTCGGGCCAGTCCTCGTATTCGGTCCAGTGGTTGAACACCTCGGTGACCGGTAGCGCGACGTCGATCGACTGCTGGATCGGCATCCGCCTGCCGCTCCCGTAGCCCGGCGCCGCCTTGCTCCCCTCGTCGTCGTCGTCCGACCGCCCGCCGCCGCCGAAGACCTTCTTCAGTGGTCCGCCGCCGAGCATCTCGCCGGGCGAATCGGGGAGCGCGTCCTTGGCCGTGTCCTTGAGCTCGGACGTCACCTTTTCCTTCGCGTCGTCCGTGAGATCGCCAGCCTTGTCGGCCAGCTTCGACCCCGCGCCGGTGAGCTTCTCGGCGGCGAACGGAATCGCCGCGAGCGCCGCGCCGGCCACGGCGATCCCGCCGGCTTGCTCAGCGGACCGTCGCCGTTCGTCACTCGCTTTGCCGCCTGTTCTCGCGCCCTTGGTGACCTTCTCGAGGTCTGCCATTTCTAGTCCTCCCGAAGTTGCGCGGCGATTCGCGCCGCGGTCAGTTTTCGTCTTTGCCCCCGATGACCTTGACCCTCACGCTTATCGATCGTCTCGATCGATCGCGTTGGTCGCCTGCTGGACCTGCGTCGCGATCCGACCGACGCGATTGCTCCGGTCCGCGACCTGGCCCGCGGCGTCGCCGACGGCCTTCACCACGGTTGCTGGATTTGGCATCTCGGGAGCGCTGAGCTTCGGGAGCTTCACGTTCTGGCCGCTTCAGCTTCGGAGTCGGCAGCCGGCTGAGCACGCTCTTTCGCTTCTGGTTGCGGGTCAACGCCAGCCCGCCCGCGAGCCCGAGCAGCGCCGCGCCGCCGGCTAGGGCCGGGCCCTTCGCCTTCTCGGCGATCGTCCCGACCGTGGACTTGCCGTTGTCGCTCCGGGTGCTCTGCGTTCGCTGTCGCGACTGCGACGAGCCGCTTGCTCTGCGTTGGCTTGCCCGACCGTGTCCGGTTCGACGTCTTCGCCGCGGTTGAGCTGCCGCTCGACTTCCGCGCCTTCGCCGAGCTCGAGCTCCCGTTTGAATTGCCGCCCTTGCGCGAGCCACCGCCGGACCGTGAGCCATTCGGGCTCTTCTTGCGGCTCGAAGCGCTCGAGGAGCGCGTCTTGCGGTGTCTTGGTCTGGGCCATTGCGAGGCCTCCTTAGGTTCTCGTTCCCCCGGTCTCCTTCGGGGACCTACTCAAAGCGGTACCCCGGTCCGGGGTGGTCCAACACCTCCCCGGCCGACGTGGCCTACACAGGCGCCAGATCCAACCGGTAGGTCCATACCCAGGGGGGTACGATCGGATGAGTTTTGATCTAGTTCGATCGGACATGTCGGGTCAAGTCCTGCATCAGGCGGAGCGCCGGGCGCTGAGCACGAGGTTGTAGAAGAGCTCCGGCGGCAGCCTGGGCTCGAGCACCGCCGTGTCGACCCGCTGCAGGGCCAGGTAGCTGCGGAAGGCAAAGCGCCGCCAGGCCATCGGCACGTACTCGGGCTCGGCCGTCGCCTCGAGCGTGCGCAGGACCCAGCCGTAGGCGTTCGCGAGCAGCTCCTCGCCGCGCAGGCGCACCTCGTCGAAGCCGGCGCCGCGCGCGAGGTCGCGCAGCTGGCCGGGGGCGAACGCGTGCACGTCGACCTCGGACTCGAGCTCGTGGCCGTCGGCCTCGATCTCGCCGTCGACCCAGCCCGCCGCGGGAGCGCGGATCAGTCGCCTCCACGCCGGCGCCGCGATCATCGCCGCGCGCTTCGGGACCGCGGCGATCCGGTCGCCGTACCGCGAGGGCTCGCCGCAGAAGGCCAGCGTGCCGCCCGGGCGCAGGACGCGATGGAACTCGGAGAACGCCCGGCTGAGGTCCGGGATGTGGTGGAGGACGGCGTGTCCGAAGACGAGGTCGAAGCTCTCGTCGGCGAACGGCAGGCGCTCGGCCTCGGTGCGGACCGTCTGGACCTCGAGCCCCAGCCGCTCGGCCGTCGCGCGCAGCGTCGACAGCATCCCGGGAGAGATGTCGGTCGCCGTCGCGTGCCCGATCGTCCCGAGCTGCAGCAGGTTGAGCGAGAAGTAGCCGGTGCCGGCGCCGATCTCGAGCGCGTCGGCGAACGGCGCCGTGGGCGGGGCCCCCAGGGCCTTCTCGAGCTTCGCCCGCACCTGCCCCTGGCCGACGGGGCCGTAGTCGATGCCCCACTTGGCGTCGTACTCGTCCGCCGCGGCGTCGTGGTAGCGGGTGTTGGAGTTCTTGATCTCGGCCGCGGTGGCGGTCGGGGGCGCGGGCATCGGCCGGGATGGTAGGCGCTCGCCTCGCTCACGCACTACGGTGCGGCGCCGTGGAAGAGCCGCATCTGCAGCAGAATCAGCCCCACGGCGTGCCCCCGCTGGCGCTGACCGGCGAGCGCACGCTTCCCGACGTGCCGGCCGAGAACTACTGGTACCGGCGGCATCTCGCGGTGTACGAGTGGATCGCCGAGCGGGTCGCGGGCAAGCGGGTCGTCGACCTCGCCTGCGGGGAGGGCTACGGCACGGCGGTGCTCGGCCGCCGGGCGGCCGAGGTCGTGGGCGTCGACGCCAACCCCGAGGCCCACGAACACGCCCGGCGACGCTACGTGGCGCCCAACCTGCGCTTCGAGCGGTCACTGGTGGAGGACTACGCCGAGCCGCGCGACGCGATCGTGTTCCTGCAGACCATCGAGCACATCCACGAGCCCGGAGCGTTGCTGGAGGGGTTCGCCGCCACGGCCCCGGTGAGCTACGTCTCGACGCCCAACCGGCTCACGCTCGCGCCGGCGGGGGCGGACAAGTCGGACAACCCGTGGCACCTGCGCGAGTACACGGCGGCGGAGTACCGGGAGCTGCTCGAGCCGCACTTCGCGCGGATCGACCTCTACGGCCTCTTTCACGCGCGCAAGCTGCGCCTGCACGAGCTCGCGATCCGGGCCGGCTGGGACCGCGTGCATCCCGCGCTGCGGATCACCAAGCCGTTCTACGACCGCTTCGTGCCCGCGATCGCGGCCAGCGACTTCGCCCTGCGCCCGGAGGCCGACTGCGACCTCGATCGCGCGCTCGACTTCGTCGCCGTCTGCCGCTCGTGACCGACCGCCTGGGCTCGCTGGCCCTGGTCCTCCACAGCCACATGCCCTACGTCGAGGGCTACGGGACGTATCCGTTCGGGGAGGAGTGGCTGTTCGATGCGGTCATCCGCTCCTACGCGCCCGTGACGGCCGCGGCGGACCGCCTCACCTTCACGGTGACGCCGGCGCTCGCCGACCAGCTCGAGGCCGGGGGCGTCTACGAGCGGCTGCTCGAGTTCCTGCGCCGCTTCCGCATCGAGTCCTGCGAGGCCGACGAGCGGGACGTGGAGGAGCCCTACCGGGCCGCCTGCCGCGCGGAGGCAGATCGCTATCGCGCGGTGCTCGCCCAGCTCGAGGCGCTGGACGGCGAGCTGCTGCGGTTGTTCGCAGGGCCCGAGGCCGAGGGGCGGGTGGAGCTCGTCGACCTCCGCGGCGACCCACGCGGTGCTCCCGCTGGTCGCGACCCGCCCCGGTCGCCGGTTGCAGATCGACGCCGGCCTGCGCTCGCACCGGCGGCGGTTCGGCGAGCCGGCCGGATTCTGGTTTCCCGAATGCGCGTACGAGCCCGGCCTCGAGCGCCTGCTCGCCGAGCGGGGGCTGCGCTACTTCTGCACGGATCAGAGCCGGTTCGAGGAGCCGCTCGCGGCGCTGGCGCCGGTTGCCGCGGCCGGGGACACCGTGGGCTTCGCGATCGACTGGGAGGCGGTGCAGTGGCTGTGGTCGCTCGCGGGCTACCCGTCCGATCCGCTGCACGCGGACTTCCACCGCAAGTCGCTGCGCGGCGCCCGCCCCTGGGCGATCGGCGGCGAGCCCTACGACCCGGCGGCGGCGACCGCCCGCGCCCGCAAGCAGGGCCGGGAGTTCCTCGCCGCGACCGCCGCGCGGCTCGAGCGTTTTGCGGCCGAGCGCGGGCGCGAGGGACTGATCGTCTTCGCGATCGACACCGAGCTGCTCGGCCACTGGTGGTGGGAGGGCCCGGCGTGGCTCGAGCAGGTCCTGGCCGACGCCGAAGCCCACGGCGTGGAGCTCGTGACCCTGGGCGACGCTCTCGACCGTCATCCGGCCGAGCCGCGGGAGCTGCGCCGATCGAGCTGGGGCGAGGGCAAGGACCTGCGCACCTGGGACTCGCCCGAGGTCGCCGATCTGGCGACGGCCGCGCGCCGGTTGGAGCTGCGCGTCCTGCGGGCGCTCGGCGAGGGCCTCCCGCCTGCCGCGGCGGAGCGCGCCGCCCGGGAGCTGCTCGCGGTGCAGGCGAGCGACTGGGCGTTTCTCGACCGGCGCGGGCAGGCGGGCGATTACCCCTGGCAGCGCACCACCGACCACGCTCGCGCGCTGCTCGAGACGCTCGATACCGGCGTCCCGGCCACCGCTCGCCTGCGCAACCTGGCGCCGGATCTGAGCGTCAGCCCGCTGCTCGAGCCGTAGCGGGGTCTGTGAGAGGATCGGGCCGCCGGTGAGTGGAGGGGGGAGCGCGTGAACCTTTCCGAGGGGCTCGAGCGCGTGACCGCGCCCGGGGTCGCCGCTGCGGTGATCGAGGATGGCCGCGTCGTTTGGGAGGGAGCCACGGGAACGGCCGCGCCGTCAACGGGGCGCCCGGTGGGTGCCGAGACCGCGTTTCTCTGGTTCTCGATGACCAAGATCGCGACGGCCACCGCGGTGATGCAGTTGGTCGACGAGGGGGCGGTGGGGCTCG
Source organism: uncultured Solirubrobacterales bacterium (assembly GCA_963742205.1). GTDB lineage: Bacteria > Actinomycetota > Thermoleophilia > Solirubrobacterales > 70-9 > WHSW01. Next base: position 270,476 of record CAVUKZ010000010.1, on the reverse strand, counting down.
ACGCCTCCGCACGCGACTCGCTCGCGCTGGCCGGTCTCGATCGGCGGATCACGGTCCGCCAGCTGCTCAACCACAGCTCGGGGATCGCGAATCCGGCCCCGCTCCGCTGGATCCATCCGGCCGGCGAGCAGGGACCCGAGCCGCGGGCGATGGTCGAGCGACTGCTGGAGCGCTACGGGAAGCCGAAGTTTGAGCCCGGTGACCGATCCGCGTACTCGAACATCGGCTACCTCGTGCTCGGCGAGCTGGTCGCCGAGGTCTCAGGGCTCCCATACGAGCGCTACGTCGTGGAGCGGGTGCTCGAGCCGCTCGGCGCCAGACGCACCGGGTTCTCCTTCCCCGCCGAGGAGCGGCACGCCTGGAGCGAGGGCGCGCATCCGCGCCGCGATCCGCTGCTGCCGCTCATGCGCCTCCTGGTGCCGCGATGGGCGTTCGGGCCCGCGGCCGGGAAATGGCGGCTGTTTCGCCCCTTCTATCTGGATGGCGCCGCGTACGGAGGTCTGGTCGGGCCCGTCGGCGACGCGGCGTTGCTCGCCGCGGCGCATCTCGGTCGTGGCGCGCTCGGTGAGCGCCGCATCCTCTCGGCCGAGAGCGCGGCCGAGATGCAGCGCATCGTCACGCCGGGTAAGCGCTACGACCTCGGGCTCGGCTGGCTTCGCCCGCATCGCGACAGCGAGCGGGGGCTCACGTGGATCCAGCACCTCGGCGGCGGGGGTGGGTACGGGGCGGTCATGCGCCTGTGGCCCGATCGGCGCCGTGGCGTGGTCGCGATGGCGAACGTCTCGTTCCAGCGGTTCGATTACGAGACGCTGCTCGAGCCGCTGGCCGCCGATTAGAGCCCGCTCACCGTCGTCTTCTGCGCGGCAACGACGTACGGGGCTCCCGGGCACGCGGTTGATGCTCCGGCGTGGCCGTGACAGACGTCACCGGCGGGCCATTGCCTCGTCCCGGCGGTAGCCGGGCAGCTCGACCACCAGGCGCGCGCCACTCTCGTAGGCGGAATCGGCCCAGATCCGTCCGCCGTGTGCATCGACGATCGCTTGTGCGATCGCCAGGCCGAGCCCGGACCCGTCGCGGTCCCTGGCCCTCGCCTCGGGCGAGCGGTAGAAGCGCTCGAAGAGATGCGCCGCCTCGTCGGGATCGATCCCGGGTCCGTCGTCGATCACCTCGAACCGGACCCGATCGCCGTCGGCCGACGCCAGGATCTCGACGTGGCCATCGGTCGACGTGTGCGCGACCGCGTTGCGGGCCAGGTTGCGGAGAACCTGGGCGACCCGGTCAGGGTCGGCTTCCATCGTCCCGTCGAGGTGTGCGACGTCGTAGTCGCGCGGCCCGAGCAGCGGTAGGTCACGGCGCAGGTCATCGAGGAGGTCGTCGACGGGGAAGCGGCGCGGTTCGAGTGAGCGCCCGGCGTCCTCGCGCGCCAGCGTCAGCATCTCGCCGATCAGCCCCTCCATCCGACGCAGCTCGCGCAGGATCACGTCGAGTCGCTCGCGCTCGGCGGCGTCCGCGTCGCGGCGCAAGAGCTCGAGTTCGCCCTGGGCGACGGTGATCGGGGTGCGGAGCTCGTGCGAGGCGTCGGCGACGAACTCGCGCTCCCGCTCGAAGGCCCGCTGCAGGCGATCGAGCATGTGGTTGAGCGACGTCCTCAGGCTCCGCACCTCGGACGGGCCATCGCCGTCGTCGAGGCGGCGGTCGAGATCGCCGCGGTCGACGCCGGCGGCGAACTCGGCCATCCGGTCCAGCGGCCGGGCAATCAGGGTTGCGATCCAAGTCGCCGCCGCCAGCAGCACCACCAGCGCGATCGCCCCGATCACGATGAACGTGCTGCGGAGGCTGTCCTGGGCGGTCGCGACCTGGCTCAGCGACTGGGCTACGCGGAAGGTGCCGAGTTGGCGCCCTCCATTGGTCACCGGCTCGAGTCAGCACCCGGACCCTTGCGTCCCCGCCCGCGCTCAGGGTCTCGTATCCGGGCGTGGCCGAGAGCACGCCGGTCGGGCTCTGAGCGCTGCCCTCGTCGCGCTCGCCACCCTCCGCCTCTCCCAGCTCGGCCTCGATCAGCTCCTCGCTGTTGGTGACGACCCTGGGTCCGTTGCCGATCTCAATCGCGAAGATGCGCGAGTCCGGGTGGTAGGCCTGCCCGTTGACGAACGCGCGTGAACGGCGGGCCAGCTGGCCTTCCGTCCGCGAGCTGGCCGCAGGTGAGTTCTCGAACTCCTGCAGGTCGCCGGCCAGCTGTTCGTCGATCCTCGACTCGAGGTCCGATCCGGTGCGCTGGTGGAGCACGAAGAAGCTGATGGCTAGCGTCGCCGCGGCCACCAACGTGATGGCCAGGACCAGACGCGCGCGGATGCCACGCGGCCAGAGGGTCACGGCTCGCGGCTGACGAGTCTGATCCCCGCAGCGCGCACGGTCTCGATCGGAGGGGGATCACCATCGACCGTGAGCTTCCGGCGCAGGTAGTTGACGTAGACGCTGAGGACGTTCGTGCCCGGGTCGAAGTCGTAGCCCCAGACGGCGCTCAGGATCTGCTCGCGCGATAGCACCTGGTTCGGGTGGCGCATCAGATAGACGAGCAGCTCGAACTCGCGTGCCGTCAGATGCACGGAGGTTGCGTTGCGGGTCACCTCGCGGGTGTGCAGGTCGACCGTGATGTCGGCCGCTTCGAGTCGAGTTGGGTCGCGCTGCGCGGGGCGGCGCAGCTGGGCTCGGATCCTCGCCAGCAACTCGTCGAGGTCGAACGGCTTAGTGACGTAGTCGTCGGCGCCGTGGTCGAGGCCCTCGACCACGTCCTCCTTCTCGCCCAGGGCGGTGAGCATGATCACCGGGATCTCGGGCCGGTCTCGTCGGATCGCCTCGAGCACCTCGAGGCCGCCGCGACGCGGCAGCATCACGTCGAGCAGCACCAGGTCGAAGTCCCCGGTCAGCGCGAGTGCCTGGCCGCGGTCGCCGTCGCCGGCGACCTCGGTCGCGAACCCCTCGGAGCGCAACGCCCGTTCGAGAAAACGGGCGATGCCCACCTCGTCCTCGACGATCAGGATCCTCATCGGCCCATCGTAGGCAGCGCCTGACGCGGCCAACCGGGACTCTAAGAAGGCTCTAACAAGCGGCTTAGGCACCGTTGACCGCCGTGGCGCAAGCTCGTCTCATGAGCACCGCCAAACCCGTCCGCAGGCTCCCGCTGCGCGTCGCCCTGAGGCGTTCGATCCTCGCCAGCGTGGCGGCCTTCGCGATCCTGATGGCCGTCCTATCCGTGCAAATGGCGGCGGGCAACGATCCCGCCCTCGGCCCGAAGCTGGCCGCCCGCAAGCAGGGCGCCGCCTCGACGTCGGAACGGGCGCCAGCGCCAACCATCGTCACCATTCCCTCAGAGGGGGAGGAGTCAGATGACGGCGCGACCGTTGTCACCGTCCCTGTCGCCCCGGCTCCGAGCGCTCCCGTCACCCAACCGGCACCCGCTCCTGCGCCGGTGCAGACGACGACGTCATGAGCCCCAGGGTCCAGCGAGGAGGTCGTCCGATCGTTCGAACTCTTCGGCTCGCGCGTCCGCATCCTGGTCGGTGTGCCGCGGAGCCCAGCTTGTGCCACTCCCGAAGCTGGCGGCCTGGGCGCTGGAGCGGAAGTTCCGCGAGATCCACTGCGCCCTGACCCGATTCGACCCGGAGAGCGAGCTGGTGCGACTCAATCGATCCCCCGAGCCGACCGTGTCGGTCTCCCGGGACATGTCGCGCTTCCTGAAGGCTGCGCAGCGTGCGGCCTCGCTGAGCGAGGGCCTCGTCGACGCGACCTGCGTCGACGCCCTGGAGCGGGCGGGATACCGAGAGTCGCTCTGGGGACAGCGAGCCGGCCTGCCTCAGCGCTGCCCTGCGTCGCATGCGCCGCAGCGCCGGCCAGCCGCCGCCCGCGAGCCGTCGCCCTGGCAGGACGTGTCGCTCAACATCGACGGCACGGTGACCCGGCCGCCCGGGCTGCGATTTGACAGCGGCGGGATCGCCAAGGGCGTGGCCGCCGACATCGGCGCCGCCGCCCTGGCGCGCTACAGCTCGTTCGCAGTGGACTGCGGCGGCGATCTTCGAATCGGCGGCGCCGACCGGCTCTCGCGCGTCGGGTCGAGATCGACGATCCGTTCGGGAACTGGACCTGTCGCTCGCTTCTCGATCAGCGAGGGTGCGATCGCGACGACCGGCCTCAATCGCCGCATCTGGTCTGACGGTGACGCTTTGCGCATCATCTGATCGACCCCGCAACAGGCACACCCGCGTGGACGGGGCTGATCCAGACCACCGCGGTCGCCCCGACCGCCGTCGAGGCCGAGACGCTGGCCAAGGCGGCGCTGCTCTCGCGGCCCGGGCGACGCTGGCCGCTGGCTGACGCGATGGGGCGGGGTCACCTTCGCCGACGACGGGACGCTCGAGGCGTTCGGTGCCGATCCGCGACGAACTCGAGACTGCCGGGGCGGTCGGCGTGAGTCGGCAGCTCGCTCACCGATCCGACCCAGCACCTCTTCTGGCTCGCCAGCCGGGCGCTCGGGATCGTGGCCATCGTCGTGCTGTCGGCGGCGGTCGGATGCGGGCTCGCCCTGTCGGGGCGGATGAGTGGGCGGCCCGGAGGCGCCGGCCGGCTGAAGACGCTGCACGAGGCGCTGACCCTGACCGCGCTCGGCGCGATCGCCGCGCACGGCCTCGTTCTCCTCGGCGACAGCTACCTGGCCCCTGGACTCAGCGGCATCACGGTCCCGTTTGTCCTCGGCTTCAAGCAGTTCTGGACCGGGCTCGGGGTCGTTGGCGCGTGGTTGGCCGCGATCCTCGGACTCAGCTACTACGTGCGCCGTTGGATCGGCACCTCGACTTGGCGCAAGCTGCATCGCTGGACGCTGCTCGCCTATCTGCTCGCGCTCGCCCACACGATCGGCTCCGGCACCGATGGCGCCGTCCAGCTGGATGCTGGCGATCCTCGCCGCCGCGGTCGTGCCCGGCCGTCGCGCTCGCGCTCAAGCGGATCGGCGAGCGCTCGCACGGAATCGCCTCGATCCGCCGCACCGGCCATCCACGGCCTGACCTTCCTCACCTGGCAGCGTCCCCACGCAGGCGCTCCTCCTCGCGGTCGACGTCGGCTTCCGTGATCGGTTTCCGCACGAAGACCTCCCAGGCGTTGCCCGCGACGCCGATTCCCCAACCGAGGATCGGGAAGATCGGCCAGAAGATCGCGTCGGGCGTGGCGATCGCCCAGACGGCGACCAGCACGGCGTTGACGAGCACATAGACGAAGACATGCGTCTTGAAGTCGCGCCGCTTCTCCAGCCGCTCCCGCGCCTGCTTTCGATAGTCAGGCGCGGGCTCCGCTGTCGACCGAGTCGCCCATGACGTTCAGTCGGACGGGACCGCCAGAACCGGCCGCTTTGAGATGTGCATCAGCTTGTGCGTCACGCTGCCCACGAGCAGGCCCGTGAGGCTCGAACGTCCCCGCGTTCCGGTGACGATCACGTCGGCGTCGACCGCGTCTGCGATTTTCACGATTGCCGGGCCTGGCCCGCCGAGCACGACCGACGCGAACTCGACACTGGCATCGATCCCCTCGGACGAGAGAGCGTCGACCTTGGCGCTGAGCTCCTTCTCCGTCTCCCCCTCATGCGGCGTCACGGACGGCATGTCGCCCTTCGCCGCGATTCGCTCGTCGATGTGCGCGAGAACGAGCTTGGCTCCGTTCTCTCGGGCCAGTTCGATGGCGGTCTGCTCGGCCTTCGCGGCTTCCTTCGAGCCGTCGGTGGCCAGCACGATCGTCTTGAACATCAGGTTTCCCTTTCCGGTTGGTGACCCTCGTCATCCTCCGGTTCCGTGGGCATTCGGACATCCGGGCCGAGCGCTCGATTCGACTCCGTAGTCACTACGGAGGTGCTGGCGTGCCGGGCGCGGATGGCGCGGCAACTTCCAGGGCATAGCGTCCGTCATGCCCATGAAGAAGATCGTTCTTGGATTCGACTCCAGCGAGCAGGCGGCCGACGCGCTGACTCTGGCAAAGGCTTTCTGTGACGCCGTGGACGGCGAGGTGATCGTCGTCTCGGTCGAGGATCTCGAGCCGTACTTCTCCGAGACCCCGATCTGGCAAGAGCAGGCCGACGCCCAGCGCACCCGCGATTTCGCTAACGCTGCCGAGGTCCTCGGTGAGGACGGATTCGTCCGTCGAACCGCGATCGGCTCGGTTCCGCGCGCTCTGAATCTCGTCGCCGAGGACGAGACGGCGGATGTGATCGTCGTCGGTTCAACTCATCGGGGCACGATCGGCCGAGTCATGCCCGGGTCGGTCGGCGACCGCCTGCTGGCCGGCGCGCCGTGTGCCGTGGCGATCGCCCCGGTCGGGTACCGGGAGCACGCTCATCCACCGATCTCGCGCATCGGCGTCGCTTACGACGGCGAACCAGAGGCTGTTGCCGCCCTCCAGACGGCGAGCGAGCTGGCCAGAGTCATCGACGCAAGGCTGCGAGTGGTCGCTGTCGTGCCGACGCTCGATCTGGAGCTCCCGGGGCGGATCGGCCCGACCAAGGCGGGGTACCGCGATGCTTTGCGTGCTCACTTCAAGGTGCTCCTGGCGCGTGCCGTCGAGGCCGTCCCGGGCGACGTGGAAGTCGAGTCGGCCCTGCTGGAGGGCACGCCGGCTCGTGAGCTCGCGAACGCCGGGGTCGAGCTCGACCTCCTCGTGATGGGGTCGCGCGGCTACGGACCCGTCCGTCGGGCCCTGCTGGGCGGGGTCGCCCGTGATGTCGTCACGCTGGCGCCGTGCCCGGTGATGGTGCTGCCCCGTAGCGCCGGAGAAGGCGGCTCTGGGTCAAGACCTGCTCACGACGGCAACTCCACCGTCGCCTAACGCGTGGTTCCGAGCGCGGCGCGGACGCCGGCCGCGATCTCGAGGTCCTCGCGGGCCCGAACCACCAGAGTCGGAACCTCGGTCCGTCGCGTCCGCAATCACGCAGTCCGGCTGCGCCGTGCGGTTCGCCTCGTCGTCGAGCCCGAGCCCCAGGAACGCGAGTCTCCGGCAGGCTTCAGCGCGCACCTCGGCGATGTTCTCGCCCACGCCGCCGGTGAACACGAGGGCGTCGAGGCCGCCGAGCGAAGCGGCCATGGCGGCGATCCCGGCCGCGAGGTGATGGGAGTAGACGTCAAACGCCAGCCGGCAACGCTCGTCGCCGCGCTTGGACGCCGGCAACGATCGCCCGCATGTCGCTCGATTGCCCCGAGATGCCGAGCAGCCCCGACTCGTGCTCGAGTCCGTCCTCCACCTCGGTCGCCGTCAACCCGCCCGGCCGCTGCAGCCACAAGAGGAGGCCCGGGTCGACGCTTCCTGACCGCGTCGCCATGACCAGGCCCTCGAGCGGCGTGAAGCCCATTGTCGTGTCGATCGAGCGACCGGCCTGGATCGCGGCCAGCGACGCGCCGGCGCCGAGGTGGGCCGTAACCAGGCGCAGCTCCGCGAGCGGTCGGCCGAGAAGCTCACCGGCACGCCTGGAGGCGTAGGCGTGCGAGAGGCCGTGGAAGCCGAATCGGCGCAGGCCCCAACGCTCGACCCACGCACCCGGCAGCGCATAGGCACTGGCTTCGGCGGGCAAGCGTGGCGTGAAAGGCCGTGTCGAAGCAGGCCACGTTGGGCGTCGACGGCCGTAGCCGCATAGCTGCGCGGACGGCGTTTAGCGCCGGTGGGTTGTGAAGCGGCGCCAGCTCGCTCAGGGCATCGAGCCGTTCCTCGGCGCGTTCGTCGAGCACGGTCGGGTCGACGAACTCGGCGCCACCGTGGACGACGCGATGACCGATCGCGTCAACCTCCCCCGCGCGCTCGAGGAACGCGTCCAGCGCCCCGTCCGGGTCCGAGATTCCCTCGACGTCCTCGCGGTCGATGATCTGATCATCCGCGTCGAGAAGGCGCAGCTTGAGCGAGGACGAGCCGGCGTTGACGACGGCGATCCGGTCGAGCCGCACTAGCCGGGCCAGGTCCAGCCGCGGATCTCGGGCAGGTCCTCGAAGTGCTCGCGGACGTAGTGTCGGTGGCGCTCGAGCATCGCGTCGCAGTAATCGATGCACTCCTCGGTCCCGGGAAGTTGGCGGCGGCTGCGCTCGAGCGCCATCGCGGCGAGGTGGTAGCGGCTCATACCGTTGAGGACGGTCATGTCGAAGGGTGTGGTCGTCGTTCCCTGCTCGCGAAACCCGCGAACGTGAAAGCGCCCGGGGTGGCGCCGCCCGTGCAGCAACTGGTGCAACGCCCGGGCGTAGCCGTGGAACGCGACCACGACCTCGTCGTCGGTGCCAAAGATGTCCTCGAAGCCGGCCTCCGACATTCCATGCGGATGGATGTCTGACGGGGTCGACACGCATCAGATCGACGACGTTGACGAACCGCAGGCGCAGGTCGGGAACCCGCTCGCGCAGAAGCGCCGCGGCGGCCAGCGCCTCGAGCGTCGGCACGTCGCCGATCGAGGTCAGGATCACATCCGGCTCCCCGTCACCGGCGGTGCCGGCCCAGTCCCAGACCGAGATGCCCTTGGCGGCATGGCGACGAGCGGCGTCCATGTCCAGGTACTGGAGATGGCGCTGCTTGTCGGCGACGATCAGGTTGACGTAGTCGGTCGAGTCGAGGCAGTGCTCGGCGACCGAGAGCAGCGTGTTGGCGTCGGGCGGCAGATAGACGCGGACGACGCTTCCGCGCAGCGAGATCATCGTGTCGATCAGCCCCGGCCCCTGATGGCTGAAGCCGTTGTGGTCGTTTCGCCAGCAGGTCGAGGTCAGGAGCACGTTGAGTGAGGACACCGGCCTACGCCAGGGGAGCTCCTCTGCTGTCTCGAGCCACTTCGCATGCTGAATGGCCATCGAGGCGGAGACCATCGCGAACGCCTCGTAGGAGGCGAACAGGCCGTGGCGACCCGTGAGCGTGTAGCCCTCGAGCCATCCCTGGCACAAGTGCTCAGAGAGAACCTCCATCACTCGGCCCTCGGAGGAAACGTGGTCGTCCTCGGGCCGCGCGTCCATCAGGCAACGGTCCTCGACCTCGAACACTGCGCCGAGACGATTCGAGTTCGTCTCGTCGGGACAGAACAGGCGGAAGCGGCCGCGGTTGTCGGCGGCCAGGTCGCGGACCATCTCCCCGAGCGGGCGGGTCGTCTCGTGGCTCGTGACGCCGGGACGCTCAACGGTGAGCTCGTAGTTCGCGAGATCACGGTGAGCCAGCGGCCTTCTCAGACGGCCGCCATTGGCGTGGGTAAGCGCGCCCATGCGCTTCTCGGGTGGAGGCGCCAGGGCGGCCAGCTCGTCGATGAGCGTGCCGTTCTCGTCGAAGTGTTCGTGCGGCTGATAGCTGCGCAGCCAGGCCTCCAGCTGCGCCAGGTGCTCGGGGTTCTCGCGGACGCCGGGCAGGGGCACCTGGTGGGAGCGGAAGGTGCCCTCGACCGGGACGCCGTCGACCTCCGCGGGACCCGTCCAACCCTTCGGGGTGCGGAGGACGATTGCGGGCCAGGTCGGGCGTTCGCGCGGTCCGCCGCTCCGTGCCTCGTGCTGGATGAGGTGGATGTGCTCATAGGCGTGGATCAATGCCTGCTCGAAGTGCATGTGCACGGCCGGCACCTCGTCACCTTCGACGAACACCGGGGCGTAGCCGTGTCCGGCAAGCAGGGAGGCGATCTCGTCCTTGCTCGCACGGCCGAGAACGGTGGGGCCCGAGATCTTGTTCTCGTTCAGATGCAGGATCGGCAGCACGGCCCCGTCGCGGCCGGGGTTGAGGAAGCGTGTGCCCTTCCAGGACGCCTCGAGGGCTGCCGTCTCGGCCTCGCCGTCTCCGATCACACAGGCGACGAGCAGGTCGGGGTTGTCGAACGCGGCGCCGAAGGCGTGGACGAGCGAATAGCCGAGCTCGCCGCCCTCGTGGATTGAGCCTGGCGTCGGAACGCTGACGTGGCTGGGGATGCCGCCAGGGGTCGAGAACTGGCGCACCAGCCGCAGCACGCCCGCGCGGTCGCGCGAGACCTCCGGATAGACGGCCGAGTAGGTCCCCTCGAGATAGACACTGGCGACGACCGCGGGGCCCCCGTGTCCGGGGCCGGCGACGAACAGCACCTCCTGTCCTGTCTCTCGAATCAGGTTGTTCAGGTGCGCGTAGACGAGGTTGAGACCGGGCGAGGTTCCCCAATGCCCGAGCAGCCGGGGCTTGATGTGTTCCGGGCGCAGTGGCTCGTCTAAGAGGGGGTTGTCCTGCAGGTAGATCTGGGCGACGGTCAGGTAGTTGGCCGCCTCCCACCACGCGAGCGTCCGCTCGGTGATAGACGGGGCGGGACCGGCCAGCATTGCGGCCCCTAGCGGCGATCGCGCGGCGGGCGCATGAAGCCCGAACCTGCCTCGGCCAGATCGAGCGTCGACACGATCCCGACCGGCTCACGGCGTGCGTTACGGACCACGAGGTGGCTCACGTGGTGCTTGGCGAAGAGCTCGGCGGCCCGTGCGAGATCCTCGTCGTAAAAGATGCTCACGGCCTCGGTTCCGGCGATCTCAGATGCCGTCATGTCGTCGAAGTTCCCGCCGGCGATCGCGTCCATCAGATCGTGGTCGGAGACGATCGGCGGCTCGACAGCGCGATCGTCGATGACGGCGATCGCGTGGACGTTGTTGCGCGCCATCAACCCAGCGACCTCAGCAAGCGGAGCGTCGCCTTTGCACGCGAGGATCCCGTTGCTGGCGAAGTCGCCTGCTAGACGCTCCTCGAGGCGGGCACGGACTGACTTGGTGTTGGCGGTGGAGTTCATGCCACGAAACTACGCTCGGCCGGCAGCGTGGTCATCGGGCACGACCACCGGACCGGCTACGTAGTCACTGCGGAGAGTGATCGGACTGACCCGTCTCCCGCCTCGGCTCGTGGTTATCCGTAGCCGATACGGGGTCCGCACCACGCGGTGCTCGCGGATGCGCCGAGCCCAGGCCGCGCATACGGTCTCCGACATGACCACCAGACTCACAACGATCAGCCGGCTCGTGCTCTTGGCCGGATTCGCCTACCTTGGGTTTTACGTCTTCGGCGTCGTGATGAACGTCTTCGCTCCGGGCGACATCCCGCTCTTCACCGTGATTGCGTTCGTCGTGGTCATCGCCGGGGTCGTGCACCTCCTTCGCGCGAGAAGGGCCGTAGAGGAAGAGGACCCGGAGGATCGCCGCGAGCGGATGCGCGAGCAGCACGAGTTGCGCCAACGTCGAGGCTTCTAGGGCCCCGAGCCGCGCGTCTGGCAGCAGCCGGCGAGTGCAGGAGTCTCAGGACGACGCGTGTTCGGCGGCCGGGCCAACTCGGACATCGAGCGGGTCGACGCCGGCCCCGCGCGGCAGGACCAGAACCGGGCACGCGCAAGAGCGGATCAGCTTTCGCGTGGTGCTGCCCAGAAGCGTCCGCTTGAGCGGGCCCCAAGCACGGGAGCCGACGACCATCAGGTCGAACTCGCCGCTCGCCTCGGTCAGACGAGCGGCTGGATCTCCGGTCAAGACACGGCTCTCGCGCTCGAGTCCCTTCGGGATCCGGCTGACCGCGAGTCCCAGCACGCGCTCCTTGTCCGCGCGCTCGGCGTCGCGAAACTCGCCCTCGGCGAGGATGCTCCAGGCTTCGGCGTACCCGTACTTGGGGTGGTCGGCGACGGTGATCACCGTGACGGTCGCATGAGCACCGCTCGGCGAGGCCAATAGCTGTCTCCAGTGCTGCCCATGACTCAGAGGAGCCATCGAAGGCGACCGCAATCCGCTGCAGACGCTCCTCGTCGCGCTCGGCGTAGCCGCGTGGAGCGATAGCGACCGCCCGGGACGCGCCCTGGAGCAGGGATTCACCGACGCTGCCGGCAAGCGTGCGGCCCACCGGACCACGATGAGAGGAGCCGACGACGATCACTTGCGCCTGGTCGGTTTCGGCGGTCTCGGCCAGAGTCGAGGCGGGCGTACGGCTGGCGATCGCATCCGTCTCGACGCCAAGGTCCTCGAGCTCATCATGGATAAGCGCGAACCGATCGCGCATCTCGACCTCCATCTGTTCGTCGAGGTCGACGATGCCAGTCAGGTAATCGGGCCATGGAATCGCCGTGATCACGCGCGGTTTGGCGGCCAGCACCTCGGACAGAATGCGTCCGAGTTCGAGAACGTCCTCGCCTGCGTGCTCTGGGTCGTAGCCCACGATGATTTCCCGCTTCATTGGACGCTTCGTCTCCCTCGCTTGGGTTGCGAGGTCAAAAGCTAGGTCGGCCAGCTATCCCGCACATCCGCACCGGAGGCGTGTTTCGAATCCGTAGTCACTACTGAGCCCGACCGTTAGGCTCGGCATCCACCAACTAACGGAGCCTGGATGGAGCCTCGCGATCTGGACCCAAGCAAGCTCGGCCGATTGCTTGAGGTCGGCCGAGGCCTCGTTGCCGAGCGCGAGCCGGACGCGGTCCTGATCCGCGTGCTCAACGAAGCGCGGGAGTTGACCGGCGCCCGCTATGCCGCCATGGGCATCCTCGACGAAGACAAGACAGGCTTGGCGCGGTTTCTCACCGTCGGCATCGACGATGAGATGCGTCAGCGAATCGGCCCGCTTCCGCAGGGACACGGGATTCTGGGTGAGCTGATCCGAAACCCGGCGCCGCTGCGCCTGGCGAGGATCAGCGAGCACCCGCGGTCCTACGGATTTCCAGCGGACCACCCGGCGATGGAGACATTTCTCGGAGTCCCGGTTCGGATCCGCGATGAGGTCTACGGCAACCTCTATCTGACCGAGAAGGCTGGAGGCGCGGAGTTCGACGATACCGACGAAGAGCTCCTGATCATTCTGGCCGAGTGGGCTGCGGTCGCCGTCGACAATGCTCGCGCCCACGCGCAGAGCCGCCGCGACAAGCGCCAGATCGAAGTGGCGCTGCGAGGGCTCGAGGAGACGGCTGTCCTCAACCGTGAGGTTGTCGGTCGAGGAGATCTCGATCTGGTGATCGAACTGGCCGTCAAGCGGGGCCGGTCGCTGGCCGACGCGCGGAGCGCGGTCCTGCTCCTCTTCGATGGGGACACCCTCAAGGTTGTTGCGGTCGCCGGGGAGGTTGGCAAGGAGGTAATCGGACGTGAGGCGCCGGAGGCGGGCTCGATTGCCGTCGACGTTCTGCGTGCCGGACGCGGTCAGCTGATCGCGGCCGATGTCGCCGCCCGGTTCTCAGAGGCCAACCCCGCGGGCGGGAGCGGGGTGATCGTTCCCCTGCGCGCCCGCGGCGCCGATATTGGCGTCCTCGCGGTCTTTGACCGGCTCGATCCCGAGCACCCACTCGGATCTGACGACGTGGTCGCGCTCGAGTCCTTTGCGAGTAGTGCCGCCACCAGGATCGTGGCTGCTCGAGCGCTCGAGGACGAGCGCTTGAGCCTCTCGATCAGCTACTCGGAGCGCGAGCGCCGCCGATGGGCTCGCGAGCTGCACGACGAGACCCTGCAGGAACTAGGAGCTCTGAATGTCATGCAGGAGAGCGCGCTTCAGGTCGACGACGACGAGGCAGCCAAGACCGCCCTTGCCCGGTCGAATGAACAGGTCGGCCAGATCATCGCCGGCCTTCAGGGCCTGATCACCGAGTTGCGCCCGGCGGCGCTGGATCAGCTCGGCGTCGGTCCCGCGATCGAGGTCCTGGTGGACCGCGTTCGATCGCGGAGCGGCCTCGACACATCGCTCGACCTCGATCTCGCCTCCGACCGCGGGGAAGAGACAACGCGCCTTTCCCCGGAGCTCGAGGCCACGATCTACCGCCTGGTCCAGGAGGCGCTGACGAACGTCGTCAAGCATGCGGGCGCCACGCATGCGCGGGTGAGAGTCGAGGAGGCCGGAGCCACGGTCACGGTCACCGTCGAGGACGACGGCCACGGCTTCGATGCCGGCGCCAGCAACCAAGGCTTCGGGCTGCTCGGAATGCGCGAGCGGGTTGCGCTTAGCGGCGGAGAGATGAGCGTCGAGTCGTCGCCACAGGGCGGCGCCCGCCTCACGACAACGTTGCCAGTCGAACGCGCTCGGCAAGACGCGGCTCCGGGGTGACTACGTAGACGATTGAGCGGCGGGCGCGGATGTCACTGTGCGATGCCACGCCTACCGTCGTGGGGTGAGCAACGAGACCCTGACCGAGCGCGACACGAGCACCCCTTCCGGCGACCGAAGCCCCGGTGATCGTCGGCTACAGCGGGACGGACGAGTCTCACGACGCACTCGCCTTGACGCGGGAACTGGCACGGCTGATGCGGTCACCGGTCGTGGCCGTGTCGGTGGTCACCACGGCCCCGTTGGAGACCGACATCCGCACCTACACGGCCGAGGTGCGCAAGCAGACCGAGCGCTTGCGCGCTGAATCGAAGGAGGCGCTCGCCGGCCTGGACGAGGTCGAGCCGGTGGCGGTTCTGGCGCCGAGCCCAGCGCGCGAACTCGATCGGATCGCTGACGAGCGCGGAGCCGCCCTGGTCGTCCTCGGGTCCACCCATCGGGGCCCGATCCGCCGGGTCGTGCCCGGCACGGTGGCGGACCGGATGCTCGCCGGCGGCTCGCATCCGGTGGCGATCGCGCCGCGAGGGTTCTCACGGACGGACTTCACGCTCGACACGATCGGCGTCGGCTTTGCCGGCTCACCGGAATCTCGCATCGCGGTGGCGCAGGCCGTTGCGCTGGCCCGCTTGTCTGGGGCATCGATCGAGTTGATCGCCGCCGTCGACCCTCAGGCGCCGGTGGAGGTCGCGGCCGCCGCGGCTCGGCTATGCCGGCCTGGTTGCGCCTCCACGAGTGACTCCTCAGCTGATCGACCGCACTTGGGCGGCCGCCAACACGGCGGTGGAGGACCTCGTTCCCCGCGACGTGCGGGCCACGGTGTCCGTGATCGAGGACGACCCTGCCGTAGCGCTCGCGCGGCACTCCGAGGAACTCGACCTGCTGGTGCTCGGCTCCCGAGGCTACGGCCCGCTCAGCCGAGTCCTGATGGGGAGCGTTTCCTCAGCGGTGTTGAGGACTTCGGCGTGTCCGCTGATCGTCACTCCCCGGCCCGACCGCGTCCCGGCGAGCGCCGAGCCCCAACGATCCCCGGCCGAGGTCATCTCAGCGCTGATGACGGCGCCGATGACTCAATCCACCGAACGCTCGAAGGAGGAGACGCGGTAGTGACCACCGACGAAGATTCCAGGCCCAAGATCTTGATCGTCGGCGGAGGCATCGCCGGCCTTGAGGCCGCCCTGGCGCTCGCGGACCTTGCCGGTGACCGAGCTCGGCTCGCCATGCTCGCTTCCGAGCCGGATTTCTTCTACAAGCCGCTGACGGTCGAGGAGCCGTTCACCCACCAGCCGGCGGAGCGTCGTGAACTGGCCCCGGCTCTTGGCGAACTCGGCGTTGAGCTGATTCGCGGCACTCTCAAGAGCGTCTCCCCGGACGAGCACGTCGTCACCACAGGGGCCGAGACTCAGCTCGCCTACGACAAGCTCGTCGTCTGCGTCGGTGGACGGACGCGCCCGGCCTATCACGGCGTTGAAACCTTCTGGAGCCACCGGACCGACCTTCCCGTCGACGACTTGATTCGCACGGCCAAGACGTCGTTCGGCGGCACGATGACCTTCGTCGTTCCGCCTTCCACAAGCTGGTCACTGCCCCTCTACGAGCTTGCACTGCTCTTTCGCAAGCGCAGCGAGGAGCTCGGCTATAGCGATCTTCGCCTGCGATTTGTCACGCCGGAACCGGCTGCTCTGGCCGTCTTCGGCACCACCGCCAGCGCGGCCATCGCCGAGCTGTTCGCGGGCCGCCGTATTTCGCTGGAAACCTCGCGGCGTGCGGTCCAGGACGAGGACGGCCATGTTCGACTCGCGCCCCAGGGTCTGCTCTTGGGCGGGGTGATCATCTCTTTGCCGGTGATCACCGGCCCGGAGATCGCAGGCCTGCCCTGCGATCCGCACGGCTTCACGCCGATCGACGAGTACGGCCGGGTCGAGGGCGTCGCCGACGTGTACGCGGCCGGCGACGGAACCGACTTTCCCGTCAAGCAAGGCGGGCTCGCGACGCAGCAGGCGGACGCGGCAGCCGAGCACATCGCCGCCGGGCTCGGCGTCGAGGTCGAGCCCCGCCCGTTCAAGCCGGTTCTGCGCGGGCAACTGATCACCGGCGCCGAGTCGCTGAATCTGAAGCATGGCCTGACCGGTGGACAAGGGGAGGGAACGGCCTCTCCCGACTACCTTTGGTGGCCGCCTCAGAAGGTCGCCGGCCGCTACCTGGCGGCCTGGCTCGGTCACACCGAGCCGAGCGACCTCGAGCCCCCGGCTCATTCGCTCGAGGTCGAGGTGGCCTGGCCGCACGAGTGGCACGGCACGCCACTCTCACACGGCTCCGAGAGCGCCTAGCACCGCTAACGGGCTCTAGCGCTCAACCAGGTTGTGATCGATGGCGTAAGCGATCAGCTCGGCGCGGGTGGTGATCTTTGTCTTGCGGTGGATGTTGGCGCGATGGGTCTCGACCGTCCGGACGCTGAGCACGAGCTTGTCGGCGATCTCGGGGTTCATGTATCCGAGGGCCAGGAGCCCGAGGACCTCGATCTCGCGCGGTGTCAGATCATCGGGAGGGCCGTCGGGGGCGTCCGGTTCGGCCGCCAGACGCGCGCCCAGGTTCGGGTTGATGTACGTCTGGCCAGCGAGCACCGAGCGGATCGCCGTAACCAGCTCTCTGGCCGCCGACTGCTTGACGACGAAGCCCTTGGCGCCGGCCTGCAGAGCCTTACGGGCGAACGCCGGCTCGTCCTGCATGGTCACCACGATCACCGAGGTCTCGGGCGAGGACTCGATCATTTGCGGCATCACATCGAGGCTCGGCGGTCCGGGCATGCTCAGGTCGAGGACCAGGATCGTCGGCTTGTGGCCGAGGACGTAGCGAGCTGCCGTGTCGGCGTCGCCCGCCTGTGCCACGACCTCGATGTCGGGCTCCGCCTCGAGCACCATCCGGATGCCGTCGCGAACCAGCTCGTGGTCGTCGGCGAGGACGACGGTGATTCGTTCGACGGCCTCCGGCGTTCCGGCGTCGGTCACACGTTCACCATACGAGCTGTGCGCCAGGGCCTCATCGGTATGGAGCCCGCCCTTCACTACGTGGTCGCTACTGAGGTGCGACGGGTGAGCGCCCTGTACCTCTAAAGGATGCTCGAGCTGGTGATCGTCGCCACCGGGACCGCCCTGGCCACCGGCCTGGGCGCGGTGCCCGTTTTCCTGCTCGGGCCGCGGGCCGAGAAGCTGCGGCCGGTCCTACTCGGGATCGCGGCCGGCGTCATGGGCGTGGCTGCGATCGCGGGCCTTCTCAAGCCGGCGCTTGATGACAGCGACGTCGGGACGGTGGGGGCGGGCTTGATCGTCGGCGTCGCCTTCCTGCTGGTGGTTCGGCGCTTCCTGCTGCCCGCCCGGGCCGAGACCGTCACGCGGGCCAAGCGCACCTCGCTGCTCGTCTTCGCGGTCCTGTTCGTTCACAGCCTGCCCGAGGGACTGGCGCTCGGAACCGCATGGGCGTCGACCGTCGAGGGCTTGAGCACGTTCATCGTGATTGCGATCGCGATCCAGAACGTTCCCGAGGGCACCAGCGTCGCCATTCCGATGGAGGCCGCGGGCTACGGCGCCGCTCGTCAGTTCTGGGCGGCGGTCGGCACGAGCGCGCCGCAGCCGATCGCGGCGCCGATCGCCTACCTCGCCGTCGATGAGGTCAGCTCGCTGCTGCCGCTGTCGTTCGCGTTCGCGGCTGGGGCGATGCTGGCTCTGGTCGCGGTTGAGGTCCTGCCCGAGGCTCTACGCGGAGGGCGCGTCAGGAGCTCTGGCCGGAACTGCGGTTGGGGCGGCGGCGATGCTGGCGCTCAGCGCGGCGCTCGGCGTCTGATCGCCGCACACGGCCTGGTCCCGGCGATCATCTCCAGTCCGCGCCGGTCTCCTCGCGGAAGGCGTCGACGGCCTCGTCGAGAGTGCGGAAGAAGTGGGCCGGGTCCAACGGGCCGATCAGCTGATAGCGCTCGAGCCGCGCCCGAACCGGGTCCTTGAGCTCGGCGAAGACGAGCGAGATGCCGGCTCCGTTCAGCTCCTCGTCGAGGTCGGCGATCATGTCGGCCGCCGTCGTGTCGACATCGGTGATCGGCTCGGCGGCAACAACGATCCAGCGCGGGCGCGGCTCGCTTCCCGCCAGGTGCGCGGACCTTGTCGCGAAATGCTCGCGCGTTCGCGAAGAACAGAGGCGCGTCGAAGCGGAAAACCTCCAGCCCGGGCAGCTGCTCGGAGTTGGGGTAGAGAGTGCGATCGTGCTGGCCGGACATGCCCGGCACGCGGCCGAGCGTCGTCATATAGGGCCACCAGGCGCGCCGGAAGATATTGAGGATCGACAGAGCCACCGCGATCCCGATCCCCTGGAGCACGCCGAGCAATGCGACGCCGAGGAAGGCGGCGATCGAGAGCAGCCACTCGGCGCGACGCTGTCGCCAGAGTCGGCGCACGCCGGCGATATCCGCCAGCGACAAAGACGCGGCGATCACGACGGCGGCAAGCGTTGCTTGCGGCAGGCTCCGCAACAGCCCAGGCGCCAGGACGAGCATGAGCATGATCGCCGCGGCGCCGACGAGCCCCGTGAGCTGCGTCTTGGCGCCGGCTTGGTCGGCGACGGCCGTTCGCGAGCCGCTCGTGCTCACCGGAAAGCCCTGAAAGAGGCCCGCGCCGATGTTCGCAGCGCCGATGCCGATCATCTCCCCGTTGCCGTTTACCTCCTGGCCCTTGCGCGCCGCGAACGCGGACGCGGTCGAGATCGTGTCGGTGAGCGAGACCAGCGCGATCCCAAGCGCTCCGGCCACGAGCAGGGGAAGATCGGAGATCGGATTCGGCCAGGTGAGGGAGGGCAGGCCTGCGGGGAGGCTCCCGACCAGCGAGACCCCGTGGTCGCCGAGGTTGAACCCACCGGCCGCGGCGATTGCGACGAGCACGGCGACTAAAACGCCGGGGATACGGGGGCGCCAGTGCTGAAAGCCGATGATCAGCGCGAGGCTGAGTAGGCCGATCGCCGCCGCCGGTACGACCGCCTCGCCGGAGACAAGCCCGTCGACGAAGCCGCGCGCCTCGTCGATCAGCCCGTCCGCGTCAACGGAGAACCCGAGGAGCTTCGGCAGCTGCCCGATCAGGATCGTGAGCGCAAGCCCGTTCATGTAGCCGATCTGCGTCGGCCGCGAGAGCAGGTCGGCGATGAACCCGAGTCGCGCAACGCCGGCGACGATCATGATCACGCCGACCAACAGGGCGAGCATCGAAGCCAGGGCGATCGCGCGCTCGGGGCTTCCCCGGAGCCGACGATCGGCAGGATTGTGGCGGCGATCATGGGCCCGAGCGAGGAGTCCGGGCCGAGGACCAGGACCCGTGAGGGCCCAAACGCCGCGTAGCCGATCAGGCAGATGACCGACGTGTAGAGGCCGGTGATCGCCGGTAGCCCCGCGAGCTCCGCGTAAGCCATCCCCTGCGGGACCAGGAGGGTTGTCAGCACGAGGCCGGCGATGAGGTCGTGGCGCAGCCACGGCCTCTCGTACGACGCCAGAGCACGTGCGCCCGGCAGCCAGCTCGGGGGATTCATGACGCGTGCGCCGAGCTCACGGGCGCTGACGATATCCGCGGTGGCACAACGTCGCGACCGCCAGCCGAGGCCATGTGGAGCGAGGCGGAACTCAGCGGCTGTTCCAGGGGGCGGACCGGCCGCGATGCTGGCGGTCGGAGTCTGATCGCTGCGCGACTGCCAGGCCCGCGTTCCAACCCGGCGCCCTGCCGCCTTGGGGTGGCATGACCTTCGCGGCGTCGATTCCGCTGCGACTGAGAACCCAGGCGATGACGGCGTTCGAGTTCCACATCTCACCCGTCCTCATCTCGTCTCGTCCCCAGGTCAACTGAGGGACCTCCCGGGCGCGCTCAGCACCCGTCGGCATGTGGCCTCTTGGTCGCTCAGCAGTCGCGGGCTGTCAACGGCCTCCGCGATGTCGGGAATCTCGCCGCCAGCCCAGAGGCGGATCTCGTAACGGAAGACGCGAAGTCGCCCGGCCCATCGGCTGCCGACTGGGCCCTCGACGACGACGCCACGCTCGCTGCCACGCCGATCGGGAACGGGCGCCTGTTCGATGACGAACCGTCCTTCGGGGAGAAGGACGCGTAGTGCCGCGTGGTAGAGATCAAGTCGAGGGCGGCCGTCGCGCGCCGCGACCAGGGCCTCGTAGACGCGACCGTTGAACCGCACCGAGTGCCCGCCGGCGCCGAGTGGGAGCCAGTAGAGCTCGACCGCCGCCGGTCCTGGATCTCCGCGATGCCTCATGACGACACCCTCGCGAACGCCTGGCGTCATCGCATCCGCTCCCGCTACGCAGATCGCGTCAGTGGTGGCCACCTAGTCGGTGGTCAGTGGGCATGAACCGCGTAGTCACCACGGACGTTGACCCGTGGGCGACACGCTCGTAGCGACGGCCGGCGGCTGCGATCGTGGTCTTCGCAGACGTCCCGTCCAAGGAGACTCCAATGCACATCTACGTCATCACCGCCAGCAAGCACGGCAGCACCAGCGAGATCGGCGCCGCGATCGCGCACCGTCTGCGCGAGCGCGGTCACGACGCGATCGCGATCGACGCCGAGGATGCCGGTCGCTTGGACGCCGAAAGCGCAATCGTCCTCGGCAGCCCGATCTACATGGGTAAGTGGCTCAAGCCCGCGCGGAATGTGATGGACGCGCTCGTCGGCGAGCCGGCCGGCCGCTTGATCTTCACCTTCACCGTCGGTCCCGTCGGCGAGCCGCCGAAGCCGGCGGATGCCAAGCCCGACGAGGCGGTGGAGCGGTTCTGTGCCGAGCGAGCCATCAGCGATCGGATGTTCACCGGCAAGCTGGATCGGTCGAAGCTGGGTCGCTTGGAGCGCCTGGCGGTCAACGCGGTCAAGGCGCCCGATGGCGACTACCGAAACTGGCCCGCGATCGAGGCCTGGGCCGATCGAGATCTCGGACGCCCTGGTCGCAGCCCGAAGCGTCACTCGGAGCCGGTGCGCATGCCCTCGCCTGATCTGCTCGAGGAGTTCCTGCCCGAGTACGACGTCTCGGACTCGGTCGCGCGCGTGGTCGCTGCCGATCGAGACGTCGACGTGGCAGGCGCTCGTCAGCGCCGATCTGATCGAGGTCGGTCGCCGGCGTCCGATGGTCGCCTTCCTCGGCTTCTCACGCTTGCTGCCCGAGTTGGCCTCCCATCTCCTGCACGGCGAGGGCATCCCGGATCAGCCCGAGCACCTGCGGCTCAAGGAGACCACGCAGTCACCGGCGATCGACGGCGGCTGGATGCTGCTCGGTGAGCGCGAGCCCGAGGAGCTGGCGCTTGGCTTGGTCGGGAAGTTCTGGCGACCGGTGATCGAGTACGCCGAGCTCGAGGCATCGGACTTTCGCGGATTCTCGGAGCCGGGGTGGGCGAAGACCGTCTATGACCTCCGGCTGACTCGAATCGACGACGCGCACACGCTGCTGACGGGGACGATGCGGACGGCGACAACCGACGATCGGGCCCGGCGCTGGTTTCGTCGCTACTGGACGCTCGGCGTTGGCGCCGGCGCCCATGTCCTCGTCGACGGCTTGCTCGACCTCGTCGCTGAGCAGGCCGAGGCGTCAGCAGCATCAGTGCCTGTGGAGGTCTGAGATGGCGCAACGGCCGATGTGGGTGCGGTTCCTGAACCGGATGGTGAACCCGGTCGTCGCGCGGATACTCCGCTCCCGAGCCCATCGCCTGCTGAGTGGGCATCTGGCGCTCCTCGAGATTCCGTCGCGCCGATCCAGGCAGGACGGTCGAGGTCCCGGTCATCTACAAGGCACGCGGCCACCGATCTGTTCCGGATCGACGTCAGCGCCCCCGGTGCGAAGCGCTGGTGGCGGATGCTCCGCGGGCCTGCGTCCGCTCGGCATCTGGCTGGATGGCAAGCCCCATGACGGCGGCGGGCGTCGTCGTTGAGCAGGAGGGACGGGTCTCGGTCGTGGTCCATCTGAGTTGAAGACGGGCACACCGTCGGCCGCGTTCGCTGAACTACTGGTCCGTGGAGAGCGCTGCCGCGATTTCGACGAGCGGCCTGTCCAAGGACTACGGGCAGGGTCACGGTCTCTTCGATCTCGATCTTGAGATCGAGCGCGGTGAGATCTTTGGCTTCCTTGGACCCAACGGCGCCGGGAAGTCCACGACCATGCGCCTGCTGCTGGACTTGATCTACCCGACCGCTGGCTCGGCTCAGTTGCTCGGTCTGGACGCTCATCGCCAGAGCCTTGAGATCCGGCGACGGGTCGGCTATCTCCCAGGGGACTTCGCCCTCTATCCGAAGCTGACCGGTGCCGCGATGCTCGACTACCTGGGCGAGTTGCGTGGTGGCGTCGACGACAAGGTGCGCGACGAGCTGGCCGATCGCTTCGACGCCCAGCTCGACCGGCCCGTGCATGAGCTCTCGACCGGCAATCGCCAGAAGCTGGGGTTGATCCAGGCCTTCATGCACGAGCCCGAGCTTCTGATCCTCGACGAGCCGATCGCGGGCCTCGACCCACTTGTGCAACAGAGCTTCCACGCGCTGCTGAACGAGGTCGCGGCCTCAGGGCGCACGGTGTTCCTCTCATCGCACACGCTCAGCGAGGTCGAGCGAGTGGCGCATCGTGTCGCGATCCTGCGTCGGGGGCGTCTGGTCGTGGTCGACTCGCTCGAGAACCTGCGCTCGATCGCGATCCGCAAACTCGAGATCGAGTTCGGGGGCACGCCGCCGCCGGTCGAGGTCCTGCGCGAACTGCCAGGCGTCAAGGAGATCACGATCGAAGGTGGCCATTTCATCGTCTCCTACGAGGGCTCCGTCGATCCGTTGGTCAAGGCCATCGCCGCTTACGAGGTCCGGTCGATCCACAGCCGCGACGATGACCTTGAACAGATCTTTCTCGGCTACTACCGCGGCAGCGGCGATGAGTAGCCCCACGTTTGTGCTGGCGCTGCGCCTGCGGGCCTTCTCGACTGGCTCGACCGCGTCGGCATGGTCCTGGTGATCGTGATGGTCGGGGCCCTCTTCCCCGCAGTCGGGGGTTCGATCGGCAAGCTCGACCTGCCCGACGGTGTGACCGAGCTCCTCGGCGGTGCCGACTACGGAACGTTGGCCGGGTGGATGCGCAGCGAGATCGGCGCCGTCTACGGCCCGTTGGTGATCGCAGCCGTGGCGATCACCGCCGCGGCAGCGCTCACCGCCGGAGAGGAGGAGGCGGGCATCATGACGATGGCCCTGGCCCACCCGGTCAAGCGTTCGAGCCTGGTCCTGGCCAAGGCCGCGGCCACCGCCGTCAGCGTCGTCGTCATCGCACTCGGGACTTTCGCCGGACTGGTGATCGGCGTGGCGATCGGCGGCGGCGGAGTCGACCTCGGTGATCTCGGCGCGCTCTCCATCCACCTCGCCTTCTTCGGGCTAGCGATCGGTGCCCTGGCGCTGGCGCTCGCGGCAGCGACCGGCCGTAAGGCCGCAGCGATCGGAGGCGCGGCGGCCTACGCCGTGCTCTCGTTCCTGATCAACGGCTTCGCGCCCCTGGTCGATGGCCTGCATTGGCTCAAGTACCTCTCGGCCTTCTACTACTACGAAGGCAGCGATCCGATCGGCAACGGCGTCGACTTGGGGCACCTGGCCGTTCTCGCCGGGGTGGCGACGGCTCTGGTCGCGTTCGGCGCGCTGGCCATCGGACGCAGAGACCTGCGCGCCTGATTTGCGTGCCGACTACGTAGACCTTTCCGTAGGCGGTTCTGATGTGGTCACGACCCGACGGCCGTAGCGTGGGATGCGATGAGCCCGGCACGACCGACAGTCCTGATCGCCGGCGGCGGGGTGGCCGGACTCGAGGCCTTGCTCATGGTGCGCCGGCTGCTGGGCCGGCGTGTCCGTGCGGTGGTTCTGGCTCCCGAGCCGGAGTTCACCTATCGGCAGTACGCCGTGGCCGAGCCCTTCAGCTACGGCGAGGTCGCCCGCTTCGATCTCGGCGACCTGGTCTCGAAGGCCGGCGGTCGCTTGCGCCAGGACGCGCTGGCGAGCGTCGACGCCGCCGCAAAGATCGCCTTCACTGCCGCCGGGGCCGAAATCCACTTCGACGCGCTCGTCATCGCCGTCGGCGCCGAGAGCGCTAACGGGCTGCCGGGAGCGATCACCTACCGGGGACCGGCGAGCAATCGCGACGTCCACCAGGCCATCTTGGCGATCGACCGAGGCGAGATCTCGCGCTTGGCTTTCGCCGTGCCGGCTCCCTGTCACTGGTCGCTGCCGCTCTATGAGCTCGCGATCATGGCCGCCACTCACCTGGCCGACATGGGGGACGGGTCGGAAGCGATTGACCTCATCACGGCCGAGAAAGAGCCGCTCGATGTCTTCGGTGCTGGCGCGAGTCAGCGTCTCCGAGCCGAGCTGGATCGGGTCGGCGTGCGGCTGCACACCGGCGTGGCCCCGGCGAGGGTGGCGGCCGGCGGACTGACGCTCATGGACGGTTCGGTTGTTCCCTGCGATCGTGCGTTTGCCCTGCCTCGGCTCGAGGTTTCCCCATTGGACGGGGTGGCGCAGGGACCACACGGCTTCATCTCCACCGACTCGCGAATGCGGGTCGCAGGGTGCCCCGACGTCTACGCCGTCGGCGATGCCAGCTGGTTTCCGATCAAGCAGGGTGGGCTCGCCGCCCAGCAGGCCGACGTGGCGGCGACGGCGATCGCCGCGGGCATTGACTCCGACCTCGAGGACGAGCCGTTTCGACCCGAGCTACGGGCCGCCCTCCTGACCGCGGACGGGCCGATCTACCTGCGGGCGGGGCGGCGGCTGAACCGGCGGCGGTCAGCGACGCCCCGCTCTGGTGGCCGCCCGGAAAGGTGGCCGGGCGCCTGCTCGCTCCGTTCATCGCCGACCAGGCTCGTGAGTCCAACCAGCCGCTGCCTCCGCTGATCGACCTCGAGCCCGCCTCGCCGGCCGAGGTCGAGGACCATCGCGAAGTGACCGAGCTGGCCTTCACGGCCGCGGACGTGAACGCCCGCAGCGGTGACTACGAGACGGCACTGCGCTGGCTCGACGTGGCAGAGCGACTCGACCTCATCCTTCCGCCCGAGTACGCGCTGCGCCGCGCCCAGTGGCAGCGCGAACTGCGGCCGACCGCCAGGGCTTGATGACCGGCGGTTGGCGGGTCGGCTGAATCTGGCTCAGGCCTTGTCATCGCCCTGCAGAGTTCGCCCTAGCCGGGCGATCGCCCGCTGATCTAGACCCGACTCGATGAGTGGGAACAGCTCGCGCTCCTCGAAGCGCACGTGAGCTTCCAGTAGCTCGCCGAGAGCGCGCAGATCGTCGACCGCGGTCGTCGGGTCGCGCAGCCGCAACGCCCGAGTCCGGATCTCGAGGTGCTCGGCCGCGACCCGCTGCGCGAGCATGCGATCGGCCTGCGGATCGGCCGCGAGCCACGTTGGCAGGAGCACCTCCTCCTCCATCCGGAAGTGCTCGGTGCCGTCGGACTCGAAGAAGTCCAGGAAGGCTTCGGCCGGCGTACGGTCCTCCGCGCGTTTGAGCTGCAGCGCTACCGAGAGCGCCTGGTGATGGTCGTGCGAGAGCGGCACGAGTTCGGGCGCACGCTTCATCTCCGCGCTCCGTGCGGTTGTGGGCGGCCGGCGGGGCTCCGGTAGAGGACCGGGCTGCGGCGGAGGTAGTCGACGGGGATGCTCCAGGCGTGCACCAGCCTGCTGAACGGCCACCACGCGAAGAGCAGCCAGGCGACCGTGACGTGGACCTGGAAGATGAAGGTGACGTGCGCGCCGGTCATCAGATCCGGCTCGGGGTTGAGGATCAGCAGGTTGCGGAAGTAGGGCGCGACGGACTCGCGGTAGTGGACGGCGTCGCCGATGTTGGTCAGGGTCGCGAGCATGCCGGTGACGATCCCCAGCGCCAGGAGGCCGAAGGTAACGACGTCGGCGCGCGTGGTGGTCGCCCGGACGCGGGGGAATCGCACCCGCCGGTAGACGAGCAGGGCGAAGCCGACGCAGACGGCGCCCCCGGCCACGATCCCGCCGATCACCGCGATCACGTGGTAGGCGTCGTCGGAGATGCCCACCGCAGCCGTCCACGACCGTGGCACCAGCAGCCCGAGCACGTGGCCGCCGATCGCCGCGAGGACCCCGAGGTGGAAGACCGTGCTGGCCCACTTCAGAACCCGGCTCTCGAGCAACTGGGTCGAGCGGGCACCCCATCCGTACTGGTCGCGCCGATAGCGCCACCAGGTGCCGACCAGGAAGACGGCGATCGCCGCGTAGGGCAGGACCGACGTAGAGGAGGACCTCGCCGCGGGTCATCGCTGGTCCCATTCCCCGACCATGGGTAGCGCCTGCTCGCCGGCCTCGGTCGGCATCACCTCGGGCGGTGCAAACGGCTCCAGCCCGACCTGCTCGGAAGGCGGGCCGTCGGCGGCCAATCGGCGGATGCGGGCCAGCTTCTGCGAACCGAGGCGGCCCATGCCGCACACGACGCACTCGAGCACCGGCGCGAACGGGCTCTGGTCGCGCTCGAGCCCCGCCCGGACGAGCTCGATCGCAACGCGGTGCTCTTCGAGCAGCTCCGCTCCTGCGTCGCCCGGGGCGAGCGCTGCGAACTCGAGCATCAGCGGCAGATAGTCCGGGAGCTCGTCGCCGGGCGCCTCGAATCCGGCCGCCCGGTATGCCTGCTTGAGCTCGAGCATCGCCAGCCCACGCTGGCGCCGGTCGCCGTGGACGTGGTAGGTCAGATGCAGGCTGCACTGCTTGGAGAAGTCGAACGCGTCGACGTACATGCGGCGCAGCTCGCCGGCCGGACTGCGACGAATACCAGCCGCAGAACCGCCTCAGGCTGGCGGCCTGGCGCCGGTTGGCGGGCTCGATCGCCAGCTCGACGGCCTCGGCGGCGGCAGCGACGCGGGCGTCGTCCGGATATTGCAAGAGCACGGACGCCAGCTTCAGCGGATGCACCGGTTCAGCCATCGCCGCCCCTGCGCTGCACGAGCTGATCGCGCAGGTCGAAGTCGGCGGCGACAGTGGCGTCGTCGTAGTTCTCCAGGCCGTCGTCGTTGGCCGCGCTCGGCGTAACGCTGGCGGTGACGCCGGAGAAGTCGATCCCGCACGAGCCCTGCTCCGCGAACGCCTCCGGCGAGACCTCGCCGTGGCGCTTGGGGATCACGTAGCGGTCGTCGTAGTCGCCGATCGCGACCATCTGGAACATCGACTCGAGCTCGGCCGGGCTCATCCCGACCTCCTCGGCGACGGCCACGTCGACGCGTCCGTCGACGTTTGCGGCCCGCATGAATCGGCGCATCGCGGCCAGGCGGGCGAGCGACCGGCGCACTGGCTCAGGATCTCCGGCGGCAAGGAACGACGCCAGGTACTCGAGCGGGATCCGCATCTCCTCGACGGTGGCGAAGAGGCGGTCGGGATCCAGCTCGCCGCCACCCGGATCGACCATGCTCTCCACCGGAGAGAGCGGCGGCACGTACCAGACCATCGGCATCGTCCGGTACTCGGGATGCAGCGGGAGGGCGATCCGCCAGCGCTTGCACATCGCGTAGACAGGCGAACGCGTGGCGGCCTCGATCCAGTCCTGGGCGATTCCGTCGCGGCGCGCCTGCTCGCGTACCGCGGGATCCTCGGGATCGAGGAAGAGGTCGAGTTGGGCCTCGAGCAGCTCCTTCTCGTCCTTGACCGAGGCGGCGGCCTCGACACGGTCGCTGTCGATGAGCACGATCCCGAGATGGCGCAGCCGCCCGACGCAGGTCTCCGAGCACACCGTCGGCAGTCCGGCCTCGATCCGGGGGTAGCAGAGGTTGCACTTCTCGGCCTTGCCCGTGTTCCAGTTGAAATAGACCTTCTTGTACGGGCAGCCCGAGACGCAGAAGCGCCAGGAGCGGCAGGCCTCCTGGTCGACCAGGACGATGCCGTCCTCCTCGCGCTTGTACATCGCGCCCGAGGGGCAGGAGGCGACGCAAGACGGGTTGATGCAGTGCTCGCAGATCCGCGGCAGGTACATCATGAATGTCCGCTCGAACTCGAGCTTGACCTCCTCCTCGAGCCCCCGCCGGTTCGGATCGCCGGCTGCCGAGGTCTTCGCCGCCGCCAGGTCGTCGTCCCAGTTGGGACCCCATTTCAGGTCAAGCGGCTCTCCGGTGAGCGACGACTTCGGCCTCGCCACCGGCTGGACGTTCGAGGCGGGAGCGCTGATCAGATGCTCGTAGTCGTAGGTCCAGGGCTCGTAGTAGTCGTCGAGCGTCGGCAGATCCGGATTCCAGAAGATGTTGGCCAGCTTCTTCAGGCGACCCCCGGCCCGCAGGCGCAGACGCCCGCGACGATCGAGCTTCCAGCCGCCGTGCCACCGGTCCTGGTCCTCGTAGTCGCGCGGGTAGCCGCGGCCGGGCTTGGTCTCGACGTTGTTGAACCAGACGTACTCTGTACCTGGGCGGTTGGTCCAGACGTTCTTGCAGGTGACCGAGCAGGTGTGACACCCGATGCACTTGTCGAGGTTCATGACCATGCCCATCTGAGCGCGAACCCTCATCCGTAGTCCACCTCGCTGCGCCGCTTGCGGACGATGATCAGTTGGTCGCGCTGCGGGCCCGTCGGCCCGTAGTAGTTGAAGCTCCACGAGAGCTGGGCGTAGCCGCCGATCAGGTGGCTCGGCTTGATCTGGATGCGGGTCAGGGAGTTGTCGGTGCCTCCCCGCGCGCCCGAGATCTCGGATAGCGGGACGTTCACGTGGCGGTCCTGCGAGTGGTAGAAGAGCGCCGCGCCCGTGGGGACCCGGTGCGAGACGGCGGCGCGGCACGCGACGGTGCCATGGCGGTTGTAGACCTCCAGCCAGTCGTTGTCGGCGACATCGATCCTCTCGGCGTCCTCATTCGAGAGCCACATGACCGGCCCGCCCCGGAAGAGGGTCAGCATCGTGAGGTTGTCCTGGAACTCGGAGTGGATCGACCACTTCGAGTGCGGCGTCAGATAGCGGACCGTGACCTCGAGGGCGTCGCCGGCGTCGGGCTTGCCGCCGAGCCCTTCGAGCTGCCCGGCGTCGACCGGCGGCCGGTAGGCGGGCAGGCCCTCTCCGAGGTCCAGCATCCATTCGTGGTCGATGAACAGTTGCTGGCGCCCGGTCAGCGTCCGCCACGGGATCAGCAGGTCGACGTTGGCGGTGAACGGCGAGTAGCGGCGGTCGCGCGATTCGAGTCCCGACCACTCTGCCGAGGCTATGACCTTGCGCGGCTGCACGGAGATCTCGCCGAAGGTCAGCCGGTCGTCGGCTCGCTCGATCGGGACATCCGCGAGCTCGAGACCGGTCTGCTTCTCCAGCGCCCGAAAGCCCTCGACCGCGAGCCGGCCGTTGGTCGTCCCCGAAAGCGCCAGGATCGCCTCGCACACGTCGACGTCACGGCGCAACGATGGCCGCCCGTCGGCGGGGCCGCCTCCGTTGGCCCGGCCGTTTCGCCGCCCCAGCTCGGCCACCTCGGGCTCGGGCTTCCAGGCCACGCCCTTGGCGCCGATGCCCGCGCTCTCGACCAGCGGCCCGAGCGCGGTCATCTTCTCGGCCACTGACGCGTAGTCGCGCTCGACGGACACCAGCTTCGGCATGGTCGTGCCCGGGATCGGGTCGCACTCGCCGGCCCTCCAATCCCGGACGCGGCCCATGGGCTGGCCGAGCTCCTCGGGGGTGTCGTGCAGGAGCGGCGCCGCGACGAGGTCGGTGCGTGTGCCCAGGTGGTCGGCGGCGAGCTCGCTGAAGCGCGCCGCGATCAGGTTGAACGCTTCCCAGTCGGTCTTCGCCTCCCAGGGCGGAGGGATCGCGGCGTTGAACGGATGCACGAACGGATGGAGGTCCGTGCTGGAGATGTCGTGCTTCTCGTACCAGGTGGCGGCGGGGAGGACGACGTCCGAGTACACGCACGAGCCGTTCATCCGGAAGTCGAGGGTCGTGAACAGGTCGAGCTTGCCGACCGGGGCCTCGTCCCGCCACTCGACCTCGCGCGGGCGCTTGTCCGGGGTCGTCTCGTCGGCACGGACCGCGGCGTCGGGCACGCCGAGGAGGTGACGCAGGAAGTACTCCTGGCCCTTGCTCGACGAGCCGATCAGGTTCGCGCGCCAAAGCGAGAGCACGCGCGGGAAGTTGGCGGGGTCGTCCGGGTCTTCGCAGGCGAAGCGCAGGTTGCCCTCCTGCAGCTCCGAGACCACGTGCTCAGCCGGCTCGACGCCGCGCTCGTGGGCCTCGTCGCAGAGGTCGAGCGGGTTGCGGTTGAAGCTCGGATACGACGGCAGCCAGCCGAGCCGGGCCGCGAGCGCATGACAGTCGGCGGTGTGCCGGTCCCCGAGCGAGCCGTTGCCGGCCGGCGACGTGAACTCCTCGGAGCCGAAGCTCTCATAACGCCACTGATCGGTGGCCAGGTACCAGAACGGGGTCGCCGCCTGCTGGCGCGGTGGTCGCGACCAGTCGAGCGCGAAGGCGACCGTGGCCCAGCCGGTGATCGGGCGCACCTTCTCCTGGCCGACGTAATGCGCCCAGCCGCCGCCGTTGACCCCCTGGCACCCGCAGAAGAGGACCAGTGCCAGCATCGCCCGGTAGGTCTGATCGGAGTGGAACCAGTGGTTCGTCCCGGCGCCCATGACGATCATCGACCGGCCCTCGGTGCGCTCCGCGTTGTCGGCGAACTCGCGCGCGACCCGCACGCACATCGAGGCGTCGACGCCGGTGATCGCCTGCTGCCAGGCCGGCGTGTAGGCGGAGGCGGCGTCCTCGTAGTCGCGCGGCCACTCCCCCGGCAGCCCGGGACGGCCGACGCCGTACTGGGCCAGCGCCAGGTCGAAGACGGTAGTCACGAGCCGCCCGCCGACGCGGCGCGACGGGGACACCCCTGCGGATCGTCGTTCCGCCCTCGGTCTCGCCGCCGTCGAAGTACGGCAGGGTGACCTCGACCAGGTCCTCGTGGACGCCGAGCAATGTGAGCGCAGGATCTACCTCGCCGAGGTCCAGGTTCCAGCGCCCGGCGTTCGCCTCTCCCCAGCGGAAACCGATCGAGCCGTTGGGGGCGACGGCCTCGGAGCGACTCGCATCCCAGACGACCGTCTTCCACTCCGCGTTCTCCTCGGTGTCGCCGAGGTCCGCCGAGCGCAGGAACGTATCGGCGACCAACGAGCCGTCCGCGCGCTCGCGCAGCGAGACGAGCATCGGCATGTCCGTGAAGCGGCGCGCGTAGTCGCGGAAGTAAGGCACCTCGCGCTCGACGTGGAACTCCTTGAGTGCGACGTGGCCCATGGCCATCGCCAGAGCGCCGTCGGTGCCGGCCGTGGCCGGGAGCCAGTGATCCGCGAACTTGGTGTGCCCGGCGTAGTCGGGCGAGACGACGATGACCTTCTGGCCCTTGTATCGAGCCTCGGTCATGAAGTGCGCGTCCGGAGTCCGGGTCTGGGGGATGTTTGAGCCCCAGAGGATCATGTAGGACGAGTTCCACCAATCCGCGGACTCCGGCACATCGGTCTGGTCGCCCCAGATCTGCGGTGAGGCTGGAGGCAGGTCCGCGTACCAGTCGTAGAAGGAAAGGCAGACCCCGCCAATCAGCGACAGGAAGCGGGTTCCGGCGGTGTAGGAGACCATTGACATCGCGGGGATCGGCGAGAAACCCGCGATCCGGTCCGGCCCGTAGCGGCGGACGGTGTGCACGTGGGCGGCGGCGATCAGCTCGGCGGCGTCCTCCCAAGAGGCGCGGACGAAGCCGCCCTTGCCGCGCTGCGATTTGTAGGCGCGAGCACGCTCGGGATCGTCGACGATCGATGCCCAGGCCTCGACCGGGTCGCCGAGGCGCCGCCGCGCGTCGCGGTACATCTCGAGGAGCACGCCCCGCACGTAGGGATGCTTGGGGCGCAGCGGCGAGTAGAGGTACCACGAGAACGACGCTCCGCGGGGGCACCCGCGCGGCTCGTAGTCGGGCGTGTCGCGACCGTTGGATGGATAGTCGGTCTGCTGGGTCTCCCAGGTGACAAGGCCGTCCTTGACGTGGATCTTCCACGAGCACGAGCCGGTGCAGTTGACGCCGTGCGTGGAGCGAACGACGCGATCGTGCTGCCAACGGCGTCGATAGGCAACCTCCCAGTCGCGAGCGTAGGTCGAGACCTCGTTCCAGCCGTCCGCGGAGCGATCGGGCCGTCCGAAGAACTGACGGGCGCGCAGGAGAGCGCGGCCCTGACTCATCCCACCGGGCCTGCGGCGACGTCCGGGGTCGCCGCTCCGCGCGTTCGCCCCTGGGCCCGGAGGACCAGGAGGGCGGTGATGGCCACCACGGCCAAAAGCACGAAACCGAGCGTATACGTCCCGGTCACACCTTTCACCAAGGCCATGACGAGGGGCGGGAAGAATCCCCCGAGGCCGCCCGCGGCGCCGACGACGCCGGTGACGGCACCGACGGAGTCGGGGAACCACTCGGGGACGAGCCTGAACACGGCTCCGGTCCCGAGGCCGAGGAAGACGGCCAGGGACAGGCAGGCGATGGTCAGGGGCACCATTTCCTCGTAGGAGGCCGCGATCACGAGCGCGAGCGCGGCGGTCCCGACGAAGGACGCGGTGAGTACGGCGCGGGCTCCGGCGCGGTCGGCCAGGGTGCCACCCACGGGTCGGGCGATTACGGCGAGCAGGGCAAAGCCGGCGGCGCGGGCACCGGCGTCGGTCTTGGACAGATCGTGGACGTCGACCAAGAGCTTCGGCAGGTAGAGGAACATCGCGACGAAGCCGCCAAAGGCCAGGAAATAGAACAGCGTCAGGGACCAGGCGCGGCCGCTGCCCTTGCCGCGGAACACGGACAGCGTGTCCAGCATCCGCCCCGAGCCGAGCGCCGCTGAGCCCGGTGCGTTCTCGGCAGTGAGCCAGAAGACGACCGCCATCACGGCCACGACTGCGGCGGCGATCCAAAACGGAGCGTCGAGGCTGATCGCATCGGCGATCTTGGGCGCGGTCAGTGCGGCGAGCACGGTGCCGCCCATACCGATCCCGTAGATCCCGAGCGCGAAGCCCTGACGGTCAGGCGGATACCAGCGGTTGACGAACGGAACGCCGACGGCGAACGACGCTCCGGTGAAACCGAGCAGGAATCCAAGGACCAGAACCGCTCCCCAGGAATCGTTCAGAAGGGCGAGTCCGATCAGCGGGATCGGAGTAAACGCCATGAGCAGCGTGAACATCATCCGGCCGCCGTACCGATCCGTGAGTACACCGAGCGGGATTCGCATCAGTGATCCCAGCACGACGGGGATAGAAATGGTCAGGGCCAGCTGGCCGTCGGAGAGACCGAGCTGATCCTGCAGGTCGGGGCCGAGCGGACCGAGCAGAGCCCAGGCGTAGAAACAGACGGTGAACGACACCGTCGCGAGCGAGAGCTCTTTCGTCGGCGTCCCACCGCCCGTGGGGGCGCCGTCGGGCACCGTTGTTTCCACGTCCCCGACTCTGCCATTCGGGGTGCGAAATGACCTCCGTAGTCACTACTGAGGGGACTGCCTGCTCACCACCGGACTTTCGAGGGCGGACCTGGTCGTCGACTCCGTGGACCCGCTTCGGTAGCGAGCGCCGAGCCGGTTCGGGACCGAGTACCGATGCGACTCGATTGCCGTCCGCCTAGGGTCGCGCC
The DNA here is from genome assembly GCA_963742205.1 of uncultured Solirubrobacterales bacterium. Classification (GTDB taxonomy): domain Bacteria; phylum Actinomycetota; class Thermoleophilia; order Solirubrobacterales; family 70-9; genus WHSW01. Next base: position 236,804 of record CAVUKZ010000010.1, on the reverse strand, counting down.
ATGACCGCTCTTCTGTCCCCGATCAGTCGGTTCCTCCTCTGGCCGGCAACGCGAACGCCGCGGCTTTTGACCCTGGACCACGGGCCTCTCAGATACCCTGACGCGCCCGGCCCCGTCACCCTCAGATCTTTTTGAGCCGAGTCCTGATCCTCTCCTGGGAGTACCCGCCGCTGATCGAGGGCGGGCTCGCCCGGCACGTGCGCAAGCTCTCCGAGGGCCTGGCCCGCGAGGGGACCGAGGTTCACGTCCTCACCCGCGGCAGCGAGGAGTCGCCGCCGGAGGAGGTCGTCGGTGGGGTCAACATCCACCGGGTTCGTGAGCCGACCCGGCCCACCGACCTGAGCGAGTTCGTCGCCTGGGTCGAGCGCATGAACGCCGACATGCTCGCCGCCGGGGTCGAGCTCGGCGACCGTTACGACTTCGACCTCGTGCACGGCCACGACTGGCTCGTGGCGATGGCCGGCGACCACCTGGCGCGCCGCTTCGACGCGCCGCTGGTGACCACGATCCACGCGACCGAGTACGGCCGCCACCAGGGGTGGGTCGACAAGCACCCGCAGAGCCACATCCACGGCGTCGAGCGCTGGATCACCAACCGCTCCGACCGGGTGATCGCCTGCTCGTACTACATGCGCGAGCAGATCGTGGACATTTTCGGGGCCGACGAGAGCTCCGTCGTCGTGATCCCGAACGGCATCGATCCCGGCGACCTGCAGCCCCACGACGCGCCCGAGCTCGCGCGCCTGCGGGCCGAGTTCGCCGCCCCGGACGAGAACCTCGTGCTGCTGATCGGACGGCTCGTGTACGAGAAGGGCTTTCAGCTCGCGCTGGAGGCGATGCCGCGGCTGGTCGAGGCGGTCCCGGGAACGCGGTTCCTCGTCGCCGGTTCGGGCACCCACGAGGGCGAGTTGCGCGCCCAGGCCGCCGAGCTCGGGCTGATGGGCCACGGGACGTTTCTCGGCTGGATCGGCGACGACGTCCTGCATTCGCTCTATCGGATCGCCGACGTCTGCGTGGTGCCGTCGATCTACGAGCCGTTCGGCCTCGTCGCGCTGGAGGCGATGGCCTCCGGCTGCCCCTGCATCGTCGCCGACACGGGGGGCCTGCGAGAGGTCGTCCCCCACAACGAGGCCGGGCTGCGCTTCCGCGCCCGCGACTCGCAGGCGCTCGGGGAGATGGTCGAGCGGGTGCTCACGGACCGCGCCCTGCGCGACCGGCTCGTGGCCGAGGGCTCCGAGCATGTGCTGCGGTTCGACTGGGCCGACGTCGCCGAGCGCACGAGCGAGATCTACGCGGAGCTCGCCGGCGAGCCGAGCCGGGCCTGACTAGGCTGGAGCACATGAACGACCCGAATGCACCCCAGGCGTTCACCGAGGGCGAGAAGGTCTGGGTCGAGGATGCGAACGGCAGGCACCACCCCGGCATCTACGTGGGCGAGAACGAGAACGCCGCGTGGTTCGGCGGCGGCCCGAGCGCTTACGTCGTGCACCCAGAGGCGCACCAGGCCGAGGTCGTCTCGATCTTCCGGATCACCCCCCGGTCCGAGTAGCGGCGCTAAGGCTCCACCGGGTCGGACCAGCGCAGAGTCTGCGGGACCTCGCGCATCCGCAGGACCCGCGCCGGGACGCCGCCCACGACAGCGTTCGCGGGCACGTCCTTCGTCACCACCGCGTTCGTCCCGACGATCGAGTTGTCGCCCACCCTGGTTCCGCGCAGCACACAGGCGCCGTACCCGATCCACACGTTCGAGCCGACGTCCACGTCGCGCATGTAGATCCCCTGGTGGCGGATCGGGCGCTCGACTTCGACCACGCCGTGGTCGAAGTCGATGAACATCGCCCGGTCGGCGACGACGCACTGCTCGCCGATTCGCACGTGGCGGTAGGCCGAGATCGTGCACTCCTGACCGAGCACCGTCTTCTGGCCGATCATCACCTCGCCCTCGTGACAGCGGATCTTGGTCCCGTCGCCGATCCAGACGAAGCGCCCGAAGCGCACCTTGCCGCGCTTGGCGATCTGCACCTGCAGATCGCGGCCGAAGAAAACCGGCCCGTCCGTCTCCCAGCGCCAGCCGGCGGTGGTCAGGTAGCGCCGCCACAGATAGCGCCAGAGCAGGCGCGCGTACTGCAGCGTGAGCATGTCGTTGGCGGCGAGGAAGCGGAGCGTCCGGATCACGGCGGCGCGGACTCTAGACTCGCCGCCTTGGCCGACGCGCCCGAGAAGACCACCGACTCCCTCGCCGAGCGCCTCGTCGGCGGGGACAAGCGGGCGCTGGCGCGCGCGATCAGCCTGGTCGAGAACCACGACCCCGAGGGCGACCGACTGGTGGCGGAGCTCTTCCCGCGCACCGGTGAGGCGCGAATCGTCGGCCTCACGGGGCCGCCCGGCGTCGGCAAGAGCACCCTGATCGGGGCGATTTGCGCGGAGCTGCGCAAGGCCGACCGCGAGGTGGGGGTGCTCTCGATCGATCCCTCGAGCCCGTTCACTCACGGTGCCGTCCTGGGCGACCGCATCCGCCTCTCCGACCACTTCCTCGACCCAGGCATCTTCATCCGCTCGATGGCGACCCGGGGCTCGCTGGGCGGGCTCGCCGAGGCGGCCCTGCAGGCGGCCCTGCTGATGGATGCCTCGGGCAAGGACGACATCCTGCTCGAGACCGTCGGCGTCGGCCAGGGCGAGATCGACGTCGTCGACCACGCCGACACGATCGTCCTCGCCCTGATGCCCGGCTCCGGCGACTCGATCCAGGCGCTGAAGGCGGGCGTGATGGAGATCCCCGACGTGATCGTGGTCAACAAGGCCGAGCACCCGCTCGCGGACACGATGATCCGTGAGGTCAAGGGCGTGCTGGCGCTCGGGCCCGACCGCGACTGGAAGGTGCCGGTCGTGCGCACCGAGGCGACCAAGGGGGAGGGGATCGCCGAGCTCCTGCGCACGGTCGACGCGCACGGCGAGCACATCGCCGCCGCGGGCACCCTGGCCGAGCGCCGGGCGCGCAACCTGCGTGCAGAGGTGCTCGGAATCGCCGCCTGGCGGCTGCGGCGCGAGCTCTCCGAGCGCGCGTCAAGCGACCCCGAGCTCACGGAGCTGCTCGACCGCGTCGTCCGCCGCGAGATCGATCCAGCCACGGCCGCGCGCGAGTTGCTAGAACGAGAGCGCGATGGCTGAAGCCACCGGGAGCGATCACCAGGCCGAGGTCGCCGAGGTCCTGGCCTGGTCCGGCCACCGCCTCGACGGGCTCACGGGCGAGCCGGTCGGCAGGGTCGAGGGGGTGCTGGTCGACGAGTCCAGCGGCGCCCCTGAGTGGCTGTTGGCGCGCATGGGGCGTTTCGGCCACTACGCGTTGGTACCCGCACGCGATGCGGTCGAGGGCGTCGGGCACGTGTGGGTCCCCTACACCCGCGAACAGATTCGCGCCGCGCCGCACGCCGACCGCGAGGCCGAGCTCAGCGTCGCCGGCGAGCGCGAGCTGCTCGCGCACTACGGGATCGCGGTCGACGCCGGCCGCGCCGCCGAACTGGCCGAGCGCGCCGACGACGCGGTCAGCGCCCGGGCCCCGACGGACTGAGCCGATTCAGATCAGGCGGCCCGTTTGTGGCGCGCGTCCGAGATCCGCGTCCACGACTCCGAGAACGAAAGCGCCTCGGCGAAGCTGCGGGCCTTCGGCGAGAGCTCGTGCCGACGTCCGTCGAGGCGGCTGACGCAGATCGGCACCACCACCGCCGGACCCTCGAACTCATCCTGTAGGGCGGCGATCTCCTGCCACCTCGAGTTGCTGTCCTGACCCTCCATCGACTCTCCTCGACGCAGAAAGGTGACTTGTCGAGCCGAGTCTAAGCGCGGCCTGCGGACGTGATTTCGTGCGGATTCGGACGAATCCGCAAATTAGGCGGTCAACATCCCAGCTGGCGGGCGATCACCATCTGCTGCACCTCGTCCGTGCCCTCGCCGATGGTGAGGATCTTCGCGTCGCGGTAGAAGCGGCAGACGGGGTACTCCTCGATGTAGCCGTAGCCGCCGTGGATCTGCACCGCCTCCTCCGTGGCGCGAACGGCGAGCCGCCCGGTGATGAGCTTCGCCTGCGCCGCCGTGAGCGTGAACGACTGGCCGGCGTCCTTTTCGAGCGCCGCCCGCCAGGTGAGCAGGCGCGCCGCCTCGATCTGGGCCGAGATGTCGGCGATCTTCGCCTGGATCGCCTGGAACTTGGAGATCGGCTGGCCGAACGCGCGCCGCTCCTTGGCGTACGCGATCGCCTCGTCGAGCGCGCCCTGCGCCAGCCCGACCCCCATCGCCGCGACGCCGATCCGCCCGCCGTCGAGGATGTGGAGGAAGTTCTTGAAGCCCTCGCCGCGGCGGCCGAGCAGGTTCGACTCCGGTACACGGCAGCCGTCGAAGGTGAGCGGGCGCGTATCGGAGGCGTTCCAGCCCATCTTCCGGTAGGGCTCGCCGAGCTCGTAGCCGGGGGTCCCGTTCGGGACGATGACGTTCGAGATCTCGCGCCTACCGTCCTGTTCGCCGGTCACTGCGGTGATCGTCACGCACCCCGAGATCTCCGTGCCCGCGTTGGTGATGAACTGCTTCGCGCCGTCGATCTCCCACTCGCCGTCGTCGAGCCGCGCCCGCGTCCGGGTCGCGCCCGCGTCGGAGCCGGCCTCGGGCTCGGTGAGCCCGAACGCGGCCAGCCGCTCGCCGCGGCACAGCGCCGGCAACCATTCCGACTTCTGCTCGTCGGTGCCCCAGAGGTGGATCGGCATCGTCCCGAGCGAGGTGTGCGCGGCCAGCGTGATGCACACGGAGGAGTCGATCCGGGCGAGTTCCTCCACCGCGAGCGCGTAGGACAGCGTGTCGCCGCCCCCGCCCCCGTACTCCTCCGGAAACGGGATGCCCATCAGGCCGAGCTCGCCCAGCTTGGCCACGATCTCGTAGGGAAAGGACTTGGTCCGGTCCAGCTCCTCGGCCACGGGGGCGACCTCGTTGCGCGCGAAGTCGCGGACGGTGTCACGCAGCAGCCGCTGCTCGTCTGAGAGCTCGAAGTTCAAGCGGCGGCGAAGCCTACGCGGCCCCTACGCGGCTCGCCGCCACTCGGCCGGTGCGCCGGGCCCGTACTCGGTGTAGGCGTCGCGGGCGTCCAGGCGCTCGCCGCATGCCTCGCAGTAGCCACGCTCGTCGACGGGCCCGCCGCAGCGCTTGTGGCGGATCAGCATCGGCGGCCCGTCGGGCTCTGACCGGTAGTGGTCGCCCCAGTGGAGCAGGCCGATCATCACCGGCCACAGGGCCAGCCCCTGCTCGGTGAGGAAGTACTCGTAGCGAGCCGGGCGCTCCTGATACGGGCGCTTCTCGAGGATGCCCTCGTCGACGAGGCGGGCGAGACGGTTCGAGAGCACGTTGCGCGCCACCCCCAGGTTCTCCTGGATCTGGTCGAAGCGCCGCTTGCCGTTGAAGACATCGCGGATCACGAGGATCGTCCAGCGCTCGCCGAGCACCTCCAGGGTGCGCGCGATCGAACAGACCTGGTCGTACTCGCGGTTCAGCATGCGTGTGATCTTCGCACACTAGGTTGCATCACGCAACCGGCATTGGTACGGTCGGTTTCACCACGCAACTCCAGCATAGGAGGTCCGAGCATGAGGCTGATCGATCTACAACCCGTGAGCATCAGTGTCTCCGATGAGGAGATTCTCGCCGACCTGCTCTACCCGGGTTCGGCGACGGCCCGATGAACGCCGTCGAGGCCGCCGCCCGGCCCGCTCCGCGCACCCTCGAGGCGACGAGGACGCGCACGTTGTCCTGGGAGGACCCGCTCTCCATCGCCGCTGCGGGCGCCGAGCTGCCCGGGATCGACTTCATGCGCAAGCTCGTCTCCGGCGAGCTCCCGCCGCCACCGATCGCCGTCCTGCTGAGGATGCAGCCCGTCGAGGTCGAGCCGGGTCGGGCGGTCTTCGAGGGCCGGCCCGGTGAGGAGCACTACAACCCGATCGGCGTCGTCCACGGTGGCTACGCGGCGACGCTCCTCGACTCCGCCCTCGGCTCCGCCGTGCACACGACGCTCGAGGCCGGCGTTGGATACACGACGCTCAGCCTCGAGGTAAAGCTGGTCCGTCCCATAACCGCCGCGATCGAGCGCGTCCGCGCCGAGGCCGAGGTGCTCTACCGGGGACGCCGCCAGGCGACGGCGCAGGCGCAGCTGCTGGATGCCGCCACCGGCAAGCTCCTCGCCCACGGCTCGGCGACCTGCCTCATCATCGACTGATCGGCTCGAGCGGCCCTCGCGCGCCGGAGCCGTCGCGCGGAACGAGCTGCTCCAGCAGCCGTTCGAGCTCGTCGGGCCGCGAAGGGCGCCCGAGCAGGAAGCCCTGGCCGTAGCCGCAGCCGAGCACCAGCAGCTGGGCAAGCTGGTCGGGCGTCTCGATGCCCTCGCCGACGACGACCATCTCGAGGCTCTGGCCGAGGCGGACGATCGAGGCGGCGATCGCCGTCTGGCGCTGGTCGATGCCGATCCGGCTCACGAACGAGCGGTCGACCTTGAGCACGTCGATCGGGAAGCGTGCGAGGTTGCGCAGCGAGGCGTTGCCGGTGCCGAAGTCGTCGACCGCCAGGCGCACGCCCAGCCGTTTGAGCTCGCCCATGCGCTCAGCGATCGTGTCCGGGTCGCGCAGCATCGCCGTCTCGGTGAGCTCGAGCACCAGCAGTTCCGGTGGGAGCTCGCTGGCCGCCAGCGCCGCGCCGACGTCGGCGACCAGGCCGGGATCGGAGAACTGCGCGCTCGAGAGGTTGACGTTGAGGGTCAGCGGGTGCTCTGAGAGGCGCGCCCGCCAGGCGGCCGCCTGCATGCACGCTGTGCGGAGCACCCAGCGGCCGAGGGGCAGCATCAGCCGGCTGTCCTCGGCGATCGGGATGAACTCGCCGGGGAGCAGCAGGCCACGGGTCGGGTGCTCCCAGCGCACCAGCGCCTCGACCCCGGCGAGCCGCTGGCTGCGGAGCTCGAAGATCGGCTGGTAGTGCAGGGTGAGCTCGGCGTTTCGCAGCGCCCGCGCCAGCGCCTCCTCGAGCTCCATCCGCTCGACCATCGCCGCGTGCATCTGGGGCTCGTACACCTGCTCCTGGCCCTTGCCCTTGGACTTCGCCCGGTAGAGCGCGAGGTCGGCGTTGCGAAGCAGGTCGTCCGCTTCGCTGCCGCCGATCGCGATCCCGATGCTGGCGCCGACGTACACCTCGCGGGCCCCGATCTCGAACGGCTCGTTCATCACCTCGAGGATTCGGTTGGCCACCCGTGCGACGCGGGGCTCGTCGACGTCCTCCAGCAGGACGACGAATTCGTCGCCGCCGAACCGGGCCGCCGTGTCGGCCGTGCGGATGCACGACTTCAGACGGTCCGCCGCCTCGCACAGCAGCCGGTCGCCCGCGGCGTGGCCGAGCGTGTCGTTGACGTTCTTGAACATGTCCAGGTCGACGAAGAGCACGGCGGCCCGGGTCGCAGAGCGCGCCGCGCGGGCGAGCGCATGCTCGAGGCGGTCGACGAGCAGCTGCCGGTTCGGGAGCCCGGTGAGCGCGTCGTGGAAGGCCTGATGGATCGCGTCCCCCACCGTCTTCGCATCGGTGAGCGCGAGGCTCGCGTGCTCGGCAAACGCGACCAGCATCTCCCGCTCGTGGGCTGAGTAGGTGCGACCGGCCTTGTGGGTGGCGACCACGAGGCTGCCGACGACATCGTCGTGCTCGCGCACCGGCGCGGCGAGCGCCGAGCGGATGCCGTCGGCCGCGAACGGCTCCAGCCCGTGCTCGTCGGCGGCGTAATCCTCGACCACGACCAGCTCCCCGGTCGCCGCCGCCTGACCGCCCGCGCCGAGCCCGACGGGGCTGCGGTGCATCCTCTCCGCCAGGTCGGGACTGATCCCGGCCGAGGCGAGGAGGATCAGCTGCTCGGGGTCGTCGGGGTCCAGCAGCCGCAGGCCGACGGTCTCGTCGCCGAGCAGGTCCATGGCGCCGGCGATGATCGCGTCGAGGACCTCCGTGAGCTCGTTGCGGCTGACGATCGAGCGCTGGATGGTGGACAGTCGCTCGAGCAGTCGCTGGCGCTCGGCCAGCGACTCGAGCAGGTGCTCGTTCTCGCGCGCCTGCTCGTCGCTCAGCTCACGCAGCGAGCGCTCGGCCTCGACGACGCGAAGCAGGCGCACCGTGAGCGTCAGCGCCCTCGCCATGCCGCGGGCGAGGTTGCGCTCCTCCGGGGAGAAGACGGGCTCGTCGTGGCGGGCGAGCACGAGCGCGATCAGACGCTCGTCGTCGATCGAGGTCGAAAGCGCCTGGCACTCGCCGACGCCGGGCACCTGAAGGCGGTCCGTCTCGCCGCTACAGACGCGCTCGATCTCCTCGATCGGCACCGGCTCGCGTCCGAACCCGGTCGCTGCGAGCACGCCGGCGGCGCCGACGATGGCGCCAGCCTCGGCTTCAAACGCCTCGCAGGCGCGTTCGACGGCGTCGCCGATCGCCGCCAGCTCATCGTCGGCGGCCGAGATCGCCGCGAGGAACTCCGTCAGTTGCTGGGCAGCCCAGCTTGTCGGCACAGCGCCTCCCACTGGCTCCGTATCGGTCGCGAATTTCGCTTTCTTTAGCGGGTTCGGGCTTGGCCGGTCAACCGGCCAAGTCCCGTGCAAGCCGGATCAGCAGGCGCGTGCCGAAGCCGCTCGCGCCGTTGCCGACGTACTCGCGGCCAGTGTCCCAGGCGGTGCCCGCGATGTCCAGGTGGGCCCAGGGCACGTCGTCGACGAACTGCTCCAGGAAAGCGGCCGCGTAGATCGTGCTCGCCTTGCGCTTCGCGGCCGCGTTCGTGAGGTCGGCGGCCGTGCCCTTGGTCAGCTCGCGGTACTCGTCGTGGAGGGGCAGTCGCCAGGCCAGCTCGCCGCTCTCCGTGCCGGCGCGCTCGACCGCGCTCGCCCACGCGTCGTCGTTGGAGATCAGGCCGGCGTACGTGGAGCCGAGCGCGACCACGACCGCGCCCGTGAGCGTCGCGAGATCCACCAGGCGCTTGGCGCCGAGCTCGCGCACGCAGTAGGTGAGCGCGTCGGCCAGGATCAGCCGGCCCTCGGCGTCGGTGTTGTTGACCTCGACCGTCTTGCCGTTGAGCTGGGTGATGATGTCGCCCGGCTTCACCGCCGACCCGCTGGGCATGTTCTCGGTCGAGGGGATCGCCGCCACCAGGTCGAGCTCGAGCCCGAGCTCGGCGACCGTGTCGAACGCCTCCAGCACGGCGGCGCCGCCTGACATGTCGAATTTCATCTCGTGCATGCCCGCCGAGGGCTTGATCGAGATTCCGCCGCTGTCGAAGGTCACGGCCTTGCCGACGAGCCCGATCCGCTCCCCGCCGCCCCCGCCCGAGTAGCGCAGGGCGATCAGCCGGGGCTCGACCACGCTGCCGCTGGACACGGCCACGAGGCCGCCCATGCCGCGCTCGGCGATCGCCTTTGCGTCCAGCACCTCGACCTCGACGTGCTCGCGGGCGGCGGCGATCTCGCGCGCCCGTTCGGCGAGCGCCTCGGGGGTGAGCTCGTTGGCCGGCAGGTTCTGCAGCTCGCGCGCCCGGTTCGCGGCCGCGGCGGTGAGGAGCGCGATCGCCGCCTCGCGTTGGACGGCCTCGCCGTCGCCCTCGGCGACGACGAGCACCAGGCGCTCCAGCCGCGGCGGCGCCGGGTCGTCGGCGTCGCCGGAGCGATAACGGTCAAAGCGGTAGGTGGCCAGGGAGACGCCCTCGGCAAGCGCCGCAGCGCGCTCCGGGACGTCCTCGCCGGCGGGCACGAGCCAGGCGAGTGACCGTGCCTCGAGCGCCGCGGCGCGCTTCGCCGCGAGCGCCCCTGCGACGCGCAGGCGCTCGGCGTCGACATCCGCGGCGGTGCCGAGTCCGATCGCGACCAGCGTCTCGGGCTGTCCCGGGTGGATCAGCGCCTGGCGCTTGAACGCCGTCCGCGCATCGCCCGCCCCGGGCGCCGAGCGCAGCTCGTCGGGGAGCTCGTCGCCCTCGGCGAGCGCGATGGCCACCAAGTCGGCGTCGAGCTCATCGATCCCTGCCGATACGACCTCGAGCTCCACCGGCGGCGAGTCTATAAAGCGGGCTCAACTACAGTTACCGGCGTTCCTCCGCGGCCCTCCGCCGCTCGACACCGAAGGGATCCGATGTCTCAGACCGTCATCCTCGGCACCGCGCGCACTCCGTTCGGGAAGATGGGCGGGGCACTGGCCTCCAAGGGCGCGCCGGAGCTCGGCGGCGACGTGATCGAGGCGGCCCTGGAGCGCGCCGACGTCGGCGCCGACCAGGTCCAGCAGGTGATCTTCGGCCAGGTGCTGCAGGCCGGCCAGGGTCAGATCCCGTCGCGCCAGGCGCAGATCGAGGCCGGGATCCCGAAGGAGGTCCCCTCGGAGACGATCAACAAGGTCTGCGCCTCGGGCATGCGGACGATCGGTCTCGCCGACCAGGCGATCCGCGCCGGCGACCTCGAGCTCGCGGTGACCGGCGGCATGGAGTCGATGTCCAACGCCCCCTACCTGCTGCCGGGCGCCCGGTTCGGCTTCCGGATGGGCGACGTCACGGCGGTCGACTCGATGACCCACGACGGGCTCACCAACCCGTTCACCAACAAGCAGATGATCAACGAGGCGTCCGAGGTCGGCAACGAGCTCGAGATCACGCGCCCCGACCTCGACCGCTGGGCGGCGCGCTCGCACCAGCTCGCCGCCAGGGCGACGGACGACGGCAAGCTCGCCGAGGAGATCGTCTCGGTCACGGTGAAGAGCCGCAAGGCCGAGACGGTGGTCGAGGCCGACGAGGCGATTCGCCCGGACTCGAACGTGGAGACGCTCGCCAAGCTGCCCGCGATCGGCGGCGACGACGCGACCCACACGGCCGGCAACTCGCCCGGCGTCAACGACGGGGCCGCCGCGGTGATCGTGGCCTCGGACGAGTGGGCGCGGGCGAACGGCCGCGAGGCGCTCGCCCGGGTGCTCGCCTACGGCACCGTCGCCGACGACTTCGCGTATCTGGCCAAGACCCCCGCGAACGCCGCCAAGCAGGCGCTCGACAAGCTCGGCAAGGCGCCCGAGGACATCGACCTCTGGGAGATCAACGAGGCGTTCGCCTCGGTCGCCCTCAACTCGGTGCGGATGCTGGGAATCGACGAGGACAGGGTCAACGTGAACGGCGGGGCGATCGCGCTCGGCCACCCCATCGGGGCCTCGGGCGCGCGGATCGTCGGCGCTCTGGTCCACGAGTTGCGCCGCCGCGGCGGGGGCCTCGGCTGCGCGGCGATCTGCTCCGGCGGCGGGCAGGGCGACGCGATCGTGATCGAGGTCAACGGGGGCTAGCCGCAGGGCCCCTGCGGCAGCGGACGCGAAGCGGAGCATGCCGCAGGCACGTGTTCAAGCGGCGTTCTTTGACCTCGACCGAACGCTGATCTCGGGCTCGTCGGGCCTGCCGTGGGCGCGCGCCGCGGCGAAGGCCGGCCTGATCAGCCGCCGGCAGATGGCGAAGTGGGCCGTCGACGGGGTGCGCTTCCGGATGCACGGCGCGACCGACGAGGCGACCGAGAAGCTGCTGGGCGAGGTCAAGGAGGTCTTCCGCGGAACGCCCGCGCGCGAGATCGCCCGCATGGCCCCCGAGGTCCTGGTCGGCGTGCTGCCGCGGATCTACCCCGAGATGCTCGAGGAGGTCTACGCCCATCAGGACGCGGGCCGGCCGACGTTCATCGTCTCGGCTGCCGGCGACGAGCTGGTTCAGATGCTGGCGCGCATCCTCTACATGGACGGCGGCATCGGCACCAGCTACGAGGTCGACGAGAAGGGCCTCTTCACCGGCGAGCTCGGTGGCACCTTCATGTACGGGGAGGGCAAGGTCGAGGCGATGAGGCGCTTCGCCGACAAGCACGACATCGACCTCGAGCGCTCCTACGCGTACTCCGACTCGGTCTCGGACCTGCCGATGCTGCGCGCCGTCGGCATCCCCGTCGTCGTCAACCCCGACGAGGAGCTGACCCTGATCGCCGTCGCCGAGGGGTGGCGGGTGATGCGGTTCGAGCGCCTCGGCCGGCGGCTTGCGATCGCGGGCCTCAGCGCCGCCCTGCTCGTCGCGGGACTGCTCGGACGCCATAGGATCGCGCCGTGGACGCCGAGGAGCTCGCGTACGCCGGCGCTGCGCGCCAGGCGGAGCTGATCCGCTCGGGCGAGGTTTCCTCGCGCGAGCTGGTCGAGCTGTACCTCGAGCGCATCGAGCGCCACAACCCGAAGCTCAACGCGTTCACCGAGGTGCTCGGCGAGCGCGCGCTCGCCGACGCCGAGGCCGCCGACGCGCGCCGCGGCGCCGACGACGCGCCGCTGCTGGGGGTCCCGGTCGCGATCAAGGACAACGTCGACGTCGAGGGGACGACGACGTGGTTCGGGACCCGCGCCTTCGACGACGTCCCGGCCCGATCCGACGGCGAGTCCGTGCGCAGATTGCGCGCTGCCGGCGCGGTGGTGATCGGCAAGACGACGCTGCCCGAGCTGGCGATCTGCGGCTTCACCGAGAGCGAGGGCTGGGGCCCGACCCGCAACCCGTGGAACACCTCGCGCTCGCCCGGCGGCTCGAGCGGGGGCAGCGGCGCGGCGGTCGCCGCCGGCCTCGCGGCCGTTGGCCTCGCCACCGACGGGGGCGGTTCGATCCGCATCCCGGCTGCCTTCTGTGGCCTCTTCGGGCTCAAGCCCCAGCGCGGGCGCATGCCGCTCGAGCCGCCCGACCACTGGAACCGGCTCTCGGCCAGCGGCTGCGTGAGCCGCACGGTCGCCGACACCGCCCTCTACCTCGACGTCGTCGCCGGGACCAACTTCGGCGAGGCCGCGCGAACCGCGCCCGGCAGGCTGCGCATCGCGATCTCGGACAAGCCCGCGCGGGCGATCCTGCCGCCGATCGTCACCGACGAGGTCAAGGCCGGGCTCACGGAGACCGAGCAGCTGCTGCGCTCCCTCGGTCACGACGTGCGCCGCCACGACCCGAGCTTCGGCCTGATGGGGAGCAACTTCGTCCCCCGTTACCTCGCGGGGATCAGCGAGGAGACCGCGGGCGTTCCGCACCCTGATCGGCTGGAGGCCCGCACCCGCGGCTTCGCGAAACTGGGCCGGGCCTATCCCGCCGGCGCCGTGCGCCGCGCCGTTCGCGCGGCGGGACCGAACACGGAGAAGATCGGCCGCAGCTGGGGCGAGTTCGACGTCCTGATCACGCCGAGCGTCGGCGAGACGGCGATCGAGGTCGGCCGCTGGCAGGGGGCGGGGGCGCTGAAGACGCTCCTCGGCATGAGCCGGACCTACTGCTTCACCCCGATCTGGAACCACACCGGCCAGCCCGCGGCCGCCATCCCCGCCGGCTTCACCGCCGCCGGAATGCCGCGCTCGGTGACCCTCGTCGGCCGCCCCGACGACGAGGCGACCCTGATCTCGCTCGCCGCCCAGATCGAGGCCGAGCGCCCGTGGGCGGATCGCCGGCCGCCGGTCGGCTAACCGCCGGCGAGTTGCTCCGCCTCGGCCAGGTCGCGCAGCCAGCCCGCGGGTTCGTCGCTCGGGCTGCGCAGCTCGACCTCGCCCACGGTCGTCACCGTTTCGCGCCCCGTGAATCGCACCGTGACCCGGCGCCCGTGGCGCTCGCCCGTGATCTCCGCGCCGTGCTGTTCGAGGCCGAGCGGTGCGAGCATCGCGACGGAGGCGTCCCGGGCGCGCCCGAGGACGAACGGGATCGCCAACGCCCACGCGACGGTGATGGCGATGATCACCGCGATCGTCGCCCCGACGCTGCCGAACCCGAGCCCCTGCTCGAGGACCGCTAAGAGCCCCAGGGCCGTGATCACGGCGCCGAGGGCCAGGTAGACGCGGGCCACGCGGCGCATCGCGTCGATCTCGACGGCGGTGCCGCCCGAGGTTCGCGGCTCGATCGCCAGCTCGTCCATGAGCAGGTCGAGCTCGGGGTCGCTGCGGGGCCGGGTGCGCCAGAGGCCATACCCGAAGATGGCCCCGAAGAACACCGCGCCGCCGGCGGCGAAGGCGACCAGCGTCGGCGTCCCGTCCGAGGGATCGTCGTTGACCACCGTGACGAGCACGGTGACCCCGATCCACAGCGCGATCCCGAGCAGGCTCAGCGCGGTCCAGCCGCGGCCCGGCCTCGACATCCCCGTCGGTTCCTAGGCGAGGCCGGCGGCGCGCGCCTTGCGGATACCGGTCCGGGTGGCGATCGCCGAGCCGACGACGAACAGGGCCTTGGACGGGGGGAGCGCGTACCCGGCCTTGGTGTGCGGCGCGTAGCGGATCCGGCCGCCCTCGTTCGTCAGCCAGCCCGTGTGCACCCGCTGCTCCTGGCCGATCATCCGGGGCCTGAAGGCGTGCGACGTGAGGCCCGCCCGGCGCCCGCCCGGCGGGATCCGCCCCGCGGCGGCCGCGGCCAGGTCGACGGCCTCGGCGTCCGCTCCGGTCACCGCCACGGGCACGACCTCGGGGAGGCCGTCGGCGCCCACCCAACCCAGCAGGGTGTGACGGAGCCGGTTGATGTTCCGGGCCAGGCGGCTGGTCGACTCGCGGGCGGCGGTGCCGTTGCGCGGTTCGCTCTGCGGCTCCGGTGGGCGATCCGGAAGCGGCTCGCCGAAGACCTCGGGGGCCCCGGCGCAGTCGGCGGTCGGCCAGGAGAGCACCCGCTTGACCTCGATCTCGATCGCGACCCGCTGCCAGTAGTAGACGTCGAGCCACCGCTCGCGGACGCCGGTCTGCTTCGGGCCGAGGAAGGCCTCCCACTCGGGGGCGATCGACTCCAGCCACCGGCGGTCGGGCTTCGGGTCAAACGAGGCGAGCCCCTGGACGAGCACGAACTGGCCGCGGTCGAGGCGCGAGTGCTCGCGCGCGTGGTAGGCGACGGCGACCTCCGGGTTGTCGCGGATCCGAATCAGCTTCTTCGGCAGCCCGAGCGAGCTCGAGAGGGTGACCGTGCCGCGCTCGCGGTCGCGGACGCCGAGCGGCGCCATCGGCGTGATCACGACGCCCTTGGCGGGCGTCGTGTACGCGAACGCGGCGGCGAGATCGTTGCCGAGGATCTCGTCCACCTCGTCGTTCCACGAGACGGGCATCGCCGCCAATCTAGTGGTCGCCGTCGGTAGCCTCTTCGTCATGGCGATCGAGCCCGAGGCGCGCCGGCGCGCGCACCAGTGGCGGGAGGAGGCCTACGACCGCACTCCCGAGCGCGACGCCCTGTTCGAGACGCTCTCGGGCCACCCGATCGAGCCCCTCTACACGGACGAGGACCTCGAGGCATTCGACCCCGCCGAGAAGCTCGGCCATCCGGGCGAGCACCCGTTCACCCGCGGCGTCTATCCGTCGATGTACCGCGGGCGGCTGTGGACGATGCGCCAGTTCGCGGGCTTCGGCACCGTGGAGGAGACCAACGCGCGCTTCCGGTACCTGCTGGAGGCTGGCCAGCACGGGCTCTCGACCGCCTTCGACATGCCCACGCTGATGGGCCTGGACTCAGACCACGCCCGCTCCCTGGGCGAGGTCGGCGTCGAGGGCGTGGCCCTCGACACGGTCGAGGACATGAAGGTGCTCTTCGACGGCATCCCGCTCGATGAGGTCACCGTCTCGATGACGATCAACGCCCCGGCCGCGATCCTGCTCGCCTTCTACGTGGTCGCGGCCGAGGAGAAGGGGATCGCCGCGGACCGTCTCGGCGGCACCATCCAGACCGACATTCTCAAGGAGTACATCGCCCAGAAGGAGTGGTGCTTTCCGATCGACCCGGCGATGCGGCTGGTCACCGACATGGTCGAGTGGTGCGCCTCGGAGATGCCGCGCTGGCACCCGATCTCGATCTCGGGCTACCACATCCGCGAGGCTGGATCGACCGCGCAGCAGGAGCTCGCGTTCACGCTCAAGGACGGCTTCACCTACGTCGAGCGGGCGCTCGAGCGCGGGCTGGACGTCGACGACTTCGCGCCGCGGCTGAGCTTCTTCTTCAACGCCCACATCGACTTCTTCGAGGAGATCGCCAAGTACCGCGCGGCCCGCCGAATCTGGGCACGCGAGATGCGCGACACCTACGGAGCGCGCGACCCGCGGTCGCAGATGATGCGCTTCCACACCCAGACGGCGGGCGTCTCGCTGACCGCGCAGCAGCCGCTGGTGAACATCGTGCGCACGACGATCGAGGCGCTCGCCGGCGTCCTCGGCGGGACCCAGTCGCTGCACACCAACTCCTTCGACGAGGCGCTCGCGCTGCCGACGGAGGAGGCGGTCAGGGTCGCGCTGCGCACGCAGCAGGTGATCGCCCACGAATCGGGCGTTACCAACACGGCCGACCCGCTCGGCGGCGCCTACTTCATCGAGAAGCTCACCGACGAGATGGAGGCCGCCGCGTACGAGTACTTCGCGCGCATCGACGAGCTCGGCGGGATGGTCGAGGCGGTGAAGACCGGCTTCCCCCAGCGGGAGATCGCCGACGCCGCCTTCCGCTACCAGCGCGAGGTCGACGCCGGCGAGCGAATCGTGGTGGGCGTCAACCGCTACCGGCTCGACGACGAGCAGCTGCCCGAGCTGCATCGGCCGGACCCGGGCGGCCGAGCGCCGCCAGGCCGACCGCCTGGCCGCCACCCGCGCGGCTCGCGACGACGCCGCCGTCGACGCGGCGCTCGTGGCGTTGCGGGGCGCCGCGGCCGCCGAGGGCGAGAACCTGATGCCGCATTTCATCGCCGCGGCGCGCGCGAGGGCCTCCGAGGGCGAGATGATCGCCACCCTCCAGGAGGTCTTCGGTACCTATTCGGAGCACCCGCAGTTCTGATTGGGCGCCGGGGGGCCGGGTATCTCCCACGCATGGCGCTGAAGGTCGTACGCAACGAGGTTGACGGCTGGGACGTCCTCCGCGAGGACGAGGGCGTCGCCCTCTCCAACCACCCCGATCGCGAGAGCGCCGAGCTCGCAGCGGAGCTGCGGGCCGATGAGGACCGGGTGAGCCAGGAGGGCGGCGAGCCGGTTGTAATCGACACCGATGAGGTGCACCAGATCGACGACGAGCGCCAGGGCATGCGCCCGGCCTTCCTCGCGTTGATCGGCCTGCTGGCGGTGGTCGTGGTCTTGGTCGTGATCCTGTCCCTCACCGGGTCGCTGACCGGCTTCGGCAGCTAGCCAAGCCGCCAGCTACGCTCGGCGCGGTGAGCGAAGGTCGCGATCGGACGCTGGTCCTCGTCGCCGACGACGACGCCGACGTCCGCGAGCTCATCGTCTTCCGCCTCGAGCGGGCGGGCTACGAGGTCGTCACGGCCGCCGACGGGCAGGCCGCCGTGGACGTCGCGCTCGCGCGGCGGCCGCGGGTTTGCGTGGTCGACGTGATGATGCCCAAGCTCGACGGCTACCAGGTCACCGAGCGGCTGCGGGCCGAGGACGGCCTCGCCGGGATCCAGATCCTGCTGCTGACCGCCAGCGTGGAGGAGGCGGCGGTGAAGCGCGGCTTCGACGTGGGCGCGGACGACTACATCAAGAAGCCGTTCTCGCTCGCGGAGTTGCTGGGGAGGGTCGAGCGCGCGCTGGAACGCGCCTAGCCGCTGCACTACGCTCCCCGGGCCTATGAGCGACGAGCGCAAGATCCGCGTGGTGGTGGCGAAGCCCGGTCTCGACGGCCACGACCGCGGGGCGAAGATCATCGCCCGAGCGCTGCGCGACGCCGGCATGGAGGTGATCTACACGGGCCTGCACCAGACCCCGGAGCAGATCGCGGCGACGGTGATCCAGGAGGACGCCGACGCGGTCGGGCTCTCGATCCTCTCGGGCGCCCACATGACGCTCGTGCCCCGGGTCGTGACGCTGCTCGAAGAGCAGGGGGTCGATGACGTCGTGATCACGGTCGGCGGCACGATCCCGGTCGAGGACGTCGTCGGAGCTCAAGAAGCTCGGCGTCGCAGAGGTGTTCACCCCGGGCGCGTCGACCGACGAGATCGTCGACTTCATCCGCGCGCCGTGAGCGAGCGCTCGCCGGCGTAGTCCCGCCGCCGAGCGAATCCCGTGCGCTCCCGGCCGGGCTGCTGCTGCTGGGGATCGCCGCCGTTGCGGCGACCGTCGCTCCGACGGCGGGCGCGGCGGCTCGCGATGGGGTCGTCATCCACGACGGCCCGGCGCGGTTCGAGGTCCTCAGCCCGACTCTGATCCGGCTCGAATACGCCGCGGACCACGGCTTCGAGAACTCGCGGACGCTCACCGCGGTGCAGCGTGGCGCCCCGCGCACGAAGGTGAGCACGAGCCGCAACCACGGCACGAGGGTGATCAAGACGTCGCGGGCGGTGCTGCGCTACCGCCTTGGTTCCGGCCCCTTCGGGCCGCAGAACCTCTCGCTGCGCATCGAGGTCGGCGGCAAGCGGCGCACCGTGACGCCCGCGTTCGGTGGCGCGTCGGTGGCGCGGGCGGCCACGACGCCGCCCGTCGCGACGCCACCGCAGCCCGGAGATCCGGCCCCGCGGACCCACGGCAACCTCGGCGGCTGGTACCGGGGCCTCGACGGCCAGGCGGGCCCCGTCCCGCTGCACGACGGGATCCTCTCGCGCGACGGCTGGTATCTGCTCGACGACACGATCAGCCCCCTGCTGGTCGAGGGCGGCCGCTGGTTCGCGCCGCGCCCGCCCCACGACGGGCCCTACCAGGACGGCTACCTGTTCGCCTACGGCGACGACTACGCCGCCGGGCTGCGCGACTTTCGCGACCTGACGGGTGCGGCTCCGCTGCTCCCGCGCAAGGCGTTCGGCAACTGGTTCTCGCAGTACACGTTCTTCTCCGCTCGCGACTACCACGAGCTGTTGGCGCGCTTCCGCAGCGAGCGGGTCCCGCTCGATGTCCTCGTGATCGATACGGACTTCAAGTCGCCGAACCCCTGGAACGGCTGGGAGTGGACACCGGCGTTCGGGCCGGATCCGGCCGGCTTCTTGCGCTGGGCCCACAGCAAGGGGCTCGACGTCGGGCTCAACGTCCATCCCTCGATCTCGCTCACGGACCCGTCCCTGGCCGCCGCGGATGCCGCCACGGGTGGGCTGGCGCGGGACAGCGGCAGGTGTTTCTCGCATGTCCGCGACGACAACGTGCGCTGCGCGGTCTTCGACTGGGCGCGGCGCGAGCAGGTGGCCGCGTACTTCGAGCTGCACGCGCCGTTCGAGCGCGAGGGGGTGGACTTCTGGTGGCTGGACTGGAACAGCGACGAGAGCGACGCTCAGGCGCCCGGCCTGACGCCCGACGCCTGGATCAACTCGCTCTACGCCGCCCGCGAGGCCGCGGGCGGCCGCCGGTGGCTGCCGCTGAGCCGGATCGGGTCGTCGTTTTGGAACTACGGCGCCGCCATGCCCGGGGTGTGGGCCGAGCATCGCAACGCGATCCACTTCACCGGCGACTCTCAGGGCACGTGGGAGATGCTCGACTTCCAGATCCGGATGACGACGGCCGAGGGAGCCGGGATCGGGCTGCCGTACGTCTCGCACGACATCGGCAGCTTCCAGGCGCAGCGGCTGCCGCCGGACATGTACGTCCGCTGGGTTCAGTTCGGCGCCTTCCAGCCGATCCTGCGCCTGCACTCCAACCACGGTGAGCGCCTGCCGTGGGAGTACGGCGGCCGCGGCCGAGCGGATCGCGAGCGGGTTCCTGCGGCTGCGCGAGGCCCTGGTTCCCTACCTCTACACGGCGGCGCGCGAGGCCTACGACAGCGGCCTGCCGATCGCGCGGCCGATGTACCTCGGCTGGCCGCGGGCGGCGCGCGCCTACCGGTTCGACGGCCAGTACATGCTCGGCGACGAGCTGCTCGTCGCACCGGTCGCCAAGCCCGGTAAGCGCCCGACCAAGCGGGTGTGGTTTCCGCCGGGAAGGTGGGTCGACGTGTTCACGGGGGAGGTACACGCGGGCGACCGCAGCGAGCGCCTGCGGGTCCCGCTCGACCGGATGCCGGTCTTTGCCCGGACGGGGGCGATCGTCCCCCGCCAGCCCGAGCCGAAGGTTCGCGGCGGCCAAGCGGATCCGCTGGCGATCGACGTCTACACCGGGGCCAACGGCTCCTATTCCCTCTACGAGGACGCCGGGGACGGCTTCGGCTACCGTCGCGGCCAGTTCGCGCGCACGCCCCTGCGCTGGCGCCAGGGCGCCGCCACGCTGACGATCGGGCGGGCGCACGGCAGGTTCGGTGGCATGCGGTCGAAGCGCCGGTACCTGTTGCGCTTCGTCGGCGTCGAGCGCCCGCGCACGGTGACGGCGACGACCGGGGGTAAAACCCGCGAGCTCCACGGCTGGTCGTATAGCCCCGCCACCGGGCGGCTGGAGGTATCGGTGCCGGCGCTGCCCGCGGGCACGGTGCGGATAAACCGATTGACTGATCAGTCAGGCGGGCGATCGCGGTAATATGCGCGCCGCTCATCCCTGAAGGAGGACCCTGACTTGAAGATTTGTTGTCTCGTCAAGGAGGTCCCGGACGCCGCCGTCCAGAAGCGGATCGATCCGGCCACCAAGCGGCTCGACCGCTCCGGCGAGAAGAACCTCAACCCGTTCGATACCCACGGCATCGAGGCCGCGATGCAGATCCGCGAAGGCGACAACGGCGCCGAGGTCGAGGAGATCATCGCGGTGACGATGGGCCCCGAGAGCTCGGTGCGCGCGCTGCACAAGGCGGTCGCGCTGGGCGCCGACCGCTCGGTCCAGCTCACCGACGCCGCCCTCGAGGGCTCCGACGTCTGCGCCACCGGCTACGCGCTCGCCAAGGTGCTCGAGTCCGAGCAGCCCGACCTCGTCCTGCTCGGCCAGCAGTCGGACGACGGCGAGTGCTACACGATCGGTGCCGTCGTGGCCGACCACCTGAAGATGCCGTCGCTGACCCAGGTGATCAAGATCGATGTCGAGGACGGCAAGCTCGTCTGCGAGCGCCAGGCCGAGTACGGCTACGACACGGTCGAGGTCGACCTGCCGGCCGTGATCTCGGTTGGCGACGCGATCAACGAGCCCCGCTACCCGTCGCTCAAGGCGATCATGGGGGCGAAGAAGAAGCCGCTCGACACCAAGGCGACCGGCGACGTCGGCATCGCGGCCGACCAGGTCGGCGAGGGCGGCTCGAAGACGCAGGTGCTCGAGATCAACCCACCGCCGGAGAAGCAGGCCGGCGAGATCATCGAGGACGAGGACACCAACGAGACGGTCGAGAAGATCGTCGCCTGGATGGACGAAAGGAAGCTGATCTGATGGCCGGAGGAATCCTGGTCTACGCCCTCCACGACGACGAGGGCAACTTCAACAAGAACTCGCTCGGGGCGATCTCCGAGGCGGCGAAGCTCGCCGGCGAGCTCGGGACCGAGGCGGCCGCGGTGGTCGTCGGCGACGTCTCCGACGAGGCGGCGGCCGGGCTCGGCGCCCACGGCGCGAAGCGCGTCTTCCGCGCCAAGTCGGCGCCCGAGGGGCTCGCGCAGCCGATCGTCGACGTGATGGCGAAGGTGATCGGCGACGAGGGCTTTTCCTACGCCCTCTTCGGCGGCGGCCTGCTCGGCTTCGAGATCGGCGCCGGGCTCACGGCGCGGCTGAACGCCGGGGTGACGATGGAGGTGACCGCGGTCAAGGTCGCCGACGGCAAGCTGGTCGCCGAGCGCCCGGTGCTGCAGGACTCGGCGATCGTCGACGTCGGCTACGTCGGCGAGCCGGGGATCATCATCAGCCGCCTGAACGCGTTCTCCGAGAACGACGGCTCGGGCTCCCCGGCCGAGGTGGTCGACATCGACGTGGAGCTCTCCGAGTGGTCGACCAAGGCGCGGATGCGCCAGCGCGGCGAGCAGCGTGGCGCCGACGTGAACATCGAGGACGCCGACATCCTGGTCGGCGGCGGTCGCGGCCTGGGCGAGAAGGACAACTTCAAGCTCGCCGAGGACCTCGCCGGGGCGCTGGGTGGCGCCGTCGCCGCGACCCGCGCGGTCGTCGACGCCGGCTGGTACCCCTACGCGGCCCAGATCGGCCAGACCGGCAAGACGGTGGCGCCGAAGCTCTACCTCGCGGCCGGGATCTCGGGCGCGATCCAGCACAAGGTCGGGATGCAGAGCTCGGAGAACATCCTCGCGATCAACAAGGATCCGAACGCGCCGATCTTCGAGTTCGCCGACCTCGGCGTGGTGGGCGACCTCCACAAGATCATGCCCAAGCTGACCGAGGCCGTGAAGGCCAAGAAGGGCGGCTGAGGCGCGGATGACCCCGAAGGGGCCGGCCGTCGAGCCGGATGAGTACCCGCCGCCTTTCGACGAGCGTGACCTGATCGTCGAGCCGACCGACCCCGAGGACGAGCGGATCGAGGTCGGCGTCGCGATCGTGGGCGGCGGGCCCGCGGGGCTCGCCTGCGCAAACCGGCTCCTCGACCTGCTCGCCGACGAGCCCGAGCTGATGGAAAAGCTCGGCGAGGTGCCCGTCGCGGTGATCGAGAAGGGCAAGGTCTGCGGCGCGCACACGCTGAGCGGCGCGAACATGAAGCCGTCGGCGATGCGGGAGCTGTTCCCGGACCTCGACCCCTCGGATTGGCCCTTCGCCTACCAGGAGGTGACCAAGGACGCGGTCTACCTGCTCACCAAGCGGGCGGCGCTGCCGCTGAAGCCGATGCCGCCGAACTTCCGCAACCACGGCAACTACGTGATCTCCATCTCGAAGCTGTCGCGCTTCCTGGCCGAGAAGGCGGAGGAGAAGGGCGCCTACATCCTCACCGAGACCGTCGCCGACAGGCTGCTCGTGGAGGACCGCATCGTCCGCGGCATCCGCTCCGGCGATCGCGGGCGCGGCAAGGACGGTGAGCCCCTGGGCAACTTCGAGCCCGGCTCCGACGTGGTCGCGAAGACCACGGTGCTCGCCGAGGGCACGCTCGGTCACCTGACGCAGGCGGCGCTCGACTACTTCGACCTCCACGGCTCGCTCCCGACCCGGTGGGAGATCGGCGTGAAGGAGGTCTGGGAGGTCTCCGAGCCGCTCGACCGCGTCATCCACACGATGGGCTGGCCGCTGCGCAAGGCCCCCAAGTGGAACGAGTTCGGGGGCAGCTTCATCTACCCGATGGGCGAGGACAAGCTGTGCATCGGGCTCGTGATCGGGCTCGACTACACGGACTCGACCCTCTCCTGCCACGACCTGCTGCAGGAGATGAAGATGCACCCGTTCATCCGCAAGATGCTCGAGGGCGGCAAGCGGGTCGCCTGGGGCGCGAAGACGATCCCCTCCGGCGGCTACTTCTCGATGCCCCGGAGCCTCTCGGTGCCCGGGATGGCGATCGCCGGCGACGGCGCGAACATGGTCAACATCCCGACCCTGAAGGGCATCCACTACGGGATGCACGCGGGGATGTACGCCGCGGAGGCGATCTTCGAGGCGCTGAAGACGGACTCGGTGAACCTCGACGCCTACGACGAGCGGGTCCGGAAGTCGGCGATCGAGAACGACCTGTTCGAGTCGCGCAACATGCGCCAGCCGTTCTCGAAGGGGTTCTTCGTCGGCGGCGCGGTGGCGAGCGCGATGACGGTCACCAAGGGCCTCTTCCCCGGCGGCAAGTGGAAGTACGAGCCCGACACCGAGATCCCCATGCGCGACGGGGGCGCCAGCAAGGACTACCCGAAGCCGGACAACGAGCTCACCTTCAACAAGCTCGACTCCGTCTTCCTCTCGGGCAACGCGACCCGCGACGACGCGCCCAACCACGTGAAGATCCAGTCGCACGTGCCGCTGGAGCTCGCGAAGACCTGGGTCAACCTCTGCCCGGCGCAGGTCTACGAGATCCCCGACGATCAGCTCGAGAGCGGGGCCCAGCAGGTGGACGTGCACGTCACGGCGTCCAACTGCGTGCAGTGCGGAGCGATCAACGCCAAGGGCGGGCGCCTGACGATGCCCGAGGGCGGCGACGGGCCGCTCTACCAAGAGGTCTGATCGCGACTCCCACGCGGGTCAGGCTGCGCGACGACTCCGAGGTCGTCGTGCGCCCGATCGAGCCCGATGACAGGGGCGCGATCGTCTCGATGTTCGAGCGCCTCAGCGAGCAGTCGCGCTACCAGCGCTTCATGACCTCGGTAGCGGAGCTCTCGGACTCGCAGCTGCGGTATCTGACCGAGGTCGACCACCGCGACCACGAGGCGCTGATCGCCTTCGACGCCGCCGGGGGTGACGCCGTCGGCGCCGGTCGCTTCGTCCGCCTCGACGGGGGCTCCGTCGCCGAGGCCGCCGTCACGGTGGTCGACGACTGGCAGGGGCGCGGCCTCGGCACGGCGCTCTGCGGGCTGCTGGCCGAGCGCGCCCGCGAGGAGGGCATCGTCCGCTTCAACGCTCTGCTCCTCGCCGGCAACGCCCAGATGCAGGACGTGCTCGCCGTGCTCGGCCCCTCGAAGGTCATCTCTCGCGACGCCGGGACGATGGTCGTCGAGGTGGAGATCCCCGAGAGCGGGATCGGCGAGCACATGGCCGGCGTGCTGCGGGTCGCCGCCGGCGGGACGGTGGAGCTCGCAACTCCGCCCTGGGGGCTGCGGGTAGGGTGAGCGCATGAGGAAGCTCGTCCTGCTCGCGCTCGCCGCCGCCGCCGTCCTCTCGATCGCCGCCGCGCCGGCCTCGGCGCGTGGCGGGTTCGACCGTTCCTGCGGCGACCAGGTGGGGGCGATGGGCGCGCCGTGGACCAGCCTCAAGGCCGACAACGTCTCGTGCCGCGCGGCGCGCAACCTCGCGAACATCTACGTCAGCGCGGCCTACGACCCGCCGTTTCACAGCTGGAAGTGCCGTGAGCAGCAGCTCGGGCCCGAGGACCTGAAGATCAAGTGCAAGCGCCCGAAGAACGGCGGCCAGCGGTTGAAGTTCTTCTACGGCGCCTGAGCGTGGTCCGCGATCAGCGCGGCCAGCCGCTCGGGCTGGTCCTCGGACACGAACGTGCGCGCGTCGTCGATCCATTCGAGGCGTGAGCCCGGGATGTCGCCCGCCAGGCGCTCGGCGAACCTCGGCTTGAAGAACCGGTCCTCGGTCGCCCAGGCGAGCATCGTCGGGCCGCCGAACTCGCGCAGGCGCGTGGCCGCCTCCAGCGTGTAGCGATTGGAGATCCCGCGCAGGACCTCGCGCACGTCGCGGCGGACCTCGCGGTCGCGGATCACCGGCGCGGTCCAGGCCGCGAGGACCTCCGCGGGGATGGAGCGCTTGGAGAGCCAGCCGAAGGCGTTCGGCGACCGCCGGCTGGCGGGGAAGCGCATCGCCTGCGCGACGGCCCACACCCCGCCGGGCACCCGAGCGAGCCACTGCAGGTAGCGGAACGCCGGCGGGAGGAAGTTCTCGTAGGCGTCGCACGGCGTCAGCACGAGGCGCCCGATTCGCTCGGGATGGCGCGTGACCACGAGCTGGCAGATCGCGCCGCCGGTGTCGTTGCCGACCAGGGTCACGTCGTCCAGCTCCAGGGACTGCGATGAAGTCGGCGACGAGCTTCGCGAGGCCGGGAGGGGAGAGGTCCGCGTCCGGGTTCATCGGCGTCACGTGCGAGCCGAGCGGCAGGTCCGGCACGACGCAGCGGTAGGAGCCCTCGAGACGCGGCACGACGTTGCGCCAGAGCGTCCCGTCCACGAAGGCGCCGTGGACGAAGACGATCGCCGGCGCGTCGGCGGGACCGGTCTCGGAGTAGGCGATGGTGCCCTGATCGACGGTGACGGCGCTTCTCATCGGTTGCTGTCCTCTCTGGCAGATAACATACAGTCAGTCTGTTTCTAACATACAGGCTGTATGGATGTCAAGCAGAACCCAGGCTGAACGGAGCGAGGGCACGCGGGCAGCGCTGATCAGCGCGGGCCGCGAGCTCTTTGCCGAGCGCGGCTACGCCGCCGTCGGAACCGAGGAAATCGTTCGTCGCGCCGGGGTGACCCGGGGGGCGCTCTACCACCATTTCGACGGCAAGAGGGAGCTGCTCGAGGCCGTCTACGAGCAGCTCGAGAGCGAGATGGCGGCCCGGCTCGCCGAGTTGGAAACGCCCGGCGCCGGGGCGCTCGAGACGCTGCACGCCGGGGCCGAGATGTTCCTCGATCACTCGCTCGAGCCGGAGGTTCAGCGGATCGTGCTGCTCGACGCGCCGGCCGTCCTGGGCTGGGAGCGTTGGCGCGAGATCGGCGCGCGCTATGGGCTCGGCCTGATCGAGGGCGTGCTCGCGATCGGCATGGAGCGGGGCGAGATCCGCCGCCAGCCGGTCGAGCCACTCGCGCATGCGCTGCTCGGGGCGCTCGACGAGGTGGCGATGTTCGTCGCCCGCGCCGCGGACCCGGCCGCCGCGCGAGCCGAGGCCGGCGAGACGCTGACCGGCCTGCTCGGGGCGCTGAGACCGCGCCGCTAGAATTGAATGCGATGAAGGCCGGAATTCACCCTGAATACGTGCTCTCGCATGTGCGCTGCTCCTGTGGCAACGAGTTCTACACGCGCTCGACCAAGCCGGAGCTCCACGTCGAGATCTGCTCCGACTGCCACCCGTTCTACACGGGCAAGCAGAAGCTCGTCGACACCGGCGGGCGCGTCGAGCGGTTCAAGCGCAGGGCGGCCCGCAGCAAGCAAGGCTGAACCCGCGTCCTAGACCCATGAGCGCGGACGGCGGCCCCACGATCGAGGTGCCCCGGATGCCGGACGGCATGCCGGTCGCCTCCAAGGACGCGCCGGTCGGCGGCCAGGCGGTGCTCGAGGGCGTGATGATGCGCGGCGTCTCGACCTGGGCGGTCGCGGTTCGCAAGCCGGCCCCCGAGGACGCGCCGGAGCGACGCGCTCGGCGAGATCGAGGTCACCTCCGAGCCGCTCGTCTCGTGGGCGAAGCGCCACCGGATCCTGCGCGTGCCGGTGATCCGTGGGGTCGTCGCGCTCGCCGAGTCGCTGAAGATCGGCTTCCGGGCGCTCGCGATCTCGGCCAACGCCCAGCTGATCGAGGAGGAGGAGGGCGAGGAGCCGGAGACGATCGGCGGCTTCACCTGGGCCCTCACGATCATCTTCTCGCTGGTGCTCGCAATCGGCCTCTTCTTCGTCGTCCCGGTCGGCGCCACCAGCCTGATCAAGGACCAGCTCGGCTCGCCGCTGCTCTTCTGGCTCGTCGAGGGGGTGCTTCGGACCGCGATCTTCATCGGCTACATCGTCGCGATCAGCCGGCTGCCCGACCTGCGCCGCGTGTTCGAGTACCACGGCGCCGAGCACAAGACGATCTCCTGCTTCGAGGCCGGCGACGAGCTCGTCCCGGAGCGCGCCGAGATCTACTCGCGCCTGCACCCCCGCTGCGGCACCAGCTTCCTGCTGATCGTGATGGTGCTCGCGATCTTCGTCTTCGCCCCGATCGGGCTCCCCGAGTGGTACTGGCTCGTCCTCTCCCGCATCCTCGGGATCCCGCTCATCGCCGGGCTCTCCTACGAGGTCATCAAGTGGGCGGGCAAGAACCGCCGGAAGGCCTGGGTCCGCGCCCTGATGTGGCCCGGCCTGATGCTCCAGTACCTCACCACCCGCCAGCCCGACCGCTCCCAGCTCGCCGTCGCGATCGCGGCGCTCGAGGCCGTGCTCGCCGTCGAGAACCCCGAGCAGGCCGCGCGCGAAGCGGGCGAGATCGAAATCGTCGCCTAGCGGCGCCGCCCTCCGGGGTCCCGCCCGCGACGACCCACGGACCGCGCGACCCCACGCGCCGAGTGCCATCTCAGCCACCTCAGAGGTGGTTCAGATGTCACACGGCGGAGGTGTCGGGCACGGGCGGGCCCGCCGGCGGGCCGGCCTAGCTCTCGCAGCCGGTGCGCGGGCCGCTGCCGGAGCCCTGGTCGCAGCTGTCGGTGCCCGGGCCGCCGTCGAGCTTGTCGTCGCCCGAGTCGCCGCGGAGGTCGTCCGGGCCGTCGCCGCCCGCGATCTCGTCGTCGCCGCCGGCTCCGCTGAGCTCGTCCGCGCCCGGGCCGCCGTCCATGCGCTCGCCGGGGCCGTTTTGGCTGTCGCCCTTGAGGCGGTCGTCGCCGGCGCCGCCCTCCATGCGGTCGGAGGTCGTCTCCTTGCGGTAGCCGGCGCTGTTTAGGTGATCGTTGCCGCCGCCGCCCTTGAGCAGGGTGCCGCCGATCAGACGGTCGCGCCCCGGGCCCGCGATCAGGACGTCCTCGCGACCGCGGCGGCCGTCGAGGAAGTCCGAGCCGGGACCGCCGACCACGTTGTCGTCGCCGTTGTAGCCGTGGAGCTCGTCGTCGCCCTCGCCGCCGTCCATGCCGTCGTCGCCGGTGCCGGCGTCCATCGTGTCGTTGCCGTCGCCGCCGCAGACGAGGTCGGCGCCGTCGCCCGCGGCGACGGTGTCGTTGCCCGCGCCGGCGAAGATCACGTCGCTACCGGGCGTCCCCTGAATGCGGGTGGAGCCAGGCCCGTCGACGATCGTCGCCGCGTGGCCGAGGCAGGAAGGCGCCGCCCGCGCGCGGAGCTTGGCGCCCTCGCAGTTGCGCTCGGTGCCCGTGCCGGGGCCCTGCGCGCAACGGTCCCGGCCGGGACCGCCGTTGAGGTCGTCGTCGCCGGATCCGCCGTCGAGGCGATCGTCGTTGCCCTCGCCGGAGATCGTGTCGTCGCCGGAGCCGCCGGAGAGCCGTTCGCCGTCGTGGCCCTTGCTGTCGCCCGAGATCTGATCGTTTCCGGGCCCGCCGGTGACCTTGTCGACGCCGACCTCGCGCAGGTACGAGTAGCTGTCGAGGCTGTCGTTTCCGGAGCCGCCCTTGATCACGCTGCCGCCGATGATCTCGTCGGCGCCCGGTCCGCCCACCGTGGTGTCGGCGAGGCCGCGGCGGCCGTCGACGAAGTCGTCTCCGTCGCCGCCGTCGGTGTGGTCGCTGCCGTCGCCGCCGTGCAGCTCGTCGTCTCCGTCGCCGCCGCAGAGACGGTCGTTGCCCTCGTGGGCGTCGGCGACGTCATCGCCGCCGCCGAGATAGATCACGTCGTCGCCGTCGGTGCCGCCGAGATGGTCGCGCCCCGGCGTGCCCACGATCGTCGGCTGCTTGCCGAAGCACGATGGCGCGGCGGACGGCTCGCCGAGGCCGAGCAGCAGGCTGGCGAGCATCGCGCCCAAGGCCGCCGTCCCGACGATCGCGACATACCTCACAAGCGCAGCCTACCCCGACTACGGCGGTAGCCTCAGCCGCGAATGATCGAGAAGTTGGCAGAGCAGGTCGAGGATCGCTTCGCGGAGCTCGAGCGTCAGATGTCGGACCCGGAGGTGATCGCCGAGCGCGAGCGCTACGCCGAGGTCGGCCGGGCGTATCGAGAGCTGCAGCCGGCGCATGAGCTCGTCGAACGCTGGCGCCAGCTGCGCGGCGACCTCGAGGGGGCGGAGGAGCTGCTGGCCGAGGACGGCGACGACGCCGAGCTGCGCGGGCTTGTCGCCGAGGCTCCCGCGCAGCTGCGCGAGCTGGAGGACGAGATCCGCCTGGCGATGGTCGAGCGGGACCCCAACGACGACAAGAACGTGATCATCGAGATTCGCGGCGGGGCCGGCGGCGACGAGGCGGCACTGTTCGCGGGCGACCTCTTCAAGATGCTCACCCGCTACGCCGAGGAGCGCGGCTTCCAGACCGAGATGCTGTCGCAGTCGCCGGCCGAGGTCGGTGGCTTCAAGGAGGTCACCTTCGAGATCAAGGGGGACGGGGCCTACTCGGTGTTCAAGTTCGAGGGCGGCACCCACCGGGTGCAGCGGGTGCCGAAGACCGAGTCGCAGGGGCGGATCCACACCTCGACCGCGACCGTCGCGGTGCTCCCCGAGGCCGAGGAGGTCGAGGTCGAGATCGCTCCCGAGGACCTCCAGGTCGACGTCTACCGCTCCTCCGGTCCGGGTGGACAGTCGGTGAACACGACGGACTCCGCCGTGCGCCTGACCCACAAGCCGAGCGGGATCGTGGTCTCGATGCAGGACGAGAAGTCTCAGCTGCAGAACCGTGACAAGGCGATGCGGGTGCTCCGCGCGCGCCTGTACGAGCGGGCGCTCGAGGAGCAGCGGGCGGAGACCGCGGCCGACCGCCGCTCCCAGGTTGGCACCGGGGACCGCGCCTACAAGATCCGCACCTACAACTTCCCTCAGGGCCGCGTCACCGACCACCGGATCCAGCTGACCGCCCATAACCTCGACGAGGTCCTCGCCGGCAACCTGAGCGAGTTCACGAGCGCGCTCGGCGCGGAGGAGAAGCGCGAGCGGCTGGAGGCGCAGACGCAGGCGTGAGCGAGGCCGCCGTTGCCGGCAGCGTCGCCGCAGCCCTCGGTGCGGCCTCGGATGCGCTCGGCGCTGCGGGAGTGCAGAGCCCGCGGCTCGACGCGGAGCTGCTGCTGGAGCGCGCCACGGGCCGGGACCGTGCCCGGCTCGCGGCGGCGCCTGAGGCGGGGGTCGAGGCGCCCGAGGCGCGCGAGTTCGGGGCCATGGTGCGGCGGCGAGTGCGGCGCGAGCCGGTCGCCTACATCCTCGGCAGCAAGGGCTTTCGGCGCCTCGAGCTCGCGGTCGACCCGCGGGTGCTGATACCTCGCCCGGAGACGGAGCTGCTGGTCGAGCTGGCGCTGGAGCTCGAGCCGGCGACGGTGATCGACGTCGGCACCGGCTCGGGGGCGATCGCGCTGGCGCTCGCCGACGAGCTCCCCAACGCCGCGATCACGGCCACCGACACCTCGCTCGACGCGCTCGCGGTGGTGCAGGCGAACCGTGAGCGGCTCGGGTTCGGCGAGCGGGTGCGGCTCGAGTACGGATCGCTGGAGGGTGGTCCGTTCGATCTCCTGGTGGCCAACCTTCCGTACGTCAGCGAGGGCGAGTGGCAGGGCCTGGCGCCCGAGATCCGCGAGCACGAGCCGCGCGAGGCGCTGGTCAGCGGCCCGACCGGGCTCGAGGCGATCGAGACGCTGCTCTCCGAGGTCGCGGTCGCGCACGAGCCGCCGCGGGCGATCGGGCTCGAGGTCGGGCTCGGCCAGGCGCGGACCGTCGCCGAGTTGATGCGTCGCGCCGGCTACGACCGGATGGAGATCCGCCCGGACCTCGCGGGGATCGACCGGGTGGTGGTCGGGTGGGCCTGAGTGGCGACCTTGACGCGT
This sequence comes from uncultured Solirubrobacterales bacterium, assembly GCA_963742205.1. Classification (GTDB taxonomy): domain Bacteria; phylum Actinomycetota; class Thermoleophilia; order Solirubrobacterales; family 70-9; genus WHSW01. Next base: position 205,742 of record CAVUKZ010000010.1, on the reverse strand, counting down.
GCGTTCTCGGGGGCGGGGTGGCCCTGTTCCCCGCGGACGGCCTCTACGGGCTCGCCTGCGACCCGACCCGAGCGGAGGCGATCGAGCGCATCCACCGGATCAAGGGGCGCGACGACGGCAAGCCCGCCGCGGTCATGTACTTCTCGCCGCTCGCGATGCGCGAGGTCGTCGCGGCGCTCGGGCCGCGCACTCGCGACGCGCTGGGCGCCATGCTCCCCGGGCCGGTGACCCTCGTCGTCGCGAACCCCGAGCGGCTCTACCCGCTCGCCTGCCGCGAGGACCCGGAGCGACTCGGACTGAGGCTGATCGGCGGGCCGCTCGCCGGCGCGGTGGCGCCGATCTTTCAGACCTCCGCCAACCGCTCGGGCGAGCCGGCGCCGTCGCGCTACGCGGACGTCGACCCCGGGATCGTCGCCGCCGTCGACCTGGCGATCGACGGCGGGGAGCTCACCGGCATGCCGTCGACGGTGATCGACGTGACCGCGATCGAGGACGGCGGCGAGCCGGTGATCCTGCGCGAGGGAGCGCTCAGCTCGCAGGAAGCCCTGCGGCGGCTCGAGCCGCTTCGAGCCGGGTGAAGAAGCTCAGCCGGTAGAGCTTGCCGTCGCGGGCGGTGGCGAGACCAACCGCGCGCTGATCGGTCTCGATCCCGCTCGCCCGTCCACGAGTGCGGATTCTGAACTCGAGGATCGCGCGCTTGTCGTCAACGGGGTGGACCTCATCGACCTGCAGCCGCACCCACTCCATCACGTCGAGGAACGACTCCCACCAGCGGCGCACGCCCTCGGGCCCGCGGTAGACGTCGGGCTCGCTGGCGAGGTCCGGCGTGGTCACCATCTCGAACTCGTCGTCGACCAACTCGATCGCCTGCTCGTAGGTGTCGGAGTCGAGCAGGCGGAAGGTCGCGACGATCGCTTCGACGTCGTCCGCCACGGACGTATTATCAGCGGCGATGCCTTCCGACCTGCCCGAGGACTTCCAGACCGCCCCGCTCGCCGACGTCGACCCGGAGATCGCAACCGTGCTCCGGCGCGAGCTCGAGCGCCAGCAGTCGACGCTCGAGATGATCGCGTCGGAGAACTTCGTCCCGCAGGCGGTGCTCGACGCCGCCGGCTCCGTGCTCACCAACAAGTACGCCGAGGGGTACCCGGGCCGTCGTTACTACGGGGGCTGCGAGGAGGTCGACGTCGCCGAGCAGCTGGCGATCGACCGCGCCAAGGCGCTGTTCGGCGCCGAGCACGCCAACGTCCAGCCGCATGCCGGCGCCCAGGCCAACAACGCCGCCTACATGGCGATCCTCGAGCCCGGCGACACGATCATGGGCATGGCGCTCGACCACGGCGGCCACCTCACGCACGGGATGAAGCTGAACGTCTCGGGCAAGCTCTACAAGGTCGTCGCCTACCACGTCCGGCGCGAGGACTTCCTCTGCGACATGGACGAGGTCGAGCGGCTCGCACACGAGCACAAGCCGAAGGTGATCGTCGCCGGCTGGTCGGCCTACCCGCGCCAGCTCGACTTCCCCGCCTTCCGCGAGATCGCCGACTCGGTCGGGGCCAAGTTGATGGTCGACATGGCCCACTTCGCCGGGTTGGTCGCGGCCGGCGAGCACCCGAACCCGGTGGAGCACGCCGACATCGTCACCACCACGATCCACAAGACCCTTTGCGGACCCCGCAGCGGGATGATCCTCAGCCGCTCAGAGCTCGCGAAGGACATCGACCGCTCGGTCTTCCCCGGCCAGCAGGGCGGCCCGCTGATGCACATCATCGCCGCCAAGGCCGTGGCGCTCGGGATCGCGGCCTCGGAGCCGTTCCGCGCCCGCCAGCGGCAGACGATCGCCAACGCGAAGGCGTTCGGCGACGAGCTGATCGCCAACGGCGTGGACGTGCTCACCGGTGGCACCGACGTGCACCTGGTGCTGGTCGACCTGGGGCCGACCGGGCTCGACGGCAAGACCGCCGAGGCAGCGGCTGGAGCAGGTCGGGATCACCGTCAACCGCAACGCGATCCCGTTCGACGAGCGCCCGCCGATGAACCCGTCGGGGCTGCGGATCGGGACCCCGGCGCTCACCACCCGCGGCCTGGTCGAGGACGACATGCGCGAGATCGCGCAGGTGATCGCGGTGGCGCTGTCGGACCGCTTCGAGTCCGAGCGCGAGGCGCTGGGCGAGCGGACCCGCTCCCTGATGGAGCGGTATCCGCTCTACCCGCAGCTCTCGACGGCCGCAGCCGTCTGAGCTACTGCACCACCCCGGCCCAGAGGCCGGCGTTGTTGAACGTGGCCGCTCCCGCGCCGGGATTGCTGAACCGAAGCGAGAACGTGTACTTGCCCGGGTTCACCGGCGAGAACACGACGAAGCCGCCGCGGGCCGGGTTCGCAACCCCGCCGGCGCCGGTGTCCGCCTGACCCGGGACCGTGAACCTGATCTGCGGGTCGGGATTGTTGAACTGCATGATCGCCGGGCTGTTCGGCAGCACCGTGGGCTCGAACAGGTGCACCTGGGCGCTGGCGTTGTTACCGCCGCCGTTGACCTGGCCCGTGACCCGGGCGTAGATCGCGACCAGGCCGCCCTGCGGGACCTTCACGGTCACCGACGGGCCGCCGAGGTCGACGGGCAACTTCGAGGCGGTCGAGAGCGGACCCACGACCCCCTTGGTCTTGAACAGGTCGAGAGCCGGTGGATGGACCGCCAGCTTGTGGATGTCGGAAGCCTTCACCGCGCTGGGCGCGATGTCGTTCGACTTGACCGAGTTCTTGCCCTGGAGGGCGACGGCCGAGCCGGTGAGGCCGACGACCAGGGCGCAGATTGCGACCAGCATCGCCGGCGAGGGCAGCCTCCTCTTACTCATCTGGGACCTCCCGTGTGGAGTCGGTTGACTTCCCCCATCCCGAGCAAACCGCTCGGAGCCCGTAAGTTTCGCGCTCGATGAGGATCTGGGTCGACTGCACGGCCGCGGCTCATCCGCTCGTCCTGCGGCCGATCGTCGAACGCCTGCGCGACCGGGGGCACGAGGTTGAGATCACCACCCGCGAGTACGGGCAGACGATCGGGATCCTCGACCGCCTCGGGCTCGCGTATGAGGTGGTCGGCGAGCACGGGGGCGGGGCGACGGCGGGCAAGGGGCTGGCGCTTGCCCGGCGCAGCCGCGCGCTGGCGTCGTGGGCGCGCCGCCGGGGCTTCGACCTCGCGCTCGCGCACGGCTCGGTGGATCTGGCGGTGGTCGGCACCCTGCTGCGGATCCGCTCGGTGCAGATGCAGGACTACGAGTACGCGGGCCTGCAGCGCCAGCTCTCGTTTCGCGCCGCCAGCCGCGTGCTCGTGCCGGACGCGATCTCGGCGGAGGCGATGCGGCGCGCGGGCGCGGCGCGGCGGAAGCTGTTCCGCTATCCCGGGCTCAAGGAGGACTACTACCTCGCCGACTTCATCGCGGACACCGAGGTCCCGAGCGAGCTCGGGGTCGAACCGGGGAAGGTGCTGGCGGTCGTCCGCCCGCCGCCCGAGACTTCCGCCTATCACGCTGACAACCCGATCTACGAGCGCGTGCTCGACCGGCTCGCCGCCACGGAGCAGGCGGTGGCCGTCGTGATCGCGCGCACCCAGGGTCAGGCCGAGGCCGTCCGGGCCCGGGCCGAGCCGTCGCTGATCGTTCCCGACCGGGCGATCGACGCCCAGAGCCTGATCGCCTGCGCCGACGTCGTGGTCAGCGCCGGAGGGACGATGAACCGCGAGGCGGTGGCGCTGGGCACCCCCGTGTACACGATCTTCAGCGGCCGCATGGGAGCGGTCGACGAGCGGCTGATCGCGGAGGGGTCGCTGCGCCCGCTCTCCGACCCCGATGCGATCGAGCTCGCCAAGCGCACCTCGGAGCCGGGCCCGCGCCAGCCGCGCGATCCGGAGCTCCTGGTCGAGGCGGTCCTCGCTGAGCTGAATGTTCGTCGACGGCCGCCCGGAGACCATCTTCGCCCTCTTCGCGTTCCTGGTCGCGGCGGTGATCGCCTGGCTGCTGGTCCCGGTGGCGGAGCGGATCGCGTGGCGGATCGGCGCGGTGGACTTCCCCAACGAGCGCAGCCTGCACACCGACCCGACGCCGAAGCTCGGCGGGCTGGCGATCTTCGTCGCGATCGCGGTGGCCACGATCCTCTTCTTGCCCTGGGCCGAGCAGACCCAGGCGCTGATGGTCGGGGCGGTGGTGATCGTCGTCGTCGGGGTGCTCGACGACGTCTTCGAGCTCAACCCGCTGCTGAAGCTCGCCGGGCAGACCGTCGCCGCGGCGATCCCGGTGCTCAACGGCGTCAACGCGAGCGCCTTCACGCTGCCGTTCTTCGGCTCGGTCGACCTGCGCCAGGTCGAGCTGCTCGACGTCGGGCTGATCGGCAGCGTCCACCTCGGGCACGTGCTGACGATCCTGGGGATCGTCGCCGTGATCAACGTGATCAACCTGATCGACGGAGTCGACGGGCTGGCCGCGGGCGTGTGCGTGATCTCCGCGGCCACGATGGCCGTGATCGCGCTCTCGCTCGACCGGCCCGGCGCCGGGATCCTCGCGGCGCTCACCGCCGGCGGTGCGCTCGGCTTCCTGCGCCACGGCTTCCCGCCCGCGTCGAGCTTCATGGGCGACACCGGCTCCAACCTGCTCGGCTACCTACTGGGGGCGATCGCCGTCCAGGGGGCGCTGAAGACGAACGCCGTCGTCGCCCTGTTCTTCCCCCTCGTGGTGCTCGCTGTCCCGATCCTCGACACCGGCTTCGTGATCGCCAAGCGGATCAAGTACCGCCAGCCGATCTACCGCGCCGATCGCTGGCACTTCCACCATCGAATGGCGAACATCGGCTTCTCCCAGCGGCGCACGCTCGCCTACCTCTATGGCTGGGCGCTGGTGATGGCGGGCCTGGCGCTGGCCCTGCGCTTCGTCCCGTATTCCGACGACCACGGCCACTTCGACCCCTTCTGGACGGCGGTGATCGCCGTCTGCCTCGTCGCCGCCCTGGCCGCGAGCTTCTACTTAGTCATCACCCTCGAGATCCTCAAGCTGCGCACCACCCGGTTTCGCGAGCTCTTCGGCTCCCGCGGCGCGGCGCCCGCCGAGGCCGAGGTCGACGCGGGCGTGGCCCGCGAGCTGGAGACCGGGAGCTTCGCCGCGGTCGACCCGGAGACCGGCGAGCTCGAGGTGCTCGATCCACCCGAGGCCGAGGTCCCGTAGCGGCTGTTACAAGCGTGTTACAAGCTCCCTCCGCCGGGGTGCCGTTTTCCTCTATAGTCAGCGCCGCCGCCGGGTCCTGGCGCTCTTCCGGGACGGGCGGCTGTCACGTCCTATGGATCCGTTTTCTAGGCCGCATTGGCTGGTCGCTTCTTCAACTCCTCAGATGACCGAGACCCCTCCGACGAGGGCCGTCGCCACGATGGCCGGCCCGCGATCGGCCACGGGTACCTGCGTCGGGTTGGCGGCTGCGGCGCCGCGCGCTCGCTGCGGGTCCCGCGCGGGCGCCCTCGGGGGTACTGCTCTTGTCGACGCTCGCTATAGAAGGCCCTGACGCGGCCGCCCCGCGCAGCCGCCCCGGCGTGCTGCTGCGGTACGCGGACCTCTTGCTGCTCGCCGTCGCGCTGCCGATCTTTCTCGCCGCCGGCTGGCCGATGCTCGGCTACGCCGTCGCCGCGGCGGCCTGGCTTGTCCAGCACGCGATCCTCGCCGTAGCCGACCGCACCTCCGCCGCCTCGCTCGCCCGTGGCGACCGCCGCCGCGCGCTCGGGATCGTCGCCGGGGCCACGCTCGGGCGCGTGTGGCTGGTGGCGCTGGCGATCCTGCTCGTCGGCGTGCTCGGCGAGCGCGAGGACGGCCTCGCGGCCGCCGTGCTCTGCCTCGCCCTGGTCACCGTGCACCTGGCCTGCCTGGCGGCCAGCAAGCTCCTCTACCCGGACCCGAGCGCCACGTGAGCCGCAAGACGAAGATCTGGATCGGCGTCGGGCTCTACCTGCTGATCACGATCGGCCTCTTGATCGTGCTCGGCAACGAGGGCAAAAACGACGCCTTCCAGCCCCAGAACGAGTTCAAGCTCGACCCCTGGATCGAGATCAACATCGCCGGGCATCGACCTCTCGATCAACAAGGCCGTGTTCTATCTCGCGCTCGCCAGCGCGCTGACCATCGGAGACCATGTCGTTCATCGCCAGCCGCATGCAACGCGAGCCGAACAAGGTCCAGATGGCGGTCGAGATCGCCTACGACCTGACGCGCAACAACATCACCGGCGGCAACATCCCTGACGACCGGCTGGCGAAGAAGTGGTTCCCGTTCCTGGGCACCCTGTTCTTCTTCATCTTCTTCTCGAACATGATCGGCTTCCTGCCGCTGCCGATCAACACCGAGCACAAGATCGACGTCCTCGGGCTCGAGCTCCCCACGTTCGCGCTCTATGCGGCGACCGCCAACCTCTCGGTCCCGCTCGTGCTCGCCCTCGTCGTCTGGGTCAGCTACCACGTCGAGGGGATCCGGGCGAAGGGCTTCTTCGGCTACCTGAAGTCGTGGCTGCCGCCGGGCCTCGAGGACATGAACCCGGCCGCGAAGACGTTCATCTTCGTCATCGAGGCGGTGTCGCAATTCGCGCGACTGATCTCGCTCTCAGTCCGGTTGTTCGCCAACATCCTCGCCGGCCACCTGCTGCTGCTGTTCATGGGCGGCGGGCTCGCGGTCCTGCTGGGAGTCGCGGCGCTGGCGCTGCTCACATACCCGCTGGCGTTCTTCTTCTTCATCCTCGAGGTCGGCCTGATCGCCACCCTCCAGGCGTTCATCTTCTCCACCCTTACAGCCATCTACCTCGGCGGAGCGACCGCCGAGACTCACTAAAGGAGTCATTGAGAATGGATTTGCTGCCCATCGCCCAGGCCGCGCAGAGCGTTGACCTGGCGCCGATCTCAGACGGACTGCAAGTCCGTCGCGCTCGGCATCGGCGCCGGGCTCGGCTCGATCGGAGCCGGCATCGGCATCGGGATCATCTTCGGCAAGGAGATCGAGTCCGTCGCCCGCCAGCCCGAGATGAAGGACGAGCTGCAGTCGATTCGCTGGCTCGGCTTCGCGCTCACCGAGGCCGTCGCCTTCTACACGTTCATCTTCGGCCTGATCGCCTTCTTCCTCTAGGTCGTAATGGAGCCTGCTGGCGACAATCGCGACGGTCGCTGCCGCTCGGCGCCGAGGACAGCGGGGGCAGCTTCCTGGTCTCCCCGGGCCTGGGTCTGATGATCTGGACCCTGATCCTGTTCGGGATCACGCTGTTCGTGCTCTGGAAGTACGCCTTCCCGCGCATCGGTGACGCGATCGAGAAGCGGGCGGCCGCGATCCGCGAGAACATCGAGGCCGCCGAGAAGCAGCGCGAGGAGGCCGACGAGCTGTTGGCCGAGTACCGGCAGCGGCTGAAGGAGGCGCGCGAGCAGGCGGAGGACATCGTCACGCGGTCGCGCAAGGCGTCCGAGACCGCGGTCGCGGAGGCGACGGCCGAGGGCAAGGCAAAGCGCGAGGAGCTGGTCGCCGCGGCCCGCCGCGACATCGAGGCCGAGACGAAGCGCTCGCTGGACCGGATCCGCAATGAGGTTGCGGACCTGACCGTGCTCGCGACCGAGAAGGTCACGCGGAAGTCGCTCGACGGCGACGACCAGAAGCGGCTGGTCGAGGAGGCGCTCGCCGAGGTCGACTTCACCGCCCTGGCCGGCACCGGGGCGTCGGAGGACCGGAGCTAGGCCGATGGAGGAGATTGCCCGGGTCTACGCGGACGCCCTCTTCGAGGTGGCGAAGGAGAAGGACGAGCTGGACGAGATCCACGACCAGCTCGGCGAGTTCGCGGACGCGCTCAACGAGAGCCGCGACATGCGGACGTTCTTCTTCTCGCCGTACTTCTCCTCGGCGGAGAAGCGCGACGCGATTCGGAGCGCGGTCTCGGGGGCCAGCGAGGAGTTCGTAAACTTCTTGGAGCTGCTCGCTGAGAAGCACCGGATGCCGGCCATCTTCCGCATCCGCGACCGGTTCGACGAGTTCTGGGCAGAGGCAAAGCGGCGGCTCGAGGTGACGCTGACGAGCGCGGTCGAGCTCGACGACAAGATCGTCGATGAGGTCCGCAAGCAGGTCGAGCGTCAGACCGACCGCGAGGTCGACATCGAGGCCGAGGTGGACCCCGGAGTGCTCGGCGGGATCGTGCTCCGGGTGGGCAACATGGTTCTGGACGCGAGCTTGCGGGGCAAGCTGGAGAAACTGAGAAAGGAAGTCGCGAGTGCGGCTTAACCAACCAAGGAGCTGCTGAGAACGTGGAGATCAAGCCCGACGAGATTTCGAAGATCCTCAGGCAACGGATCGAGGGGCTGGAGGCCGACACCGCCGACCTCGCCGAGGTCGGCACCGTGCTCTCGGTCGCCGACGGCATCGCCCGCGTCCACGGGCTCGACAACTGCATGTCGCTCGAACTGCTCGACCTGCCTCACGACGTCACCGGCCTGGCGCTGAACCTCGAGGCCGACAACGTCGGCGTCGTGCTCTTCGGCGAGTGGGACAAGATCGTCGAGGGCGACACGGTGAAGCGCACGAGCCGTCTGCTCGAGATCCCGGTCGGCAAGGAGCTCCTGGGCCGGATCGTCGACCCGCTGGGGCGCCCGCTCGACGACAAGGGCGACATCAACACACAAGAGACTCGCCCGGCCGAGTTCAAGGCCCCCGGCGTCGTCGAGCGCCAGCCCGTCACCACCCCGGTGCAGACCGGGATCAAGGCGATCGACGGGATGATCCCGATCGGCCGTGGCCAGCGCGAGCTGATCATCGGCGACCGCCAGACCGGCAAGACGGCGATCGCCATCGACACGATCATCAACAACAAGGACAAGGACCTGGTCTGCGTCTACGTCGCCGTCGGTCAGCGGATGTCGACCGTCGTCCAGGTGGCCGAGATCCTCGACGAGCACGGGGCGCTCGAGAACACGATCATCGTCGCCGCGCCCGCCGACGAGGCCGCGCCGATCAAGTACATGGCGCCGTACGCGGGCTGCGCCATGGCCGAGCATTTCCTCTACGAAGGCGGCGACGCGCTCTGCGTCTACGACGACCTCACCAAGCACGCGTCCGCGTACCGGCAGATGAGCCTGCTGCTGCGCCGGCCGCCGGGCCGCGAGGCGTACCCGGGCGACGTCTTTTACCTGCACTCGCGCCTCTTGGAGCGCGCCGTGCGGCTCAATGACGACCTCGGAGGCGGCTCGCTGACGGCGCTGCCGATCATCGAGACGCAGGCCAATGACGTGTCCGCCTACATCCCCACCAACGTCATCTCGATCACCGACGGTCAGATCTTCCTCGAGTCCGACCTCTTCTACTCGGGCGTGAGGCCGGCCATCAACGTCGGCATCTCGGTCTCCCGGGTCGGCGGTAACGCGCAGACGAAGGCGATGAAGAAGGTCGCCGGGAAGCTGAAGCTCGACCTCTCCCAGTACCGCGACCTGGAGGCGTTCGCGCAGTTCGGCTCCGAGCTCGACCCCGAGACCCAGAAGCAGCTCGCCCGCGGCGAGCGGCTGGTCGAGATGCTGAAGCAGAACGAGCGCAGCCCGCTCTCGGTCGCCGACCAGGTGGCCTCGATCTACGCCGGCACCGGCGGCTACCTCGACCGGGTGAAGACCGAGCGCGTGCACGAGTTCCTCGCCCAGATGCTCGACCGGCTGCACTCAGAGAACAAGGACCTGATGGGTCGGATCAACGAGGGCGCGCTCTCCGATGAGGACGAGGAGTCGCTGGGCGAGGCGATCGCGGAGATGATCGACGACTTCGGCCCCGACTTCGACGCGGAGGGCCAGCCGCTCGAGGAGGGCGAGTCGGACCGCGTCAAGGACGAGGGCGAGCACGGGCGACCGGCGCGCACGGACGACGAGGCCAAGGCGGAGGCCGTGGCCGAGCAGGAGGCCGAGCGGGCCGAGAAGACGGTCGAGAGGGCTGAGGAGGAAGTCACCGCTTAGCTCATGGCCACCCAGAAGGAAGTCAAGAACCGGATCGCGAGCGTGAAGAACATTCACAAGATCACGCGCGCGATGGAGATGGTCGCCGCGGCGCGCCTGCGCCGTGCCGAGCAGCGCATCGACGCGATGCGCCCGTACGCGCAGGCGATCCGCAAGATGACCCAGCAGGTGGCCGACGCGTCCGCGGGCTCGATCCCGCGCATCAAGTTGCTGGAGGAGCGCGAGAACCCGAGCCGCGTCGGGATCATCCTGGTCACCGGCGACCGCGGGCTCGCGGGCGCCTTCAACACCAACATCCTCCGCGAGGGCGGCAGGCTCAAGCGCGAGTTCGCCGAGAACGGGGCGGACACGTCCTACTCCGTCGTCGGCCGCCGCGGCACGTCGAGCCTCACCTTCCGCGGCGAGGACATCTCCAACTCCTACGTGGGATTCACCGACCGCCCGGCGTTCACCGACGCGCGCGAGATCTCTCGCGACGTCACGTCGGCGTACGTCGACGGCGACCTCGACCGCGTCGAGCTCGTCTACAACCGCTACGTCTCGCCGCTCACCCAGTACGTGCGGCGCCAGACGCTGCTGCCGCTGCAGGAGGCCGAGGTGTTCGGCGAGGGCATCCCCGAGCCGGAGGAGCCCGCGGACCCCGAGCTTGCCGAGGCGCACGAGAAGGCCTACTGGGACTACGAGCCCGAGCCGGAGCTGCTGCTCCCGATGCTGTTCGAGGAGTACGTCGACCTCTCGGTCTACCGGGCGCTGCTGGAGTCATCGGCCTCGGAGCTGGGCGCGCGGATGACCGCGATGCGCTCGGCCGCGGAGAACGCCGAGGAGATGATCGACGACCTGACGCTGGAGGCGAACCGCGTCCGCCAGGCCGAGATCACGCAGGAAATCTTGGAAGTCGTCGGCGGGGCCGAAGCGCTCGGCTGATCTAGAAAGGGAACATGGCTGAGAACAACGGAAGCGAATCGAGCAACGGGAAGAACGTCGGTCGCGTCGAGTCGGTCACCGGAGTCGTCGTCGACGCGGTCTTCGACGACGAGCTGCCCGAGATCTACTCGGCGCTCGAGATCCAGATGACCGCGGGCGGCGCCGAGCGCGACGCCGACGAGGCGACGACGCTGGTGTGCGAGGTCCAGCAGCACCTCGGCGACGACCGCGTCCGCGCGGTCGCGATGGACGCGACCGACGGTCTCAAGCGCGGCGACGAGGTCGTCGACACCGGCGGCCCGATCACCGTGCCGGTCGGCGACGCGACCCTCGGCCGCATCTTCAACCTGCTCGGCGACCCGATCGACAACGCCGGCCCTGTCGACGCCGAGACCCGCTGGCCGATCCATCGTCCGGCGCCCGAGGTCGAGGACCTCACGCCGACCCAGGAGGTGCTCGAGACCGGGATCAAGGTCGTCGACCTGCTCGCGCCGTACGCGAAGGGCGGCAAGGTCGGCCTGTTCGGCGGTGCCGGGGTCGGCAAGACGGTGCTGATCCAGGAGCTGATCCGCAACATCGCGGAGGAGCACGAGGGCTTCTCCGCGTTCTGCGGCGTCGGCGAGCGCTCGCGCGAGGGCAACGACCTCTGGCTCGAGATGAAGGAGTCCGGGGTCATCGACCGGACGATGCTCGTCTTCGGGCAGATGAACGAGCCCCCGGGCGCCCGCCTGCGGGTGGCGCTCTCCGGGCTGACCATGGCGGAGTACTTCCGCGAGCAGGGCGGCAAGGACGTGCTCCTGTTCATCGACAACATCTTCCGCTTCGTCCAGGCCGGCTCCGAGGTCTCGGCGCTGCTCGGGCGCATGCCCTCGGCGGTCGGCTACCAGCCGACCCTGGAGACCGAGATGGGCGGTCTGCAGGAGCGGATCACCTCGACCAAGCAGGGTTCGGTGACCTCGATCCAGGCGGTCTACGTCCCGGCTGACGACCTCACGGACCCGGCGCCGGCGTCGGTGTTCGCGCACCTGAACGCGACCACGACGCTGTCGCGGGCGATCTCCGAGAAGGGGATCTACCCGGCGGTCGACCCGCTCGACTCCACCTCGACCATCCTCAAGCCGGACATCCTCGGCGAGGAGCACTACCGGACGGCGACCGAGGTCCAGGAGAACCTGCAGCGCTACAAGGAGCTCCAGGACATCATCGCGATCCTCGGGATCGACGAGCTCTCCGACGAGGACAAGGTGGCGGTCAACCGAGCGCGGAAGCTGGAGCGCTTCCTCTCGCAGCCGTTCTTCGTCGCCGAGGCGTTCACGGGCCGCGACGGCGAGTACGTCCCGGTCGCCGACACCGTGCGCAGCTTCCGCGAGATCCTCGACGGCAAGTACGACGACCTCCCCGAGTCGGCCTTCTACATGCAGGGCTCGATCGACCAGGTCGCCGGCACCGAGGAGAAGGGCGAGAAGGACGAGGGCGTCGAGCGCGAGCAGGCCGAGACCGAGGAGCGCCAGGAGGCCGAGGAGGCCGAGGCCGAGGACGATGCCTGAGCACACGCTCGAGGCTCAGGTGTTGACGCCGGAGGGGGAGGTCTTCTCCGGCGAGCTGCAGATGCTGGTCACCCGTACGACCGTCGGCGAGGTCGGGATCCTCGCCGGCCACATCCCGATCGTCGCCCGCCTGGTCCCCGCCGAGCTGCGCCTGCACAAGTCCGACTCGGAGGTCGACACCTACGCCCAGGGCGAGGGCTGGCTCGAGGTGTTCGCCAACCGCGCCCGGGTCCTGGTCGCCGAGGCGTCGTCTCCCGACGGACTCGACGTCGCCGAGCTACGGCAGCGCCTCGAGCAGGCCGAGCAGCGCCTCTCCGAGGCGGAGGAGGGGTCGGCCGCGGCCGAGCAGGCCGAGCGGGAGCGCGCGCGCTGCGAGGCCTTTATCCAGATCGCCGAGAACTAGGCCGGGTCCCGGCCTACCATCTGGCGACTTGGATGAGCAGCTCCTAACAGAGAAGCTGATCGGCTACGACACCTCGACGGCCGAGGGCATCAAGCAATGCGCCGGCTTCGTCAAGGGCTGGCTGGACGCCCGCGCGATCGAGACGCGCCAGCTGGACTGCCGTGGGCTGCCGGTGACCCTGGCGGAGGTCGGTCCGGCCGATGCGGAGACGACGCTGCTGCTGCACGGCCACATCGACGTCGTGCCAGGGCGCCCGGAGCAGTTCGAGGCGCGGCTCGACGGCGACCGGCTGGTGGGGCGCGGTGCCTATGACATGAAGGGAGCCCTGGCGGCGATGTTGCTCGCGGTGGCAGACCTGCGCCAGAGCGAGACCGTGCGCGTGCGCCTGGGCGTGGTCCCGGACGAGGAATCCGAGGAGGAGACGGAGCGCGGCGGCGACCTGATCGTCCGCGAGGGCTTTCTCGGCGACTTCGTGATCACCGGCGAGCCCACCGACATGCACGTGGGGGTGGCCGCCAAGGGCGTCGTCGCGATGCGGATCAGGGTCGACGGTCGCGCCGCGCACGGGGCGACCCCGTGGCTGGGCGAGAACGCGATTTTGCGCGCGATCGACGTCTTCCGCGCGATCCAATCGCTACCGTTTGCGTCTAGGAGCTCGGAGCTATTCGACCGGCCGTCGATCAACCTCGGCCGGATCCTCGGCGGCGACGCGTTGAACAAAGTTCCCGACACCTGCTACATCGATGTCGACGTGCGCTTCCTGCCCGAGCAGGACCCTGACGCGATCCTCGGCGAGGTCTCCGGGATTCCGGCCGCGACGATCGTCTCAACCTTCAAGCGCCCGCCGGCGATGGTCGACCCCGAGTCGCCCTTTGTGCGCGCCCTCTGCGCCGCCACGGCCTCCCACCACGACGGTGAGGTGACCAGCGTCGGGCGCGACGGCGCCTCGGACGCGGTCTCGTTCCTTCGTGCAGGCGTGCCCGCGGTTGAGTTCGGCCCCCTTGGCGCGGGCCATCACGGGCCCGACGAGTGGGTCTCGGTCGCGTCGTTGGCGAACTACCGCCAGGCGATCGTCGAGTTCGCCGCGGGGCTGCCGCAGCACCTGGCCGCCGCGGCCGACGGGGAAGCCCGATGAGCGACGACGACGAGCGCGACGAGCGCGACGACGTGACGCCCCCCGGCGAGGGTGACGCCGGCGAGCACGAGCCGCCGCCGCCCGCGACGTGGGCCGGGCGCCAGCGGTCTCCCGAGCCGCCGGCCGACCCGCCCGATGACGAGGCAGCCTCCGACGCACCGCCGACGGGGGACGAGACCCAGGAGTACGACGCGATCAAGGCCGACCTCGATCGCGAGCTCGCCGGGGACGACGACGACGAGCCCGCGTCCGAGGAGCTGGAGGCCGAAGCCGAGGAGCCCGCGTCCGAGGACGAGCCGTCCGAGGAGTCGGAGGCCGTGGCGCCGCCGTCGGGGGAGACGGTGGAGGCCGAGACGGTCAGCCTCGCCGATCGCGAGCAGGCCGAGGAAGAGGCGCTCGCGGGACTTCGCGCCCGGGTCGCCAAGGACAAGCCGGACGGCGAGCCGGTGGCCGCCGGCGTCGCCGCCGCGACGGCCGACGCCGAGGAGGACGCCGGCAAGGGCGGCAAGCCGCCGCGCGCAAGGCCGCTCTGGGCGCGCTTCGTCGCCGCCACCCTGGTGATCGTGATCTCGATGGCCGCGGCGACCTCGATCAGCCTGCTGCTCTACCTCACCGACATCGCCAAGGGCCTCAGCGACAACGAGCGGCTCGCCTCGCTGCGCGACCAGCTGACCGAGGTCGACGGCGGCGAGCCGCAGACGATCCTGATCATCGGCTCCGACAAGCGCCTCGGGATGAAGGGCGACCCGGGCCGCTCGGACACCACGATCCTGCTTCGCGTCGACCCCGACAAGGACGCGATCGCGCTGCTCTCGATCCCGCGAGACCTGAAGGTCAACATCCCGGGGGTCGGGGTCGCGAAGTTCAACGAGGCCTACTCGGCCGGCCAGGCCGACAAGACGCTCAAGGTGGTCCAGCAGCTGACCGGCCTCGAGATCAACCACGTCGTCAACATCAACTTCACCGGCTTCGCCGACGCGGTCGACGCGATCGGCTGCGTCTACATCGACGTCGACCGCCGCTATTACATCCCGCCGGATTCCGGGACCGCGGAGATCAACATCGAGGCGGGCTATCAGCGGATGTGCGGCTACAACGCCCTGCAGTACGTGCGCTTCCGCCACTTCGACAACGACCTCGTCCGCTCCGCCCGTCAGCAGGACTTCCTCCGCGAGGCCCGCCAGAAGCTGCCGCCGCAGAAGCTGATCGACGACCGCAACGAGCTGCTCGACATCTTCACGGACTACACGACCTCCGACATCGGCGACGCCGTGCAGCTGCTCGAGCTGCTGAAGACGTTCCTGGCGGTGCAGTCCGCCCCCGTGCGGGAGGTCCATTTCCCGGCGCAGCTCGGGACGACCTACGTGACCGCCAACGACGACGCGATCAAGAAGGCGGTCGCCCAGTTCCTCGACACCGAGGGCACCCCCGGTGACCTCCCCTCCGGCGACTCACCCCCGAACGACAACCAGGACCAGGGTGGTGGCAACGGCGGCTCCAAGGAAAACAAGCCGAAGCCGGATTCGGGCGGCGACCACTTCGAGGGTCCGGTGATGGACGACTCCAGCGACCAGGGGCAGCAGTTCGCCCACCAGATCTCGATCCACAAGAAGAAGAACGGGGAACAGATGATCGACTTCCCGATCTACTACCCGTCCCGCCTTGCACCAGGGTCGATCATCTCGGCGGACACCCGGGCGTTCCCGATCGACGGCCCCGAGAAGGACGTCTTCTACGGCTACAAGATGGTCGTCGACGTACCGGGCGATACCTTCGGCCACGGCCTCACCGACGAGTTCTACGGCGTCTCGGGCACCGACTGGATCGATGCGCCGATCCTCCAGAACCCGTCCGAGACCAGGACGATCGACGGCAAGAACTACCTGCTGTTCTACGACGGCGACCGGCTGCGGCTGGTGGGCTGGAAGACCCCGAAGGGCGCCTACTGGGTCAACAACACCCTGCTGCAATCGCTCGACGAGGGCCAGATGCTCTCGATCGCGACCTCGATGCGCGAATACCAATCGAAGTAGCCTCCCGTAGCTTCGTGACCGTGGAGACGACGGAAAAGCCAACGATCGGCGTCATCGGTGTCGGCTGGGTCGGCCTGGTGACCGCGAGCTGCTTCGCGGAGATCGGCCATCCGGTGGTCGCGCTCGATATCGACGCGCGCAAGATCGAGGCGCTCCGATCGGGCGCGCCCCTGCCGATTCACGAGCCCGAGCTCGACGAGCTGGTGCAGCGCAACCGCGATCGCCTGCGCTTCACGGTCGAGTCAAGCGAGCTGCTGGAGTCGTCGACCCTGCTGTTCTGCTGTGTCGACACGCCGCCGACCTACTCCGGCGACGCCGACCTCTCGCGCGTCGAGGCCGTCGTCTCGAGCCTCCCCGAGGGCGGCGAGCACGCGCTGATCATGAAGAGCACCGTCCCCGCCGGGACCGGCGCTGCGATCAGGCGACAGAAGCCCGACCTCGTCTACGTCTCGTGCCCGGAGTTCCTCAAGGAGGGTTCGGCGGTCCAGGATTTCCTCCACCCAGATCGGGTGGTGATCGGCGCCGATCCCGGGTCGGAGCGGGCGGCCGACGCGGTCGCGGCCGCCTACGAGCCGCTCGGCGGCCAGATCGTGCGCACCGACGTCGCCTCCGCGGAGATGATCAAGCTCGCGTCCAACGCCTTCCTCGCGACCAAGATCTCCTTCATCAACGAGATCGCGAACGTCTGCGAGGAGGTCGGCGCCGATGTCACCGAGGTGGCCAACGGGATGGGGATGGACGC
Source organism: uncultured Solirubrobacterales bacterium (assembly GCA_963742205.1). Lineage (GTDB taxonomy): Bacteria > Actinomycetota > Thermoleophilia > Solirubrobacterales > 70-9 > WHSW01. The sequence goes on along the minus strand of CAVUKZ010000010.1, from coordinate 188,978 downwards.
CCGCATCGGGCCGAAGTTCCTCAACGCCGGCATCGGCTGGGGCGGCAGCTGCTTCGGCAAGGACACCGTGGCCCTGAAGAAGCTCGCCGGCAACACCGGGTACCACTTCCAGCTGCTGAGCGCCGTCATCGACGTCAACGAGCTGCAGAAGCGCCGCGTCGTCGGCAAGCTGAAGGAGCACCTCGGCGAGCTCGCCGGGCTCCGCGTCGGCATGCTCGGGCTGGCGTTCAAGCCCGACACCGACGACATGCGCGACGCCTCGAGCCTCGTGCTGGCCGCGCGCCTGAAGGGCGAGGGGGTCGAGGTCAGCGCCTACGATCCGATCGCCGCGGACCGAGCACGCGAGCTGCTGCCCGAGGTTGAGGTCACCGAATCGGTCGTGGCCGCGCTCGAGGGCGCCCACGCGGCGATCCTGGTCACGGAATGGCCCGAGTTCGCCGAGCTCGACTGGGAAGAGCTCGCCGGGCGCATGTCGAACCCGCTGATCGTGGACGGGCGCAACTTCCTCGATCCGCGGCGGCTCCAGGCCGCGGGCTTTACCTACGAGGGGATCGGTCGCTGGACCCCGAACACCGTGGGGCGCGTCTCGAGCTGATGCGAGCCCTGGTGCTCGTCGGGGGAGAGGGGACCCGGCTGCGACCGCTGACGCTGACCCAGCCGAAGCCGGCGCTGGCGCTCGTCGATCGCCCGTTCATCCGCTATCTGGTCGACTGGGTCGGCCGCCACGGGATCGACGAGGTGATCATGGCCTGCGGCTTTCGGGCCGAGGACCTGCGGGAGGCGCTGGGCGACGCGGTCCCCGGCGGTCCGTCGATCGTCTACATCGAGGAGGAAGAGCCGCTGGGGACCGCAGGCCCGATCCGCCTGGCCGCGGAGGCCGGGCTGCTGGACGAGCGGTTCCTGGTCCTCAACGGGGACCTGCTCGCCGATCTCGACCTGACCGCCCTGCAGCGGGCCCATGACGAGACCGGCGCGGTCACCACCCTCGCCCTCTATCCCGTCGAGGACCCGAGCTCCTATGGGCTCGTCCGCCGCCGCGAGGGCGGCGAGGTCGCGGGGTTCCTCGAGAAACCCGATCCCGCCGAGATCGACACGGACGAGGTCAACGCGGGCGCCTATGTGATCGAGCCTTCGGTCATCGACCTGATCCCGGCCGGCCGGCCGGTGTCGATCGAGCGCGAGATCTTCCCGAAGCTGGTCGGGCAGGGCCTCTACGGGCTGCGCCTCGACGGCTACTGGATGGACATCGGGACCCCGGAGCGCTACTTGCAGGCGAGTTGGGACATCATCGAGGGCACCGTGCAGACCGAACTCGAGGAAATCGGCGGGCCGTGGATCGCGGCCGGGGCGCACGTCTCGGCCGCCGCCACCGTCTCCGCGCGGGCCGTGCTCCGCTCGGGAACCCGGATCGACGATGGCGCGATGATCTCGGGCAGCGTCCTGCTCGACGGCTGCTCGGTGGGCGCGGACGCCTCGGTGATCGACTCGATCCTGGCCCAGCGGGTGGAGGTCGGCGACGGCGCGACCGTCTCCGCCGGGAGCGTGATCGGCGAGCGGGCACGGGTCGAGGCCGGCGCCGCGGTGGCCGAGGGCGCCCGCGTGGCGCCCGGCGAGGTCATCGGGCCCGAGGTGGCGGTGTGACCGGTCTCGACGAGATCCGGGCGCTCGATTCGAGCGGGCAGCTCGACGACGTGCTCGCCCTCCCCGATCACCTGCGCGACGCGCTCTGGCGGGTCGAGTCCGCCGGGCTCGAGGAGGCGGAGGCGCGCGGGCTGGTCGTGTGCGGCATGGGAGGCTCGGCGATCGGCGGCATGCTCGCCCGCACCGCGATGGGCGACGGCCTCAACCTGACGATGCTGATCTTCCGCGACTACGAGCTGCCGCCGTGGACGGCGCCCGACCGCGCGGTGCTGTGCTCGAGCTACTCCGGCGACACCGAGGAGACCCTGGCCTGTTTCGAGGCCGCCGAGGCGCTCGGATCCCGGCGCTACGTGGCCACCACCGGCGGCAAGCTCGGGGACGCCGCCCGCCAGGCCGGCGTGCCGGTGATCGGGCTTCCGGGCGGGCTTCAGCCGCGCCACGCAGTGGGTTACGGCTTCACCGTCGCCTGCGAGATCGCGGGCCTCGTGGGCGCGGCCCCGGGGATGCGGACCGAGATCGACGCCGCCGCCGCGCATCTGGAGGAGCACCGGGACGGGCTCGTAGCCGCGGCGGGCGAGATCGCCGAGCGGCTCGCCGGCACCGTGCCGCTGATCTATGGCTGCGACCTCACGGTGCCGGTCGCCTACCGGTGGAAGTGCGAGGTCAACGAGAACGCCAAGCAGCACGCCTTCAGCCACCAGCTCCCCGAGCTCGATCACAACGAGATCGTGGGCTGGACGCCGAACGGCGAGCGGCCGTTCTCAGCCGTCTTTTTGGCCGACAGCGACCAGCATCCGCGCCAGCGGGAGCGGGCGGAGCTGACCGCGAAGCTGATCGAGCCATCGGCCGCCGCGGTGGTCGAGGTCGAGAGCGTGGGCGAGACCCGCGTGCAGCGACTGCTGTGGTCGGTGATGCTCGGGGATCTCGTCTCCCTGCACCTGGCGGCGCACAACGGCGTCGATCCGGGCCCGATCGAGATGATCGACGCGCTCAAGAGCGAGCTCGGTCGGCCCTAACCCTCGGGCGTCGTACGAAGGGGGGAGAATGATCCGCGCGTGATCGACGTCGACGCGGGCTCTTTTTTCGCGGTCATCGTCACCGCCGCCGTCGCGGCGGTGATCGTCGTCGTGATGCCGAGGCGCCTCGCGCCACCGGTCGTCGTACTCGAACTGATGCTCGGGATCGTGATCGGCCCCCAGGTGCTCGGGATCGCCGAGCCGGACGCCTTCATCGACTTCTTCTCCAATCTCGGCCTCGGCATGCTGTTCTTCTTCGCCGGTTACGAGATCGACTTCGAGCGCATTCGCGGCAAGCCGCTCTCGCTGGGCGCCTGGGGATGGCTGTGCTCGCTGGTGCTCGCGTACGGGATCGGCGGCGCGCTGGCCGCCGCCGGCGTCGTGGTCTCGTTCCTCTACACGGGATCGGCGCTGGCGACGACGGCGATCGGCACCCTGATCCCGATCCTGCGCGACGTGGGCGAGCTGCGGACGAAGTTCGGCGGCTACCTGCTCGGGGCCGGTGCGGTGGGCGAGTTCGGGCCGATCCTGCTGATCACGCTCGTGCTCTCGACCACCCAGCCGCTGCATGAGGCGCTGATCCTGATCGGCTTCATCCTCATCGCCCTGCTGCTGGCGCTGACCTCGGTGCGGCTGGTCTGGCGGGGCTTTGGCGCCCTCGAGCGGACGCTCGAGTCCAGCAGCCAGCTCGCGGTGCGGATCTCGACCGTGCTGGTCTTCGGACTGGTCCTCTTGGCCTCGGAGCTCGGGCTCGACATCCTGCTGGGCGGCTTCGTCGCCGGGATGATCGTGCGCGCCGCGCTGCGCGGCCGCGAGCTCTTGCAGTTCGAGTCGAAGCTGACCGCCGTCGGCTTTGGCTTTCTGATCCCGTTCTTCTTCGTCGAGAGCGGGATCGAGTTCAACCTCGAGGCGCTCGGCTCGGCGACCGCGATCGCCAAGCTCTTCCTCTTCCTTGGGCTCTTCCTCGTCGTCCGCGGCGTGCCCGCGATGGTTCTCTACCGCCGCGAGCTCGGAGCCCGCGACCGCCTCGCCCTGGCGTTCTTCTGCGCCACCGAGCTGCCGCTCGTGGTCGCGATCACGACGATCGCGATCGATCTGGGGGAGATGCGCTCGTCGACGGCTGCCGGCCTCGTTGGCGCCGCCATGCTCTCGACCCTGATCTACCCGTTCGTGGGCCTCGCGCTGCGGCGGCGGACACAGAAGGAAGCGGGCACAGGCCCGGAAGAGGCCACGGCCACGGCCACGGCCTAGGCTCAGTCGTCCGCCGCCGGGCGGCCGCGGTTGCGCTTGGTCTCTGAGCGCCGCCGCTTTGACTGCAGGCGGCGTTCTCGCGATGCCGCGGTGGCCTTCGTCGCTCGCCGGCGCTTACGGGGCCGCAGCGCCGCGGCGATCCGCTCCTGCAGCCTCGCCACGGCGAGCTCGCGGTTGCGCGCCTGGCTGCGGGCGTCCTGGGCGACGGCGGTGACTCGCGGGCCGAACCGTGCCCGCAGCTGCGCCTTCTGCGCCTCGCTGAGGCTCTCGGACGCGTCGACGTCGAACACCGCCTCGATCCGCGACGCGGTGACGTTGGCGTGCTGGCCCCCCGGCCCGGAGGAGCGGGAGGCGCGGAGCCGGATCTCCTCCTCGGGGATCAGTACCGGTAGTGGTCCGGCTTGTAGGGGCCCTCGACCGGGACGCCGATGTAGGAGGCCTGGTCCGGCCGCAGCTCGGTGAGGCTGACGCCGAGCGCGTCCAGGTGCAGCCGGGCGACCTTCTCGTCGAGGTGCTTGGGCAGCACGTAGACCTGCTTCTCATAGTCGTCGTTCTTGCCGAACAGCTCGATCTGGGCGATCGTCTGATTGGTGAACGAGTTCGACATCACGAACGAGGGGTGCCCGGTCGCGTTGCCGAGGTTCAGGAGCCGACCCTCGGAGAGCACGATGATCGCGTGCCCGTCGGAGAACGTCCACTCGTCGACCTGCGGCTTGACGATGTCCCTCTCGGCGCCCGATGACTCGAGCCCGGCCATGTCGATCTCGTTGTCGAAGTGGCCGATGTTGCCGACGATCGCCTGGTGCTTCATCCGCTTCATGTGATCGAGCGTGATGATGTTCTTGTTCCCCGTCGCGGTCACGAAGACGTCGGCGGTGTCGACGACCTCCTCGAGCGTGCGCACCTCGAAGCCCTCCATCGCCGCCTGCAGGGCGCAGATGGGGTCGATCTCGGTGATGATCACGCGCGCACCCTGGCCGCGCAGCGAGTCGGCGCAGCCCTTGCCGACGTCGCCGTAGCCGCAGACCACGCACACCTTGCCACCGATCATCACGTCGGTGCCGCGGTTGATGCCGTCGATCAGCGAGTGGCGGCAGCCGTAGAGGTTGTCGAACTTCGACTTGGTCACCGAGTCGTTGACGTTGATCGCCGGGAACAGCAGGTCGCCGGTCTGGGCGAGCTCATAGAGACGGTGGACGCCCGTGGTCGTTTCCTCGGTCACGCCCAGGATCCCCGCGGCCATCCGCGTGAAGCGCTCAGGGTCGTCGGCGAGCGAGCGGGTCAGCGTCTCGAGGATGATGCGGAACTCCTCCGAATCCGCGGTCGAGGGATCGGGTACGGCGCCCGCGCCCTCGAACTCGACCCCCTTGTGGACGAGCAGGGTCGCGTCGCCGCCGTCGTCGAGGATCATGTTCGGCCCGTCGGCGTCCGGCCAGGTGAGCGCCTGCTCGGTGCACCACCAGTACTCCTCCAGCGTCTCGCCCTTCCAGGCGAACACCGGGATGCCCGCCGCGGCGATTGCGGCCGCGGCGTGGTCCTGGGTCGAGAAGATGTTGCACGAGGCCCAACGGACCTCGGCGCCCAGCGCCGTGAGGGTCTCGATCAGCACCGCGGTCTGGACCGTCATGTGCAGCGAACCGGTGATCCGGGCGCCGGCGAGCGGCTGGGAATCAGCGAACTCCTCACGGGTCCGCATCAGCCCCGGCATCTCGTGCTCGGCGAGGGTGATCTCCTTGCGGCCGAATTCGGCGAGGCCGAGATCGGCGACCTTGTAGTCCGGTGCGACAGTGGTGCTCATGCTTCTCCTGATCGTCTTTGGCCCCCGAATCGTAGAGAGGGGGCTCGAACCCCGTAGACGGGCCTCGAACCCAATAGCCTCACGCCGGTGAAGGCGATGGTGTTGGCAGCGGGCCTCGGAACGCGCCTGCGACCGCTCACGCACGAGATCCCCAAGCCACTGGTTCCCGTGGTCAATCGGCCGATCATGGAGCACATCCTCGAGTTGCTCGCGAACCACGGCCTGACGGAGATCGTCGCCAACCTGCACTGGTACGCGGACACGATCCGCGGCCGCTTTGCAGACGGCGCCGAGCTCGGGGTGGAGCTCACCTATTCCTACGAGGAGGAGCTGCTGGGGACCGCCGGCGGGGTGCGAAACGTGGCGGACTTCTTCGGCGACGAGCCGTTCGTCGTGATGGCGGCCGATGCGCTCACGGACATCGACCTCGGCGCGCTGATGCGAACCCACGAGGCCAACGACTGGATCGCGACCCTGGCGGTGAAGCCGGTCAAGGACACCACGGAGTACGGGGTGGTGGTCACCGCGGAGGGTGACCGGATCGAGGGCTTCCAGGAGAAGCCTCAGCCCGCGGACGCCCTTTCGGACCTCGCCAACTGCATGATCTACGTGCTCGAGCCCGAGATCTTCGACCACTTTCCCGAGCAGCAGGAGGTCGACTTCGCGCTCGATGTCTTCCCGGCGCTGCTCGAGGCCGGCGTGCCGTTCGGGGTCCACCCGACCGACGACTACTGGAACGACGTTGGTTCGCTGCCCGAGTACCTGCAGGGCAACCTCGACGTGCTCACCGGCGCGATCAGGCTCGAGCCGGCGGGCGAGCTGCTCGAGGCGGGTGCTCTGGGTGACGCGGTGGAGCTCGAGGGTCCGGTGCTCGTCGGCGAGGGGGTGGAGGTCGGAGAGGGAGCGCACCTCGAGGGCCCGCTGGTCGTCGGCCCGGGGGCACGGATCGGTGCCGGGGCACGGCTGCGCGAGTCCGTCCTGCTCGCCGGTACCGAGGTTCCGGACGCGGGCCTGCTGGCGGGCTCGATCGCCGGCAACACACGCGCGCTGGCGGGGAATTCGACCGCCGCGAGCCCCGACGCCTGACCATAGACTGCTGAGAACCCGGGGCCGAGTGGCAGGGGCCCCCGGAGGAGTGATGAAAGGCGCCGGGGTCGAGCTGCCCGTCCGCCGGGCCGCCGACCGACACGACCGCCGCGCCCCGGCCCGCGACCGCCCGGCACGTCACGACCGCACGGGCGGGAGGCCGATGATGGCCGACAGTGGCGGATGCCCGGCCTGGAGGGATTCGAGATCCTCCGCCGGCTACGCGGCGAGGTCGAGCTCAGCGGCATCCCCGTGCTGATCCTCACGGCCACCGTCGACGAGGAGCGCTCGATCCGCCGCCACGGGGTCGAGCCTCAGGGGTTCATGCGCAAGCCATTCGAGGCGGACGCGCTCCTCGCAGAGGTGGAGCGCCTGCTCAAATAGTCGCGTGGAAGTCGAGCTGCTGTGGTGGGCCGGATGTCCCTCCGCCGACGAGGCGATCGAGCTCGTGCGCGAGGAGATGCGTACCGCCGGGCTCGAGCCCGACCGCCTCGAGGTGCGCGAGATCGTCGACGACGCCGGCGCGCAGCGTGAGCGGTTCATCGGCTCGCCAACGATTCGCGTCGACGGCCGCGACGTGCAGGAGCCGGGGGACGAGCCCCTCGGGCTAACCTGCCGCGTCTATCGGCTGCGCGACGGGCGGATCTCGGCGTTGCCGGACAGACAGGACATCGCCGCGGCGCTCGCGGCGGCCGAAGGGAGCGGACGGAACGATGACCCAGAGTGAACGACCGACCGCGCGCCCGGCCCCGGAGCTGGTGCTTAAAGACACGACCGGCGAGACGCGCTCCCTGCCGGCCGGGCCGGCCGAGGCGCAGGCCACCGTGGTCTTCTGGACCTGCAATCACTGCCCCTACGCGCTCGCCTGGCACGACCGCATCGTCGACGTCGCCACCGAGTACGCCGATCGCGGCGTTCGCTTCCTCGCGGTCAACTCCAACGACGCCGAGCGCTACCCGCACGACGGGCCGGACGCGATGCGCGAGCGCGTCGAGCGCGAAAACTGGCCGTTCCCGTTCCTCTGGGACGAGTCGCAGGACGCGGCGCGGGAGTGGGGAGCGCGCACGACCCCGCATCTGTTCGTGCTCGACCCCGAGCTGCGCATCGTCTACGAGGGCGCGCCCGACGCCGACCATCAGGACCCGTCGCTGCGGGCCGAGTGGCTGCGCGCGGCGCTCGACGCGGTGCTCGAGGGCGGCGAGCCCCCGGCCGACACCGAGCCGGTCGGCTGCTCGATCAAGTGGCGCTAAGCGCACCCTCACGGGGCTGACGCGGTGACCGCTCGACGGCGCCTGGTCCGGGTCCCGGCCTCGTCGGCGAACCTCGGCCCCGGCTATGACGTCCTCGCAGCCGCCCTGACGATCGAGCTCGAGCTCGAGGTCAGCGAGACCGGCGAGTTCTCGGTCGTGGCGGGCCAGGACCTCCCGGCCGATCGGTCGAACCTCTGCGTGCGGGCGTTCGAGGCCCTGCACACGGCGGACGGGTTGCGGTTTGAGATTCGCAGCGACATCCCGCTCGCCCGGGGTCTCGGCTCGAGCGCTGCGGCGATCGTCGCCGGGCTGGTCGCCGCCGACCACCTCTTCGAGCTCGGGCTCACCCGCGACACGCTCTACCGGCACGCGGTCGAGCTCGAGGGGCATCCCGACAACGTCGCCGCGGCGCTCTACGGCGGGTTCGTCCTCTGCCCGACCGCCGAGGGCGACGAGCTGCCGGCCCCGGTCCGCCTCGACCCGCCGCACGGGGTCGAGGCCGTGCTCGTGATCCCCGCCGCGACCGTCCCCACCGCCGAGGCGCGGATGGCGATCCCGCCGGCGATCTCGGTCACCGACGCGGTCGCGAACGTCGCCGCCGCGAGCCAACTCGTGCTCGGGCTCGAGCGCTCCGACCTGGCGCTGATCGCCACCGGGTTGGCCGACCGCCTCCACCAGCCCGCCCGACGCGAGCTGTACCCGCGTTCGATGGAGCTCGTCGCCGGCGCCCGCGAGCTCGGGGCCATCGGGGCGACGATCTCCGGCGCCGGCCCGTCGGTGATGCTCTGGTGCTACTGGCAGGACACCGGCAAGGTGGTCGAGGCCGCCGTCGCGGCCGTGGGCGACTGGGCCGAGGTCGAAGCGCGTGCCGTTCAGCCCGCTGGGCGCCGACGTCCCGGAGCTCTAGGCCCGCCGGCTACCTGACCGGGGGCGGGACGCCCTCGGCCGTGGCGGCGAGGGCGGGGTCCCATTCGCAGACGGCGCAGGCATGGCGAAACGCCGAGCGCATGAAATCGAGGATGAGCGCGCGGCGCTCGGGGAGCTCCCGAATCTGATCCCACTCGAGCACGTACTCGCCAAGTTGGGGGTGCCAATGCCCTGCGTCCAGCCCCAGATCCGCGTCGCCAAAGCCGTCCCGGGTGGGATAGGCGTAGGCGAAGAACGCCGCCCCATCGTGTCTCGCATCGCCGGGCCACCAGCCGACCGCCACCTGCTGCGCGTCAGCTCCGTTGCGCATGATGAAGTCGTCCGACGGTGGATCCGCGGGCCGCCCCGAGAAGAAGTTGACCGCGAGGTCGAACGTTCCCCACCAGGCGTTGACCGGGGTCGATCGGCCCCTGAACGGCGCCCGGAAGTCCGCCAGCGCCAGCGCGGCCTGCGTCGCCGCCTCGAAGTAGTTGGCGACCTGCCCCGTGTCCCAGGTCGCGTGCTCGCGATCCTCGTCCAGGGGCACCGTCCAGGTCACCTCCTGCGGGGTCGGGTTGATCTCGACGGCTCCGGCCATGCGCTCGACGGCGGCGAGGACGTCGCGCGTTACGTCGGCGACCGGGCGGTTCGGCGTCAGCGGGATCCGCGTGTCGCGGCCGTCGCTGTGCTCGATCACGGCCTCGTGTCGCCGCAGGTCGAGCGCGGCCGTGATCGCGCCTGAGCCGTCGGGCGCCGGCAGCCCCGCCGTCTCCCAGCCCCGCGGCGTCAGCCGCAGGGCGGCGTGCTGCAGCTGGGGCGCCGGAGGCGCAAGCTCCACCGCGAGCTTGCCCAGCACCTGTGTGTGGGCGTGCAGCGTGTCGCAGGTCGCGCTCCAGGCGCCGTAGGCGAGCGCTGGCCAAGCGGCGGGCATGGCCCCAAAGCTACTCCGGCGGCCCCACCTCGTCAGAGCAGGCCCAGCGCGCTCAGGATCGTCACCGAGTCCGAGTACACGTCCTTGCGCTTCACCAGGCCGTCCTCGAACGGGATCACGTCGAGCCCGTCCCAGGTGATGCGCTTGCCCGTCGGCTCGGCGACCAAGTCGCCGCGGCGCATCTCGTTCGCGTGCGTGGCGGTCGCGGTCCACTCCTGGACCACGAGCCCGTCGCGGCAGTAGGTGCGCCGGCCCTCGAACGTGATGTCGGGCCAGGTCTCGAAGATCGCGCCGATGTGGCCACGCACGTCCTCGCCCTCGGCGCGCTCGTGGGCGGTGTGGTTCTCGAACACCATGTCGGGCGCGTGCATGGCCATGATCGCGTCGAGGTCGTGCGCGTTCCAGGCGTCGTTGTAGCGCGCGATCGCTCCCTCGAGCGCCTCGGGCGAGTCCTTCTCGGTCATCTCTCCTCCTTGAGCAGTTCGAGCAGCACGTCGATCAGCATCTGGACGTCGGCCTCGGTGGTCTGCCAGTTGACGATCGCCGGCCGGAAGGCGACCTTCCCGTCGTAGACGGTCGTGCCCGAGAACACCCTGCCGTCGGCGATCAGGCGCTCGCCCAGTCGCCGATTGAGGTCGTCCAGGTCGTCCTCGGCCACCCCTTCCGGGTGGGCGCGAAAGCAGACGATGTTCAGGCTCACGTCCGCGAGGCGCTCGAAGTCGGGCTCGCGATCGACGCGCTCGCCGAGTCCGCGCGCAAGCGCCAGGTGGCGTTCGACCATCTCCCGGTAGCCGGAGCGGCCGTAGGCGCGGAGGGTGGTCCAGACGTTCAGGGCCCGCGAGCGCCGGGAGCTCTCCGGCGCGATGAAGCCGAAATTGGGGCGTGGGTCGTCGGGGCGCGGCAGGTACGGCGCGCCGAAGTTGAGCGCCCGCGCCAGCCGGGACGGCTCGCGGACAAACGCCACCCCGCAGTCGTAGGGCACGTTGAGCCACTTGTGGCAGTCGACGGTGACCGAGTCGGCGCGCTCGATCCCCGCGGTCAGCCCACGTGACTCCGGCGCCAGGCGCGCGAAGAGGCCGAACGCTGCGTCGACGTGTAGCCACGCGTCGTTGGCCTCGGTGAGCTCCGCGATCTCCGCCAGCGGGTCGAAGTCGCCGGCGTTCACCTCGCCCGCGTTGGCGATCACGATCGCCGGACCCGGCTCGGCAAGGGCTGCGGCCAGCGCCTCGACGTCCAGCCGCCCGACGCCGTCGCGAGCCAGCCGGCGGACGTTGGCGCGGCCGAGGCCGGCCATGCTGATCGCCTGCATCGCGCTCGGATGCACGTAGCCGCTGCTGAGGATCACCGGGGCCGGCGCGCCGGCGAGCCCCGCCTCGTCGGCGTCGAAGCCGCAGCGCTCGGCCCACCAGCTGCGGGCCGCGATCAGACCGCAGAAGTTGGCCATCGTGGCCCCGGTGACCAGGACCCCGCCGAACTCCGGCGGCAGCTCGAACAGCTCTCGCAGCCAGCGAACCGCGACCGCCTCCAGCCGCGATCCGAGCGCCGACGAGGCCCACGCGAAGGCGACCTGGTCATAGGTGGAGGTGAGCCAGTCGGCGCCGAGCGCCGCCGGGGTGGTGCCGCCCATGACGAAGTGGAAGAAGCGCGGACCGCTGGACCTCGTGGCGGCGTCGCGACCGAGCGCGGCGAGCTCGGCGAGCGCCTCGGGGGCGCCGGCCCCGTCCTCAGGCAGGGCCGGGTCGAAGCTCTCCAGCCGCTCGTCGGCACCCGGGCGGCGCACCGGCTCGTCGCCGAGGGCGGCGACGTAGGCCTGCGCCTCCTGCGCCGCGAGCGTCAGCGTTCGCTCGAGCTCGGATCGCAGCTCGAGCGGATCGGTCATCGCGGCTCAGCGGGCGGTCCCGGCGGGGACGAGCTCGGTGGAGAGCTCGTCGAGCGGCGTGAGCAGCTCGGGACGCTGCAGGCGGCGGAGCAGCTCGCCGGCGAGCGAGAGGTAGTCGGCGCCGCGGTCGGGGCGGTAATCGAGGATCGGAACCGCGCGCTCGGCCGACTCCGCGTAGGCGATCGACTGCCGGATCACGGTGCGGCAGACCTTGTCGCCGAAGCGCTCGCGCAGGGCCTCGAGGGTCTGGCGCGCATGCCTCGTGCGCATGTTGGCGATGTTGAGGACGACGGCGAGCAGGTCGAGGTCCGGATTGAGCGAATCGCGCGCCAGGTCGACGACCTCGAGCGCCTGCTCGACCCCCTGGAGCGAGAAGTACTGAGCCTCGGTGGTGAGCAGCGCATGATCGGCGGCCACCAGGGCGTTGACGGAGAGCAAGCCGAGCGTGGGCGGGCAGTCGATCAGGATCATGTCGCGCTCGCGCTTTAGGTCGCGGAGGGCGTTGCGCAGGGTCACCTCACGGCCGATCCTGCCGGCCAGCGTCAGCTCGGCCTCGGCCAGGCGCATGTTCGCCGGGATCACCGGGCCGTGAACGGCCTCGGCGGCGCGCACCTGCCCGTTGAGCACCTCGGCGAGCGTGGGGTGGGCGTCGCGCGGCGTATCGAAGTAGTCGGAGAGGTTGCCCTGCGGGTCGGCGTCCACGGCCAGGACGTTGAGCCCGAGGCGCCCGAAGACGTCGGTCAGGGTCCTCGTCAGCGTCGTCTTGCCGGTGCCGCCCTTCTGCGAGAGGACGGCGATCGTGCTGGCCATCGAGCCCACTATATGCAGCCTGGCGCGGCCGTATAATCGCCTCGCCGCTGCCCGCCGCGCGCCCGCTCGAAGAAGGTGCGGTACCCGGGAGGTCCAATTGAATCGTTACTCGCCCCACCTGCCGTGGCGGCCCTTGGTCCCGCCGCCCTCGGTTGATGACCACGATGCGTGCGCCCTCTATGCGTCGGTGCGCAAGGACGCGACCCCGAGTCGCGAGCCGGTGCAGCTGGCCCTCGCCAGCCTGCAGAAGATGCTCCACCGCGCCGGCAACGTCGACGGTGAGGGCGACGGCTGCGGGATGCTGGTCGACATCCCGCGGCGGATCTGGGCCGAGGAGGTGCGCGCGGGCGGTCACAACCCGGCGCTCGTCAACGACCCGGCGTTCGCGGTGGGCCACGTCTTCATCGAGCGCTCCCGTGATGTCGACCGTGCGCTGCACGACGCTCGCGAGCTGCTCGCCCGCGCCGGCCTGCGGATCCTCGCGGAGCGCCTCGGCGCGGTGGAGTCGCAGGCTCTGGGCGCGACCGCCCGCGAGGAGGAGCCTCACTTCTGGCAGCTCGCCGGCCTGCTCGCGGCGCCCGACGACCGCGACCGGGCGCTGTTCGCGCTCGCGGCCGAGCTCGAGTCCGAGCTCGGCTTTCACGTCCCCTCGATGTCGGCCACGACGTGCGTGTACAAGGTCATGGGCGCCCCCCGTGTCCTCGGCGCCTACTACCCCGACCTCGCGGACGAGCGGTTCGAGACCGCCGCCTGCTTTGGCCACAACCGCTACTCCACCAACACCTGGCCGTCGTTCCGGCGCGTGCAGCCGTTCTCCGTCCTCGGCCACAACGGTGAGATCAACACGATCGAGCAGCTCCGCCAGGAGGCGCGGGCCCTCGGCGTGGAGATCCCATCCGGTGGCTCGGACTCGATGGACCTCAATCGGACGATCGAGCACCTGATCCGGATCGAGGGGCTCACGCTCGCCGAGGCGATGGAGCTGATCGTGCCGCCGGTGGCGAACGAGATCCGCTCGCTGCCCACCGACCTGCACCCCTTCTACATGTACCTGCGCGAGACGATGGGGCCGTTCGCCCAGGGACCCGTGGCGCTGATCTCGCGCCACGACGACGAGTGCGTGTTCTCCACCGACGCGCTCGGGCTGCGGCCGCTGTGGCGGGTCGAGACGGCCGACGACTACGTCTTCAGCTCCGAGCCCGGCGTGATCGGCGTCGGCGAGATGGTCGCCGAGCCGCTCCCGCTCGGGCCGGGGGAGAAGCTGATGGTCTCGATCGACCGCGGGCGCCGGCGCTCGCGGCTGTTCGAGCACGACGAGATGCAGCGCGAGGTCGCGCGTCGGTGGCTCGAGCGCACCGGCGCCGAGCGCGCGGCGGCATACGACCGCGCCCTGCAGACCGGCGGCCCGCTCGAGGGCACCGACATCCCCGGCTACACGGCCGCCGGCCCGGCGGAGCCGGTGAAGGTCGGCGACCGCGTGCTCTCCGGCTTCGGCTGGCAGCGCGACGACGTGAAACTGGTCCAGCAGATGGCCTCGAACGGGGCCGAGCCGATCGGGTCGCTCGGCTACGACGGCCCGCTGGCGGCGCTCAGCCCCGAGCGCCAGAACCTCGCCGACTACTTCAAGGAGACCGTCGCCGTGGTCACCAACCCCGCGATCGATCGCGAGCGCGAGATGGAGCACTTCTCCACCCGGGCGGTCTTCGGGCGCCGCCCGTCGCTGCACGACCCCGCGGTCGACACGCGCACCGTGGAGACCTCGTTCCCAGTCCTGCTGGGCGGCCATCACGACCTCGCGCCGCTGGGCGACGCCACCTACCGGCGCATCGCCCGCGACCACCAGACCTGGCTGCTCGAGGACCTGTGGGAGGAGTTCCGCGACCGTGCCGCGGCGATCGACACCGCGCTGCTCGAGTCCGAGAGCACCGCCGGCGCGATCGAGCGCCTCAAGCAGGAGGCCGTGCAGCGCGCCCTCGACGGCGCCGAGCTGATCGTGCTCACCGACCGCACGGTGTACGACGGCGAGCGCCGCTATCTGGACCCCCACCTGGCCACCTCGGCCATCGATCAGGCGCTGAAGCAATACCGCGTCGAGTCCGGCGCCCAGAACCTGCGCCGCCGCTGCGCGATCGTGCTGCGCTCGGCGGCTCTGCGCAACGTCCACGACGTCGTCCTCGCGCTCGGGCTCGGGGCCAACGGGGTCAACCCGTACGTGATGCTCGAGGTCGTCTGCGTTGACGACTACGCGCAGGACGTCTCCAACGTCTGCGCCGCGCTCTCGAAGGGGATCGAGAAGGTGATCTCGACCATCGGCATCCACGAGGTGCGCGGGTACGCGCGCCAATTCTCCTCGATCGGGATCCGACCCGAGCTCGCGGAGATCTTCCAGACGCAGGCCTTCGCCGCCTCGGCGAGCGCCGGCGTGGGCTTCGCCGCGCTCGACGCCGACACCGACGAGCGGCTTGCGGTCCTGCGGGAGGAGGGCGAGGGCGAGCGGCCGGCGAAGACGTTTCGCTTCTACCCCAAGGTCTACAAGGCGGCGGTCGCGGCGGCGAACGGCAACGCCGGCTACGAGGACTACTCGGCCAAGGTGCGCGAGCTCGAGGCCGAGAGCCCGATCTCAATGCGCCACATCATGGGTCTGCGGCCCGATCGCGAGCCCATCGATCCGAGCGCCGTGGACGCCTCGGTGGGACACCACGACTACCCGATCGTGATCTCCTCGATGAGCTTCGGCTCGCAGTCCGAGCCGGCCTTCCGGTCCTACGCGGAGGCGGCGAAGCAGATCAACGTCCTGTGCGTCAACGGCGAGGGGGGCGAGATCCGCGACATGTACGGGCGCTACCGCAAGTGGCGCGGCCAGCAGGTGGCCTCGGGGCGCTTCGGCGTTTCGGCCGAGATGCTGAACGCCTCCTACGTGGCCGAGATCAAGATCGGTCAGGGCGCGAAGCCCGGCGAGGGCGGCCACCTCCCGGGCAAGAAGGTCTCCGAGAAGGTCGCGGCGGCCCGCAACGCGAGCCCGGGCACCGACCTGATCTCACCGTCCAACAACCACGACCTCTACTCGATCGAGGACCTCGCCGAGCTGATCGACGAGCTGAAGACGGTGAACCCGGACCTGCGGGTCTCGGTCAAGGTCCCCGTGGTCCCGAACATCGGCACGATCGGGCTCGGGATCGCCAAGGCCGGCGCCGACATCATCACCCTCTCGGGCTTCGAGGGGGGCACCGGCGCGGCCCGCCAGCACGCCCTGCGCCACGTCGGCCTGCCCTCGGACATCGGCACCCGGCTCGTCCACCAGGCGCTGATGGAGGCCGGGATCCGCAACCGGGTCGAGATCTGGGCCGACGGGGGCTACCGGCACGCCCACGACATCGTGAAGCTGATCTGCATGGGGGCGAACCGCATCGGGTTCGGCACCCTGGCGATGGTCTCGCTCGGCTGCACGATCTGCCGCGGCTGCCAGCTGGACACGTGCCACGTCGGCATCGCGACACAGATCGAGACCCCCGAGGCCGCGACCCAGCATGGGCTGAAGAAGTTCACGCCGCAGGAGGTGGGGACGGCGGCCGACAACTGCGCCCGCTTCTTCGCCGCCATGGGCGAGGAGGTCCGCGAGCTGACCGCGGAGCTCGGCTACGAGCGCACCCAGGACCTCGTCGGCCGCTACGACCTGCTCGAGCAGGTCGCCCGCACGGACGAGATCGATCTCGGCGAGCTGCTGGCGCCGCTCGAGCAGTACCTGGAGCTGGCGCCCGCGGACCTTCCGGTCGGCGGCGAGGCCGCGCCCGTTGAGGCCAGGGCGGAGGCCGGCCTGGTGCGGGCGCGCCCGATCCGGATGGAGCCGAAGGCGGCCTCGGCGGAGATCGCCGGCCTCGCGCCGCGGCTCGCGACCGCGCCGGGTGTCCGGCTCGAGTTCCCGCGCGCCACGGACGCCCACGATCGCGTCCTCGGGACCGAGCTCGCCGGGGCGATCGCGCGGTCGCGCCTGTACGACGGGGCGCCCGAGGGGTCGCTCGACGTACTCGCGGAGCTCGACTTCAACGGCGGCTCGGTCGCCGGCCAGGGGTTCGGAGCCTTCAACGCCTACGGGCTGGTGGTTCGCGTTGAAGGCGGGGCGCAGGACGGCGTCGGCAAGACGATGCTCGGTGGCACCGTCTCGATCCTCAAGGGCCGCAACCGGGCCGGCGAGCGGGTCAACGGCTCGGTCGGCAAGTCGTTCGCCTACGGCGCGCAACGCGGCCGCCTCTTCGTTCAGGGATCGGCCGACTCGCGCTTCTGCATCCGGCTCTCGGGCGCGGACGTGGTGCTCGGAGGGGAGCCGGCGGAGCCGCTCGACGACGCGCGAGGCTGCGTCGCGGACCGCGCCAACGCGAAGGGCTTCGCGTTCGAGTACATGACGTCGGGCCGCGCTGTGGTCCTCGGCGACATCGGGCCCTGGGCGTGCGCCGGGATGACCGGCGGGCGCGTCTACGTGCGGCAGAACCCCGAGTGGAACCTCGACCGGGAGGCGGTGCTGCGCCGGCTCGGAGAGGGAGCCAAGGTCAGCCTCGTCGACCTCGACGCCGAGGGGATGCTCGACGTAGAGGACCTGCTCGGCCACTACGCGGAGGAGCTGCGCGCGACCGATCAGGAAGGGGAGGCCGAGCGGATGCTGGCGCTCGCGGGCCAGGCGGCCGAGAGCTTCCTGATGATCATCCCCGAGAAGGTCCAGGCGGACCCGAACATCTCAACCGAGTGAACCTCGCTCCTCGTGCGAGTGAGGATCAGTCGACCGGGTTGAGGTGGCTGCGCCACTCGGGCTCGAGCGAGCCGAGCTCCTCGAAGACCACCGTCTGGAGCTCCTCTTCGGAGACGCCGTCGGCGTCGAACGTGAAGCTCTCGAACTCGGGATCGAAGCCCACGGCGATCCCGCGGTTCTCGCCCGCCGCCATCGCCAGGGCCTCCGCGCGCGGCCCGGTCGCCTCCAGGATCAGGATCGGTGACACGGCGCAATCCTATGCGCCGCGTCGCCTCGGGCGCTAGGCCTCGACGACGTGCAGGCGGAAGCAGCCGACCTCGAGCTCGTCGCCGTCGCGCAGCGGCGCCCACTCGACCCGGCGACCGTTGACGAACAGGCCGTTGAGGCTGCGGTCGTCGAGCGCTCTCAGATCACCGTCGTCGCTGAGCACCACGAGCGCGTGGCGGCGCGAGACGGTCGCGTCCTCGAGCCGCACATCCGCGGCTCCGGAGCGGCCGATCCGGGTCCAGCCGGGCTCCAGGCGGATCACGGCGTGGTCGCCGTTGCCCTCGTCAAAGGTGAGGTAGTGGCCGGCTTGCTCGAGCTCCGCTCGGACCTCCTCCAGCCACTCGGCCTCGGCGTCGGCAAGCTCGAAGGCGGCGACGTCGACGGCCGGGCGGCGCGTGAAGATCGACCCCCGTCGGAAGCGGTCACCGTGGCAGTTGGGGCACTCGGGCAACGAGCCCGCGGAGATGGAGACCGCGTAGCCGCAGACGACGCAATAGAGCGAGCCCGGGCGCGACTCGGTGATCTGCTCACCGGACTCGTGGATCTGCGGCGGCTTGGGGGGGCGTTGGGTCAGCACCGTACGGGAGGACCTACCACGCTTCGTGACGATCTTAACGACGTTTGCCGTAAGGTCCAACAAAGCGGGCACCCGCTATACGGAATTTGCGGACTCTGCGTTCCGATGGCCGAATACAATCGCCGCCGCATGCGCCCCGTATCCGCCACAGCCCTGATCGACGCGCCGCGCGAGCGCGTGTTCGACTTCCTCCTCGACCTCTCGGCCCGCCCCGCCTTCATGGATCACTTCCTCACCGACTACCGGCTCGAGCGCCTCGATCCGGTCGGCGTGGGCGCCGCGGCGCGCTTTCGGCTGCGCCACTCGGGCGAGTGGATGAACAGCGCCGTCATCGAGGCGGAGCGGCCACACCTGGTCCGCGAGGAGGGCCGCGGAGGGCGCTCCAACGCGGTTCCCGCGCACACGGTCTGGGAGCTCTCGGAGGGCGCATCCCCCGACTCGACCGAGGTCACGGTGACCTTCTGGACCGACCCGCCGACGATGCTCGCGCGGCTCAAGGAGTTGGCGGGTTCCAGCTACTACTTCCGCCGCGACCTGCAACGCGGGCTCGGGCGGCTGCGCCAGATCATCGAGGGCGATGAGCCGGTCGAGCGGGTCGGTGTCGGGGGCGGCGAGCCACTGCCCGCGGGCGTCCGGTAGCGCGCGGCGGTTCGCATATGCTTCCGGCCGCCATGCGCCGTCGTGCCGCTCTCTATCTGGCATCCGCCGCCGCCCTGTTGCTGCTCGGCGTCGCCGTCTCGGGCTGCGGCGAGGAGGCGACCGCCGAGGTCGCCGAGGGCGAGCCGCTCGAGTTGGCGGGGCTCAAATACAACGTTCAGATCACCCGCTTTCTCAACCCCGACGACGCCGAGGACCAGGAGTACCTCGTGGGGCAACCGCCGCTGAAGCCGGGAAATGCCTACCTGGGCGTGTTCATGGTGATCTCCAACGACAGCGACGAGGAGCGGCCGTCGGCGAGCGACTTCACCGTCGTCGACACGCTCGACACGGAGTACAAGCCGAACGAGAGCGAGAGCCCCTACGCGCTGGACATCGGCGCCTCCGTGCCCGCCCATGGCAGCGTGCCGCTGGTCAACACCACGGCCCAGACCGGCCCCAACCACGGCTCGCTCCTGATCTTCCCCGTCAGCGATGACGTCAGCGACAACCGCCCCCTGCGACTCGAGATCCACACGTTCGAGGGCGACGGCGACGTCATCCTCGACATCTAGCCGGTCGTTCTCGCAATGTCGACGCGGACGCTGCAGCTGACGCTGATCCTCACCGCGGTCGCTGCCGTCGTGGTGATGGGTGGGCTGCTCTCGACCGGAGCCCGGGTCATCTGCCTCGCGGTGATCGGGGCGGGCGCCTGGCTGACCGAGCCCGAGCGCAGCCGGCGCGGCGGGGGCTGGTGGCTGCTCGTCGGCGCGGGCGCGCTGCTCGCCGTCGCCGGCTTTGCGGTCGCCGAGGTCTCGGAGCCGGCCGAGACCGCGGCCGGGGTCATCGCGATCGCCGGCTCCGCGCTGGTGATCATCGGCGCGACGATCGGCTTCCCGCTCGGCTGACCGCGGGCTACGAGACGTCGAAGTAGGAGGCCATGACCTGGCGCACGATCGGTGCCGCCACGGTGCCGCCGTCCCCGTCCGCGTTGACGACCATCGCCGCGACGACGATCTTGGGCTTGCTGGCCGGGGCGAAGGCCGTGAACCAGGCGTCGATGTCCTGCGGCGCCTCCTCGCCCGGCCCCAGTTCCTGGCCGGGCTCCAGGGCGCTCGGGCCAAGCTCGGCGGTCCCGGTCTTGCCGGCGACCTGGATCCCGGGCAGCTGGGCGGCGATGCCCGTGCCGTCGTTGACGACGCCGATCATCAGCTGGCGCATCGTCGCCGCGGTCTCCGGCGAGGAGACCTTCACCTGGTCGTCGGGAGGCTGAAGCTCGGGATCGCGGGCGATGGCGTTCGGCAGGCGGACGCCGCCGTTGGCGACGGTCTGCGAGACCGCGGCCATCTCCAGCGGCGTCGCCAGGACCTCCCCCTGGCCGATCGCCGACTCGCCCGTCTCGACGCTCTCCGAGAGGTCCTTGGGGATCGTGCTCTGCGGTGGATCGATGAGCGCGGTCGTGGCCTGGTCGAAGAGGGTCGGCGGCGCGTTGAAGCCGTAGAGCTCGGCGGTCTTGACGAGCTTCTCGCCGCCCAGCTCCGCCCCCAGCGGGGCGAAGACCGTGTTGCAGGAGTCGGCGAAGCTGGTCGCGAAGCTGCCGCCGCACAGCTCGTCGTGGGCGTTGGGGATCTCGCGGCCGATGTCGGAGTTCGACGATTCGACCGGGAATTCGTCGGAGGGCTTGACGATTCCGTCCTCGAGCGCTCCCGTCGCGGTGATGATCTTGAAGGTGGAGCCCGGGGGCTGGGGCGCCGAGTACGCGAGCCCCGCGAGCGCCAGCACCGAGCCCTTCTTCGCGTCGAGCACGGCTACGCCGCCGTAGGTGCCGCCGAGAGCCGCGACCGTGCTGTCCTGCAGATCGGGGTCGATGTTCGTGCGCACGGCCTTCCCCCGCTCGGGCTCGCTCTGGGCGAGCACCCGCTCGCCCGTCCCACCCGCGCCGCCCGTGCCGCCGCCGGCACCGGCCCCCGAGCTGGTCGCGAGCAGCTGTCCGCCGGGCTTCCCCGAGAGGCGGTCGTTGAAGCCGAGCTCCAGGCCGGATATCCCCGTGAGCGTCCCTGGTGGGAATCCGAGCATCTCGAGGCGCTTGGCCTGGGCGCGGCTGGGCGAGCCGACCTCGCCGACTACGGCGAGCGCCGCCGTGCCGACGGTGCGCGCCGACGCGGGCCCCTCGGCAAGCGGGCTGCGATCGGCGGCGAGGATCGCCGCCCGCGCCGGCGCCCGGGTGCGACGCACGAGGCGCTCGTCCGTGTTGAGGCCGGGGAACACGAGGTTGGGCGCCCACGCCACCTTGCCGTTGGAGAGCGGGATCTCGAGCTCGTCGTTGAGCTGTCCGAAGATGTGCGTGCGCACGCTCACCGGCACTACCGCTTGGTCGTCCTCCTCCTTGACGTCGCCGGCGCTGAGCGACGCCAGGGTCGCCTCCGCGGCCGCATCGTCGTAGAGCCCGCGGAAGTTCGGCAGCGAGTACTCGTCCTGGGCGTCAGGCGTCAACTCGGCGTACATCGCCGCTGCGTCCCCGCGCTCCCAGGCGTCGACGAAGCGCTGAGCCGCGGGCGCGTCCGGTTCCATCGCAACCACCATCCCGCCGGCAAACGCCAGCGTCGCG
This sequence comes from uncultured Solirubrobacterales bacterium, assembly GCA_963742205.1. Taxonomy (GTDB): domain Bacteria; phylum Actinomycetota; class Thermoleophilia; order Solirubrobacterales; family 70-9; genus WHSW01. The sequence goes on along the minus strand of CAVUKZ010000010.1, from coordinate 167,581 downwards.
ACGACGATCAGCGGAGCGGTCCGGGTGACGATGCGGCGTCGGCGCTCGGCCGTCGCGCCACCAGTGCTCAATCCGCCTCGATCCGCACTTCGGCGCTAGCGTTCGTGTGCCCGCCGCGCCGCGTCTGCGAGCCGTTGATCATGCGGGAGAAGGTAGTCGCTTTCCCGCCGGAAAAATGAGTTTGGTCGACGTCGGCATCGTTCTCTTCGTAATCGCGCTTGGCGCGGTCGGCTACGAGCGAGGCCTGCTCGCAAGCGCCCTGCCGCTGGCGGGGTTCATCGGCGGCGCCGCGCTCGGCGCGCGCGTCGGGCCAGAGCTACTTTCGCAGGGCGCCCAGTCGCAATATGCGCCGCTGGTCGCGACGATCACCGGGCTGCTCGTCGGGGCCTTCGTCGCGGTCGCCCTGGACGGGGTCACGCGGCGCCTCGGGACGCGACGTCCGGGGAGCATCGCCCGGCGCCTCGACGGGATCGGCGGGGCGCTCATCCTCGGCGCCCTGGCGCTGCTCGTCTGCTGGGGCTTCGGCGCCGTCGCCCTGCACGCGACCGGTGTCCGCGACCTGCGGGAGGCGGTGCAGCGGTCGACGCTCCTCGGCGCGCTCAACGACCTGTTGCCCCCCTCGGGACCGCTGCTGCACGTGCTCCGTCGGGTCGACCCGACCACGTCGGTGCGCGGGCCCAATGCCGACGTCGCGCCGCCAAACCCGTCCTCGGTGGACGATCCCGAGGTGCGGAACTCGGGCGACTCGACCGTGCGGGTGCTCGGCACCGCCTGCGGGCTCGGCGTCGAGGGCTCAGGCTGGGTTGCGGCGCCCGGGCTGGTCGTCACCAACGCCCACGTGGTCGCCGGCGAGGACGACACCACGGTGAACCTCCAGGACGGCACCCAGTTCGACGCGACCGCCGTCCACTACGACCCGCGCAACGACCTCGCCCTGCTCGCGGTCGAGGGCCTCGATCTGCCGCCGTTGGCCCTCGGGGACGGGCGCTCGCGGCGACGACGCCGCGGTGATCGGCTACCCGGGCAACGGGCCGCTCGCCTTCACGCCGGCTCGCCTCGGCCGCACCGGGACCGTGACCAGTGACGACTCCTACGGCCGCGGTCCGGTGGCGCGGCGGATGACGCCGTTTCGGGCCGACGTGCGCAGTGGCAACTCGGGCGGCCCCGTGGTCGACCTCGACGGCGACGTCGTCACCACCGTATTCGCCGCCTCAGCGGGCGGCAGCGACGAGGCGACCGGCCTCGGGGTCCCCAACTCGGTCGTCCGGCGGGCGCTCAACGGTAGGCTCAAGGAGACGGGTACCGGCCCATGTGCAATCTGAGCGAAATCCACATCGGGATGCGCCTCCTGGCGGAGGGCGCTCGGGGGCCGCGGGCCGGCGAAAGCGGTTCTGTACCCTCGAGAGCAGGGTGGAGGCCGCGGGTGAATACCCTCGCGCGGAGCGCGCAGCGACGGCCGGGAACGGACGCCCGGCCCCGGTCTGTCGCGACTTCCACGTAGCGATCGAGCTCATCGGCCGCCGCTGGGCCGGCGCCATCCTCTGGGTGCTCGCCGAGCGACCGCACTACTTCGCCGAGCTCACGATCGCGGTTCCCGGGGTCTCCGATCGGCTGTTGTCGCGCCGGCTGCGCGAGCTCGAGCAGGCGGGCCTGGTGGCCCGCTCCGTCCACAACGGCTCGCCCGCCCGAGTGTCCTACGCGTTGACGGAGAAGGGCCGCTCGCTCGAGCCCGTGCTCGGCGGGCTCGAGGACTGGGCTCGGACCTGGAAGTTGAGCTCGTAGCGCTGGTAGGTGATCTGTTCGCGCCCCCAACGCGGCGCGGTCTCCTCCCACCGCACCTCGAACCCCTGCGAGCGGTAGAGATGGCCCGCGGCGCGTAGCTCGCTGAACGTCTCGAGGCCGATCACCTCGTAGCCGAACGCCTCGGCCTCGTCGAGCACCTCGCCGATCAGCCGGCGGCCGAGCCCCTGGCCGCGGAGCACCGGGTCGAGCACGACCCAGCGCAGCGCCGCGAGCCCATCGCCCTCGTCGGTGAGCGCGACGCTGCCCGCGTGGCGGCCGTCGACCTCGACGATCCAGATTCCCTCGCGCTCGCGCGGAAAGCCGCGTTTGCCCGCGGCCGCGACGCTGGCGCCGACGTGCGCCTCAAAGGTCGAGTCGAGGCCGTACTCCGGCATGTAGACCGCGCCGTGGTGGGCGACGATCCGGCCGAGGTCGCCGGGGCGGAGCTCGCGGCGGACCGTGGGGGAGGGGGTCACGGGCAACCTCCGGCGAGCGCCGGACGCGCCTGTGCAACCGGCAGCGGCTCCGGTGCCTCGGCGCGCTCGAGGCGCGCCCCGCCCGCGTGGCAGCGCAGCAGCTCGACGAGCTCGGCCGTGCGCCGGAACGGATCGGCGAGCACCTCGCCGGCGGAGAGCGAGACCGCGGCGTCGATCCGCCCGGCGCGCTCGGCGACCAGCAGCGGCGCCGCGGGGACGGGTCGCGAGTCCAGCTGGGCGAGCCGCGCGATCGCGGCCTCGTCGTCGTTGTCCGCGAGCCGCAGCGTGACCGGGATCCGCCACCCCGCGGCCCGGTGCCCGGTCGGTGAGCGGTGGCCGCCGAAGCTCGTCATGGGGGCATTGTCGCCCAGGTGATCAATCGTTGCAAGATCTTGTTGAGAACTGATCAATCGCCGTTTACGATCAATCCGGAATGGAGATCCGCCAGCTCGTCTACGTGGAGGCCGTCGCCCGCCACCGCCACTTCACCCGCGCGGCCGAGGAGCTGCACGTGGCGCAATCGGCGCTCTCGCAGCAGATCCGCAGGCTCGAGGCCGAGCTCGGCACGGAGCTCTTCGAGCGCACGAGCCGGCGCGTGGCGCCGACCGAGGCGGGCGAGGCGGTCGCGGCGCGGGCGCGGCGCGTCGATCGCCGAGCTCGGCAGCGTCCGGGACGAGATCGACCAGCTGCGCGGGCTCGTCCGCGGCCGGATCGCGATCGGGGCGCTGCTTCCCGCCGGAGGGATCAGGGTGACGACGCTGCTGGCCCGCTTCAGCCGGACCTTTCCCGGGATCGACGTCTCGCTGCGCGAGGGGACGGCCGCCGACATGCTCTCGTTGCTCGATGCGGACGAGTTGGACGCCGCCTTCTCGCTCGTCTCCGGCCGACTGCCGGACGGGGTCGCCTCCCTGCGCGTCAGCGACGAGGAGGTCGTCGCCGCCTACCCGCCGGGGGAGGCGCCGGAGAAGGAATGCGTCAGCGCCGCCGACCTGGCCGGGATCCCGCTCGCCGCGCCTCGCGCCGGCTCCGCGATCAAGGCCGCCGCCGACGACTTCTTCGCCACCGCCGGCGAGCCCTTCAACCTGACGCTCGAGAGCGGCGACCCGTACCTGATCCGCTGCCTCGTCTCCGACGGCTTCAGCGCCGCGGTGCTCCCCGCCTCGCTGGCGCGCCGCGAGGGCCCGCCGGTCGAGACGCGCACGCTCACGCCGCCGGTCCGCCTGCCCGTGTACGTGATCTGGCGGCGCGACCGCCACCGTTCGGCCGCCGCGACGGCGTTCATCGAGTTCGTCCGCGAGGCGATCCCCGACGCACGAGCTCGAGGCGCCGGGAGGCGACTGAGAGCAGCGCTTACGCCGGAAAATCGCGGGTAGACCGTCCGGCAGCATGGAAGCTGGCACAGAGGCGGGTCGCTTTCGGACGATCGAGACGAGCATTCCCGCGCGGCTCGACCGGCTCCCGTGGTCGAGCTTCCACTGGCGGGTGGTGATCGGGCTCGGGGTCGTCTGGATCCTCGACGGGCTCGAGGTGACGATCATCGGCTTCCTCGCGCCGACTCTGACCGACCCCAACAGCGGGATCGCGCTCAGCACGGGCGACATCGCGCTCGCGCAGTCGATCTACGTGGCCGGGGCGTGCGTCGGGGCGCTCTTCTTCGGCCAGCTCACCGACCGCTTCGGGCGCAAGAAGCTCTTTTTGATCACGTTGTCGCTCTACCTGCTGGCGACGGTCGCGACCGCGTTCTCGACCACCGCGCTGTGGTTCCTGGTGGCGCGCTTCTTCACCGGCGCGGGGATCGGCGGCGAGTACTCGGCGATCAACTCCGCCATCGACGAGATGATCCCGGCCCGCGCTCGCGGCCGGGTGGACCTGATCATCAACGGCTCGTTCTGGCTCGGCGCTGTCGCGGGCGGGCTACTGTCGCTCGTGCTGCTCCAGGAGTCGCTGTTCGCGCTCGACGTCGGGTGGCGGCTCTCGTTTGGGCTCGGCGCCCTGCTCGGGCTCGGGATCCTGCTGGTGCGTCGCCACCTTCCGGAGAGCCCGCGCTGGCTCTTCATCCACGGCCGCGAGGAGGAGGCCGAGCGCCTCGTCGACGGGATCGAGCGCGAGGTCAGCGAGGACACGGGGCAGGAGCTCGAGGACCCAGGGGACTCGATCAAGGTCCGCCAGCGGGCCTCGATCCCGTTCCGCGAGATCGCCCGGACGGCGTTCAAGGTCTATCCGAAGCGCACCGTGCTCGGCTTCTCGTTGTTCATTGGCCAGGCGTTCCTCTACAACGCGGTCACCGTCACCCTCGGCCTCACGCTCACCACCTATCTGGGGGTGGGGGCGAACAAGGTCGGGCTCTTCTACGCCGTGTTCGCGGCCGGCAACTTCCTGGGGCCGCTCCTCCTCGGGCGCCTCTTCGACACCGTCGGGCGGCGGCCGATGATCGCGGGCACGTACCTGATCTCGGCGGTGCTGCTGGCGGTGATCGGGTTCGCCTTCAACGGCGAAGTGTTCAGCGACTGGGGCCTGACCCTGGCGCTCGCCGCCACCTTCTTCTTCGCCTCCGCGGGCGCCAGCTCGGCGTACCTGACCGTGAGCGAGATCTTCCCGATGGAGATCCGGGCCCTGGCGATCGCCTTCTTCTACGCGGTCGGGACCGCCATCGGCGGGATCACCGGCCCGCTCGTGTTCGAGAAGCTCGGCGAGTCCGGCGACGTGTCCCAGGTGATGGTCGCCTACCTGATCGGCGCCGCGGTGATGGCGGTCGGCGGCATCGCCGAGCTCTTCCTGGGCGTCCGCGCCGAGCAGAAGCCGCTCGAGAACATCGCGAAGCCGATCACCGCCCGGGAGGCGGAGGAGGAGGAGGAGGCCGGCGACGACGGGGATGCGTGAGCGCACCGAGGCCGAGGAGCGCGACCGCCGCAACCGTGAGCGCTGGGAGCGCGAGCGGATGGGCCTGCGCCGCTTCCGGCCCGGGCCGGGGACGGGCTCGTACTCACCGTTCCTGCCACCCCCCTACGAGCCCAACCCGGACTGGGTCGACCACGAGGTCTCGATCATCGACCGCGTGCTCCAGGAGCAGGGCGAGCTCGACCGGCGCGAGCTCGCGGAGCGGGTCGGGGCGCGGTACTGGGGCCCGGGCCGCTTCCGCGCGGCGCTGCGCGAAGCGGTGAGCGACGGCGTCGCCCGCCGCGTCGGCCGCGACCGCTACGCCTCGACGCGGGCGACGGCCGGCACCCCGGCGGGCTGAGGCGATGGCGCTCGGGTGCGCCATCGTCGGCCACCGGGTTCGGTTCTGGTCGGAGGGCGAGACCATGCGCTGGTCCTGCGAGCGCGGGTGTGGGCTCGAGGGCTCGAAGGCCTACGCAAGCGCGGACGAAGCGGCCCGCTACGCAACGGCGTTCGACCGCGATGACGCGCGCGACCTCGGGCGCCGGGCGCCCTTGTCATTGTTCCCGCTGCGGCTGACCAGGAGGCGATCGTGAAGCTCGGCTACAAGCTGTTCTCGGAGGGCTGCGGGCCGAACGAGCTCGTGCGCCAGGCGGTCCGCGCCGAGGAGGTCGGGTTCGACTTCGTCGAGATCAGCGACCACTTCCACCCCTGGCTGTACGACCACGGCCACTCCCCGTTCGCGTGGTCGGTGCTCGGCTCGATCGCCGCGCGCACCGAGCGCCTCGAGCTGTCGACTGGCGTCACCTGCCCATCGATCCGCTACCACCCGGCGATCGTCGCGCAGGCGGCGGCGACCGTCGCCTTGCTCTCGGACGGGCGCTTCACCCTCGGGGTCGGCTCGGGCGAGCAGCTCAACGAGCACATCGTCGGCCGCGGCTGGCCCTCGGTCACCGAGCGCCACGAGGTCTTTCGCGAGGCGCTCGAGATCATCCGCCTGCTCTGGTCGGGCGGCTATCAGTCCTACGAGGGCAAGTACCTGCAGCTCGAGGACGCCCGCGTGTTCGACCTCCCCGAGACGCCGCCGCCGATCGTCGTCGCGATCGGCGGCCCGCGGGCGGCGGCGATCGCGGCCGAGCACGGCGACGGCATCTTCACCACCGACCCCGACCGCAAGCTCGTCGGGGCCTACCGGGACGCCGGCGGGTCGGGGGCCATGTACACGGAGGTCCCGCTCGCCTGGGCTCCCGACGAGGACTCCGCCGCGCGCTCGGCCCACGCGAGGTTTCGCTTCGGGCTCCTGGGCTGGAAGGTCCTCGCCGAGCTCCCGAACCCGATCAACTTCGAGGCGGCGTCCGAGTTCATCACCGTCGACGCCGTGCGCGAGGCCTTCGCCTGTGGCCCCGACGTCGAGCGCCATCTCGAGGTCGCGCGCCAGTTCGCCGGCGCCGGCTTCGACCACCTCGCGCTGATCAACGCCGGTCCCGACCCGGACGGATTCTTCGACTTTTTTGCAGCCGAGTTGGCGGCGCCGCTGCGCGAGCTTTAGTTTCCGGCCCTTGCCAGGGACGATCACATGAGCCGACCGCTGACCGTCGTCCAGTTCAGCGACCCGCACATCGGCGCCGACTGGGACGGCGCCGACCCGTCGCGCGCGCCTGCGCGCCGCGGTCGACCAAGCCGCCGCCCTCGACCTCCGGCCGACGGCGGTGATCGTCTCCGGCGACCTCTCCGAAAACGCGGCGGCCGAGGAGTACGCGTTCGTCGCCGAACAGGTCGCCCGGCTCGGTGCGCCCGTGTACGTCCTGCCCGGCAACCACGACCTGCGCGCGCCCCTGCGCGAGGCCTTCGGCCTCGATGGCGGCGAGTCCGATCTCATCCAGTACGCCGTGGATGCCGGCGAGCTGCGGCTGCTGCTCTGCGACACGATCGTCCCTGGCCAGGAGGGCGGCGCCTACGACGCCGAGCGCGTGGCGTGGCTCGAGGCGGAGCTGACGGGCGCGCCCGATGCGCCGACGCTGATCGCGATGCACCACCCGCCGATCCGCACCGGGATCCCGGCCTTCGACGAGATCGGGCTCCCCGAGGCCGACCGGCGGGCCTTCGCCGAGCTCGTCGCTCGCCATCCGCAGGTTCGGCGGATCGCCGCCGGCCATATCCATCGCGTGATCGCGGGCGAGGCCGGCGGGCGCCCGGTGCTCGTCGCCCCGAGCACCTACGTGCAGACCGGGCTCGACCTCGAGCCGGGCGAGATCCGCGACACGGCCGACCCACCGGGCTTCGTCGTCCACCTGCTCATCGACGGCGAGCTCACGTCCCACGTGCAGCCGCTGGCCGGGTGAACGAGCGGCGCCTCGAGGTCGGCGACGCCCGGTATGCGTTGGCCGAAGGGGGCGCCGGCGATCCGGTGCTCCTCCTGCACGGCTTCCCGGAGACGCACCGCTGCTGGGACCGCCTGGCGGATGAGCTGGCCGTCTCCCAGCGAGTGGTCGCCCCCGACATCCGCGGGTACGGCGCCTCGGTAGCGCCGCCGGGAGGCCCGCGTGGAGAGGGCTACACGAAGCGGGAGATGGCGGCCGAGCTGGTCGAGCTCATGGCCGGATTGGGACACGAGCGCTTCGCCGTCGTCGGTCACGACCGTGGCGCGCGGGTTGCCTACCGGATGGCGCTCGACCACCCGGAGCGCGTCACGCGCCTCGCGGTGCTGAACATCGTCCCGACGATCGACCAGTTCGAGCGCATGAGCGGCGGGCCATCGCTCGGGTACTGGCCGTGGTACTTCCTGGCCCAGCCGGCTCCCTTCCCCGAGCGCGTGATCGGTGCCGCTCCCGAGGCGCTGCTCGACTACGTCTTCTCCACCTGGCCCGCGGACCCGGAGGCGATCGACGCCGAGGCCCGTGCGGCCTACCGGGACGCGATGACCGCGGACACGATCGCGGCGATGTGCGCCGACTACCGCGCGAGCTTTCACCTCGACCGCGAGCACGACGCCGACGACCGCGCCGCCGGGCGCCGGATCACCGTGCCCTTGCTCGTGGTCAGCGGGGAGGAGGAGACGCAGCTGGACGACGCCCCGGACGTCTGGCGCGAGTGGGCGGACGACGTCACGGGTGCTCGCGTACCCGGCGGGCACTTCGTGCCCGAGGAGGCGCCACGGGAGCTCGCGGGCCTGCTCGTGCCGTTCCTGCGCGGCCAGATGAGCCCGGCTGCGCGCGGTGCCCGTGGGGCCTCTCTGTCAGAGTTGGGAGCGGCAGGGCGGATCTAGACAAGGAGGGACCCTTGCGGCAGACGGCTGGAGGCTGGAAGTGCGCGATCGCGGTTGGCCTGTGCGCGGCGCTCGGGATCGCCGGTACGGCGCAGGCGGCCAAGCAGACCTATCCCACCAAGGGCCCGGGCGGCAACAAGTTCTACAAGCCGCCGAAGCAGCTTCCGAAGGGCCACGGGGCGCTGATCTGGCAGCGCAAGGCGACCGGGATCACACCGGTTGCCGGAGCCAAGAACCGCCTCGTCCTCTACACGTCGAAGACGCCGCAGGGCAAGGCGACGGCGGTCTCCGGGATCGTCAGCTACCCGAAGGGGCCGCCGCCGCAGGGCGGCTGGCCGGTGGTCTCATTCGCCCACGGAACGACCGGCACTGCGGACCCGTGCGCGCCGACCCGGTCGCCCGCGGGCAGCCCGCAGGCGCCCTACACGACCTACATCGACCCCGAGCTGAAGGACTGGATCGGCGCCGGCTACGCCGTCGTTCGCACCGACTATCAGGGCCTCGGCACACCTGGCCCGCACCCGTATCTGATCGGGACGGCCGAGGGCCGCAGCGTCGTCGACATCGTCAGCGCCGGGCGCGAGCTCTATCCGCTGAGCAAGAAGTACCTGATCTCCGGCCACTCGCAGGGCGGCCAGTCGGCGCTGTTCGCGGCCGGCCTCGCGTCGTCGTACGCGCCGAAGCTGAAGCTGAAGGGGACGGTGGCCTACGCGCCCGCCTCGCACATCCGCGAGCAGGCCAACCTGCTGCCGGGGCTGACCTCGCCGAGCGCGCTGAGTGCGCTCGCGGCGCTGATCCTCAACGGCGCGGCGAGTCAGTCGACGGCGATCGTGCCGGAGCAGATCCTCACCGATCAGGCCCTGGCCCTGTACCCGCAGACGGATCAGACCTGCCTGGCGCAGCTGAGCGCGCCGGACTCATTCGGCGGCATGCCGCCCTCGGACCTGCTCGAGCCGGGGGCCGACCTGAACCCGCTCTATGAGGTGCTGGAGGGGGAGAACCCGGCTGTGGTCACGAACAAGCCGATCCTGGTGCTCCAGGGCTTGGCCGACACGACCGTGTTCCCGTTCTTCACCGACCAGCTGACCACGGAGCTCACCGACCTCGGTGACCAGGTCACGTACACGACCTACCCGGGCGTGGACCACGGCTCGATCCCGGCCGCGTCGGAGACGCAGGCGCTCGCGTTCATGGAGCAGCGTCTCCCCCCAGGCTGACGGCGCTCACCAGGTCCGCGGATTGCCCGGTGGGATCTCGTCGCGGACGAGGGTCCCCTCGACCAGGGGCGCCGGAGGCGGGGCGGTGGTGGCGCGAAAGAGATCGAGCTGGCCCGGGCCGAGGGCGTCGAAGGCCGCCTCGACCGCCGTCGGGTAGGTGGAGACGATGACCGCGTCCTCCGGGACGTCAGGGTGATGGTGCTCGGCTTTCGCCCGGTAGGCGGTCACGCGATCGAACGACTCCACGGGACCCGAGCCGTCGTCGAATGAGATCGACTCGGTGACGTCCACCCGGTCGTAGCGGCGCTCACGCAGGTCGAGGCGGTCCAGCTCGGCCTCCGTGAGCTCGATCAGCACGCCGTTGGGAGCCGGAGCCGCGGGATCCGGCTCGATGTTGAGGCCGAGGCAGTAGCGAGGGATGGACCCGTCGGCGCGAGCGAAGGTCTTCTCCGAGGCCGCCTGCTCGCGGCCGAGCGTCCACGCGCGGGTCCAGCCGTCCAACCGGGCGACCGCGGCGAACTCCACGGGCCGGCCGAGTGTCTGCGAAGCGCTGGGCGGGCTCGCCAGTGACGCGTATCCGAACACGGCAATCCTCACGGTCGCGGCGGCTTCCACGCCGGTCGCGGGCAGAGCCGCGCTGCCGCGGGGCAGCCGAAGCACAGGGCCGCGTACGGCGCCTCGGTGACCTCGAACTCGCCGCCGCGCATCCGGTCGATCAGCTCGCTGAGGTGGGCGCGCGCCGCCCGCAGCGCGTCCGCGTCGAAGAGCTCGATCTGCGGCTCCTCGGGCGCCTCGAGGAAGACGTGGATCGCGCGGGCGCCCGTCTCGCCGCCCACGGCGAGGCCGTAGACCTGGCGCTGCGCCGCGTAGCGCGCCGCGGCCTCGGCGGGGGAGCGGCCGTCGAGCGAATCGGTCTTGTAGTCGACGACGGTTGGGAGCTCGCCGCCGTCGACGAGCAGGTCGATCTTGCCGCGGACGACCGTGCCCCCGAGGCCGAGCACGAACGGCACCTCGGCCCGCGGCACGCCGGCGAGCTCGGCGAGCAGGTCCGAGCCCAGCCAGCCGCCGACCAGCCGGCGCGCGCGGGCGAGCGCCTCGGCATCGCCCGCGAGCCCCTCGCGCCCCAGCAGGCGCTCGAGCAGCTCGTCGTCGACCTGGCGCCAGTCGCGCTGTGCGCTCCACTCGAGCGCCGCGTGCACCGCGTTGCCGATCCCGAGCGCGTGTCCGCGCACGGCTCCTGGTTCGGGCAGCTCGGTGGGGATCTCCGGCGGGTCCTCGGCGGCCTCGCCCGGCGCGGGCGCGAGCGCCTCGCGAGCGCCGAGCACGCGCTCGACGTAGAAGCGATATCCGCACTGCTCGTAGAGCGCGAGCGCCGAGTACGAGAGGTGGCCCACGGGCACCGGCGCCGGGCCCTCCGCGAGCAGCGGCGGCTCCGCTCCGATCGAGGCGAACGGTCCGTCCTCCTCCGGCGGCGGGAAGCTACGCACGAGCTCCGCGGCGCGCTTGGAGCCCGGCTCGCTGGTCCGGATCTCGAGCCGGGTCGTCGGCGGCACCGGCGCGCCGCCACCGATCGGCTCCGGCGCCGGGAGCTCGACCGCGGTGTCCTCGCCCGCGAAGCCGCGCCCCGCCAGGACCGGAAGCAGCCGCCGCAGCGGTGTGTCGTTTGGCTTGCGTTCGTCGGCGGCCTCGAGGTCGGACGGCTTGTAGACGCCCGAGAGGATCAGGCGGTCGCGGGCCCTCGAGGCGGCGACGTAGACGAGCCGGCAGCCCTCCTCGGCCTCGGCCTCGCTCTCGGCGGTGTTGAGGTCGACCAGCTCCCAGAGGCCGACGGTCCTGCGCGCCGGGAAGGCCAGGCGCATCCCGAACCGGCGCGAGCCGTCGTCGCTCGGGCGGCCGATCGTGATGTCGCCGTGGCTGTGGCCCGCGTTCAGGTTGCGACCGAGATCCGGGACGGCGACGACGTCGAACTCGAGACCCTTGGCCGCGTGGACCGTCATCACCCTGACCCCGTCGTGTCCCTCGGCCTGTACCGCGGCCATGCCCTCGCGCTCGTCGCGGCGGGTCGACTCCGCGGCGAGCGCCAAGAAGCCGGCGAGGTCGCGGCCCTCATTTGCCTCGTAGTCGCGAGCGAGGCGCATCAGCTTGCGCACGTTCGCCATGCGCCCGGCGCCACCCTCGCGGGCGATCAGGCCGAGGTCGTAGCCGAACGCGGTCATCGTTCGCTCGATCAGCTCCTCGAGGGTCAGGAGCGGCGCCTCGGCCCGCAGCCCGCCGAGGATGCGGCAGAAGCGCTCCAGCCGCTCCGCGTCCTGGGCCTCGATCGCCTCCAGCCACTCGTCCTCATGCCCGGCCGGTTCGCGTTCGCCTCCGTAACGCCACGCGATCAGCGGCCAGACGTGCTCGGCGTGCCCGCCCTCGGGTGTGGCCGCGCGGCGCAGGAGCCAGAGCGCGTCGGGGCTGACCCCGTTCGCGAACGAGGCCAGGGCGCCGAACAGGTACTCGTCGTCGAGCGGGTTCGCGACCACGCCGAGCAGCCGGATCAGGTCCTCCACCTGTTGCTGGGTCCAGTAGCCGCGACCGCCGACCACGAACGGCCGCAGGCCGGCGCGGGTCAGCGCCTCCTCGTAGGCGTCGACGTGGGTGAAGGCCCGCAGCAGGACGACGATCTGGCCGCGCTCGGCCTCCCGGGCGTCGACGAGCTCGCGCAGGCGCTGCGCGAGGAAGCGCGCCTCGGCGATCACCCGCGCCGGCGAGCCGACCGGCGGCGGCTCGAGGTCGATCTCCTCCTGGGCCCACTTGCGAGCGTCCTTGGCGCGCCCTTCGTCGAGCGTCAGGAGCAGCTCCGCCGAGCCGAGGCCCTCGGCGGGGTCGCGCCCGGCGGTCAGCTCGCCGAACTCGCCGAGCAGCGTCCGGCCCACCTCGTTGACCGCGGCGAGCACCGCCGGTCGGGAGCGGAAGTTGCCGAGCAGCGGCAGCACGTCGCGGTCGGCCGACTCGTCGGCCGCGCTGCGCTCGGTGCGGAAGACCTCCAGGTCGGCGTTGCGGAAGCGGTAGATCGACTGGTTCTCGTCGCCGACCATCAGCGTCCGCGTGTCCGGCCCCTGCAGTGCCCCGACGAGGCGAAGCTGGACCGCGTTGGTGTCCTGGAACTCATCGACCATCACGTGCGCGAAGCGCTCGCGCCAGGAGCTCGCCAGCCCCGGGCTCGAGTCGAGCAGCTCGAGCGCCCGCAGCTCGAGGTCCTGAAAGTCGAGCGCCGACCGCGCCTCCTTCAGCGCTCGGTAGCGGGCGTCGAAGCCCTCGAGCAGCAGCTCGAGCGCCCGCCGCGCGGACCGCGCGGCCGCGAGCTCGTCCGTGGTCAGCGCCCGCTCCTCCTCGTTTCGCTTGGGCGAGTGCACCGGGTCGTCGACTTCCGGCAGCCGGGGCTCGATCATTCCCTGGCTGCGAAGCCGCGTATGCGCCTCGAGCGTCATCTGCACCAACCGCCAGGGCTGATAGGACGCCGCGGCCTGGGCGACGTCGGCGTCGCCGGAGGCGAGCAGGTCCTCGAGCGCCTCCGAGGCCGCGCGGTCGGCGAGGCGCCCGGCCTCGCTCGCGTCGAGAACTCGGAACCGGGGGTCGAGCCCCGCGGCGAGCGGGTGCTGGGCCAACAATCGGCGGCAGAAGGCGTGGATCGTGAGCACCCAGGCGCGCTCCGTGGCCCGCGCCGCCGCCTGGAGCTCGTCGGCCCGCACCTCGTCGCCGGCTGCGCGCAGTGCCCGCGCCCTGGCGATCAGCTCGCGGCGCACGCGGGTGCGCATCTCGGCGGCGGCCCGCTCGGTGAACGTGAACGCGAGGATCCGGTCGACGGGCACGCCGTCGTCGGCGACGGCGGCGCAGTAGCGGTCCACGAGGACGGTGGTCTTGCCCGAGCCGGCGCCGGCCTCGAGAAAGGTGTCGCGCTCGCGGGCGGCGATCGCGTCGCGCTGCTCGCCCGTCGGCTCGAACGCGCGCGGCGGCGGGGCCGCGGGCTCGGCGGGCGCCGTCGGCTCCGGCGCCGTCGGCTCGAGATCGAGAAGGTTCAGCTGCCCGTCGAGCGCGCTCATCCGCCGTTGCCGTTCTCGTCGACGCCGATCGCCCGCTCGAGCCGGCAGATCGCCTGGAAGTTGCAGTACTTGGGGCACTTCCCGCCGATCGGGTGTCGGCGGATTTCACCGGCCCGCATGTCGGCGGCGGAGTCGCGCGCGAGCGCCTCTGCCTCGTCGAGCGCGAGCTCGAAGTCGTCGTGCTCGAGCCGGTCGGTGCCGACGATCCCGAGCCCCTTCAGGTCCTCGTCCTCGCGGGCGACGAGCCCGCGCGGCTTGCGCTCGCCGACCGCGCCGAGCGGGTGGTAGAGGCCCCCGACGACGTCGAGGCCCAGGATCCGCTCGGCGACCCGCATGTAGAGCTGGATCTGAAGCTTTCCCTTCTCGGTGAACTTGTCCGCCGAGGTGACGTTCTTGCCCGTCTTGTAGTCGTGGACGACGGCGCGGCCGGTCTCGTCGACGTCGATCCGGTCGATCCGGCCCCGCAGCGCGACCTCGCCGAGCCGCAGCGGCTCGCGCTCCGGCCCCTCCTGGTCGTCGAAGTGACCGAAGGCGACCTCCAGCAGATCGGGGCGAGGGCGAAACGCGGTCTCGGTCTCCGACTCCGAGGCCAGGAACGCCTCGACCTGGGCCCGAGCACGCGTGAGCGCCGCCCGCCGGGCGTGGTTGAGCGGGCCCCCGTGCGCGGCGACGACCTCGTCGAGCACGCTCCCCGAAGCGCCGCTGCCAGTCGTCGACGTCGCCCGGCCGCGGGATCGAGTCGGCGCCCGGCGCCTCGCTGTACAGCCGGTCGAGGGCGTCGTGGATGATCGAGCCGAGCCACAGCGGGTCGGCGGTCGGCTCGAGCCGCTGGGGATCGAGCTCGTGCTCGACGAACCACTTGTACGAGCACGTCACCCACCCCTCCAGCGAGTTGGCGGAGAAGACGTCGCGCCCGCCAAGCTCCCTGAGCACGGTGGGCGAGCGCAGCGGGCCGGGCCGCAGGTTGGGGTCGCACAGGTCCGCGAACATCGCCTCGATCCGCGGGCCATGCGCGGCCACGCCCGCCGCCTCGAGCACCGGCTCGCGGTCGAACGCCCAGCCGCCGAGCGCCAGCGCCCGGGCGAGGTCGCGCTCGCTCGTCGCCTCCGCGATCGCCGGCACGGCGCGCTCGGGGCCGCGCTTTCGCAGCGGCTCGCCGGCGCCGTCGGGACCGAGGTCGAGCAGGTCGCAGACCTCGTCGAGGAAGGGCGAGCGCGCCAGCGCCGTGCCGTCCTCGTCGCATCCCTGCCAGCTCAGGTACAGGCGATCCGTCGGGCGCGAGACGCAGGAGTGAAACAGGTACCGCTCCTCGTCGGCCGGGTCCGTGCGCCGCAGGTCGGGATTGCCGATCTCCCGGCGGCGGTCCTCGGAAAGCAGCGGGTCGGGCGGCGCGGCGCTCGGGAAGACGCCGTCCTGGAGCGAGAGGCAAAAGAGCGCCCGGGCGCGCGCCGCCCGCGCCCGGTAGGGGTCGAGGATCCGCACTCGGCCGGTGGCCGGCCCGCGCCACAGCGGCACCGACGCGGACTCGATCGCCTCGATCGCGCCCGCCAGATCGGGGACCTCGCAGCCGGGGAGGCCGGCGAGCCCGGCGAGCTCGGTCAGCAGCTCGGCCGCGGCGACCCCCGCCCGCAGCTCGAGGGCCGAGAACGGCACCCGGCCGGCGCCCGCGAGCGGCGCCAGCTCGCGGTGCGGCGACTCGGCGAGCTCGCGGGCGCTGCGGGCGAGCGCGCGGAGGCTCTGCGCCGGGGTCTCGGCCTCGCGCAGCCGCTGCAGGTGACGGGGCGGGTGCTCCCAGTGCGAGATCGCCTCATCGACCGTGGACGCGTCGCCGCGCCGGATCCGTGCCTCGACCGTGTCGACGGCGCCCGGCGTCAACGACGGGTCGAGCCGCAGGTGAGCGAGCAGCGCGTCGACCGCGGTCTCGTCGGCGGCGGCTCGGCAGAGGGCGATCAGGGCGCCGCCGACCTGGGTCGCCGAGAGCGCGAGCGACGACTCGAGCGCCACCGGGATCCCCATCTCCCGCAGGACGGCCGCGAGCAGCCGCCCGCCCGGATCCGGGTGGCGGAGGACGATCGCGATGTCGTCGGGTTCGTAGCCGGAGCGCAGCAGGCGCGCGATCTCGACCCCCACCGCCTCGGCCTCGCCGCGGGCGCCGGCGGACTCGAGCAGGACGAGGCCGTCGTCGACCGCGACGCGGTCGGTCCCCGGCTCGAACAGCGCCTGATCGAGGTGCCGCAGGGTCGCGCTGGAGGTGTAGCCCTCCTCGAATGGGAGCTCCTCCGCGGTCTCGGCCCCGCGGTCGCGCAGGGCCGTGATCAGCCGGGCCCGCGGCGCGAGGGCCCGGCGGTCGGCGAACGCGACCGCGACCGTCACCGCGGCCGCGGCGGCGAGCGCGTCGATCAGCTCGAGCTGGGCGCGCGAGAGGTCGTCGAAGCCGTACACGAACACGGGCCGCGCGCCCCAGCCGTCGGGATCGGCGCGGAGCGCCCGGATCGCGGCTGCGGCGGTGGTCGCCCGGTCGCCGCGGCCGCTGCGCTCACGCAGCTCGGCGTAGCGGGCGTAGAAGGCCGCGAGCTCGCGCTCGTAGCCGGCCTCGTCGAGGTCGCCGACGATGGTGGCGAACTCGGTCGGCGTGATCAGCGCCGCCTCGAGCTCGGCGATCAGGCGGGCGAGCGCCGGCGCGAACCCCGGCCGGGACGCCGAGCGCCGCAGCCGGCCCGGGTCGGCGGAGTCGATCGCGGCGCGCACGAGCGCCTGGCGTTGCGAGGTGGTGAGCTCGGGCGCCGGAGCCGGCGCCAGGGTCGAGGCGATCTCGCCCGCCAGCGCGTCGAAGGTCGCGATCGAACCGCCCAGCGTCGGCGCCGTCGGCCGCGAGCTCGCGTTCGAACGCCGTGACGTCCCCGGCGGTCGGCACGACGAGCACCGGATCGCGGTCCAGCGCCACTCGGAAGCGGCTCAGGATCGCCTCCGAGCGGCCCGAGTTCGGGGGTCCGACTATGAGCTCGATGGGCACCGTCTGAGCATAGGTCGGCCCCCGGCGCGGTCCGCTGACCTCAATTCCGCTCGTTCGGCGTTTCCGGGTCGGTTTTGCCGTCCTGGGGCCGACCTACTCTGCGCAGCGATGTCCCTGTGCTTCATCGATCCGGCCGACGCCATCCGCGCCATCGCCGACTCGATCGGGCGTGAGGCCCGTCGGCAGCTGCTCGGCGAGGCGGTTCGCGCCTGGGTCGACGAGATCCCCGATGACGAGCTCGAGGCGCACTATGCGAAGGCGATCTCCGAGCTCGACGAGCACGACATCTCGATGCTCGCCGCCTGGCACGCCTCGATGGACGTCGGCACACCGATCCCAAACCGCGATTACCTGATGGGCGCCTTCCCGGCGCTCGGCCAGCACCGGCGCGAGGCGCTGAAGCTGGCCGCGGGCTTCCGCGGCGAGGAGGCGGTCGACCGCGGCGTCACCGAGGAGCGCGCGCTCGAGACCGTGCTCGAGTGGCTCTCCCCGCCGCGCCTGATGGAGCTGGCCGTGGAAGCGGTCGAGCTCTACGTCTGGGACCGCGCCGGCAGCGACAACTGACGGGCCGGGACGCCGTCAGGCTGCGTCTCGCCGGCTCGCGTGCGGAGCACGCTCGCCGCTGCGTCCTTGCCTGACGGCGTCCCGACCTCGTCAGTTGCGTGCCGGGGCGCGGTGATCGTGGCAGACCCGTGCGTGGGCGTGCACATTGAGCGCCGTCGTCGACCGCGACGGCCTGCCAGACTTCACGGCATGAGGGTGCTCGCGATCAGCCATGAGCGTGATGCCGGGCCCGGCGTGTTCGCCGAGGCGATTCGCGACGCCGGTGCCGAGCTCGACGTGTGGCATCGAGCCGAGACGGACGACCTCCCGGGCGCTCGGGACGCCTACGGCGCCGTCATCACGTTCGGCGGCGCCATGCATGTCGATCAGGCCGACGCGCATCCTTGGATCACCGACGAGGTCGCCTTCCTTGCGGAGCTTCTCTCCGCCGGGATGCCGGTGCTCGGCGTCTGCCTCGGCGCGCAGTTGCTCGCGCGCGCCGCCGGGGGAGAGGTGCGGCGGGCGCGCGAGCCCGAGATCGGCTGGCGCGACGTGCGGCTCACGGCGGCCGGCGAGGGCGACCCCCTCCTCGCGCATCTGGCACCCGGCTTCGAGGCGTATGAGTGGCACAGCTACGAGTGCCTGCCGCCGCCGCGCGCAACGACCCTCGCCGCCAGCGACGCCTGCGTGCAGGCCTTCCGGATCGGCGAGAGCTCGTGGGGCATCCAGTTCCACGCCGAGGTCACGGCGACCGACGCGCTCGGCTGGATCCGCGACTACGCCACCACGGACCCGGACGCCATCCGGCTCGGCATCGACCAGGAGACGCTGCGCACCCAAACGCGCGAGCGGATCGCGGCCTGGAACGACCTCGGCCGTGGCCTCTGCACCCGCTTCCTCGCGGCGGCGGAGCGCTACTCCCCCGTCTCCGGGGTGAGATAGGCGCCCGAGAGCCCGCCGTCGACCATGAAGGTCGAGGCGGTCACGTACGAGGACTCGTCGGAGGCCAAGAAGATCGCCGCGTTGGCGATCTCTTCGGCCTCGCCGAAGCGGCCCATCGGCAGGTGGACCAGCCGCCGCGCGGCCTTGCCGGGATCGGAGGCAAAGAGCTCTTGCAGCAGCGGGGTGTTGATCGGCCCGGGACAGAGCGCGTTCACGCGCACCCCGCGGCGCGCGAACTCAACCCCGAGCTCGCGCGACATCGCCAGCACCGCGCCCTTGGAGGCCGTATAGGAGATCTGTGAGACCGCGGCCCCCATCACGGCCACGAACGAGGCCGTGTTGATCACCGAGCCGCCACCGTTCTCGAGCAGGTGGGGGATGCCGTGCTTGCAGCAGAGAAAGACGCCGAGCGTGTTGACGTCCTGGACCCGCCGCCAGGCCTCGACCGAGGTCTCGGTGACCGAGGCGTCGTCGGTGGGGTTGATGCCGGCGTTGTTAAAGAGCACGTCGACGCGGCCGAGCTCCTCGCGCACCCGCGCGTACATCGCCTCGACCTCGCCCTCGTCGGTGACGTCGCAGGCGATCGCCAGCTCGCCCTCGGAGTCCTCTGAGACGTCGACGCCGACCACCCGCGCGCGCTCGGCGGCGAACATCCGCGCCGAGGTGGCGCCGATCCCGCTGGCGGCGCCCGTGATCACGCAGACCTTGCCCTCGAGCCGGCCGGGCATGTCAGTGGTCGGCGGTCGCGTAGAAGACGTTCTTGACCTCGGTGTAGTGCTCGAGCGCGTCCGGCCCGAGCTCGCGCCCGACGCCCGATTGCTTGAAGCCCCCGAACGGCGTCGTCACCCGCACCGAGCTGTTCGAGTTGATCGCGAGGACGCCGGAGTCGATCGCCCTGGCGACGCGCAGCGCCCGCGCGCCGTCGCGGCTCCAGATCGAGCCCGAGAGCCCGTAGATGGTCTCGTTGGCGATCCGCACCGCGTCCGCCTCGTCCTCGAACGGGATCACGCACGCGACCGGGCCGAAGATCTCCTCGGTCGCCGCGCGGTCGGAGTTCGAGACCGGCGCGAGGACGGTGGGGGGGAACCAATAGCCGGGTCCGTCGGGCGCCGAACCGCGGATCGCGACGGGGGCGTCGTCGGGGACGTACGAGCCGACCGTCTCGAGTTGGTCGGCCGAGATCAGCGGGCCCATCTGCGTGTCCTCGGCGAGCGGGTCGCCCACCACGATCGCCGTCACGGCGCGCTCGAGCGCCACCATGAACTCATCCATGGCGCCGCGCTCCACGAGGATCCGCGAACGCGCGCAGCAGTCTTGGCCGGCGTTTGCGAACACCGCCCCGGGAGCGGCGGCCGCCGCGGCGTCGAGGTCGGCGTCGGCGAAGATCACGTTCGCGGATTTGCCGCCGAGCTCGAGCGTTACCCGCTTGATCGTGTTCGCGGCCGCCGCCGCGATCCCGCGGCCGACCTCCGTCGAGCCGGTGAACGCGAGCTTGGCGACGTCGGGGTGTTCAACCAGGCGCTTCCCTGCGACCGATCCCGGTCCGGGGATCACGTTGAGCACCCCCTCCGGTAGCCCGGCGTCGAGGGCGATGCGCTCCATCTCGATCGCGGTCAGCGGCGTGAGCTCGGCGGGCTTCAGCACCACCGTGTTGCCGGCCGCGAGCGCCGGCGCCACCTTCCACGACGCGATCACCATCGGGAAGTTCCATGGCGTGATCAGGCCGACGACGCCGAGCGGCTCGCGGAAGGTCATGTCGATCCCACCCGCAACCGGGATCGTCTGGCCGAGCAGGCGCTCCGGCGCGCCGGCGTAGTAGCGGAAGCACTCGCCGACCATCTCGATCTCGCCCCGCGCGTCGCCGATCGGCTTGCCCGCGTTGCGCGCCTCGAGCGTCGCCAGCTCCTCGGTCCGCTCGCCGATCAGCTCCGACATCCGCAGCAGCAGCAGTGCGCGGTCACCCGGAGCGATCGCCCGCCAGGCCTCGAAGGCGGCCTTCGCGGCGGCGACCGCGGCGTCTGCCTCCTCGGCGCCGGCGCGCGGGACCTTCGCCATCACCTGCTCGGTCGCCGGCTCGACGACCTCGATCACGCGCCGACCTCCACGCGGGTCGCATTCACCAGCGCCGCGACGATCGCGCTCATCGACTCCTCCTCGGTGTGCCAGAGGATGCCGAGGGCCCAGCGAGAGGCGGGAAGCTCGATCGCTTCGATGACGCCCCCGGGCTCGGCCCATCCGGTGGCGACGAGGCCATCGCCGAGCCTGCCGACTCCCTGGTGGTGATGGGAGCGAACCATGAGCCGCTCAGCTCCCGCGGCTCGCGCTGCCACCGAGCCCGGCTCGAGCCGGACCGCGTGGTCGGAGAACTGACCAGGGGTGTGCATGTGCATCTCGGCGTCGGCAAGGTGCTGCTCGAGCGTGCCGCCGAGGGCGACGTTGAGGACCTCAAACCCGCGGCAGATCGCCAGCAGTGGCACGTCCCGGTCGATCGCCGCGCGGGCGATCGCGATCTCGAACGCGTCGCGCCCGGCATGAACGCCGGTGGTGTGCGGACCGGGCTCGGCGCCGTAGAGCGCCGGATCGAGGTCGGCCCCGCCGGTGAGCACGACGGCGTCGATCAGGTCGAGCACCGAGCCGGGGTCGGAGGTCCCGACCTCGCTAGTCGGCAGCAGCAGCGGTAGGCCGCCGGCCTCGTCGACGCGGTCGGAGTACGTGCGTTGGGAGAGGTTGACGTCGATGTCCTCCCAGATCGCCCAGCGTGCGCTGGCGACCGCGGCGCTGATCCCGATCACCGGACGCCCGGCCATCAGAGCCGTTCGAAGCCCCGGAAGCGCTCCCAGTCGGTGACCGAGGCTTCGAAGGCGTCGAGCTCGATCTTGGCCCGGTTCAGGTAATGGTCGACGACCTCCTGCCCAAAGGCCTCGCGGGCGACGTCGCTGGCCGCGAACAGGTCGCGGGCGTCGTAGAGGTTGTGGGGAACGCGGGGCTTGTCGGAGTCGTAGGCGCTGCCCTCGAAGGGCGGTTCGAGCTCGAGCTCGTTGTCGACACCATGCAGGCCCGCGGCGATCATCGCCGAGAGCGCAAGGTAGGGGTTGACGTCGGCGCCCGGCAGCCGGTTCTCAAGCCGTTGCGACTGGCCGTGGCCGACGACGCGCAGCGAGCAGGTGCGGTTGTCATGGCCCCAGGCGACCGCCGTGGGCGCAAAGGAACCGTGCACATAGCGCTTGTAGGAGTTGATCTGGGGCGCGTAGAACAGCGTCAGCTCCTGCAGGCAGGCGAGCTGACCGGCGAGGAAGCGGTCGTAGGTCTGCTGGTCGGCCGCGAACACGTTCGAGCCGTCCTCCTGCGCCAGCGAGCAGTGGATGTGACACGAGTTGCCCTCGCGCTCGTCGAACTTGGCCATGTAGGTGATCGACATCCCCTCCTGGGAGGCGATCTCCTTGGCGCCGTTCTTGTAGATCACGTGCTCGTCGGCCGTCCGCAGCGCGTCTGCGTAATGGAAGTTGATCTCGTGCTGGCCGAAGTTGCACTCGCCCTTGGAGTCCTCGACCCGCATCTCGGCGCCCATCATCGCGTTGCGGATCCGGCGGATCAGCGGTTCGACCCGGGCGGTGCCGAGCATCGAGTAATCGACGTTGTAGAGGTTCGCCGGGTCGAGGTCGCGGTAGGAGCTCTTCCAGGCCTCCTCGTAGGTGTCGCGGAAGACGATGAACTCGAGCTCGGTGCCGGCCATCGCCTGCCAGCCACGCTCCGCCAGCCGAGCGAGTTGGCGGCGGAGGATCTGGCGCGGTGAGGCGACCACGTCCGAGCCGTCCTCCCAGGTGATGTCGGCCATCAGCAGCACCGTGCCCTCCTGCCAGGGGACCGGTCGCAGGGTGTCGAAGTCGGGCTTCATCACGAAGTCGCCGTAGCCCCGCTCCCACGAGGACATCTCATAACCGGCGACCGTGTTCATCTCTACATCGACGGCGAGCAGGTAGTTGCAGCCCTCGGCCCCGTGCTCAACTACCTCGTCGAGGAAGTGGGCGGCCGTCAGACGCTTGCCCTGAAGTCGCCCGTCCATGTCGGCGATCGTGAGCAGCACGGTGTCGACCCTGCCGTCCTCGATCTCCTTGCGCAGCTCATCGAGAGTCATGTTTCTCCTGCGTCCGGGTCGCTTATAAGGTGCAGAGATCGGACCTTTGCGCGGCAGCCTATCCCCGGACTCGGGCTTGTCAAGCGCCCCGGAAGCCGCGGTGGCGGTGATCGGAGCGGGCGTCGTCGGCGCGGCGGTCAGCTATGCGCTGACGTGCCGCGGGGTCTCGGTCGTGCTGCTCGAGGCCGAGCGCGAGCCGGCGCTTGCGGCGAGCGGGACCAACTCGGGAATCCTGCACACCGGCTTCGACTCGCCGCCCGGCGAGCTCGAGACCCGGCTGATCCTGCGCGCAGCCGAGATCCGCGATCGAGTACTCGATCGCCTCGCGGTCCCGGTGATCCGCTGTGGCGCGCTGCTGCGGCCTACGGACGAGGCCCAGGCCGGTGTGGTGGCCGGCCTCTTCGAGGCCGCCCGGCGAAATGGGGTGGAGGTCGAGCTCGCGGACGACGGCTCCCTCGTAGTCCCGGGGGAGTCGGTGACCGACCCGGCCGCCTATACGCGCGGGTTGGTGGATGCGGCGGTCGCCGCCGGCGCCGAGCTGCGGCTCGGGGCTCGCGTTGCCGCGATCGAGCGCATCGGCGACGGGGTCGGACTGCAGACGGTCGATGGGGAGCGGACCGCCTGCAGGATCGCGGTCAACTGCGCCGGCCTGCGCGCGGACGAAGTCGCCCGGCTCGCGGGCGATGAGAGCTTCTCGATCTACCCGCGCAAGGGCGAGTTCTTCGTCTTCGAGCCGCCCGGCGGCGAGCCGCTCGATCGGATCCTGCTGCCGGTGCCGAGCAAGCGGACCAAGGGCGTGCTCGTGTTTCCGACCGTCGACGGCAGGGTGGTCGCCGGCCCGACCGCTCACGACCAGGACGACAAGGAGGATTGGACCGTGCGCGTTGGAGCGCTGGACGAGGTGATGCCGAAGGCCATCGCAATGCTGCCGGAGCTCGAGGGGGCCGAGCCGATCTCAAGCTACGCGGGGCTGCGCCCCGCGGGCCGCGACTGCAACTACGTGATCGGCCGTTCCGGGGCGTGCGAGCGGTTGATCAACGTCGCCGCGATCCGCTCCACGGGTCTCACGGCATCACTCGGAATCGCCGAGCACGTCGTCGAGCTCCTCGCCGGGCTCGGGATCCCGCTCGGCGACGAGCGCGAGCTGCCGCCGGGCCCCAGCCGCCCGGTGGACGAGCCATGGTGGCGCCGAGCCGCTCGCCGGGAGGCGATCGCCTGATGGCCGACCAGCTGATCCTCGGTGTCGACGAGGGCACGACCGGGGTCAAGGCGGCGCTCTTCGACCGCCAGCTGCGCCCGGTGGGCGAGGCGAGGCGCGACAAGGACAACCGCCATCCGCGGTCCGGCTGGGTCGAGCAGGACGGCGAGGAGGTCCTGGCCGCGGTGGTCGAGGCGATCGGTGAGGTGCTCGCCGACGCCCCAGGGGAGGTCGTCGCCTGCGGGCTCGACCATCAGGGGGAGTCGGTGCTCGCCTGGGACGCCGACTCGGGCGAGCCCCTGAC
Source organism: uncultured Solirubrobacterales bacterium (assembly GCA_963742205.1). Lineage (GTDB taxonomy): Bacteria > Actinomycetota > Thermoleophilia > Solirubrobacterales > 70-9 > WHSW01. The sequence goes on along the minus strand of CAVUKZ010000010.1, from coordinate 143,744 downwards.
CCCGATCGTCGTCTGGCAGGACAAGCGCTCGCAGGAGGTGCTCGACCGGCTCGGCGACCGCGAGGACGAGGTCAGGGCCGCGAGTGGACTCCCCTTCGACCCCTACTTCTCCGCCGCGAAGCTCGCCTGGCTTCTCGAGCACGACGACTCCGTCGCTCGCGCGCACGACGCGGGCACGCTGCGCATGGGGACGGTCGACTCGTTCCTGTGTGACCGGCTCGGAGCCGGCTTCGCCACCGACCCATCGACCGCCTCGCGGACACAGCTGCAGAGGATCGACGCGGCGGGCTGGGACCCCACACTGTGCGAGACGTTCGGCATCCCGATCGACGTGCTCCCCGAGATTCGGGACACCGCGGGCGACCTCGGCGTCCTCCGTCACCCGAGCTGGCCGGCCGAGCTTCGCCTCTGCGGTCAAACCGTCGACCAGCAGGCGGCGCTCGCCGGCGCCGGGGCCGTGGTCCCTGGCCGTGTCAAGGCGACGTACGGCACCGGCGTCTTCGTGCTCGCGCACGTCGGCGACGCCGTCCCCGAGCCCGCGGGCGGCCTGCTCCCGACGATCGCCTGGCGAATCAACGGGCGCATGGAGTACGCGCTCGACGGCGGGGTGTTCGCCGCCGGGGCGATGCTGGAGTGGCTCTGCCGGGAGCTCGGGCTGGCGCCCGACCCGGCCGCTCTCGGTGAGCTCGCACGCGAGGCCCAGGACTCCGCCAACGCCCGCGTGCTGCCGGCGCTGGCGGGGATCGGCGCGCCCTGGTGGCGCCCGAACGCCAAGGCGGTGCTCGCGGGGCTCGACGGCGGGACCACGCGCGCCCAGGTCGCCCGCGCGGCGCTTGAGGGGATCTGCTGGCGCGTCGCCGACGTCGTGGCCGCGATCCGGGAGTCAGTCGACGTCGCGAGCCTGCGGGTCGACGGCGGCCTCACCAACGAGCCGCTCGTCCTCGAGCTCCAGGCCGACGCGATCGGGGCGCCCGTCGAAGCCGCCGGGGCGGACGCGACCGTCCTCGGGGCGGCGGCCCTGGCGGCGGTCGGCGCCGGCGTGTTCGACTCGCTCGCCGAGGCGGCCGAGCTGCTGCCGGTCGACCGCACGGTGCAGCCGCGGCGCGACGCCGCCTGGCGCACGGCGCGAGCACGCGCGCTGGCGCGAGTTCGTCGCCGCTACCGCGGCGCTCGACGGTCCCTAATCCGCGCCTAGCTCGCCGGCGCCGCCGGCGGCGGCGGTGGTGGCTCGGGCTCGACCGGCTTCTCCTCGACGATGCCCATGCCCTCGTCGAACTCGACCTGCCGGATCGGGCCGGTGTAGCGCTTGTTCATGCCGAACACCCACGCCAGGCCCGCGCCCACCAGAACCACTGCCGACAACGAGCGGCGTGTAGTTGAAGAAGCTCCAGTCGAAGTCGTCCTCCCACGGCACTCCGAGGCTGGAGAAGGGGAGCATGAGGATGATGAACATCAGGATGACGAAGACCACCGCGATCGGGTTGATCCACTTGTACTTCGGCGCCCAGGGTCCACGAGCGCGGCTCGAACGAGTCGCCCGCGCGCCAGCGCAGGTAGACCGGCGTCACGTAGGCGATGTAGAGGCCGATCGTGCCGATCGCGGTGACCGCGAAGAAGGCGACCGGCGGCACGAAGGTGTCCGGCGCGAACAGCGCGGGCAGCACGATCAGGAAGGCGAGCCCGCACGCTTCCGAGCACCGCCATCACGGGCACGCCCCATGCCGCTCACCCGGCTCCAGACCTGGTGGCCGGGGGTGGCTCGGTCGCGCGAGAAGGCGAAGAACGTCCGCGAACAGCTGGTCACGCATGCCATGCCGCAGAAGAACTGGCCGACGCAGGCGATCGCGATGATCGCCTCGGCCCAGTTCTGGTTCATGTCGGCGGAGGTGAACACGGCGATCGACGGAGCCGAAACCCTCGTTGATCGCATCGACGTTGGTCGCCGCGAACAGAAACGCGAGCAGCACGAACCAGCCGATCACCGCTGAGGAGGCCACCGACTGCCAGATGCCCTTCGCCGCCGCCTGCTCGGCTCCCACCGTCTCCTCCGCTACGTGCGCCGAGGCGTCGTAGCCGGTGATCGTGTACATCGTCAGCAGGAAGCCCACGGGCAAGACGAGGAACCAGTACGTGCCGCCGCTGATCGCCCCGTCGGCGAAGCCGGAGTTGTTGATCTTCTCGGTGAAGACGAAGCTGGCGCTCTGGTGGTCACCCGGGACGAAGACGAGGATCGCGATGATGATCGCCGTCCCGATCACGTGCCACCAGACCGAGATCCCGTTGAACAAGGCCAGCAGTCGGTGAGAGAAGATGTTGATCAGGGCGTGGAGCGCGAGGATCACCGCGTACAACCAGAAGATCTCCTGGATGATGTGCTGGTCGTCGGCGAAGTTGACGAAGCCCAGATCCCAGCCCCAGAGGCCGAACAGCTGGGTCACGAAGAACGAGAGCACGTAGTCGACCGAGGCGACGATCCCGATCAAGCCGATCACGTTGAACCAGCCGGTGAACCACGACCAGCCGGCGCCCCCGAGCCTGTGGGCCCACCAGTAGGGGCCGCCGGCCGTGGGGAACGCCGACGCGAGCTCGGACATGCTGACGGCGACCGTGAGGATGATCGCCGCGATCATCGGCCAGCCGAGCGAGATCACGATCGGGCCGCCGTTGTTCCACCCCACGTAGAAGAGCGTGAAGCAGCCGGCTAGGACCGAGATGATCGAGAACGAGATCGCGAAGTTCGTGAACCTGGTCCAGCCGCGCTCGAGCTCCTGCTCGTAGCCGAGTTCGGCGAGGCGTTCCGCGTCGCGGTCGCGCTGGGATTCGGCGGCTGTCCGGCATTCCTGACTCCTCCGTTGGGGGAAGCCACCACTCGGATGAAATGGTGTGCTAGGCCGACCTATGAATGATTCCGAGCCTAATCCGCCCGCAGGACGCGAGTCAAGCGATCCGGACGATCTGGGCCGAATCGTCCAGCAATTAGCCCGCGATTCTGGGCGAAGCGGAGGGCGAGCCGGCGCCGCTCGAGGGTGGGATCACGAATCGCAACTACCGGGCCCGCTTCGGCGGTCGCGACTACGTGATCCGGGTTCCCGGCAAGGACACCAACCTGCTCGAGATCGACCGCGGCGGCCGAGCGGATCGCCAACGAGCGCGGCCGCGGCGGTCGGGATCGCGCCGCCGGTGGCGGCGACGGACGACCCGCCAGGCGATCGTCACCACGTTCGTCGAGGGGCGGGAGATGACCTCGGAGGAACTGCGCGAGCCCGACGCGACTGAGCGAGGTGGCCGCGCGCCCTGCGGGCGATCCACGAGCTGGGCGAGCCCCTGCCGACGATCTTCAACTCCTTCCGCCTCGTCGAGACCTACGCCGAGACGGCGATCGGCCGCGGGGCCGACCCTGCCCGACGCCTACGAGGAGGCCCACGCGCGCGCCCACGAGATCGAGGGGGCGCTGAGCGGCGCCGAGCACGAGCCGGTGCCCTGCCACGACGACCTGCTGGCCGCCAACTTCATCCGCGGCGCGGACGCGGCTCTGGATCGTCGACTGGGAGTACGCGGGGACGGGCGACCGCTACTTCGACCTCGCCAACTTCGCGGTCAACAACGAGCTCGACGACGCCCAGCAGGCGGCGCTGCTCGAGGCCTACTTCGCGAGCCGCCGGACGAGCGCCGGCTGGCGACGCTGCGCCTGATGCGGTTCATGTCCGACTTCCGCGAGGCGATGTGGGGTGTCGTGCAGACCGTGGTCTCGGAGCTCGACTTCGACTTCGACGACTACGGACGAAGCACTTCGAGCGCCTGCACGAGACCGCGTCGGACCCGCGCTTCGCCAGCCGGATCGAGGAGGTGCGTGGCGGCGCGTAACGCAGCCTGCCGGATCGGCGCCCGCTGCGTGATCATCGGCGGCGGGGTCGGCGGGACCTCGATCGCGTACCACCTGGCGAAGCTCGGCTACGACGACGTCGTCCTGCTCGAGCGCGCCGAGCTCACCTCGGGCTCGACCTTCCACTCCGCCGGCCTCGTCGGCCAGCTGCGCGGCTCGGTCTCGCTGACGAAGATGATGATGCACTCGGTCGAGCTCTACCGGCGGCCTCGGCGGACGAGTCCGAGCTCGACCCCGGCTGGGTCGAGTGCGGCGGGATCCGCCTCGCCTCGAGCGAGGAGCGGATGGAGGAGCTGCGCCGCCAGGCGGGGTGGGCGAAGACCTTCGGCCTGCCGCTCGAGCTGATCTCGGCCGACGAGGCGCAGGAGATGTTCCCGCTGATGTCGACCGACGGCGTGCTCGGCGCCGCGTGGCTGCCGACCGACGGCTACATCGATCCCGTCGCAGCTCACCTACGCGCTCGCCGACGGCGCCCGGCGTGAGGGCGGCTGCACGTCTTCCAGAACACGCGCGTCACCGGCATCGACGTCGCGCGACGGCCGCGTGCGCGGCGTGGGCACCGAGCAGGGCGAGATCGAGGCCGAGGTCGTCGTGAACGCCGGCGGCATGTACGGGGCCGAGATCGGCCGGATGGCGGGCGTGCGCGTCCCGATGATCCCGATGTCGCACCAGTACGTCGTCACGCAGCCGTTCCGCGAGCACGCGGCCGACGACCGCCTGCCGACGCTGCGCGATCCCGACCTGCTCGATCTACTTCCGCGAGGACGGCGGCGGCCTCGTGATGGGCGGCTACGAGCGCGACTGCGCGCCCGCCTTCCTGCCCGACGGGACGAGCGGGCTCGACGCGATCCCGCCCGACTTCAACGGCCGCCTGCTCGAGGACGACTGGGACCGCTTCGCGGAGATCACCGAGAACTCGAAGCGCAGCGCGTCCCCGTGATGGACGAGGTCACGGTCACGAAGCTGATCAACGGCCCCGAGGCGTTCACCCCCGACAACGAGTTCTGCCTCGGCGAGACCGAGGTCCGCGGCTTCTTCGTCGCCGCCGGCTTCTGCGCCCACGGCCTCGCCGGCGCCGGGCGGGATCGGCAAGGTGATGGCCGAGTGGATCGCCGAGGGCGAGCCGAGCCTCGACCTCTGGGAGATGGACATCCGCCGCTTCGGCGCCCAGTACCGCTCGCCCGCCTACACCCACGCCCGCATCCGCGAGACGTACGAGACCTACTACGACATCCGCTATCCGAACCACGAGCGCAGCGCGGGGCGGCCGCTGCGGATGTCGCCGGCGACTCCCTGGCACGCGGACCACGACGCCGCCTTCGGCGAGAAGTCGGGCTGGGAGCGCGTCAACTGGTACGAGTTCGAACGCGGCCGCTGGCGACGAGTCGCTGCGCCCGCGCGGCTGGGCAGGCCAGCACTGGTCGCCGGCGATCGGCGCCGAGCACGTCGCGACGCGCGAAGGCGTGGCGATCTTCGACGAGTCGTCGTTCGCGAAGATGGAGATCGAGGGCCCGGGCGCCGCGGGCCTGCTCGAGCGGCTCTGCGACAACCGCGTCGCGCGCGACGTCGGCCAGATCACCTACACGCAGATGCTCAACCGGCGCGGCGGGATCGAGTGCGACTTCACCGTCGCCCGGCTCGGCGAGGAGCTGTTCTCGATCGTCACCGGGACCGCGTTCGGCAACCACGACCGCGAATGGATCCGCAAGCACCTGCCGGACGACGGCAGCGCCCGGGTGCGCGACACCACCTCGGCCTGGGCCTGCTTCGGGATCTGGGGCCCGCGGTCGCGGGACGTGCTGGCGCCGCTGACCCCGCTGGACCTCTCCAACGACGCCTTCCCCTACATGTCGGTGCGCGAGATCACCGTCGGCAACGTCCCGGTGCGCGCGCTGCGCGTCACCTACGTCGGCGAGCTCGGCTGGGAGATCTACTGCCCCACCGAGTACGGGCTCGGGCTCTGGCGCGCGCTGTGGGAGGCGGGCGAGCCGCACGGCATCGTCGCCGGCGGCTACCGGGCGATCGACTCGATGCGGCTCGAGAAGGGCTACCGCGTCTGGGGCGCCGACATCACCCCGGACGAGACGCCGTATGAGGGCGGGCGTCGGCTTCTGCGTCAAGCTCGACAAGGACGGCGGCTTCGTCGGCCGGGACGCGCTGGTCGAGGCGGAGGAGCGCGGTCCGCGAACCCGGCTGTGCTGCCTCACCCTCGAGGACCCGCGCTCGGTGGCGCTCGGCAACGAGCCGGTGCGGATCGGCGGCGAGATCGCGGGGCGGGTCGACCACCGGCGGCTATGGCTACACGGTCGGGCGCTCGATCGCCTACGCGTACCTGCCGCCGGAGCACGCCGAAGTCGGCACCGGCGTCGAGGTCGAGATCTTCGGCGAGTGGATCGACGGCGAGATCGCTCGTGAGCCGCTCTTCGACCCGAAGGGTGAACGCGTGCGCTCCGGCGACTAGCGTCGCCGGAGTCGCCGTAGCGCCCGGCGCACGGTCGGCAACGGATCCGAGCGATGGCGGAGCTCGCAGAGCGAGCCGACCGTCTGCGGTGTCAGCGCGTCGAGCTCGGTCGCGAGCGCCAGGAAGACCTGGGCCGTCGTCAGCACGTCGCCGGCCGCGTCGTGTGGGCGGTGCACGGGGAGGCCGAGCGCGCGGGCCAGCGCGGCGAGCCGGACCGACTCCGGTCGCGGCTCCCGCCGGCGCTCGTAGACCTCCAGGGCCAGCGCGTGAGTGTCGATCACCGGGTTTCGGAGGCTGAGCCCGGCGGCGAGCATCGCGCCGCGCAGAACCGCTCCTCGAGCGTGGCGACGTGCGCGACCAGGACGCGGCCGGTGAGCGCGGACCAGGAGCTGGTCGATCACCTCGCTCAGGGGCGGCGCGCCGGCGAGGTCCTCCTCGCGCAGGCCATGGATCCGGATCGAATCGGGCCCGGGCATGCGCCGGGGCGGACGAGGCGGCTGTGCGCGTCCCGGACGCGAGCGCGGCCGCCGTCGACGGGCATGGTCGCGAAGGCGATGATCTCGTCGTCCGGGGCCAGGAGGCCCGTCGTCTCGAGGTCGAGCACGCAGAACGCGGCCTGTCTCCAGGGTGTGGAGCGGGCCGGCATCGGGGTGTCCCGGTAGGCGCCGACGGCCGCGCCGGCACCGTCCCGCTTGCGCCGCTCAGGTGTTCCACGCGAGCTTCGTGTCCAGTGACCGCTGCACCGAGGACACCGCCCGGAACGCGTCGCGCAGATAGCGACGCGTGAGCGGGTTGAGCGTCTTCGGGTCGATCAGGTTGTCGGGCTCGCTCACCGGCCTGCGAGCTGGCGACCTGGTGTTCGAGCCGCAGCTCCGAGAACAGGTCGAAGGCCTCCTCGAGCGTCGCCGCGTCGGTGGCGTTCGAGGGTCCCGGCGTCGGCGGCGGCGCGCAGGCGCTCGATCGTCGAGGTCGTCGTCGCCCCGGCCGCCAGCGCCGCGTAGCGGGCGAGGTTGACGACCGGGAGCAACCCGCCCTGCTTGATGTCGAAGTGGCCGCGCGTGCTCGCCGGAGTGCTCGACGACGATGTCGCGCAGGAAGCCGGTCGGCGGCTTGGTGCGCGAGCGCGAGCCGCAGCATCAGGCGCAGCAGCGTCCGGGCGCGGGTGGGCCTCGCGGAGCAGCGCCGGCACGTCGAGGCCGCGCTCGGGCCCGTAGATCGTGCGGGCGTCGAGCACGATCGAGATCGCCACCAGGGCCGGCTCCTGGGCGGGACCCTCCATCCAGTCGGCGATCGCGGCGCGCCACTCGTCCATCGAGCTCGCCGACATCGCGGCCGTGGCCGAGACGCCGTGCGCGTCCGGCCGCCAGCCCATCGCGGCGAGCTCGTCGATCACGCGCCGCCGAGGTGCCGCATGTAGCGGCGACGTCGGCATCCGGGTCGTCGGCCCAGACCATGCCGGAGTCGACATCCGAGGAGGGCACGGCCTCCCGGCGGCCGAAGCTGCCGAGGGACAGCCACCCGAGCTCGGCGGGCGGCGGGCCCACCGAGGCGATCGTGAGCTCGATCACCCTCCTCACCAGCGCGTCGACGATCACCGAGAGGATCTCGCTGATCCTGGTGGCGGCGACACCCGCCTCGTGCATCGCGATCAGCGTCGAGTTGACCTGGGCCGCCGTCTCGCGCAGCGTCTCGACGTCGGTGGCGTCGGCGATCGTGCGCCGGAGCATGATCGGGGTCCGGGTCTCGGCGGCGAGCAGGTCGACGTCGGTGGCGACGCCGAGCAGCTCCCCGCTGCCGGAGACGACCGGGACGTGGCGGATCCCGCGATCGATCATCGTCAGCATCAGCTCGGTGCTCGTCTGCTCGGCGCCGCGCGGTGAAGACAGGCGCGCTCATCACCTCGCCGACGCTGATCTCCGGGGAACGCCCGGCCGCGACCACCTTCGAGCGCAGGTCGCGGTCGGTGACGATCCCGAGCTCGCCGTCGCCGAGATCGACGAGGATCGAGCTCACCCCTTCGTCCTCCATGCGGGCGGCGGCCTCGCGCAGCGTGACGTTCGGCTCGCAGACCACCGGCTGCTTTCGAAGCAGGCTCCTCGCCGTCTCCTGACCGGCGTCGAGGCCCGCTCGCGGAGCTGGGCGCGCCGCCCGGTCGTGGCCTGTCCAGCAGCGCTCCGGGCCACGGACCGCAGGCCCGCCGGGTCGCGCGAGCAGCGGGATCACGTCGTCGGCCGCGAGCCGATAACAGAGCGAGCTCTCCCGCGCGCGCGCCTCCCAGCCGGTCGGAAGCCCCGAGAGCATCCACGGGTGGCCGAACGGCTCGCCCGCGCCGAGCAGGTCGAGCACGCGCCCCTGGTCCAGCAGCTCGACCGCTCCGGTGCGGACGACCCACATCGCGTCGGGCGGCCCCTCTCCCTGGCGGAAGATCGTCCGCTCCGGCCTCGAAGTACTCGATCTCCGTACGAGCCGCCAAGCGCTCCAGCGCCGCCTCGTCGAGCCCGACGAACGGGTCGTGCTTGCCCAGAAACTCGGCGATGTCTTGCATGCCCTCGAACCGCAGGGTACGCCAGCCGTCCGGGTGTGCGAGGGCACCGACGAGGGCCCGGCGCGACGGCCGCTGGCCGCGACCGCGCGCCGGATCCTCTCCCAGCTCAGCCGGAGCTCTCGGCCGCGTCCTCGCTGTCGCCCTCGACCACCACGAGGTCGTAGGACTCGTCGAGCCTGACGTCGACGGTGTTCCCGTCGGGCTTCGTCACCTCGACCTCCCAGGTGGCCCCGTTTTCGGAATCGCGCTCGACCGCGTTCGCGGTCCCGCCGTGGGTGATCGCGAGCGCCGCCTGCGTCGCCTTGTCGGCCGTCGGGCCGGTCACGGTCGCATCGCCGTCGTCGCCGCCGATGCCGCCCGTGGCTGCGGCGACGCCGACACCGCCGGCGCCGATCGCGAGGATCGCGCCGCCGATGACGAGGTACCTGTTCTTGATCTGCATTCCGTCCTCCTGAGTCGTCGTTTGGAGGATCGGGTTCTACGGCGGCGCGATGAAATGGCCGTGAAAGGTCAGGCCGAGGTCGGGATCTCAATCCAGACGTCGGCGCCGCCGTCCGGGAGGTTGCGCGCGTGAGCTGAACCGTCGTGGGCGCGCGCGATCGAGTCGACGACGGCGAGCCCGAGCCCGGTCCCGCCCTCGGACCGCGCGCCGTCCGGCGCGGCTGAAGCGCTCAAACGCGCGGCCGATGAAGTCCTCCGGGATCCCAGGTCCCTCGTCGGTGACGTGGAGCTGGACCGCGGTGCCGTTTGGCCGCACCTGCAGCTTGATCGCGCCCCGCCCGTGGAGGAGCGCGTTGTCGACGAGGTTGGTGAGTGCCTGCTCGACGCGCGTTCGATCGGCCGCCAGCAGCGGCGCCTCGGGCGGCACCTCGTAGCTCAGCGTGCGCCCGGCGCGGGCGGCGCGGGCCGCGAAGCGAGCGCGGATCGCGGCGAGCGCCTCCTCGATCACGAACGGCTCGCGATCGATGCGCAGCTCGCCGTCCTCGATTCGAGCGACGACCAGCAGCTGTTCGGCGAGGCCGATCAGCCGGTCGATCTCGTCGGTGGCCGAGGCGATCGCGTCGCGCAGCTCGCCCTCCCCCCGAGCGTGCAGGAGCGCCAGCTCCAGCTCGATCTTGTGCAGCGCCAGCGGCGTCCGCAGCTCGTGGCTGGCGTCGTCGACAAAACGGCGCTCGCGCTCGAGCGCATCCTCGAGTCGCCCGAGCATCGCGTTCAGGGTCTCGCCGAGCCGGCGCAGCTCGTCGTCGGCCTCCGGGACGGGAAGCCTCGCCCCCGGTTCGGACGCGGAGATCTCGCCCGCCCGGCGGCGCATCTCGTCGACGGGGACGCAGGGCCGCGCCCGCCAGCCAGTAGCCGGCGGCCGAGGCGAGCAGAAGGGCGATCGGGCCGCCGATCAGCAGCAGCCGCGCGAGGTTGTCGAGCGCCTCGTCGCGATCGCCCAGCGAGAGCCGACGACCGCGACCACCTTGCGACCGCCGACGTCCACCGGCGCCACCAGCATCCGTACCGCGCCCTCGACGCCCGGCGCCGAGCTGCGGTCGACGAACACCGGGCCGGTGGTGGCGGGCACGATCTCGTCCGGGTCCAGCACGGGCGCGCCGCCGACCTGGGGCGTCGAGTCGATGACCGACCCGCCGGGGCCGAGGATCTGGGCGAAGCTCTCGTCCTGCTCCACCAGCGGGTTGGAGCCCGTCCCCTCCGAGCCGACCGCCCGACTGGCGCGCGAGCGCCGCGATCTCGGTCGCCCGCGAGCGCAGGCTCGTGTCGAGCGACTCGTCGAGCTGCGACCCGAGCCGCAGGTAGAGGAAGAGGCCGACCGCGGTCAGGACGACCGCCATCACGAGGGCGAACACCAACGTCACCCGTAGGCGGATCGGGATGCGCCTCAAGCCGTGGACCCCTTGCGCAGTCGGTAGCCGGCGCCGCGCACGGTCTCGATCGAGTCGGTCCCGAACGGCTTGTCGATCTTGCGCCGCAGGAAGCGGACGTAGGAGTCGACCACGTTGGAGCGGTTCTCGTATTCGTAGTCCCAGACCTGCTCGAGCAGCGCGTACCGCGAGAGCACCTCCCCGGGGCGGCGCATGAACGCCTCGAGCAGCGCGAACTCGCGCGCGGAGAGCTCGATCTCGGTCTCGTCGCGCGTGACCCGTTTCGTCGCGGGGTCGAGGACGCAGGTCGCCGACCCGGAGCTCGACCGGTCGCTCCGCCGCGCCTCGTCGCACCAGGGCGCGCAGCCGCGCGAGCAGCTCCGCGAAGGAGAACGGCTTCGTGAGGTAGTCGTCGGCACCGCCGTCGAGCCCCGCGACTCTGTCGGACACCGAGTCGCGCGCGGTCAGCAGCAGGATCGGCGCCCAGACGCCGTCCTCGCGCAGCCTCCGGCAGACCTCGAGCCCGTCGATGCCGGGCAGCATGATGTCCAGCACGATCGCGTCGTAGGCGGTGGCCTCGGCCATCCAGAGCGCGTCCTCGCCCTTGATCGCCACGTCGGCGGCGATTCCCTCACCGCGCATTCCACGCCGGATCAGTCCGGCCATCTTCACCTGGTCTTCGACGATCAGCACGCGCATGGCGGACCACCGAAGCCTAGGCGCGAAGATGAAAAGCGCGTGAAAGCCTCGGGTTTTCATGCCGGTTTCATTCGCAGCGTGGATAACGCCTGTATGCCCCCGACGCCCAGGCGCAGGATCCTCGCCGTCACCGCCCTTGGCACCCTCGTCTGCCTCAGCGGCGTTCCGGCCGGCGCCGCCCGGCGAGCGCCCACCTTCACCCATCCCACGCGGATCGACAACCCCTACCTGCCGCTCAGCGAGTTTCGTCGCTGCACCCTGCGCGGACACGAGGACCGCCAGCGCCAGCGGATCAACCGCCGGGTGCTCGACCGCACCAGGACCTTCAACGTCGGCGGCGAGCCGGTGGAGACGATGGTCGTCAAGGACCGGGTCCGAGCCGACGGCAAGCTGATCGAGAGCACGCACGACTTCTTCGCCCAGGACGACCAGGGGACCGTCCATTACTTCGGGGAGCGGGTCGACAACATCCGCCACGGGCGGGTCGTCAACCACGAGGGCAGCTGGCTCTTCGGACGCGACACGGACGTCCTCGGCACGTTGATGCCCGCCCAGCCGCGGGTCGGGACGCGCTGGAGCTCAGAGCACGCGCCCCCGATCACCGTGGAGCACGACCGCATGGTCGACCGGATGCGCTCGGTACGCGTGCACGGCAAGCGCTACCGGCACGTGATCGACGTGCGCGAGTACGCGCTCCCCGACAAGGAGGTGGAGCACAAGCTCTACGCCCGCGGCGTCGGCGTCATCGACGAGTTGCCCCCCGAGGGCGAGGTGGGCCTGGTCGGCTGCGACGCGGGGCTAGCCGCCGCGCCGGTTCAGATCAGGCCGGCGAGAATGTGCTCGGTGCCGCGGATGTGGGAGCGCATGAGCGCGACCGCCGCCGCGGCGTCGCGCTCGCGCAGGTTGGCGACGATCTCCGCGTGCTGGGCGTTGGACTGGGTGAGCACCTCCTCCGGGTGGGCGATGCGGGTGATGAGGCCGCTCATCTCTCCCTGGACCTCGGTCATCTCGGTGACCAGGTGCGGCGAGTGCGAGGCCTCGGCAACCCCGATGTGAAAGCGGATGTCAGCGCGTCGGTAGGGCTCGAACTCGCCGACGTCCCCCATCCGGGCGACCAGAACGTCGAGCGCGTCGAGGTCCGCGGGCTGCGCCCGCTCGGCGGCGAGGATCACGGAGCCGACCTCGATCGCGACCCGGTGGTCGAGCGTCGCCCAGGCGTCGCGGCCGAGTGGGTCGGCGTCGGCCTCGGAGAGCGGCGGGCGCTCGGCGACGAACGTGCCACCCGCGCGGCCGCGCACCGAGGTCAGGTGCCCCGACTGCACGAGGGTGGTGAGCGCCTGGCGCAAGGTCGAGCGCGAGATCCGCAGCTCGTCGGCGAGCTGGCGCTCGGGCGGCAGCTTGCTCCCCGGGACGAGGAGGCCGACGCGGATCGCCGTCCCGAGCCGCTCGACCGTCTCCTCGAACGTAGTCGGTGGGCGGACCGGCTTGAACACCGCATCGAGCGCGGCACCGCGATTCATCGCGGGACCTACCGTATCGCCGGTTCAGCCCTGGAGCCGCAGCACGCTGCGGATCTCACCGATCGCCTGCTCGTTGTCGCGGAAGTGGACGGCGACCATCCCGATCGCCTGCGCGGCTTCGACGTTCACGAGCAGGTCGTCCACGAACAGGCAGTCGTCGGGATTGATCCCGGAGAGGCGCGCGACCGTGAGTTCGTAGATCCCCGGGTCGGGCTTTCGCATGCCAACGAACCCCGAGTCGATCACGAGCTCGAAGATCTCGTCCACCGGCAGCATCGAGCGCCACAGGTGCTCCCACTCGCGGACGTTGTTGGTGAGCAGGGCCATCCGGTGGCCCTCCCGCCGGATCTCGCGCATGAGGGAGATCATGGGCTCGTTCGGCTCCAGCGCCTCGAAGTAGATCTCCTTGAAGCTGTGCATCTCGGGCCGGTGGCCGAGCTCCGGCTCGAGCGCCGCCGCGACGTCGCTGAGGAAGCGGGCCTCCGTGATCTGGCCGGTCTCCAGCGCGTACAGGGGGTGATTGCCGTCGCGCTCGCCGATCGTCTGCATCGCCCGCCCGAGGGACTCGGGGGAGATCCCGGTGCGGTCCTGAAAGGCGGCGAACGAGTTCATCAGCGGGGTCGTCAGCACCCCGCCGAAGTCGGAGATCACCGCCTTGATCGGCGACCGTCTCACGTCGCGCGCAGCACGTCGAGCGCGCCGACGCCGCTCGCCCCCGCCGAACGCATGCGCAGCGCGGCGCACGTTCGCCGCACGCCGTTCGTGTCGAAGAAGCCGTAGTCGGAGGCCTCGCCCGCGACCCGGATCGGGATCGAGTCCTCGGACGGGTAGAGCTCGAGCCCGATGCGGCGCGGACGCCCGTCGCCGTCGTACTCGGTCGAGAGCAGCGTCTCGCTGCATCTGAGCGAAGCTCTCCGTGGTCCCGAGCGCGCTCACCACGAGCTCATCGTCGTGGCCCTGGGCACCCGGGGGGCGGAGGCCGACGAGTGCCAGCAGGCGACCGTCGCCGAGCCGCGCAGAGATCACCCGGAAGACCTCGATCTCGTCCCAGTCGAGCTCGCCACCCAGCCGCCAGACGGGCTGCTCGGCGCGGGGGTCGGGCTCGAAGCTCTCCAGCTCGTCCGCGAGCCACTCGAAGCGCAGCCGATCGCCGGCCGGGTCCTCGAACTCGAGCCCGACGATCTCACTCACGCTGCTCACCAAGCTCGATCTCCGGCGTCTCGGTCACCTCGCGGGCACTGCCCTCGTAGTCGTAGCCGCGGCGAGCGCCGCGCGGGCGAGCGCCGCCCGGCGCGGGGCCGGTACCGGCGCGAGGCCGGGGAGGAGGGGACCCGAAGACGGTGAACGACGCGCGTCTGCGGGCGAGGCGGGCGACCAGGGTCCTGACCACCGCGCGGGTGGGCGGAATCAGCAGCAGAAAGCCGATCACGTCCGTGATGAACCCCGGCGCGAGCAGGAAAGCACCGCCGACGATGATCATCGCCCCGTCGAAGGTCTCCTTGGCCGGGACGCGGCCGGCGGCCAATGCCCGGTTGAAGCGCTCCCACGCCGCGCGGCCCTGCCAGCGGGCGAGCGCGGCGCCGGCGATCCCGTCGAGCACCAGGAGGAAGAGCGTGGGCACGAGCCCGATCGCGTTGCCGACCTGGATGATCACGTAGAGCTCCGCGACCGGCAGCGCGATGAAGAGCAGGATGAGCACTAAAGCCATCGCAGAACAGGCTACGCAAAGCGGTCCTCTACGATCAGTGCATGACCACCGAAGAGGATATCTACGAAGCCCTGGAAGAAGTAATCGACCCGGAGCTGGGGCTCGACTTCGTTTCCCTCGGGCTCGTCTACGACGTCGAGATCGAGGGCCCCGAGGTCTTCGTCACCTTCACCCTGACCACGCCCGCGTGCCCGATCGGCCCCCAGGTCTCCGAGCAGATGCGGGAGTTCGTCGGCGAGCTCGACGGGGTCGACAAGGTCCATCCGAAGATGGTCTTCGACCCGGCCTGGTCCCCGGAGATGATGACCGAGGACGCGAAGTTCGCGCTGGGGTTCTGAGCGGAGCACCTGCCCGCGCCTAGTCGGGTCGGGCTCAGCTCGTCGGGGTGGTTACGCAGACGGCGTCCTCGTTATTGCGACGATCGCGCTGATTCGAGCTGGGACCGCTGCGGTGGGCCTCTTCGCCTGCTCCCTGCACAGTTCGCCGTCGGTCAGCGTCTCGCGGCCAGGTTCGGTGCAGCGTGTCAACGCAATCGACGAAGAGATGGACGAGAAGGCTGGGGCGCTGTGGACCCGGTGAGGCGCGTGGTTTGAAGCCGTCCGGCATTCAGGTCATCTCCGCCTTTGGACCCTACTGCCCCCCGCGCTCGGAGGCAAAGTTCACCAGGCGACGAGCGCGGCCACCCCCGAGCGCGAGAGTCCCGTGACCTCGCTGGCCGCCGCGTCGATTTGCCCGACGGCCTCGAGCGCCAAGGCCCCCAAGAGGTTCGCGATGCGCCGATTCTCGGCGGCCGAGGAGCTCAGATCGGATTGGTTCACATCTACGGCTTGATCGGCCGGACGGCGCGACGGAATTTCGGACAGAGGTCCTGGATCAGGAACACCGTGGAGCCGGTGGGAACCCGCTCACCGCCCGGCGGGCTCTGGTGTGTGTAGGTGTAGCCGCATTCCGGCCTGAGGTACGGATTGCCGATCCGGCCCGGAAAGCGGGCCACCACGGCCAGTCCCCGTTCGTGGAGCTTGCGGGCCCCCTGCGCCTGTGGCTTGCCGACGACGTCGGGGACCACCACCATCCGCGAGCTCACCTTCGGGTGCAACTGCGCGTGGGTGCCGAATTCGGCGTGGATCTCGCCCGGCTCATCTGCGCACCTTGAGGCGCTTCGTGGCGCTCGTGTAGCCCGAGCGCGCCGCCGACGCCTTCACTGCCTTCCCGGACCGGATCGTCAGCGTGACCGTGCCCTTGGCATCGGTCCTGCCCGACGCGCCGGCGGCCTTGACCTTCGCGCCCTTGACCGCGTCGCCCGCGTCGCGCACGGTGAAGCGCACGGCGGTCCTCTTGCCCTTGCGGAGCTTCTGAGGCCTGGCCTGCAGCGTGAGGCCGGGGAGCAGGCGGCGATAGGAGGTGACCGCGGTCGCCGACGTGTCGATGTTGAAGTTGCCCAGCACGTCGAGCGCGTCGCCCGCCGCGCTCGCGTCGACCTTGTAGGCCTGCAATGCGTCCTTGGGATGACCGGCGTTCACCGTCGCGCCGAACGTCGTCGCGCTCTTGTTCGACCGCCGTGCCAGCACGTCGGGATCCCCGAAGCCTTCCGTCCAGACCACCCAGAGCCTCCCGTCGTCGGCCGCGGCGACCGCCACTGCCGGGCTGCCCGAGCGCACGCGCTCGACCAGCGGTGCAGCGGCAGCGCCGACGCGCCACAGCCGCACGCGGTCCGAGCTCGGATAGCCCGTTGGGTAGGCGACGTAGAAACCGCCACCCTTCCGCGCGACGAGCGGGGTGCGGCCGAGCATCCCGACCTGCATGTCGCTCGTGTTCGGCATCGTCGCCGCGCCACCCACGGGCGAGCCGTCGGCCGCCACGTCCTGGACCTGCACGCCGAGGTGTCCGGCCGCGTTGGAGTACCAGGCCAGGACCGTTCGGTTGCTCGCGTCGGTCGCGAGGTTGGGGTCGTAGCCGTAGCGGCCGAGCGGAGCCTGGAAGTCGAGGTTGGGCGTGGCCGGCGAGAGGCCGGCGTGCACCCAGGTGCCGAGCGTCCCGGCGAAGCTCTGCAGGGTCGAGCCGTCCGCGCGCACGGTGGCGGCGGTGTTGCTCGCGTACGACTGCGCGCCGCGTGGGACGACCGACCCGGGCTGGAGCGCCCAGCTGGCGCCGCCGTCCTGCGAGAGCGCGGTGTTCGTTTCGTTCTGAGGGTCACTGCTGTCCGTCGTGCGAAAGCCGCCCCAGAACGCGCGCAGGCCGGCGGGCTCGACGACGAGCGCGGGGTTCGTGAAGCCGGTCCAGCCGCTCTGCACCGGGGTCGCGGCGCCGACCTTGCCCGCCGGCGAGATCGCGGTGTGGAGGAGATCGGCGGTGTTCGGCCCGGTGGGGTGGTGCCAGGCGACGTGGAGGACGCCGTCCGCGGTGCGCGCCAGGCCGACCTGGTCGGCGCTCGATCCATCCGGCGTGGTCACCCGCTTCCAAGGGGCGGCTTGGGCCGCAGGGGCAACGATCACGGCAACGGCGACGAATGCCGCGAGCATGAAAGAGGGAGCAACCCGCCATCCAAGCTGCTCCCGGCTCGCCACACGAGTGAGAGATATGGGTGCGACGAGCCGGGTCAGCCTAGCCATTCGAGTGGCGCCCAGTGGTACTCGCCGCGGGCCAGAAGCTCCTCCGTGTCACCCGGCCAGCTGCGCAGACGGAGCTCGATCACGCCCAGCTCGTCCGCGCTCGGCTCATAGCGCAGCCAGTGCAGCGGGGCCTCTGCGTCCGCGCGCCCTCCGGCCGCCTCGATTGCCGCGGCGATCCGGTCCGTGACCGCGGGAGGGGGATAGATCCAGAAGATCGAGTGAAAGAGGACGGTTGCGGTCCCGGCGGTCGGCGTCTCGAGCATCCGCTCGACCCACGTGTCGGCGCTCTCCTCGTCGATCGGGACCGGGTCGCGGGCGGCGACCTCGAGCGCCCCGCGCATCGTCTCGATGCGCTGCAGCTCGTCGGGCATCACGTACGAGAGCAGGTCGAGGCGGCCGCGCTCGGTCGTCGCGTCGATCGGATCGAGGTCGCAGCCGCGACGCTCCGTGAGCTCGACCTTGGCGTCGAACGGCGGCGTGCCGCCGCGCCAGTAGTCGACGAAGCGAACCGGGGAGTCGGCGGGGCCCGAGGCGACCTCGCCGCACTCGTAGCGGTAGCGGTCGAAGTGGAGGTTGAGGCCGGCGCTGGCGCCGAGCTCCAGCGCCCGCATCGGCAGCCCGGTGCGTGCCGCGATCACATGAAAGCCGCCGGCGAGCGCGCCGCACCGGGACGTCTCGTTCGTCTGCAGCGGATGCCGCAGGTCGGAGAGCACGTCGGGGTCGTGTGCCGCCAGCGCCTCGCGGATGCCAGGCCACGCCGCCTGGACGTCGCCGTCGCCGCCGACCGACGGGTAGTGGGCCCGCAGGTCGGGCGCCGACCCGTCGAGCACCATCCGGTGTACCCCCGCGAGCGCTCGCAGCGGGTAGAACTCGGGCGCCGGCTCGAGCGCGTAGGGCTCGAGCAGCTCCCAGCACGGCCCGCCGGCCTCGACGTCCGCTGCCATCAGCCCCATGGCCTCGGTGTAGAACGGCGACTCGCGCGCGAACAGATCCTTCGCGTACGTCCGCAGGTCGCCGATCAGCTTCTCCCGCGCGTCCACAGACGCGAACGTACCCGACCGGGACCGCGCGCCGTGCGCGGTCCCGGTGGGCGTCCTAAGCCCGGAGGGCTACTTGCGCTTGCACTTCTGAGTGTCGGTGTCCGACGCCGCCGGGGCATCGCTGAACGTGAACGTGCCCGAGTACTTGATCGTCTTGGCCTTGCAGCGGCCCTGGACGTACTTCCCCTTCTTGATCTTCGTGTTGAACTCGGAGATCGCGCCGACGCCGCCGCCGAGTGGCGGGATGTCGACCGAGAGGTTCGTGCCCGAGAGCGTGCCCTTGAGCACCACCGTCGTGCCGAGCGAGTCGACCCGCGAGTGCAGGAGGACGCCCTTGGCATCGGACCGGTTGAACGCGGTGACCGTGGCCGGGAAGTCCTGGCGGGTGCCGCCGGCGCCGAACGGAAGCGCCGCGATCGCCGAGCCCGAGCCGACCTTCGCGCTGCCGCAGGCGCTCAGCGCCGCGTCAGTGGTCGTGTTCTCGATCGCGTTCGGGTCGCAGCCCTTGGCGGCCTTGGTGTCGAACTTCACGTCCTTCTTGTCGAACTTGATGTCGGCCTTGGTCGCCTTCGGCGGCATGCCGCTCGGGTTGTCGGCGTCCGAGGTCGTGGTCGTGACCTCAACCGAGGTCTTCTTGAACTTCTTCTTGTCGAACTTCGGCGTCGCCTTGCCGCCGAGCTCTCCGTCGATGGTCTGGATCGGCGTGAGTGCCATTGCTGAGCCCGCGGTGATTCCGAAAACCGCGAGAGTCAGCGCGCCGCCCAGGAACAGCTTCCTGCGCATGAATCTCCTTAAGTAGGGAAAGCGCTCCGGCGGAGCCGGACGCAGTGGTAGGAACACCGCCCAGCGCCGGAGTTACGGTCGCCGACCCGAGCGGGGCTCGAAATTAGTCCCGCTTAAGTCTCGGCGCCCTCCCTACATGGCGATGAACAGGAACGGGGTGTCGTGCGCGACCCCGTCGTTGTCGAGCGTCTTGACTGTGAACGAGCCGGCGCCGAGGCCTGAGCAGGAGCGACCCGAGATCTGTGGGTGGCGCACGAGGCCGCTGAACGGTATGGCGGCGGCGACCGGCGGGCAGTTCGTGCCCAGGGTCCCGTTGGGGAAGGAGACCTGATACTCGCCCTCGCCCAGGCGGGAGACCGTGAACCCGGACCCCTGGAAGATCGAACCGTCGCCGTTGACCCCTCCGCCAAGCCGGGCGAAGTCCTTTGAGTCGCTTGCCGTCCAGGTGATCCGCGTCGGTCACGGTGCCAAGGCTGCCTCTCGACGATGTCGGCCCCGGTGAGCGTGTCGTTGCGCACGTCGGCGCTCTGGACGGCGGCGTTGTTGCGTAGATCGACGCTGCCGAGCGAGTTGTCGATCACGTCTGCGCTGCCGATCGTGTTCGCGGCGTACGCGGTACCCCCGGCGAGCACAAGGACGAGGGCAAGAGCCCCCATCCACTGAGCGCGCAGGTGGGCGACGGCGGTGCGGAACATCCTGCCTCCCCCTGTTGTGGTGGCGGGACCTTCCCGCATCCACGGGGCGAAAGCAAACGGGCCGGCGGGACCGAGGCGCTAATGCGCCCCGGTCCGCCAGTCGAGCTCGGCGATCTCGCTCCCTGAGATCGCCACAGCCCGGGCCCGCGCCTCGCCGGCGACCCAGAGCGTGTACTCGCCCGCGGCGAGCCTGTCGAAGACCGCCGTGAACGCCGGTCGGTCGTCGATGGTGCGCTCCAGCACCTCCTTGTGCTGGCGGTCGCGGTCGGCCCCGGTGGGGCTGATCTCCACCTCGACCCCGTGCAGATCGGGATCGGTGTGGATGATCAGCGCCCCGTAGCCATCGCCGATGTCGAGGACCACGAACTCCGGGTGCTTGCGGTCGGCGTAGGTGTGCGGATGTGCGTGCGCCATGTCGCTAGGCCGACGGCGTGCTGAACCCGTCGTGCGGCGTCCCCAGGTAGGGGAACGTCGACTGGTAGCGGTCCGGACCCGGGGTCAGCCCCTGGGTCAGCATCCCCGCCGCCGCGTCGGGCGTATAGCTCGGGTCGACCAGCGGATACGTGAGACCGGCGACCGCGTTGAGCTCGATGTTGACCACGTCGTCGAACACCCGGCGCCCGTTCGGGAACCCGGCCGCATCGCCGGCCACGAGTCCGAGCGGGTTCGGATTCGACGTCGTCGGCGGGATCGCGACGTTGAGCCGCAACATGTCCGCCTGCACCGTGCCGGTGTAGTTCTGGAACCCGTCCACGATGCCGCTGGGGATCCCGGTGAGCAGGATTGCCACCAGGTCGGCCCGCTTCGCGGTCAGCGCGGAGAGGTTCGGGAAGACGCCGGGGTAGAGCACCGGAAGCAGCTTCTGCAGCTCCGGGCGCTCGACGTACTTGGCGAACTTCTTGTCCTCCACCGGATGCACGGCGTTCCACTTGTCCTTTTGGCCCATCGGCACGACGACCTCGTTGAACAGCGGGTTGCCGAGCCTCGAGACCTGGACCCACGGGCCCGACTCCGAGCGTTCGTCCTTGCCCGGGTCGAGCAGCCGCGCCTTGCGCCGGCTCGCCGCGCCCCAGATCCCCAGCACCGCCTTCGCGCTGCTGGGATCGGTCGGGACCGATCCGTTGCGGGTCAGGTGGCTGATCGGCACGCGAATCGCGATCGTGTGCACGTTCAGCGTCGCCGTCGCATCGACCCCCATCGCCGGATCCGTGGCGATCAGGTGCAGGTTCTGCAAGGGGCGCAGGTCGCCGAGGTCGAAGATCGACCCCAGGTCGACGAAGAACCCCTCGTTCCGCTGCCCGGCGAACACGTCGATTCCGCCCTTCAGCGAGCGCACCGCCGGGTCGCCGAGCGCCGCCTGGTAGTTCGGCGTCGAGCGGGGCCCGATGTTGCACGGCGGGCAGGGCAGGTTGTTGCCGATCACCTTCGGCTTCGGCTTGTTGCCGTTGTGATGGCTCTTGTTGCGGTAGTCGACCCGGCTGACGTCGTAGAACTGGCGTCGGTTCCAGTTCGAGCTGCCGATGCTCGAGATCGGGCCGGTGTTGTAGAGGAACGTCTTCTCGCTCCTCAGCTTGGTCTTGAACTTGAACTGGTACTCGATGTTCGGCAGCCCGTCGCCGTCGTTGTCGACGTAGATCGAGTACAGAACGTCGTCGCCGAACTCGAAGAAGTTCGGTCCACCCGGCGGGTTCTCCAGCGGGATGTAGTTGGTGATGATCGTGACCGAGTCCGGCTTGTCCGGGCTCACGAACGCGTACGTGTCGGTGTTGTCGGCGACCGGGTCCTTGCTGATCTCCGGCGCTTCACGATGTGAGGACATGCGCCTACTCCTCGCTCTTCGGGGCGGCCTTCAGCAGTCGCCTCACCAGTGCCCGGTCGCGCACCGTCACCTCGCGCGTACCCGACATCAACGTCACCTCGCCGCGATTGGCGTCGCGCACGATCGCCACCACGGCCTCCTCCGGCGGCGGGCCCGACGGGTCGGTGACCTCGCCGCGCTCCAGCGCCTCAGCAGCCGCGGCCGGGATCACGACCGCGCCCGCGACGACTCCTGCAGACCCGAGCAGCCTGCGTCGGCTCACGCCCTCCATCTCTGACTCCTTTCGTCGAGAGCGGCTTCCCCTTGGCCGAGGCCTCCGGCCTCACCCGTCCGGGGAACCGTTTGACGACCTGCCCTACGGAGGCGGCCGTGATTTGGATCAGCGGCGAGGTGCGACTTCTCCGGCGCGGCTGACCCGAGGGCTAGTGCTCGTGCTCGAGCCCGTCCCGGTGGGGGAGGGGGTGCGAGTGGACCCTGTCGCCGTGGCTGTGCTCGGTGCGCGCGCCGGCGGCGACCTCACCGGCGCATTCCGCGCAGAGGCCGGTGATCGGGAAGTGGCTGAAGCGGGCGTCGTATCCGAACCGCTCGCGAATCTCCGCGCGCACCGAGTCGAGCTCGGCGGGGGAGACGCTGGTCACGCGCCGGCAGCGCTCGCAGCACAGGTACTCCCGCTCGCCGGAGCCGACCAGCGCGTAGAGGCCGGGTCCGTGGCCAAGGTGGACGTGGCGGATGACGCCGAGCGCCTCGAGCCGCTCGAGGTTGCGATACACCGACGGCAGGTCGAACGCCGGCCCGCGCCCCGCCAAGCGCGACGCGATCCGCTCGGCCGACATCGGCCCCTCGGCTTCGAACAGGGCCTCGAGGACGAGCCGGCGGGTGGCGGTCAGGCGCCCGCCCGCCTCGCGGATCGCGGCCGCGACGTCCTCGATGTCCTCGAACTCGAGCGGTTTGACCCGGGGCGATTCGGTCATGCCGGCCGGAAGCTAGATCCTCTGCGACCCCCGCGCAAGCGGACTCAGGTCGGGCTCCGCGAGCCCTCCGGAGCGGGAGCGTCGACCTCGGCCGCGGCGACCGGTGCCGGCGTCATCGCCGCGGCGACGATCACCAGCGTGAACGCCATGAGGCGGACGGCGATCGCCAGCGGCTCGTCCGGAAACGGTTCCTCGAACACCAGCGGTCCGGCGGCGATCGTGAGCGCGTTCGCGGCCACGCTCGTGAGCGCGATCACGGGCACCGCTTTGCCCACCTGGAGGCTGCGCGCCGACAGCACGAGGCCGACGGCGGAGGCGAGCGCGATCATCACGGCGAGCGGGCTGAAAACGATCGCGGTCCACGCGGCATCACCCAGGTCGCCCGAGAGGGCCTTGATCGACGAGTCCGAGGCGGCCCAGAACATTCCCGCCGCGACGCCGAGCATCACGCCCTCGCGGGCGGAGCCGATCGCCGCGACCGCGGCGACGACGGCCGCCACGCACACGATCGCCAGATAGACGACGAGCCGCGAGGTCTCGTAGTCGGAGTGCGCCGCGCCGCCGGCGCCCTCGAGCGTGGCCGCCAGGAACGCGAGCCCGAGCGCGGCGAGCCCGACGCCGATCCACTCACGCCGGGTGACCTCGTGGCCGAACAGGCGGTCGGCGGTGACCGTGAGCAGCACCAGTCCGCCCGCGATCACCGACTGCACGAGGGAGATCGGCGCCAGCGAGAGCGCTCCGACGTGCAGGCCCCAGCCGGCCATCGCGATCACGATCCCGAGCGTGTAGACGGGCGACCGGAACAGGGCGAGCGACGTGCGCACCGGCCGCCGCAGATCGACCTCCGGGGATGCGACCGCGCCCCGCTGTTTGTAGAGGAAGCCCAGGACCGACGCGAACGCGGTCGCGAGCGCGAGCAGGAGGCCGATCTGGACCGAGAGGCTCAGGTCGATCTCGGCGGGCTAGGCGGCGGCGCCGGGAGGCGGCTCTT
The DNA here is from genome assembly GCA_963742205.1 of uncultured Solirubrobacterales bacterium. Taxonomy (GTDB): domain Bacteria; phylum Actinomycetota; class Thermoleophilia; order Solirubrobacterales; family 70-9; genus WHSW01. The sequence goes on along the minus strand of CAVUKZ010000010.1, from coordinate 120,152 downwards.
CGCCGTCCGAGTCCCGGGCGCTTGGCTCCAGCTCGACGTCGAGCTGGATCGCGCGAATCGCATGCTCGTCGGGGAGCTTCGCGAGCACCTCGTTGATGATCGCGCCGATCTGCCGCTCGTCGTGGCCGAAGTCGTCGAGCAGGCTGCGAAGCGCGGTGTGCGTGATCTTGAGCTGCGCCGGGGTGAGCTCGAGGTGGTAGTTGATCGACTCCACACGTACATCCTACGCGTGCGGATCACGTCGATAAGTAGGTGTCGATTGCGTGATTAGGAAATCGCGATCGCGCGGCGCCGGGTCTCGCTAGAGTCGGCCGCCGATGTCGGAGCATGCGATCGAGGTTGAGGGTCTGCGCAAGTCCTACAAGGACGTCGAAGCGCTGCGTGGGATCGACCTCCAGGTCGAGAGCGGCACGGTGCTCGGACTCCTCGGCCCCAACGGGGCGGGGAAGACGACGGCGGTGCGGATCCTGACCACACTGTTGCCACCCACGGCCGGGACGGCGCGGGTGGTGGGCCTCGACGTGGTCCACGACGCCGCGAAGCTGCGGTCGCAGATCGGGCTCGCCGGTCAGTACGCGGCCGTGGACGAGAACTTGACCGGGGTTGAGAACCTGGAGATGGTCGGCCGCCTCTATCACCTGGGCAAGAAGAAGTCGCGCGAGCGAGCGCAAGTGCTGCTCGAGCGCTTCGAGCTCGCCGAGGCCGGTGACCGGCTCGCGAAGACCTATTCCGGCGGTATGCGGCGGCGGCTCGACCTCGCCGCCGCGCTGGTCGCCCGCCCGCCGGTGCTCTTCCTCGACGAGCCAACCACCGGGCTGGACCCGCGCAGCCGGATCGGCCTCTGGGAGGTCATTGAGGCCCGAGTTGCGCAGGGGTCGACCGTCCTGCTGACGACCCAGTACCTCGACGAGGCGGATCGGCTCGCGGACCGCATCGCGGTGATCGACAACGGCACCCTGATCGCCGAGGGCACCTCCGACGAGCTCAAGGAGCGCGTCGGAGGGGAGCGGATCGAGTTGAAGCTCGAGCGCAGCGAGCAGTGCGGGGGAGCGATCACGGCGCTCACCGCGCTGGCGGCCGACGCGCCCTGGTCCGAGGACGGCGTGGTCATCGTCCCCGTCCACGAGCACAAGGGCGCGATCGCCGAGGCGGTTCGCAAGCTCGACTCCGAGGGGATCGAGATCGATGACATCTCCGTCCGGCGCCCGACGCTCGACGACGTCTTCCTCACGCTCACCGGCAAGCCGCCGGAGCCCGAGGACGGCGACGAGGGCGACGCGGCCGAGCAGGACACCGGCGAGCACGACAAGCAGCTAGTGGCGTGACCGCGCGCTTCGCCTTCAGCGACACCTGGGTGCTCGCGCTCCGCGCCCTGCGTCGGATCCCCCGGAACCCGGAGCTGCTCACGTCCTACACGGTGCAGCCGATCATGTTCACGCTGCTGTTCGTCTACGTCTTCGGCGGCGCGATCCAGACGCCTGGGTACGACAACTACGCCGACTTCCTGATCCCCGGGATCATCGTTCAGCAGATGTCGTTCGGCGGCTTCGCGACCGCGCTCGGCCTCGTGGACGATCTGAAGAAGGGGTTGGTCGATCGGTTCCGCTCGCTGCCGATGTCGCGGATGGCGGTGCTCACAGGGCGCACGCTCTCGGACATCGCGATGAACGCCATCGCCCTCGTGGTGATGGTCATCGTCGGCTACATCACCGGCTTCTCGTTCAGCACCTCGGTCCCCGAGGTGGTCGGCGGGATCCTGCTCTGCCTGCTGATCGGCTACGCCTTCTCGTGGGTGTTCGCCACGGTCGGCTTGCTCGCCTCGACCCCCGAGGCCGCGAACGCCTTCGGGTTCATCGCGATCTTCCCGCTCACCTTCGCCTCCTCAGCGTTCGTGCCGCCGGAGACGATGCCCGACTGGCTGCAGACCTTCGCCGCCGACATCAACCCGTTCTCGATCATGGTCGACGCCGTTCGGGCGCTGTTCGTGGGCGGCCCGGCGGGCAACGACGTCTGGGGCGCTGTGGCTTGGTGCGTGGGCCTGATCGCCTTCTTCGCCCCGTTCGCTGTGTTCCGCTACCGGCGCGCGGTCGCCCAGTAGCCGAGGTCGGCGAACGCTAAGCGGTGGCGGGCTCGCGCTCGCCCGTCGTCGCGCTCGGCGGCGTCGGCCGCCTCCGCGAGCTCGGCGATCGAGCCCTCGATCCCGTCGGCGAGGGCCGCGACGTCATCGAGCGTGTCGTAGTCGGCGAGCAGACCGAAGTTGATGCCGCCGTTGTAGCTCATGATCGCCACGAACAGGGCCTGCTCGGGTGGCAGGAAGCCGACCGGGAAGATGTCCTCGAGCTCGCGGCCGAGCACGTACAGCGGGATCTGCGGCCCCGGGACGTTGGTGACCACGAGGTTGAACAGGCGGGTCGAGAAGTTCACCCGCGCCGCCTGGGCGAGCAGCGTCGGCGGCGCGAAGTCGTTGAAGCGCGAGATCACCTCGGCGCCGAGAGCCTGCTTGGACTCCTTGACGCCCGCCATGCCCTTGCGGCAGATCTCGAGCCGCTTCACCGGATCCTCGACGTAGACCGGGAGAGGCCCTCGCAGCACGGCGAGCTTGTTGCCGAGGTGACCGCGCTCGTCGGCACCGCGGATCGAAACCGGGACCTGGGCGCGCAGCTCCATCCCCTCGGTGCGCACGCCGCGGCCGTGCAACCACCGGCGCAGCGCCCCGGTGACCACCGCGAGGACGACATCGTTGACGGTGCCGCCGAGGGTCGACTTGATCCGCTTGAACTGCCCCAGGTCGGCGCGCACCCACTCGAAGCGCCGATGGGAGCCGACCTTGACGTTCAGCGGCACGTCGGGCGCGGGGTTGGCGAAGTTCCAGCCGACCTCGCCGACGGCCTCGACCGCCTCGGACACGCGGGCGACGGCGCTACGCGGGCTCTCGACCGCGTGCTCGAGCCGGCGCAGGGCGCCGAGCGGCGCCTTGGCCACCGCCTCGGCGTCCTTGACCAGCAGCTGGGCGCCCGAGGGCTCGGGGTTCGCGATCCAGTCGTCGTCATTCTCCGCGGGCTCCGGCACGGGCTTGACGTCGAAGAGCACGGTCGCGATGTCGACGCCGGAGACGCCGTCGACGAGCGCGTGATGGGTCTTGGTCACGAACGCGAACCGCTTACGGGTGAGCCCCTGGACCATCCACAGCTCCCAGAGCGGCTTCGTGCGGTCGAGCGCCTGCGAGAAGACCCTGGCCGCCATGTTGCGCAGCTGCTCCTCCGAACCCGGGGACGGGAGGGCAGAGTGGCGTACGTGGTAGGCGAGGTTGAACGCCGGATCGTCGACCCAGAAAGGGCGGCCGGTCGGAACCGGCGGGTAGGCGAGCTTCTGACGGAAGCGCGGCACCAGCGGCAGGCGCGAGCGCACGTGGTCGAGCAGGTCGTCGTAGCTCGGCGGGGGCCCCTCGAAGATGCAGATCCCACCGACGTGCATGTGCGCCGACGAGCTCTCGTTGGTGAGAAACGAGACGTCGAGCGCGCTCAGTCGGTCCATGTGTCCCTGTGCCATGCGCCTAACTTACCCACGATGCGCCGCTTCGTACCTGCTTGCCTCGCGGCCCTCTGGTCCTCGCCGGCTGCGGGAGCGACGACTCCGGCGGGTCGGCGAGCTCGGCCTTCGACGGCGATCGCGCCTTCGCCGACCTCCAGGCCCAGGTCGAGTTCGGGCCGCGGCCCGCCGGCTCGCCCGCCGCGCATCGGACCGCGAATTGGATCGCCGGCCGGATGCGCGATGCCGGCTTGGAGTCCGTGCGCATCCAATCGCCGTGGGAGAACGTGCTCGGGACGATCCCGGGATCGGAGCCGGGGACGGTCGTCGTCGGCGCCCACTACGACACGAAGAGCGGCATCCCGCGCTTCGTGGGCGCGAACGACGGCGCCTCCGGAGTCGCGGTGCTGCTGGAGCTGGCGCGCGCGCTCCCGCGTCCCCTTCCGGGGCCCGCGGTGCAGCTGGTCGCCTTCGACGCCGAGGAGGCGCGCGACGACAGGGACTTCGACGTCGACGGCACCCGGGGGAGCCGGCAGTACGTCGCCGACGCGCACGGCGGTGGCCGGCAGGGGGCGGTGCCGCTGAAGGAGATCCGCGCCATGGTCCTGTTCGACATGGTCGGCGACTGCGATCTGCAGATCCCGCGCGAGCAAGACTCGGACAAGGGGCTCTACGCGCTGTTCGCCGACGCCGCGACCGAGGCCACCGGCGCGCCCGCGCCGTTCGACGGCCGCACCCTCGCGATCTCCGATGACCACGTCCCGTTTCTCGAGGCGGGCGTGCCCGCGGTCGACCTGATCGACTTCGACTACGGCCCCGGGCCGACCCCCGGCGCCTACTGGCACACGCCCGACGACACGGTCGACAACGTGTGCGCGGAGAGCCTGAACGCGGTGGGGGAAGCAGCGCTGCTGGCGATCCCCCGGATCCGCTAGTCCGGCAACCCGGCCGCTTCGAGGGCCTTCGCGGGATCCAGGTAACCCTCCGCTCGCACGATCTTGCCCTCGCGGAGGGTGAAGAGCCAGCCCGTGGCCGAGTCGAGTTCGACGCCGCTCTCGCGCCCCCTGGCGTGGACCCGTCCGAAGCCGAGGACGCGATCGCCCAGATCGCGAAACTCCGTCAGGTCGGTGCTCAGCGTCTCGAACGCCACCTCGGTCTCAGCAAACCAGCTGCGAAAACCGGCATGGCCCCGGTACACCTTCCCCTCGGCCCCTCCGATGATCGCCGAATAGAGCTCGCCGTTCGGATCCATGAAGGAGAGCATGCGTCTCGATGTCGCCGGCCTCGTAGGCCTCCAACGTTCGACGAACCGTGTCGACGTTCTCCTGCGACATCCCGCGGTTGAGTATCCCGCGCAGCCGCCCCGGCTACCCTCTGGACGTGCCCCAAGCGCTGCAAAACGCGGCACCAAAGCGCGTGCTGCTTGCCGCGCCGCGCGGCTACTGCGCGGGCGTCGACCGCGCCGTTCAGACCGTTGAGCACGCGCTCGACATGTACGGCCCGCCCGTGTACGTGCGCAAGGAGATCGTCCACAACAAGCACGTGGTCGAGCAGCTCGCGAAGCGCGGCGCGATCTTCGTCGAGGAGGAGACCGAGGTGCCCGAGGGCAAGCTGGTCGTGTTCTCGGCCCACGGCGTCGCGCCGAGCGTCCACTCCAACGCCGAGGCGCGCAACCTGCGGACGATCGACGCCACGTGCCCGCTGGTGACCAAGGTCCACGTCGAGGCCCGCAAGTTCGCCGAGCAGGGGTACACGATCGTCCTCATCGGCCACCAGGGACACGAGGAGGTCGAGGGGACGACGGGCGAGGCCCCGAAGAACATCGTCCTGGTCGAGACGGTCGCGGACGTCGACGCGCTCGAGCTCCCGGACCCCGATCACGTCGCCTTCATCACCCAGACCACGCTCTCGGTCGACGAGACGGGCGAGATCATCGCTCGGCTGCGCGAGCGCTTCCCCAACATCGTCTCCCCGAAATCCGACGACATCTGTTACGCGACCACCAATCGCCAGATCGCCGTCAAGCAGCTGGCTCGCGAGTGCGAGCTGGTGCTGGTGATCGGGTCGACCAACTCCTCGAACTCCAACCGGCTGGTCGAGGTCGCCCGCGAGCACGGCGCCGCATCGCACCTGATCGACAACGCCGCGCAGGTCGATGAGGCCTGGCTGGAGGGCGTGGAGACCGTCGGGATCACCTCGGGCGCGAGCGCCCCGGAGGAGCTCGTCGCCGAGCTGGTCGACTTCTTCGGAGAGCGCGGCGCGGACGACGTCTCGGAGCTGCGCGCGGTGGACGAGGACGTGAGGTTCATGCTGCCGAAGAAGATCCGCACCGAGCTCGCGGCGCGCGCCTAGGTCCGCGCGCCGGCGGCGGGTGGGCGAGCAGACGATCCGGCGGGCCGGGGTGGCCCTGGCGGCGCTGGGGATCGCGATCGCGACCTACATCACGATCGCCGACGCGGGCGGCGGGGCCCCGGCTTGCATCGCCGGCGGCCACGGCTGCCAGACGGTCGCCGACAGCTCCTACGCCCACCTCGCCGGGGTCGCGGTCTCGGTGATCGGGATCGTCGGTTACGTCGCGATCGCAGCGGCGATGCTCTGGCCCGGGGACCCGGGCCGCGTCGCGGGCCTCGCGCTGACCCTGGTCGGGTTCGCGTTCAGCGTCTATCTCACCTACCTCGAGCTCGCCGTGATCGATGCGATCTGCCAGTGGTGCGTCGCGAGCGCCGTCGTGATGACGGCCCTGTTCGCGCTCAGCGTGGTTCGGGCCGTGCGCTTCACCGGCGCTGAGCTGGCCGTCAACGAGCCCCACGCCTGATGGCGACGAAGAAGGAGCTTCGCGAGCAACGCCGCCAGGAGCGGCTGCGTCACGAGGCCGACCAGGCCGCGTCGGCCCAGCGTAAGCGCCGGCTGCAGCTGGGTGCCGGCGCCGTGTTCGCCGCCCTGGTCGTCGTCGGCGTGCTGATCGTCGTCAGCCAGTCCGGCTCCGACGACAGCGGGGGCGACGCCGCCTCGGTCGCCGGCACGGGTCAGGTCGCATCGGAGCTCCAGGGCATCCCGCAGAGCGGGATCACGCTCGGCGACCCCGACGCGGCGGTAACCGTGACCGAGTACGGCGACCTCCAGTGCCCGGTGTGCGCGGCGTTCTCCGAGGAGGTGCTCCCGCAGCTGCTCAGCGACGAGATCAAGCCCGGCAACGCGAAGCTCGAGTTCAAGAACTTCAACATCATCGGGCCGCAGTCGAACGATGCGGCGGCGGCCTCGCTGGCGGCCGCCGAACAGGGGCGCTACTTCGAGTTCATCGAGACCTTCTACGCCAACCAGGGTCGCGAGAACTCCGGCTACGTCACCGACGAGTTCCTCGACGCGATCGCGAAAGCGGCCGGAGTCACCGACCTCGACCAGTTCAACGCCGACCGGGCTGACCCCGCGATCGCCGACAAGGTCGCGGCGGTCCAGGACGAGGCGGCGAAGCTGGGTTTGAACGCGACGCCGTCGTTCGTCGTCTCCGGTCCGGGCGGCTCGAAGAAGCTGGTCGCGCCCTCGCTCGACGAGCTTCGCCAGGCGATCGGCGAGGTCGGATAGGGCGGGTACCGTGAGGGTCGTGCACGGGCCCCACGGACACACTCACGCGACCGGGCAATCGGGCCTCGACCTCGACCGCACGGGCGCCAAACGGGCCCTGAAGCTGGTCCTGGCGCTGACCACGGCGTTCCTGATCGCGGAGGTCGTCGGCGGCCTGATCGCGGACAGCCTCGCTCTGCTCGCCGATGCCGGCCACATGCTCTCCGACAGCCTCTCGCTGGGTGTGGCCCTGTTCGCCGCCTGGCTCGCCGGGCGTCCGGGCGGGCCGAGCCGCACCTTCGGCTTCCGCCGCGCCGAGATCCTGGCGGCGCTCTTCAACGGGGTCACCCTGGTGGTGGTCTCGATCTGGATCTTCATCGAGGCCGGCGAGCGCTTCGGTGATCCGCCGGACGTGGAGGCAGGGCTCATGCTCGCGATCGCGATCGTCGGGATGGCGATCAACGTGATCTCGGCCCGAATCCTTCAGGCGCACTCGGGCGAGAGCCTCAACGTCTCAGCGGCGATGCGCCACGTGCTCGCCGACCTGCTCGGCTCGGTCGGGGTCGTGCTCGCCGCGGTGATCATCCTCGCCACGGGCTGGGAGTACGCCGACCCGCTGATCAGCATCGGGATCGGCGTGCTGATCCTGGCGAGCTCGTGGGGCATCCTCCGCGACTCCACCCGGATCCTGCTCGAGGAGTCGCCCGCCGACGTCGACGTCGAGGAGCTCGGGCGCGCGATGGCGTCGGTCTCGGGGGTCAAGGAGGTCCACGACCTGCACGTGTGGACGATCACCTCGGGCTTCCCCGCCCTCGCCGCGCACGTGCTCGTCGATCGCGACACCGACTGCCACTCCACCCGGCGCGAGCTCGAGCGCATGCTCCGCGACCGCTTTGGGCTCGAGCACACCACCCTCCAGGTCGATCACGAGGGCGGCGAACTGCTGCAGATCGAGTCCGCGCCGGGCTCGGGCGAGAGCTCCCCCGCATGATCCGCGCCCGCGACGGCTACGAGCTCGACGACGATCGCGACCGACTCGACGTCGACGGCATCTGGGCGTACCTGAGGACCGCCTACTGGTCGGAGAACGTCCCCCGCGACGTCGTGGCACGCGCGATCGAGGGGTCGCTCTGCCTCGGGCTCTACGACCCAGACGGCGAGCAGGCGGGCTTCTCGCGCGCGGTCACCGACTCCGCCACCTTCGCTTGGATCGCCGACGTCTACGTGCTCGAGGCACACCGCGGCCGCGGGCTCGGGGTCTGGATGGTCGAGGAGCTGCTCGCGCACCCGCGGCTGCAGGGGCTGCGCGCGGTGACGCTCGCGACCCTCGACGCCCACGGGCTCTACGAGCGCTTCGGCTTCGTGCGCGACGGCGAGCGCCGCATGGTCCGCGCCGTCCCCGTGCGCGAGCTCTACGGCAACCCGGCCGAGAAGCTCACCGAGTAGACCTCGAGGCCCGCGGACGGCTCCAGTCGGAGGCGGTGGCGCTCGTGGCGGTCGTGCTCGGCGAGCTCATAGAGCCCAGGCGCGACGATCGTGAGCGTCCGGGCGGCTTCGCCATCGAGCGCGAACCCAAGCTCCCCCTCGCCGGCGACGGTGACGTGGGCGCCGCCGGCCTCGTAGGCGAGCTCCAGCGGCTCGTCGCCGGCCCCGCCTCGCCACGGCTGGCTCGCCGAGCCGCCGGGGAAGAGCTCCGGCGTGGGCGGTGCGACCAGGACCCCGGGCGCGTCGGTCGCCCGGATCGGCTCCAGCGGCGCCGGCGGCCGGTACTCAGGATCGATCGCGGTCAGCTCCGCGGCGATCGCGGCCTCGGTCGCCGCGTACTCGCCCTCACCGAAGTGGAACCAACGGAGCGCTCCGCCCTGGCCCCAGAGGAAGAGCGACGGCCACCCCTCGCAGCCGTAGTCGTGCCACACGGCGTAGTCGGAATCAACCGCGACCGGATGGGTGACGCCGAGCCGCTCGAGAGCGGCGGCGAGCGTCGCTCGATCGCCGGTGAACGGAAAGCGGGGCGAGTGGACCCCGAGCGTCGCCAGCCCCGCCTCGCGGTAGCGCCGGTCCCAGGCGATCGCATAGGGGAGCGCGCGGACGCTGTTGAGCTGGGCGAAGTCGAAGAAGTGGACGAGGACGGGACCGGCCGCGGTGAGCTCGGCCAGCACCGGCGGCCGCTCGGCGCCGATCCAGCGCAGCCGGGGCGGCAGGACCGGCGCGGCGATGTTGTCGACCTCCGGGCGCAAGGGCGCGGATCGTAGACACGAGCGGCGTTGGTCTCCGCGAGTGTGGAGCGAGAGGACGAGGGTATGAGGGCTCCATAGCTTTGTCGGGCGCTAAGGGAGGATCCTCATGCACGTGCGGGCCGCTGTTGTCCTGACCACCCTGATGGCGGCACTCGCCGCCGCGGCGCCGGCCGCGGGGCAGGCGCCCTGCGATCCGACCCAGACCCCGCCGCAGTTCCGCGGCGAGGTCCCGGAGCTCGCCGACGTGGTCCCGTTCCCGGGTGGCGAGGGGGGAGAGGTCACTACCGACCAGGCGTACGCCTACATGGAGGCGGTCGACCGCGCCAGCGATCGGGTGGTCACCGGCGCGCTCGGCCAGCGCACGTGGCAGAGCCGCGAGCTGCGCTACGCGATCGTCGGCAACCCCGGCCGGCTCGAGCCGGCCGCACTGAGGGAGATCAAGGCGGCGGCCCAGGCGCTGCGCGACCCGCAGACGTCCGCGGCCGAAGCCCGTTCGCTCGCGCGGCGCTATCCGGAGATCCTCTGGGTCGCCTCCAACGTCCACGGCGGCGAGGAGTCGGGCACCGAGGGCTCGCTTCGGGTGCTCTACGAGCTCGCCGACCGCCGGGACTGCGCCGCCCAGCGGATCCTCGCCAACGCGATCGTCGTCCTCCTCCCGATTCAGAACCCCGACGGGCGCGAGGCCAACACGCGCCGCAACTCCTACGGCTTCGACCTCAACCGCGACTGGTTCGCCCGCACCCAGCCCGAGACGGACGCCAAGCTCGAGCTGCTGCGCGAGTACCCCGGCCCGTTGTTCATCGACGCGCACGAGATGGGTGGCACGAGCTTCTTCTTCCCGCCGAATTCCGATCCCATCTATCACGAGATCACCGACGAGTCGATCAACTGGATCAACGACGTCTACGGCGCCGCGATGGCCGATGAGTTCGACCGCCAGGGCATCGACTACTTCAACCGCGACGTCTACGACCTCTTCTACATGGGCTACGGCGACACCGTGCCCGCGACCGGGTTCGGCTCCGCCGGGATGACCTACGAGAAGGGCGGCGACAGCCCGATCGCCGATCGCGCCTATGAGCAGTACCTGACCCAGTGGGTGTCGCTGTCGCAGGCGGCGACCTACAAGCAGGAGATCCTCACCGAGTGGGCGAGCGCCTGGCGGGAGGCCTACTCGCAGGGGCAGCGCGGGGTGCTCGAGCCGAACGAGCTGGTCAACCCCGGCGAGCTCGACACCGAGGTCCCGGACATGCGCGTGCGCCAGTACTTCATCACCGAGCGCAGCGCCGACAAGCAGGATGAGGTCGAGGAGATGGTCCGCCGCCTGCAGCGGATGGACGTCGACGTCTACCGGCTGCGCGAGGGACTGTTCGTCCCCGACTTCACGCCCTACGGTCGCCCGACCGGGCGCGAGTGGATGCCGCCGGGCACCTGGTACGTGCCGATGGCGCAGATGCAAAAGCACTGGGTGCAGGCGATGCTGAACGAGGACACCTACACGCCGTTCCCCTACTTCTACGACGTCACCGCCTGGAGCCAGCCGCTTCTTTTCAACGTCCACGGCGGCTACTCCGGCCGGCCCCTCGACGTCAACGCGCGGCGAGTCGGCGAGCTCGAGCAGCCGCAGGCCGATGCGCCCGCGCAGCAGCCGCGGATCGCCCTGTTCGAGCTCTCGGAGGACTACACCTCTGCGATCGAGTCGAGTGGCTGGCTGCGCTACCTGCTCGACCGGGTCTGGAAGGTCGACTACGACGACGTCACGGCCGCAGGGATCGCGCGCGGCGCCCTCGACCGCCGTGACGTCCTCGTGGTGCCCAACGGCCCGGCGGGTGTGGGGCTCGCCGACCTTGGCGCGGCCGGGCGTCAGGCGATTCGCCGCTGGGTCAACCGCGGCGGCCATCTGATCGCGTGGCGTGGCGGCACCGAGTTCGCCGCCCGGCTCGGCGTGAGCACGGCCGTGCTCGAGGATCCGACCTCGGACGCGCCCGGGACCTTGTTCCGGGTCAGGGTCGACCGCGACAGCCCCCTGCACTCCGGGGTCGGCGACGAGGCCTACGCCTTCTATGAGTACGACAGCGTGATGAGGGCGTCATCGCCGCAGCAGGTCGCGGTCGAGTTCCCGCCCGCCACGTCCGAAGACTGGTTCGTCTCCGGCTTCGCCCAGGGTGCCGAGGAGCTCGGAGGCACCGCCGCCGCGGTCGATGAGCCGGTGGGTAGGGGCCGGTCGACGGTGTTCTCGGTCGACCCGAACTACCGCGCGTTCACCACCGGGTTCCAGCAGATCCTGCGAGATGCGCTGCTCGGCCCCGAGCCCGCGTTCGCGCGCGGCCGGTCCGCGGCCGCGGGCTCCGAGGCGCGGGCCACGGTCGAGCGGCGGGCGCAGGACGCCGCGCGCGGCCTGACGGGCGACACCGAGTCGATCCGGCTGGCCGTTTCGCCCGCGACCGCGCCGGCCGCGCAGGAGGTGCTCGACGGCTTCGACGCCAGCTACAGCGTCCAGCGCAGCCCCGGCCGGGTTGGCTATGTGATCGCCAATCCGGAGGGACTCGCCGCCGACGAGCACCCGTTCGCGCGCCTGCTTCCTGCGGCGCTGGAGGACGCCGGAGTCGCGACCGTCGCCCTGCGGATGCCGTAGGCGTCCGCAGGGCGCGTCCGCCGTCAGGACGCCGGGAGATACGTGAGCAGGACGACCCCCGAGTCGAACCGCTTCACGTCGTCGAGCTTCATCCGGACGGTTCCCCGGTCGCCGAGCACGTGGACGTTTCCCTGGCCCCAGACGAGCGGATTCAAATAGACCTCGTACTCGTCGATCAGGCCCTTCTCAGCGAGTGCGTAGGCGAACTCGCCGCTCCCGTGCATGAAGAAGTCGCCATCGACCTCGTCCTTCAGCTTCGGGATCGCATCCTCGAGGTCGCCCTCGATCAGGGTTGCGTTCCACTCCAGGTCTCCTGACAGCGTGTTGGACCCGACGTACTTCGGCATCGCGTTGACCATGTCCGCCCACTTGCCCGACTCGTTCGGCCAGTAGCCCGCCAGCCCCTCGTAGGTCTTGCGGCCCAGCATCATCCCGCCGGATCTCGCCTGACGTTCGAACGAGTAGACGCCGTGGTCTCCATCGGGCTCCACCCACTCGCCGACCGGGTCGATGACACCGTCGATCGTTGCCTGCGTGGTCGCGATCAGCTTTCCCATTTCGATCCTCCGTTCTCAGTGGTCACCGGGGACCTGTTCCCGAACGCCGGGCGTTCTATGCAGACCGGGTCCCGTAGCTAGATTCATCGCATGACTTCCGACTACGCGATCAAGAATTTCGACGACATCGAAACGAGCGGGGCCGACGGCATCGACGGTCGGTTCTCGCGCAAGTTTCTCGATTCCACCGAGCTCGGCGTGAGCCGCTGGCGCTACGCGCCGGGCACGCAGACACTTGGCCACCGCCACAAGGTCCAAGAGGAGGTCTACACCGTCATCAATGGCTCGGGCCGCGTGAAGCTGGGCGACGAGGTCATCGAGGTCAAGCAATGGGATGTGATCCGCGTCGCTCCCAATGTGGCCCGCGGCTTCGAGGCCGGCCCCGATGGCCTCGAGATCATCGCCGCCGGAGGCAGCAAGCCCGAAGGCGGGGACGGGGAACTCGTCGAGGATCACTGGTCGGGCGACTAGCCGCCCGACCACTCCGCTCGAGAGGCGCCGGTTCCGCCCGTTATGCTGGCCCTTCGCCGGTGGCCTCGTTCTGAAAGGGGAGCGCTATGGAAGCAAGCACTTGGGATCGGATTGAGCGCAGTCGTGAACGGTGGGACGTCCTCCGCCATCCCTTCTACCGTCGCTGGTCGGCCGGTGAGCTGACCGCCGACGATCTCGCCCGTTACTCGGGTCAGTACCGCCACGCGGTGACCGCGATTGCGGAGCTCAGCCAGGACGCTGCGGCGGCGCTGCCGGAGCGGCCGGAGCTCGACGAGCACGCGGACGAAGAGCGCGGGCACGTGGCGCTCTGGGACGGGTTCCTGGACGCCGCGGGTGGCGACGCCACCGACGCGCCGACCCCGGAGACCGCCGAGTGCGTGCGCGCCTGGACCGCGCCTGGCGAGGTCGATGAGGCGCTCGTGCGCCTGTACGCGATCGAGAGTGGCCAGCCCGACATCTCGCGCACCAAGCGAGCCGGGCTCGTGGACCGCTACGGCTACGCCGACGGCGAGGCGACCGCGTATTTCCGCGAGCACTCGACCCGCGACGTCGAGCACGCCGCCGAGGTGCGGGCGCTGATCGAGGAGGTCGCGGCCGAGGGCGACGAGGATCGCCTGGTCGCCGCCGCCGAGGCCGCCTTCCGGGCGAACTGGCGCTTGCTGGACGGCGTCTGATCGGATCGGATGCGCCGAGGCGACCGCTGGATCGGGATCGTCCTCGGGATCCTCCTCGGGATCGCGATCGTGGCCGTGTTCGTCTTCGTGTTCAGCGAGGACACGGTCGACGCGCCGTCGATCGACCACGGCACGCAGTCGGAGCGGTCCGCCCAGCCGTAGGGCTGAGCGGACCGTCCGCGACGTTCAGGCGCGCTACGCGCCGAGGATCGCCCCGACGATGTCGGGGTTGAACGGCTGCGTGCCGTTGACGAGGTTGACGCCCCCGAACGAGCTGTGGGCGTGCATGTAGTCGAGCTCGTGACGCAGGTCGCCGACGCCGTTGGAGGCCGGGACCGGCGCGAGCTGCAGGGTGCTGAGGACCCCGATCGCCTTACCGGTGTCGTTCATGAACCCGCTACCGGAGTCGCCCGGGATGCCCGGGGTCACGGTGTAGACCGTGCGGCTCCAGCCGTTGCCCTCGCTCTGGGCGACGATGCCGCGCTTTGGGCTCAGCTTCGTGATCCCCTGGCGCAGCGACGAGTTGCCGTACGAGTAGACGGTGTCGCCGAGGCCGGCCGCCGACGGGCCGAGGCCCGTGGGTCCGCCGAACCCGGGCACGGAGGGATTGACCGAGCCGACGTCGGCCGGGTCCACCTTGACCAGCGCGAGGTCGTTGTACTGGCAGGTGTCGGGATCCGTCTCCCCGCGCGCCTGCATCGTCAGCCAGGAGTTGTAGACCAGCGTCCCGGGCCTGCTCGCGCCGTTGATCTCAACCGGGGTGCCGATCGGCAGCGACCCGCTGTCGCAGCCGTTGGTCTCGGTCTGCCCGCCGGTGCCCGAGCAGTGCGCGGCCTGGCCGAGGTAGACGTTCGAGCCGTCCCGGTAGATGAAGTTCGACGTGCACTGGGCGCCGTCGGTGAACGTCATGTTGCCGGGCTTGATGGTCGCCGATCCGGCGGGAGCCCAGGCTCCGGCCGTGGTCGGGACGAGCGCGGCGACGACGAGCACAAGCCCGGCCAGCAAGCCGAGCGTCCTGCGACGATTCATTCGCTGTTCCTCCGTTGGTTTCCCCCCGGGCCCCCTGGCCCGGAATACGGTTCGCGGCTCGGTACCCACTCGTTCTGAAAGTCACACATGACAACCGTCGTGGGTCACTTAGCGCGGGTTTAGGACGCGCCGACTAAATTCTGCCCTTCGATGCGACCGCTCAGGAACCGCTCAGGGCTCGCGATCGTCGCCGCGATGGTGGCGGCCGTGGTCCTCGTCGCGGCGGCCGGGCTCCTCGCCGCGCTCCCCGCGCTGTTGGTCTTCGCCCTGCTGTTTGCCGGCCGGTATCCGGGCGCCGATCGCCTCGAGCGCCTGATCGCCGGGGGCTGCGCGCGTCACGCTGCCTATTCGGCGCCGCGGGCCGTTCGCCCGCCCACGATCTCACTCTCCTGGCGCGGCGGTGAGCTGATCGCTCGCTCGCTCGCCAAGCGGCCCCCGCCGGCGGTGCTCGGCTCCACGTAGTCGCACCGCGGGCCCCGGGCTTGCGGTGCGCGTTTTTCGTTCACCGCAGTTACCGCAAGGAGGGTCCATGCAATCCAACGCCGCAAGGCTCGGGATCGGGGTGGCGGCAATCGCCGTCGTCGTGATCCTGTTCGTCGTGCTCAAGGGCAACGACGACGACAACTCATCCACCACGACCCCGACCACGACCGCCGCGTCCGAGGGGACCGGCTCGAACTCCGGCTCCGGCGAGTCGAACTCGAACTCGGGGTCCGGTGGGTCGAGCTCGGAAGCGTCGGACATCCCCACGATCGAGGTCAAGGACGCCCAGCCGGTCGGTGGGATCCAGGACCTCACGTTCACCGAGGGTGACGACATCCGCTTCCGGGTCGATTCCGACGTCTCCGACGAGATCCACTTCCACGGCTACGACGTCGGTGAGGACGTCAAGGCCGGGGGCTCGGTGGAGTTCGACGTGCCGGCCACGATCACCGGCGTGTTCGAGGTCGAGCTCGAGAGCCGGGCGACGCAGATCGCGGAGATCACGGTCAACCCGTCGTGATCGATTGGGGCTCAGTCCTGGTGGTCGGCCACGCGCTGGTCGGCCGCCAGGACCTCCCGATTCCGGCGTGGCTGTTCGCCTGGGCTGCCTCGCTGGTCCTCGTCGTCTCGTTCTTCGGGCTCTCGGTCGCCTGGCACACGTCGCGCTTCGAGGAGACTCACTGGCGCCCCGCCCGCGAATGGATCTCGTCGCTGCTCGTCAACCGCGTGACGGAGGTGCTCGCCGGGGCGCTCGGCGTCTTCCTGCTGGGGGTCACGGTCTGGTCGGGGCTGAACGGCACCGAGGCGCCGGACCGCAACTTCTCGGTCACCTTCATCTTCGTCACCGCGTGGCTCGGGCTCGTCGTCCTCAGCGTCTTCTTCGGCGACGTCTTCCGCGCCTTCAACCCGTGGCGGGCGATCGCCCGGCTCGTCGGCGGCGTGTTCAAGCTGATCGCCGGCCAGTCGGCGCCGGCGCCGCTCGCCTATCCGGAGCGGCTGGGCCGCTGGCCCGCCGTCGCCGGGATCGTTGCCTTCGGCTGGCTCGAGCTGGTCTACGGCCAGGGCGGCTTTCAGACGGTCGGCCTGACCCCGCACACGACCGCGGTCGCGGCGCTCGCCTACAGCGCCTACACCTTCGTCGCCATGATCCTCTTCGGAACCGAGAAGTGGCTCGCTCGCGGGGAGGCGTTCTCGGTCTACTTCGGCATGTTCTCCACCCTCGCCGCGGTTGAGGTCCGCGATCGCACGCTCGGCGTCCGCCGCGCGCTCTCGGCCACGACCAAGTGGGTCGCGGAGATCCCCGGCTCCGTCGCGCTGGTCCTGGTGACGATCGGCGTCACAACCTTCGACGGCGCCGGGGAGGGGACGCTCGCATCACCGGTGCGCACCGTCGCCGGCTGGTTCGGCGACATCGGCTTCGGGGAGGTGGCCTCCTTCCGGATCTCGAACTCGATCTTCCTCGCGATCACGCTCGCCTTCGTCGCCGGGCTCTTCTGGGCGGGGATCTACGGGATGCACACGGTGCGCACGCAGTTCTCCACCAGGCGGCTCGGGCGACTCTTCGGCCACGCGTTCATCCCGATCGCGCTCGCCTACCTCGTCGCCCACTACTTCAGCCTCGTGGTCTTCCAGGAGCAGGCGCAGTTCACGTTCCTGCTCTCGGACCCGCTCGGGGACGGCTCGAACCTGTTCGGCACCGCGACGAGCGGCATCAACTACACGGCGATCAGCTCGAACGCCATCTGGTACGTGCAGGTCGGAGCGCTGGTCGTCGGGCATGTGTGCGCGCTCGTGCTCGGCCACGACCGGGCCCTGAAGGTGTACGGCGACGCGCGCACCGCCGCTCGCTCCCAGTACTGGATGCTGGCGCTGATGGTGGGCTTCACCTCGCTCGGCCTGTTCCTGCTGTCGCAGGCCAACGGCTAGGCGGGCGCCCCGCTACACGCCCGCGATCCTGGTGATCCCGAAGATCGCCGCGAAGCCGCCGACGGTGAGCGCGACCCGCGCCCAGGAAGCGTGCTCGCCGTGGGCCTCCGGGAGCAGGTCGGTGGCCCCCATGTAGATGAAGAAACCGGCGTAGAGGGCGAGCAGCTCGCCCAGCGCGAACGCGGAGATCGTGATCGCGGAGCCGACGATCGCCCCGAAGAGCGGGGCGAAGGCGTCGATCGTCAGCCAGCGCTTCGCCCGCCGCCGGTCGTCGGATTGACTGAGCACGAAGCTGACCGTGTTCAACCCGTCGGCGAAGTCGTGGCTGACCACCGCGATGAAGACGAGCACCCCGGTGGCGGTGTCGAGCCCGAACGCGAGCCCGATCCCGAGCCCGTCGATGAAGCTGTGGATCGAGAGTCCCAGCGCGCCGAGGACGCCGACCTGGGCGTGGGCGCGAGCGTGCTCGGCGTCGTCGCGGTGGTGGAGAACGAGCATGCGCTCGGCGATGAAGAAGCCGATGAAGCCGATCCCGACCAACAGGGTGACGCGCTGCGGGTCGTCGACCGCCTCGATGCTCTCGGGCAGCACGTCGAAGAACGCGACCGCGACCACGATCCCGCCCGTGAGCGCCATCAGGGTCGGCAGCGAGTGCGCGAGGCGCAGGGCCAGCGCGCCGCCGGCGAACGTCGCGACGACCGTGACCAGCGCGAATGGGATCGCGATCCACTCCATCGAGGCGAGAATGATAATCATTCTCATCAGTGGTACCCTCGGCCGGATGCACGAGGTAGCCGAGGGAAGCTGGTCGGAGCTCGCGCTCGAGGCCGTGACGAGCCACGGTCGGCGGGCCGGCGCCGCTCGCCGGGCGGTGATCTCACTGCTCGCCGGCGAGCGCTGCTGTCTGGGCGCCCAGGAGATCGCCGAGCGGCTCCGGGCCATCGGCCAGCCGGTGGGGGTGGCGAGCGTCTACCGGACGCTGGACCTGCTCTCGGCCGAGGGCCTGATGCAGCGCGTCGACGTCGGCGGCGGGGCGCTGTATGAGGCGGTCGTGCCCGGCGGCGAGCATCACCACCACGCGGTGTGCGAGCGCTGCGGCGCCCTGACCCCGTTCGAGGACCCCGCGTTGGAGCGCGCGATCGACGGGCTCGCCGGTCGGCTCGGCCACCGCGTCCAGGCGCACGACGTCCTGATCCGCGGCGAATGCGGCGCATGCGCCGGATCCTGAGAGCCGACCGCTCCGGCCCGCGATAATCAGCGGCGATGCTGCCGATCGCTCACGCCGGCCACTGGGCGCTGTGGATCCTGTACGCCGTCCCGGTGATCGTCGTCGTGGTCTCGATCGTCAACTCGATGCGCCGCGAGCGCCGCGGTGCCGAGGGCGCCGACGACGCGGGCCCTCCGGCCGAGGACCCGTAGGCGCCTAGGCCTGCCGGGACTCGGGCTCGGCCTCGAGCTCGACCCAGCCCTCCGAGACCAGGCCCGAGAGCTCGAGGATCCCGCGCACGCGCTGGCGCGCACCCTTGATCGCCAGCGTGCGCCCCTCCTCGTGCAGCCGCCGGGCGGCGCGGACCAGGGCCGCGATCCCGGTCGAGTCGACGAAGCTGACGCCGCGCATGTCGAGCTCCACGGGGCCGGGGTGGTCGATCGCCTCGTCGAAGACGTCGCCAACCTTGGCCGCCGCCTGGACGTCGAGCTCGCCGATGATCGTCACGACGCTGCCCGCGTCGGGCGCGGGCGCCACGCTGGCCAAAAACTCAAGGCGATCCGGTGCTTCGTCGTCCATGACGTGAAAGGCATACCCAGGCTACCCGGCCGGCTAACCCCTGCGACTTTCGCGCCGGGGGCCGCCGGATGGCGGCGACCCCCAGACGCGGCGTTAGGGTAGCCTAATTAGGTACACCTAAGTCGGGATGGCCGGCTGACTCAAAATCGATCAGGAGTGACGAACTTGAACCAGCCCATCCCGACCCGCGCGCTGCCGTTTGCGGGCGCGCTCGTAGCCCTGGCGATCGTCGCCGGAGGTTGTGGATCGGACGACGAGACGACCACCGCGGCCGAGGCGACCGCGGCGGAGAGCACCGCGAGCACCATCGACCCGGCGCTGCTCGACCGGGCGATGACCACCTACGACAAGTACGTCGAGAAGGAGACCGGCGCGTTCGTCGTCGCGACCGAGGACTTCCTCAAGCCGGTTGAGGCCGGTGACATCGAGGCCGCGAAGGCCGCGTACCCGGCGGCCCGGGTCCACTTCGAGCGGATCGAGCCGGTCGCGGGCGCGTTCGGCGACCTCGATCCGGATATCGACGGCCGCGAGGGCGACATCCCCGCGAACGAGTGGGGTGGCTATCACCGGCTCGAGAAGGCGCTGTGGGTCGACGACACCACTGACGGGCTCGACGTGACGATCAAGGAGCTTCGCAACGACGTCGCCAACCTCAACGACATTGCGATCAAGGCCGACTTCGACCCGCTGGACATCGCTCAGGGCTCCGTCGACCTGATGGCCGAGGTCTCCTCGTCGAAGATCACGGGCGAGGAGGAGCGGTACTCGCACACCGACCTCTGGGACTTCGAGGCCAACGTCGAGGGCGCCGAGACCGGGTTTGAGGCACTCAAGCCGGCGCTGAAGCAGGCGAACCCGGAGCTCGTCGCCGAGATCGAGCAGCACTTCCACGACATGTACGCGTCGCTCGACGCGTACCGAAACGGCGACGGCTTCGTCCTCTACGACACGCTGAGCCCCAAGCAGACCCAGGAGCTCTCGCAGCAGGTGGACGCGCTCGCCGAGTCGCTCTCGAGGGTCCCGTCGGAGGTCGGTTGACCGACCCGGTAACCCGCCGGCGGCTGTTCCGAAACGCCGGCATCGCCAGCGCCGGGCTGGGGCTTGGCGCCGGCGGCTTCGCCCTTGGCCACGAGACCGCGGAGGCCTCGACCGGCGATGGAACCGGGACGGTCCCGTTCTACGGCCCACGTCAGGCCGGGATCGTCACCGCGGCCCAGGACCGACTGCACTTCGCGGCGTTCGACCTGACCGCCACCACGCGCGCCGAGGTCGTTGACCTGCTGCGCGAGTGGACGGTGGTGGCCCAGCGGATGACGGCCGGTGAGCCCGCCGGACCCCGCAACACGGAGCCGCTGCTGCCGCCGGACGACACCGGCGAGGCGATGGGGCACCTGCCGAGTCGGCTGACGATCACCTTCGGCTTCGGCCCCGGCCTGTTCGAGCGTGGCGGCGTCGACCGCTTCGGCCTCGCCGCCGAACGCCCGCAGCCGCTGCGCCAGCTGCCGCCGCTGCCGGCCGAGGCGATCGACCCGGCGATCTCGGGGGGCGACCTCTGCGTCCAGGCGTGCTCCGACGACCCGCAGGTCGCGTTCCACGCGGTCCGCAACCTGGCCCGGATTGGGCGCGGCACGGTCGTGATGCGCTGGTCGCAGCTCGGCTTCGGGCGGACGTCGACCACGACCCGCGAGCAGGACACGCCCCGCAACCTGATGGGGCTCAAGGACGGCACCAACAACATCCGAGCGGAGGACGCCGAGAAGCTCGATGAGTTCGTCTGGACCGGGGACGAGGCCCCGGCATGGCTGCGCGGCGGCACCTACGCCGTGACCAGGCGGATCCGGATGGTGATCGAGAGCTGGGATCGCACCGCGCTCGCCGAGCAGGAGCGGACGATCGGCCGCGCGAAGTACTCGGGCGCTCCGCTCGGGGCGAGCGACGAGTTCGACCCGCCCGACCTTCAGGCGCGCGGCCCGGACGGCCCGGCGATCGACGGCGACGCTCACATCCGGCTCGGCTCGCAGGAGCAGCTGGGGATCAGCATCCTCCGCCGCGGCTACTCGTTCACCGACGGCTTCGACGAGGTCACGGGGCAGCTCGACGCGGGCCTGTTCTTCATCTGCTTCGCCCGCGACCCGGGTCAGTTCGAGACCATTCAGCGCAGCCTCTCCGGCGATCTGCTCAACGAGTACATCGTGCACACCTCGAGCGCCGTGTTCGCCGTCCCGCCCGGTGCGGAGGGCGGCGAGTACGTGGGGGAGGGTCTGCTCGGCTGATGGCGCGCCCGTTCGACCACGTGCTGCGGCTCCCGGGAGCCCAACCCGAGGACGTCGCCTTGGCGATTGCCGCCGAGTTCGAGCAGGTCGACCCGGCCGCGGCCCACGAGCGCCTCGACCGCTTCGCGGCCGGCCTCGGACCGATCGGAAAGCTGCCTGCGGGCGAGCGCGCGGTGGCGTTGGTAGAAGAACTTGCCATCCGCCGCGGCTTGTCGTGCCAATCGCGCGTCGAGCCCGACGCGCTGCTGCTCGATCGCGTGCTCACCCGCGGTTGCGGTCACCCGGTCGCGCTCGCGATCACCTACGGCGCCGTCGCTCGGCGGCTTGGCTGGTCGCTGCTCGCCGTCGGCTCGGAGCGCCAGGTGATGCTCGCCGACCCATCGAGCGCGCCCACGATCGTCTTCGACCCCGCCGGTCGCGTGCGCCGGCCGCCGAGCCGAATCAGGTGGCTGTGCCCGCACGTGATCGGGGCGATCATGCTCAAGGCCCTCGCGACGGCATACCTGGAGCGCGGCGAGCTCGACCGCTCGATCCACGCGCTCGAGCTGGCCACGCTTCTGCCGCTCGCCGGTCCGCTGCGCGCCCGGATCGACGTCCGCCTCGCCGGCGTCCGAGCGCAGCTCAACTGACGCCGTAGGTCTCGCCACACTGGCGGGCCGATGAAGCTGATCACCTGGAACGTCGCGGGCCGCACCCGGGACCTCCGGCGCCAGGCTGAGGCCCTGGTGCGCCAGGAGCCCGACCTCGTCTGCCTGCAGGAGATCCGCCCCTCCACCGTCGGCCACTTCGTCTCCGCGCTGGCCGCGGCGGGGCTCGAGCACTCCCTCGACTCGAGCCGCTTTCGCAACGAGCGGCGGCTGTTCAACCTCACCGTGTCGCGCTGGCCCCTGTTCGAGTTGCCAGCCGTCGGAGCGCCGTTCCCCGAGCGGGTGATCTCGACCGTCGTCGACGCCGAGCGAGGCCCGCTGGAGCTGCACAACGCGCACATCCCGTCGGCCCGCAACCGCGGGGTGATCAAGATCGAGACCTGCGAGGCCCTCCATGAGCGGCTCGCCCGCCCGAGCGACCGCCATCGGGTGCTGTGCGGCGATCTGAACCTGCCGCGGGGCGAGACGATGGACGGCGAGGTGATCACGTTCGCCGAGGATCATCCGGAGATGCTCGAGCGGTGGGACCGGGGCGAGCGCGCGATCCTTCCGGGGCTCGAGGAATGGGACCTCCGCGACGTCTTCCGCGCCCTCCACGGCTTCGAGCGCCAGGACGCGAGCTGGGTCCTGCACACCCGCGCCCGACGCAAGGCCGGGCTGCGCCTGGACCACATCCTCGCCTCGGCCAGCCTGCGCCCGCAATGGTGCGACTACCACCACGGCTGGCGCGAGGACGGTCTCTCCGACCACTCGGCGCTCGAGGCGATCTTCGAGCCGAGCTAGCCGTGTGCGGCGGGCTACGCCGCGGCCGCGGCGAGCAGCCGCTCGAGGCGGCGCTCGAGCTCATCCCGGAGCGCCTCGCGGATCGGGCCCTCGTGGGCCCGCTCGACGAGTTCCTGGAGGAAGCCCTCGATTACGAGACGCTTGGCGTTCGCGTCGTCCAGCCCGTGGGAACGCAGGTAGTAGAGCTGCTCGGCGTCGACCTGGGCGATCGCCGCGGCGTGCGTGCAGCGGACGTCGTCCGCCTCGATTTCGAGCCCGGGGATCGCGTCGGCGTGGGCATCCGTGGAGAGCAGCAGGTTGCGGCTCTCCTGGAAGGCGTCGGTGCGCTGGGCGCCCGGGTCGACGCGGATCATCCCGCGCCAGACGGCCGTCGCCCGCTCCGCAAGCACGCCGCGGAAGGCGAGATCGGAGGTCGTGTCCTCGGCCGCGTGCTCCTGGGTTGTGTCGTAATCGAGGTGCTGGGTGCCGTCGCCGGCGTAGGCGCCGGTCACCTTCGCGCTCGAGCCGCGCCCGGCGAGCTTGGTCTCCATCCGGACCTTGCCGCGCGCTGAGCCAAAGCCGAGGGCGACCCACTCGAGGTTCGCGTCGCGGCCGACCTCGGCCCGCTGGGTCGCGAACACCCAGCCTTCGTCGGAGAGCTCCTGCTCGCAGACGTAGCGCAGGTTGGCGTTGTCGCCGACCACGAGCTCGACGACGCCGTTGAAGAGCCCCTCGCCCTCGGAGGAGTAGCGCTCCCAGACCTCGGCCTCGGCGTCCTCGCCGAGCACGATCAGGGCCCGCCATTCGATCTCGTCGCCGGCGGCGCCCGAGATCGTCAGCTTGAGCGGCTCGGAGAGCCGCTGGCCGTCCGGGACGTAGACCAGCACCCCGTCGCGCCAGCGCGCCTCGTTGCGGGCCGTGAACGGGTCGTTGCCCGGCACCACCGCGCCGAGCCGATCACGCAACAGGTCGGCGTGCTCGCTCGCGGCCGCGGCGGCCAGCGGCATCACGACCGCGCCGTCGGCGCCGAAGTCCTCGAGCCCCTCGACCGTGGCGACCGCGTCGCTGTACGCGTCGAGGTCGAAGTCCGACAGGTCCGTGAACTCCCAGCCCTTCTGCTTCTGGGTGGGCAGCTCCAGCCCCGCGCCCAGCTCCTTGGCGCGGTCTCTTGCCTCGCTCAGCCAGCCGGGTTCTTGGAGCTGAGGCGCCGCTGCGGCACCATCAGCCAATCGAGCCCTCCATCTGGAGCTCGATCAGGCGGTTCATCTCCACGGAGTACTCCATCGGAAGCTCCTTGGCGATCGGCTCGATGAACCCGTTGACGATCATCTTCGACGCCTCCTCCTCGTCGAGCCCGCGGCTCTGGAGGTAGAAGAGCATCTCCTCGCCGACCTTCGAGACCGAGGCCTCGTGACCGACGTTCGCGTCGGACTCGTCGATGCGGATCGTCGGATAGGTGTCGGAGCGCGACTGCTCGTCGAGCAGCAGCGCGTCGCAGACGACCTTCGACTTCGACTCGGTGGCTCCCTGGGCGACCTCGAGCAGGCCGCGGTAGGTGGCCCTGCCGCCGTCCTTGGAGATCGACTTGGAGAAGATCGACGAGGTCGTCTTCGGCGCCGCGTGGATGATCTTGCCGCCGGCGTCCTGATGCTGGCCCTGGCCGGCGAAGGCGATCGAGAGGATCTCGCCGTGGGCGCGCTCGCCGAGCAGGTAGATCGACGGGTACTTCATCGTCAGCTTCGAGCCCAGGTTGCAGTCGACCCACTCCATCGTGGCGTCCTCCTGGGCGATCGCGCGCTTGGTGACCAGGTTGAAGACGTTCTGCGACCAGTTCTGAACCGTCGTGTAACGGACGCGCGAGCTCGGCTTGGCGACGATCTCGACCACGGCGGAGTGCAGCGAGTCGGTCGAGTACACCGGCGCCGTGCAACCCTCGATGTAGTGCACGTCGGCGCCGTCCTCGGCGATGATCAGCGTGCGCTCGAACTGGCCCATGTTCTCGGTGTTGATCCGGAAGTAGGCCTGCAGCGGCATCGCGACCTTGACCCCGGCGGGGACGTAGACGAACGAGCCGCCGGACCAGACGGCGCTGTTGAGCGCCGCGAGCTTGTTGTCGTTCGGCGGGATCACCGTCGCCCAGTACTCGTGGACCAGGTCCTCGTGCTCACGAAGCGCCGTGTCCATGTCGGTGAAGATCACGCCCTGGGCCTCGAGCTGCTCGTTGACCTGGTGGTAGACGGACTCGGACTCGTACTGGGCGCCGACGCCGGAGAGGAACTTGCGCTCCGCCTCGGGGATGCCCAGCTTGTCGAAGGTGTTCTTGATGTCCTCGGGGACCTCGTCCCAGCTGCGCTCGCTCTTCTCGGAGGCGCGGACGAAGTAGTGGATGTCCTCGAAGTCGATCTGGTTCAGGTCGCCGCCCCACTGCGGGGTCGGGCGGCTCTCATAGTGCTCGTAAGCCTTGAGGCGGAAGTCGCGCATCCACTGCGGCTCGTCCTTGTACTCGGAGATCGACGCGATCAGCTCGCGGCTGAGGCCCTTGGGCGCCTTGTAGGCGTAGCCCGTCTCCGGGTCGGAGAAGCCGAACTTCTCCTTGTAGTCGGAGCCGATGCCCTTGAGCGCCGACTCGGCTTCGGTCAGCTGCTTGCCCGACGGCGCGCCGGGGATGGTGGCGGTCTCGGGGGGTGTCGTCATCTGAAAATCAGAGCTCCAGCTTCACGTCGTCGTGGTCGATTCGGACCTCGAAGGTATCGACCGGCCTATAGGCCGGAAGGGTCCGCGGCTTGCCCGTGCGGATGTCGAACAGCGAGCCGTGGCGGGGGCATTCCACGGTACAGGAGGATGGGTCGAACTCGCCCTCGGCGAGCGGGCCGTCGTCGTGGGAGCAGCGGTCCTCGATCGCGTAAAGCTGCCCGTCCTCGCAGTGAAAGACGCCGATCTTGCGGCCGTCGGCGTCGATCAGCTTCATCTCGCCAGCCGGTAGCTCGGCGAGCTTGCACACGGTGATCGTGGTTGTAGCGCTGCTCACTTATTCCTACTCTCGGGGTCGGATTTTAGCGGCCGCTACGGTGCTCGCGCGATGGCGGCGGAGCAGGGGCAGGCGCGGGGCAGGATCCTGATCGCACTCGGGACCGCGATCGCCCTGGCCGGGGTGATCATCGTCGTCGGGGTCGCCTCGGGTGGATCGGGTGACGATGCTCCCGTGGCTTCGGCGCCGTCGACCTGCGTCGCCGCCTGGAACGAGGACCCGGCAGCCCGCGCGTACGGGCGCCACAACTTCAGCTTTCATCTCTACAAGGGCGCCCTGGTCTCCTTCATGACCGCCGACGCGGCTGCCGTGGAGCCGGGGGAGGTTGGGATGTGCGCCGTCGTCTTTCCTTCACGGGCGCTCGATCCGGAGCCGTTCGCCGCCGGCCAGGTGCTGCGCGGCGCGCGCTGGGTCCCGCTCAGCACCCTCCCCGGGGTGGACCTCAACCGGGTGGCGGAGCTTCAGGTGACCGCCGCGGACTCCCCGAACACCACGCTGGACGTCCACGGCGAGCTCGCGGCCCTCTGAGCCAGGCGGTTTGGGCGACGGCTCGAGCGGGTGTAGGTTCGCCGCTGACGTAGAACCGAGGAGGGATCACTCGATGAGGACGTCCACGACCCGCAACCTCGCCATCGCAGCCGGACTGACACTCGCGTTCGGTGCGCTTACCGCGGGGATCGCGGGGGCGACTAACACGGTGCAGATCGACAGCACGATCAAGCTGCGCAAGAGCTTCCCGGCGTTTCACGGCAAGGTCACGTCCCCCAACCAGGCCTGCGCGGACAACCGGCTGGTGAAGATGTTCAAGAAGAAGCGCAGCGGCGGTCGCAAGTTGCTCGGCAAGACGCACACCGACATCAACGGCAAGTGGGAGGTGATCGTCGACCCGCTGTCCTCCGGCGCCTATCTGGCCGTCGTCAAGCAGCGCGAGGAGGGCACGGCCGGGACGATCTTCGTCTGCCTGCGCGACAAGTCGAAGATCGTCGGGGTCGACTAGCCCGACCAGCGGCGGTCAGCGGCCGCCGGTAAACCGAACGAAGGCGTCCCAGGCGAGCTTTGGCACGAGCGCGCCGACGCGGAAGAGCCCGGAGCGGGCGCACCACTTGCACCTGCTGTCCGCCGGCGAGACGTCGCGCCAGGCGTACCAGAGGACCGTCCTGATTCCCAAGCGCTTGCGGTTGTCGAGGAAGTAGTCGAAGGCGCCCTCGAGGCGCCGCGCCTGGCCGCGGGGGCCGCGGTTGAGGGGGTTGCGCTTGCCGCCGGACGCCCAGCCGATCTCGGTGATCCAGATCCCCGCCTGCGTGTCGCCCGCCGCGCGCACGACGCGGACCATGCGCTCGACCTGCCTGGTCACGGAGTGCAGGCGGGCGGCGTAGGGGTGGATCGCGACCCCGTCGAACGCCGCGTCGATGCCGGGGTGCGCGTAGAGCGCCCGCAGGTAGTCGGTGGCGCGGACGCCGCCCTTGCGCCCGGCGAGCGGGTAGCGGAAGAGCCCGCCGAGCAGGATCCGCGCGGTCGGGTCCTGGCCCCGGATCGCCTCCGAGGCCGCCTGCAGCAAGGTCGCGTAGCGATCGACGTCCGGGCGCGGCTGAAAGAACCCGGGCGAGTTCTCCTCGTTCCAGATCTGCCAGGTGGTGATCGGGTGGCGGGGGAGGTCGGGGTGGAGGGTCCAGAACAGCCCGCCCGGCCCGTATCGGCGGGTCGCGGCGCCCAGGAAGGCGCGCCAGGCCGCGAGCCCAAGCTGCGTGCTCGGCGGGGTGATCGAGCACGGGCCGCCGGCGGGCCCGTCGCAGCCCTCGAGCCCCGAGACCCACGCCGGCACCGTGTAGACGGTGGGGAGGAGCTCGATCCGCTCACGGGACGCGGCCGCGACCACCGAATCGAACCGCGCCCAGTTGTAGTCCGCCGGGAGCGGCGTCGGATCGACCTCCATCCACGGGAGCGCGACGCGGAGGGTTCCCACTCGGCCCTCGCCCATGCGCGCCATGTCGTCGGCGGTGAGGCGCTCCTGCTGAGAGACGACGCCGAAGAAGGTCGGCGACACGTGCGCGGCGGCGCCCGCGGGAGCCGCCAACGCGCCACACATCGAGCGCCGCCGCAACCCAGACCCGCCTCATGCCCGCGCCACTACCCGCGCGGGCGCGGGTTCACGCGGCCCGGCTAGAGCGCGTCGCGCTCGAGCGCCGGGTTTCCGGTCTCGCCCTCGTCCTCCCAGTCGGCCGCATCGCCGAGGGCGGCCGACTTCACGATCTTGAGCCCGAGCAGAGCGCACTTCATCCGGGTCGCTGAGATGTCGATCCCCAGCAGCTCGAGGACGAAGTCCTTGTCGAGCCGCAGCAGCTCCGCTCGCGTCTTGCCCGCGAGCTCCTCCGTGAGCATCGAGGTCGCCGCGGTCGAGATCGCGCAACCCTTGCCCTCGAACGCGACCCCGTCGACGCGGCCGGAGTCGTCCAACGTGATGTAGACGTGCTGCTCGTCGCCGCAGAACGGATTCGTGTCCTCGAACTCGAGGTCGAACTCCTCCGGGCGGCCGAAGTGACGCGGTCGCTTGTAGTGGTCGAGGATGTTCTCCCGGTAGAGCTCGTCCATGGCTCGAACCTAGCGGGCCAGCTTCGGCAGGTTGAGGAGCGTCTTCGGGATGTCGCGGCGGGAGCGCTCGTAGGCGTGCTCGAGCCCGGCGGCGGCCTCATCGCCGTGGACCGGCGGGCCGTGACCAACCAGCAGATGCTCGGGGGCGAAGCCGCGCAGGGATTTCGGGGGCAGCGGCCGGAGCATCGGGTGCATGCCTACGCCCCCGGCGCCGGCGTTGAAGACCGGGCCGGTACCGACCACCTCGGCGACCACCAGCGCTCGCCGCTCGGGCCACCAGAGCGCCGTCTCCTTCCAGCCCGGGATCCGGACGGCCGGGTGGGCCTCGAACGGCGACCCGGGCACCTCGTCGGGGACGCGCAGCAGCGGTACCCCGAGTCGCTCGGCCACCGCGGCGCAGTCGCGGTTGTGTCGGTCGAGCAGCTGCAGCACCGCCGCCGGCTCGCCGAGCGCGGCACCGCGGTCGACGATGTCGTCGACCTCCACCGGGTCGACGATCCACACACGGCCCTCGTGGTGCAGCGCGTGCGAGCCGCGCTGCATGGACTCGTCGACCACCCAGCTGATCCCGAGCGGCGACTCGTCGACGGTGAGCAATGTGCGCGGCATGGGCGCCTCAGTCGAGCCCGAACACACGGCGGGCATCGAAGAGGCCGTCGATCAGCCGGTCGATCTCCTCGGTGGTCGTGTAGACGCCGAAGCTCGCGCGGGCGGTGGCGGCGACGCCGAGCCGCTCCATGAGCGGCTGCGCGCAGTGATGACCCGCGCGCACGGCGACCCCATGGCGGTCGAGGATCTCGGCGACGTCGTGGGCGTGCACGCCGGCGAGCTCGAACGAGACCGGGCCGAGCCTGGTCGACGAGGGCGGGGGACCGAAGACGCGCAGCTCGGGAACCTCCGGGAGCCGCTCCAGCGCGTAGGCCGCGATCTCGCGCTCGTGGGCGGTGACCGCCTCCATCCCGAGCGCGTCGAGCCACCGCAGCGCGGCAGCGAGCCCGATCGCCTGCGCGATCGCCGGCGTCCCCGCCTCGAAGCGGGCGGGCGGGTCGGCCCAGGTGGTGCCCTCCTTGGTCACCTTGCGGATCATCGAGCCGCCGCCCATGAACGGCGGCATCGCGCGCAGCAGGTCCAACCGCGTCCAGAGCGCGCCGATTCCGGTCGGCCCGTAGGCCTTGTGGCCGGTCAGCCCGTAGAAGTCGACCCCGAGCTCCGCCATGTCCAGCGCCATCTTCGGCGCCGACTGGGCGCCGTCGGCCAGGACCAGGGCGCCGGCCTCATGCGCGAGGCGCGC
Organism: uncultured Solirubrobacterales bacterium; assembly: GCA_963742205.1. GTDB lineage: Bacteria > Actinomycetota > Thermoleophilia > Solirubrobacterales > 70-9 > WHSW01. Next base: position 90,654 of record CAVUKZ010000010.1, on the reverse strand, counting down.
GATCTCGGCGAGCGGGTTCTCGGTCCCGAGCACGTTCGAGACGTGCGCCACCGCGACGAGCTTTGGGCCGCGCTCGAGCAGCGAGGCGTACGCGGCGAGGTCGAGCAGGCCCTCGTCGGTGATCGGGACCCAGTCGATGATCGCCCCGGTGCGCTCGGCGAGCAGCTGCCAGGGGACGATGTTCGAGTGGTGCTCCATCTCGGTGAGCACGATGCGGTCGCCGGCGCCGATGTTGGCGTCGCCCCACGCGTAGGCGACGAGGTTGATGGCCTCGGTGACGTTGCGGGTGAAGACGATCTCGCGCCGGTCGCCGGCGCCGATGTGGTCGGCGACGGTCGCGCGGGCGCCCTCGTAGGCGGCGGTCGCCTCGGCCGACAGCGTGTGCGAGCCCCGGTGGACGTTGGAGTGGTGGCGGCGCTCGTAGCGGTCGACCGCCTGGATCGAGGCCAGAACCCGTTGCGAGCTGGCGCCGGAGTCGAGATACGCAACCGGCTTGCCGCCGACCTCGCGCTCGAGCGCCGGGAACGACGACCGGACGCGCTCGATCGGGAAGGTCTCGGCAACCAGACTCACGCTGCCGCCTCGACCTCCTCGCGGATCCAGCCGTAGCCCTTGGCCTCGAGCTCGGACACCAGCTCCGGGCCGCCCTCCTTGACGATCCGACCGTCGAACATCACGTGGACGAAGTCGGGCTCGACCAGGTGCAGAATCCGCTGATAGTGGGTGATGATCAGGACGCCCATGTCGGGGCCTGAGAACTTGTTCACGCCCTCGGCGACGACCCGCAGCGCGTCGATGTCGAGCCCGGAGTCGGTCTCGTCGAGCACGGCGATCCGCGGCCGCAGCATCGCGAGCTGCAGGATCTCCATCCGCTTCTTCTCACCGCCGGAGAAGCCGTCGTTGAGGTAGCGGCTCGAGAAGTCCTTCGGGATGTTGACGAGCTCCATCGCCTCCTCGGTGTCGCGGCGGAACTCCTTGAGGCTGATCTGTGGCTCGCCGCGCGCCTCGCGATGGGCGTTGAGCGCCATCCGCAGGTACTTGGCGACCGTGACGCCGGGGATCGCGACGGGGTACTGGAAGGCGAGGAAGAGGCCGGCGCGGGAGCGCTCCTCGGGCGCCGCCTCGGTGATGTCCTCACCGCGGAAGACGATCTCGCCGTCGGAGACCTCGAGCCCGGGGTGACCCATGATCGTGTTCGCGAGGGTCGACTTGCCGGAGCCGTTGGGGCCCATCAGCGCGTGGACCTGGCCGGCCGAGACCTCGAGGTCGAGGCCCTTGAGGATGTGCTTGTCCTCGGCGTTCACGTGCAGGTTGCGAATCTCTAGGTCGGGCATGGTCTCCTGAAGTAGTTGTTAGTCGTTAGTTGTTAGTCCGCCTGGTCAGGCGACCGGGGCGGCGACCGGTTCCCGCGCCGGCGGCGGGCCGGCGAACTCGACCAGCTCGGCGAGCGTGGTCGTCGCGAGGGCCTTGGTGACCCCGCCCTGGACCCTGGTCCACAGGAGCTTGGTCGCGCAGTGGTTGTCGCCGTCGGTCTCGTGCGAGCAGAGCACGCGCCCCTCGCGCTCGGTGTGGAAGCACTCCATCGGCGCGATCGGGCCCTCGAGGGCCTCGACCACGTCGACCATCGCGATCTCGCTCGCGGGGCGGGCGAGCCGATAGCCGCCGTGGGCACCGCGGACGGAGCTCACGAGCCCCGCCTGGCGCAACTTCGCCACGAGGTGCTCGAGGTAGGACAGGGGGAGCGTCTCGGCCTCGGCGACCGCGGCGAGCGCAGCCGGCTCGGAGTTCTGCGGCTCACCGTCGCCGGCGCGGCGGCCAAGCTCGACCATCAGCCGCACTCCGTATTCCGCCTTGGTCGAAAACAGCATTGCCGCACAAATCCTAGCGCGGCAGTCGGAAAAGCCCGGTCTAGGGCTCGATCAGTCCGCGGCGGATCGCGTACCTGACCAGCTCGACCCGATCGCGCATGCCCAGCTTGCGCATCGCGTTCGAGCGGTGGTTCTCGACCGTCTTCTCCGAGAGGTGGAGGATCTCGGCGATCTCCTTGTTGGTGTGCGCCTCGGCCACCAGCTTCACCACCTCCTGCTCGCGGGGCGTGAGCTCGTCGGTGCGCTCGGCTCCCTGGCCGAGCACGTCCTTGATCAGGGCGCGCTGTGCGTCCGGGGTGAGGAAGGGCTCCCCGCGCTCGACCGCGCGCACCGCCGCGAGCAGATCGACGTCAGCCTGCGCCTTCAGCACGTAGCCCGAGGCGCCGGCCTTGAGCGCCTCGAAGAGGTAGCGCTCGTCGTCGTACATGGAGAGGATCAGAACGGAGACGTCCGGGGCCTGCTCGCGGATCTCCCGCGTGGCCTGCAGCCCGGTGAGCTTGGGCATCTTCACGTCGAGGATCGCCAGGTCCGGCCGCTCGCGGATCGCGAGGTCGCGGGCCATGGCGCCGTCGGAGGCCTCGGCGACGACCTCGATGTCGCTCTGCTGCTCGAGCAGCATGCGCAGGCCCGAGCGGACAATTCCGTGGTCGTCGGCGATCAGCACCTTCACGTCAGTTCCCAGCGCGCTCATCTTCGTTGTTATCTATCGGCACCACGAGGCGAACCCTTGTGCCGAGCTCCGGCCGGGACTCGAGCTCGAGGTCGCCGCCGACCAGCAGCGCGCGCTCCCGCATCCCCGCGATCCCGAGCCCGCGACTGGCCTCGTCGAAGCTGAATCCGCGCCCGTCGTCGCGGACTCGCAGTTCGAGGTCGTCCCCGTCGCGCCGCAGGCCGACCCGCACGTGGTCGGCGTCCGCGTGGCGGACCGCGTTGGAGAGCGCCTCCTGGGCAACCCGGTAGACGACGAGCTGCGCGTCGCCTGGGAGCCGCCCGAGGTCGCCCTCGGACTCGAACGTGGCGTTGATCCCCTGCGCGTTGAGCTGGCGTATGTGCCCGGCGAGCGCGGCCTCCAGGCCGAGGTCGTCGAGGGCCGTGGGTCGCAGCTGCCGCGCCAGGGTGAGCAGCTCCTGCATCGCCCGGTTGGCGAGCACGCGGATCTCGGCGAGCTCGGCGGCCAGCTCGGGCGGCGCCTTCTCGCGCGCGGCCTCCAGCCGCAGCAACAAGCCGGTCAGCGACTGGTTGACCTCGTCGTGAAGGTCGCGCGCCACCCGGGCCCGCTCCTGTTCTTGGGCCTCCAGGGCGGCGCTCGAGGCGCGGCGACGCTCGGCCTCCAGGCGCTCGAGCATCCGCATGAACGCCCGGTGCAGCCGCGCGACCTCCTCCGGGCCTCCCGGGTCGGTCGCGTGACGCAGATTGGCTCCGGGCCGGGTCAGGTCGGCACGCTCCATCTCGTCGACGACCCGCTCCAGCGGTCCGAACCGGCGCTGGAGAAGCGAGATGTTGAGGACGACCGTGAACGCGATCGCGAACCCCAGGACCACGCCGGCCTCGGGCCGATCGCTCAAATCGAACTCCGGGTTGGTGGCCAGCACGGCCCCGATCACGGCGGCCACGATGAGCAGCAGGTTCACCGCCAGCACCTGGGTGAGGAGGTCGCGACGTCGCATCTCCCTTGATTATCGGCCCCAAGCAGGCGGCGCCCCAGGAATGGGAAGGGGGTGTCGCCCCTATGGCGATTTAGGGGTTAGACCCCATGATCTCGAGCGCCGGCATCGTCAAAATGTCCAGACAGGTTTCAGCCCGGACGCCTGTGTCTTGAGATTCGGGCAGGCATCAAGGAGCAATTTCCGCGATGACAACGACTCGCAAGTCGAATTTCAGCGCAGCGCTGCGGACCACCATCCTGATGGCGACGCTCGGCGGATTGCTGGTCGCGATTGGTTACGCGATCGGCGGGATCCAGATCGCGTCCGTCTTCCTCGGGATCGCCCTGCTCATGAACGGCGTCGCGTACTGGTTCAGCGACAAGATCGCGATCGCCAGCGCGCGCGCAAAGCCGCTCTCCGAGCAGGAGGCGCCTCGCATCTACCAGATGGTGCGCGAGCTCACCACCCGCGCCGACCTGCCGATGCCGAAGCTCTACATCATCCCCAGCGACCAGCCGAACGCGTTCGCGACCGGCCGCAACCCCAAGCACGCCGCCGTTGCGGTGACCCAGGGGATCACGAAGCTGCTGTCCGAGGACGAGCTTCGCGGCGTGCTCGCCCACGAGCTCGCCCACGTCAAGAACCGCGACATCCTCACCCAGTCGGTCGCCTCGGCGATCGGCGCGATGATCACCTACCTGGCGTACTTCGCCCTGTGGTTCGGCGGCGACGACGATTCGCCGCTGGGCCTGATCGGCAGCCTCGCCCTGGTGCTGCTCGCTCCGATCGCGGCGACGCTGATCCAGCTCGCGGTCTCGCGCCAGCGCGAGTTCGCGGCCGACGCAACCGGTGCCCAGGTAACCGGCAACCCGGAGTCGCTGGCCTCGGCGCTGCTGAGGCTCGAGGAGGGCGCGAAGGCGATGCCGGTGCAGGTCAACCAGGCGACCGAGCCGCTCTACATCGTCAAGCCGTTCCGCGGTGGCGGCATCGCCAGCCTGTTCTCGACCCACCCGCCGATCGAGGAGCGCGTCAAGCGCCTGCGCCAGATGCGCCCCGCCATCGGCTAGCGGCGAACCGAATCCGACCGTCGAGAGGCGCCCCGGCCGGGGCGCCTCTCTCGTTTCCGGCGCCGGCTGCCTCGATACTGAGCGCGTGAGCGCCTACTCCGTAGTCGTCGTCACCTGGGAGTCCGCGGGTCACCTGAGCGCCCTCGTGGCGACGATGAACCGATTCCTCGACGGCGAGCAGGAGCTGATCGTCGTCGACAACGCCTCGAGCGAACGCCCGCGCGCCGAGGCCGAGGCGTGGAAGGGGCCGGGTCGCCTGATCGAGCTCGACGACAACATCGGGTTCGGGGCCGCCTCGAACGTGGGCGTGGGCGAGGCGGGTGGCGACGCGACCGTGCTCCTCAACCCCGACACGGAGCTGCTGGACGACGGCCTCGATCGGCTCGCGGCCGCCGCGCTCGAGCGCGGCGCTCTCGTCGGGCCCCGGGTGCTCAACCCCGACGGGACGATCCAGCCCTCGGCCAGCGGGCCCGAGGTCGGCGCATGGCCCTGGGTGCGGGCCCTGATTCCGGGCGCGGCTCAGCCCGAGTCGATCCGCGCCAAGACCGAGCCCTATCGACTCGAGCGTCCGCTCGACGTCAGCTGGCTCACCGGCGCCTGCGTCGCCGGCCCGACCGCGGTGCTCCGCCGCCTCGGTCCCTTCGACCCGGCGCTGCACATGTTCGGCGAGGACGTCGACCTCGGCCTCCGCGCCGCCGCCGCCGGCGTGCGTTCGCGCTTCGATCCGAGCGCGTGCCGGATCGTCCATCACGGTCAGGGCTCATCGACGCTCGCCTACGGCTCGCGCGAGGGCTGGCGCCCGACCGGCACGCTGAACTGGCGGGCGGCGGTCCGCCGCGCCTACGGACCGCGGCGCGAGACACGCGCCTGGTGGGCGCTGCGGGTCAACCTGCGCCTGCGGCTGCTCGCCAAGAGCCTCCTCGGGCGCGCCACCGAGCGCGATCGCGCGGCCGTCGAGGCCGTCGTTACGGCGCGCCCGGTGCCCGAATTGCCGCGATAGGGTCGCGCCCCGATGAGCACCTACGAGTTCCTGCTGTTCGCGCACCTCCTGTTCGTCGTCACCTGGGTCGGGACCGACATCGGCCTCCAGGTGCTGGCGCTGCGCGCGATGGGCGCCGGGCCTGAGCGGACGATCGCCTTCACCGCCGACGTCGAGTGGCTGGGCACGCGGCTCTTGGTGCCGTCGTCCCTGCTGGTGATCGTCTTCGGGATCCTGCTCGCCAACAACGTGGGCTACGACTTCGGCGACACGTGGATCGTGCTCGGGTTCGTCGCCTTCGGGTTCTCGTTTCTGGCCGGCGCGACCTTCCTCGGCCCGAGACGGGGCGCATCTCCCGCCTCGCGGCGGAGCGCGGGGTGGACGACCCGGACGTCCAGCGCCGCATCCGCCGCCGCGCACGCCCGGACGCGGAAGCAGAAAAAAATGTCCGCGGCGTAGCCGCGGACCAGTTGTTCGAGCCGAGAGCGGAGGACGTGGCGCGAGTTATTCCCGTTGCTACACTTTCTGAAGTAATAGCCGTAATCCGGATAGGGATTTGGAGTTTTTACGGATGCCGATCGAGCTGCTTGACCTGGACACCGCGCGCGAGGAGATCGCCTCAGGGACGAAGCTGATCGACGTCCGCGAGCAGAACGAGTGGGACGAGTCCCACATCGACGCCGCGCTGCACGTGCCCCAGGGCGAGCTGGTCGAGCGGATCGACGAGATCGCGCCCGACACCTCGGAGCGCCTGCTCCTGCACTGCCGCACCGACAACCGCTCGTCGACGATGGCCGCGGAGCTCAGCGGGCTCGGCTACGACAACGTGGCGGTGGTCGAGGGCGGGATCGTCGCCTGGGAGAACGCCGGCCTGCCGACCGTCAACGCGTCCGGTCTCAGCAAGGAGCAGCGGATGCGCTACTCGCGCCACACGCTGCTGCCGGAGGTCGGGGTCGAGGGCCAGGTGAAGCTGCTGAATTCCAAGGTCCTCCTGCTCGGCGCCGGTGGTCTCGGCGCCCCGAGCGCGCTCTACCTCGCCGCGGCCGGCATCGGCACGATCGGGATCGTCGACGACGACGTGGTCGACGAGTCCAACCTCCAGCGCCAGGTGATCCACAACACCGAGCGCGTCGGGATCCCGAAGACCGCCTCGGCGAAGCTCACGATCGAGGCGCTCAACCCCGACGTCGAGGTCGTCGAGTACAACACCCGCCTCGACGCCTCCAACATCCTCGACCTGATCGAGCCCTACGACGTGATCGTCGACGGCGCCGACAACTTCCCGACCCGCTACCTCCTCAACGACGCCTCGGTGCGGCTCAACAAGCCCGTCGTGTCGGCCTCGATCCTGGGCTTCGAGGGCCAGATCTCGACCTTCCTCCCGCACGAGGGTCCCTGCTACCGCTGCCTCTACCCGGTGCCGCCGCCCCCGGAGCTCGCCCCGAGCTGCGGAGCCAACGGCGTCCTCGGCGTGATGGCCGGGGTGATGGGTCTGCTGCAGGCCAACGAGGTCATCAAGCTGGCCGCCGGCATCGGCGAGCCGCTCGTCGGGCGCCTGCTGCTCTACGAGTCGCTGAGCACGAGCTTCACCGAGCTCAAGGTCAAGCGCGACCCGGCGTGCCCCATCTGCGGCGACGAGGCGCCCGAGATCGAGCCCGAGGAGATGGGGAAGTTCCCCGATTACGAGCTCTTCTGCGGTGCCCCGGCGCGCGAGCCGACGCCGAGCCTCGCGTAACAGCTAGTAGGTTCCCCGCCGATGCCGACCGTGAAGATCCCCCCAGTGCTGCGCGCGCGCACCGGCGGCGAGACCGAGGTGTCCGCGTCGGGCGACACGGTCGGCGAGGTGCTCGAGGCGCTCGCCGAGCAGCATCCCGACACCCGCGAGCAGCTGTTCGCCGCGGACGGCGAGCTCAACCGCTACGTCAACGTCTACCTCAACGACGAGGACGTGCGGGTGCTCGACGGGCTCGCGACCGCGGTGACGGACGCCGACACCGTGGTCATCCTGCCCGCGATGGCGGGCGGGCGCTAGCGCGCCGACCCGCGCTCGCATTCGGCGCAGCCACCAACGCGCCGCGATCACCTGCTGGCGCCCGGTGAGCTTCACAAACCGCGGGCGCAGCCGCCGGTCCTCGGCGTGTAAGAGCTCGAGGTTGTGACGGAGCGCCTCGACCTCCCGCGGGTCGTCGCCGATCCGGTCGAGCCCGGCGGCTGAGGTGGTGCCGGAACGCTTGCGCAGCACCACCCAGCCGTGGTGCCAGGGCTCGCGTCCCGGGTCCAGGCTGACGATCTCGAACGCCCTGCCCCAGTGCTCGCGGATCCACCACTCGGAGTGAAAGACGGTCGGGCCGCCGACGCTCCACGGCTGGCCGGCTCGCAGGACGCACATGCCCGTTCGATCCTCCTGCCACGCGCCCGCCGCGATCGCCTCCCACATCCCGGGACCGAGGATGGACGCCATCAGCAACCCGCCGTCGGCCAGCGTGCGGTGCAGCTCGGCCAGCCAGGCCGCCCAGGTCTCGGTCAGGTGGGTGAACACCGACGCGGCCCAGATCAGGTCGAAGAACCCGTCGACCTGTGGGAGGCGAGGCTGCTCGTCGACGAGGAACGGCCGAAACGGTGGCGCCAGATGGTCCTCGAGCCAGTCGATGCTCGGGCGGTCGATGTCGCAGCCCCAAGCTCGGCGCGCTGCGCCTCGTCGGCGAATCGGGCGAGGACGCGCCCGGCCCCACAGCCGAAGTCGAGGGCGCGCCGGCCGTCCCAGTCCCAGTCCGGCGGTAGCCCGCCGTCGATCAGGCCGCGGACCATCGCCCCGACCTCGTCCCAGTGCCTCCATGGGTCTGCCGGGTCGAGCTCTCCGACTCGCCGCGCCAGCCGCAGCGGCGGACGGGGGAACGCGCTCACGCGCGGCCTAGGACCCGCCGGTAAACGAGACGAACGCGTCCCAGGACGGCTTCGGCGTCAGCGCGTCCGCCTCGAACAGGCCCGATCCGGCGCACCAGTCGCATTGGCTCTGATCCGGTGGCGTGTCCTGCCACGAGTACCACGTGACGGCCTTGATGTCCCACTCCTGGCGCTTCCCGAGGAAGAAGTCGAACGCCTCGCGCAGCTGGTCCGCCTGTCCCTCGGGCCCGCGCTCGAGCGCGTTGTTGCCCTCGTCCGACGACGCGCCGACCTCGGTGATCCACATGTCGGCGTTGTCGTCGGCCTTGAGGATCTCGTCGTGCATGCGGCTCACCTGCGACTCGATCTTGCCCAGATGCGCCGCGTAGGGGTGGACGGCGACGCCGTCGAAGGAGTCCGCCGCGCCGTCGGTCTCGTAGAGATCACGAAGGAAGGTCCACGCCTTGAGCGCGGGCGCCTTGCCCTTCAGCGGGGTGCCGAACATGCCGCCGAGGATCACGTGGCCCTGCGGGTCGCGCTCGGTGATCGCCTCGTGCGCCGCCTCGAGCAGCGTCGCGTAGGCCGCCGGATCGACTTCCGGCTGATAGAAGGTCGGCGAGTTCTGCTCGTTCCAGATCTGCCAGTCGCGCACCGGGACCGGGTCGACGTCGGGATGGGTTTTCCACAGTTCGCCGTCGGGCCCGTAGCGGTCAACGAGCACTCCGATGAACTCCTTCCAGGCCGCCAGCGCCTCCTCGGACTGGGGCGCGAACGTCCCGCACGTATCGGTGCAGTCGTCGCCGTCGATCCCCTGGGACACCCACTCCGGCGTCCCGTAGACCATGGGCAGCACCTCGATGCCGCGCTGCGCCGCGCCGAGGATCAACGGGTCGACGCTCGAGAAGTTGATGTCGCCCTCCTTCTCCGTGGGGTCGAGCGCGCCCCACGGGATCACGAACCGGATGATCCCGACCTTGCCCTGTTGCATGCGGTCGAGGTCCGCGTCGTCGAGCAGGGCCTGCGGCACCACGCCGAAGAAGTCCTTGGGCGCCGCGGCCGGCGCTTCGGGCTCGGTCGTCTCGGTCGAGTCGGAGCATCCGACGGCGCCGATCGCGAGCAGGCAGACGAGCGCCAGCGCGCCGAGGACAGCTCTCATCGGCGCAAGGCTAGCTATCGCCGCCGCCGTCTCCGCCGGCCATCTGCGTAAACGCCCCAAATGCCGGTTTTGGTACCCCGTCCGCGGAAAGTAATCCCGACTGGGCGCACCAGGCGCACAGTCCGGGCGTCGCGGACGGCGCGTCGCGCCACGAGTACCAGTCCACGGTCGCGATCCGCAGGCGCCGGCGCTCGGCGAGCAGATAACGGAAGGTCTTGCGCAGGCGCTTGGCCTGGCCCCGGGGTCCACGGTTCAGCGGGCCGGGCGGGCCCCCCGAGGCCCAGCCGACCTCGGTGACCCAGATCTTGGCGTCGTCGGAGTTGCGGCGGATCCGCTCGCGCAGCGCCCCGACCTGCTCGCGCACAGCGTCCACCCCGGCGCCGTACGGATGGGCGGCGACACCGTCGAACGCCGCGGCGAGGCCGGGGCGGCGGTAGAGGTCGGCGAGGTAGTCCGATGCCGCGATCACCGGGTGGCGCCCGCCGAGCGGCTTGCCGAACATCCCGCCCAGGATCACCTTGGCCCCCGGATCACGGCCGGCGATCGCCTCGTGGGCGCCCGTCAGCAGGCGCGCGTAGCTGCGCACGCTCGGCTTCGGGGCGAAGAACGTCGGCGAGTTCTGCTCGTTCCAGATCTGCCAGGCGCGGATCGGGAGCGCGGGCAGCTCGGGGTGCTCGCTCCAGAAGCTCCCCTTGGGGCCGTAGCGGTCGACGGCGGCGGCGAGAAAGCCTCTCCAGGCCGCGAGCGCTCGCTCGCCCTTCGGCGGGTAGGGCCGGCAGCGTTCGTGACGACACGTCCGACCGTCGAGCGCGAGCACCCAGGTCGGCGTGCCGAACACGAACGGCAGCGTGCGCACGCCCTCGCGGGCGCCGCCGCCGACGACCGCGTCGAACGCCGACCAGTCCTCGTCGCCGGTCGCCGGGCCGGGATCGGTCGTCGCCCAGGACAGCTGCACCCGAAGCAGCCCGACGTGCGCGGAGCCCATGCGCGTGAAGTCGTCGGCCGTGAGCGGCGCCTGCGGGACGACGCCGAAGAAGCTCCTCGGCACCGCCTGCGCCGTTCCGGCGAGGAGCAGCGCGAAGGCCACGGCGAGGATCCAGATCCGAACCGCCGCGGGCGGGCGACCTGACGTCACCCGCGGGCGATGCGAACGAAGGCCCTCCAAGCCGGCTTCTCGGACCCGTTCTTCTTCCGCAGCCCTGAGTGCCCGCACCACTCGCAGATCGCGTTGCCGCCCTTCTTGTCGCGCCACGAGTACCAGAACACCCCGCGGAGGTGCAGGCTTCGCTTCTTGTGCTGATAGGCGGTCAGGGCCCGAGTCAGGATTCTCGCCTGGCCCTTGCCGCCCTTGACATAGGGGTTGCTCTTCGGCCCGCCGTCGGCCCAGCCGATCTCACTCACCCAGAGCCCGGCCTTGGGGTCACCTGCCTCGTCGAGGTACTCGCGCGCCTGCTCGAGCTGCTTGACCGAGTCCTCGGCCCCGTTCGAATACGGATGGATTGCGATCGAGTCGAAGCTCTGCGCGATGCCCTTGGTGCGGTAGAAGCGCTTGAAGTACTTCTCGACCGGCATCACGACGTGCCGCGCCGAGTTTGGTCCCCACATCCCGCCGAGGACGACCTCGGCGCTCGGGTCGGCGGCGTGGATCGCGGTGCCGGTGTCGCGGACGAGCTTCGCGTACTGATTGGGCTTCGCCTTGGGGGCGAAGTACTTGGGCGAGTTCTGCTCGTTCCAGACTTGCCAGGCGGTGATCGGGTGCGCCACCGAGCAGCCGCATGGGGGCTCGCTCGGCGGGGGCGGCGGCTCGTTCGGCGGGGGCGGTGGGGGAGGGGGCGGCGGGCAGAGGATCGGGACCGGGCAGCCGCTGTCGGTGGTGGGCGGGTCCTCGGCGGGCGCGCTGGTGACGAGGCCGGTCACGGCGCTCGAGGGTGCCTTCCAGAAGTCGCCGTCGACGCCGTACCGGTCCGCGGCGGCGCCGGCGAAGGCGGCGAACTGCGCCCGGGTCTGAGCCGACTTCGGCGCGTAGATCGCGCATACGGGGCCGGAGCACTTGCGTCGGTCCTTCTCGGCGGCCCAGCTCGGCGTGCCGTAGAGAAAGGGGTACGGCGCGATGCCGTGCTCGACCAGCGCGCGGAACATGGCGTCGGTCTGCGACCAGTCGTACTTGCCCGGGCTCTGCTCGACGATCCCCCACGGCATCATCACGCGCAGCGAATCGATCCCGCCGGCGGCCATCTTGTCGAGGTCGTTGGAGCTCGGCAGGGCGCCGTCCTGGGGGACGACCCCGTACTGAATCTTCGCTTCGGCCCCCGGCGCGAGCGCGAGCACGGCGATCGCCGCGCCGGCGATCGCGGTGGCGATCCCGCGGATTGCGGTACGTCGCCGGTGCGGGACCGTGGTCCCGCCTAGGGCCCCCGAGGTCATGCCCCTATTGTGACTTGGAGGTGGCTCCGGCCGCGCCGGTTCCCGGCCCGACCTGAGGCCCGCGGGTCTGATCGACCTTCGGGTCGTCGGACTGATCGCGGTTGCGCAGCCGCCACGCGGCGACCCCCGCGCAACCCGCGGCAACCGCCGCGAGGCCGATGAGCACGATCGGCGTCCCGCCGCCGCCATCGGTGTCCGGGGCGGTTGCGGTGGGCCCGCCGCCCTGGTTCTTGCCACCGCCGGCGCCGGGGATCTGCAGGTTGTACTCCTGGTCGGCCTGCGCGGACGCCATCGCAGGCGCCATCATGGTCCCGGCGACGAGCGCCACGAGGGCGCAGCCGAGCCCGAGCACAGTCCTACACTTCCTGCCTTGCGTCATCCGTAATCCGTTTCCTTAGAGGGGGCCGCGCAGCAGGGTACAGGGTGCGGCCGATGACTAGTCGCATGCAACGTCCCCATCTGAAACACGTGATCACGGCCGCGGTTGCGGCCATTTGCGTCGCTCTGGCGATGGCCCACGGGGGGTTCGGGCCGACCGCGTTCTCGATCGCCGGACTGGTCGTCTGGATCTCCGTGCTCGTCGGCCTCGCGCTCGGCGTCCTGCCGCGGTCGGAGATCGGTGGCACCGCCATTGGCACCGGACTGGCGCTGGCGGGCCTGGCCGCGCTGATGGCCCTGTCGATCGCCTGGGCGAGCGACGACGGCGACGCGTTCGGCGACGTCGTCCGCGCCCTCGCGTACCTCGGCGCCTTCGTGCTGGTGGTGCTCGCGTCGCGGCGGGGCGAGGGACGCCCCTGGCTCGCCGGGCTGGCGATCGGCCTCGTCGCGGTGGGCGCGATCGCCCTTCTGGCCCGCTTCGTCCCCGGGCCGTTCGGCGACCCCGACGCCGACCTCGCCCGCACGCTGCCGGCCGCGCTCGGCCGGCTCACCTATCCGGTCGGCTACTGGAACGGACTCGCCGCGGTGATGTCGGCCGCGATCGTGCTCTGTTCGTGGTTCGCGACCGCAGCGGCCGGCCCCCGGGCGCGGGCGCTGGCGGTGGGCGCGCTGCCGCCGGTGTTGCTCGCCCTGTGGATGACCGACTCGCGCGGCGGCTTCGTCGCCGCCGCCCTTGCGTTCGTGGTGCTGCTGCTCGCCGGCCGCGGCCGCGGGCGCATGGTCGCCAACCTGGCGCTCGGCGGGATCGCGGCGGCGATCCTGATCGTGATCGCCGAGGCCTTCGGGACCATCCTCGACAACCCGCAGGCGGCCGGGGGACAGGGGACGGCGATGCTCGCGATCACGCTCGCCATGACGGCCGCAACCGTCGTCGTCCGCTTTGCCCTCGATGAGCGCCTGCAGCGGTTCGAGGTCTCCCGCGACGTCGGGCGCGTCGCGGTCGCCGGGGTGGTCGTCGCAGCGATCGTGGCGGTGATCGCGATCAACCCGGTCGAGCAGTTCGACGAGTTCAAGGCGCCGCCGACCGGCCAGGAGCTGTCCAGCGGCGACGTGGGCCTGCTTCGCGGGGGCGGGAGCGGCCGCTACCAGTTCTGGGAGACCGCGGTGAACGCGTTCGAGAGCGCCCCCGTCGGCGGCGTGGGCGCGAGCGGCTACACGCCCTACTGGTTCGAGCATCGCGACATCCCGATCCCGGCCCAGCGGGCGCACTCGTTGCTGTTCGAGACCCTGGCGGAGCTCGGGATCGTCGGCTTCGCCCTCCTGGTGACCTTCTTCGGCGCCGCCGTGGTCGCCGGCATCCGCCGCGCCCGGGGTCCGAACGCGGTGCTCGAGGCGGCGCCGGCGCTGGCCCTGCTCGTCGTCGGGCTCGCGGCGGCCGCCGTCGACTGGACCTGGGACCTGCCCGCGGTCTTCGTCTCGACGATCCTCGCCGCGGCCCTGCTTGACCGGGCCGGCGACGCTGTCGGGCCCGGACCCCGGGCCGCCGCCGCGCGGGGCGGTGCGCAACCGGCGGCGCTTCGCGGCGGGCGTCGGCCTCCTGCTGGTCGCCTGGGTTTCGATCTGCGCCTCGGGACTGCTCATGCTGAGCGCCCACGCCCTGAACTCGAGCCAGGAGGCCGCCGCGCGCGGCGACGTCGACAGCGCCCTGAGCTCAGCCAACGACGCCGTGGACCTGCAGCCGTGGGCCGCCGACCCGCGGACGCAGCTCGCGCTCGTCTACGAGCAGGCCGGCGACTACGAGCACGCGGTCGAGGCGATCGACGAGGCGATCAGCCGCTCGCCGGACGACTACCGGCTGCGCCTGCTCGCCGCCAGGATGAAGGTCGAGAACGGCGACAACGACGCCGGCCTCGCGTCCCTGCTCGAGGCCGAACGGCTCAACCCCCGCGACCCCGACATCCAGGCCGAGGTCAGGCGGGCGAGCTGAGGCGGCGCTACTCGCCCTCCTCGATGATCGGCTGCAGCGGCACCCGCTCCTCGAGCCAGGCGTAGCGGTCGCTCGAGGGGTCGAAGGGCGGGTTGACCTTCGGCAGCGAGTCCGGCATGTGAAACCACAGCCGGTAGTGCATGTGGACGAGGTCGCCGAGGTCGAGCTCGACCGACTCGGGCGCCAGCGCGGCGCGGTGGCGCAGCGGGTAGTTGTAGTTCTCGGAGAGGATCCGCACCGCGTCGTGGTGGTCGGCGGTGACCGCCGCCCAGCTGAGCTGGTCCATGAAGTTCGGCCAGCGCGTGGGCACCAGCCCGGCATCGAAGAGCTGGTTGATCGCGCGCTCCCAGGCGCCGAAGAGGCCGGCGCTGCGGCGGGCGGCGAGCAGGCCGCTGTTCCAGTAGGCGCGGATCTCCTGGCTCCCCACAGCGGTGCGGACGAAGGGCCGTCCCTTGACCCCGAGCTCGTCGTACATCTTGCGCCAGTAGGGCTCGTTCTTGCCCTTGCCGCGCGAGCCGGCGATCCGCCGGTCGACGGGGCGCGCCGCGGCGACCCAGTCGCCCTCCATGAGCTCGGTTGGCTCGCCGAGGAAGATCGAGTCGGTGTCGGTGAAGACGAGCGTGTCGTGGTCGAGCTCGCGCTCGGCCCAGGCCGAGACCGCGATCTTGTTCAGGGTCGGCTCATCGGCGAAGCGCTCGGCGACGAGCGGCTCGTCGATCACGCGCGCGTCGAGCGCCTCGAGCCGCTCGACGGTCGCCGCCTCGGGCTGCAGGCCGGGCCGGGGCGCGAAGGCGTAGACCGGCGCTTCGGCGCAGCCGCCGCCGAAAGCGCGCAGGCTCTCGACCAGGAGGATCGCCTCGCTTTCGAGCCGCCCGTGCTCGACGCAGATCAGAAATGCGGGTGTGGTCGCCGTGGCCAAGGGCGGTGAGGGTAGAGATGAAGTCCCGGGCGGCGCTGAATGGCGGCCGTCGCGGCGCCGCGTGGGGCGAGTCCTTTCGCCCTGACGCGGGTTAACCTCTCTAGATGGTCGCGGAAGGCCCTTCGTCCGTCGGGCGCGACCGGGGCCGCGCCGCCGACGCCTCCAGGCCGCGGTTCTGGCGCGATGCCCTGCGCCGGCGCATGCTTGCGCTGGCGGACCTGATCGCGGCCGCGCTCGCGAGCCTCGTGGTCACATCGGGGTTCGCGGATGCCTTCTGGGCACTTGTTCTGCTCCCGGGCTGGGTCGTGCTCGCGAAGCTGATCGGGCTGTACGACCGCGACCACGTGGCGATCCGCCATCTGACGGTCGACGAGCTCCCGGCGCTCGCCGCCTGGGCCGCCGCCGGGGTCGCGATGCTGGTGCTGATCCTGCCGCAGACCCCGGCCGGCGAGGTGCAGCCGAGCGCGGCGCTGCTCGCCTGGGTCGTCGCCGGCTCGGCCGCCCTGGTGCTCCGGGGAACGGCGCGCTGGGCCTGGCGGCGGTTGACCCCGCCTGAGGTCACCGCGGTCCTCGGCGACGGCGACCTGGCCGAGATGATCCGCCGCAAGCTCGAACTGTTCCCGGACATGCACCTGAGCCTCGTCGACGAGCATGACGTCGAGGCCTTCGATGCGCTCGCCGGCGGCGTCGACCGGGTGATCTTCGCCTCCGACCTGATGGAGCCCGGTGAGGTCGGCGGCCTGGTGGCGCTCTGTCGCGAGCGGCAGGTGAAGCTGAGCGTGATCTCCCCCCTGCACGGGCGAGCCGGGCCGGTGCGGCTGGCGCGGGTTGCCGACCTGCCCGTGCTCGAGTACGAGACCTGGGACCCGTCGCGCTCGACGGCGATGATCAAGCGGGCCTTCGACATCGTTGTCTCCTCGATCGGCTTGCTGCTGACGGCGCCGCTCTTCCCCGTGATCGCGATCGCAATCCGGCTGGACAGCCGGGGGCCGATCCTCTTCAACCAGACCCGCGCCGGGCTCGACGGGCGCCCGTTCCAGATGCACAAGTTCCGGACCATGGTCGAGGACGCCGAGAGCCGCCTCCCGGACGTCGTCCGGCTCGACGACCTCCGCGACCCGGTGTTCAAGCTCTCCGACGACCCGCGAGTGACGAAGGTGGGCCGCTTTCTCCGCCGCCTGAGCCTCGACGAGCTGCCGCAGCTGTGGAACGTACTGCGGGGCGAGATGAGCATCGTCGGCCCGCGACCCGAGCAGGTCGAGCTGGTGCAGCGCTACCGGCCCGAGCATCGCTTCCGGCTCAGCGTCAAGCCGGGGATCACCGGGCCGATGCAGGTCTTCGGCCGCGGCGACCTCACCTTCCACGAGCGGCTGGCGGTTGAGCTCGACTACATCGAGAACCTCTCCCTCGCCCGCGACCTGCGGATCATCGCCGAGACCGTCCCGGTGACCCTGCGCGGGTCCGGGGCCTATTGACAACCCCGACGCCGGCGATGGACCAACGGTCGTGCCCCGCCTGCGGTCGACCCGCGCTCGCCTATTGGCGCCAGGCGACCGCCTCGGATCCGCAGCTCGCCGGCCGCGCGCGCTTCGTGCTCGAGCGCTGTGCGGTGTGCGGCTCGGCCGCGACGGTCGGGGACGCCGCCGATCAATCGGCGATGTACGAGGGCGGCACCTACGCGCCCGCGGGCGGGCTCGCGCGCCGGCTGCTGGCGCCGCTGCGCGGGCTCGCCGAGCGCGATCGGATGCGCTTCATCCGCGGGCTGGCGCCCGGCGCCCGCGTGCTCGAGGTGGGGGCCGGCGACGGCAAGCTGGTGGCGCTGATGCGGGCCTCGGGTCTCGATGCGCGCGGGATCGACCCCTCGCCCGCCGCCTGCGCGGCGGCGCACGCCAACGGGGTCGAGGTGAACTGCGTCGGGGTCGACGATGCGGAGCTCGAGCCGGGTGCGGAGGACGCGGTCGTCCTCTGGCACGCGCTCGAACATTTCGACGATCCGGCCGCGGCGCTGGAACGGATCCGCCGCTGGCTGCGACCCGCCGGGACGCTGGTGGTCGCGGTGCCCAACCTGGGCTCGGTCCAGGCCCGGATCGGTGGCGATCGATGGTTTCATCAGGACGTTCCCCGCCACCGCACGCACCTCACCCCGGCCGGCGCCTCCGCGCTGCTGCGGCGCACCGGCTATGAGCCCGACCGGGTGCGACACCTGCTGGTCGAACAGAACCCGCTCGGCATGTGGCAGACGCTGCTCAACCGACTCACGCGCGAACGCGACTTCGCCTTCCGGCTGCTCAAGCGCGACCTCGGCGAGGCCGGGACCAGGGGCCACGGACGCGACCTGGCGGTGACCGCGGTTGCGGGCCCGCTGCTGGCGCCGATCGCGGTCGCGGCTGAGATCGCCGCTGGCCTCGCCCGACGCGGCGGCTCGATCGTGGTGGAGGCCAGGGCGCGATGAACGAGCGGCGCGCGGCCAGTGTGGTCGTCCCGACCCTCGGCGGTGAGCGCCTGGGGCGAATGCTGCGGTCCGTCGCCGACGGCGAGACGCAGGTGATCGTGATCGACAACGGATCCGGCGACGGCGTCGCCCGGGCGAGCGACGGCCTCGAGGGAGTCGAGGTCGTGCGGCTGGAGGAGAACGTCGGCTACACGAAGGCCGTCAACCTGGGGGTTGCTCGCGCAGACGGCGAGCTCGTGGTGCTCCTCAACGACGACTGCGTCTGCGATCCCGGCTTCGTCGAGCGGATCACGGCCCCAATCGATGCAGCGGAGGGCGTGGTGATGGCCGCCGGGGTGATGCGCGATTGGCACGACCCGACCCTGATCGACAGCGCCGGGATGGAGCTCGACCGCACCCTTCTCGTGTTCGACTACCTCAACGGCGAGCCGCTGTCGCGACTCGCGCGACGGCGTCGCCGACCCGGTGGGCCCGTCGGCCGCGGCGGCCGCCTTTGACCGCTCGACCTTCCGCTCGGTCGGCGGCTTCGACGAGCGCCTGTTCGCCTACTGGGAGGACGTGGACCTCGTCGTGCGTCTGCGCCGGCTCGGCTTTCGCTGTGCGCTCGCCCCGGACGCGATCGGCGACCACGAGCACTCCGCGACCCTCGGCTCGGGCTCGTCGCGAAAGAACTACCTGATGGGCTACGGGCGCGGGTACGTGCTCCGCAAGTGGCAGGTGGTGAACGCCCGGCGGCTGGGCCCGGTGCTGGTGCGCGAGGGGGTGCTGTGTGCGGGGCAGGCGATCGTCGATCGCAACGTCGCCGGGGTGCGCGGCCGCATCGACGGCTATCGCAGCGCCGTCGAGCTCGAGCGCTACCCGGAGGGCATCGGGCTGGAGGCCTCGGGCGCCGCCGAGACGCTGCGCCGCCGCGCGCGCCGGCGCTCGCGGCTGCGGTCGCGCCCGGCCGACAAGCGCCTTCGCAGCCTCGCCGTCTTTCACCTTGCCGACACCAGCGGCCCGTCGCGGTCCCTGGAGGCCGAGCTCTCCTGGCTCGGCGACCAGGGCGACCTCGACGTGGTCATCCCCGGCCCCGGGAACGTCGAGCAGGTGCTCGGCGAGGCGGGCGGGATCATCCAGCTCGACTACGAGGCGCTGACCAAGCCGGCGCCGGGCGTGCGCGGGCTCTGGCTGGAGTTCCGCCGGCTCGTGCGCGACGTGCGCGCCTTCCGGCGGCTGATTCGCGAGCGGCGACCCGAGCTCGTGCTCTCGGTGACCACGATGCTCCCCGCGGTGCCGATCGCCGCCAGGCTCGAGCGGGTGCCGGCGCTCGTCTACTGCGGCGAGCTCTTCGACCGCGGCTTCCGCGGCGGCGCGGCCCGCGCGCTCGCAAGCCGGGCGCTGGCGGTCCTCACGGCGCGGCTGGCCGCGGTGATCATCGCCTGCTCGGACACCGTCGCCGGGCAGTTCAAGGAGGCTTCGGCGACGGTCGAGACCGTGTACCCGCCGGTCGGCGAGCGCTACGCGCACGGCGACGCCGCCCGCTTGCGCGAGCGGCTCGGGATCGACCCCGAGGTGCCGGTCCTCGCCTCGGTCGGTTACCTGACCGAGGGCCGCGGCCAGGACCTGCTCGTGCGGGCGATGCCCGCGATCCTCGAGCGGCTGCCGGAGGCGCGCTACGTGCTCACCGGCGATCCGTTCCCGCGGCCGCAGGACCTCGCCTACCGCGACCGCCTGGTGGCCTTGGTGGACGAGCTCGGGCTCGGTGACTCGGTGATCGTGGCCGGCCACGTCGAGGAGATCGCCGACGTTTACGCGGCGGCCGACGTGGTCGTCAATCCGGCGCGCTTCAACGAGCCGTTCGGCCGGGTGCCGTTCGAGGCGGCGGTCGCCGGCCGGCCGGCGGTGGTGACGCGCGTCGGCGCGATCCCGGAGCTCCTCCGCGACGGTGAGTCGGCGCTGATCGTCGAGCCCGAGGATGCGCGGGGGCTCGCCGACGCCGTCGTCCGCGCGCTCACCGACCCGGAGTTGGCGGCGCGGCTGGTCGAGGGCTCGCGCGAGATCGTGGCCAGCCGGCTCACCCCTGCCCACAGCCTCGCCGGCTTCCAGCGGGCGGTCGCCGAGACGCTCGCGGAGACCTAGCGGAGGACGCGGGTGGCGGGGGAGGGGTCGACGCCGACGATCCCCGGCGGGAGATCGGCGTCGTCGAGGGCGTCGCGACCCCCGCGCAGCGCGAGGGCGCGGCGCCAGGCGAGCCCCCGGAGCAGACCGGTCTCGCTGCCGCCGGTGTCGTCGCGAGCCAGGCGCCGCAGCTGACGCGTCGCGAGCCAGGCGCCGGCGGTCACGGAGCGATCCAGCGCCAGGGCGCGGTTCAGCACCCGGCGGCGGTCGGTTCCGAGCGCCGGGCCGAGTCGGTGCTCGAGCGCGACCGCCGTGAGCGCCATCCGGCAGTACTCGGCGAAGTAGATGCGCCGCCACTCGGCCCGCAGCCGCCCGGGGGCGCGGCCGCGCAGGGCCGCGAGCCGCTGCAGGACGCCGCCCCCGACGACGCCGACGTTGGCGCCGGCGTGCCCGATCACCGCCTCTGGGTGCTGGACGTAGTCGTAGAGGGGGCGGTCGACGTAGGCGATCCGCCCCGTGGAGGCGGCGACCAGCGCCAGCCAGTGGTCGTGGTAGAGGTTGCCGACCCGCGGCGGGAGCGGCAGCGCCACATCGAGGAGGTCGCGGCGGAACAGGGCCGCCGCCCCGGTGACCGAGTTGCCGAGCAGCAGCGAGGCGTAGTTGTCGTGGTTGGGCACCCGGCGGGTCCAGTACGTGTCGGAGATCACCGTTCCGTCGGGCCCGGTGAGCCGCATGTCGCTGAAGACCATCCGGGCATCGCCCAGCGCGCCTACGAGGGTCTCGAGCTTGTTCGGGTGCCAGCGGTCGTCCTGGTCGGCGAGCGCGACATGTTCGGCGCCGGCGGGGACCATGGCCAGCGCGCGGGCGAAGTTGGCGTACGCCCCACCGCGCTCGGGCGCCCGGCTGACGACGAAGCGGGGGTCGCCGGCCGTCAGCCGCTCGAGCCGCTCGTACGCGTCGCCGGTGGAGGCGTCGTCGCTGATCACGCAGACCCAGTCGGTGTGCGTCTGCGCGCGCAGCGACTCGAGCTGGCGCTCGAGCAGCTCGCCCGGCGGCTCGTAGGTGGCCATGCAGATCGCCACGCTGGCCGTCGAATCCCCGGCCTGGGGCGGCGCGGGTGGCTCGGCGTCGGTTGCCGCGCCGAGCCCCACCCGGACGCTGTCGCCGCCCTCGAGCTCGACGAGTAGCTCGAGCTCGGGCGTGGCGCCGCCGGTCGCCGGCGCCACGATCCCCCAGAAGATCGACCGTGCCGCCGCGGCGGAGCCGGTCTCCGCCGCGAGGGTGGGCGAGGGCATTGCGGTGGCCATCGCTCTGGCGGGCGTGCCGCCTGCGAGGAGCTCGATCCGGCGTACGGGCCGGTTTCGGTGGACCGCCGCGCCGTGGACGAAGAGCGCCGTTCCAGCGCCCGCCGCGGGCGCCCGGCCGGTCGGCGCGCGCAGCCAAACGGAGAGCCCGTCGGCCTCGGCGCGCGGCTGTCCCCAGGCCTGATCCGGCATCCGCCGCAGGCTAAGCGGGTAGCGTGGCCGCGTGCTCAGCGACCATGCGCTCGGCGGGAAGCCGGTCGACCGTGGCCGAAGGGCGGAGCGGCTGCTCGAGCTCGCGCGGGCGGGCTGGATGCTGCCGCTGTACGGCTGCCTGATCGCGCTCGCGAGCTGGGAGCTGCTGCCGCTCGGGGTCGCCTCGGGCCTCGATCCGTCGGCGGTCAACGGGGTCAACCTCGCCGCCAACCTCGGCTTCGACCAGGGCACCGCCTTCATCTGGACCTACGGGCCGCTCGGCTTCCTGGAGGAGCCGTCGGTCGCCGGGGAGTGGACGGCAACGCTCGGCGTCATCTACACGGCGCTCGTGCGGGTCGCGCTCGCCACGAGCCTCCTGTGGGCGGCGCGGCGCAGCTTCGGGCTGCTCGGCGGGGCGTTGCTCACCTACGCGGTGTGCGCGATCACGGGCGCCGAGGCCGTGCCGATCTCGATCGCGATCGTCTGGTGCGTGGTGGCGCTCGATCCAGAGCGGCCCGGTTGGGTGCGGCCGCTGCTCATCTTCGGCGGCGGCGCCTTCGCGGCGCTCGAGGTGCTGGTGAAGCTCAACATCGGGGTCGAGGCGGCGGCGCTGATCGCGATCGCCGTGGTCGCGATGCCTGGTCGGCGGTTGCGCAGCGCGGCCGAGTTCGCGGGCACGTTCGTCGATCACGCTGCTCGCCCTCTGGTTGCTCAGCGGGCAGGGCCTCGGCAACCTCGACGACTACCTGCGCAACTCGTACGAGATCGTCAGCGGCTACTCCGCCGCGATGGGCGCGGAGGCGGGCGCGGTCGACTGGGACTGGATCGCCGCCCTGGCCATGATCGCCGTCACCCTCGGGTCGGCGGCGTGGACGACGCGCGGCTTACCGGCCGCCGCGCGGATCTGGACCGTGGTGCTGATCGCGGCGCTCTGCCTGGTCACGGTCAAGCAGGGATTTGTGCGCCACGACGTCGGCCACATCCTCACCCTGGTTGCGATCCTCGCCGCGCCGCTGCTGGCCCTGCGGTGGCGCGGTCCGGAGCGCTTCGCCGCCGCCGCGGCCGTGGTCGCCTTCAGCCTGCTGGCGGCGCCGCTCACCGGGCGCGCCGAGACCGACGTGTACAGGCCGCTCGCCGCCGCCGGCGACGCGATCGACCAGCTTCGGCTCGGCCTCGACGCCGGTCGCCGCGAGGCGACGGCCGAGGCCCAGCGTGCCGCCGCGCGCGGCGGCCTACGCGCTCGACCCGCGGACGCTCGCCCTGCTGCAGACGGGGACGGTCGCCGTCGACCCCTGGGAGGCGAGCGCGGCCTGGGCGTACGACCTCGACTGGCGGCCGCTGCCCGTCTTTCAGAGCCTACGCCGCCTACACCCCCCGGCTCGACGAGCTCAACGCGGCGGCGCTCGCAAGCGACGACGGGCCCGATCTCATCCTGCGCCATCTGACGAACTCGGGCCGGGCGACCGACTCGATCGACGGCCGCTATGCGCCCTTCGACGTCCCCGCGACGACCCGGGAGATGATCTGCCGCTTCCGCGCCGCGCGGACCACCGACCGCTTCCAGGTGCTCGAGCGCGCACCCGAGCGCTGCGGCCCCGAGATCCAGGTCGGGAGGGTCGAGGGCCGGTACAACGAGCCGATCGATGTCCCGCGGGTCGGCCCCGATGAGCTGCTGTTCGCGCGCATCGAGGGGCTCGAGCCGCGCGGGATCGGCAAGCTGCGGACCGCCGTCTACAAGGACGTCAGGCGCCTGATCGCCGTCGACGACCGCGTCTACCGGCTGGTCGGCCCCACCGCGGCCGGCGGCTTGCTGCTGTCGGCGCCGCCCCGGCTCGACTTCCCGGCTCCGTTCGCGGTCGCCCCCAACCCGGCGACGATCACGCTCGGCCGCGATGACGGTTTCGCTGCGGGGCCGGACTCCTTCGAGGTGGAATTCTTCAAGGTACGGGTCAACCGATGATCATCTATGGCTGTGCGGTAACCGACGGCGACGTGTTCGCGCGCTGCGCCGAGGCCGGCGTTCGGCGGCTGGCCGACGCCGGCGGCGAGCTGCTCGCCCAGCCCAGCGTCGGCTCGTTGCCTCGCAACTACAACCTGCTCCGCGAGCGTGCCGCCGAGCGCTCCGACCTCGAGGCGCTGGTGCTGCTCCACCAGGACGTCGAGATCGTCGACCCGCGGTTCGCGCAGACCGTTCGCGACACGCTCGCCGACCCCGACGTGGCGGTCGCCGGCTGCGCGGGGGCGATCGGGGTCCGCGGGCTCGCGTGGTGGGAGGGCTCGATCACCTGGGCATCGGTGACTCAGCGCTACGAGGAGTTCGGGGGCGCCGGCGAGGTCCCGGGTGTCTCGTGGCGCGCCGACGATGGGCACCGCGGGTACGTCGGGACGGGGGAGGTCGACGCGATCGACGGCTGCCTGATCGTCCTGTCCCCATGGGCGGTGCGGAATCTGAGCTTCGACGAGCAGCTCGCCCGTCGTCATGGATACGACGTCGACATCTGCCTGCAGGCGCGCGCCGCGGGCCGCAAGGTGGTGACCTCGGACCTGCGCGTGGTCCACCACCACTCGCTCGACCTCTTGCCCGACGCCGAGGAGTGGATCCAGGCGCACATCGCGCTGGCCGAGAAGTGGGAGGGTCAGCTCGGGATCGGCGAGGACGTCCGGCGACTGGCGGCGGCGCGCGCTGCGCGCCGAGGCGGAGGCATCGGCGTATCGGCTTCGGATGGGCGCCGCCGAGCTGCAGCGAAACGACGCCCGCGGCAAGTTGCTCGAGACCTGGCGCAGCCCGAGCTGGACCTGGACCGAGCCGGTGCGCCGGCTCGGCGCCCGGATCAGGAGGTCTCGCTAGCCAGGTCCGAGGTGCCCGGCGGCGGGGCCGGGCGGTGCGAGGCGGGCACCGGGGGCTCGACCGCCCGGACGACGTAGCCGGGGGGTGAGGGCTCCGGGTTGGTCTTCATCCGCTCGACGTCGATGTCGTCGGCGGCGAGGTCATCCACCAGCGCCGCGAGGTCGGCGCGGGAGACATTGGGCTGCCCGCTCTGCCTGACGGTCGAGATCCGCTCGGCGAGGGCGAAGGCGCGGGAGCCGAGCAGCGGCAGCAGGCGGCCGATCAGCCGGTAGCGGTGCACGTAGTCGGCGGTGCGCAGGGCGTCGACCCGCTGCAGGTTCTCGAACTCCGCGACCAGGTGAAAGACGCGCTTGGCCTCCATGCGCTCGAGCAGCGGGTTGCGATCCCATGGTGCGACGGTGGTCGCGAGCCGGGCGGCCCATGCGGCCCGCTCGTCCCACAGCACGCCGAGCCCGAAGAACGGCGGCGCGATCGCGAGGCGCAGGTGCGGGCGGTCGGCGATGAAGTCCTCGACCGCGGTCAGGACGCCGTTGCCTGGCCCACCCTCCTCGGTCGCGATGCGCTCGTAGTAGAGGCCGCGCTCGGCGAGCCCGGGATCGCCCGGGACGAGGAAGCCCTGGTCGGCGAACTGCCGGCGACGCTCCGCCGGGATCCGGTCCGGGTCGTGGTAGCTGTCGCGGCGCCCCAGCGGCCAGCCGATGTCGTGCAGGAGCACGAG
Organism: uncultured Solirubrobacterales bacterium; assembly: GCA_963742205.1. GTDB lineage: Bacteria > Actinomycetota > Thermoleophilia > Solirubrobacterales > 70-9 > WHSW01. The sequence continues at coordinate 65,733 of CAVUKZ010000010.1, read as the reverse complement.
GGGGAGTAGGCCCTCGCCGGCCTTGCGGTCGATCGCGAGCAGCTCCTCGTGCACCGTGAAGTAGTTGTGGTCGCCGTCGACGATCACGGCGTCGGGAAGGTCGAGCCGCGGCAGCGCGTCGTGGCTGGTCTCGACGGTCAGCTCCAGCTCAGGACGCCGCTCCGCCAGCTCGCGCAGGCGCTTGCGCGGCGCCGGGTCGATCGCCGAGATCTGACCGCCGCCGTTGCCCTCGCTCCACGCGAGCAGCTCGCTGGTGAACAGCCCGTGCTCCGCGCCGATCTCCGTGACCGAGCGGGCGCCCGCCGCCTCGAGGCACGCGAAGACCACCTCGCGGACGTTCGCGAGCGTGCAGTCGAAGCTGTCGAGTGAATGAGTGGCGGTCCAGCCGCGGTGCTCTGCTTGCATCTGCTCCCCGAGGGCGTCCCAGGCCCGGTCCTCCGAATCCTAGGTGGTCGCCGCGGCGACCGCCCTCAGTGTTCCAGCACGAGCCCGAGAAAGCGCTGCGTTCGCTCCTGTTTGGGGTTGTCGAGAACCTGCGCGGGCGGCCCCTGCTCCACGACGACACCGCCGTCCATGAACACGACCCGAGTCCCAACCTCGCGGGCGAAGCCGATCTCGTGCGTGACCACGATCATCGTCATGCCCTCGTCGGCGAGTTCGCGCATCACGTCGAGCACCTCCTTGACCAGCTCCGGGTCGAGCGCGCGCGTGACCTCGTCGAACAGCATGATGCTGGGATCCATGGCCAGCGCGCGGGCGATCGCCACGCGCTGCTGCTGACCGCCCGAGAGCCGATCCGGGTACTCGCCCTGCTTTTCTGACAGCCCGACTCGGGCGAGGAGCGAGCGTGCCTTCTCAGTCGCCTCTCCCGACGAGCGGTCGAGCACCTTCTCCTGCGCGAGCCGGACATTGTCGATTGCCGACTTGTTCGGGAAGAGGTTGAATTGCTGGAACACCAGCCCAACCCGCTGGCGGACGTAGTTGGCCCCATGCGCGGGATCGTCGCCGGTGATCTCGTGGCCGTCGATCAGGATCCGGCCGCTCTCCGGCGGCTCCAGCAGGTTGATGCAGCGCAGCAGCGTCGACTTGCCCGAGCCGCTCGGGCCGAGCACGCAGACGACCTCGCCCTGCTGGATCTCGAGATCGATCCCTCGGAGCACCTCGAGCTTGCCGAAGCGCTTGCTGACGCCCTGGAGCGCCAGCATCGCCCCGCCCTCGGGGTTTGGTGCATCGCTCATATCGTCACCCCGCCACCACCGGCGAGTGCCGGATCTGCCGGCACCACGTCCTCATCGCCACCGTCGTCACCTCCGCTTCGGCCCGTCCGGCGGCGCTCACGCGCGATCAGCCAGTCGACAAGCCGGGCCAGGGGGATGGTCACGATCAGGAACAGGATCGCACCCATCGTCAGTCCGGAGCCGTTGAAGGTGTCGGACTGGATGTCCCGCCCCGCCTGGACGACCTCGACGAGGCCGAGCACGCTGACCAGAGAGGTGTCCTTCATCAGGGCGATGAAGTCGTTGAGGAGCGGCGGGATCACCCGGCGCACCGCCTGGGGGACGATCACGTAGCGCATCGCCTGGCCGTGGCTCATGCCGAGCGACCGCGCGGCCTCCATCTGACCGCCCGGGACCGATTCGATCCCGGCTCGATACACCTCGGCCATGTAGGCGCCGTAGGTGATCGTCAGCCCGAACACCCCGTACCAGAAGGGCGAGGGCTCGCCGAACCAGGTCGGGCTTGCGATCGACTGGGGCAGCACCTCACCGCCGATCGGGGCGCCGAACACGGAGAACCCGGAGACGAGCAACAGCACGAGCAGCAGCGGGATCCCGCGGAAGACGTCGATGTAGGCGATCGTCAGCCAGCGGATCGGCGCCAGGGCCCGGCCGGGTAGCTGGCGCAGGACCGAGAGGATCAGCCCCCAGGTCAGCGACAGGACCCCGGACAGGATCGAGAGCTTGATCGTCACCCAGAACCCGGCCAGGATCGACGAGAAGTTTCCGTCCGAGAAGACGAAGTTCTTGAAGTCGAAGTAGTAGTTGACGATGAAGTCCATCGCGCTCCTTCCGGCGGAATCCTTCGAGGCTAATCACACAAAAAGGGGGGCACCAAATGGCGCCCCCCGAGATCCGTCACGTTCTGATTTTCTGAGCTCTACTGCGGGTTCTGCGTGGTCCCGTTGAGCACCGAGTCGGGCGCCTTGTTGCCGCCCAGGTACTTGTCGTAGAGCCCCTGGATCGTGCCGTCGTCCTTCATCTCCTGCAGGGCGCTGTTGACGGCGTCGAGGAGCTCCGGGTTGTCCTTGGAGATCGCGATCCCGTAGAGCTCGTTGGTCGGGATCGTGGTCGCGATCTCGATGCCGCCCGTCTTCTCGACGGCGTCGACGGCCACCGGCTCGTCGATGATCGCGGCGTCCGCCTGGCCCGGTGACCACCGCTGAGATCGCGTCCGGGCCCTCGGGCAGGCCGCGAACCTCGGCCGCGTCGGTCTCGTCGTTGGCGTACGTCTCGCCGGTGGTCGCGTCCTGGGCGGCGACGATCTTGCCCGCGAGGTCGTCCGGCGTCGCGATGTCGGAGCCCTCGGGGACGACGAGCGCCTGCTGGGCCTCGTAGTACGGGTCGGAGAAGTTGACCGTCTTCTGGCGGCCCGGCGTGATCGTCGAGGCGGCGACCGCGACGTCGAACTGGCCGGAGGCCGTGTCGCGGAAGATGGTGTCGAACGACGTGTCCTGGAACTCCGGCGTCAGCCCGAGCTTCTCCGCGATGTCGTTGCCGACGTCGACGTCGAAGCCGCTGAAGTCAGCGTCCTGGGGCGTGCCGATCTCGAACGGCGGATACGGCGCGTCGGTGCCGATCAGCAGCGTCCCGTCGTTGATCGTCTGCACGTCGGCGCTGCCGCTGCTCGCCTCCGTGCTCGTGTCCGAGCTGTCCGAGCTGTCGTCGCTGCCGCACCCGGCTGCCACCAGCCCGAGCGCGAACACCGCTACGAGCCCAATTACCAGCCAGAGCCGGGTTCCTCTCATTCGCGTACTCCCCTCGCTTCCTGATGCTTGTGTCTTTGGTCGCTCGGTCCGTTTGAGCGCCCCGCAACATACAGATCAAACGGCTCGTCCAAGCGCCCGATCGCGATCCCGGCGGCTCGGTCGAGCTCGTAGTCGAAGCCAAGTTCCTCGCGCCAGCGCGCCGAGCGCCCAGACCTCACCCGGCCGCAGGGCGTCGTCGAGGATCACCGTCGCCCCTGGCGCCAACCGCGGCCCGAGCTCCAGCAGGGCTGGGTAGCGGCTGCGCTCGATCTCCGGCTCGCCGGCCGGCGGCCCGTCGACCAGCAGCAGCTCGATCCGATCGGGCACCGCTCGCAGGGCGGCGGGGTCATACCAGCCGACGCCGCTCGCCGCATGGGCCTGAAGCGGAGCGTCGACGACGACGGCCGAGCCGTCCAACCCCTCCTCGTCGCAATCGGGCCCGAGTCGCCTCGGCAAACAGCGGCTCATGCTCGAGGCTCGTCACCGAGCCTTCGCCGAGCTCGTGCAGCCGCCGGGCGATGGCAACGGTGCTGGCCCCGGAGCCGCACTCGACGACGATCCGCCGCCCGCGCGCGACCTCGCCGAGCACGACACTCAGCCCCGCTTCCCCAAGCGCCCAAGGATCCACGCGGCGGAACCTACGCCAAGCGGACCGCACTACACTTTCGATAGTGCCACTCGAGGAGACCCTCAACCGGCCCTGTGGCGGCCGCTACGGAAACCTCATCGAGGCCGTCGGCAACACGCCGCTGGTGGAGCTGCCGCGGCTGTCGCCGAAGCCCGAGGTCCGCATCTTCGCCAAGCTCGAGGGGCGCAACCCGACCGGCTCGGTCAAGGACAGGGTCGCGAAGGCGATGATCGAGGCGGCCGAGGCCGAGGGCGCGATCGCCCCGGGCCAGACGGTGCTCGAGCCGACCTCCGGCAACACGGGGATCGCGCTGGCGATGATCTGCCGGCGCAAGGGCTATCCGTTCACGGCGGTGATGCCCGACAACGTCACCGAGGAGCGCTCGCAGCTGCTGCGGATGTTCGGGGCCGAGATCGTCTACTCGGAGGGCGCCAAGGGCTCGAACGGCGCGGTTGAGCTGGCGCTGGAGACGGTCGCCGGCGACGCCTCCTATTACATGCCCTACCAGTACGGCAACGAGGCCAACCCCGGCGCCCACTACCACGGCACCGCGGTCGAGATCCTCGACGAGCTCGACGACGTCGCGGCGTTCGTGGCCGGGCTCGGCACAGGCGGCACGCTGATGGGCGTCGGCCGCAGGCTCAAGGAGGCCGACCCCGAGACGAAGATCGTCGCCGCCGAGCCGATGCAGGGCGAGCTCGTCCAGGGACTGCGCTCGCTCGACGACGGCTTCATCCCGCCGATCATCGATCTCTCGGTGCTCGACCGCAAGATCATGGTCTCCAACAGCGACGCGATCGTCTGGACCCAGCGGCTGCTGCACGAGGAGGGCCTGTTCGCCGGCGTCTCCGCCGGCGCCGTGGCCGCGATCTGCGTGCGGATCGCGGGCGAGCTCGACGGCGGCAACGTCGTCTTCCTCGTCCCCGACGACGGCTGGAAGTACCTGTCCTCCGGCGTGTATACGACGCCGGTCGCCGAGCTCGAGGGCGTCGACTCCACCGTCTGGTGGTAAGCGTCCGCCCGGCCGCGTAGCCGGGCCCGAGCGGAACCGCGCTCGCGGGTGTTGGTTCTACTATGCGCCCCATGTCGCCGAGCGAGCTCGACGTCCAGCGCGAGCAGTTTCACCGCGAGCTGATGCGCAAGGAGATGCGCATCGCGGAGCTGGAGCTGATCGTGCTCCAGACCAAGGCGCGCTACGAACGCTCGATGAGCTGGCAGCTGACCCGGCCGCTGCGCCTCGCCGATCGCCTGCGCAGGCGGGTGCAGGCCCCGAAGCCCGGTTGATGCTCCGGCGATTTCGCAGGCCCAGGCTGACCTCCGGCGGCCGGGCTCGGCGGGCCGCGCTCGAGGAGGCCCGAGCGCTCCCCGCGCGGCCAGTGATCTCCGTCGTGATGCCGACCTACGAGACCGAAGAGCGCTACGTGCGCGAGGCGATCGACTCCGTGCGAGCCCAGGTCTATCCCGAGTGGGAGCTGAGGATCGCCGACGACGGCTCGCGCCGTCCCGGGCTGCGGGCGCTGCTCGACCGTTACGCGCGCGAGGACGAGCGGATCGAGGTCGCCTACCTCGACGAGAATCGGGGGATCTCGGCCGCGACCAACGCCGCGCTCGCCGGCGCCCGCGGCGAGTTCGTCGCCTTCCTCGACCACGACGACGTGCTGCCCAGCGACGCGCTGCTGCGCATGGTCCAGGCGCTGACGGCCGAGCCCGAGCTCGACGTCGTCTACTCCGACTCCGACAAGCTCACCCTGCACGGGACCCGGGCGGACCCGTTCTTCAAGCCCGACTGGTCGCCGACCTATGCGCTCGGGGCGATGTACATCGGCCACCTGCTGGTCGTCCGCCGCTCCCTCGTCGAGGAGGTCGGCGGCTTTGACTCCGCCTTCGACACGATCCAGGACTTCGAGTTCATGCTGCGGGTCAGCGAGCGCACCGACCGCATCCACCACATCCCCCGGATCCTCTACCACTGGCGGGCGATCCCGGGCAGCATCGCCGCGGGCGCCGAGCAGAAGCAGGGCGTCCCGGAGCTGCAGGCGCGCGCCGTGAGCGAGCATCTGGAGCGGATCGGGGTCGAGGCGCGGGCGGTCCCACACGCCGCGATCCCGCACCGGGCCGAGCTCGCCGCCCGCGACGGGGACGCCCCCGGCACGGGCCCCGGGGAGTCGGTGAGCATCGTGGTCCCGTGGCGCGGCGAGCCGACCGCGCTGTCGCGCCTGGTCGACTCGTTGCTTGCGTCCTCACCCTCTCCCGGCGAGCTCATCGTGGTCGCTCCGGACGGGGCCGACGTACCGGAGCGGATCGCGGGCTCGGTCGCGGTCGTCGCCGGCGGCGGGGGACTCTTCAGCCGCTCGCGGGCGGCGAACCTTGGCGCCGCGCGTGCGAGCGGCGAGTGGCTGATCTTCTGCTCCGACGTCGCCGAGGCGGTCGAGCCCGACTGGCTCGCGAGGCTGATGCTCTGCACGCGCCTGCCGCGCGTGGTGGCCGTGGGACCGCTGCTCGCGCGCCCGGACGGGCGGACCGAGGCGGCCGGGGTGGCCGTCGGCCTCGACCACCCGGCGCTGCCGATGCTCGCGGGCCTCGAGTCCGAGGCCGACGGCTACTACGGCTCGTTGGTCTGCGCCCGGGACGTCTCGGCGCTCTGCGGCGACTTTCTCTGCGTTCAGCGGGCCGCGTTCGAGGCGGCCGGCGGGTTCGAGGAGAACTACGCCACCGGCTACGAGGACTTCGACCTCTGTCAGCGGCTGCGCTCGCTGGGCGGCGGCGTCGTCTACGCGGCCCGGCCGCGGGTGGTGGTCCACGAGACCGCCGCCTCGCGACGCGAGGCGCTCGACGTCGTGGACCGGGCGTTGTTCGTCGACCGCTGGTACGAGGCGCTCGAGAGCGGCGACCCGTTTTACAACCCCAACTTCCTCCGCGACCGCGCCGCGTTCGCGGTCGCCTGATCATGGCCGCGCTCGAGGCACCGCCGGCGCCGATGCGGCTGGTGATCGTCTACTTCGGCCCGCTGAACATCAACAGCGCGATCCAGGCCTTTCACTTCGGCAACGACCTCACCGCGGTCGGCTGGCACGTCACCCTGGCCGCCGGCGTCGGTGACCCGCAGCTGATCCGGGAGGTCGGCGAGCCGAGCTTCGACTGCGTCACCCACCACGACCTGCCGGTCGTGCTCGAGCAGTCTCGGCGCGCGCCCGAGCCCACCGTGGTGCTCGCCTGGACCCCCCGCGAGAACGTGCGGATCGCGACCGAGAACTTCGCCCGCCGGGCCGGCGTGCCGTACGTCGTCCACCTCGAGGACAACGAGTGGCACCTCTACGGAGCCGCCGTCGGCCGCCCGTTCGACGAGGTCGCCCGGCTCTCGATCGCCGAGCAGGACCGGATCAGTCCCGAGACGCTCATCCACCCGGCGCGGTCGGAGCGCTTCATGAGCCGCGCCGCCGGGATCACGGTGATCACCGAGGAGCTCAACGAGTTCAACCACGCCGGCCTCCCGCACCACGTTGCCCGCCCCGGGATCGACTCCGACCGCTTCCGCCCGGATCTCGAGCCGCCGCTCCCGCGCGAGGCCCTCGGGATCGCGCCGGACGAGTTCGTGATCGTCTACCACGGCACCGTCCACTACGCGAACCAGCACGAGATGCTGAGCCTCTACCTCGGCGTCAAGCTCCTGCAGCGACGCGGGCGCAAGGTCCGGCTGGTCCGCCTCGGCGAGACCGAGCTCGGCGGCGTCGACCCGCGGTCTCTGGGCGCCCTGCGCGAGGGCGTGCTCGAGCTCGGCTCGGTGGGCTGGCGCGAGATCCCCGGCTACCTCGCGCTCGCGGACGCCTTCGTCCAGCCCGGGGCCGCCGACGACTTCAACCGTTACCGGCTGCCATCCAAGCTGCCCGAGTTCCTCGCCATGGGCAGGCCGGTGGTGCTTCCCGACTGCAATATCGGCCACGACCTGGTCGATGGCAGCAGCGCGCTGCTGCTCAGCGAGGGCGACGGCCTCGAGATCGCCGCCAGGGTCGAGCAGCTGCTCGACGATCCCGAGCTGCGGGGCCGCCTCGCCGAGGGAGCCCGCAGGTTCGCCCTCGAGGAGCTCGACTGGGAGCGCAACTCGCTCGGCCTCGGCCGCTTCCTGCGCTCCGTGTCCACCGGCGCCTCGGCCCGGCCGGCGCCCGCCCCGGTGGCCGCCTGATGGCCGGCTCGCGAGCGATCAGCTTCGCCCGGCGCGCGCGCGCCGCCGCCCGGCGCCGGATCAAGGCACGGATCGGCGACCCCGACGACCTCACGATCGCCGCGCCCGCCTCGCCCAACGCCTCGGTCTACGCCCTGGAGGACTCCGAGCTGTGGCCGCTGCGCGAGCTCTACGAGGGCTCGGGCGACCTCGACCCGATCGGCTACGGGACCGTTCGCGACTTCGCCGACTCGACCGAGACCATGCCCGGGCTCGCGACGGCGAGCGGCGACATGAAGAACATGCAGCGCTGCTGGATGGTCAAGGCCGTGCTCGCGAGCGTCCCGAGGGGGGGCCGCCTGGTGGAGATCGGCGCGGGCGAGCCCTTGGTCGCCGGGCTTGCTGTCGCGGCTCGGCTACGAGGTCGTGATCGTCGACCCCTACGACGGCAGCGGCAACGGCCCGCGCGAGTACGGCCGCTTCACGAAGGCATATCCGGACCTGCGCATCGTCCGCGACCAGTTCCCGCCGGGACAGCCACTCGCCGGCGGCTTCGACTGCGTCTACTCGATCTCGGTCCTCGAGCACGTTCCGCTCGAGGCGATCGACGGCGTGATCGCGGGGGCCGCGCAGATCCTCGGCGAGCGCGGCGGCTGCTCCATCCACGCCGTCGACCACGTGCTCGCGGGTTGGGGCGCCGACGCGCATCGCGCGGGGCTCGAGCGGATCGTCGCCGCCTCGGAGCTCGACGGCGAGCAGCTCGCGAGCGCGATCACCGCGATGGAGCTCGACCCGGAGACCTACCTCGTCTCCGCCGAGGCCCACAACCAGTGGCGCGGCGCGGTCCCCTACGACTCGTACCCGATGCGCCGCATCGGCTCGGTCAACCTCTTCCGGCGTTACTAGGGCATCCGCTGCGGGTAAGGTCCCGCCATCCCGGGGGTCACAGCGGGCCAAGGAGGAGATATGCCGAAGAAGTCCACGTGGTTGTTCGCCGCGCTCACCTGCGCGATGAGCTTGGTGGTCGGCGCCGTGCCGGCGTCTGCCATCACCGGCGGAACGCGCGACGAGGTCCACACGAACGTCGGCCTAGTTCGGTTCACGACGGACGATGGCCGGTTCCGCTGCTCGGGCACCCTGATCTCGCCGACGGTTGTTCTCACCGCGGGCCACTGCACCGAGGGACCGGCGACCGACGTCTACGTCTCCTTCGACACCGACCTACAGCCCGATCCCCTCGCGCCCGGCATCAGCCCGGCTGAGCGGGCGGCTCGCGAGGCGCACTACATCACCGGTACCGCCCACCCCGACCCGGGCTGGGACGGCCAGCTTCAGTTCTCCAAGCAGCACGACCAGGGCGTCGTCGTACTCGACGCCGCGGCCGCGAGCAAGTGGCCGGGCATCAGCGCCCGCTCCGCTGCCGCCGGTCGGCTATCTCGACCGCAACCAGGGCAGGCTCAAGAGCAGCACCTTCACCCTGGTCGGATACGGCGTGGACATCGGGGACAAGAAGGAGCAGATCGTGGTCCCAGAACGCCGCATGACGACCGCACGGCTGAAGAACGTCCAGACCGAAGTGGTCGCGTTCCAGAACAGCGTCAAGGACGCCAACGCGGGCGGCGGCTCCTGCTTCGGCGACTCGGGCGGAGCGGTGTTCGTGGACGGCTTCGTGCTCGGGGACGCCTCGTACGTCAACTCGCTGACCTGCAACGCGACCGGGACGTATCAGCGCGACGACACCCCGTACTCGAGGGCGTTCCTGGACCTCTGGCTGTGAGGACCTAAAGCGCTTCCGCGATTCGTGGCGCCTGGCGGGTGTAGACGCGCCAGGCGAGCACGCACACCCCGACGAAGATCAGCGCCGCCGGGATCAGGCGAAGGACGCCGCCGGCTGATTGCGCCGCCGTCGGGGCGGTCGGGTCGATGATCCACACGCGGGCCTGCTCGAGGATGACGGCGATCGGGTTCACCATCAACAGCGCCCGAAAGCCCTCAGTGGTCGGGATGTTGATCGGGTAGAGGATCGGCGTGCCGTAGAAGAGCATCGTCGCGAACACGGTCCAGATCAGGAGCAGGTCGCGGAAGCGCACGTAGAGCGTCGAGAGCAGCATCGAGACGGCCGTCGTCAGCACGGATAGTGCGAGCACGACGAACGGCAGCAGCAGCCAGGTCCACATCGGGTCGACGCCGCCCGCGATGATGAAGATGAAGACGACGATCAGATTGAGACCGAGGTTCATCAGTCCGGTCAGCACGAGCGAGAGCGGGATCACCAAGCGCGGGAATTGGGTCTTGCGGACGATCCCCTCCTGGGCCACGACGGAGGTCACGGCGCTCGTCGTCGACTCCTGGAAGAAGCCGAACAGCACGATGTTGAACAGCAGCAACTCCGCGTAGTGCGGCACGGTGCTGCCGAGCCGGAAGATCTTCGTGAACACGAAGAGCAGGACGGCGAACAGGAGCAGCGGGCGTAGCAGTGACCAGACGTAGCCCAGCACGGTGCCGAAATAGGTGCGCTTGAACTCCGTCACCGCCAGCAGCCACAGCAGCTCGAAGAATCGGCGGGCGCCACCGCCGAGGGCGGAGGGGCCACGGACCGGCCGCAGCTCGAGCACCTCCGGCGCCACGCTCACGGGCTGACCTCCGGGCGCTCGGCGGGCTCGGCCTGGGTCTCGGAGGAGAGCTCGATCTCGTCGACGATCGAGACCAGGCCGACGGTCGCCTCGGTGCCGAAGACGACGAAGTCGAGCACCCGCGGCAGCGTGATCAAGGGCTCGGCGAGCGTGTGGTTGCGAAACGCCCACGCCTGCATCGCGTACCGGCCCGGGGTGAACCGGTTCGAGATCTTCGCCTTGATGTGCAGGCGCTCGCCCGCCGCGAGCAGGTCGGCATGGCCGGCGCCCGCGTGCTCCATGCCGACGTGGAAGCCGCCGACTTCCACCTTGTCCTCGTTGGCGATCACGAAGCCGAAGCTCGGTCCGGGAATCTCGGTCGGGGCCTCGAAGGTCGCGTGGAAGGTGAGCTCGCGGCCCTGCTCGACGTTGTCGGTGCGCTCGCCGTCGCACTCCAGCCACGCGTCGAGCAGCAGCAGCTCACTCCCCTCCGGGGCGACCGGGTGCGCCTCGTGCTCGGCGCCGGTGTTCTCGGCGAAGTTCAGCCGCAGGTAGCGGTGCGCGATCTCGTCGGGATCGCCGATCGCCTGGATGTCGCCGCGGTCGAGCAGCATCGCCCGGTGGCAGAACTGCTCCACGGCGCTCATGTCGTGGGTCACCAGGATCAGCGTCCGGTCGCCGCGCATCTCGTGGAACACGTCGCGACACTTCTGCTGGAAGGCGGCGTCGCCGACCGCGAGCACCTCGTCGATCAGCAGGATGTCGGCGTCGGACTGGATCATCACCGAGAACGCCAGCCGCACGAGCATGCCCGACGAGTAGTTCTTGAGCTTCAGCCCGGCGAACTCCTCGAGCTCGGCGAACTCGATCACGGCCTGCACCCGATCCTCCGCCTGCTGGCGCGACAGCCCCATCATCACCCCGTTGAGGACCACGTTCTCGCGGGCGGTGAGATCGACGTTGAACCCGACCCCGAGCTCGATGAACGGCGCCACGCGGCCCGCCATGCGGATCGTCCCGGCGTCGGCCGCGTAGATGCTCGCGAGGATCTTGAGCAGCGTGCTCTTGCCGGTTCCGTTGCGGCCCACGATCCCGAAGAACTCGCCCTTGTGGACGTCGAAGGAGATCCCGCGGAGCGCGGTCAGGTGCCGCGACTGGGTGGAGGCGAACGGGTGCAGGACGCGCTCCTTGATCGAGTCCACGCGCTGGAGCGGGATCTGGAACGTCTTGGAGAGGTCGCGGACCTCGACCGCGACCGGGCGCGACTCCACCTGCGCGTCAGGCGCTTCGGGTGTCGGTGAAACGATCTCCTCGAGCGGCATCTGGTGTTGCGTGGAAGTTACGAGAGCCACCAGCGCGAACGCCGGTCGCGCTCAGCCGACGGTCGCCATCCAGCGCTCGAGGTTCTGCTCGTACATCTCGGTCAGGATCTCCTCGATTCCGTAGCGGATCGACCAATCCGGGTAATCGGCCTCGAACTGGCCGAGGTCGGAGATCCACCAGCGGTGATCGCCGATCCGCGGCTCCGGGCCCATCTCCCACTCGAGCTCGCGGCCGGCGATCCGCTCGCAGGCCTCGATCGCCTCGAGCATCGAGCAGTTCGAACGCCGTCCGCCGCCGATGTTGTAGACCGCCGCGGGCCGCGGGTTCGCGCGGTAGGCATCGAACGCGGCCGCGAGGTCGGCGCTGTGGATGTTGTCGCGCACCTGCTTGCCCTCGTAGCCGAAGACGGTGTACGGCGTCCCGGTGACGACGCACTTCATCAGGTAGGCGAGGAAGCCGTGGAGCTTCGCGCCGGCGTGCTGGGGGCCGGTGAGGCAGCCGCCGCGGAAGCAGACCGTCGGCATGTCGAAGTAGCGCCCGTACTCCTGGACCAGCAGGTCGGCCGCGGTCTTCGAGACGCCGAACAGCGAATGCGTCGAGAGATCGATCGACATCGTCGTGTCGATGCCCCGGTAGTAGCGGTGGTCCTCGGGCAGCTCCAGCCGGGACGGCAGGTCCTGGAGCGGCAGCCGGTTTGGCGTGTCGCCGTAGACCTTGTTGGTCGAGCAGAAGATGAACGGCGAGTCCGGGCAGTGCGCCCGGGCGGCCTCGAGCAGGTTGAGGGTCCCGTTGGCGTTGACGCCGAAGTCGGTCTGGGGCTCGCGCGCGGCCCAGTCGTGCGAGGGCTGGGCGGCGGTGTGGACGACGACCTCGATCGACCCGGCGTGCTCCGCGAACAGCCGCTCGACCGCGCCGGCGTCGCGGATGTCGAGCGCGTGCGAGCGGAACTCGGGATAGGCGCGCTTGAGCGCCTCGGTCACCGGCGCGGTCGAGGCCTCCGGGCCGAAGAACGCGCTGCGCATGTCGTTCTCGATCCCGACCACGTCGAGACCCTGGGAGAAGAGGCTGCGGACGGATTCCGAGCCGATCAAACCGCCCGAACCGGTGACTATCGCGATCGCTGGCATGGTCAAAGGAAAGCGGACAGGCAGGCGCCCGTCCGCGTAGCGCCCGATGTTAGTGGCTGCTTGCAATCCAAAACAGCGCAAGGGCCCGCGGGTTGCGGGCCCTCGTACCTCTAGATTCCCCGCCGTGGCGACCGCACGCGCAGCGCAAACGCCGCCGGCGCGCGAGCGGTTCGCCGCCGGGGCACGATTCGCTTGGCTTCGTGAGCCGGCGGTGCTCTTCCTTGCCGCCGCGGTCTTCGCCTCGGCGGCCGTGCTGCTCGCCTACACGCGCGAGATCACCTTCCTGCTCGACGACTGGGAGATCCTCCTCTACCGGCCGGGCTTCAACGCCCACTCCGTGTTCGACCCGCACAACGAGCACATCGTCGTCGTCCCGGTGCTCATCTACAAGGCCCTGCTGGCGCTCTTCGGCATGGACTCGGCGCGACCGTTCCAGGTCGCATCGACCTTCACCTTCCTCACCAGCGCCGTGCTCCTGTTCGCGTGGCTGCGGCGGCGAGCCGGCGACTGGTACGCGCTCGGCCGCCACCGTGCTGGTGCTCTTCCTGGGCGCTGCGTGGGAGGACCTTCTGTGGCAGTTCCAGATCGGCTACTTCGGTTCGATGGCGGCCGGGCTCGGGACGCTGATCGCGCTTCGGCGTGAGACCCGCGCGGCCGACGTCGTCGCCTGCCTGCTGCTCGTCCTGTCGATCGCGTTCTCCAGCCTCGGGATCCCGTTTGCGGTCGGCGCCGCGGTCGCGCTGATCACCGCGCCCGGCTGGCGACGCCGGGCCTACATCGTCGTCGTCCCCCTGGGGTTGTTTGGGCTCTGGTATCTCGGCTGGGGGCATACGGCCGAGAACAACGCCTCGCTCGCGAACCTCGCGGCGGTCCCCAAGTACGTGTTCGACAGCATCGCCGCCGGGATCTCGTCCCTGTTCGGCCTCGCCACGCCCCGCGACGAGGCGGGCGTCGGCTCGCTCGACTGGGGGCGGCCGCTCGCGGCGCTGGCGCTGGTGCTCGCGGGCATTCGCATCCATCGGCTCGGCCGAGTGCCCCGGTGGCTTTGGGTCACCGGTGCGATCGCGCTCTCGTTCTGGGTCCTGGCCGGGTTCAATCTCAGCCCCGGGCGCGAGGCTCCCGCCAGCCGCTATCAGTACGTCAGCGGGATCTTCATCCTCATGGTCACCGCCGAGCTCGTGCGCGGGCTCCGCGCCTCGCGCGTCGCGATCGGGGCCGGCATCGCCGCTGTGGCGCTGGCCGTGACCAGCAACCTGAACTTCCTGGATCAGTCCTCGGCGACCTACGTGCAGATCAGCGACCTCATCAAGGCCGACCTCGGCGCGGTGGAGATCGCCCGCGACACGGTCGAGCCCGGCTTCGTGCTCACGAACGGCATCGCCGGCACGCCCTACGTCCACGTCGCCGCGGCCAACTACCTGACGGCGGTCGACGACTACGGCTCGCCCGCCGACACGCCGGACGAGATCGCCGCCGCTCCCGAGGATGCCCGGGCGGCGGCCGACCGCGTGCTGGCCAGCGCGCTCGGCCTCCGGGTGAGTCCGGCGGCCAGGGCACCCGCCGGGGCCGCCTGCCAGGACATCGACGCGGGCGCGGCGTCAGCGCCGATCGAGGTCGGTCCGGGCACCCTGACGATCACCGGGAGCGGTGCGGCGCGCGCCGACATGCGGCTGCGCCGCTTCGCGACGGAGTCGTTCCCCGTCGGCGCGGGCGAGGTCGGCGGCAGGCCGGTCTCGATCACGATCCCGCCCGACCGTTCGGACGTCCCATGGCAGGTCCAGCTCTCCGGCCGCGGTGAGGTCCAGGTGTGTGAGACCCCGGGGGCGGCGGGATGAGGCGGCGGGAGGGGACGCCGTCGTGATATCCACCCCCGCTTCAGTGATCGGCGGAGCTGCCACGCCAGATGGGACGGGAGGCACCTCCGCCACGGCGGCTGCGTGCGCTTGGTGCGGGGCCGCAATCGATCCGGCCGCTCCGCACCCGGCGGGACGCGTGCCGTGCGCGAGCTGTGGCTCCCAGACGACGTGGCCGCAGCCGACGGACGCCGAGCTCGATCGCGCCTACGGATCGTGGTATCGGCCCGGATCAGGACGCTTCTCCGGCCTCGGCGACCAGCTGCTCAGTCGGCTGCGCGCCCGGCTCGCCGGCCGCCTCGACGAGATCGCTCCCGCGGGGCGGGTGCTCGACGTCGGGTCGGGCGACGGCTCGCTGCTCGACGCGCTCGCCGCGCGCGGGCGCCCGGCGACCGGGCTCGAGCGCGAGTCCCAGCGCCCGGACGTGATCGCCGGGGAGCTGGCCGACCTCGAGCCGCCCTACGCGGCGGTCGTGCTCTGGCACTCGCTCGAGCATCTGCGCGATGCGGGCGCGGAGCTCGGGCGCGCGATCGACCTGCTGGCGCCGGGCGGCGCGATCGTCGTCGCGATGCCGAATCCCGCGAGCCTGCAGGCGCGCGCCTTCGGCGACCGGTGGCTGCACCTCGATCTGCCGCTGCACCTCGTCCACGTCCCGGCCCCCGCGCTGTTGGCGCGTCTGCGGGCGCTGGGCACGCGCGTGGAGCGGGTGAGCTACCTGCGCGGGGGCCAGGTCGTCTTCGGCTGGCTGCACGGGCTCGTCGGGCTGCTTCCCGGCCATCCCGACCTCTACGACGCGATCCGCCGGCCGGACGCTCGCCGCCGCCCGATGTCGGGCGGCCGGCGGCTGGCGACGCTCGCCGCCGCCGCGGTCGCGCTCGTCCCGGCGGCGGCGTGCGCCCTGGTCGAGGCCGGCTTGCGTCGCGGGGGCACCGTCTACGTGGAGGCCCGCCGTGGCTGAGCTCGCGCGCCCCAAGACGGTGGTCGTGATGCCGGCGCTGAACGCGGCGAGGACGCTGAAGACGACCGTCGCCGCGATCCCGCGTGACTGGGTCGACGAGATCATCCTCGTCGACGACCGCTCCACGGACGAGACGCTCACGATCGCGCGCGAGCTCGGCGTTCACGTGGTCTGGCACCCGCACAACGTCGGCTACGGCGGCAACCAGAAGACGTGTTACCTCGAGGCGCTTCAGCGCGGGGCCGAGATCGTGGTGATGCTGCACCCCGACGGCCAGTACGAGCCGATCCTGATCCCGAAGCTGATCGCCCCGATCGCGGAGGGCGCCGCGGACCTCGTGCTCGGCACGCGGATGGCCGAGCGCGGCGCGGCCCGAGCCGCCGGGATGCCGCTCTACAAGCGGGTCGCCAACCGCGCCCTGACCACGGTCGAGAACGGCGTCCTCGGCACCCAGCTCACCGACCTGCACACGGGCTATCGGGCCTACAGCCGCGACCTGCTGCTCACCGTCCCGTTCCTGCGCAACTCGATCGATTTCGTCTTCGACTCCGAGCTTTTGATGCAGGCCTCGTACTTCGGCTTCCGGATCGCGGAGGTCCCGGCGCGGACGCGCTACTTCGCCGAGGCGTCGTCGGTCGGCCCCTGGGTCTCCACGGTCTACGGGGTCAAGACCCTGTGGGCGGCGGGGAGGCTGATCATGCACCGAACCCGGGTGCTGCCATCGCGCAAGTTCAGTCCGTGACCGCGGCCGCACGCGCCTCGATCGTCGAGAGTCTCGGGCGCCCGGCCGGCGACGCTGCTGTTCTGCGCCGCCGTCGCGCTCTCCGGCGGGGTGCTGCTCAACTTCCTCTCCGACCTCACGTTCTGGCGCGACGAGTGGGCATTCATCCTCTACCGCCGCGGCTCCGGGATCGACACCTATCTCGACCCGTTCGTCGAGCAGCTGCTGGCCCTCCCGGTCGCCAGCTACAAGCTGCTGATCGCGCTCTTCGGGATCGAGTCGCCGACCCCGTTTCAGATCGCCTCGACCCTCGTCTTCCTCGCCAGCGTCGTCGTCATGTGGGTCTACGTCCGCCGCCGCGTGGGGGAGTGGCTCGCGCTGGCGGCGGCCCTCCCCGTGCTCTTCCTCGGGCCCGCGTGGGATGACCTGCTCTTCCCGTTTCAGATCAGCTTCTTCGGCTCGGTCGCCTGCGGGATCGGGGCGCTGCTCGCGCTCGAGCGCGAGGACCGCAAGGGGGACGTCATCGCCACCGCGCTGCTCGCGATCGGGCTGTTCTGCTCGCACGTCGGGATCCCGTTCGTGGTCGCGGCGACCGTCGACCTGGCGCTGACCAGGGAGCGCTTCCGGCGCGCCTTCGTGGTCGTGATCCCGACCGCCCTGTGGATGATCTGGTACCTCGGCTGGGGCCGGGAGGCGCAGAACTTCGTCTCCTTCCACAACTTCTCGACCCTTCCCGGTTACGTCGGCGACGGCTTCAGCTCGAGCCTCTCGACGCTGCTCGGGCTGGCGGTGCCCCGCGACGAGGCGACGATCACGCCCCTGGACTGGGGCCGGCCGCTGCTGGTGATCGCGATCGCGGCCTTCGTCTGGCGCGTGTGGAGGGTCGGGTGGCGCTCGTTCTCGCGACGCCTCTGGGCGGTGCTCGCGATGGGCCTCGTCTTCTGGTCGCTCACCGGGCTCAACGCCTCGTTCTTCGGCCAGGCGACCTCCGGGCGCTACCAGTACATGGGGGTCGTCTTCATCATCCTGATCGCCGCCGAGCTGTTCCGCGGCGTGGCGGTCCGGCGCTGGGTGATCGGGACGGTCCTGGTGCTCTCGCTGGTCGCGACCCTCGCCAACTTCTCCTACCTGCGCGACAACGCCAACGGACTCGCGGGGATCGCCCTGAAGGAGAAGGGCGGGCTCGCGGCGCTGGAGCTCACGCGGGGCGTGGTCGCGCCGGACTTCGAGCTCACCGAGGACAACTCGGGCGTCGACTACCTCGGGGCGGTCGACGCCGCGCCGTACTTCTCGGCGATCGATGCTTACGGCTCGCCCGCGTACACGCCCGCCGAGCTCGCCGGCGCCGACGAGCAGGCGCGGGTCGCGGCCGACATGGTGTTCGCGGCGGCGCTCGGGGTGAAGCCAACGCCGGCCGAGGGCGATGCCGCGGGGGTCGGCCCCTGCACCGAGGTCACGGTCGGGCCCGGGCCCCAGGTGGTCCCGCTGCCGCCGGGCGGCGTCGAGCTCGAGCCGCATTCGGGCTCCGTCGCGCTCGCCGCCCGCCGCTACGCCACGGAGGAGTTCCCGGTCAAGCTCGGCAAGCTGGAGCCCGGCCACCCGGTCCGGCTGGCGATCCCCGCCGACCTCTCGCAGCAGCCGTGGCAGCTCTCGCTCGCCGGCCACGGGCGCGTCTCGGTCTGCGGGCTCGGCGGTGCGACATGAGCGCGGACGCCCGGTCCGCCCCCGCGCCCGCCGCGCGCGCCGCGGCCTGGCTCGACGATCCGCGGCTGCCGCTGGTCCTGTTTGGGCTCGCGGCCGCGGCCGCGGGGGTGCTCCTGATCGTGCTCAGCTCGCGGCTGACGTTCTTCATCGACGACTGGGACCTGCTCCTGCATCGCCGTGGGCTCAGCTTCGACGTCTTCCTCCAGCCGCACGCGGGCCATCCCTCGATGCTCCTGGTCGCGCTCTACAAGGCGATCCAGGTGACGTTCGGGATGAGCTCGGTGACGCCGTACGCAATCGCCTCGACCCTCGTCTTTCTGGTCTCGGTCGTGCTCCTGTTCGTGTGGATGCGGCGCCGGGTGGGCGCCTGGCTCGCACTTGCCGGCACGCTGCCGCTGCTCTTTTTGGGCGCGGCCTACGAGGACCTGCTGACCCCGTTCCAGGTCGGATTCTTCGCCCCGGTTGCATGCGGGCTCGCGGCGCTGCTCGTGCTCGAGCGGGGCAGGCCGCGCGACCCGCTGCTCTGCTGCGCGCTGCTGATCATCGGCCTGTGCTTTCAGACGATCGCGCTCGCGTTCGTCGTCGGCGTCGGGGTGAAGCTCGCGCTCGACGGGGAGCTGCGGCGACGGTTCTGGGTGCCCGCTGGTCCCCGTCGTTCTGTACGCGATCTGGTACCTCGGCTGGGGTCACAACGGCCCGCACCAGTTCACGTTCGACAACCTCGCGACGTCGCCGGCGTTCGTCCTCGACGGCTACGCGGCGGCCGTGTCGTCGCTGCTCGGCTTCGCCACTCCGGACGACGGAGCGCTGGCGTGGGGGCGGGCGCTGCTCGCGGTGCTCGGGGTGATCGCCGCCGTGCGCCTCATCACCCTGCGCCGGGTGCCGCCCGGCCTGTGGGTCGTGCTCGCCATCGGCGTCGTCTTCTGGCTCCTGACCGCCTACAACGCGAGCTACTTCCGCAGCGCCGAGACCTCGCGCTACCAGTACCTGGGGGTGGTCTTCCTGCTGATGGCGGTCGCCGAGCTCGCGCGCGGCGTGCGCCCGAGCCGCACCGTGATCGGCCTCTTCGTCGTCGGCTCCCTGGCCGCGGTCGCCGGCAACCTGGTGGCGCTCCGCGACGGCTACCACGACCTCCAGAACCTCACCCCGGTGGTCCGCGGCGACCTCGCCGGACTCGAGATCGCCGCCGACACCGTGGACCCCGGGCCTCTACCTGACCCAGAAGAACTCGGGCTTTCAGTGGGTCGACCAGCTCGACGCCGGCAGCTACCTGTCGGCCAGCGACAAGTTCGGCTCGCCCGCGTACGACGAGACCGAGCTCGCCTCGGCCCCGGAGTCGGCCCGCCAGGGCGCCGACCGGGTGCTGGCCACGGCCCTGGATCTGCGGCTTGACCCGACCAAGCTCTCACCCGCCCAGGCGCGGCTCTGCCGGCCGCTCGACAGCGGCGCGGGGGCGGCGCCCGTGACGCTGCCGCCCGGTGGCGTGATTCTGCGCGGTGCCGGCTCGGCGCCCGCCGCCGTCGGCCTGCGCCGGTACGCGACCACCGAGACGCCCGTCGATCTCGGCAAGCTCGCCGACGGACGCGCCGCCGTGCTGGCGATCCCTCCTGACCGCTCGGACGTCCCGTGGCAGCTGCAACCCCCGGCGGCCGGCGCGCTGGAGGTCTGCGGACCGCCGAGCCCTTAGTCCTCGTCCAGCTCGTGGCGCACGTAGTCGCCGCGGCTGAGGTGGTGCTCGAGGAAGACGTAGAGGACGATGAACAGGTAGCGGCTGCCCATCTCCTGGATCGCGAGCTTGCTCTGGCCCGAGGTCCGGTTGCGCCATGAGATGGGGATCACGGCGAAGCTGTGGCCGCGGACGATCGCCTTCAGCGGGATCTCCACCGTGAGGTTGAAGTGGTTGGAGAGCAGCGGCTGGACGGTGTCGATGACCTCGCGCCGGTAGGCCTTGAAGGCGTTCGTGGTGTCGTTGAACCCGTGGCGGAAGAGCAGCCGGATGAACCAGTTCGCCAGCCGGTTGAGGATCAGCTTTGGCCGCGGGTAGTCGTAGATCCGCGACTCGGGGAGAAACCGCGAGCCAAAGACGCAGTCGTAGCCCTGCTCGAGGAGCCGGTGGTAGCGGACCAGGTCCGCGGGGTCGTCGGAGCCGTCGGCCATCATCAGCACCACGGCGTCGCCGCTGAAGCGCTCCAGGCCCGAGCGCACCGTGTAGCCGAAGCCGCGCGGGTGGTGCGAGCGCAGGCAGCGGACCTGCGGGTGGTCGGCGGCGACCTCGTCGATCACGGCCGCGGTGCCATCGACACTCGCGTCGTCGATCACCAGGATCTCGTGCTCGATCCCCGCTTCGTCCAGGGCCTCGATCGTGCTGCGCATCGTCGCGGCGATCGAGCCGGCCTCGTTGTGGGCCGGCATCACGACCGAGAGCTTCATCGCTCGAAGCCGAGCGACGCGGCGACGTCGTCCTCGTGTTCTCTGACCCAGCCCAAGATGTCGGCGAGTATCTCCCTCGGCCCCCGCGCCGGTCGCCAACCGGTGCTCCCGAACAGGTGGGAGCAGTCGGAGAGGTATAGCGGAACGTCGCCGGGGCGCCCGTCGTCAGAGGGCTCGATCGGGACCTCCTTCCCGGTGAGCTCGCGACAGATCTCCGTCGTCTCCAGCAGCGAGAGGCTGATCTCGCGCCCGCCGCCGACGTTGCCGACGAAACCGTCCCAGCGCTCGGGGTCGGTGAGCTGGTCGTCGACGAGCTCGACGAGGTCGTCGACGTGCAGCAAATCGCGGACCTGGCGGCCGGCGCCCCCGTACCCGATGTAGGTGAGCGGTCGGCCGAAGTGGTGGTGCAGGAGCCAGAACGTGAACACGCCCTGGTCGACGCGCCCCATCTGCCAGGGACCCGCGATCACCCCGCAGCGGTTCACGACGGTGCGCAGGCCGAAGTTGGCCGCGTACTCGGTCACCAGCAGCTCGGCGGCGAGCTTCGTCGCCCCGTAGAGCGTCCGCGGTCCGTCGAGCGGGAAGCCCTCTGAGATCCCGGCCGGGCTCGCGCCGCCGACCTCCTGCTCCGGCTCGAGCTCGAGCCGCGTGGCGTCCTCTCGCAGCCGGAGTTGATTGAGCGCCGGATACGGGTACACACGGCTCGTGGAGAGGAAGACGACCTGAGCGCCGTCGCGACGAGCCAGCTCGAGGCAGTTGTAGGCGCCGACGAGGTTGGTCTCGAACGGGTAGGCGGTGTCCCCGCTCATGCCGACGAGCGCCGAGGGCTCGGCGGAGCACTCGATCAGCGCGTCGAGCGAGCCGACGGCGGCGAGCGCCTCGCGGTCGCGGACGTCGGCGCGGACGAACTCGACCCCCGCGCGCTCCAGTCGCGGCAGGTTGAGCTTGGAGCCGCGCCGGTGCAGGTTGTCGAGCGCTACGAGCTCCCACTCCGGGTGCCGGTCGGCCAGCGCGACGCCGAGGTTTGCGCCGACAAAGCCGGCGCCGCCGGTGATCAGGATCCGTGGCAAGCGCGGCGCAGGCTAGCTGCCGTTTAGCCTCCCGCGCTCGATGGACTACCAGCGCCTCTACGAATACCGGTTCCGAAACATCGACCAGTCGACCCGGTCGGGGGTCTGGGGAGAGATCGCCCGCTACGTGACCGAGCGCGCCCTGGCGCGGCCGCGCCGCCTGCTCGACCCGGCCGCCGGCAGGCGCGAGTTCATCGACCGCGCCGACGCTGAGGAGAAGTGGGCCGTCGACCGGGTGGACTACGGGGAGGCCGTCGCCGGCTCGGGGACCCGGCTGATCATCAGCGACGTGATGGACGCCGAGCTGCCGGCGGACTACTTCGACGGCATCTTCGTCTCCAATTTCCTCGAGCACCTGCCGACGCCGGACGCTGTCTATGACTTCCTGGTGAGGATGCGCACGCTGAGCGCGCCGGGCGGTCGGATCGCGATCATGGGACCGAACTTCCGCTACTGCGCCAGCGACTACTACGACTGCGCCGACCACACGCTCGCGCTGTCGGACGTCTCGGTCGCCGAGCACCTGCACACGGCCGGCTACCGGGTCGCCTCGGTGACGCCGCGTTTTCTGCCGTTCTCGTTCCGCGGCCGGCTGCCCACGGCGCCGGGGCTCGTCCGCGCTTACCTGGCCTTCCCGCCGGCGTGGCGGGCGATCGGCAAGCAGTTCCTGGTCGTCGGCC
Organism: uncultured Solirubrobacterales bacterium; assembly: GCA_963742205.1. GTDB lineage: Bacteria > Actinomycetota > Thermoleophilia > Solirubrobacterales > 70-9 > WHSW01. Next base: position 43,443 of record CAVUKZ010000010.1, on the reverse strand, counting down.
AGCGTTAGCTAGCCTCGGCGACCGATGGCGCGGTACGGCAATCAGGGGCTCGATCACGTCGCGATCGGGGTCGCAGACGTCGACCGCTCACGTCGCTTCTACGCCGAGGTGCTCGGCTTCGAGCGTGCTCACGAGGCCTGGGATCGGCCCGTGGTGATGGCCGCGGGCGAGAGCGGGGTGGCGATCTTCGACCGCCACGGCGGCCCGCCGCCCGCCGATGAGGGCGATCCGCCGCCGGCGCGCATCCTCCATATCGCCTTCCGCGTCGATCGCGACGGGCTGGAGCGGGCGCGCGCCGAACTTGCCGAACGGGGCCTCGACGTCGAGTTCTCCGACCACGGGATCAGCCACTCGATCTACTTCGCCGATCCCGACGGTCACCGGCTCGAGCTCACCACGTACGAGGTGTGATGGGCGCGGCCGAGGGCGGGTCGGCGTTCGACGCCGCCTGCGCGCGGGTGCGCGAGCTGCGCGCCGCCTATGCGCCGCCCTCGTTCGCTCACGTTCCGGATCCCGACGCCGCGCTGTTCCTGTGCGCGATGGACCACCGCACCGGCTACCAGCGCGCCCACCGGGTGGACGGGGAGGGGCCGTTCGCGGGCAGTGAGCTGCTGTGGGCCGCCGGCCTGTGGGCGGCGCGCGAGCGGGCCGGGCTGCTGACGGCCGCCACGCTCGAGCGTGTGAGCGCCGAGGACGTGGCTCAGATCTTCCGAGCCGACGACGAGACCGTTGCCGACCCCGAGCGCCGGGCGGCGCTGTGGCGCGACCTCGCTCAGGGGCTGACCGGCGATCACGGGGGCAGTGCCGCGCGGCTGCTCGAAGCCGCGGGCGGTCGGCTCGGCGGCGAGGGGGGACTGCTCGATCTGTTGAGCGCCTACGAGGCCTACGCCGACCCGCTGGCCAAGAAGGCGCAGCTGTTCGCGAAGATCTGCGCCCGGCGCGAGTGGTTGGCCGTCGGCGACCCCGAGAGCTGGGAGGTCGCGGCCGACAACGTGCTCATGCGCCTCGCGCTGCGCTCGGGGCTGGTCGAGCCCGGGGGGCTCGACGAGGTGCGCGCCGCGACCCGCGACGCGTTCAAGCGGGTGGCCGCGACGACGTCGATCCCGCCGCCGGAGCTCGACGACATGCTCTGGGAGCTCGGCCGCACCGATCCGGACCTGCTCGGGACTGCCGCCGGCGATCTGCGCGAGCCACCGCGTGACCCGGCCTCGGCCTGGTACTGAGTCAGCCGGCCGGAGGCGCTAAGCGTCGCGCAGGCTCCAATCGAACGGGATCTCGCCCGAGTGGGGATCGATGCGGTGTTTGTCCGGGTCCGCGGCGTCGTACGCGCGCGTCGGGAAGTTCAGGATCACCGCATCGACGTCACCGGTGTTCTGGTCGGCGTGCCAGACGCCCGGCGGGATCCGCAACAGGGCCGGCGTCGTCTCGTCGAATCCGAACTCGTCGAACTCCTGGTGTGTGGCGGAGGCCACCCGCCCGTCGTGGAGGACGACCCGGACCCGACCAGATTCGATGTAGTAGCGGTCGGCCTGCAGCCGGTGCATCCCCCATCCTTTGATGCGGCCCGGCCGAATCGTGATCCGGTAGGCGTGCACGACCGGCTCGGACCAGAAGGACGAGTCGGACATGATCGGGGTGAGCGACCCGCGATGGTCGGCGTATCGGTGCAGCCGCACCAGCTGAACGCCCTCGATCCTCGCCCCGGTCGAGCCCCGGTCCTGGGGCGCGTCGGGCCTCACCTCCATGCGTTCACCGTACACCGCGGCGCCGGGCGAGCGGGCGGAGCAAGGCGCTGATGGCCGCGACCGCAAGTCGCCCGGCCCGCGTAGCGCCCAGCCACACGCGCAGGCGCCACGTCAGGGTCGACTCGACGGCGTGGAGCCGAGCTTCCGAGGCGTCCCTGAGCCCGTCGGCCTCGACGGCCAGAGCGCGTTGATGGCGGGCCTCGAAATGGGCCTCGGTCAGCGCCCGATGTGCCTCGGCAGCCCGCAACTCCGCCTCGACGGCCCTGGTCCACCGGGCTGCTTCGAACTCGCGGCGGATCGTGGCCAGCTCGCCCGCGTCCTCGAGCCGCCGGCCCCAGCGCTCGAGCTCCGAGACGCGCTCGGCGCTGGACATCTCATTCCGGTCGGCGGCCGCGAAGTGAAGGCAGGTCACCTGGTCCGAGCTCGCGGCCTCGATCCGCTCGTCGGCGAGCAGGCCCCGGTAGAAGTGCAGGTCGGTCCAGATCGTTGTTGGCGCCGGACTCCAGCGGGCCTCGCTACGCAGATAAGCGGCGCGGCTGTGTCCGGCGACGGAGAGCGGGATCGCATTCCAGACGCGGCTGGGCGAAAGCAACAGGGGTCGAAAGTCCGGGCGCGACAGATCGTGCGCCGGGGTGAGTGTCAGACCCTGCTGCAGGACGGAGGCCGCGGTGCCCCCGACGAAGTCCACGCCATCGAGTGCGGCGACGAGCGTCTCGGCATGCTCGGGCAGCCAGAGGTCGTCGTCGGAGAGGTAGAGGACGAAGCGTCCCCGTGCGTCGTGCTCGATCACCCGGTCACGGTGCACCTCGCCGTGGCGGGCGCCCTTCTCGAACTCGAACAGGCGCACGCGTTCGTGCTCGTGCTCGAGGCGGCGAGCGACCTCGGCCGCCGGCGCCGGCATCCCGTCACCGACGATCAAGACCTCGAGCTCGGCCACGGTCTGGCGCAGGGCACTGCGCACTGCCGGGACAAGCGTGGGGCCATGGTCGTGCGTCGGGACGACGACCGAGACGAGCGGTGTCCCGCCGCGATGTGTGGCCGATCGGGCCATGACAGACCAGCGATGGCCATGCTACCGCGGCCCCGGGAGGCTCAGAGGACCGACGACGGCGCGGTGTGGGCGACGAAGAAGAACCAGATGCAGAGCGCGGTGAAGGCCACCGCGAGCGAGACGAACATCATCGGCTCGAGGGGCCCGCGCAGGCGCCGGTGCCAGTCGCTCTCCTCCTCGTCCTCCTCGAGCCGGGCGTAGACCCCGGTCACCCGCAGGTAGAGGGCGTTGAGCCAGAGCAGGATGGGGGCGGTGATCGCCATCGCCGCCGGCACCCCCACCAGCCCGGTGACGAAGTGCGTCGGACCGTCCTCGGTCACGTGCGCGAGGCCCCAGAGCGTGAGCGCCGGTACGCCGATCCACCACCCGACGCAGGCGATCGCCATCACCGCGAGGATGAACCCGGCGGCGACCCGCTCGCGGGTGTCCAGATGCGCGGTCATCAGCCGCCGATCGGCGCCCTCGGGTTCGCTCCCCAGAAGACCAGGGTCCCGAGCATGCCGATGATGTGCACCAAGACGATGTTGAGGACCATCGATTTCGCCGTCGCCGTACCCACGCCGACCGGTCCGCCCGACGCCGTGTAGCCGTAGTAACACCCCACCAGAACGATGGCGGTCGCCATGAACATGGCCTTGATCAGGCTGAATACGAGATCGGGTGGGTTCTGGAACATCCAGAAGATGAGGAAGTAGCCGCCCGATGAGACCTCGGCTATCTGCTCGACCACCGCCAGATAGGAGGCCAGATAGCCGATCCCGATCGCCGCCAGGTACATGAACGGCAGCGTCAGCCAGGCGCCGAGCAGCCGCGTGCCGCAGAGGAAGATCATCGGGTTGACGCCCATCACCTCGAGCGCGTCGACCTCGTCGGAGATCCGCATCGCGCCGAGCTCGGCGACGATCCCGGTGCCGACCTTGGCGGCCATCATGTAGCCGAAGGCATAGGGGATCACCTCGCGCAGGTCACACCAGGCGGCGAAGACGCCCGCGTAGGCCGGCGAGCCGACCGAGCGGTTGAAGTACGCGCCCTCGATCCCGCACTGCAGGCCCAAGATGAAGACCAGGCCCCAGATGACGATCGTCGAGCCCAAGATCAGGATCCCGGCCTGGCGCAGCGCCTCGCCGAAGAACCGCATCACCCGGCCCGAGTAGACGATCCCCATCACCCGCCCGCAGAAGCGCGCGATGTCGCCGAGGCTGCCGAGCCAGTCCCGCGGTACAGCGAGCCAGCCGGGCATCAGAGCTCAGCTCCCGAGAGACAGCCGGCACGCCCGGACGCGGAAGCAGCATCAAATGTCCGCGGCGTAGCCGCGGGCCAGTGATTCCAGGCGAGAGCGGAGGACGTGGCCGGAGGTATTCCCTCACTTGATCACCGATATTTCAGGGTGAGTGGCCAGCAGCGTCTGCGTGAAGACGTAGTTGAACGCGAAGACCGCGAGCAGGGCCGTGACCACGGCCTCGTTCACCGCCCTCCCGACCCCCTCCGGGCCGCCGGAGGCGTTCATCCCCTTGTAACAGCAGACCACGGCGACGATCGCCCCGAACGCGGTGCACTTGAGCAGCGAGCCCCATAAGTCCGTGACCGAGGCGTTGTTGAAGAGCGTGGCGGCAAAGCCGCTGAGGGGTTGGCCGAACAGCACCTCGGCGATCACGCCGCCCGAGATCCCGAAGAGGATCGCGTACACGTCGAGCAGCCCGGTGATCAGCATCAGCGCCAGAAAGCGCGGCACGACCAGGTTCTTGATCGGGTCGACGCCGAGCACCTGCAGGGCGTCGAGCTCCTCGCGGATCTTGCGGGCGCCGAGGTCGGCGGTGATCGCCGTCCCGGCCACCCCGGCGACGATGATCGCGCTCACGAAGGGCGCGAACTCGCGCACCGAGGCGAGGATGAAGAAGCCCCCGAGCCGGTCGAGGGCGCCGAACAGCGAGAGGAAGTTCGCGGCCTGCAACCCGGGCGCGCCGAAGCTGACCGCCACCATCGACACGGCCATCGGAAACCAGCAGAGCTGCAGCGCGAACAGGAACTGGCCGATGAACTCGCCGCCGTAGGGGTACGGCGGCCTGACCGCCGCGACGAGCGTCTTGCCGGTCAGGATCATCATGTTCCCGACCTGCTCGAACAGGTTCTTGGCAGGCAGGAACGCCCGGTCAGCGGCTGCGCGGACCATCAGCGCGCCCTTGTCGGACGGCTAACGGGCACCCGCCCGAGACCTTGATCCGCCACCAGTTCATCAGCGCGCCGAGCGGCCCCATCCGCGCGCTGACCTCCCAGGTGGTGCATCCCTCCTCGCCGGTGTCGGCCGAGGTCACGACCTCCCACCGGTGGCCGGCCGGGTCGGCGAGCATCGCGTCGCGGACCTCGCGCGCCCGGCGCTCGCGCCGCGACCGGCCCACGGCGGCGGCGCGCGCCGCGGCGAGCTGGGCCAGCAGCGCGTCGCGGGTGGTGGAGAGCTCGGCGATTCCGGCCACCCGCGGCTCGCGCGGGCGCGCCGGCTGCTCGCCCGCGGGCGCGAGCTCGCGGCTGTAGCCCGCCAGCTCCGCCTCCAGCCGGCCGAGCTGCCGGCGCAGCTCGCGTCGCGCGGCCCCCTCGTCGGCCTCGAGCCAGGAGTCGTCCAGCTCGAGCTCGGCCGCGAGCGCGCCGAGGTCGAGGTCCGCCGCCTCGGGGCCGGGTGCGGCGGGCAGTTCCGCCTCGAGTCCCTCCGGCAGGGCGGCGGAGACGAGGGTGGTGATGGCCACATCGCGGGGATCGACCCCGGCGGCGCGCGCGGACTCGATCGCCTCGGCGGCGATCCGCTCGACCTCGGTCGACCCACCGGCGTCCTCTGCCACGTAGCTGCCGCGTCCGTGGCTGGTGACGATCAGCCCGCCCTCGTCAAGCCGGGCGTAGACGGCGCGGACGGTGTTGACGTTCACGCCGGCCCAGTCCGCCATCGTGCGCACGCTGGGCATCCGCTCGCCGGCGCCCAGCCGCCCGGAGGCGATCAGGGCCCGCAGCCGCCACTCGAGCTGCACCCCGACCGGAAGCTCGTCGCTCGGATCGGCGCGGAACGGTGCGGTCTCCGCGGACTGTGCCATCGAACTCGCACAGTAGACCAGAGCACTGTGCTAGTCAAGTAGCACTCCGACGGCCGCCCGCTAGCCTCGCGAGGGTGAAAATCGACCGCGAGCTCTACGACCAGCTCGAGGCCCACGCCCGAGCCGAGCTGCCGAACGAGTCGTGCGGAATCGTCAGCACGCGCGACGGCCAACCGGTCATCTTCCACCGTGCCCGGAACCTGTTCGAGAGCCCGATGCGCTTCGAGCTCCACCCGGAGGACATGTACTCGATCTACACGGCGATCGAGGCGGCCGGGGAGGAGATGGGGATCCTGTTCCACTCGCATCCGAAGACCGAGGGGCGGCCGTCGCAGACCGACATCAACATGAACGCGAACATCGCGAAGGTGTGGGGTGGCATCACCTGGTGGATCGCGTCGCTCGCCGGCGGCGAGTTCGTGCTCCGCGCCTTCGAGATCGACGGCCACGAGGTCGAGGAGGTCGAGCTGGTTGTCGAGTGACGACCCCCAGGGTCCGGTCGAGCCGCTCGCCTGCCCGACCTGCGCTCGCAAGTACCCGCTCACCGAGCGCTTCTGCTCGGACTGCGAGATGCCCCTCGTCTACGTCGGCCGGGGCGAGGAGGAGCCGATCACCGAGGCGCACGAGCGGGCGCGCAAGGTCAAGCCCCAGTACACGGGCGGCGATCCGGTGAAGGTCGCGTTCGCCGCCAACCTGGCCGAGGCTCAGCTGATCCAGGGGATGTTGCTCGAGGAGGGCATCCCCAGCTTCGAGCGCCGCAGCCGCGGCTTCGACGTTCCCGACTTTCTCGCCGCGGGCCCTCGCGACATCCTCGTGCCGGGCGCCGGCGCCGAGGCGGCGCGCGAGCTGCTGGCCGACACCGCCGAGCACACGCTCGCGCCCGAGGCGGCCGTCGAGCGGCCGGCGCGTCTGCTGCTGGGGATCCTGGTCGCCCTGGCCATCGGCGCCCTGATCATCTGGGGCGTCTCCGAGCTGCTCGGCTGACGAGACTCAGAACGGGGCTTCGTCCGGGAGCTCGCCGAGCGAGCCCGCACGGGGCAGGTCCTCGCGCAGGTAGCGCCGCCACTCTGCTTCGACCTCGCGAAACCGGGCGTCGAAGGAGAGCTCGATGGCGCGGGTGGCGCCCTCGCGCCGCAGCCGCGAGACGAGCACCAGGCAGGCGTCGGGTCCGCGCTCGCGCGCCAGCAGGTCGTACACCGTTCCGCCGAGGATGATCGCGTCGCGGGCCGACGGCGGGAAGGCGGGCGGGCGCCCCTGGCGCATGCGGGTGTTGACGGCGGCGCGGAACAGCGACGTCTGCCCAGCGAAGTACTGGGCGCCGCCCTCGATCAGCCAGGCCCAGCGGACGTAGCGCGCGAAGCGCCGGGGGCCCCAGGGCGGCGGCAGGCGTTCGTTGTTGGCGGCGAGCACGATCTGCGCGTAGAGGCGCTCGGCCGTCCCGCGCAACGCCGCGAGCGAGTCCTCCCCGGCGGCGCGGCGGTCCGTGTACTCGTCGTTGAGGATATGGAGCTCCGAGGCCATCGCCCAGCCGGCCAGGTAGCGCCGTCCAGCGGGTGCCGCGGCCAGCCGGGCGCCGGGGAGGAACGGGTGCGCGGCCGCGAGCCAGCCGGGGGAGGGGTGGATGATCACGGTGATGCCGCCCGGCGCGTCGTCGAAGCGATCCTCCAGCCGCAGGCGCAGGTCCTCGAGCCGGTCGAGCGTCCGCTGGGCGCAGGCGTCGTCCGCCGTTTCGTGCCGGGCGGTAAAGCTCAGCGATTCGGTCTCGACCCACGCCATCGAAACGAGACTATTCCCTCGAACTCGGCGGCCAACCAGGTGCCGCGCCGCGGGCTGTGTGCGCCATCTCACACTTCGCGCCCGGTGCACCGAGGACGCTTGGCCGGCCGCCAGCGACGATCGGAGCAGCGTGAACTCGAGCCTTCCCCCGGGACCGTCCTACCCCCCGGCGATCCAGATGTTGGGCTTCTGGACCCGCCCCCTGGCCTTCCTCGAGCGCTGCCGGGCGCGCTACGGCAAGCGCTTTACGTTGAAGTTCCCGCTCGCGCCGTCGTTCGTGATGATCACCGAGCCGGAGCAGATCAAGCAGGTGTTCACCGCGCCGCCCGACGTCCTGCGCCCGGGTGAGGGGGCGAGGGTGCTGCAGCCGATCGTCGGCGACAACTCCGTGATCCTGCTCGACGGCGGCGTCCACATGGAGCAGCGCAAGCTGATGCTGCCCGCGTTCCATGGCGAGCGCATGGAGCGGCTCACCGGGCTGATCGAGAACGTCGCCGAGTCCGAGGTTCGCGCCTGGAACGGCGCGACCGAGCTCGAGCTGCACCCCAGGATGCAGCGGCTGACGATGGAGATCATCCTGCGCGCCGTCTTCGGGCTCGACCCGGGGGAGCGCCTCGACGCGCTTCGCGACCGGCTCGCGCGCTTGGCCGCGTACGGCGACAAGCCGATCACGCTGCTCGGCCAGCCGCCGGAGTGGCTGGAGCCGACGCTCAACCGCTACGGCCCCGTGGCCGGCTTCCTCGACCTGCGGGCGGAGATCGACGCGCTGCTGTTCGAGCAGATCGCCGAGCGCCGCGCCGATCCCGGCGAGCGCGACGACATCCTCTCGATCCTGCTCGAGGCGCGGCATGAGGACGAGACGCCGATGAGCCAGCAGGAGCTGCGCGACGAGCTCCTCACGCTGCTGATCGCCGGCCACGAGACCACCGCGACCACCCTCGCCTGGGCCTTCGAGCGCCTCGTGCGCGAGCCCGCCGCGCTCGGCCGGCTGGTCGCCGAGATCGACACCGGGGACGGTGACGAGTACCTCACGGCGACGATCCGCGAGACGCTCCGCCGCCGGCCGGTGCTCCCGAACAACGCGCCCCGTCTGGTGGCGAAGCCGATCGAGGTCGGGGGCTGGAACTTCGAGCCGGGGGTCTGCCTGGTCCCGAACGCCTACCTCGTCCACCACGACCCCGACCTCTATCCGGACCCGTACGCGTTCCGCCCTGAGCGCTGGCTCGACCAGTCGCCCGGGACCTACACCTGGATCCCGTTCGGCGGCGGGCGCCGGCGGTGCCTCGGGGCCAGCTTCGCCCTGCTCGAGATGGGGATCGTGCTCCGCGCCGTGCTGAGTGCCTACGAGCTGCGCCCGATCGCGGGCAAGCCCGAGCTCGCCCGGCGGCGCAACATCACCGTCCGCCCGGGCGGCGGCTCGGCCGTCGCGGTCGGCGCGCGGGAGGCCCGAGTCCCGGTCGCCGCGTGATACTTCGGCCGTGGCCGCGAGCGGCGACGCCGACGAGGGCTCGACCAGACGCCTGCTGAGCGCGGTCTCGCGGCGGATCTTTCGCGTCGCCTGGATCGTCAACGCGGTGGGTGGCCTCGTCACCTTCGCCTCGGTCGGCTTCCTGATCCCCGTCTTCTTCGATCCCGACGAGGCGAGCAGGCTCGGGGTTCGCAACGCGCCGCTGCTGGTGCTCGCGCTGGCGCTCGGGGGATGGGTGCTCACACGCCTGTCGACCCGCGACCAGCGCCGGGCCTTCACGTGGATCGCGGAGGGCCGCGCGCCGACCGAGGCCGAGCACCGCCTGACGCTGACCCTGGCCGGGACGTGGACCAAGCGGCTGGCGATCACCTGGGCGCTCGCCGCGGTTGCCTTCAGCCTCATCAACCTCACCCACTCGGCGGGCTTCGCCGCGGTCGTGCTGGCGACGATCTGGCTGGGCGCCGAGACGACCTGCGCCCTGGCCTACCTCTTCTACGAGCGCGCGCTGCGGCCCGTGACCGCGCTGGCGCTCGCCGCGCGCCTGCCCGAGCGGCCGATCGCGCCCGGGGTGCGCGGGCGCCTGCTGATCGCATGGAGCCTGGGCACCGGGGTCCCCATCCTCGGCATCCTCGTGGTGGGCCTGGCCGGGATCACCAGCGCCGACGTCGACGCCAAGTACGTCGCGGGCGCCTCGGTGTTCCTCGGCCTGGTCGCGCTCGGCGTCGGCCTGCTCGCGACCACGATTGCCGCGCGGGCGATCGGCGACCCGGTGACCTCGGTACGCGCGGCGCTCGACCGAGTGGCGGGCGGCGACTTCGAGGCCCACGTGGAGATCGACGACGGCAGCGAGGTCGGTTTGCTGCAGGCGGGCTTCAACCGGATGGCGGAGGGGCTGCGGGAGCGCGAGCACATCCGTGACCTCTTCGGCCGCCAGGTGGGGCGCGAGGTCGCCCGCGCCGCCTTGCGCGGCGGCGCTCGCCTCGGGGGCGAGGAGCGCGAGATCGGCGCCGTGTTCATCGACCTGGTCGGCTCGACGTCGATCGCCCTGGCGCTGCCGCCGACGGAGGTCGTGCGGCTCCTGAACCGCTTCTTCCGGGTCGTGGTCGAGGCGGTGGAGGCCGAGGGCGGCCTCGTCAACAAGTTCGAGGGCGACGCCGCGCTGTGCGTCTTCGGCGCCCCGGTGCCCAGCGACGATCCGGCCGGCGACGCGCTGCGCGCCGCGCGGCGGCTCGCCGATCGCCTCGACCGCGAGGTGCGCGAGATCGGCTTCGGGATCGGCGTCTCGGCGGGGGTCGCCGTGGCCGGCAACGTCGGCGCCGAGCAGCGCTTTGAGTACACGGTGATCGGCGACCCGGTCAACGAGGCGGCGCGCCTCAGCGAGCTGGCCAAGGAGCGGCCTGAGCGGGTGCTCGCCTCGGAGGTCGCGCTCACGCGGGCTACGGGCGACGAGCCCGGCGAGTGGGAGCTCGCCGAGCGCACCGTGCTCCGCGGTCGCCTCGAGGCGACCGGCCTGGCGACGCCCGTGGACCGCGCCGAGAGTCGCCTCGCCTCCGAGTGACCGCAAGGGCCTGGGAGCTGATCGGCGTGCCCTATACGTCCGCCCGAGAGCCGGGAGGGATCGCGAACGCGATCTCAGCCCTGAGGGCCGCCGGTCTCGCGGAGCGGCTCGGACCGGCTGGCGTTCGCGACGGTGGCGACCTGGAGCTCAAACCGCCCAGCGGCGAGCGTGCTCGGAGCGGGCTGCTCAACGAGTCGGCCCTGCTGGCGCTGGTCGAGAAAAGCCGGGCGTGCGTGGGCGATTTCGCCGACTCGCAGCGGCTGCCCCTGCTGGTCGGCGGGGACTGCCCGGTTGTGCTCGGCCCGCTCGTCGGCATCCGCGATCGGGGCGAGCGGCCTGGCTTGGTGATGATCGACGGCCACGAGGATGCTTGGCCACCCGGAGCCTCGCCGACCGGCGAGGCCTCCGACAGCGAGATCGCGATCGCGCTCGGGGAGGTCGGCCTCCTGCGCGAGGATCTGGAAGCGCTGATGCCCGTGCTCGATCCTGGCGCGCTCGCCCAGCTCGGGCCTCGCGACGCCGCCGAGATCGCGGCGGCCGGGGTTGCCACGCTCCGCGATCGCGCCGCGTACTTCATCGACGGCGAGGACCTGCACGGAGGCGACGTCGAACGATCGATGCGCGCTGCGCTCGCAGCGCTGTCGGCCGACGGCCTATGGGTTCACATCGATCTCGACGTCCTCTCGACCGCGGCGATGGCCGCCGTCGACTATCGCCAGGAGGGCGGGATCGACTGGGATGAGCTGGATCGCCTTGCCGCCGAGGCGATCAGCGATCCCCGCTGCCGCGGTGTGAGCGTGGCCATTTACAACCCCACCCTCGACCCGGATCGACGCGACGCGCGTCGGGTGATCGACTTCCTGGAGCGCCTTGCGAGCTAGGACTCGTTCGCGCGCTCGCGCTCGTAGTCGAGCTCGGTGCTGACCCCGATCTCGTTCAGCGCCCGCCGGGCGCCCTCGAGCTCGCGGGTGCCGGCGACCGCGCTGGCCAACGGGAGCTCGGCGGCGGCGGCCTCGACGTCGAAGAAGAAGGTGATCGCTCCCACGGGGCCGAGCGGCACGGTGCGCCGCCCGCCCCGGATCTCGGCCTCGCCGGTCTCACCGCGGGCGCAACGAACGACCTGCATGCTGGCCTCCGTACCGGTCGCGGTGGCGGCCCGCTCGAGGTCGTCGGCGAGCGCCGGGGTGACGCTGGAGCTGCCGATCCAGGCGCCGGCCGCGGCCAGCGCCGCGATCCGCCCGAGCACCTCGTCGACCGTCAGCTCGCCGTCGCATCCCGCGCCGACGAGGGCGATCGCGCCGCCGAGCGTCGGCGCCAGCTCGATCGCCGCCGCGAGCATCACGGCATCGCAGAGCGGGCTTCCGAGCCCCGGCTCGCTGCCCGTGGCGAGGGCGTCGCCGCCGACGTCCGCGTAGACCACGAAATCGCAGCCGAGCAGCCCCGCCGCCGCGCGAATTCCTTCGGCGGCGCCAAACGGACCGTCGGTGATGTCGATCAGCACCGTCGGCCGCTGCAGGTGCGCCGCCGCGTGGGACTCCGAGAAGCGCACGCCCTCCGGGGTCGCGGTGTCCGCCCCGGCGAGCACCGCGTGGCGCCCGAGCGGCTCGCCGCCATGGATCTGGGCGACCGAGCGCGGGCCGGGGTATGGGTCGATCGGCAGGCGCTCCCAGGCGACCCCGCCGAGCACGAACTGGGTGCCGAGTTCCTCGCAGCGGCGGGCCACGGTGAGCGCGCCGAACACGTCGCCGCCGCCGCCGATGCCGAGCACCAGCGCCCGTCGCGCCCCTGAGGCGCGCCGATCGAACCCCCTAATGGCTACGCCTCAGACCAGGGCCGGCTCGGCCTTGCAGATGTCGCGGATCGAGGCCGCGGCGCGGTCGAACTCCTCGTCCGCCATCACCGGCGTGCCCTCGAACGGCAGCTCGCGGTCGATCTCGACCCACGAGCGGCACCCGTGGTACTCGTCCTTGACGCGGACGGTCACGGGACGCGGAATCCGGTGGACCCGGAGCATCAGCACGTGGAGCGGATGGGTCCGCTTCCAGCGCAGCCGCTTCTGCGCGTAGTCCTGGGTCCACACGTGGAAGGGCGAGAGCGCGTCGACGATCCGCGGGTCATCGGTCTCGAAGTGGTCGGAGACCTCGGCCCAGGCGCGGATCCGGACCCGATCGGGCTGCGGGATCCCGCCGTCCTGGAGCAGCGCCCGCGGGGGCGGCTCCTCGTCCGGCCAGACGCCTTCCTCGAGCGCGCGCCGGAGCTCCGGGTGATGGGACTCGCGTACCAGGTCGTTGCGCTGGTGATCGAAGGTGGGGTAGAGGAAGAACTGCTCGTGCTCGAGCTCGAAGTGCTTGTCCTGCTCGCGGATTCCGCCCTTGCGGATCGTGAGCAACTGCTCACCCTCGGAGAGGGCGCGGACCGTTACGGCCCATTCTTTGAAGGCAATAGGCATGGAGTCGCTTTGTCGGGGGAAGGGTGTTCTGTGCTTTGTCCGGCCCGGAAAAATGGCCCCGGAGGGGCCAGTCAGGACCGCTTGAGAGTCACGAATATAGACAAGCTGTCGCGAAATTCCAAGTTTGTGATCAAAGTTGCGTGGGCGTCCCGAGGCCGCCTCCCCCCGGGGTCTCGAGCCGCAGCCGGTCGCCTGGCCGCAGCTCGCCCGCTGTTTTGGGCGGGAGCTCACGATCGTTGAGCAGGTTGCGGCCCGGGGCGCCGTCCGCGCCACCGTCGCGGCCGCGGGGCGCGCGCCGGCGGCGTTCGGTGATCAGCGTGAACTGCATGGGCTCCAGGGCCTCGATCTCGCGCACCACGCCGTCTCCGCCGGCGTGGCGCCCCGCGCCGCCCGACCCGCGGCGTACCGCAAGTTTTCTAACCCTGACGGGGTAATCGGCCTCGAAGACCTCGACCGGCGTGTTGAGCGTGTTCGACATCGCGACGTGGATCGCGCTCGGTCCGTCGGCATCCGGACAGGCGCCCTGCCCGCCGCCGATCGTCTCGTAATAGGTCCACGACTCACCCGCGAGGGTGAAGTTGTTCATCGTTCCCTGGCCCTGCGCGGGGGCTTCCGTGGCGCCGCCGAGAGCCGCCAGCACGAGGTCGGCGACCCGGCTCGAGGTCTCGACGTTGCCGGCGGCCACCGCCGCCGGCGAGCGGGCGTTGAGCACGCTGCCCTGCGGCGCCGCCACCTCGATCGGCCGGTGGGCGCCGGCGCATGGAGGCGCGTCGGGGTCGGTGAGCACGCGGACGGCGAAGAACGAAGCCGACTTCGTCACCGCCAGGGGGCAGTTGAGGTTGCCCTCGACCTGGTCGGCGCTGCCCGAGAAGTCGAGTCGCAGCTCCTCGCCCGCGATCGTCGCCGTGACCCGCAGCTCGATCTCCTCGTCGCCGTCCGGACCGCCCTCGAGCACTTCGGTGGCCTCGTAGTCGCCGTCCGGCAGCTCGGCGATCGCCGCCCGGCTGCGGCGCTCGGCGTAGTCGAGGATCTCGTCCATGCCGGCCAGCAGCTCGTCGCGGCCGAGCCGCTCGACCAGCTCGGTGACCCGCTTCGCGCCGGTGAGATTCGCGGCTCGCTGGGCGCGCAGGTCGGCGAGGCGCTCCGCGGGGTTGCGCATCTGGCCGGCCAGCTCGCGCAGCTCCTCGTCGGTCGCCCGGGTGGGCGGGATCACCACCCCCTCCTCGTCGAGGCGGGTGGAGAGCGCCGGCATCCCGCCCGGCGTCGGGCCGCCGATGTCGGCGTGGTGGGCGCGGCTGGCCGCGAAGCCGAGCAGGTGCTCGCCGTCGAAGAGCGGTGAGATCAGGGTCACGTCGGGCAGGTGCGTGCCGCCGCGGAACGGATCGTTGAGGATCCACGGCGTGCCGGGCTCCTGATCGCGGTCGAGCACCGCCGCGACCGCGTCGGGCATCGAGCCGAGGTGGACGGGGATGTGCTCGGCCTGCATCACGAGCTCGCCGCGGGCGTCGAACAGCGCGGTCGAGCAGTCGTGGCGCTCCTTGATGTTCGGCGAGTGCGCGGAGCGGATCAGCACCGCCCCCATCTCGTCGCAGGCGGCCCGCAGCGCGCCCACGAGGACCTGCAGCGAGATCGGGTCGAGGCCGCTCATCGCGCCCGCTCCGCGCGCACGGTGCCCGCCTCATCCACCGACGCCCGCCAGCCGGGCGGCAGCACGAGGGTCGCCTCGGGCAGCTCGAACACGCACGGGCCCTCGGCCTCGGTGCCCGCCGGCGGCTCCCCGCGCAGGACCTCGGCCTCGAGCCACTCGCCGGCGAACCGCGCCCGGCGCCGGTCGCGCTCGAGCCCGCCGTCGGCCGCGGCCCGCGGCCGCGGCTCGGGACCGGGCTCGACGAGGGCCAGGCGAACGTTGACGAGCTCGACCTCGGCGTCGGGGTCGCGGTAGCCGTAACGGCGCTCGTGCTCGGCCGCGAATCCCTCGGCGAGCTCCGCCGGTTCGGGTCGCTCGCCGCCGCTCACCCCGAGCTCGAAGGACTGGCCGCTGTAGCGGAGCTCGTAGGTGACCTCCGCCTGCGCGTCCTCGAGGCCGCCGGTGGCGAGCGATTCGCGCAGGGCGCCGACCTCCTCGGCCACACGCTCGGCGGTCAGCGCGTCAGCTCTCAACATCACGGTGCGCGCCGTGTCGCGGCGGCGCTCGGACGCGAGGAGGCCGAGGGCCGACAGCACCCCGCTGGCCCGTGGGCAGAGGATGCGCTCGATGCCGAGCTCCTCCGCGATCGCCGTCGCGTGCATCGGCCCGGCGCCCCCGAACGGCATGAGCGCGAACCCGCGTGGGTCGACGCCTCGCTCGACCGTCACGACGCGCAGCGCTCGGACCATCTCGGTGTTCGCGATCCGCACGATCCCCTCGGCGGCCGCCAGCCGCTCGAGGCCGAGCTCGTCCGCGAGACGATCGATCGCAGCGTTCGCGGCGTCGGTGTCCAGCGCGATGCCGCCGGCGAGCTCGGATCCGGAGCCCAGGTAACCGAGGGCGAGGTTGGCGTCCGTGACCGTGGGCTCCTCGCCCCCTCGCCCGTAACACGCGGGGCCTGGGTCGGCCCCCGCCGACCGCGGCCCGACTCGCAGCGCACCGCCGGAGTCGCGCCAGCCGATCGAGCCGCCGCCGGCGCCCACCGTGTGGACGTCGACCATCGGCAGCTGGATCACGCGCCCGTCGAGCTCGCGCGAGTCGGTCTTGCGCACCCGCCCGGACTCGATGACGCAGACGTCGCACGAGGTGCCGCCCATGTCGAAGCCGAGCGCGTTGCCATCGCCCGAGATGCGCGCCAGCAGTCCGGCGCCCACCGCGCCCCCCGCCGGGCCCGAGAGCACGCTCCAGGCACCCGCCTTGGCGGCCTCGCCGGCCGGCGCGACGCCACCCGATGACAGCATCACGGCGGGCTCCGGCAGGCCGCGCTCGGCGGCCGCCTCGCCGAGTCGGCCGAGGTAGCGGTCGAGCAAGGGCGAGAGGTAGGCGTCGATGACGGTGGTCGAGCAGCGCTCGTACTCGCGAAACTGCGGCAGCACCTCCGACGAGGCGGACACGTGGACCCCGTCGAGTCGCTCGCGCAGGCGCTCCGCGATCGCGCGCTCGTGGCCGGGCTCGAGGTACGAGAACAGCAGGCAGATCGCGATCGACTCGACGCCGAGGTCCGCCGCATCGGCGGCGATCCGGTCGAGCTCGGCGTCCTCCAGGGCCTCGATCACCCCGTCGGGCCCGACCCGCTCGCGGGCCTCGATCCGGTCCGCCGGCGCCACGAGCGGGATCGGCGTGGGGGCGCAGAGGTGATAGAGCCGCGGGCGGTTCTGGCGGGCGATCTCGAGCAGGTCGGCGAAGCCCCGGGTCGCGACGAGCGCCGTGCGCGCCCCGCGCTGTTCGAGCAGGGCGTTGGTGCCGACGGTCATCCCGTGGGCGAAGCTCTCGACGTCGCCCGCTTCGGCGCCGGCCTCGGCGAGCGCCGCCTCGACGGCGTCGAGCACGCCGCGGGACTGGTCGTCCGGGGTCGTCGGCGCCTTGGCCGTGTAGAGCCGCTCGCCGTCGAAGACGACGGCGTCGGTGAAGGTTCCGCCAACGTCGACCCCGAGCAGCATCCCGGGACTAAGTCTCTAGTAGCGGACGTAGCCGCGGCCGAAGGCGCGCCCGATGCGCCGCTGCCAGGTGACCGCGCGGGAGATCAGCGGCGGGCGCACGCGCCCGGTGCGAATCCGCAGCGGCTGCAGCTTGCCGGTCGTCACGTCGGTGATCTGGCGAAAGAAGACCCTGCCGCGGGCGAAGTCGCTGCGAAACGGGGTGTAGTAGCTGCAGTCGGCGAAGTAGCAGTGGGTGACCTGGCTCCTACGGGTGCGCTCGGGCTTCGCCACCGGCTCGCCTCCGTGCAGGAGGTTGGCCGCCCAGATCAGCGCCTGGCCTCGTTTCAGGTAGGCGAGCTCCTTGCGCAGCCCCGTGCTCGGGATCACCTCGTTCTCGACGAACTCGTGCAGCTCGCCCTCGTGACCGGGACAGAGGAAGTCGTAGTCGGGCAGCCGGTGAGAGCCGGGGTAGTAGTGGAGGGCGCCGTTGTCGTCGTCGGTGTCCTCGAACGCCACCCAGACCCCGCACATGAAGTGCTTGGGGTAGCTGTGGAAGTGGTAGGCGTCGCTGTGGGTGGGCTGCTGGCTGCCGCGGAGGAAGTTGAGGGTCTGAAACGGGATCGGCCGGCGGCCGTAGAGCACCTCGAGGAAGCCCAGGATCGCCGGGCTCGTGGCCAGCTCGCGGACCGCGTCCGAGGTGGTCCAGGCGTCCATGATCCGGTTGTGCTTGCCGTCCTCGTGCAGGGGCGCCAGGTCGGCCTCATGGCGCTCGGCGAAGTCGGTCGAAGTCGTCGAACCCAAGGTCGTCGAGGATCACGTAACCGCGCTCGGCGAATGAACGCACCTTCAGCTCGTCGTCGGGATTCAGGCCCCGCTCGTCGATCAACTCCTCGAAGCGCGGCGAGAGAAACCAGGGGCCGCCGAAGTAGGGCAGCTGCGTCGCACTCACCGGTGCCGCGACGTCCGTCGACATCGACCGAAGCTTACGGAAGCTCCTAGCATCGTCTGCCGATGCTGACGAGACTCGCCAAGTGGTCCGACTCCCACCCGATGACCCGGCGCATGCGCCGCCGGCTGCTCGACGCGCCGGGCGTCTCGCACGCCGTCGCGGCGCTCGACCGGCGCCGGCTGCGCCAGGTCGAGAGCGCGGGCTCCACCGCCGACCGCTCGAAGCGCCGGTGGCGGGAGGCGCCGCCGGATGCCGGCCTCACCTGGGGCGATGAGGTCTCCGGAGAGCCGGCGGTTGAGATCGCCGAGCGCTACGGCGTCTTCGGGCCCGACCACGCCGTGCTCGAGGTCGGACCGGGCTACGGCCGCATCCTGGGCGCCGCGCTCGCCCGCGGCGTCGAGTTTCGCCGCTACATCGGCTTGGACCTCTCGCAGGAGAACGTCGACCACCTGCGTCGGACCTACGACGATCCCAGGCTCGAGATCGTCTGCGGCGACGTCGAGTCCGCCGAGTTCGGCGAGCCGCTCGACGCCGCCTACTCGTTTTTGACCTTCAAGCACATCTACCCGTCGTTCGCCGCTGCGCTCGCGAACATCGGCGGCCAGCTGCGGCCGGGAGGGCGGGTGGTGTTCGACCTGATCGAGGGGTCCCGCGAGTACTTCCACCGCGACCAGGTGACGTTCATGCGCGAGTACACGCGCCCCGCGGCGGCCGGGATCGTCGCGCGCGCCGGCTTGCGGCTGGTCGCGGTCGACGAGGTCGTCCACGCGCCCGGCCGCGTTCGGATGCTGATCGTGGCCGAGCGGCCAGCGCCTCAAAGCTGAGGCCCCGGCTTCCCCAAGCCGAGGCCTCACCCCTAATGCCCGTTCGTGTGCGACGGGCCCCCACACGCCTTGAAGTTCAGGCGGCGGCGCGAACCTCCTGGCCCCCCGTGAGGTCGCCCTGGAGCGCCTCGATCGGGATCTCCGGCCCGTCGTAGGTCTCCTCCAGGTGCTTGTGCGACGGGCAGTAATCGCGGCCGGGCAGCGGGTCGCGCTGACACGGCGTGCCCTTGCGCGTGTGCGCGCGGCACTGGCGCGCGATCCCGTCGAGTCCGGCACCGTCCGGCATCCGCTCGAGGAACCCGAGCGCCAGATTGAGGTTGCGGTCGATCACCATCCACACCCGCAGCTGGTCGGCGAGCGCGAAATGCATGCGCACGTCGTTGAACAGCCTCTGAGCCGGCTTGGCGAAGTAACGGCGGTCGTACGTGAGACGCCTGATGGTCTCCTCACACGCGTCGAGCACGAGCTGCTTGTTCCGACAACCGGTCGGATCACGCTCGTCCTCGACCACAGCAGAAGCGATCTCGCGATAGATCGAGCGGCTGAAGCGGTACATCTGTCTCCTTACCCCTGTTGTCCAGTCCATGGCGCCTCCGCGACTTCCGTGCTCCATTCCGCGGAGGCTTTTCGGCGCTTTATGCCCAATCGGTCTGCAAACGGGAGAGCGATTGGGTAGGGGTTATTTATCCGATCGATGGACTCCTAAACAACAGTAGGAGGAAATATACTCCTCCGATCGGAGGATCGGCCTAAAGCCAGCGCTCGGTGCGCACGCCGCTGTCAGCCCCGACGAGGAGGTGAGTCCCATCCAGGTCCGGGTCGGGTAGCGGGTAATCGATGCGCGCGTGCACGCCGCGGGATTCGCGGCGGTCGAGCGCGCTCGTGGCGATCATCCGCGCGAGCGGATAGGGGTCCGATCGCAGGGCCTCGAGCCGCGCCGCCTCGCGCCGGGGCCCGGCCAAGTCCCAGACGGCGTCGCGCGTGGCCTCCGACGGGCGGCCCGAAGCGCCATTGCGGAACCGCCGGCACCGGCTCCGCGCCCTGGCCGCTCGCGGCGCGGGCCGCGCGGCTGCCGAAGACGAAGCACTCGCTGAGGGAGTTCGAGGCGAGCCGGTTGGCCCCGTGGAGCCCGGTGTACGAGCACTCGCCCGCGGCGAGCAGCCCGGGGAGCGTGGTCCGCCCGTGGAGGTCGGTGGCGATCCCGCCGATCAGGTAGTGGGCGGCGGGGGAGACGGGCACCGGTTCGCGCGTGGGATCGAAGCCGGCCGCGGCGCAGGTCGCGAACACGTTCGGGAAGCGATCCGGGTCGATCTCCCGCAGGTCGAGGAGCACGTGGTCGGTCCCGTCCGCCGCCATCCGGTCGAGGATCGCCGCGGTCACCTGATCGCGAGGGGCGAGCTCGTCGGTGAACCGGCGCCCGTCGGCGCCGATCAGCGTCGCGCCCTCGCCACGGACGGCCTCGGTGATCAAGGAGCCGTCGTGCGTCGAGCCGGCGAGCGCCAGCGCCGTGGGGTGAAACTGGCACAGCTCCAGCCCGCCGAGCTCGGCCCCGGCGGCGTGGGCGAGGACCAGGCCCGCGCCGATCGCGCCCCACGGATTGGTGGTTCGACGCCAGAGCGCCGCGCCGCCGCCCGTGGTCAGCACGGTGGCGGGCGCGGCGATCGCGCCCCGGTCGGTGATCGCGCCCGCGCAGCGCTCGCCGTCGCTCCACAGAGCGAGCGCCGACGCGCCCTCCAGCACGTCGATCCCGGGCTCGGCGGCGACCAGCTCGGCCAGGCGGCCGGTGATCGCCCGCCCGGTCTCGCTGCCGCCGGCGTGGACGATGCGGCGGGCCGAGTGGCCGCCCTCGAGCCCCAGCGCCAGCTCATCGTCGGGATCGGTGTCGAAGCGCACGCCGCGCTCGCGCAGCTGCTCGACGGCCGCCGGCGCCTCCCGCGTGAGCACCTCGACCGCCGAGGTGCGGCACAGACCGCGCCCGGCGGCGAGCGTGTCGGCGGCGTGGCGCTCGGGCGAGTCGTCGTCGGCGAGCGCCGCGGCGAGCCCGCCCTGGGCCCAGAAGCTCGAGCTCTCCGCCAGCGGCTTTCGCGACACGAGCACGACCCGGGCGCCCTCCCCGGCCGCCTCGAGCGCGACGTGCAGGCCCGCGGCCCCGCCGCCGACGACGACGACGTCGCAGGCGAGGGGTGTGTCGGGGGCGGTGGACGAGCTCACGGTGGCGGCTACGGTATCCCGAGTCGGATGGCGCTCTACTTCTCGCACCCGAGCTCGCTGCAGCACGACACCGGCCCGCATCCCGAGAACGCGCGGCGGCTGGTCGCGATCGAGGCGGCGCTCGAGGCCGAGGGCTGGGCCGGTGTCGAGCGCGTGAGCGCCCCGGGCGCGACCCGCGAGCAGGTGACTCGCGTCCACGGCGAGCGCCACTTCGACGCGATCGAGGAGTTCTGCGCCCGCGGCGGCGGCCCGATCGACGCCGACACCCCCGTCAGCCAGCACTCGTTCGAGGCGGCGCTCCACGCCGCGGGCGGAGCGGTCGCGGCGACCGAGGCCCTGCTCGGCGGCGAGACGCAGGCGGCCTTCTGCGCGCTGCGCCCGCCCGGCCACCACGCCGAGCGCGACCGGGCGATGGGGTTCTGCCTCTTCAACAACGTCGCGATCGCCGCCGCGCACGCGCTCGCCGCCTGCGGCGCCGAGCGGGTGCTCGTGCTCGACTGGGACGTCCACCACGGCAACGGCACGGAGGCGATCTTCGCCGACTCGCCCGAAGTGCTCTACGCGAGCATCCACCAGTGGCCGCTCTATCCCGGGACCGGGGCGGCCGAGTACGCGGGCGAGGGAGCCGGGGAGGGGTACACCGTCAACCTGCCCGTGCCCCCCGGCGCCGGCAGCGAGGAGTTCCTGGCGCTGGTCGAGCACGTCGTCGTCCCGATCGGCCGCGAGTACGCGCCGGACCTGATCGCGCTCTCGGCCGGCTACGACGCCCACCGCGACGACCCGCTCGCCTCGTGTCTGGTCGAGACCGATGCCTATGGCGACATGACCGCGGCGATGCGCGACCTGGGCGCCGAGCTCGAGTCCCCGGTGCTCGTCTGCCTCGAGGGCGGCTACTCGCCCTCGGCGCTCGCCGACTCGGTCGTGGCCACCCTGGCCGCGCTCAACAACGGCACCGCCCCACGCGCGGCGAGGGACGAGGCCGCCGAGCCTCACCTGTCACGCCTGCGCGAGCGGTGGCGTCTCTAGGCGACGTAGCGCCTCACTCCCGCCACATCTAGCGCACCACGAGCGCGGACCCCAGCGCCACCCTGGCGCCCATGCCCGCCGACTCGTCGCCAGAGGACGCATACGGTGCAAAAACGCCGAGTCGGCGAAATGAGCGCGGGATCTCGGAGCTCGCCGCGCGCCAGCACGGCGTCGTGTCGGCGCGCCAGCTCCTCGCGCAGGGGTTCGGGCGGCGGGCGATTGGCCGGCGCCTCGACGCCGGGCGACTGCACGCCATGCATAGCGGCGTGTTCGCGGTCGGCCATCCACTGTTGTCGGCGCGCGGCCGATGGATGGCGGCTGTTCTCGCGTGCGGGCCGGGAGCGGTGCTCTGTCGCCGATCGGCAGGGGTGCTCTGGGATCTGCGGGCGTATTCGGGCCTGCACGAAGTCGCGGCGCTCGGTCGCCGCCGGCGGGCGGGCGTTCGCGCCTGCGAATTCGCGCTGTGGCCGGACGAGACGACGATCGAGGACGGCATCCCCGTCACGACCGTGGCGCGTACGCTGCTCGACCTCGCGGCGGTCCTCGACCGTCACCGCCTCGGTCATGCGGTGGCCACTGCCGAGAAGCGGTTGCTCGCGGACTCACCCTCGCTGGGCGATCTGATCGAGCGACATCGGGGGGCGCGTGGGATGGCGGCGCTGCGCGCGGTCGTCGCCGACCGACGCCTCGGCCTCGATGTCCCGGCCTCCGAGCTCGAGGTCGAGTTCGGTGCTTTCCTGGCCGAGCGAGGCCTGCCCGCCCCCGAGCGAAACGTGTGGATGAGGATCGGCGGCGCGGACTACGAGCTCGACTGCCTGTGGCGTCGCGAGCGTCTCGTGGTCGAGCTCGACTCGCGCGCCCACCACGGCGACTCGCTGGCGTTCGAGCGCGACCGCGCTCGCGACGCGGCGCTGCTGGCGGCCGGGCTGCGCACGGTGCGCGTCACCGCCCGGCGGATCCGTGCCGACGGCGACCTGTTGGAGCGCCAGCTCTGGGCCGCGCTCGCTACGGGATCAACCGCGTCTTGACCTCGTCGAGGAAGTTGCGCTCGAAGCCCGGGACGCGGTCGAGCTCGTCGAGCGTTTTGAAGCCCTCGTGCTCGTTGCGATAGCGCATCACGCGCTTGGCCTGGGTCACGGACATGCCCAGCGCGCGTAGCTGGTTGTAGTCGGCCTCGCTGAGGCTGACCGGCCCCTTGTCCTCGGCCCTCCGCTCCTCAGGCTCGGGCTCGTCCTGAGCGGCCTCCTCATGCTCCTGCGCCTGGGCGGGCGCGTCGTCCTCGGTGGCCGCGTCCTCGCTCAGCCACTCCGGCGCCTCCAGCTCGTCATCGGCGACCTCTCCGGCCGGGCCGGGCGCCAGCTTCTCGGCCTCGGCGGCGAGCTCGGCGATCGGACCCGACGCAGCGGGCGATTCCGCAGCGCTCTGCGGTGCCTCGTCCGGCTGCCGCTCGGTCTCCTCGACCACCTTGACGGGGACCGCCGTCCTCGTCCTCGGCCGGCGCGGCCGCGGCCTGGACGCGTGCCGAGACCTCGCCGGCGCGCTCATCCAGCTCGCCGATCCGGCTCTCGAGCTCCTGGAAGCGCTGCTCGCGCTCCTCCGCTCCCTCGCGCCGCGACGCGGCCGCGATCTCGGTCGCCCGACGGTCGGCGGCGTCCGCGCGCGCGTTCGCCTCCTCGAGCTGTCGCCGGGAGGCGGCGAGCGCGCTGTCGGCCTCCGAGCCCTCGCGGGCGAGCTTGTTCCTCCCGCGCGCGCAGCGCCTGCTGCCCCTCCTCCTCCGCGGCGGTGCGGGCGGCCGCGACCTCGCGCGCCACCCTCGCGTCGGACTCCTTGCCCAGCCGGTCGGCCTGTGACGCGAGCTCGGCCTCGAGCGCGGCCTTCGCGCGCTCCTCGGCCTCGGACACGGCCGTCCGAGTATGCGCCTGGGCGCGCCGCTCGCCCTCGTCGCGCAGCGCCTCGGCCTGCGTCTGGAGCCACTTCGAGGCAGCGGAGCGGACGTCGACCGACGCACGGGCGGCGCGCTCCTCGGCCTCGCGGGCGCGCTCGGTCGCCTCCTGGACCTGGCGCTCGGCCTCGGTCAGGGCCTTCGAGTTGCCCGCGCGCTCCTCGTCGAGGGCGCTCTGCAGTTCCTGCACCCGCTGCGTCGCGGAGTTGGCCTCGGACGCGTCGGCCCTCGCCCGCTCGAGCTCCGCCTCACGGTCGGCAACGCGCGCCTCCACCTCTTCGGTCGCCTGTTTCCGCGCGGCCTCTGTGGCCTCGGCGACCCGCATCTCGGTCGCCTCGCGCAGCCGCTCCGCTTCGGCCGCGAGCTCCCTCTCGGCCGCGCTGACGCGCTCGGCGGCCGCCAGCGCGCGCTCCTCGATCGCTTTCAGGCGTGCGTCGGAGCTCTCGATGATCCGCAGCTTCTCCTCGCGCTCGCGCTCGAGCTCTTCGTCGCGCAGTCGCAGGTCGGTGGCGAACCGAGCCTCGGCGGCGCTCCGGGCGGCCTCGACCTCCGCGTGTGTGCGCTCCGCGGCCTCGGCCCGAATCCGGGCGATCTCGGCCTCGGACTGCTCGCGGTCAGCATTCCCGGTGGCCGGTGCCCCGGCCGCGTTGCGGGCCCCGTCCGCGGCCTCGCGCACTCGCTCGTCGAGCTCGCCCCGCAGGGTCTCGAGCTCGAGGGAGAGGTCGGCGGTGCGGGTCTCGACCTCGCGCTCAGCGATGTCCCGGGCTTGGCGCTGCGCATCCGCCCGGGCGCGCTGGGCCTCGGTGGTACGTGCCTCGGCGTCGCGGACCTGCGCTAGCGCCTCCTGAACCGCCGCATCCGCCTCAGGGGTCAGCGGCGGCGGCGCCTTCGCCGCATCGGCCTCGAGTTCCGCGATTCGCTCGCGCGCCTCGCCGACCTCACGCCGCAGACGCTCGAGCTCGGGATCGGGCCCGGACTCCGCCTTCGCCTCGAACTCGGCCCGCAACCGCTCCTCGGTCTCGGCGGTGGCGGCCCCGACGGCCTTCGCCTGGCGCCGGTCGGCCTCGTCGCGCGCGGCATTGAGCTGCTCGCGCAACCACTCGGCGGTCGCGGAGCGAACCTGATCCTCCGCTGCGGCCAGCGCGTGCTCCACAGCGAGTGAGTCGGGCGCCTGGGGGTCGGCCGCAGCCCGCGCCGCGCTCGCCGCCTCGAGCTCGCGGATGGTCTCCTTGGCCTGCTCGGCGTGCAGTTCAGCTTGGTCGGCCCGGCGCTCGGCCTCGCTGGCCCGGCGCTCGGCCTCGCCCAGCCGGCCCTCGATCGACTCCAGCTGCCCGGCCGCGTCCGCCTTGGCGCGCGCGAGGTCCTGCTCGAGGGCAAGGATCTCGTCCTGTGCGCGCTCCTCCGCCTGCTCGGCGGCGCTCTGCGCGGCGATTCGGATTCGCTCCGCGATGCTCTCGCCGTCGGTCGTCGGTAGGTCGACGGCGACCTCGGGGGCGCCCGTCTGTGCCGACTCCTCGGCCGACTCGACGGGTTCGGGCGCCGGATCCTCGCTCGCCTCAGGATCCGCTTCGGGAGCTGCGGCCTCGCCGTTCGCCTCGCTCGATTCCTCGTCGGACTTTCGCTTGAAGATTCCCCGACGCCTTGGCATCTGCAGCCGGTCACTCTATGCAAGTCCCGGCGAGCCTTCGCCGGTTCGGTTGGGATGGCGCCGGCTGCGGATCTCGCCACTCACCGGCGCGCGATCTGAGGCATCTCGGTCTGGATCGGCCACGGGTCGATCGCGAGCATCGGCTTCGTCAATCGACGAAGGGAGCTTCATGGAAAACCTCATCGCCCGCACGCACCTGCGCGGGCTCACGCTGCGCCGAAGGATCGGCCAGGCGCTCGCATCCGAGCGGGGTCAGGGGACGGTCGAGTACGTCGGCCTCATCCTCCTGGTCTCGATGCTCATGATCGGCATGGTCGCCGCGATGAAGGGCTTCAACGGCACCAGCGGCACGGAGATCGCGGAGGTGATCATCTCGAAGATCAAGCAGGCGGTGAACGCGATCAGCTTCAAGTGACGAGGCCGGGCGGGCGGCTCGGACCGCATCGGGCCGCCCGTCAGACCGTCCGATCCGCACCCCGTTCGGGCCCCCGGGGTCGGCGAGCCGCCCCCGGTTTGGCAGACTCGCCGCGTGCCCCGCAGCTACGACCGCAGCCCCGCCGATCTCCGCCCGGTCTCGATCGACCCCGGCTTCGTCCGCACGGCGACCGGCTCCTGTCTTTACTCGCAGGGCGAGACGCGCGTGATCTGCACGGCCTCGGTCTCGAGCTCGGTGCCGCGCTGGCTGGAGGGCAAGGGCCGCGGCTGGGTGACGGCCGAGTACGCGATGCTGCCCGCCTCGACGGGCGAGCGCAAGGAGCGCGACTCCAAGCGCGGCCGTCCCGACGGGCGCTCGACCGAGATCCAGCGGCTGATCGGCCGGGCCCTGCGCGGGATCGTCGACCTCACCGCGCTTCCCGACCGCTCGGTTTACGTCGACTGCGACGTGCTGCAGGCCGACGGCGGCACGCGCTGTGCGTCGATCACGGGCGGCTACGTCGCGCTGCGGCTCGCGACCCAGAGCCTGCTGGACGCGGGAGAGCTCGAGCGCGATCCCCTCACCGGCTCGGTGGCCGCGATCTCGTGCGGGATCGTCGGCGGCGATGCGCTGTGCGACCTCGACTACAGCGAGGACTCCACGGCCGAGGTCGACGCGAACATCGTCATGACCGGCGACGGCGGGCTGGTCGAGGTCCAGGCGACGGCCGAGCGCACGCCGGTCTCCCGCGCCTCGCTCGACGATCTGCTCGAGCTGGCCGAGCCGGCGATCGGCGCCCTGCGCGAGGCGCAGGAACGGGCCTGCGGCGGACCACTGCCGGGTTGATGGCGGGGCCGGCGCCAAGGCTGGTCGTGGCGACTCGCAACGAGCACAAGCTCCGCGAGCTCGAGGAGATCCTGGACTCGTTCGAGCTCGTCCCGCTTCCGGCGGGGATCGAGCTCCCGCCGGAGACGGGGGTCACCTTCTCGGAGAACGCGCTGATCAAGGCCCGCGCGACGCATCGCGCGACGGGTGAGCCCACGGTCGCCGACGATTCGGGGATCGCGGCGGCGGCGCTCGGCGGCCGCCCCGGGGTGTTCTCGGCCCGCTTCGCCGGCCCCGACGCGACGGACGAGCAGAACCTCGACCTGCTGATCTCACAGCTCGCCAAGCAGGCCGACCGCTCGGTCGCCTACGTCTGCGTGCTCGCGTACATCGACGCCGACGGCACCGAGCGCCTGTTCGAGGGACGCTGCGAGGGGACCCTGATCACCGAGCCGCGGGGCAGCGGGGGCTTCGGCTACGACCCGGCCTTCATCCCGGTCGACACCGGCGCCGGACGACGAGCGCACGATGGCCGAGCTCGAGCCGGACGAGAAGAACGCGATCAGCCACCGCGGGCGCGCGGCGCGGGAGCTCGCCGAGTTCCTGCGCACGAGCGGGTAGGCGACCTCGATGTTCCAGACGAAGAGCAGCGCGGCGAGCCTCTCGATCGCCTCCAACGCGACCCTGATCGTGCTCAAGCTCGCCGCCGGCGCGATCACGGGCTCGATCGCGATCATCACCGAGGCGATCCACTCGGCGATCGACCTGCTGGCGTCGATCGTCGCCTTCTTCTCGGTCCGCGCCGCCGACGAGCCCGCCGACCGCGAGCACCCCTACGGGCACGAGAAGCTCGAGAACCTGGCCGCCGCGATCGAGGGGATGCTGATCCTGGTCGGCGCCGGGATCATCATCTTCGAGGCCACGCGACGGCTGGTGATCGGCTCCGAGGTCGAGGACCTCGGCATCGGCATCGCCGTGATCGCAATCGCGGCTGTGGCCAACATCTGCGTCTCGACGTTCCTCTACCGGCGCGCGAGGGCGCTCGCGTCGCCGGCGCTCGAGGGCGACGCGGCGCACCTGAGGACGGACGCCATGACCTCCGGAGGCGTCCTCCTGGGCCTGCTGTTGGTCGAGGTCACCGGCGAGCCGGCGTTCGACTCGATCGCCGCGCTCGCTGTCGCCGGTGCGATCGTGGTCGCCGGCGTCCGCATCCTCACCCGGTCCAGCCGCGTGCTCGTCGACGAGGCGCCGCCCGCTGCCGAGCTCGACCGCGTCGAGGCGGTGATCGCGAGCGAGCGCGAGCGCGCGCCGGAGATCGCGGGCTACCACAAGCTCCGCGCGCGCCGGGCCGGCGCCCGCCGCTACATCGACCTGCACCTGCAATTCCGCGCCGGGACGACGCTGGAGCAGGCGCACGCGGTCGCCGCACTCGATGCGCGGGGCGATCGAGCGCGAGCTGCCGAACTCCGACGTGCTGATCCACAACGAGCCCGAGGACGCGTACCGGCCCGCCGGAGGTCGAGGTCGAAGGGCCCGTTCAGAGCAGGTTGATCGCGGCCGCCCCGCCGACGGCGGTGACGACGATCGAGTACCCGCTGTAGCCGCTGATCGCGAGCACGATCGCGCAGATCGCGCAGACGGCGACCACGGCCAGCCACGACGCTCGCTCCAAGGACACGGCCGCTATTGTCGCCGAGATGCCAGACCCCATCGCGAGCGGTGCCCCGAGCGCCGCGGACGCAGAGGTCGCCGTGGCCCGTCTGGTGGCGATGTCCGACGACCTGCGCGGGTGCGTGATCCTCGCCGAGGACGGCACCGCGCTCGCCGCCACCGGCGACCTCGAGACCTGGGCCAAGGCGGCGCGAGCCCTGCTCGCCGCGGCCGACGTCGCCGCCGACGAGCCGGTCAAGCACGCGCACGTGGGCACGGAGGACGGTGAGGCGTTCGCGGTGCGCCACGCCGGCTTCGCTCTCGTCGCCGCGGTCGAGCGCTTCGCGCTCGCCGGGCTGATGCTGTTCGACATCCGCAACGTCCTCCACGACCTCGCCCGAGCGCCGGCCGCCGCCGGGCGAGCCGCGACGGCGGAGGCCGCCTGATGACGCCGAAGCCACACCGGATGTTGCTCGAGCGCGTTTCCGGCTACGCCGATGAGGCGTCGGCCTACCTGCGGCGCCGCCGGCTGACCCGCCAGCCCTTCGCCCGCGTCCACGCGCCCGGCGGCAAGGTTCGGTCGTGTCCGCCCGAGACCGAGGCGGGGCGCGAGCTCTTCCTCGCCGCCTCGCGCGTGATCGATGCGGCGCGCTGAAGCCGAGCGACCGATAGCCTGCGCGCGATGGCGAGGCGCAGGGCGACGACTATTGGGCTGCTCGTGGCCGCGATCGCGGCCTCCGCGGCGCTAGTCGCGAGTCCGTCCGCCTCGGTCAAGCCGGGCTCGATCGGCGACCAGTGCGGGGTGTTCCCGCGGCCCGGCCCCGAGGTGCCGGCCGACGCGCCCTCGCTTCCCGATCAGCGCGCCTGGAACCAGAACATCTCGCAGGCCCCGCTCGACCCCAACTCCGACGCGATCATCAAGGGCCTCCCCGGCGACCTGCACCCCGACTTCGGCTCGCCGCGCGCGTACGGCATTCCGTACAAGGTCGTCGGCAAGAACGCGAAGCGCGTCAAGGTCAAGTTCACCGCCTACGGCAACGAGTCCGATCACGGCAAGTACCGGATCCCGCTCAACGCCGGGGTCGAGGGCGGGTCGAACTCCGACGGCGATCGCCACGTGATCGCCTACGACAAGAAGCGCTGCAAGCTCTACGAGCTCTACCGGGGCTTCTCCTCGAAGAAGAAGTGGAAGGCCGACGGGGGCGCGATCTGGGACCTGCGCAGCCCCGGCCTGCGGCATGAAGGCTGGACTTCCGCGGACGCGGCCGGGCTGCCCATCTTCCCCGGGCTCGTCCGCTACGACGAGGTCGCCGCCGGCCACCTCGACCACGCGATCCGCCTCACCTTCGCGAGCACCCGCAACGCCTGGATCAACCCGGCGTCGCATTGCGCCGGCGACACCTCCTCGCCCGACGTGCCGGCGATGGGTACTCGGATGCGGCTCCGCTCCGACTACGACCTGTCCGGCTTCACCGGCGGCGCCTCGGTGATCGCCCAGGCGATGAAGACCTACGGGATGATCGTCGCCGACAACGGCTCGGACTGGTACTTCAGCGGCAGCTCGGACCCGCGCTGGGACGACGACAACCTCAACCAGCTCAAGGCCATTCCCGGCTCGGCGTTCGAGGTCGTGCGTTCGCAGGCCGAGACCCACGTCTGCTGAGTCGATGAGGCCTCGGCGCCTGGCGATCGCGGCGGCCTTCCTCGCCGCCGCCGCGCTGCTGGTCGTCGCCGCCGGTTCGTCCGCCGTCGGGCCCTACCCGCCGCTCGGCGGCTGCGGCGTGTTCCCGCGCCCGGACGCCAGCGTCCCGCCGACGGCCCGCTCGCTGCCGGACCAGCGCGCCTGGAACCAGGATGTCTCGAGGGCGCCGCTCGCCCCCAACTCGGGCCGGATCATCGACTACATCAACGCCCACGGCGGCGACTTCCTGCACCCCGACTTCGGCTCGCCGCGCGGCTACGGCTTCCCCTACAAGGTCGTCGGGCAGGCGGCGCCCGCGGTCCCGGTGCACTTCACCCTCTACGGCGACGAGTCCGACCACGGCACCTACCGGGTGCCGCTCGCGGCCCCGGTCGAGGGTGGCGCGACCTCAGGGGGCGATCGCCACGTGCTCGCCTACGACCGCTCGCGCTGCCTGCTCTACGAGTTGGGCCGAGCGTTCCCGCGGCGCGACCTCGGCCGTTGGGACGCGACGGTCGGCGTGATCTGGGATCTGCGCAGCGCCGCCCTGCGCACCGAGAGCTGGACCTCCGCGGACGCCGCCGGGCTGCCGATCTTCCCCGGGCTCGTGCGCTACGACGAGGTCCAGGCCGGCCACCTCGACCACGCCATCCGGGTGACCTTCGACGTCACCAGGGACGCGTGGATCCATCCGGGCTCGCACTGCGCGGGCTCGACGTCGAACGCCCTCGCGCCGCCGATGGGCATGCGGCTGCGCCTCGACGACGCCTACGACCTCTCCGGCTTCACCGGCGCCGCCCGGGTGATCGCGGAGGCGCTCAAGCACTACGGGTTCCTGGTCGCCGACAACGGCTCCAACTGGTTCTTCGGCGGCACCTCGGACAGCCGCTGGGACGACGAGGACCTCGATCAACTCAAGGGGATCCCGGGCTCAGCGTTCGAGGTCGTCCGCTCGCAGGCGCCAGTGCAGACCTGCTGAACCTCAGGCAAAGATTGGGCCGATGTTCGGGGCCGCCGCGATGAGCGCGGCCCGGATCGTGTCGAGACGCGGTTGTGCCTCGCCGGTCTCCACGGCGTAGCTCGTGTCGAGGACCATCCACTTCCCCCAAGCCCAGAGCCGTTCGAGATGCTCCTCATGCTCCTCGGCTCCGAGGTCGGCGAGCCAGTCCTCCCGGATGAAGGCGACGTCCCCACCGACCAGGACCAGGCTGACCTCGGCTGGGGTTGCGCTGGCGACGCATTCCCACGGGTCCTCGACCCGGCGCTCGAACACGGCGATGTCCGCGGGCCGATCCGCTTTCAGCTGGCCCAGGTCGTCCTCGAGACCGGCGACCTCAGCGGCGGTCGCAGTGACCATTTGAACGAGCGCCTTGGCGCCAACGTCCACACCCTGGCGGGCAAGCCAGTGGCGGGCCACCTTCATCTCGGCCAGCAGGCACGTGCTCCCGCTCGGTAGCCAATCGGCCCCGAGGGCCAACGGGATCTTCAGCTCCAGGGCCTTGTTGGCGAGTGTGGTCTCGGCGTACAGGCGCAGGTTCGACTGGGGGGACCAGATGAGCCTCGCGCCCGCGTCTCGTACGTCCCCGAGTTGATCCTCCGATAAGAGCCGTGCCGTGGATGATGTTCGTCGCCGGCGTCAGCCCCTTCAGCCGCACCAGCTTGTCGAGCTCTTCTCGCGAACGGTCGTTGTTGGACTGACCCTCGGCGAGGTGTACGTAGAGCCTGGTCGTCTCACCGGTGTCGATCGCTTCGAGGATGTTCTCCCAGGTGTCCATCCCGAACCCGTCGGGGTCGGTGGCCGTCGGCTCGCCGGGTAGATCGATCGCGGTTCTGGCGATGTGCTTGCCGAAGATCACCCGGTCGACATTGCGAACCAGCGTCTCCGACGAATCCGCGTTCTCTCCGGCGCCCTGGATCGCCGTCACGCCGCCAACGAGCGCACGAACCTCGGCGTAGCGAAGCTGCTCGTCCTTCAGCCCAGCGTCGTCGAGGTCGTTGGCGGGATTGCGGACTAAGTCCCGATATTCCGTGCTGCCGCGCCAGGCGTAGCGGTTCACGTACTCCTTCGGCGGCTCCCACGCGGCGAAGACGTTGAACTCCGGGTGGCCATGGAGGTCGATCAGACCCGGCGTGATCACGCCGTTGGTCTCGACGATCGTGGCTCCGGACGGCTTCGTCGTGCGGATCTCGGCGATTTGGCCGCCCTCGATCACGAGATAGCCCTTCTCGATCGCCTCATCGGGAGTCAGCAGGCAGCCGTGAAGCGCGACGGCCTCGGCTGGCGCGAACCTTGGTGCGACTTCCGGGGGCGCTTCCGCCGCGTCCATCGGTATCGGCAACGCCTCGGACACGCCCTCCCGGTAGGCCCGATCAAACGGGGTGTCGGGGATGCCGTCGGGCAACTCGGGCATCAGCGTCGCTCGAATCCGGCGCGTGCCAGGTCAGCGTGTGGAAGTCGTCGGGCGACGGGCGGCTGACCGAGTTCATGGCCTGACCGGGCTTGGCCCGCACCCAGGAGTCGTCGCCGAGGAAAGCCGGCGCCCCGAACGGAAGATCGCGCCGCGGGATCGGGGCGTAGTCGGACTCCTCGAAGGTCGAGCCGTAGTTCGGGCCGCGTGTTGTCGCCGTCGGCATCGGGGGTGACCACGTCGCGGAGCTCATCGATCGCCTCGCGCCAGGCGTCCAGGAGCTCGTCTTCCTCGGGGTTGGACGGATGGGGCACGGCGTGAGGCTCGATCCCGTTCGGGATGTTCGGCCACAACGCCACCGCGGCCTGAGCCATGAAGCCGAAGGCGATCACGGCCTCGAGCTGCGGTCCCGTGGCGGCGTCGTAGACGGCGTTTCGCCACTCGAGCTGTGCCGTCTCGTCCAGGCGGTCCTTCTCCGGGAAAGCCCGCGAGGGATGAACGGCGTAGGCCCAGGCGTTCAGGCAGACATATGACCGCGTGAGCCCGAGCTTGCTGAGGAAGCCCTGGACCCGTTGGCCGGCGTTTCCGACCAGCGTGCGTCCTGCGATTCGCTCCGTCGGTCCGGGGTCAGAAGCGAGGCAGAGCACGCGCGCCGAGCCGTCGAGCCGGCCTCGGTAGAACACCGGCCCCCAGTCGAACCAGAAATCATCGAGTACCGGCGGGTCAGGTACGTCGTCAAAGAGCGCCGCCAGGTGAGCCGGGGGACCGTGGTCGAACTCAGACATGCGTCGTCCTTTCGAGTGCAGGTCGGGCTGACCCTATGCCCGGGTAGCAACGGGCGCAAGGCGTCGCCTCCCCGACCTCGTTCATACGGCCAGTCCCGCTGATCGTCGCCTGATGGCGAGGCCCGCTCGCCAGGTAGCGATAATCCGCCCCGCTTGCGGATCCTGATGGTGACCCAGATGTGGCCGAGCGAGGCCGAGCCCGACCTCGGGAGCTTTCTCGTTCCCGTGCGCCGGGAGCTCGAGCGACTCGGGCACGAGGTCGAGGTGGTCTCGATCAGCCAACGAGGCGGCTCGCGCGCCAAGTACTCGCGTCTGGTCGCCGAGGCGGTAGCGGCTTCGCGGCGACACCCGCCCGACGTGGTCTTCGCTCACTTCCTCTTCCCGGCCGGCGCGGCCGGGGCGCTGGCCGCGCTCTCCGCTCGGGCGCCGCTGGTGGCTATGGCCCACGGTCAGGACGTCGCCAACCTCGGCAAGATCCCCGGCACGGCCCAGGCCAGCCGCTGGGTGGTCGCCCGCGCGAGCGCCCTGATCGCGAACTCGTGGTGGCTCGCCGAGCGCCTCGCCGACCGGATCCCAGCGGCGGAGGAGAAGCTCTCGGTGATCGATTGCGGCGTCGACCTCGACGCCTTCGCCCCCCGCGACCAGGCCGCGGCCCGAGCGGAGCTGGGATGGGAGGGGGAGGGGCCGGCCTTCCTCTGCGTCGGGTCGCTGATCGAGCGCAAGAACGTCGTCCGGCTCGCCGACGCGTTCGAGCGTCACGGGCGCGGTCGACTCGCCTTCGTCGGCGACGGGCCGCTCCGCGGCGCGCTCGACGGGCGCGCCGGGCGTGTTGCTCGTCGGCCGGGTGGCGCAGGCCGACGTCCCGAGGTGGGTGGCCGCCTGCGACGTGCTCTGTCAGCCGTCGCTGATCGAGCCGTTCGGCCAGGCGACGCTCGAGGGGATGGCGATGGAGCGCACCGTCCTCGCCTCCACGATCGGCGGCCCGCCCGAGTTCGTGACCCGCGAGGCGGGCGTGCTCGTCGATCCCTACGAGACCGACGCCGTGGCTGCGGCGCTCGGCCACGCGGCCGACCTGCCGTCGCCCAACCCCGCCGGGCGCACGGCCGCCGCCGTGCACGACGTCCGCACGCAGGCGGCGCGGATGGCCGGCGTGCTCGAGCGCTCGCTACGCCGGGTCGAGCGCGCTGCCTGAGCGGCAAGCCGGGGCCGCGTCAACCCGGGCTCGACGGGGACCCTGCGCGGCCTGGATTCGCCGCGGAGGCGCGCCAACCGGCCATCGGCTCAGGCCCCGTCGCGGAGCGCGACGATGCCGCCGATCACCCCGAGATACGCCGTGCCGTTCGGCCCGATGGCGAGCCCGGCGTAGTTGTTGTTGAAGCTCAGCCCCGAGCCCGCGTACTGGCTCCAGACGGTCTTGCCGTTGCGCCAGTCGATC
Source organism: uncultured Solirubrobacterales bacterium (assembly GCA_963742205.1). Classification (GTDB taxonomy): domain Bacteria; phylum Actinomycetota; class Thermoleophilia; order Solirubrobacterales; family 70-9; genus WHSW01. Next base: position 8,914 of record CAVUKZ010000010.1, on the reverse strand, counting down.
GCCGTCCAGTAGTAACCCTGGGCCGACGGATCGTCGGGACGGGCGTAGGCGTAGATCAGACCCGGTCTTGGTCGAGAGCTTCGGGACGACCGTCGGCGCCCGGACGTCCTTGTTCGTCCACCGAAGCTTGCAGCCCTCGCCGCTGCGCTTCACGTCGACGCGGGCGAAGCCGGGCTGGGTGACGGCGCCGGAGTTGGGCCCGAACGGGTCCTGGTAGCCGTAGTTGTTCTCGACGATCAGCGAGCGTCCGGCGGTGAGCAGCGAGTTCTCGGTCGCGCTCGCGCCCTTGGCGAACACCGGCTGCTCGCACACCTTGCGCTTCTTGCCGCGCAGCTTGCCCGCTGTCCGGTACACGACGACGTTCATCGGGTCGGCGTTGTCGGTGATCGCGACGTAGCCGTTGTCCATGATCGTCGGCGTCGTCCCCGAGCCGGCGTCGACCTGGCTCGGCTTGACGATCCCGGAGTTCCGGTAGCGCGCCTGCCAGATGATCCGCGGGCGCCCGCTGTCGCCGGCCTTGAACCGGTACATCCGCTTGTCGGAGACGATGTAGACGCCGTCCTCGCCGACCGCGAACGAGTTCTCGATCTCCTCGCCGAGCTTGCGCACCTTCAGCTGCCCGGTCTGCGGGTCGAGCGTGCCGACCTTGCCGGTCTTCTTCGCGACGAACCAGATCCGGCCCTTGAAGTCCGGCAGCGCCGAGGTCACCCGCTCTGTCGACGGGTCGAGCACCGAGGTCAGGTCGTAGTCGGCGTCGAGCGTGAGCGTGCTGCCGTCGGCGCCCTCGCTGAGGACGAAGATGTGATCGGTCTTGGTCGGCACCCACAGCCGGTCCTCCTGGTCGAGGAAGAAGTAGCCGCCGCCGGTGAAGTTCTGGTACTCGGGCGTGTCTCGGCGGGTTGGGGGCGTTCGGCAGGTCGTAGGTCGAGATCGTCGCGAGGGTGTTCGGGTCGATGATCCGCGCCTGGGGCGCCGCGATCACCGACGGGCAGACGGAGACCAGCCGGCCCTGGCTGTCGAAGGCGATCGAGCCGCACAGCGCGGCCGGCTTCGCGTCCGAGGTCGCGACCAGCGACTTCCCGAGCGGTCCCTTGCGCTGGTAGGCGTCCGTCATCCAGGTGTCGTTGTGGATGTTCGAGTTCGGGTTGCGCGCCATGAACGGGTTCTGGGGCGCGATCGTCGGGTCCTTGATCTTGTGCTTGGTCGCCGCAGCGCCCTGGAACGGCGGCAGCGACGGCGTCCCCGTGTCGACGATCGGCAGCGCCGACGCGCTCGTGGCGAACGCGAGCGTCGCGAGCGCGCCCGCCCCCGCCATCACGATCCTGCCTCGCCTCGAAGTCATCCGCCTGATTCCTCCGCCCACAGTTTCTCCGATCCACGATCGCGACGGGGTGTCGACCTAGACTCACCCCGGCTTGGACGAGGCGATCCTAGAGCGGCGCCGGCGTCGGCGAGCGATCGAGCGCCGCCGCCGGGCGGCGCGGCGCAGGCGCAACTTCCTCTTCGGGGCCGCCCTGCTCGCCTTCGCCGGCGGCATCGCCTTCGGCGCCGGACACAGCGAGTCGACGCGGGCGGACCAGTCCTCGACCTGGCCTCGTGCGGACGCGCCGAGCCGCTCGCCTGACACGGAGCCGATCCCCGCGGACGTCCCGACGATCACGGACTTCCACGACGCGGTGCCGATCCTCATGTACCACGCGATCTCGCCGCCGCCGCCCGGCGCTGCGCTGCCGGGTCTCTTCGTCCCCGAGGCCGAGTTCGAGCAGCAGATGAAGTGGCTGGAGGACAACGGCTACCACGGGGTCACCCTCGGCCAGGTCTACGCCGCCTGGAACGACGGCGAGCCGATCGCCAAGAACCCGGTCGTCATTTCCTTCGACGACGGCCTGCAGAGCCAGTACGTCGGTGCTCGCCCCATGCTCGACCGCCTCGGCTGGCCCGGGGTGCTCAACCTCGAGCTCGATCACCTCGACCAGGGCGAGCTCACCGACAAGCAGGTGAGCGATCTGGTCGACTCGGGCTGGGAGCTCGACTCGCACACGTTCAGCCACCCGGATCTGACCCAGGCCGGGGTGGACCTCGACCGCGAGATCGCCGACTCGCGCACCGAGCTGCAGCAGCAGTTCGGCGTCGCCGGTCGACTTCTTCTGCTACCCGGCGGGCGCCTACGACGACACGGTGATCCAGGCGGTGCAGGACGCCGGCTATCTCGGCGCCACGACCACGAACGAGGGCCTGGCCTCGCCCGACCAGGACCCGTACCAGCTCAGCCGCATCCGGGTGGAGCCGGGCGACGGCGCCGACGGCCTGGCGCAGAAGCTGAGCGACGCCGGGGCGTAGCGTCGTGATGGTTCCTCCGCCGGGTCTGTAGCGCCGTCCGCGGGGGCTCCCGCGACGAGATTTTTGGCGCAAATTGCGCTCGAAGCTTGCAGCGATGCGATTTGACGCGATGACCTGCACCGCGGGCGCTCATACGATGCGCCCACTCGTCGAGGAGGGTCCGATAGAGGCCCGCGGGTGCAGACCTTGGGCGGCGCGGGCTTAAGGGGGGCGCAACTGAGTTAGTCGGGCTTGTCCTCAGAGGGAAGCCGGATGAAGCCAGTAAGTGCCCCAACTCGCGCCCCGCTCCGTCGAGCACCTCAGCAGGACTGGCGCGAGCGCTCGGGTCGCCTGTTCGGCGAGTTCGAAGGCCAGGCGAAGGCGATGGTCCGGCGCGCCTTCCGCGGTGCCTTCTCGCCCGACGAGCTCGACGACATCTACGCCGGCGCCTGGGTCGGGACCCTCCGCGCGCTCGCCGACCGCCAGGCCGGGCTCGCCGACGATGAGATCCGCAGCTACGTGCTGACGGCCGTCGCCAACCAGGCCGGCAAGGAGATTCGCCGCCGGAAACGCAAGCCCACGGCGCCGCTGGAGTCGGTCGGCACGATGGCCGACGATCGCTCCTCCCCGGAGGAGCTCGCGGCGAGCGCCGAGCAGAGCCGCGTGACGCGCGACCTGCTCTCGTCGCTGCCGGCACGCCGCCGGGCGGTGATGTTGCTGCGCTACGGCTGGGGGCTGGAGCCCAGCCAGGTGTGCGGACTGATCAAGGGGCTCTCCCCGCGGGCGTATCGGAAGGAGATCACTCGCGGCGTCGACGAGCTCACGGAGCGAATGCGCGCAGTCGAGCGCGGCAGCTGGTGCGCGGACCGCGAGTCCGTGCTCAAAGCATTCGCCGCCGGGCTTGCAGACGACGAGCAGGAGCGCCAAGCCCGCGCCCACCTCGCCCACTGTCGGCACTGTGCCGAGTTCGTGGGCCGCCTCACCGGTCACCTCCACGATCTCGGCGGGGCTGTGGCAAGCGTCGGGGCGATCGACGCCATCGACAGCCACGTCGGGCTCGGCGACCGAATCGTCGATCTCGGCGACCGCGCCGCTGGGCTCGTGGCTCGCGGTGGATCCACGAGCGTCGACTCGGGCACCGGCCAGCTCGCCGCGAGCGGCGGCGCGCGGGGAGCCGGCGCTGCGGGCGCCGGGGTGCTGGCGAAGCTCGCTGGGCTCGGGACGGCGGGGAAGATCGTCCTCGCCTGTGCGGGCGGAGGTATGGCGGCAACGGCCTGCGTCGCCGCGGGCGTCTCGCCGTTCGGGATCGGCGGCGACAAGGACGATGTCTCGCCGCCACCGCGCGAGCGCCATGCCGCGCCGATCAAGGCGCCCGAGCCGAAGGGGCCCGCGGTGGTTCACGTGGAGACGCTGCCGTCGCAGATAGGTCACGAATGGGTGCCGCCACCGCCGCCTGACCCGCAGCCGGGCGGGCAGGCGACCGTCACCACCGAGCCCGCGCCCGCGGCGCCCGCTCCCGAGGCGGCACCGGTGGAGCCGACGGTGGCGCCCACCGCGCCGCCGACCGAGCAGGAGTTCAGCGTCTCCTCGGCCGCGGTCGCGCCGCCGAGCTCCAGCCCGCTCCCGCATCCAGTGGGTCGGCAGAACCCTCGAGTCCTTCCAACGTCCGCCAGGAGTTCGGACCGTGAGCGCCCTCGTGCGAAGTCTGCTCGTGGCAGCGCTCGCGGCTGGCGGCCGTTGCGGCGGAGGCTCCGTCGGCGCAGGCCGCCGGCGGCGTCTACAACGTCGTCAAGTGCCACCCGTGGCATCTCGAGGCCGACGAGATCCAGGAGGCCGGCGGGCACCCGAGCTACGCCCAGATCGACAAATGCAACGGCAGCTTCCAGGACCGATACATCGGGATCTACAACCTCGGGGCCGCGGGAAACTCGGCCTACAAGCAGTTGATGTACACGGCACCGAGCGGAACGCACATCGAGACGGTCTGCCTCGACTTCAACCTCCGCCGAGACGGCCACCACCAAGCCGAGATCCTGGCCTACCCGGGCTTTCAGGTCCTCGCCACCGGCGGCGACGGCCCAGCGGGCTGGACCAACCGTTGCTACGACCTGCGCCACTCCCAGCTCATCGTCCGCCTGGCGTGCGCCCACGCAGGCGGTTGCCCGGAGGGCCTCAACGCCCACGCCTTCGTCCGCAACGTCGTGATCGCCCTCGCGGACGACGTCGACCCGGCGATCACCGCCTTCGGCGGCGACATGACCGAACCCGGCTGGCTCCGAGGAACCAAGACCCTGATCGCAGACGCCGCGGACGCCGGATCCGGCGTGTTCCATCTCGTGGGATATGTGAATGGGGAGGAGTTGACGCGGGTCCCCGGGACATGCGGAACGGGAGGTCTTCCGTGGAACTTTGCGGTGAAGCTAGTGCCGTGCGAGTCCGACTCCCAGGGGTTCGCCATCCAGCGTGACACCTCAGCCGGGGCGTTCGTGAACGGAGGGAACGAGGTCACGGCGTACGTTGCCGACTATGCCGGGAACGTCGCGACACGCAGCACCTTGATCTACGTCGATAACGAGGAACCGCGCGCGGCGTTTCAGAGCGAGTTGGATCCGGCGGATCCAGAATTAATTCAGGCGAGGGTCTCGGATAGGCACTCCGGCGTACGAAGCGCACAGCTGTCCTACCGGGCGGTTGGTGCTGACAACTGGCTGCCGTTGGACACCCGCCTCGTTGGTGGTACAGCTCGGGCACGGGTCGACTCGTCTGCCGTACCGTCGGGCGAGTACGAGTTCACGCGGCGATCGTCCGAGACGTCGCCGGCAACGAGTTCGAGACCACGCTGCGGACTGACGGATCGCCCATGCGGGCTAGCTTCCCTCTTAGGGCGCGCGTCGAGATGCGAACGAGCCTCGGCAACGGGGGCGCAACGGGCAGATCGTTCCCTACGGAACGAAGTCCAAAGTCCACGGTCGACTTCTCGACTCCGAGGGACGGCCTCTCGCAAACCAGCCGGTATTGGTGGTCGATCGCTTCGATAACGGCGCGCTCTATCCCCGCTCCGAGCGACCTGCCGTAACAGATGCCGAAGGCCGGTTCTCGGTACCCGAGCCCTCCGGACCCACGAGGGCGATCGAGGCGGAATTCGCTGGGTCAAGCAAGTACCTGCCCGCTCACGATGACGTCGGAAAGTTCGCTGTGAAGGGTGAAGCGAGCCTCCGGATCTCGGATCGTGAGGTCCCCGAGGGCTCACCAGTCACGTTCAAGGGCCGCGTAAAGCATCGCGGAGCGCGAATTCCCTCCGGCGGGAAGCTGGTCGAGATCCAGTACCGCCTGAAGATCGGTCGGCAACGCACCCTGAAGCAACCGTTCCGTACCAGTGCGGATGGGGCCTATCGGCTCAACTACCGGTTCTCGAAGGCCCTGACCAGCGATGCGCTGTTTCGTTTCCGCGTCAAAGTTCGTAACGAGGGAAACTGGCCGTTCAAGGGTTCGAGTTCAAAATGGCGGAAGGTGGTCGTCCGGGCCCATTGAGTCCGCGCAACGTCTGCCCATCTGCCTTGTTTAGGTAGTGCGCAGCCGGAGCATTCGAATGAAGAGACCCAGCCACAGCACGACGGTCGCGTATCTCGCGCTGTTCGTCGCCCTTGGCGGGAGCGCGTACGCCGTGACAAAAATTGACTCGGGCGACATCCGTAACCGCTCGGTCAAGGGCAAGGACGTTGCGACGGACACCCTCGCCGGGCGGCAGATCGATGAACGGCGGTTGAGCCCTCCGACCGGAGCCGGGCTGGAACAAGGGTCGAGCTGTGACCCAACATCGGGCGCGGCCACCGATTGCGTGAGCCAGAGCATCGAGCTCAGCAGGTCGAGCTCGGTTCTCGTCATCGCAACGGGAAGTAAGGCCCCGCACCCGGGGTCGGGTGCCTGCGCGATCGCAGTCGATAGTGCGACTTCGGCTACGCAGTTCTTAGGAGGGGGCAACGAGCACGACGGATTCGCGATCACCAAGACCACAGCCCCACTCCCGGCAGGGAGCCACACCGTCGCCCTCCGCTGCACGGAGTCGAATCCCGACCTGACGATCGACAATCCGACGATCGCGGCGATCGCTGTGAACACCCAGCGCTGATCCGGTTTCGGTCAGCGCTCGACAGCCACGCGGTCTTTGAGTCACCGCCCGCTGGCTGGGCTACGGGACCGCGAAGCGCCGCACCGAGCTCACATTCCCGGCCCGGTCGAGGGCCCAGATCGCGACGTCGGCGTCGTCCGGGAGCCGGGCGGTGTCCACGTCCAGTGACCAGCTCGTCCCGCCGGAAGCGATCAGGGCATATGGATGAGCGCAGTCGCTGACCGGGCCGAGATCTCCGTCGGCGCCGAGGAAGCGGCAGCCGTGCTCGACTGGGTCCTTCACGGCGATCTGCGCTCGCGCTAGTCCGCTGCACCCCGCGTCGGCGGCGGCGCCCGCGGCTGACAGCCGCCCGCCGGCAAGGACCGGCCGCCGCTCGACGCTGAGGGCTGGGGCCGTCGAGTCGCCGCACCCGGCGCTGCCGGCCGGTTCGGTCACGGCCTTGAGCGGGATGGCGTCGACGGCCGTGCCCCGCCGCCGCTTGATGGTGCGTTCTGCTGGCGCCTCTCGGTGACCGCTGCCGCGCCCTTGGAAGGCGAGGTCGGCGATCTGCACCTGGCCGCGGTGACGGCCTCGGACTCCGAAACGCAGTTTCACCGCACGGAGATTCCGTAGGTCCACGCCGTCGAAGCGCCGCAGCGGTATGCGTACGTCCGAGAGGATCAGCTGACGGATCGAGTTGCCGAGCGCCGGCTCGAGTGCCGCGGAGAAGCGTTCGGCCGGGAGCTGCGCCTGCTCGCTGTGGCTGTCGACGAGCACGACGTCGTAGCGCTGGGTGGCGGGGCCGGCTTCGTTGTCGACGGCGGCGGGGTTGCGCGGCGAGAGCGTGGTCACCGAGCGCAGCGCCAGGTCGCGGAAGCGGTGCACGTCGGCGAAGCGCGGCGGGATCGTCGTGCCCAGTGCCGAGCGCCCGCTCCATGTTGCGGCCAGCTGCCGCGTCCAGGAGCGGTCGACCCACAATGGATCAACCAGTGGATCGGGCGGGGCAGCCTCCCCGGTGATGAGGTCGAAGAGCGGCTCCAGGCTCGGAATCGGCCCGGGGCACGCGATCAGCGGTGGTGCCCCCAGGCTGAGCACCCAGTCGGAAGGGCCTGTGGCGTCGGCCTGAGAGGAGGTCGGATCGCAGAGCTTCACCGACAGGCCGTTTGCCCGGATCGCCCCGCCGAGCGCATTGCGCCGCGTGGGCGAAGGGCCGCCAGGCTCGATCACCGTGCGCCGCCTGGGGGTGATCGCTGAGGTACGCACGAGCGATGAGCAGGGGACCGATCGCCCGCGAGCGCAGGCTTCATCCGGATACACGGCTCCGGTGACGATCTTTCGGAACCGCTCCTCGCCGCCCTCGAAGTAGCGGATGAAGGAGGCCATCAGGGCGGCCCCGACGCGACGCTGGTCGGCGGGATCGAGCCTTACCGCGTCCGGGCTCGCCGGGTTGCAGGCGCTGTCGAGCGCCGTCACCGGGTTCTCGAGGGCGTCGTCGGCGCCGCTCCAGACCGTGTTGAAGAAGTTGTGGTTCGTCCCCTGAACCAGCCACTGGAGCTTCGTGAATGGCTGCCCCTGCGGTGAATCCTTGACCCGCTCGAACACGTGCCCGCCCGCGAGGAAGAACACGTCGCCGTCGCACGCCGGCAACAACTCGGCGAGATTCGTGCCGCCGTTGCGGAACGGATCCGCTGCCGTGGCGTCGGTCGGGGCCACGGAGATCACTCCGTTGAGCGGATAGACCGTTGATCGCTCCTGGTTGAAGGCGATGTATTGCGTGACGCCCTCGGCGCCGCGGGAGTGACCCATCAACGCCACCCGCGTGAGGTCCAGCCGCCCGGTCAGCCGGGTTCCGATCGTGTTGCTCGGGCCGGCGCCGTTGCTCCAGCGCCGCATCAAATCGAGCGTCGCGCCGATCATCTGAGTCCGCGCCGCGATTCCGCCGTCAGGCGCCGCGCCGTCGAAGGAAGCGATCACGTTGGCGCTCGGCGAGACGACCGCGTAACCGCGCGAGGCCAGCAACGAGGCGAGGTACTGGTACCCCGCGTAACTGCGAATCCGGGTCTGGAGCTGCTCCCCGCCCGGGCCGAAGGCGTCGGGGCACTGAACCTCCGGCGAGCCGGCCTCGGGTATGTACTCAACACCGCCTGCATCGATGCAGGTCTGGTGGCGCCCGTGGAGGAAGAGCACCACGGGCCACGGTCCCGGGCTGGTCGGGAACGTGACCGAGCCCTCGAGCGGCTGCGTAAAGCTCGCCGACGTCCCGTCGAGCTGCGGGACCGTGAGCGCGATCTCGCCAGCGTCGTACTCGACCACGTTGACGCCGAGCTTGCCGGGCTTGAGCGGGTCGGGGACCTTGGCGGCAGCGGGAGCGACCGGGATCGCGACGACCAGAGCGACGGCCGCGAACACCACCGAAACGAAGAGTCGATTTCGCATCCGCCGCGACGCTACCTCTCGGACGCCCGCACGTCAGCAAGTGCGTCCACT